>NZ_VIWT01000001.1:2277500-3477500 GCF_007829815.1 Kitasatospora viridis | reverse complement strand
TGCGCCCCGAACCCGGTGCGCTCGAAGACCCGCAGCTGGCGCAGGATCGGCTGCACCACGTCGTCGTGGTGCAGCCGCAGGTCGTAGATGCCGGCCATGGCGATCTGCGCCGACTTGCGGCCGAAGTCCTTGATCGTGGAGCCCGGCATCTCGAAGCCGATCACCACGTCGGCGACCGCCCGCATCGCGGTGTCCGGGGCGATCTCGAAGGCCGCGGCGACCAGGTTGCGGTAGAAGAGCATGTGCAGGTTCTCGTCGGCGGCGATCCGGGCCAGCAGGCCGTCGCAGACCGGATCCTCGCTGTGCAGGCCGGTGTTGCGGTGCGAGATGCGGGTGGCCAGCTCCTGGAAGGCGGCGTAGGCGATGGCGTGCAGCGCGCTGAAGCCGTCGGGGCGCTGGTAACCGCCCGTCATGTGGGCCATCCGGGCCAGCTCCAGGGCCCGCGGGTCCACCGTGCGGGTCACCAGCAGGTAGTCGCGCAGCGCGGTGCCGTGCCGGGCCTCCTCGGCGGTCCAGCGGTTGACCCAGGTGCCCCAGGCGCCGTCCTGGCCGAACTGGGCGATCGCGAAGTGGTAGCCGGGCAGGTTGTCCTCGGTCAGCAGGTTGACCACCAGCGAGGTGCGGGCCACCTCGGAGAGCTTGGCCTCCTCCGGCACCCAGGCCTCGCCGTTCAGCGGGCCCTCGAAGTCGCGGCCCTGGCTCCACGGCACGTACTCGTGCGGGAACCAGTCCTTGGCCACGGCCAGGTGGCGGTCCAGGTTCTCGCCGACCACCGGCTGGAGGTCGGCGAGCAGCGCGTACTCGGCGCGGTCGGTCGTCGGGCTGGTCATATCGGGTTCCCCCCTCGGAACATGGAACAGGTCGGCTCAGCGGCCGGTGGCGGCCGAACAGCCGGTCTCGGCTCAGCAGCCGGTCGCGTGGACTCCGCCGTCCACGTGCAGCACCTCGCCGGTGGTGCGCGGGAACCAGTCCGACAGCAGCCCGACCACGCCGCGGGCGGCGGGCTCGGGGTCGGTCGGGTCCCAGCCGATCGAGGCGCGCTCGGCCCAGACCTCCTCGAAGCCGCCGTAGCCGGGGATCGAGGTGGCCGCCTTGGTCTTGATCGGGCCGGCCGCCACCAGGTTGCAGCGCACCCCGTGGCCGCCGAGGTCGCGGGCCAGGTAGCGGGAGGTGGACTCCAGCGCGGCCTTGGCCACGCCCATCCAGTCGTAGCTGGGCCAGCTGAACCGGGCGTCGAAGGTCAGGCCGACGATCGAGCTGCCCGGCGCGAGCAGCGGCAGCGCGGCCATCGCCAGCGACTTCAACGAGTAGGCGGAGACCTGCACCGCGGTGGCGACGTCGGTCCACTGCGCGTTCAGGAAGTTGCCGCCGAGGGCGTCCTTCGGGGCGAAGGCCACCGAGTGCACCACGCCGTCCAGCCCGTCCACGTGCTCGCGCACCTGCTCGGCCAGGCCGTCCAGCTGGGCCTGGTCGGTGACGTCCAGTTCGATCACCGGCGCCGGCTTGGGCAGCCGGGCGGCCACCCGGTTGACCAGGCTGAGCCGGCCGAACCCGGTGAGCACCACCTCGGCGCCCTGTTCCTGGGCCAGCCGGGCCACGTCGAAGGCGATCGAGGAGTCGGTGATGACCCCCGTCACCAGGATCCGCTTGCCGAGCAGCAGGTCACCCATGGGTCCGTCCCCCGTCCTCGGCGCGCTCGGCGGCCAGGAAGGCGGCCAGCCGGCCCACCCCGTCGATGATCTGGTCGTCGGTCAGGTAGCTGCAGGAGAGCCGCAGCTGGTGCGAGCCGCCGCCGTGCAGGTAGAAGTCGCCCATCGGGGTGAAGAGCACCCCGAACTCGCGGGCCGAGCGCTCCAGCGCGGCGTGGTCGACGGCCACCGGCACGTCCACCACCACGAAGAAGCCGCCGCGCGGCCGGTTCCAGCGCACCCCGTGCTCGGCGTGCCGGTCGGCCGGGAAGGTCCGCTCCAGCTCGGCGAGCAGGGTCTCCAACGCGTTGCGGTAGTGCTTGATGGCCTGCTCGTTGGCCTCCCGCAGCCGGCAGTCCAGCTCGATCAGCATGCCGCCGATGACCGCCTGGCTGACCGCCGAGGTGTTGACCGTCGTCATGCTCTTGATCTTGGAGAGCTGGTCGGCCAGCAGGGTGCGGCCGCCGTCGGCGGTGAGCACCTCCTGGTCGGCAACCAGGTAGCCGAGCCGGGCGCCCGGGAAGGCGGTCTTGGCGAAGGAGCCCAGGTAGACCACCCGGCGGGCGGTGTCCAGCGACTTCATGGTGGGCAGCGGCGAGCCCTCCCGGACGAAGAAGCCGTACGGGTTGTCCTCCAGGACCAGCAGGTCCTGCTCGCCGGCCAGCGCCAGCAGCTGGTGGCGCACCTCCAGCGGCAGGGTGCTGCCCGAGGGGTTGGCGAAGTCCGGCACCAGGTAGAGCGCGCGGGGCCGCTTGCCGGCCGCCCGCAGCTGGCGGGCCACCGCCGCCACCGCGGCCGGCTCCAGGCCGTCCGGGCCCTCCGGCACCGGGGCGACCTCGATGTCCAGCACCCGGGCCGCGCCGGTGATGCCGACGTAGGCCGGGGAGCTGACCAGCAGCACGTCGTCGGGGCCGGCGCAGAGCGCGCGCAGCGCGAGCAGCATCGCCTCCTGGCAGCCGACGGTGACCACCACCGACTCGGCGGGCACCTCGATGCCCTCGTCGTTGGCCAGGGTGCGGGCGATCAGCTCGTGGATCTGGCCGTTGGTGCGGCCGTACTGGAAGAGCCGGGTGCGCACCTGGTCGCGGTCCAGGCCGTCGGCCGCCAGCCGGTCCAGGTAGCTGCGCAGGTAGGACTCGATCTGCTCGACCTCGAAGAAGCCCTCGTACGGGCGCCCGGGGGCGAAGGAGACGGCCTCGGGGAAGCGGCCGGTCACCTCGTTGAGGAAGTTCATCGCGTCCAGCACCGGGTCGCTCAGCGAGCCGTGCAGCTCGGCCTGGCGCAGCAGCACCGGGGCCTGCGGGGCCAGCTTGCGGCGCAGGAAGCCGGCCGCCTGGCCCATCGCGGTGCGGCCCGCCGCCAGCACGCCGGACATCGCGAAGAAGCCGTGCACCACGCCGTCGTAGCGGGTCAGTTCGACCTCGACGCCGGCCGCGGCGAGCTTGGCCGCGTAGGCCTCGCCCTCGTCGCGCAGCGGGTCGTACTCGGCGGTGATCACCAGGGCCGGGGGGAGGCCCGAGTGGTCGCCCGCGCGCAGCGGGGAGGCCAACGGGTCGGCGCCGTCGGCCTGGTCGGCCAGGTAGTGCTTCCAGTACCAGTCGACCGACAGCTGGTTGAAGAAGAGCGGGTCGTCGTTCTCCGCCATCGAGGCGGTGGCCGAGGCGTGGTCGGTGTTCGGGTAGACCAGCAGCTGGGCGGTGATCGCCGGGCCGTCCTGGTCGCGGGCCAGCAGGCTGACGACGGCGGCCAGGTTGCCGCCCGCGCTGTCGCCGCCGACCGCGAGGCGGGCCGGGTCGCCGTCGAACCGGGGGGCCTGCTCGGCGGCCCAGCGCAGCGCCGCCAGGCAGTCGAACACCGCGGCGGGGAAGGGGTGTTCGGGCGCCAGCCGGTAGCCGACCGAGACGGTGACGCAGCCGGCCGCGTTGGTCAGCGCCCGGCAGATCGCGTCCGAGGTGTCGATGCTGCCCAGGGTCCAGCCGCCGCCGAAGAAGTAGACCAGCACCGGGAACGGGCCTTCGCCCTCGGGCCGGTAGACCCGGACCGGCAACGGGCCGTCGGGGCCCGGCAGTTCGGTGTCGGTGACGGCGCCCACCGGCTCCGGCCGGCCGGCCTCGGACTGGATCGCGGCCAGGTCGGCCGCCCGGGCCTCGTCGATGCCCAGTGTGTAGAGCGGGCGCACCGCGGCGGCGGCCTTGGCCGCGCGCATGGCCTGCACCTGGGGGTCGAGTGGCATGGTCGTTTCTCCAGGACTTGAGCGCTCGTCAGGCGACGGTCAGCAGGGCGGGCGGGTCGCAGAGCAGGGCCGGATCGGTGGCCGCCGACCGCAGCCGCCGCAGGATCGCGGTGGCCGCCTTCTGGTAGGCGGTGTCGTCGTCGTGCAGCAGCGCGGTGCTGTTGGCACCGTCGAGCAGGGACAGCAGCTCGAAGGCCAGGGTCGCGGGATCGGTGTCGGCAGTGAGCTCGCCGGCCTCGATCGCCGCCACGATCACCCGCTCGACGTAGTGGATCCACTCGCGCTGAGCACCGGCCAGCAGATCGCGGACCGGCCCCGGGCGGGCCGCGAACTCGACCGAGGTGGCGAAGAAGAAGCAGCCGCCGGGAAAAACCCGGCCCATCGAACTACGCAGCCAACTGTCGCACAGCAAACGCACCTTGACAATCCCTTCGGGGAGTTGCCGATTCGGCGTGATGAGGTGCTCAAGATAGAAACTGATGGCCGATCGCACGGTGGCCAGCTGCAGCTCCTCCTTCGAGCCGAACAGCGCGAAGATACCACTCTTGCTGATGCCCACCTCGGCGGCCAGGCGGCCGAGCGAAATGTTCTCCAGTCCTTCCACCGACGCTATCTCGGCGGCCCGCTGGAGGACTGTTCGGCGCGTCAGGTTCCCCCGCGCGATTCGTGCGTCACCCACGTGTCGACTCCCATTGTCGCGCGCTTGTCGGAGGCACTCCTGCTGTTCACCGTGTTCACTTCTTCGCCCCGGCGTGTCGGCCCGGCGGTCCTTGACCCGCCCTCGACGGCGCCACCATGATATTAAGTGAACGACCGTGCGGTCACAACGCTCGAAGTCGATCGTGCGGGGGACAGGAGCAGACAGGTGCTTGACATAGCAAGCTACGAGTCGGCTGCCCAGGGGGTGCTGACCGAGCAGGTCTGGGACTTCATCCAGGGCGGCAGCGGCAGCGAGTCCGCCCTCGCCGCCAACCGCGCGGCGCTGGACCGGCTGCGGATCCGACCACGGGTCCTGGTGGACGTCTCACAGTGCTCGACCGCGACCACGGTGCTCGGCGCGCCGCTGGCCGCACCACTGGGCGTGGCCCCGATGGCCTACCACCGGCTGGCCTGCCCGGACGGCGAGACCGCCACCGCCGAGGCGGCCGGCAAGGCCGGCTCGCTGCTCACCGTCAGCATGTTCGCCAGCCGCACCCTGGAGGACATCGCCGCCGCCGCGAGCGGGCCGCTGTGGCTCCAGCTCTACTGGCTGCGCGAGCGGCAGGCCCTGGTCGAACTCGCCGCACGGGCCGCCGCGGCCGGCTTCCAGGCCCTGGTGCTGACGGTGGACGCGCCGCGGGTGGCCCGCCGCCCGCGCGACGTGCGCAGCGGCTTCAGCGTGCCCGGCGACATCCGGGCGGTGAACCTGCCGGCCGCGCTGATGTCCAGCTCGCACCGGCGCACCGAGGGCGCCTCGGCGATCGAGAAGCACTCCCGCGAGCAGTTCGACTCCTCGATCACCTGGGCCGACCTGGCCTGGCTGCGCGAGCGCACCGGGCTGCCGCTGATCCTCAAGGGCGTGCTGACCGCCGAGGACGCGCGGCTCGCGCTGGCCCACGGCGCGTCGGGCGTGGTGGTCTCCAACCACGGCGGCCGGCAGCTGGACAGCGCGGTGGCCTCGGCCGACGCCCTGCCCGAGGTGGTGGACGCGGTGGCCGGGCGGGCCCTGGTCGCGGTGGACGGCGGGATCCGGCACGGCGGCGACCTGCTGAAGGTGCTGGCGCTCGGCGCCGACCTGGCGATGGTTGGCCGACCAGTCTTCTGGGGGCTGGCCCAGGGCGGCGCGACCGGAGCGGCCGAGGTGCTGCGACTGCTCACCGAAGAACTCGACGAGGCGATGGCACTCTCCGGGTGCCCGCGGCTCACGGAAATCACCCGTGCCCTGATCACTTCCCGATAAATTCATCCGCAATTCTCCGAGCGCCGCGGCGGCCCACCTGGGCCGCGGCGCATTTCGACATTCCTTCACAACCGCTTCCTGAAGTTTCAGACTACTCGGGCGTAACTTTCCGCCGTCGGTTGACCAGCTTTGCGTGATCCGCATAGGCTTTCGGTACCGGGGGGCGGGAGCACGCCGAATCCTTTCTGCGGCCGATTCATTCTGCGGCCGAACGGCGCGCGCGTAGTAACAAGGTTCCCGGACATGCGCGACGCATGCCCGGGGACGCTCTGCGTCGGAGTTCCCGATATTTTCGCGAATTCTTAACTAATGCATCAGCAATGCTCGGGGCACCAATTTCATGGGGGCATGGATGTCGTGGGTTGACGATGTTCTGCTGGCCGGCGCGGATGACTCACCCTGTCTGACGCTGGAGCGGACACTGGACCGGGCCGCGGTCCGCGAATTGGTCGAACAGGAACAACAGCGGCTGACCAGCGCGGGTGCCCACAAGGGCAGCACCGTCGCGCTGCGGCTGCCGCCCTCGCTCGCGCTGATCACCACGCTGCTGGCCGCCTGGCGGCTCGGCGCCCAGGTGGCACTGCTGGACGTGCGGCTCGCCCCCGGCGAGGTGGCCACCGCGCTGGAGCGGCTGCGGCCGCAGTTCCTGGTCGAGTCCACCGCCGGCGCGCCCGGCGCGCTGCGCGGCTTCAGCACCGCGGCCGAGACCGTGGTCACCGCCCTGGACGGGCTCCCGGCCGCCACCGACCACGCGCTGCTCCAACTGAGTTCGGGCTCCACCGGGCCGTCCAAGGTGATCGGCCGCAGCGCCGCCGACCTGACCGCCGAGATCGAGCGGTACACCCGGCTGGACGGCTTCCCGCAGCCCGGCGAGCGGGTCGTGGTGCTCGCCTCGATCGTCCATGTGCTGGGCCTGGTCGGCGGGTTGCTGCACACCCTGCACCGGGGCGCCGAACTGGTGCTGCCGGCCCGCACCACCGTGGACGGCATCCGGCGGGCGATCGGCGCCGACCTGCGGCCCACCACCGTGCTCGGCGCGCCGGTGCAGGCCGAGATCCTCGCCTCCGCCGGGGACGGGCCCGAACTGCCCGGCTTCAAGGCGATGATCACCGGCGGCGACGCGGTCGGCGACCGGCTCTGGAAGGCCTTCACCGAGCGCTACGGGGCGACCCTGGGGTCGATGTACGGGATGACCGAGGTCGGCGTCATCGCCACCGACCTGCGCGGCGCCCACCGACCCCAACTCGCCCCCGCCCCGGGCATGGAGCTGGAGATCCTGGACGGCCAGATCCTGATCCGCACCGCCGGGTCGCCCTACGTCGGCCTGACCGACCCGACCCGCTGGGTCGACGGGCTGCTGCGCACCAAGGACGCCGGCACCCTGGACCGGGCCACCGGCCTGCTCACCGTGCACGGCCGGATGGACTCCCAGGTGTCGATCGGCGGCCTCAAGGTCGACCTGCTGGAGGTCGAGCGCACGCTGGCCGAACTCCCGGGCGTGGCCGACGTGGTGGTCGTCCACGACCGCGACATCACCGCCTACCTCACCCTCACCGACCCGGCCGCCGAGGCCGGGCTGACCGCCGCGATGGGGCCGCTGCTGGCCCCCTACAAGCGGCCGCGGGCCCTGCACGTGCTGCCGGCCTTCCCGCGCACCGCCACCGGCAAGCCGCTGCGCGACCCCGTCGCACTGCGCTCCCACATCGTCGCGCCGACCGGCTGACGAGCCTCCCCCGGCCTTCGGCCGGGGGACCCCACCCTCCCAAGTCATCGACACGACTTGGCCGATCGAGAGGCAAAGCCCATGAACGACGACGTCTACACCTTCCTCACCGAGGTGCTCGCCGACATGAACTACGACACCGCCGCCGTCACCCCCGAGACCGAGCTCGGCCCGAACGGCCTGGACATGGAGTCGCTGGCCATCGCCGAGGTCTCCATCCAGGTCGAGGACCGCTACGGGGTCAAGTTCGAGGAGGACGAGGCCGAGCAGCTCGCGCTGATGAACCTCGGCCAGCTGGTCGAGGAGATCGTCAAGCGCGCCGCCGCAGTCGCGAAGTGAGCACGACCGCGCGGATCGACCGCGACACCGTGCTGGACCTGCTCGCCGGCTACCGGGAGCGGCCGGCGGCCGAGACCACCGAGCAGATCGACTCGATCGAGCTGGCCTGGCTGATCCACCAGGTGGAGCAGCTGCACCAGGTGGAGCTCGACCTCGACGACGACCAGCTGCAGCGGATGTCCGAGGCGGCCGGCGCGGCCGAGGTGCTCAACGAGGTCCTGGCGGGCAGCGCGGATGCCTGAGCTGCTCGCCGCACCGGCGGCCCGGCCCGTGGTGGTGACCGCGATCGACGCGGTCACCGCCTGCGGGCGGGGCACCGCCGCGCTGGCCGAGGCGGTCTTCACCGGCGCCGACTCGTTCTCCGAGGTCGACCGGTTCGACGTCTCGGCCCGCCGCACCACCCGGGCCGCCCAGCTGCCCGGCACTCCCGACCTGGCCGCCGAGCTGCGCGCCGTGGTCCGCGGCGCGATCACCGCCGCCGGCCTGACGGACGAACAACTCGTCGACACCCCACTGATGTTCGCCGGAACCCCGGACCGCGCCGCGGCCCGCCCCGGCGGCGCCGAACGGCCCGAGCTGCGGGCCGGCGCACTGGCCGCGGCGCTGGCCGCCGACACCGGCCTGAACGGCGTCCTGCGCACCTACACCACCGCCTGCGTGGCCGCCAGCACCGCGGTCGCCGACGCGGCCGCGCTGATCTCCACCGGGCGCCTGGACCGGGTGGTGGTGGCCGCCGGGTACTTCCTGGAGGCCGACCGCTTCACCCTCTTCGACAGCGCCCGGGCCCTCGCCGCGGACGGCCGGCTGCGGCCGTTCAGCACCGGCCGCCAGGGCATGGTGCTCGGCGACGCGGCGGTGGCCGTGGTGCTGGAGGCCGAGCCGGCCGCCACCGGGCGCGGCCGGGAGCCGCTGGCCCGACTGGCCGGCTGGGGCCGGGCCGGCGACGCCTACCACGTCAGCCAGCCGCACCCCGAGGGCCTGGGCCTGGCCCGCGCCGTCGGCGCCGCGCTGCGCCGCGCCGCACTGGCCGCCGAGGAACTGGACTACGTGAACGCGCACGGCACCGGCACCACCGCCAGCGACACCGCGGAGAGCGCCGGACTGCACCGCGCGCTCGGCGCGCAGGTCGCCGCCCGGGTGCCGGTCAGCTCCAGCAAGTCGGTGCACGGGCACTGCCTGGAGGCCTCCGGACTGGTCGAACTGGCCGTCTCGGTGCTCGCCCTGAACGAGGGCCGGCTGCCGGTGAACGGCGGCGACTACCTGCCCGACCCGGACTGCCCGCTGACCGTGGTGGACCGGCCGCTGAGCGCCCCGCTGCGCCACGTGCTCTCCGTCAACTCGGCCTTCGGCGGGGCCAATACCGCACTGGTGGTGAGTCGATGACGGAGCGTTGGCGCAAGGAGTTCGAGCGGTCCGGCTTCACCGTGCTGGCCTCGGCCGAGCACGACCCGCAGGGCGGCCGGCCCGCCCCGGTGCCCGGCTTCGTCGCCTCCGACTTCCCCGGCCTGGTGGCCGGGGTGGCGGACCGCTGCCTGGGCCGGCGGCACGCGGCCGCACCGCTGGCCCCCGAAGCGGGCGAGCGGACCGCACTGCTGCTGGTCAGCCCCGGTGGCGACCAGGAGACCGCACGCACCATCGCCGACCTGGTGGACGCCGGCAAGCGGGTCTCCCCGCTGCTCTTCTTCCAGTCGGTGCCCAACTCGATCGGCGGCAAGGTGACCTCCCGCTGGGGGATCACCGGCCCGCTGGTCTGCATCAGCCCGGTGGACGACCCGGTGGACGACGCGAGCGCCCAGGCCGAGCTGATGCTGGCCACCGGCGAGGTGGACGAAGTGCTGGTGGTGCTGGCCGAACTGGCCGGCCCCGGCGCCGAGTCGGACCAGGCCGTCGCGGTGCTGCTGGGCCCGGGCGGGCCCGAGCCGCGCCGCCACCCGAACCCCTAAGCCCGAACCTTTTAAGGAACGCCGATGAACGCACCGTGGAACCGGGCCGAACTCGCGGCCGACCCGCAGCTGGGCACCGGTAACGTGCTCACCGCGCTGATCGAGCGGGGCAAGGGCCTCGACGACCCGGCGCTGACCTTCGACACCGAGGTGGACGGCCACCCGGCCTGGCAGGCCCTGAGCCTGCGTCAGCTGGGCGAGCGGGTGGCGGCCCGGTCCGCCGCGCTGCACGCCCTCGGGGTCAAGCCCCGGGACCCGGTCGCGGTCTACGTCACCGACGCCGCCGACCAGGTGCTCAGCTTCCTCGCGCTGGCCCGGCTCGGTGCGATCGGCGCCCTGATCAACGGTGCGATGCCCGGCGGGACGGCTGCCCGCTACGTCCGGGTGCGGTTCGGCGACGACACCCCGGTGCTGGTCGACCAGGCCCACCGCGAGCTCCTGCTGGAGCACGGACTGAAGGCCGAACTGCTGCTGGACGTCAAGGAGTTGGGCAAGGGCGACGCGGCCGCCGCGCCGGCCCCGTTCCGCTACCACCCGGACGACCCGGCGGTGATCACCCACTCCTCCGGCACCACCGGCCTGTCCAAGGCGGTCGGCCACTCGCACCGCAGCCTGTTCGCCTCGATCAAGCACCGGCTGTCGCTGCCCAAGCCGCAGGGCATGGAGCGCATCCTCAGCGCGCTGCCCTCGGCGCACGCCGCCACCGTGATCGCGGTCAACCTGGCGCTGGCCAGCCACATCGAGCTCGCGCTGATCTCCGCCCCGCACGGCCCGGTGGTGCTGGACGCCATCGAGCAGTGGCGCCCGGAGAGCATCCTGGGCTTCGCCGCCGTCTGGTCCGAGCTGGCCGGCACCGACCTGACCGCCCGCGACCTGAGCTCGGTGCGGGCCTGGTGGAACACCGGCGACTGCGCGCACGAGGCGCACGTGCGCCGACTGGTCGCGGTCGGCAGCCGCGACGTGCTGGAGAACCGCAAGAAGGTCAAGCGGACCGGCTCGATCTTCCTGGACGGCCTGGGCTCCAGCGAGATGGGCCACTCCCAGTTCTTCATCACCCACACCCCGGACAGCAACCGCTACGGCCGCTGCATCGGCAAGCCGCACGCCTTCTCGGACTGCGCGGTGCTGGACGAGAACGGCGACAAGCTGCCGGTCGGCAAGGTCGGCCAGCTGGGCATCAACGCCCCGACCCTGTCGATCGGTTACTGGAACGACTCGACCACCACCTACCGGACCCGGGTGGGCGGCTACTTCCTCACCGGCGACCTGGTCTACCGGGACGAGGCGGGCTACTTCTACCACGTGGACCGGATGGTGGACTCGGTCCAGCTGGACGACGGCTCCTGGCTCTACACCGCCGCCACCGAGGAGAAGGTGCTGGCCACCTGCCCCGAGGTGCTGGAGTGCACCGTGGTCGCGGTCCCGGCCGAGGCCGGCGAGCCGGCCAGCGCCACCCTGCTGCTGGTCCCGGCGCCCGGCGCCGAACTGGGCGAGGAGCAGCGCGCCCAGGCGCTGGCCGCGCTGGAGCCGAACGTCCGGGCGGCGATCCGCGAGGTGCTGGCCATCGACTCGGCGGTGCTGCCGCTCGGGCCGACCGGCAAGGTCCGCAAGGTCGCCCTGCGCGAGCTCTACCGCAGCGGCGAACTGGCCGCGCTGATCGCCGGTTCGGAGGTGTCCGCATGACCGCCGTGGTGACCGGTCTCGGTCTCTTCTCCCCGCTCGGCCGCGGCGCCGAGGAGGTCTTCGCGGGCCTGATCGCCGGCAAGTCCGGCATCCGCGACATCCCTGAGGGCCACGTGCTCGGCAACTCCGTGGCCTTCGCCGGCCTGGCGCCGGAGATCGCCGCCACCGAGGTGCTGCCGGCCACCGAGGGCCGGATGGTGGACCGGTTCGTGCTGATGGCCCTGGCCGCGGCCGACGACGCGCTGGCCGACGCCGGACTGACGGTGGGTCAGGACGTCGACCCGGAGCGGGTCGCCGTGGTCGTCTCCAGCGGCGCCGGCGGCCTGACCACCTACGAGGCGCAGACCCTGGCCCGCGCCGAGCGCGGCCACACCGCCGTCAGCCCGTACCTGCTGCCCGGCATGCTGCCCAACATGGCGGCCGCCCGGATCGCCATCAAGCACGGCATCCAGGGCTACAGCTCCTCGATCGCCACCGCCTGCACCGCCAGCGCGCACGCGGTGGCCGAGGCCTTCCGGCTGATCCAGGAGGGCCACACCGACGTGGTGGTCTGCGGCGGCTCCGAGTCGCCGCTCAACCCGACCAGCGCGCTGGCCTTCGGCCACGCCCGGGCGCTGGCCACCAACTGGGCGGACCCGACCCAGGCCAGCCGCCCGTTCGACCGGCGCCGCAACGGCTTCGTGCTGGCCGAGGGCGCCGGCGTGCTGGTGGTGGAGCGGGCCGAGCACGCGGCGGCCCGCGGCGCCGGCGGCTACGCCGACCTGATCGGCTGGGGCGCCACCACCGACGCCTTCAAGCCCACCACCCCGCGCCCGGACGGCGCCGGCGCGGCGGGCGCGATGAAGCGGGCGATCGCCGTCTCCGGCCTGGACCCGGCCGACATCGGCTACATCAACGCCCACGGCACCGCGACCAAGATCGGCGACTCGGCGGAGGCCAAGGCGATCCGCGCGGTCTTCGGCGACCACCACCCGGCGGTCAGCAGCACCAAGGGCCAGACCGGGCACCTGCTCGGCGGCACCGGCGCGCTGGAGGCCGCGGTCAGCGTGCTGGCGCTGGCCAAGGGCCTGCTGCCGGCCACCGCCAACCTGGAGGAGGTCGGCCCGGACTGCGAGCTGGACCACGTGCGCGGCGTGGCCCGCCCGGCCGCGGTGCGCGCCGTGCTCTCCAACTCCTTCGCCTTCGGCGGGCACAACGTCAGCCTGCTGTTCGGCCCGGCGAGCACCCCGAAGCGGCGCGGCCGGGAGAACGACGGTGACTGAGCACCCGCCCGAGCTCGACGCCGAGCTGGAGCAGGTGTTCCGGCACTGGTGGCTGCACGACGCGCGCTGGTACCAGGGCGTGCGCAAGCGGTACGGCCAGCAGGCGGCCAACGAGATCAACGCCGAGGCCGTCGCCTTCGTCGGCCGCCGGGTGGCGGCCGACTACCTGCGGGCAAACCCGGAGCAGGCGAGCGCCCCCTCCTCGGCCGAACTGGCCGAGCGGATCGACGCGGTGCTGGCACTGATGGGCGCCGACCGGATGTCCCAGGTCAGCCAGCACGTGATCGACGACCGCACGGTCGAGACCGTGGTGACCAAGTCCTTCGCCCTGCAGATGCTCAGGGCCGCCCGGGCGCTGGAGGGCTACGAGTGCCCCTGCCTGGAACTGCGGGCCTCCTGGTTCGAGGGCCTGCGGGTGCCGGTCTCGGACTGCCGGCTGGAGTGCCAGCGGGAGGGCTCCGAGACCTGCCGCTTCCGCGCCGAGCTGAAGACCGCACAACCCGAAACCTAACGACGAAAGATCGGATGGAGCCCCGGTGGAAATCCATGGTGTGGACCACGTCGAGTTCTACGTCGGAGACGCCCAGCAGGCAGCCTTCTACTTGTGCACCGCGTTCGGCTTCCGGGTCGCCGGCCAGGGCGGCCCGGAGACCGGCCTGGACGGCCAGCGCACGATCCTGTTGCGCCAGGGCCAGGTCCAGGTGCTGCTGACCACCGGGCTGGACGCCCGCCACCCGGCCGCCGAGTACGTGGGCCGGCACGGCGACGGCGTCGGCGTGATCGCCTTCGGCGTGGACGACGCGGCCGAGGCCTTCGCCACCCTGGTGTCGCGCGGCGCCGAGGCGGTGGAGCCGGTGCGCACCGAGCAGCAGGGCGAGAACGCGGTGACCACCGCGATGGTCTCCGGCTTCGGCGACGTCACCCACCGGCTGGTCCAGCGGGTCGGCGACACCGAGGAGTTCCTGCCCGGCCTGATCGAGCTGATCGCCCCCGACATCGAGGAGGGCGAGCACCTCTTCTCGATCGTGGACCACGCCGCCGTCCTGGTGCCGGGCGGCGAGCTGACCAGAACCGTGGAGTACTACCAGGAGGTCTTCGGCTTCAGCCAGATCTTCCAGGAGTTCATCGAGGTCGGCGAGCAGGCGATGGACTCCAAGGTGGTCCAGAGCCCGTCCGGCGGCGTCACCTTCACGATCATCGAGCCGGTGACCGACCGCCGCCCCGGCCAGATCGACGGCTTCCTGGGCCGGCACGGCGGTGCCGGCGTGCAGCACCTGGCCCTGCTGACCGACGACATCGTGTCGGCCGTGCGGGTGCTGGAGCGGCGCGGCGTGCGCTTCCTGGAGACCCCGGGCAGCTACTACGACGAGCTGGAGAACCGGCTCGGCGTGCCGGAGCTCGACATCAAGGACCTGCGGGACACCAACGTCCTGGTCGACCGCGACCACTGGGGCCAGGTGTTCCAGATCTTCGCCCAGTCGATGCACGTGCGGAACACCTACTTCTTCGAGGTCATCGACCGGCACGGCGCCAAGACCTTCGGCAGCGGCAACGTGAAGGCCCTGTACGAGGCCGTGGACCGCGAGAAGACCACGACCTGACACACCGTCACCACACGCAAAGGGAGCTACCCGTGAGCACCACCGATCAGCAGGTATTCGTCCTGACCGAGGAGGAGCTGGCCCTGCTCCCCTCGGAGGAGGACGTCCACTTCTACCAGGAGCACGGCTGGTACCTCTCCAAGAAGCTGCTGAGCGACGAGGAGACCGCCCTGCTGGAGAAGGCCAGCGAGGACTTCTACGCCGGCCACCGCGACCGCCGCCTGCCGGTGCGCCCGCCCAAGCTCGCCTACTGGGAGCCCTCGGCCGGCGGCGTGCAGCGCCACAACGACTACATCCACTACGAGGACGACCGGATCGGCGCGATCCTGCGCAAGCCGCTGATCGGCGCGGTCGCCGCGCTGCTGACCGGCACCTCGTCGATCCGGATCTTCCAGTCCACCCTGATCTACAAGCCGCCGGCGCCGGAGGAGCGCTCCAACATCGTGCCGTGGCACTTCGACCGGCACTACTGGGCGACCTGCAGCTCGGAGCGGATGCTGACCGCGTTCATCCCGTTCCACGACTGCACCGAGGAGCTCGGCACCATCACCATGGTGGACGGCAGCCACCGCTGGAAGGAGACCGCGGAGAACGACCGCACCTCCCTGCACTTCGCCGAGCGCGACAACAGCGAGCTCGACGTCATGCTGGCGGAGAACGCCGAGTTCAACGGGGTCGAGCTGAAGAAGCTGCCGATCACCATCCCGCGCGGGCACATGAACTTCCACCACTGCCGCACCTACCACGGCAGCGGCGCGAACGTCGGCGAGATCCCGCGCCGGGCGATCTCGCTGCACCTGCAGGACGGCGAGAACCAGTACCGCCCGTTCACCCGCTCGGACGGCTCCGAGGTGTCCTACAACCACGACGTGCTGGTGCGCCGCACCGCCGACGGGCTGCCGGACTACGCGGACCCGGCCTACTGCCCGACCACCTGGCAGTCCTGAGTCGCAGGGCGTCGGCCGACCGGCCGGCGCCCACTGCTTTTCCGGCCGTCCCCGCTTCCCCGGCCGTCCCCGCCCATCGACCCTTCCCTGGCTCACGACCCCCCGATCACGCCCGAGCGGCCGGCGCCCCGCCGACCCATCGCGAGGAGAGGCACGTGTCCGAGCTCAACACCGTCGAGGCCGAGTTCCACCGCGTCGACCGCAGACCGCTGCGGACCGCGGCCGTGGTCGGCACCGGTCTGATCGGCACCTCGGTCGGGCTGGCCCTGTCGGCCCGCGGGGTCACCACCTACCTGCTGGACCGCGACCCCGAGGTGGCCCGGGAGGCCGCCGCGCTCGGCGCCGGCCGGGCCGCCCGCCCACCGCACCCGGTGGACCTGGCGGTGCTGGCGATGCCGCCCTCTGCCATCCCGAGCGCCCTGATCGAGTACCAGCGCTCCGGCCTGGCCCACTACTTCACCGATGTCGGCAGCGTGAAGCTGCCGCCCCAGCGGACCGCCGCGACGGCCGGCGCCGACCTGCGCGGCTACGTCGGCGGCCACCCGATGGCCGGTGCCGAACGCTCGGGTCCGTCCGCCGCCCGGGCCGACCTGTTCCACGGCCGCACCTGGGTGCTCACCCCGTCCGCCCGCACCGATCCCGCCGCGGTGGCCCGGGCGAGCGAGCTGATCCGGCTGTGCGGCGCCGAGTTGCTGCTGATGGACGCCGCCGAGCACGACCGCACGGTGGCCCTCACCTCGCACGCCCCGCACCTGCTGGCCTCGCTGATCGCCGGCCGGCTGGCGGACACCGATCCGGCCCGGCTGCGGCTGGCCGGCGCCGGCCTGCGGGACACCACCCGGATCGCGCTGGGCGATCCCGACCTGTGGACCGACATCCTGCGCTCGAACGCCGCGCCGGTGGCCGAGGTGCTGCGCGAGGTGGCCGACGAGCTGGCCGTGGCGGTCGCCGCGCTGGACTGGCTGGCCGGTCCCGACCCGGCCCAGCAGCTGCGCGGCGAGCGGGAGTTGCACCACCTGCTGAGCCTCGGCGTGGCCGGCCGGGAGCGCCTGCCGGCGGCGGCCGCCCAGCCCGCCGGCCGCTAGCCGACTTCGCCCACCGACTCCGGGACCAGGAAGCCGATCGCGCTGTCCAGCACCGCGGGATCCGTCATGATCTTGCGGTGCCCCAGCCCCTTGGTGACCACCAGTTCCAACTGGTCCCCGTAGGCGGCCTTGAGCCGGTGGGCCTGGGCGACCGGCACGGTGTCGTCGTCCTCGTCGTGGATCACCAGGATCGGCAGGTCGATCTGCCCGGTGTGCTGCTTGGCGTCGAAGTCGACCCACGGGTCGGCCTGGTGCGGGAAGAGCTCGGTCTCGATCCGCCGCTGCAGGTCGGCCCGCAGCCGGGCGTTGAGCTTCGTCTGGTCGGCGAACTCGTCGCGCAGGAACTGGAAGTCGGACATCCCCGCGATCGCCACCAGCCGGCCGGCCCGCAGCGGCTCGCGCAGCGCCAGGAAGGAGCAGAGCACGCCGAAGGAGTGCGCCACCACCGACTCGAACGTGCCGTACTTCTCCTGCAGTTGGGCGATCAGCTCGCGGTACTCCAGGATCGTGACGGTGTCGCCCTGGGAGTCGCCGTGCGCGGGGGCGTCGAAGCTCACCGCGGTGCAGCCGAGCTCCTGCAGGCGCTGCACCAGGGGCGCGTACCGCGAGGCGCGGGAGCGCCAGCCGTGCAGCAGCAGCACCGGCCGGCTGCCGTCGCCCCAGCGGTAGGCGACGACCTGCTTGCCGTTGACGGTCAGCGTCTCGGTCACCGCCCGCTCGTGCACCTCGCGCTCGGTGCCGCGCACCTTGCTGCGGGCCAGCGGCCGGCAGAACAGGTAGAAGGAGACCTTCCCGGCCAGCTTGGTGGAGAGCACCGAGCCGGCGTTGAGCGCCGCGCTGGTCAGCCTGACGGACAGGTCCATGTCCCACTCCAATGAGCACGCTCTGCGATGAGCGACGAGCAATGAGCACGATCGTTCGGCTACTTTGTGATCCTGGCACAGCCGCCGACGGCGCGCCAGGAGCACCGGCGAACTTTCTCCGCCCTGCCCTCCCTTATACAAAAAGACCGAACGATCGTGCTAGCGTCTCTCCTGTGATGGACGCCGAGCTCCCCGAGCCGTACCGTTGCGCCAGCCGGGTCCACTGGGACGAGCTGGACCCGATGGGGATCCTGCACAACGCCCGCTACCAGGTGCACGCGGAACGCGCGGTCGGAGCCTTCTTCGCCGACTTCGTCAACGACGCCGACCTGTTCCACGCGGTGCGCCGCTTCGAGATCGACTTCCGCCGCCCGCTGCGCGGCCAGGGCACCATGCAGGTCGAACTCTGGCTGGAGCACCTGGGCCGCACCAGCTGCCGGCACGGCTTCGCCCTGCTGGGCCCGGACGGGCAGCTGCTGGCCAGCGGCGCCAGGGCCGTGGTCAAGATCGACCCGGACACCTTCCGGCCGGTCGAGTGGAGCGAGACCTGGCGCGCCGCGCACCTCAGCCGGCTGCGCACCAAGCCCTCAGTGCCCATCTGATCCACCCCACGTCCGTGCGCACCGGGCCACCACGCCCCGGTCGCCGACCCGAGGAGGGGCCGTGCCTGAAAGCCGGCAGGAGATCTGCATCGTCGGAGCGGGCCCACGCGGGCTCGCCGTGCTGGAACGGATCTGCGCCGCCGCCCCGACCGGCGGCCCGGAGCGGACCACCGTCCACCTGGTCGACCCCCGACCGCCGGGCGGGGCGGTCTGGCGCACCGACCAGTCCACCCAGCTGCTGATGAACACCGTCGCCGCGCAGGTCACCGTCTTCACCGACGAGAGCGTGACCGCCACCGGCCCGATCGTGCCGGGGCCCAGCCTCTACGAGTGGGCCAAGACCATCGTGCTCGGCGACCAGCCCACCGAACACCCGCACTGGGTGCGGTCCGAGGCCGCCCGGCTGACCGCCGACAGCTACCCCAGCCGGGCCTTCTACGGGCACTACCTGGGCTGGGTCCACGACCACCTGGTGCGCACCGCGCCCGCCACGGTGACGGTGCGGCGGCACCGCGACACCGCCGTCGAGCTGACCGACCAGCCGGACGGGCGGCAGCGGCTGCGGCTGGCCGACGGCACCGAACTCACCGACCTGGACGCCGTGGTGCTGGCCCAGGGCCACCTGCCGCTGGCGCTCGGCAGCACCGAACGGCGGCTGGCCGACTACGCCGCCGTGAACGGCCTCGGCTACCTGCCGCCCGGCAACCCGGCGGACGCCGACCTGTCGATCGCCCGCCCCGGCCGGCCGGTGGCGCTGCGCGGCCTCGGCCTCAACTTCTTCGACCACCTGGCGCTGCTCACCACCGGCCGCGGCGGGGCCTTCGAGGAGTTCGACGGACGGCTGGTCTACCGGCCCTGCGGCGACGAGCCGGTGATCCACGCCGGCTCGCGCCGCGGCGTGCCGTTCCACGCCCGCGGCGACAACCAGAAGGGCGTCAGCGGCCGGCACCTGCCGCTCTTCCTCACCCCGGAGCGGATCGCCGAGCTGACCCTGCGCCACAGCGCGCACGGCGACCTGGAGTTCACCCGCGACCTGTGGCCGCTGGTGGACCGCGAGGTGCGCGGCGTCTACTACGCCGCGCTGCTCGCCGCCCGGGACGGCCTGGCGGCCCGCGAGGCCTTCCTCGCCGAGTACGTCCCGCTGGCCGCCGACCCGGCCGCCCTGGCCGGGCTGCTCGACCGGCACGGCGTGGCCGAGGCCGACCACTGGAGCTGGGAGGCGATCCAGCGCCCCTGGGGCGACCTGGAGTTCGCGCAGCCGGCCGACTTCCGCCACTGGCTGCTCGGCCACCTGCACCGCGACATCCGGGAGGCCGCCCGCGGCAACGCGCTGGGCCCGCTCAAGGCCGCCCTCGACGTGCTGCGCGACCTGCGCAACGAGCTGCGCCTGGTGGTCGACCACGCGGGCCTGACCGGCCGCTCCTACCGGGACGAACTCCAGCGCTGGTACAGCCCGTTGAACGGCTTCCTGTCGATCGGCCCGCCGCGCCGGCGGATCGAGGAGCTGACCGCGCTGATCGAGGCCGGGGTGCTGCACCCGATCGGCCCCGGCATGACGGTCACCGAAGCCGGCGACGGCGACGGCTTCCTGGTCTCCTCCAGCCTGGTGCCGGACTCCGAGGTGCGGGTCGAGGCGCTGATCGAGGCCCGGCTGCCCGAACCGGACCTGCGGCACACCACCGACCCGCTGCTCACCCGGCTGCGCGAGACCGGGCAGTGCCGGCCCTACCTGATCCCCGACCCGGACGGCGCGGGCTACCAGACCGGCGGACTGGCCGTCACCCGCTCGCCGTACCGGCTGGTCGACGCCCTGGGCGAGGTCCACCCGCGCCGGTTCGCCTTCGGCGTGCCGACCGAGGCGGTGCACTGGGTCACTGCGGCCGGCGTCCGCCCCGGGGTCAACTCGGTGATCCTCTGCGACGCGGACGCCATCGCCCAGGCGGTGCTCGCCATCCGCCCCGCGGAGCTGCACCAGCCGGCCTGAGCCGGGCTAACAGCTCGTCAACTCCCGCACCGGCTTGCGCACGGGCCCGCGCGGGGACTTGCGCGGCGGCGGCACCGAGCCGCCGTCGCCGGAGGTCGCGGCGGCGGCGAGCAGCTGGCGGATCGCCGTCCGGGCCCGCTGGTAGGGCTGCTCGCTGTCGTACATCAGGGAATTGGCGTTCGCCGTTTCCATAAAGCTGATCAGCTCGAAGGAAAGCTGGCCGAGATCCACCTCCGGGCGGACCTCGCCCAGTTCCCGGGCCCTTTCCAGCAGCTCGTGCACCGTCCGCTCCCAGGCCAGGCTCAACACGGCCAGTTCGTCCCGGATCCGCCCCGGCTGCGAGTTGAACTCGCAGGAGACCGCGAAGAAGAAACAGCCGCCCGGAAAGACCCTGGTCCGCGAATACTCCAGCCAGCCCTCGCAGAGCGCCAGCACCCGGCCCAGCCCGGCGGGCGTGCGCAGCGCGGGGTGCACCACCACGTCCAGGAAGACGGTCCTGGCCGCCCGCACGGTGGCGAGCTGCAGCTCCTCCTTGGAACCGAAGAGCGCGAACACCCCGCTCTTGCTGATTCCGAGATCGGCCGCGAGCCGACCGAGCGACAGCGAGTTCAGCCCCTCGACCGACGCGATCTGGACCGTCCTGGCGAGAATCAGCCGGCGGGTTTCATTGCCCTTCTGAACTCGACCGTCTGTGGGGGAAACCGTCACGAGCCACCATCGCCTCTGCCGCCGGAGGGAATCGGAAAGGGGAACCGCTCGATCACACGGGCAGCGTGCTGCCGGAGGGGGGACCGCATGATCGACTGTCGGAGCGCAGCACATCTTAACGCCGGGGTGCCGTTCGCAGCCACCATACGAGTGCGATCTACCGGTGCCGGGAACGGAATCCTCTAACGGAACACGTCAGTTCGTAGCCCAATCGAGGCACCGTCGGCCGAGCCGTCGGCCACCGCCACGGCGAGCACGGCAGGACCCGCGGGCAGCATCGCGAAGCAGTGGCCGCCGCACCCCGGTTCCGCCGTCAGCCGGTCGGCCCGGTCCGGGAGTTGACCAGGCAGGCCGACCGGGCGCCGGGTGCCGCCGTCCCGCAGGCCGGTGCCCAGCGCCTTGCCGATCGCCTCCTTGCGGGTCCACAGCCAGAAGAAATCCCGCTGCCGCAGCTCCTCCTGACGGTCCGCCAGCCACTCGGCCTCCGCCGGCGCGTACCAGGAGCGGGCCAGCGGCACCGCGGGCACCGGCCGGACCGCCTCCACGTCCACGCCCACCGGCCAGCGCCGGCTCAGCGCCACGGCGGCCAGGCCGCGCCCGTGGCTGATGCTCACCTGCAGCCCCTCGGCCGCCCCCGCCAGCACCGGCCGCCCGCCCGGCTCGTGCTCCAACCGCACCAGCCGGCGCTCCACCCCGGCCAGCTCGGCCGCGCCGCACAGCGCCAACTCCCGCGCCACGGCCCGGGCATCCGGCCCCGTCGGCACCAGGTGCACCAGAATCTCGGCCCCGTTCACGTCCCCCATGCCCCCATCCTGAGCCACCCGCCCGGCCCGCGCCAGCACCCGGCGAGTGACGACGGGGCGACCCCGGGGATCACCCGCGCCAGGAAATGGCGATACTGGGTTCATCGGGATTCGCGGCGCGAAAGAATGCGCACATCATGGATATTTGTCCAGATTAATCCAATTCGAAATGTGAGACTCCTCTCCCGCACCGGTCTTGCGGGCGAGATGTTGATCTTGCTAGCCTCGCATGGATCTTGCAAGAACTGATACATCGTCAATTCGCCATTCCGATGATTGAGGTCGCGCGGATGCAGCTTCGCATCGAACTTCGCCCGACGACCGGAGCCTCGCAGGGCCATGCCCTCGGTCCAGCGGAAACGGTCGTGGCCCTGGCAGCCCTGGTCCATCGCTTCTCGGGACACGATCTGAGCGTGCAGGGCCGATGGTCGGGAGACGTACTCTTCCCGGCGCCGTTGCTCATCGACGCCGACCTCATGGCCTGCTCACTGGCCGAGAGCCGCACGCGAGCAGGGCTCGGCCCCCTCGAAGACAGAGCGCCCGACGTCACCGTCACGATCACCACGGGAACGGGCAGCGGATCCGAGGCAGTCGTCGACCTGGCCGAACACCTGGCGGTCGACGGCCTGGGCGGCGCGGTCACGGAAGCCCTGGCGCACTTCGCCGACGAGATCGCCCGGCTGCCCCACGTTCCGCTGAGTGAGATCGGCACCGTCGCTCCCGTTGAGGAGAAGCGGTTGCTGGCGCTGTCGGGCGACCAGTGGGACGACGCCGTATCGCTGCCGTCCGTGCACCAGTTGGTGGAGCGTCAGGCGCTGCTGAGGCCCGATGCCGGCGCCGTGAGCGACGGCGTGCGAGAGCTCAGCCGTGCGGAGCTCCAGTCGGCTGCCGTCCGCGCCGCACAGCGCCTGCGTGCCGCGGGAGTCACGCCCGGCTCGCTGGTCGGTCTGATGACCGAGCGAAGCCTCGACGCGATCGTCGCGTTGCTCGCCGTGGCGATGGCGGGGGCGGCTGCCGTGCCGCTCGATCCGTCCTACCCGGCGGCACGGCTGCACATCATGCTGGACGATCCCCGGATCGCCGCCGTGGTCCACAGCGAGGAACTCGCCGTGTCCGCTCCGGCGGGCGCTGCCGTGCTGTCGTTGGCGGAGCTCACCGACCAGGGCGGCCCCGGCTCCGCCCCATCGGACGTCGAGCCCGGGCATGCCGAGGATCCCGAGGACGCGCTCTTCGCCCTCGTGTTCACCTCGGGCTCCACGGGCGTTCCCAAGGGCGTGGAGATCACGCATCGCGGCGTCGCCCGGCTGGTGACGGACGAACAGTGCACCGGCTTCACGGCTGACGACGTCGTGCTGCAGTACGCGCCACTGACCTTCGACGCCTGCTTCCTGGAGATCTGGGGCGCGCTGGCACGTGGCGCCCGTTTGGAGCTGGCCCCGCCAGGACCGCTGGGGCTCGGCGAACTCGGCGAGGTGATCGAAGAACGAGGGATCACCGTCCTCTGGCTCACCTCCGGCCTCTTCCACCAGATCGCCGAGTACGAACCGGACTGCCTGCGCGGGGTGCGCCGGCTCTTCGTCGGTGGAGACGTCGTGTCGCCGCACCACGTCGACCGGGTCACCCGGATGTGGCCGCACCTGGAACTGGTCAACGGGTACGGCCCCACGGAGAACACCACGTTCACCTGCTTCCACCGGATCGACGGCGACGGCAGCGACGGCGACAGCGGGCAGGGCCCTCGTTCCAGCATCCCGATCGGCCGCCCCGTCGCCCGGACCCGCGTCCATGTGCTGGACCGGTACGGGCAGTTGGTGCCGGCGGGGGTCCCCGGCGAACTGTGGGTCTCGGGTGAGGGCCTGGCCCGCGGCTACGCGCTGCGTCCGGACCTGACCGCGGAGCGCTTCGTGACCGCGCAGGAGGGACCGCTGCGCGGCGTACGGATGTACCGGACCGGAGACCTCGTCAGGTTCCTCGACGACGGTGCCATGGAGTTCCTGGGACGCACCGACCTACAGGTCAAGGTCAACGGGTTCCGCATCGAGCTGCCGGAGATCGAGTCGGCCCTGCTCGCCTGCCAAGGCGTCCGCCAGGCCTGTGTGATCGTGGAACAGGACGCCGTCGGCGGAAAGCGGCTGGCTGCCTACGTGGTCGCCCAGGACCCGGACGGGAAGCTGGGGTTGGCGCTGCGCACCGCCCTGCGCGCGCAGCTGCCGCACTACATGGTGCCGACCCGCTACACGGTGCTCGAAGAGCTGCCGCTGACCCACAACGGCAAGGTCGACCGTTCCCGCCTCGCCACTCCTACGACGGACAAGGACTGAATCACCCATGACCACCCCCGCCACCAGGGTCCACGAAGCAGTCGTCGAGATCTGGACCGAGACCCTGGGCGTCGAGGTGACCCCGGACGCGGACTTCTTCCTCCTCGGAGGGCACTCGCTGCTGGCGACGCGGATGATCGCCCGCGTCGAGCAGACCCTGGGCGTGAAGGTGCGGATGCGCGACGTCTTCGACCACGCGCAACTCGACGACTTCGTCGCACTGGTGGCGGAGCGGGCCGCGGCCCAGCAGTGAGCGCGGCCCCGTCCGGGGCGAGCGGTCGACCCATGCGCAGCGGCCGTTCTCCGATGCCTCGACACTCGACGTCTCGAAGCGTGGAGAACGGCCGCTGACCAGGCGTCAAGCTCAGTGCTGGCCCGGCAACGAGGTGATCGGGTGCCCGGCGACGTTGTGCGGCTGGTACAGCTCTTCGAGGTAGCTGATCTCCTCCTCGTCGAGCACCACGTCCAACGCGTCGATGGCGTCCTGGAGATGACTCATCTTGCTGGCACCGACGATGGGTGAGGTCACCGTCGACTTGGACAGCATCCACGCCAGCGCCAGCTGCGCCATCGGCACCTCGCGCTTCTCGGACAGCTGCGCCAGCCGGTCGACGATCTCGCGGTCGCTGTCGCAGTAGAGCATCTTGCCGAACTCGTCGGTCTCGCTGCGGGCGCTGACGCTGTCCCACTGGCGGGCGAGCCGGCCCCGGGCCAGCGGGCTCCACGGGATGACGCCGATGCCCTGGTCCTCGCAGAGCGGCAGCATCTCCCGCTCCTCCTCGCGGTAGATCAGGTTGTAGTGGTTCTGCATGGTGCTGAAGCGGGTCCAGCCGTTCGCATCGGCGACGTACTGGGCCTTCGAGAACTCCCAGGCCCACATCGACGACGCGCCGATGTGCAGTGCCTTGCCCGCCTTCACCACGTCGTGCAGCGCCTCCATGGTGACCTCGATCGGCGTCGCCGGGTCCCACCGGTGGATCTGGTAGACGTCGACGTAGTCGGTGCCGAGCCGGCGGAGGCTGTTGTCGATCTCGGTCATGATCGCCTTGCGCGACAGGCCCACGCCGTTGGGGCCGGGACGCGTGCGCCCGTGCACCTTCGTCGCCAGCACGATCTCGTCGCGGTGACCGTACTCGCCCAGGATCTGCCCGACGATCTGCTCGCTGGACCCCGCGGAGTACACGTTGGCCGTGTCCACGAAGTTCACCCCGGACTCCAGGGCGTGCAGCATCAACGGCCGCGCCTGGTCCAGGTCCAGGGTCCAGTTGTGGACGCCCTTGCCCGGTGTGCCGAAGCTCAGGGCACCCAGGCAGATCCGCGACACGTCTATACCGGTCGAGCCCAGCTTGACGTACTTCACGTTGCTCTCCTTGATCGTTTCGGAGTCAGTCGGAATCAGTCGGAATCAGAACGACAACGCGCGACGCTCGCGGGCGTGCGGGGACCGCCCGGCACCCGCCGAGCACCACACCCCGCTACCGGCCCTCGCCCGCCGGTCCCCGCACCCGGGACGCGGCGACCGCCACCAGCAGGCCCAGCACGATGCAGGCCGCGCAGATGAGGAACATCCGCTGGTACCCGGCGGCCTGGGCGATCAGCCCGAGCGAACCACTGCCGATGGCGACACCCACCGTGAAGCAGGCTCCGAAGACCGACAGCGCCACGGCCCGCCCGCGCTCGCTGACCGAGCGCACCACGAGCACTCCCAGCGCCGGGTAGATCTGCCACATGCCCACGCCGGTGAGCACACCGCCCACCACGCCCAGGCCCAGCCCGTGCGACAGCCCGACGAGCGCGATCCCCGCGGCCTCGACCAGGAACAGGCCCGCCAGCGCGGCCGGCCCCTTGGCCTCCCAACGGATCCAGGTACCCGCGATCCGCAGCAGCACCACGGTCAGGGAGTACGCGGTGACCACGGCCGCGCCGCCGGAGACACCCAGGGCGTTGTACTTCGCGACCGCGAAGCTGGCGACGGCCGCGAAGCCGAACGCGGTGAAGACCAGTGCGACGCTCGGCAGCACGGTGCCCAACAGTGCCCGGCCCCGCTCGGCGCCGGCCTTCTCCTCCTTCGGGGGGAGACGCACCTCGGGCACGTACAGGGCGATCGGGATGACGAGCAGGGCGACCAGCCCGGCGATCACGAACGTTTCCGAGGTGCCCACCAAGCGACCGAGCAACGTACCCAGCGGAGCGCCCAGCCCCAGGGCCAGGTAGTTGACGGTACCGCCCAACCCCAAGGCCCAGCTCTGCCGGTCCTTGGCCACCAACTGCACGGGCCAGACCCCGGTCGCGGCCTGCATCACTCCCATGCCGACACCCACCAGCAGACGCAGGCCCACCAGTTCGGCGATGGACCCGGCCAGCGGGTAGCACACGGTGGCCAGCACGGTCAGCAGCGCCCCGCCGACGCTCAGCGCCCGGGCGCCGAGACGGTTCATCAGCGCACCCGACACCGGCCGCAGCAGCAGCGAGGTCAACGCGTAACTGCTGACGACCGCACCGACGTCCGCCGGGCCGCCGTGCAGACGGTTCGTCACGTAACCGGGCAGGATCGGAATCGTCAGGGCGAACGGCAGATAGCCGATCCCGGTGGCCAGCGAGATCAACAGCGCGTACCGCATGGAGCGCTTGTCAGTGGTCTCGGCGACCTCGGAATCCTGCTCGGTCAGCACGGCACCGCTCCCCTCGACCCCGATCCCGGACCCTGCGGGCCCGATCGCCCCGAGGACAGCATCACTTCGCATCGCCATGGGCGCTGGCGGCACCCACAGCGGCGCGGGCGACGATCTCCGAGACCGCCTTGGTGAACTCGCCCAGGGTCGTCTTCTCGAACATGATCCGCGGCGGTACGCGGTGGCCCAGCTCGGTGCGGATCCGGCCGGCCGCCTGCACCGCGAGCAGCGAGTGCCCGCCGCGCTCGAAGAAGTCGTCGTCCTCCCGCAGTTCGATACCGCCGAGGAGCTGGGACCACACCCGTGCGACCACCTCCCGCACCGGGTCCTCGGCGGGCACCGGCTCCGCGGCGGGGGCCGGCTCCGCGGCGGGCGCCGGGTCCGCGGCGGGCGCCGCTGCGTGCAGGGCGCGCAGGGCCGCGAGATCCACCTTGCCCCGCTCGGTCATCGGCAACCGGTCCACGACCGTGATCACGTTGGGCACCATGTGGCCCGGCAGCCTGCCCCGCAGATGGTCGCGGAGCTCATCGACCGACCGCCGACCCGCCGCGGCCACCACGAACGCGGCCAGCGCCTGCTCCTGCGGCAGGACCACGCAGTCCACCACGTCCGGGTGCGTGCGCAGGGCCGCCTGCACCTCGCCGATCTCCACCCGGTGCCCGTTGATCTGGACCTGCTCGTCACCCCGGCCCAGGAACTCGAACGCCCCCGCGGCGGTGGTCCGGACACGGTCCCCGGAGCGGAACACCCGTCCCAGGTCCGGCAGTTGGACGAAACGCTCCGCCGTCAGTGCGGCATCGCCCAGGTAGCCGCGCGCCACGCAGGCGCCGCCGATCAGCAACTCCCCGTCCGGCGAGACGTGCAGCTCGGCCCCGGTGACGCCGAGGCCGATCGGCACGTCCGGCCCGGTGTCCGTGCCCGCGTCGAACTCGTGGTAGGTGACCGCCACGGCGGCCTCGGTCGGTCCGTACCGGTTGAACACCCGTACTCCGGGAAGCAGTTCGGCGATCCGGCGGGCCGATGACGTCGGCAGCCGGTCGCCGCCGCTGATCAGGTACCGCAGGCCGGTGGCCTCGCGCAGGCGCGGCTCGTCGAGCAGCAACGGCAGGATCGCCGGGGGGAGCCGGACCGCGGTGATCTCCTGCTCGACCAGCGCGGTGGCGATGGCGAGCGGGTCCAGGTGGTCGCCCTCGGCGACCGAGACCACCGTGGCGCCCGCACGCAGCGGCCAGAAGAAGTCGGTCAGCGAGGCGTCGAAGGTGTAAGGCGCCACCTGCAACAGCCGGTCGCCCGGCCCGAGCGGCAGCCGCTCGGCGAGCCAGTCCAGATGCGGCGTCAGGTTGCGGTGCTCGACGACCACGCCCTTGGGCGCGCCGGACGATCCGGAGGTGTAGATGACGTACGCGGGATCCTCCGGGGCGCCGACGACGGCCGGCCCGTGCTCCGCGTCCGGGTCCGCGTCGACGTCGATGTCCACGCCGAGCGTGCGGACGCCGTCGGCCCCGAACCGGGCCGCCGTGGCCTCGTGCACCAGCACCACGGCCGGCGCGCAGTCCGCCAGGATCCGGGCCAGCCGGGGCGCGGGTTCCGCCAGGCTCAGCGGCACGAACGCCGCACCGGCCCGCAGCACGCCCAGCATGGCGATCGCCATGTCGGCCCCGCGCTCCAGGAACAGCCCGACCCGCTCACCGGGACCCGCTCCCGCTTCGGTCAGTCGCCTCGCCAGCCGTCCCGACCGCTCGGCCAACTCCCGGTACGTCAGCGCCTGTCCGGAACTGTCGAGCCAGGCCGCGGCCGCCTGTGCCCCACCGAGAATCCGGGCCTGCAACAAACCCTCGTCCGACATCCTCATCCCCCGCGGGTGGATCACTCAAGTGGATCATCAAAGACGTTCGATCCGACCACAGCATGACAAGTCTCGTCAATCATCGAACGTCAGGAACCGCTGTCAGGACGGTTACTGGCCATCTGCGTGTCACAAACCACGCTGTCCCGCCTTGAAACAGGGCTGTAGCATGATCCCAAAATCGGGGGAATCCTCTGATGACGCAGGGCCGCACCGCCACCAAGAGCCCCGGTACGGGGCCGCGGGCACTTGCAGACCGGCCTGCGAACAGCGCATCCGCGCAGGTCTCCCACGCCGCGAGATGAGGAGAAGCCACGCCCATGTCACCGCTGCCCGATGCCGTCTCCACCGATGTCCCCCTCGCGCTGACTGCTTTCCAACGGCGGATCTGGCTCGCCGAGTTGATCGATCCCGGGGTGCGCAACCACGTGCCGCTCGCCTGGCGGGTGGCGGGTCGGCTGGACCCCGACCGGCTGCGCGCGGCGCTGGGCCGGCTGGTCGCCACGCACGAGGTACTCCGCACCTGCTTCATCGAGGACGACGACGGCCTGTCCGTGCGGCTGCGCGAACCGTGGCTGCCGGAGCTGGAACTCCTCGACCTGCGCGACGACCCCAGCGGCATGACGGACTGGCTGGACGCCACCGTGCGCGAGCCGTTCGACCTCGAATCCGGCCAACTGCTGCGCGCCGCCCTCGGCGAGCTCGGCGACGACCGGCAGGTGCTGCTGCTGTGCCTGCACCACATGGTCATCGACGGGGAGTCGGTCCCCGTCCTGCTCGCGGAACTCGACCGCCACTACACGACCCCGGACAGGCCGCGACCGGTCGTCCAGTACCGGGAGTTCGCCGCCCACCAGCAACAGCAGCGCGACACCGAGGCCTGGAACGACGACCTGCTGTACTGGGCCTCCACACTGCGGGGAGCGTCCCCGGACACCCCGCTGCCCGCACCGGAGCGACCGGAGCCGAACGGGGCGTTCCAGATCCCGCTGCCCGCCGGACTGCTGGACTCGCTGCAGACGTTCCAGGCCCAGCAGCGCGTCAGTTGGTTCATGGTGGCCGCCACCGCCCTGGCGGTGACCCTGCACCGGTGGACCGGCCTGGACGACGTCACCTTCGGGTCCCCGACGGCGAACCGGGACGAGCCCCGGTTCGCCGACCTGCTCGGACCGTGCCTGAACACCGTGGTGCTGCGCTCCCGAGTGACCGCCGGCAGCACACTGCTGGACACCCTGCGGCAGATGCGCGACCAGGCCCTGGACGCACTGGAGCACCAGAGCGTCGAGTTCGACGACGTGGTCACCCGGCTCAAGCCGGCCCGGCGGTTCGGACGCACCCCCTACGCCAACGTCACCTTGAACATGAACCTGCTGGACGACCACGCCGGCGCACTGGACGGCACGCGGCTGACGCCGGTGCTGGACGACTCGCTGCGCAGCAACTACGCCAAGTTCGGCCTGACGGTGACCATGGCGCAGCGCGACGGCCAACTGATCGCACTGGTGGCCCACCGCGGCGACCAGCTCAGCGCCGAACACGCCCAGGAACTGGCCGCCGAGTTCGCCGACCTGCTGGCCCGCTTCCCGCAGGCCCTGAACGAGCCGGTCATGCCCAGCGGTGAGCCTGCGCAGCAGAGTTGACGATCCGTCCGACTACTGTGTGGTTCCCGCCAGGGAACCACACAGCACGTCGGCGATCGCGGTCGCAGTGGCACCGGACACGAGCGCGGGATCGTGGTCGACGCGCAGCGACAACTCCCCTCCGTCGTGCAGGGCCGAGACGACCACCGGCTGGTGGGCCCGGTGGCCCGACGGATAGCGGAACCGGCCGGGCTCACCCTCCAGCACCGGTGCCGGTCGGCGCGTGCGGTCGATGAGGGTCAGCACGAGGTCGAGGTGGCCGGTCCACGGCGCCTGGCACGCCCGGGCCGCCCGGACCACCTCGTCGAACGGGGTGTCCAGGAATTCCAGGTCGTCCAACCAGCTCTCGCTGACGCCCTCGTCCTGCGGGTTGGCCAGCACGGTGTTGATGAAGCACCCGACCACGCCCGCCCCGTCCTGGCTTCCCCAGGTGTAGGCGACCGGTGCGGTTCCCGCCAGCCGGGAGAGCGCCTGGTGGCAGCCGTCCAGCACCGCCGGGAACGGCCGGAGCGCGGCCGGCCCCGACAATGTGACGCGCTGCCAGATCGAGGCGCTGGTGCCGGGTTCCGGCGCGTCCGTGCCCCACAGGCCGGGCCCCGCGTCGCGCACCCGCGACGTCCAGTGGTCCAGCGCCTCCGGTCCGCTGGCCGCGTGCTCCTTCTCCAACTGCTGCTCCACCGCTTCGCGGTAGCGGTGCAGTGTGGCGGCGGCCGCCGCGGAGTCCGGCTCGCCCGCCGGGCCGTGGTACTCGGACACCAGCTCGTCCAGCACCAGGCCGGTGGACTCGCCGTCGCAGACCAGGTGGTCGAAGCCGATGGCCAGCAGGTCCCGCCGCTCGTCCCTGGCCAGGAGCACCCGGAACGCACCCGACCCGGTGGGCCGGTGGTCCAAGGCGGCCGACAGGGCGAGGTCGGTGTCCGGAGCCGTGATCTCCCGCACGACCGGGCCCTCGGGAAGCGGGTGGATCCGTAGGACCGGCACCCCGCCGGCGGTGTCGGCGGCCCCGCGCAGGGCCGGATGCCGCAGCAGGACCGATCGCGCCGCCTGCTCCAGTCGTTGGGCCGACAGCAGACCGGGCGGGAATTCCAGGAAGACCGGCAGGATCTGGGCCCGGTCGTGCGGGTCGGTGGACCTGGCGTGCTGGAACCTGCGCTGCGCGCCGGTCAGCGGCATCAGCTCGGCGGCTCCGTCGTGGACGTTCGCGTAGTGCTTGAGGTAGGTCCTGGTGATGCTGCGGTGCACAGCTGGCCTCCACGGTGTTCTGTTCCTGCGTCGGGCCGTTGTCCGCCCCGGAGGTGGGCCGCCGACGTCCCTGCCGGAATACCGGAAGCGCTCCAGCTCGGGCAGGTCGTCGCCTGCCCGAGCTGGATCGCGGTTTCAGCGGCGCGCGGCCGCTACTGAGCCTGTCATCGGTTCATGACCCGCTCGGCCCGGGTCAGGTCCGACGGCTCGGATCGGACGGCCCGGATCAGATCGGACCGGACCGTGTCGGTGAACAGCCCGACCAGGCCTTCGGGGTCCTGCCGGGTGTGGAAGTGGCCTCCCGGCCGCACGGCCGACTCGAAGGCCCCGTCCGTCTGGTCGCGCCAACCGGCCGTCCACGCCTCGCCGTTCGGTTCCGCATCGCCGACGATCGCGGTGATGGGACTGTGCAGCCGCGGGCCCGGAACGTACTCGTAGGTCTCCAGCACCTGCAGATCGGCGCGGTAGCAGGCCAGTGCGGCGGCGAGCAGGTCCTTGTCGGACGTGGCCGCCGCGGGCAGCGGGCCCCAGAGCCGTTCGATCTCGGCGTGCAGCTCGGTGTCGTCGAGCAGGTGCATCGACTGGGACGGTGCCAGCAGCGCCGGGGACGGACACGACGAGACGAACAGCCGCAGGGGCTTCGGCTGCAGGGCCCTGGCCACCTCGAACGCGACGAGCGCGCCCAGGCTGTGCCCGAACAGGGCGAACGGCGGGGTGAACTCCACCTGCGCGAGGATCTCGCCCACCAGTTCCGGCATCGAGGTCAACGCCGACTGCTTGAGATCGTGGGCCCTGCCCGGTGGTTGGATGGCCACCAGCCGCAGGCCGAGCGTGTGCGCCGCCCACCGCGCGTACTCCCCGCCCGCCCCACCCGCGTGCGGGAAGCAGTACAGGGTGGCGACGGAGGCGTGCGGTGCCGGGCGCGCGATCACCCGTATGTCAGCCACGGGACACCGCCGAGCCGTCGCGCATCTGCTCCTCGATCAGTGCGGTGAGCTCGCGCACCGACGGCGCGAGGTACATCTCCCGGATCTCCAGCTCCACCGGCAGCAACTGCTCAAGCTGGCCCAGCAGTTCGTTCGCGACCAGCGAATCCCCGCCGAGGTCGAAGAAGCTCTCGTCCAGGTCGACGTTCGGCAGGCCGAGCATCTGGCCGAACAGCGCGGCCACCGCCCGCTCCACGTCCACCTCGGCGTCCGCGGCGTCCGCGGTCTCCCCACCGTCCGCGGCGGACGCGGTGGGCGCCGACGGCTGGCCGGTGGGCCCGGCCTCCAGCAGGTAGCGCTGCCGCTGGAACGGGTAGCCGGGCAGGGGCACCCGTCGGGGCTGCTCCGCGTGGGCCCCGGCCCAGTCGATCGGCAGCCCGGCGAGCCACAGCTCACCCAGCACTGCCAGCGGGTCGGTGGCCGTGACGGCGATGTGGTCCGGCGTCCACTGCGGCTGCTCCCGCAGGCGTGCCAACAGCGGCGAGTCGCCGATCTCCAGGAACAGCCGGCCCGGGGTGTCCAGGGCGGCCTGGAGCTCGGCGTCGCTGCTGTCCGGGGTCAGGGTCAGATCCGGCGTCAGGCCGAACGCCTTCCACCGCTGGACCGACTGCCAGGAGGCGGTCTCCGACACCAGCAGGGCCACGGCTCGCCCGTCCCTGGCGCGGTCGCCGGTGATCAGCCGCTCGGGGGCCTGGCCGCCGAGCACCCGCAGTGCGTCCTGCCGATCGCGCACCACCGCGTAGCGGCGGTGGCCGTGCAGCCGCCTGCCGACCTGCAACGTCCAGGCCACGTCCCGCAGTTCGAGCTCGGGCTGATCGGTCAGCCGGCCGGCGACGCGGGCCGTCAACTCGTCGAGGGCGGCCGGGGTGTGAGCGGACAGCACCAGCACCTGGTCCTGCGCGCCGTCCGCCCTGGACAGCCGGGCCGGCGGCTGCTCCAGCACGGCGTGCGCGTTGCCGCCGCCGAGGCCGCGCGCGGTGACACCCGCGCGGCGCGGCAGCCCGGTGGGCGCCCACGGCGTGGGTTCGGTCACCACGGCGAACGGGCCCGCCGCGAAGTCGATGTCCGGGTTCGGGGTGCGGTAGTTCAGGCTCGGGGGGATGACCCCGCGCTCCACGGCGAGCACCGTCTTGATGAACCCGGCGATGCCGGCGGCGGCATCGGTGTGCCCGATGTTGCCCTTGACCGAGCCGAGCAGGCACGGCTGCTCACGCGGCTCCCCGTCGGCGAACGCGTGGTTCAGCCCGGCGACCTCGATCGGGTCCCCCACCCGGGTGCCGGTGCCGTGCGCCTCGACGTAGGTGATGGACGAAGGCGTCACGCCCGCGGCGCGCTGGGCCGACCTGATCACCTCGACCTGCCCGCGCACGCCCGGCGCGGTGAACCCCGCACGGTCCCTGCCGTCGTTGTTGACCGCGGAACCACGCAGCACGGCGTGGATGTGGTCGCCGTCGGCGATGGCGTCGGACAGCCGCTTGAGCACGGTCATGCCGCAGCCCTGGCCACCGATCACCCCGTCGGCCGCCGCGTCGAACGGGCTGCACGTGCCGCTGGGTGAGGTGATCCCGCCGACCCGGTAGTTGTCCAGCGCGGCGGGCAGCCGTACCGAGGTACCGCCGGCCAGCGCCAGGTCGCACTCCCCGGACAGCAGTGCCCGCGCGGCGAAGTGCACGGCGTACAGCGAAGTCGCGCAGGCCGCCTGCACGTTGGCCGTCGGTCCGCGCAGGCCCAGCTTGTAGGCGACCCGGCTGGCCAGGTAGTCGCTGGTGGTGCCGGTCAGGATGTCCCAGTTGGTGATCGTGGCGTCTTCCAGCTGCCTGGCCCGCATCGTCTCCGTGTAGGTGGACAGGCTGGACCCGGCGTAGATGCCGATCAGGCCGGGGAAACGGTCCGGGTCGTAGCCGGCGCTCTCGATCGCCTCCAGCGAGCACTCCAGCAGGATCCGGTGCTGGGGGTCGATGAGCAGGGCCTCGCGCGGGGTGTAGCCGAAGTAGCTCGCGTCGAACCACTCCGGCGTCTCCAGCAGGCCGCCCGCGGGGACGTACTCCTTCGTGCTGCCGCCGGGGGTGAGGAAGCTCTTCTTGGGGAAGCGGCTGATGCTGTCCACACCGGCCACGAGGTTGTCCCAGAACTGGTCGGGATCCGTCGCGTCCGCGAAACGGCAGGCCAGTCCGATGACGGCGATGTCCGTGTCGCGCCACTCGGCCCCCGGGCCGGCGGAGTCCGGGACCGCGGCCTTTTCCTCGACGACCGCCACCGGCTCCTGCACCTGTGCCGATCCGTCGAGGAATGCGGCACACGTCCGGATCGTGGAGTAGATGAACAGCTGCGGAAGGGTCGGCCGGATACCGGTGCGCTGCGCGATCTGCTCCCGCACCATTTGCATGAGCATCGAGTAGCCGCCGACTTCGAAGAAGTTGTCGGTCACTCCGACTTCGTCGAGTTCGAGGATGTCGCACCAGATCTCGGCGAGAATTCGCTCGGTTTGGGTGACGGGGGGCTGACTGGTGCTCACTTCATCACATCCCGGTGTCGTCCGTTTTCATGGCCAGTGAATATCGCCCAACACGAAGAAGTCATCGAACCGCCCAGTCTCATGAACCCCGGCAACTTTCCCGATCGACACGCATGGTGATCCACCACGCTGGCGACTATAACCACACCGACTCTGCCGGTACAAGATCGCCATCGCCCGTACTGCCCTTGCCCATCGACTGTTTGAGGCCGACTCACATTACGGGTTCGACGCACTCGCACAGCGGGCCGGGACGGCGGAGTCACCGCGGGGGCGGATAGGGACGGTGGTCGATCTTTGTCTGGATTGGTGCGGTACGCGATCCACAAAGGCATAAACGCTTTAAGGACAGATGGGGGTTTTTTTGTGATCGACATCGGCGCGCCACCCGGCGGCGGCGTTCGCGCAGCCGATCCCGGCCCTGCGAGGCCTTCCGTCGAGCTTGCGCCGACTTGGCCAACAGGCCCTAGAACATGGCGAGTTGGATGCTGGCGATCCGATCCGGCGATATCGGAGCCGTGCACTCCACTTGGGTACCGACCGTCGGCCGCGCGTACTTGACACCGACTCCGGGGCAGCCCGCCCCGCCCCTTGGTGCAACCTTCGATCGGACGCCGCAGCTCAAATCAGGACATAGATCGGTTACCGCCCAGGAGATAGATCATCTACCACAGCTCCTGGGCTACACTCCCCGTCGTCAACGATGAGGAAGTTGGGGGCCGATGGTTACACAGCAGCTCTTTCTCGCCTGTCTGCCTTTCGCCGGCGGCGGCGCCGGTTTCTTCCGGGAATGGGAAAAGCGCGGCATACCGGAAGTCACGGTACTTCCGATCCAGCTGCCGGGGCGCGAGGAACGATTCATTGACGACCCGTTCACCGAGGTCGCGGACGCCGTCGCCGAACTGACGCCCAAAATCGTGTCCGGCGCCGGCGACGGGAACATCGCACTGTTCGGGCACAGTCTCGGCGCAGTGCTCGCCTACGAGATCGCCAGGGAACTGGAGCGGATCGGCCACCCCGGACTTCGCCACCTGTTCGTCAGTGGTTCACCGGGGCCGCACGACGGACGGACCGAACGGGCCACCGGCCTGCCCGACGAGCAGTTCATCGCCGGGGTGCAGCGGTTCGCCGGCTATCGGCACGCGGCCTTCGACGATCCCGACCTGCTTGAGGTCCTGCTCCCGATCCTGCGCGCCGACGTGGAGATGCACGAGAACTACCTGGCGACCGGCACCGAGCCGCTCTCGGTACCGATCACCTCGCTGCGCGGCGAGCACGACGAACTCGTCTCCCGGGAGCAGGCCGAACAATGGGCCGAGGTGACGCGGGGTTCGTTCACCTACCAGGAACTGCCCGGCGGCCACATGTACCTGGTCGACGAGACCGAACGGCTGCTGCAGGTGATCGCCGGGAGCCCGGCATGCGGCTGACCGGCAAGACCGTGATCGTCACCGGCGCGGCCCGCGGCCTGGGCCGCGCCTGCGCGCTCAGGTTCGCCGAGGAGGGAGCCGACCTGCTGCTGCTGGACATCACGCAGGACCTGGCCGACGTGCCCTACCCGCTCGGATCGTCCAGCCAGCTGGAACACACCGCCGCCCTGTGCCGGCGCGCGGGCGCCGCGGCCGTGACCGCCGCCGTGGACGTGCGCGACTCCGAGCAGTGCGCGCTGGCGGTCGATCAGGCGCTGGACCGGTTCGGCACGGTGGACGTGCTGGTCAACAACGCCGGCATCGCCTCGCCCTCCGGGAAGGTCACCCACGACATCACCGAGCGGGAGTGGTCGCTCATGCTCGACGTCGACCTCTCCGGCGCCTGGCGGATGATGAAGGCGGTCGCACCGGTGATGGTCCAACGCAGGTCCGGCAGCATCATCAACGTGTCCTCCACCGCGGGCACGGTCGGATACCGGCATTTCGCGAGCTACGTCGCGGCCAAGCACGGGCTGATCGGACTGACCAAGGCCGCGGCCCTGGACTACGCCCCGATGCGGGTGCGGGTGAACGCGCTGTGCCCCGGCTCGGTCCGCGACGAGCCGGTGATGGAGGGTCGGATGCTCGCCGAGATCGCCCGATCGCTGGATGTCCCGGTCGCCGAGCACGAGCAGATCTTCGTCCGGGACCAGCCGATGAACGCACTGATCGAGCCGTCCGACATCGCGAACGCGGCGCTGTGGCTCGCGGCGGACGAATCCCGCCAGGTGACCGGCAGCGTGCTGACCGTGGACGGCGGCTTCACGTCCCGATGACCAGGAGGTCCCACCCGTGACGACACCGACGATCGATGAACTGGCCGCCGGCTGCCACAGCCTCGTGCTGCGGCTGCCCGGCGCGGCCGATCCGCAGCACCTGCTGTCCGGGGCGATGCCCGGTCCCGTCCGGGTCTGGCAGACCCCGGTGCCGGCCGGCGCCGACGAGCCGCTGGCCCGGGACCGCAGGCGCGCCGAGTCCCTGCGGCCGATCCACCAGGACGGCCCTCCCCTGCGGGCCGTGGCCCTCAACTACCTCGACGGCACCACGGACCTGGTCCTGGTGGCCGTCCGCGCGGTGATCCCACCGGCCGCGCTGCGGCGGATCGCCCGACTGCTGCTGGACGGGTCCGGCGACAGCCTGCCGGCGTGGCCCACCGCCACCCGGCCCGGCCTCGCGCACCGCGGCCGCCTCGACTGGGGCCTGGGCGACCCGCGGCTGCACGGGGTCGTCGGCAGCGCGCGGATCGACCTCACCGCGCTCGGCGGACGAGCCGAGCAGCTCCTGGTGCCCGCGATCGCCCTGGCCGTGAGCCGGTACGGCGGCGGGGACCGGACGGAACTGGGCGTGCTGGACCTGAGCGACGGCACGGGCGAGCACCTCGGCGCCCACCCGCTGGACGAGCATCCGCAGGGTTCGATCGCGGACTTCCTGCGGCGCTTCGACCAGGCACCGGTCGCACCCCACGAGCCGCCGCCGGTCGGGGTCGTCCTGAGCCCGGCCTTCGAGGAGGGCAGCTACACGGCCTGCCTGGCGCCGGTGCTCCCGCTCACCATCCAGCTCGACCGCGGCTCGTCCCGCGCGGACTGCCGGTTCGACCAGGGCATCGTGGACGCCTCCATCGCGCGGCAGTTCTGCGCGCACGTGGCCCACCTGGCCGAGCAGCTGGCGAACAGCGCGGCGCAGCGGCCGCTGTCCGAGCTGGAACTGCTGCCGCACACCGAACGGGCGGCAGTCCTGCGGGTGGGCGGAGCAGGCGACGCCGCGCCCGTGCGGGGGCGGATCGACCGCGCCTTCGAGGAGATGGCCGCCAAGCAGCCCCAGGCCGTGGCACTGCTGGCCGGCGAGGAGCAGCTGACCTACCGTCAGCTGGACGAGCGGGCGGACGCGGTGGCCGCGGGCCTGCGCGCACTGGACGTCGCACCCGGCAGCCGGATCGGCGTCTGCCTGGAACGGGACGCCGAGCTGGTGGTCACCCTGCTCGGCGTGCTCAAGGCGGACTGCGCGTACGTGCCGATGGACCCGCGCTACCCGGAGCAGCGCCTGGGCTTCACCGCCCGCAACGCGGGGATGCCCGTCATCATCACCTCCGCACCGAACTTCCCCGCGGTCCCCGGCACCCGGCTGCTGACCCCGGGCGAACTGACCCGACTGGCAGCGGACCCGACGCCGGCCGGCGCGCGGGCCGACGAAGGCGGCGAGGACCCCGCCTACGTGATCTACACGTCCGGTTCGACCGGCACGCCCAAGGGCGTGGTGGTGCCGCACCGCAACGTGCTGGCGCTGCTGCAGGCCACCACCGGGGACCTCGCCCTCGGTCCCGACGACACTTGGACGCTGTTCCACTCCAGCGCCTTCGACTTCTCCGTCTGGGAGATCTGGGGCTGCCTGCTCACCGGCGGCCGCCTGGTCGTCGTGCCCTACTGGACCACCCGCGACACCGAGGAGTTCTACACCCTGCTGGCCGAGCAGCGCGTCACCGTGCTCAACCAGACACCCTCGGCGTTCGCCCAGCTCATCCGCACCGACCAGCACGTCCGCCGGGACCTGGCCCTGCGACTGGTCGTCTTCGGCGGCGAGCCACTGGACGTGCGCATGCTGGCGCCCTGGTTCACCCGCCACCCGGCCACCGACTGCCGCGTGGTCAACATGTTCGGCATCACCGAGACCACCGTGCACGTCACCGCCCAGACGGTCACCCCGCACGAAGTCGTCACCGGCTCACGATCGGTCGGCCGCGCGCTGCCGGGGTGGTCGGTGTCCATCCGCGACGCGCAAGGACGGGTCCTGCCGCCCGGCCCCGCCGGCGAGATCTACGTCGGCGGCGCCGGCGTGGCCGGCGAATACCTCGGCCAACCCGAACTGACCGGGCAGCGGTTCATCCTCGACGAAGCCACCGGCGAACGGATCTACCGCAGCGGTGACAAGGGCCGGCTGCACCTCGACGGGCGCCTGGACCACCTCGGCCGGCTCGACAACCAGGTCAAGATCCGCGGACACCGCATCGAACTCGACGAGATCCGCACGGTGCTGCTCGGCGCACCCCAGGTGACCGCCGCAGCCGTCGTCGTCAACCGCGACCAGCCCGACGACCCCGCCAGCAGCCGGATCGACGCCTACGTCGTCCTGGAGGCGGCGGGCGACCGCGCCCTCGTACTCGCGCACGCCAAGGCCATGCTTCCCGACTACATGACGCCCGCGACGCTCACCCAGGTCACCGGAATCCCGCTGACCATCAACGGGAAGCCCGACACCGCCCAACTCCCCGACCCGCGCACCGCGCCGGCCGACGACCCGATCGACACCCCCGAGCCCGCCACCAGCTCGATCGCCGACACCGTCCTGCGCATCTGGAGCAAGCAGCTCAACACCCCGGTGAGCCTCCAGGACAACTTCTTCACCCTCGGCGGGAACTCACTCCTCGTCGTCCGGGTCCTCGCCGAAATGCGGGCGCAGAACCTGCCCAAGATCTCGCCCAAGCAGTTCTACAGCCACTCCACCGCAGCCCAGTTCACCGAATTCGTCCAACAACTCACCGAAGCCAACCAGTGAGTTGAGCAAAACCGTGGACCGGCACGACGACTGACACCCCGTCACCGGCCCCCGCCCGACGCACGACGAACACACGACGAAGGGCCGGCCCCCGGGGATCACCCCGCCGAGCCGGCCCTTCGGACACCTCACACACTGAGCCCCCTGTCGGGTTCGAACCGACGACCCCCGCTTTACAAGAGCGGTGCTCTGGCCAGCTGAGCTAAGGAGGCACGGTGACCGTCCGCGGCGGGCCACGGCGGTACCGGGGGGCAGTCTACCGGGCGGGGTGGGTCGGCGGGGCCGGATTGCGGGCGTGATCGGACTGGTACCCGAATCATTGGCGCGAGGGGGCTGACAAGCAGGGGAAACGGCAGGTAGCCTCGGCCGAAAGTCGCCCAGAAGTGGTCTGGACCACTCCGGGGCGGCGGACAACCCAACCTTTACTCGGATCGTCCGGCACGTTCCTGCCGGTGAAGGAGAACACCATGGCCTCGGTCACGTACGACAAGGCGACCCGCCTCTACCCCGGCGGCAAGAAGCCCGCGGTCGACGCGCTCGACCTGCACATCGAGGACGGCGAGTTCCTCGTCCTGGTCGGCCCGTCCGGCTGCGGCAAGTCCACCAGCCTGCGGATGCTGGCCGGCCTGGAGGACGTCAACGGCGGCGCGATCCGGATCGGCGAGCGGGACGTCACCAACCTGCCGCCGAAGGACCGGGACATCGCCATGGTGTTCCAGAACTACGCGCTCTACCCGCACATGAGCGTCGCCGACAACATGGGCTTCGCGCTCAAGATCGCCGGCGTGAACAAGGCGGAGATCCGCAAGAAGGTCGAGGAGGCCGCCAAGATCCTCGACCTGACGGAGTACCTGGACCGCAAGCCGAAGGCGCTCTCCGGCGGTCAGCGCCAGCGCGTCGCGATGGGCCGCGCGATCGTCCGCGAGCCGCAGGTCTTCCTGATGGACGAGCCGCTGTCCAACCTGGACGCCAAGCTCCGCGTCTCCACCCGCACCCAGATCGCCGGCCTGCAGCGCCGCCTGGGCATCACCACGGTCTACGTCACCCACGACCAGACCGAGGCCATGACCATGGGCGACCGGGTCGCCGTGCTCAAGGACGGCCTGCTCCAGCAGGTGGACTCTCCGCGCCGGATGTACGACAAGCCCGCCAACGTCTTCGTGGCCGGCTTCATCGGCTCCCCCGCGATGAACCTGGTGGACGTCCCGCTGGTGGACGGCGGCGTGAAGTTCGGTGGCTCGCTGATCAACATCGACCGGGCCCAGCTGGCCGGCGCCGGCAACGACAAGACGGTGACCGTCGGCATCCGCCCGGAGCACTTCCAGATCGTCTCCGAGGGCGGCATCGAGGGCGTGGCCGTCACGGTCAACGTGGTCGAGGAGCTCGGCGCGGACGGCTTCGTCTACGGCACCACCAAGGTCGGCGGCGAGGACAAGGACATCGTGGTCCGGGTGCACGGCCGCGGCGTGCCGGAGAAGGGCGAGACCATCCACGTGGTCCCGGTCGGCGGCGAGACCCACGTCTTCTCCAGCTCGACCGGCGCCCGCCTGAGCGACTGAGCCCCGGGCGGCGGCCCTCGAACGCGCACCGGGCCCCGTCGGACACCCGTCCGGCGGGGCCTGACACGTCGTCACTCGTCCGTGTGACGGAGTGTCGAGCACCCCTCACACGACGCTAACCTCACTGCCGTGAAGCAGCTCGTTCGCCGCATCGGCCAGACCATCGCCCTGACCCTGCCCGTGGTCCTGGTGACCACCGGCACCCTCGCCGTGACCCGGGTCGCCTGGGCCCCGCCGACCAGTGACGACCAGCAGGTGGTGGCCGCCGCGAGCGGCAGCGCCCCCGGCATCGGCCGGGCACCCGCCGCCACGGACGCCTCCCAGCAGGGCCTGTCCCCGGTGGACGCCCTCCGGGCCGACCTGCTGTCCGAGCTGCGCACCGACGGCGCCCCGGCCGCGCTGGACCTGCTGGAGCGCAGCATGCACCAGCAGCCCTCGCTCACCCCGTACTGCACCACGCTGGCCCGCGAGTTGGGCCAGGCGACGCTGAAGCAGTACCAGGGCGACGTGGCGCGCGCCCGGTCCTTCGCCCGCCCGGTCTGCGACGGCTCGTTCGCGGCGGGCATCGGCGGCTGACCGTCCGCTCCCGGGGGCCGGCCGATCCGAGCGGGATCCGCGCGAGCCGGGCCGCCCCCGCACGGAGCGGGCCTATCCTGCCCACATGACCGGCTCACCGCACCCCCTCGCCCCGAGTTCTCCCGACGTCACGCAGGCCGTGATCCTGGCCGGCGGACAGGGTTCCCGGCTGCGCCCGTACACCGACGACCGGCCCAAGCCGCTGGTCGAGATCCCCGGCACCGGCATGCCGATCGTGGGACACCAACTCGCCTGGCTGGCAGCCGAAGGCGTGACCGACGTGGTGATCTCCTGCGGCCATCTGGCCGAGGTGCTGCAGAAGTGGCTGGCCGAGGCCGAACTGCCGCTGCGGGTCGAGACCGTGGTGGAGACCGAGCCGCTCGGCCGGGGCGGCGGGCTGAAGTTCGCCGCCGCCGCGCTGCCGCGCCCGCAGGAGCCCTGGTACGCCACCAACGGCGACATCTGGACCCGGTTCAGCCTGCGCGAGATGGCCGCCTTCCACCACGAGCGGGACGCCCTGGCCACCCTCGCCCTGGCCCGGCCGCGGATCCCCTGGGGCGCCGTGGAGACCGACCAGTTCGGCAACGTGCTGGACTTCATCGAGGCCCCGCCCTCGCCGTTCCTGATCAACGCGGGGCTCTACGTCTTCGCGGCCGGCTTCGCCGAGCTGCTGCCCGAGGTCGGCGACCACGAGCGGACCACCTTCCCGCAGCTGGCCCGGGCCCGCCGGCTGGCCGGCTACCAGCTGCCGCAGGGCGTCTACTGGCGGGCCATCGACACCGCCAAGGACCTCACCGAGGCCGCCAAGGAGCTCGCCGCGACGACCGGCTGACGGCACGTCAGGCCGCCACGTCGAAAACGGAGGTGCCCCACCCGCCACGAGAGCGGGAGGGGCACCTCCGTCAGCACCTCCGTCAGTACCTCCGTCGGCACCTGCGCCGGTGCCTCGGACCGGTCAGACCACCGGCCCGCCCGTCGACCGGCCGCCCGCCGGCATGCCCAGCGTCGACGGCAGCAGCCCGCCGGCCGGCGGCCCGCTGCCCAGCACCCCGCCGAGCAGTCCGCCGCCGGTCGGGCTCGGCTTGGGCGCCCGGTTCCCGCCCGCCCCACCGCTGGTGGGCGCCGGCGCGGCACTGCCGGCCGGCGCACCGCCCGGCGCGGCGGCCGGAGCGCTGCTGCTGCCCGCCCCGCTCTCCCCGTGCGCGGCGCCGGAGGCGTGCGGCTTGGGGCTGTGCGAGGGCTGGGCGGCGGGCGACGGGGTGGGCGAGCCGGTCGAGGCGCTCGGCGACGGCGCCCCGCTGTGCCCGGCCGGGGCCGCCGGACGGGCCGAGCCCGGCGCGCCCGTGACGGCGGGCCAGACCGGCGTGCCGTAGTCGGTCGGCGGGGCCGGCACCGGCGCGGTCCGCCCGCTGGTGCGCACCGCGGCGCCGAGCAGCGAACCGAGCAGCATGGTCAGGCCGATCACCACGGTGGCCACCACGGTGCCGCGACGCAGCACCCGCCGCCGCACCGCGCCCGGCGCCTGCGGCCCGTACCGCCGCCAGGCCTCCAGCGCGAGCCGCCCGTCCAGCGAGGCGTACGGCGCGCCGGCCATCAGGAGCGGGCTCCAGGCCGCCAGGAAGATCAGGTCGGGGGTGTCGTAGACCGGCACGGCCCGCCAGCTGACGGTGAACAGCAGCGCCGCCGAGAGCAGCATCGCCGCGCCGGCCGCCAGCCGCTGCCACAGGCCGAGCAGGGTCAGCACGCCGACCACGACCTCGGTGAAGGAGACCCCGAGGCCCGCGCCCACCGGGTGCGCCATGGCGAAGTCCAGCAGCGGCTGGGCGCTGCGCCACGGGTGCAGCGAGGAGAGCCAGCGCATCATCGAGCCGCGGTCGCCGCCGTCGAAGTACACCGGGTCGCAGAGCTTGCTGAAGCCGGCGTAGACCGAGAGCGAGCCGAGCAGCATCCGCAGCGGCAGCAGCACCAGCCCGAGGTCCACCCGGCGCCCCGGGTACCAGGCGTGCCGGCTGGGTTCGCCGCTGCTCGCCGAGTGCTGCGGCAGTTCGCCGTCCGGTCGCCAGCCGGGCCGGTTGATCCGGGTGGGCACCGCGCGCCGGTCGGCACCGGCGGGCTGGCGCGGCACGCCGCCCCGGCCGCCGTAGCGGGTGCGGCCGCCGCCGACCGGGTCGCTGTCCCAGCCGGGCACGGTCTCCAGCGGCTGGGTGGTCTCGGTCTCCGGGTCGGCCAGTCCGACCGAGCCGAGCGCCCGGGCGCCGGAGGAGCCGCCCCCGACGGTGGCCCCGGACACGGTGTTCAGCCGCACCGCGTCCAGCAGCTGAGTGGCCGCCAGGTCGCCGGGGGCCGCCTGGCCGCTCCAGGTGACGGCGGTGACCCGGCCCTTGCGCCGGCCGGCGCCGACGCCGCCGCGCGCCGGGGCGGCGTCGGCCGCCCCGGCCCGGACCAGCCCGGGCCGCCCGCCGTAGCTGAGCGAGGCGTAGGCGCGCCCGAACGCGTCGGCGTACGGCCCGGCGGCCGGCGGCGGCGGGTCGATCAGTGACGCGACCGGTGCGGCCAGCCGGACCCGGAAACTCACCTGGGTGCTGCTGAGCCGTCCCGGGTCGCTCGGCACCCGGACCGTGCTGAGGCCGGGTTCGGCCGCTATCCCTGCCCCCGCCGTTTGGCCCAGCCTGGAGCGTCGACGTGTTCTGGTGTCCACGCCCCTCTAACCGGGTGACGCCCGGTTAGGACACTCTCCCGAGTGCAACTCTCGGCGTGGCTGACGGATGCGGTCAGTCCCGTGCGGGAGAGTGATCGATCAGGACCGATCCGGGCAGAACCCGGGCACAAGCGAACCAGGACTGGCGCGCCGGCACCCGACGGCTCAGCGACCGGCCCGCCGGCTCAGCGCTTGGACCGCAGCCGGGCCGCCTCGTAGAGCACGATCCCGGAGGCCACACCGGCGTTCAGCGACTCGGTCAGCCCGGACATCGGGATCCGCACCAGCATGTCGCAGGTCTCCGAGACCAGCCGGGACAGGCCCTTGCCCTCGCTGCCGGCGACGACCACCACCGGACCGGTCAGCAGCTCCAGGTCGCCCAGCTCGGCCGTGCCGTCGGCGGCCAGGCCGACCACCATCAGACCGGCCTTCTGGTAGGCCTCCAGAGTCCGGGTCAGGTTGGTCGCCCGGGCGACGGGCAGCCGGGCCGCGGCACCGGAGGAGGTCTTCCACGCACCGGCGGTCATGCCGGCCGCCCGGCGCTCCGGGATCACCACGCCGTGCGCGCCGAAGGCGGCGGCCGAGCGGACCACGGCGCCCAGGTTGCGCGAGTCGGTCACCCCGTCCAGCGCCATGATCAGCGCGTCCTCGCCGGCGTCGGCCGCGGCGACCAGCAGGTCGTCCGGGTGCGCGTACTCGTACGGCGGCACCTGGAGCACCAGGCCCTGGTGGTTCAGCCCACCGGTCATCTGGTCCAGCTGCGGCCGGGGCGCCTCCATCAGCGGGATGCCGCGGTCGTTGGCGGCCTGGAAGGCGTCGCGCACCCGGTCGTCGGTGTCGATGAACTGCATCACGTAGAGCGCGGTGGCCGGCACCCCGCCCTGCAGCGCCTCGGCCACCGAGTTGCGGCCGACCACCAGCTCGGCGCTGCCGGCGCCGCCGCGCCCGCCCCGGCCGGCCCCGCCGGACCGGCGCATGCCGGCCCGGGCCTTGGCGTCGCGCTCGCGCTTGAGCGCCGCGTTGGCGGCGCGCTGCTTCGGGTGGCCCTTGCGCTCCTCGCCGGGCGGGGTCGGGCCCTTGCCCTGCAGCGCCTTCCGGCTGTGGCCGCCGGTACCGACACTCGCACCCTTCTTCGACCCGGGGTTGCGGCGGTTCCTGCGCTGGCTGTTGCCGGCCATGGTGTGGCTTCCTGTCTTTCGAAATCTGTCTGCGTCATGCCGAAGGGGCCGTACTCATGGAGAGTACGGCCCACCGGCGCCTCGCGCGCGGAGCGCGCGCGGCTACTGGTTGAGCGTCCAGCGCGGGCCGGACGGGGTGTCCTCGATCGCCAGTCCGGCCAGGCCGAGCTGGTCGCGGATCGCGTCCGCGGTGGCGAAGTCCTTGCGGGCGCGGGCCGCCTGGCGCTGCTCCAGCACCAGGCCGACCAGCGAGTCGACCACGCCGTGCAGGTCGTCCCCGTGCTCCGCGCCGGCCCACATCGGGTCGAGCGGGTCGAGGCCGAGCACTCCGAGCATCGCACGGACCTCGGCGAGCCGGGCGACCGCGTTCTCCTTGTCGTCCGCGGTCAGCGCGCTGTTGCCCTGCCGGACGGCGGTGTGCACCACGGCCAACGCCTGCGGCACGCCCAGGTCGTCGTCCATCGCCTCGGCGAAGGCCGGCGGCACCTCGGCGGCCGGCTCCACCGGGCCGCAGCGCTCGACCACCCGCTGGATGAAGCCCTCGATCCGGCTGAAGCCGGCCTCGGCCTCGCGCAGCGACTCCTCGCTGTACTCGATCATCGAGCGGTAGTGCGGGCTGCCCAGGTAGTAGCGGAGCACGATCGGCCGCCAGCGCTGCACCATCTCGGAGACCAGCACCGAGTTGCCGAGCGACTTGCTCATCTTCTCGCCGGCCATGGTGACCCAGGCGTTGTGCACCCAGAAGTTGGCGAACTCGTCGCCGAACGCCTTGGACTGCGCGATCTCGTTCTCGTGGTGCGGGAAGATCAGGTCGATCCCGCCGCCGTGGATGTCGAAGGCCTTGCCCAGGTACTTGTGCACCATCGCGGAGCACTCCAGGTGCCAGCCCGGCCGGCCGGCCCCCCAGGGGGTGTTCCAGCTGGGCTCGCCCTCCTTGGCGGCCTTCCACATCGCGAAGTCGCGCGGGTCGCGCTTGCCGGTCTCGCCCTCGCCCTCGGGCTGCAGCAGGTTCTCCAGCTTCTGGTTGGAGAGCTGCAGGTACTCGGGGAAGGACTTGACGTCGAAGTAGACGTTGCCGTCGGCCGCGTAGGCGTGGCCCCGGGCGATCAACGCCTGCATCATGTCGATCATCTCGGGGATGTGCCCGGTGGCCCGCGGCTCGACGGTCGGCGGCAGGCAGCCGAGCGCGGTGTAACCGTCGTTGAAGGCGCGCTCGTTGGCGTAGGCGATCTGCCACCAGGGCACGCCGAGCTCGTGCTCCTTGCGGATCACCTTGTCGTCGATGTCGGTGACGTTGCGCACGAACGTCACCTGGTAGCCGCGGTGGGCGAACCAACGGCGCATCATGTCGAAGTTGAGGCCGGACCGGATGTGCCCGATGTGCGGCGCGCTCTGCACGGTCGCACCGCACAGGTAGATCGAGACACAGCCCGGTACAAGCGGGACGAAGTCGCGTACCTGGCGGGTGCTGGTGTCGTACAGGCGAAGGCTCACAGCGTCCAGAGTAGTGGGAAGTGGGCGGTGCCTCGCCACCCTTTGTCGGTACCAGAGGCAAACGATTCTCGGCGGGCCCCGCCCTTGCTGCGGCGTACTGCGGCGATGTGACGCCGGTACGAGCCGGGATGACGCACCGTGGCCAACCGGAGTCCGCCGCTCCGGTCAGCCCGCCCGCGTCGCCCGGCTCAACCCGTTCGACTCAAACCCGTGCGACTCAACCCGTCCGGTAGACCAGCGCGGTGGCCAGCCCGACCAGGCCCTCGCCGCGCCCGGTCATGCCGAGCCCGTCGGTGGTCGCCGCGGAGAGCGAGACCGGCGCGCCGGCCGCCGCCGAGAGCGCCTTCTCCCCCTCCTCCCGGCGACTGCCGATCCGCGGCCGCACCCCGATCACCTGCACCGCGATGTTGCCGATCTCGAAGCCGGCCGCCCGGACGATCCGGGCCGCCTCGGCCAGCAGCGTGGTGCCGGCCGCACCGGCCCACTCGGGCCGGTCGGTGCCGAAGTGGGTGCCCAGGTCGCCGAGTCCGGCGGCCGAGAAGATCGCGTTGCAGGCCGCGTGCGCCGCCACGTCGCCGTCCGAGTGCCCGGCCAGCCCCTGCGGGGCGCCCTCCCAGTGCAGCCCAGCCACGTGCAGCGGCACGCCGTCGGCGAACGCGTGCACGTCGGTGCCGATGCCGACCAGCGGCAGCAGGGGGACCGACGGGCGGACCGGAATTGACTGATCGTCAGAAGCCATCGGACGCCCTCCGTCGCGCGAGTACCGCCTCGGCCAGCACCAGGTCCAGCGGCCGCGTCACCTTGAAAGCCTCCTCGTGGCCGGGCACCACGACCACCTGGTCGCCGTACCACTCCACCAGCCCGGCGTCGTCCGTCACCGCCGGACCGCCGCCCGCCGACTCCTCGGCCAGCGCCTTGGCGTGCACCTCGGCCAGCAGCTCGCGCCGGAAGCCCTGCGGGGTCTGCACCGCGCGCAGGGTCGAGCGGTCCGGGGTGTCCAGCACCGGCTCCGGCCGCCCCGGCCCGCCCGGCCCGACCCGCTTGACGGTGTCGGCCAGCGGCACCGCCGGCACCACGGCCGGCGCCCCGGCGCGGACGGCGGCCACCACCGCGTCCACCACCTCGACCGGCACCAGCGGCCGGGCGGCGTCGTGCACCAGCACGATGCCGGTCTCCTCCGGGACGGCGGCCAGGCCCAGCCGGACCGACTCCTGGCGGGTCGCCCCGCCGGCCACCACCCGGACGTCCTTGCCGGCCAACCCGTGGCTGTCCAGCAGGCCGACCACCTCGGCGACGCCGTCGGCCGGCGCCGCCACCACGACCAGGCCGACCGCCCGACTGCTCGCCAGCGCCCGGACGGCGTGCACCAGCAGCGGCGCACCGCCCAGTTCGCGCAGCGCCTTGGGCGCCCCCGGTCCGAGCCGTTCGCCCCGCCCGGCGGCGGGAACCACGGCAGCTGCCACTACTCCTGTGGTGTTCAGGTTTCACTCCTTCGGCGAAGTGGGTATGGCCCTGGCGTACCCGTCAGACGGTGCACCGGACCCCTTCCACCCGGCGCCGCCTCTCGGGTACCGGTCTGCCCGGCCCGCGGTTCCCCCACGGCCGGCGTGATCGACACCCCGGCTCGTTCGATCGACCCTGGCGAGCCCGGGCATGCCACAGCGCCCGGGTGGCCACCGCACCACACGAGGACCAGCTGATCCATTGTCCAGCTGATCCTCGGTGACACCGCAGCGCCGGGCGCTGTGTTGTTGCACTGCAACGCGAACGCGCCGCTCGTTACGAGGCGAGCACCTCGTCGAGCAGCGTCTCCGCCTTGTCCTCGTTGGTGTTCTCCGCCAGCGCCAGCTCGCTGACGAGGATCTGCCGCGCCTTGGCGAGCATCCGCTTCTCGCCGGCCGACAGGCCGCGCTCGCGCTCGCGCCGCCACAGGTCGCGGACCACCTCGGCGACCTTGATCACGTCGCCCGATGCGAGCTTCTCGAGGTTCGCCTTGTAGCGGCGAGACCAGTTGGTGGGCTCCTCGGTGTACGGCGCGCGCAGCACCTCGAAGACCCGGTCCAGACCCTCCTGGCCGACCACGTCGCGCACGCCGACGAACTCCGCGTTCTCCGCGGGAACGCGCAGCGTGAGGTCACCCTGCTGAACCTTCAGCACCAGGTAGGTCTTGTCCACACCTTTGATCTGGCGAATTTCGATGGCCTCGATCAGTGCAGCCCCGTGATGGGGGTAGACCACCGTGTCGCCAACCTTGAACGTCATGTGACAGGACCCCTTCCGTGGCTTTCCAGAATAACACGCTTTTCCGTCCGCCCGAAGGGCGTTTTCGCAGGTCAGGGCCGGTCTCGGGGCTTGACAAGGACCCCCGGGACGTGCTGCGGCCACCCCTGTGCGGGGGCTTCCCGCAGGTCGGAGGCCCTTCTCGGTCCGGTTGAAACCCCGCACGCCACCTCGGAAACGCCGCAACCGATCTTGAAGTCATCACCGGATATTCACTGTTTCCCGATCGTGATCTGATCTTGCGGCGGTTCCGGAACCTCTGGTACCGCCGCCGCCCGGGGGGCTCGGTCCGCGACACGGGGCCACCCCGTGAGGGCCGGATAAGTGCGGTCGGTACGCTGGGCGCTGACAAACCGACACGCGACCAAGGAGATGCCGCCGCCGTGAGCCGCAGCCTTCGACGCGGTGGCATTGCCGCCATCGTTCTCGCCCTCTCCGCCCTCTCGCTCTCCGCCTGCGCGGACGGTCCCGGCACCAGCTCGCAGACCCTGCAGATCAAGCCGAACAGTGCGGCCACCTCGCTGGGCAACGACCTCAAGCTCAACGCGATCGTGGTCGTCGTCGGCCTGACGCAGACCAGCAGCGAGCCCGGCCCGGCGAACCTGACGGTCAACATCAGCAACACCGGCTCCGCCCCGGAGACCCTGCAGTCCGTCACCATCGGCGGCACCAACGCCACCTTCCAGGACGCCAAGGGCGCCCCGCTGCCCGGCGGCATCGTGATCCCCGCGATGGGCGCGGTGCTGGTCGGCGGCCCGGGCCAGCCCTCGGCCCACGCGGACGGCGCGACCCTCCCGGTCGGCGGCTTCGCGCCGACCAGCTTCGCCTTCTCCTCCGCCGGCAAGGTGGACGTGCAGGCCCAGGTGCTGCCGGCCACCGGCGCCTACGAGTCGTTCGGCCCGGCCACCCCGTCGGCCTCGGCCTCGGCCCCGGCGAGCGGGTCGGCCTCCGCCGGCGCCTCGGCGAGCGCCCCCGCCTCGGCCGGCGCGAGCACCTCCGCGTCCGCCGGCGCGAGCGGTGCGGCCTCCGCCCCGGCCAGCGGCTCGCCCGCCAGCGCGAGCGCCTCGGCGCACTGAGCAACCGGCGCGGAGCGCTCGCGCCCCGCGCACGGCCGAGGGCCGCACCCCCTTCCGGGGAGTGCGGCCCTCGTCGTGCGCGCGGTGCCGTTTACGGCTCGAACTTGTAGCCCAGGCCACGGACCGTCACCAGGTAGCGCGGCGCGCCCGGGTCGGGCTCGATCTTCGCCCGCAGCCGCTTGACGTGCACGTCCAGGGTCTTGGTGTCGCCGACGTAGTCCGCGCCCCAGACCCGGTCGATCAGCTGCATCCGGGTCAGCACCCGGCCGGCGTTGCGCAGCAGCATCTCCAGCAGGTCGAACTCCTTGAGCGGCAGGTCGACCTTGGCGCCGTCCACGGTCACCACGTGCCGGTCCACGTCCATCCGGACCGGGCCCGCCTCCAGCGCGCCGGGGCCGCCGCCGTCGTTGCCGGTCCCGCCGTCCTCACCGCGGCGGCGCAGCACCGCGCGGATCCGGGCGACCAGCTCGCGGGTGGAGTAGGGCTTGGTGACGTAGTCGTCGGCACCTATCTCCAGGCCGACCACCTTGTCGATCTCGCTGTCCTTGGCGGTCACCATGATCACGGGCACGTTGGAGCGGACCCGGAGCTGGCGGCAGACCTCCGTGCCGGGCAGCCCGGGCAGCATCAGGTCGAGCAGGACGAGGTCGGCGCCGTTGCGCTCGAACTGCTCCAGCGCGTCGGGGCCGGTGGCGGCGACGGCCACCTCGAACCCCTCCTTGCGAAGCATGTACGACAGGGCGTCGCTGAACGACTCCTCGTCCTCGACCACCAGTACACGGGTCACGATCGGGCCTCCGGGGCAGGAAGGGGGTTGGGTGTTGCGGGTGCGTCCAGGGACGTCGCCGTGGCCGGCGACGGGTTCTGTCCGGCGGGCAGCCGGACGGTGAAGGTCGAGCCCTGGCCCTCGACGCTCCACACCGAGACCGTGCCGCCGTGCGAGGCGGCCACGTGCTTGACGATGGAGAGTCCGAGGCCGGTGCCGCCGGTGGCCCGGGAACGGGCCGGGTCAACCCGGTAGAAGCGCTCGAAGATCCGCTCGCGGTCCTTCTCCGAGATGCCGATGCCCTGGTCGGTCACCGAGATCTCGATCAGTTCGCCGTCCGCCTCGCCGATGGCGGCGGCGCTGGCTATCCGGCGGGTGGCGATCGCCACCCGGGTCCGCGGCGGACTGTAGTTGACGGCGTTCTCGACCAAGTTGCCGAGCGCGGCGGCCAGCTGGCCGCGGTCGCCGTGGATGTAGAGGCCGGCGATGCCGCCGGCCGCGATGTGGATCTGCTTGGCCGCGGCCTGCTGGCGGCAGCGGTCCATCGCCTCGGCTATCAGCTCGTCCACCGGCACCGGCTCGGGGTCCATCAGCAGCCGGTCGTCCTGCACCCGGGAGAGGTCGATGATCTCCTGCACCAGGCTGGCCAGCCGGGTCGCCTCGATCTGCATCCGGCCGGCGAACCGCTGCACCGCCTCCGGGTCGTCGGCCGCGTCGGCGACCGCCTCGGAGAGCAGCGAGAGCGCACCGACCGGGGTCTTCAGCTCGTGGCTGACGTTGGCCACGAAGTCCCGGCGGACCGCCTCGATCCGGCGCCGCTCGGTGAGGTCCTCGACCAGCACCAGGACCAGCCGGGACCCCAGCGGGGCCACCCGGACCGAGACCGAGAGCGGCTCGCCGGCGCGCTGCACCCCGGGGCGCGGCACGTCCAGCTCGGCCTGGCGGATCTCCCCGTCGCGGCGGGTGGAGCGGGCCAGCGCGAGCATCGGCTCGACCGCCACCGCACCGCCGCGGACCAGACCCATCGAGTACGCCGCCGAGCTGGCCTTGACCACCTCGTCGCCGTCGCCGAGCACGATCGCGCAGGAGCGCAGCACCGAGAGCACGGTGTCCACCCCGGGCGGCAGGGTCGGCTCGGGGAGCGCTGAGTTCACGGCGGGGGCACCCCGCCTGCCATTTCCACCAGCGGCACCGCGGGCCTGCTCACGCTCGCTCCAGCGGAAGGCGATGGAAGCGGTGAGGCCGACACCCAGCCCGGCGATGGCGCAGGCAGCGGCAGCGGCCACATTCACGTCCATGCCGACCAGCGTAAGCGCATCCGACGGCAGCTTTGGAAGCCTCGGATCAAGGCATTGGCCGCGCGTTGCCGAGAATTCACCGTCAAGTGGTCTTCGGTTAACTGTGGCCACCGTGCCGCGTCGCCCGGACGACGCAATCTGTTCGTCGAAGCCCGTTCGGGCCCGTGGCGCGCGTACGATGCGCGCCACCGAGCGGCGGCCGTCCTCCCCGGTCGGCCGCCGGGCACCACCACAGAATGAGGAGTGGAGCGCATGCGCGACACGTACCACGAGGAACTCGACTCGATCAGCGACAGCCTGGTCGAGATGGCCCGACTGGTCGGCTCGGCGATGGGCCGCGCCACCACCGCGCTGCTCGACGCCGACCTGGCCCTCGCCGAGAGCGTGATCGCCGCTGACGAGAAGGTCAACGCCCTCCACCACGACCTGGAGGACCGCGCGATCGACCTGCTGGCCCGCCAGCAGCCGGTCGCCACCGACCTGCGGATCGTGGTCACCAGCCTGCGGATGAGCGCCGACCTGGAGCGCTGCGGCGACCTGGCCCGGCACGTGGCCAAGGTGGCCCGGCTGCGCTTCCCGGCCCACGCGGTCCCGGGCGACCTGCAGCCCACCGTGCTGGAGATGGGACAGCTGGCCCAGCGCCTGGTGGCCAAGGCCGGCCAGGTGATAGCGACCAAGGACGTGGACGCGGCGCTCCAGCTCGAACGCGACGACGACGAGATGGACGAGCTGCACCGCGAGCTCTTCGCCCACCTGATCGACGACCGCTGGCAGCACGGCATCGAGACCGGCGTGGACGTGACCCTGATCGGCCGCTACTACGAGCGCTTCGCCGACCACGCGGTCTCGGTCGCCAAGCGGGTCGTCTACCTGGTCACCGGCGAGCACGCGGGCGAGTTCGTCCCGCCGACCCCGGCACCGGGCGAGTAGTCCGGCGCACCCGGCCGCCCCGGCCCGGGGGCGCACGACGGGGCCGCCGCCCACACCCGCGCGCCCGTTGACGCCCCGTCAGCGCCGGGGTTTCACTCGTTGGACGGGCGAGCGCCGACCGCCGCCCGCCCGATCGAGGAGGGCACCGCACCATGACCACGTCCAACGCCCAGCCCCTACCCGTCGAGCCGGCCCCCCGCCCCGCCCCGGTGCACCACCAGCTGATCCTGCTCGGCGCCTGCGGCTGCGGCCCGGGCTGCGGCTGCGGCTGCCAGTCCGGCGCACCGTGCCAGTGCGGCGGCGCCACCGGCCACTGACGCCGACGAGCACGAGGGGGCCCGGCCGCGGTGCGGTCGGGCCCCCTCGTGCTCGTGCGGGGGTGCTACTTCTTGCCCTGGTTCTTGACCGCCTCGATGGCGGCCGCGGCGGCCTCCGGGTCCAGGTAGCGGCCGCCGGCGGCGAGCGGCTTGAAGTCCGCGTCCAGCTCGTAGACCAGCGGGATGCCGGTGGGGATGTTCAGGCCGGCGATCGCCTCGTCGGAGATGCCGTCCAGGTGCTTGACCAGTGCGCGCAGGCTGTTGCCGTGCGCGGTGACCAGCACGGTGCGGCCGGCGGCCAGGTCCGGCACGATCGCGTCGTACCAGTAGGGCAGCATCCGGTCGACGACGTCCTTCAGGCACTCGGTGCGCGGACGCAGCTCGCTCGGGATCTCGCCGTAGCGGGCGTCGCCGGCCTGCGAGTACTCGGCGTCGTCGGGCAGCACCGGCGGCGGGGTGTCGTACGAGCGGCGCCAGAGCTGGAACTGCTCCTCGCCGAACTCGGCCAGGGTCTGCGCCTTGTCCTTGCCCTGCAGCGCGCCGTAGTGGCGCTCGTTCAGGCGCCAGCTGCGGCTGACCGGGATCCAGTGGCGGTCGGCCTTGTCCAGCGCGATCTGCGAGGTGCGGATGGCCCGGCGCAGCAGCGAGGTGTGCAGCACGTCCGGCAGCAGGCCTTCGGCGGCCAGCAGTTCGCCGCCGCGCGCCGCCTCCTTCTCGCCCTTCTCGTTGAGGTCGACGTCGACCCAACCGGTGAAGAGGTTCTTCTGGTTCCACTGGCTCTCGCCGTGGCGGAGCAGGATCAAGCGGTAGGTCGTGTCAGCCATGGGCGACAGCTTAATGCGTCCGCATAAACCCCTGGCCTGGGCAGGGACCGCTCTGTAATGTGTGCTCGTCGCTAGAGCCACTTACTGTTCCGGACACCGGTCAACCCCACCCCGCTGACCGGGACACCTGCCGCCCCGGGAGCCGCCATGCCCGCCGCCGTCGCCCAGTTGCCCGTCAGATTTCGCGCCGCGGCCACCGAGTCGCTGGGCGGGCTGCCGTCCGCCTTCTGGTGGCTGTGGACCTCGACCCTGGTGAACAAGCTCGGCGGCTTCGTGGTCACCTTCATGGCGCTCTACCTCACGGCCGTCCGCGGCTACTCGACCGGCTACGCGGGCCTGGTGGCCTCGCTCTACGGGCTGGGCTCGGCGGTCGCCTCGCTCACCGGCGGCGTGCTGGCCGACCGGATCGGCCGGCGGCCCACCATCCTGGTCGCGCAGACCATGACCGCGCTGAGCACCGCCGCGCTGGGCTTCTCCCGGGGCCAGCTGGTGATCGCGGCCGTCGCCTTCCTGACCGGCCTGAGCGCCAACGCCTCCCGCCCGGCGATCTCCGCGGTGATCGCCGACGTGGTGCCCGCCGCCGACCGGGTGCGCGCCTTCTCGATCAACTACTGGGCGATCAACATCGGCTTCGGCGTCTCGGCCGCGGTCGCCGGGCTGATCGCCGTCCACGGCTACCTGCTGCTCTTCCTGGCCGACGCGGCCACCACGCTGCTCTGCGCGCTGGTCGTCTTCACCAAGGTCCCGGAGTCCCGGCCGACGGCGCCCCGCCCGGACGAGCGGGCGGCCGCGCCCCGGGTCGGCCTGGGCACGGTGTTCCGGGACGGCCGGTTCATCGCGCTGGTCTCGATGACCTTCCTGTTCGCGATGGTGATGCAGCAGGGCAGCACCACCCTGGCCATGGTGATGGGACAGGCCAAGCTGAGCGCCACCCAGTACGGCCTGGTGATCGGGCTCAACGGCTTCCTGATCGTGCTGCTGCAGATCCCGGTCACCCGGATGATCCAGGGCCGGGACCGGGCCAAGCTGCTGATGACCGGCGCGCTGCTGGCCGGCTGGGGCGCCGCGCTCACCGCCTTCGCCGGCCGCTCGGTGCTCTTCTTCGCACTGACCGTGGCGATCTGGACGGTCGGCGAGATCATCCAGATGCCCAGCAACATGAGCCTGGTCGCCGAGCTCTCGCCGACCCACGCCCGCGGGCGCTACCAGGGCGTCTCCTCGCTGGCCTGGTCATCGGCCGCCTGCCTCGGCCCGGCGCTCGGCGGCCTGCTGCTGGAACACGTCGGCGCGGACTCCGTCTGGGGCGGCTGCGCGCTGCTCGGCACCGTGTCCGGGATCGGCTACCTGCTGGTCGCCCGGCGGGTCGCGGACGCGGCGGCGGCCCGGATCCCCGAGGGGCTCCCGGCCCGCACCGCCGCGGAGGCGACCGTCGCCTGACGGCGGCTCAGAGCGGCCCAGTCCGAGCCGGCTCAGTCCTGCGCGGGCCGCTCGGCGAGGTGGGCGAAGGCGGCCAGGTTGCGGGTGGACTCCCCGCGCTTGGTCCGCCACTCCCACTCCCGCCGGATCGCACCGGCGAACCCGAGCTCCAGCAGGGTGTCGAAGGGCTCGTCGGCCGCCGCCAGCACGGTGCCGAGCAGCTGGTCCACCACCTCGGCGGTCAGCGCGTCCAGCGGCAGCCGGCCGGTCAGGTAGACGTCGCCCAGCGGGTCCAGCGCGTAGGCCACCCCGGCGAGCCGGGTGTTGCGCTCCAACAGCCAGCGGAACACCGCCTCGTGGTTCTCGTCCGGGCGGCGGATCACGAAGGCGTTCACCGAGAGGGTGTGGTCGCCGACCCGCAGCGCGCAGGTGGTGCTCAGCTTGCGGGTGCCCGGGAGGGTGGCGACCAGGGTGTAGGGGTCGGCGACGGCCGGCTCCCAGCCGACGCCGGTCTGCTCCAGCGCGGCGGCCAGCTCGGCGAGCGCCTGGTCCTTGGTGCGGATAGCCATGCCGGTGAACTTACCGGCAGGTAGCGGCCGGGGCCCAGGACCCCGGCGCGCGGCCCGCCGTCAGTGCAGTCGGCGGCGGGCCGGACCGACCCGGCCGGCGGGCCTGACCAGGGTGCCGGCGTAGACGTCCGCGGTGGCCGCCGCGGCCGCGCTCCAGCCGAAGCCGGCCGCGTGCCGGGCCGCCTCGGCGCCCAGCCGGGCCACCAGCTCGGGCCGCACCACGTACGGCTCCAGCGCGGTGGCCCAGTCCGCCGGGTCGTGCCCCTGGACCAGGGTGCCGGTCTCGCCGTCCCGCACCGCCACCGGCAGCCCGCCGACCGCGGCGGCCACCACCGGGGTGGCGCACGCCTGCGCCTCCAGCGCCACCAGGCCGAACGACTCGCTGTGCGAGGGCATCACCAGGGCGGTCGCGGCCCGGTACCAGCGGGCCAGGTCGGCCTGGCCGACCGGCGGGTGGAACCGGACCATGTCGCCCAGGCCCAGCTCCGCGGCCAGCTTCTGCAGGCTCTGCGGCTTGGCCAGGCCGTTCCCGGACGGCCCGCCGACCACCGCCAGCACCAGCCGCTCGCGCAGCTCGGGCCGCCGCTCCAGCAGCACCCCGGCCGCCTGGAGCAGCACCTCCGGCGCCTTGAGCGGCTGGATCCGGCCGGCGAAGAGCAGCACCGCGGCGTCGGCCGGCAGCCCCAGCTCGGCCCGCGCGATCCGCTGGGCGCCCGGCCCGCCGGGGTGGAACAGCTCCAGGTTGACCCCGGGGTGCACCACGGCCAGCTGGTCCGGCCGGGCGCCGTAGTGGAAGGCCAGCTCGCCGGCCTCGTCCGCGGTGTTGGCGATCAGCCGGTCGGCCGCCTCGACCACCTGGGTCTCGCCGATCACGCGGGCGGCGGGCTCGGGGGTGTCGCACCGGGCCAGCGCGGCGTTCTTCACCTTGGCCATGGTGTGCATGGTGTGCACCAGCGGCACGCCCCAGCGCTGCGCGGCCAGCCAGCCCACCTGGCCGGAGAGCCAGTAGTGCGAGTGCACCAGGTCGTAGTGGCCGGGGCGGTGGCCCGCCTCGGTGCGCAGCACGCCGTGCGTGAAGGCGCACAGCTGGGCCGGCAGGTCCTCCTTGACCAGCCCCTCGTACGGGCCGGCGGTGACGTGCCGGACCAGCACGCCGGGCGCCAGCTCGACGGTCGGCGGCAGGTCGGAGGAGGTGTAGCGGGTGAACACCTCCACCTCGATGTCCAGCGCGGCGAGGCGCTTGGCCAGCTCGACGATGTAGACGTTCATCCCGCCCGCGTCGCCGGTGCCCGGCTGGTGCAGCGGGGAGGTGTGCACGCTCAGCATCGCCACCCGGCGGGGGCGGCGGGGGCGGCCGGAGGCGAAGGCGTGCAGGCGGCCGCGCGGTGCGGAGGAGCGGTCGCGCCACGCTGCCGACACGGGGTTCTGGATCACTCGCCTGCAACCTCTCTGGTCCGGATCTCGGACCCCACTACCAGGTTCACCAGCCCGACAACCCGCGAGCGCCAGGTCGCATTCCCGCTTGACGGAGTGACGGTCGACTCAGTCGCCGCGCGGCCGGCCCGCGCCCTGGTCCGCGCCCCGGTCCGCGCCCCGGGCGCGCGGGCCGGGGTGTGGGGCGCGCCGCGTACCCTGCGTGCATGACCGCTTCGTTCGACCCGGGCCCCGGGGACCTCCCCCGGCCCGGCGGGCGCCGGAGCGCGGCCACCCGGCCGGTGGGCACCGTGACCCGGGGCACCACCAACACCAACCGGCTGCGGCGGATGGACCGCTGGATCGTGCACACCATGGGCGCCCGGCTGCGCCGGGCCGACGCCCCGCCGGTCGCGGTGGACCTGGGCTACGGCGCGGCGCCGTGGACCGCGGTGGAGCTGTACGGGCGGCTGGCGGCGGTCCGGCCGGACGTCCGCACGGTCGGGATCGAGATCGAGCCGGCCCGGGTGGCGGCCGCGCTGCCGTACGCCCGACCGCCGGGGCTGAGCTTCCGCCGGGGCGGGTTCGAGGTGCCGCTGGACGGTGCCGACGCCCTGCTGATCCGGGCCGCCAACGTGCTGCGGCAGTACCAGGAGGAGGCGGTCGAGGCGGTCTGGCAGCGGCTCTGCGCCCGGCTGGCGCCGGACGGGCTGCTGGTCGAGGGCACCTGCGACGAGGTCGGGCGGCGGCACGTCTGGGTGGCGCTCGGGCCGCAGGGGCCGCGCACGGTGACCTTCGCGGCCCGGCTGGCCGGCCTGGAGCGGCCCTCCGACCTGGCCGAACGGCTGCCCAAGGCGCTGATCCACCACAACGTGCCGGGGCGGCCGGTACACGCCTTCCTGGCCGACTTCGACCGGGCCTGGGCGGCGGCCGCGCCGTACGGGGCGTTCGGGGTCCGGCAGCGCTGGGTGGCGGCCTGCGCGGCGCTGGCCGGGCAGTGGCCGGTGGTGGACCAGCCGCGGCGGTGGCGGCAGGGCGAGGTCACGCTGCCCTGGTCGGCCCTGGCGCCCTGACGGCCGGCCCCGGTGCCCTGCTCGGCGCCGGCCGGACGGGTTCGACACTCCGGGACGGTCGATCGATTCACTCGAACGAGTTATCGAATTGCTCTGGCGTGTTGACGGCCCGTCAGGCCACCATGGGATCAGATCAGCCGACGCTCCTTGACTCGACCAGACAAGCCATCAGTCCGCGGCGGGCCCGCCCTCGGCCAGCTCGCGCCACACCCCTTCGAACACCCCGTAGGCTTCCGACCCGAACAGCACGAACCGCACCTCCACCAGCCCACCGTCCGCCCCACCACCCGATCCGGCGGCCGCCAACTCCGCCCGCACGGTCGACAGCGCGATCCGCGCCGCCGACTCCATGGGCCAGCCGAACACCCCGGTCGAGATGGCCGGGAACGCGACACTCCGGGCACCCAGTTCCACCGCCAACCGGAGCGACTGCCGGTAGCAGGACGCCAGCAGCTCCGTTCCGCGCTCGACGCTCTCGTCCCGGTACACCGGACCGACGGTGTGCACCACATGCTCGGCCGGCAGGTCCCCGGCCGTGGTCGCCACCGCCTGCCCCTCCTTGAGCCCACCGCCGTAGTGCGAGGCGCGCAGCGCCCGGCACTCGGCCAGGATCCGCGGGCCGCCGGCCCGGTGGATCGCGCCGTCCACCCCGCCGCCGCCCAGCAGCGACGAGTTGGCGGCGTTGACCACCACATCAACGTGCTGCGCCGTGATATCACCCTGGACCAGTGTGATCTGTGTCACCGTCAACTCCTCGCCTCCGACCGGGCGGATCCCGGACCCGCTCGGCCCACCTCAGCAGACAAGCCCGCCACCTGCGTGGCAATAACCACATCCACGGCGGCCAGCCAAGGAAATCCCCGGAGATCACGTTATGGTCGCGAAAGGTTCCCTGACTCGCGGTGCCCGGCGGGCACTGCGCACGGACCGCAGCCGTTACCCCGTCAGGGAAGAGGAGGAAGCATCCGTGCCCGCTACGGGAGACGGGCAAGGACTCGGCGCCGAGAGCCGGTCCGGCGCCCCCGCAGCCGCTGGCGTCCGTCAGCGCCTCGGTGCGCCATGCCCTGATTCGACCGCTCCGGTGGTCGGCGAGGAGGCGCTGAACGGCATGAACGGACTGAACTCCATCCACGGCCTCGACACCCTGGAGGGTCTGGGCCGGCTCGGCGGAACCACCGCCGGACTCGGCGAGCTGAACGGGATCGCCGACGCCGCCCGGCTGCCCCGGCACGCCGGCGCCCAGGACACCCGGGACGTCCCGGCGAACACCCCGAACACGCCGAGCACCCCGGCCGCGCAGAGTGCCCAGACTGCCCAGAAGAGTGCCCAGACGGCCGAGACCGGTCGGCGCGCCGAGTCCGCCGCGGGCACCGTGGCGGTGCCCGGCCCCCGGGCCATCCGTCGGCCGACCGGCGCCGACCGGGTGGTCGGCGGGCTCAAGCTGCTGGCGATCGAGAACGAGGGCACCGACACCCGGCTGCTGGAGGAACTGGTCGCCGCCAGCGGCACCCCGGTCGAGCTGCACCGGGCGCAGGGCCTGACCGCCGCGGCCGCCCTGCTCGCCCCGGTCGGCCGGCGCGGGCGACAGCTGCCCTCCGACTTCAGCTGCGTGCTGCTCGACCTGGGCGCGGCGCCGAGCGCCGGCTCGGACGCCGCCCACGCCGCCGAGTGCGACCCGCTGGACGGACTGCGCGAGGTGCTCCGGCTGGCCCCGGGCGCAGCCGTGATCGTGCTGACCGACGCCGCCGACACCCAGCTCGGGGCGGACGCGGTGGCCGCCGGCGCCCAGGACTTCCTGGTCCGGGACGCCACCGACGGCCCGCTGCTGGCCCGCGCGCTGCGCTACGCGGTCGAGCGCAGGCGGGCCGACGAGTCGCAGCGCCGGCTGGTCGAGGCGGAGCTGCGCGGCCAGGAGAACGCCCGCCTGCAGCGCCACCTGCTGCCCACCCCGCTGCTGGAGGGCGCCGACCTCTCCTTCACCCGCCGCTACCGGCCCGGCCGCCGCCGCGCCCTGCTCGGCGGCGACTTCTACGACGCGGTGCGCACCGAGGACGGCACCGTGCACGTGGTGATCGGCGACGTCTGCGGCCACGGCCCGGACGAGGCCGCGCTCGGTGTGGCGCTGCGGATAGCGTGGCGCACCCTGGTCTTCGCCGGCCTGACCGGGCAGACCCTGCTCACCACGCTGCAGCACGTGCTGGAGCACGAGCGCCGCAACGAGGAGATCTTCGCGACCCTCTGCATGCTGGTGATCTCGCCGAGCGGGCCGTCCGAGCACCAGCCGCGCCACCAGGCGGTCACCGGCACCCAGGCCGTCACCCGGCGGCCCGCGCCAGGGGTGGGCCAGCAACCGCTGCCCTCCGAGGGCCCGGCCACCGAGTACGCCCAGGTCTACCTGGCCGGCCACCCGGCGCCGCTGCTGCTCTCCGGCTCCGAGTCGCCGACGGTGCTGCCCAGCGACCAGGCCGGCCCGGCCCTCGGCCTGCTGGCCTGCGACGACACCGAGGCCGCCTGGCCGCCCTACCACCTCGAACTGCCGGCCGGCTGGAGCCTGATGCTCTACACCGACGGCTTGATCGAGGGCCGGGTCGGCGCGGGCTCGCGCAGGCTCGGCCAGGACGGGCTGCTCGCCCTGATCGGCGACCACCAGCGGCACGGGCTGACCCGGGGCCGGCTGGTGGACGGCGCACTGGCCGAGGTCGAGGAGCTGAACGGCGGTGCGCTCACCGACGACGTCGCGGTGCTGCTGCTGGAGCGCAACCAGCCGCACCACCTGATGGGCTGACCCACCGCCGGAACGCGGTCCGTCGGCTGACCCGGGGTCAGCCGACGGCGCCTCAGGTGTCCAGGCTCACCAGCGGTTGCCGCCGCCCCGCCGGCCGAGCGAGCGGAGCGCCTGGGTCAGCCGGTCGGTCGGGCCGCGCCAGCCGGTCAGCGCCCGGATCGCCGGGCGGACGTCCACCATGTAGACGATCGCGGCCACGAGCCCGGCCAAGGTGATGAAGCTGCCGGTGATGCTGCCGCCGAGGAGCAGGTCGAGGCCCAGCGCCAGGCCGAGCAGGACCAGCCAGAAGCCCTTGGTCTTCTTCTCCGCCGCCGGGTAGGCGTCCGCCTGCCGGGTGGCCGCATCGAGGAAGGCGAAGGCCTTGAAGAGGATGACCCCGGCTGACAGCCACCAGAACGGGTTCAGCAGGTCGTACGCCAGGATGTACACCGGGTCTCCTCACTCGAACCGCGCCGCTGTCGCCCCAGTTGACTTCCCACAGCGGCCCCTTCCAACCCTGCCGGGCACACGGCCCGCGACCGGCCCCACCGGCCGCCGCGTGACCGCGTCACCAGGCTCAACGTCCGCGACTACTCCTGCGTGCCCGGCTGCTCTGCACCCGGGTTCCGCCGAGAGCGCGGGGCGCGCTTGGCGGTCGGCCGCTCCGGCTCCGGCTCGACCACCTCGGCCTCGGCGAGCTCCGGCTCGACCGGTTCCGCCGCGGCGTCCGACCGCTTCCCGGCGCCCTCGGTGTCCAAGGTGACCACCTCGGCCCGCTCCACGGTCACCGACTCGCCGGTCGCGCCGCCCGGACGGCTCACCGCCGTCCGGCCGCGCTCGGCCAGCTCGTCGTAGACCTCCTTGGCCCGGACGGCCAGCCCGGCAGCCCGGCCCGCCTGCTGGAGCGCGAAGCCCTGCGCCTTCTCCTGCAGCGACTTCAGGTCGGTCGGCAGGGTGCCGACCGAGTCGGCCACCTTGGCCTGCGCCCCGACCAGCCGCTCCTGCGCCTCGTGCAGCCTGGCCACCGCCGCCGCCTGGGCGGCCTTGCGGTCCGCCGCCAGCGCCTCGACCCGGCCCGGCACCTCGCGCAGCTTCTCGTAGGCGAGGTCGCCCACGCCCGCCAGGGCGTAGAGCGGGGTCGGGTCGCTCAGCGTCTTGCGGATCTCGTTCCGGATCTCCTCGGTGCTGGGCATGGCGCCCTCCTCTCGGTGTTGGTGTCGGCCTCGCGGTGCGCGGCCGGGCTCAGCCCGCCGCCCGGTTCTCGGTCACGAAGGCCTCGTACACGGCGAGCAGCGCGTGCTTCTGCTGCTCACTGATCGCCGGGTCGGCGAAGATCGCGGCCCGCAGGTCGGCCCCCTCGGCCGGGCGCTCCTCCAGGATCCCGGCCTGGACGTAGAGCGTCTCGGCCGAGATCCGCAGGGCCTTGGCGATCTGCTGCAGGATCTCCGCGCTCGGCTTGCGCAGTCCCCGCTCGATCTGGCTGAGGTACGGGTTGGAGACGCCCGCGGCCTCGGCCAGCTGGCGCAGCGAGTACTGCGCGGCCCGCCGCTGCTCGCGGATGTAGTCACCCAGCGAGCTGACGTTCAGTGAAGCCATGCCCTCATGCTAACTCCGGCGCTTGCAAAAGCAAGCACGCGCAGGCCGTACCCGCCCGACCGGTGGGCTGATCCCCCGTCAGGGGCGTCGACCGGGGGCGTCCTCGGGCGCGGGGCCGGGGTGGTTGTGCCGCTGGTAGTGGCGGGCGGCGCGGGCGCGGTTGCCGCAGGAGGCCTTGCAGAACTCCTGGCGGCCGTGCTCCTTGAGGAAGTAGCGCACGCAGCGCGGGGCGGTGCAGGCGCGCAGGCGGGGCAGGTCGGGGCCGGCCAGGAAGTCGATCGCCGCCCGGGCGAGCACCGCCACCAGGGCGGTGGCCGTCGCCGCCGGTCCGCCGGCGGGGGCCGCCGCGACCAGTCCGGCGACCGGGGCCCCGTCGGTCGGCCAGTCGAGCCGGGGCACCACGGGTTCGGCGGCCGCGGCCGCGTTCAACCGGGCCACCGCCTGCCCCGCCGGGATCAGCCGGTGCGCGTCCGCCGGGCTGGGCGGGGCCGGGCTCACCGCCCGGGCCAGCAGCGCCCGCAGCGCGGCCCGCACCGCGAGCACCCGGTCCAGGGTCGCCCGGTCGGCGGGCGCGACCTGCGGATCCAGCGGGCCCGGCGGGTCGAGCGCGAACCCCGCCCGGGCCAGCGGCTCGGCCGCGGCGACGAGCCAGTCGGCCAGTCCGGTCGGGTCCGCCAGGTCGTCCGCGACGCCGCCGTTGCCGTCGTGGCGCACCGTGCTCGACAGCAGCAGTGCGAGCGGGCCGGCGTCCACCGGGCTCTTGATCAGTGCCATGCCCGTACTCTACCGTCCTGCCTAACGGAAACTCGAACTTTTACCGTTAGGACAGTCCATGGTTCTGCTTGCCCAGATCAGCGACCTCCACCTGGACGGCACCGCCCGGTCCACCGAGCGCGCCGCCCGGGTGATGGACTACCTGCGCGCCCTGCCGACCCCGGTGGACGCGCTGCTGGTCACCGGGGACATCGCCGACCACGGCGCGCCGGACGAGTACCGCGAGGCGGCGGAGCTGCTGGCCGCGCCGTTCCCCGTGCTCAGCTGCCCGGGCAACCACGACGCGCGCTCGCCGCTGCGCACCGGGCTGCTCGGCGAGCCCGCCGGCGACGGGCCGGTCAACCGGCTGCACCTGGTCGGCGGCGCGGCGGTGCTGATGTGCGACTCCAGCGTCCCCGGCGAGGACGTGGGCCTGCTGGACGACGAGACCCTCGACTGGATCGCCTCGACCCTGGACGGCCTGGCGCCCGGCACCCCCGCGCTGCTCGCCTTCCACCACCCGCCGGTGCGGCTGCACCACCCGCTGCCCGACAGCTACCCCCTCCAGCGGGCGGACCGGCTGGCCGAGCTGCTGGCCCCCCGTCCCCAGGTGGTCGCCCTGCTCGCCGGCCACGCGCACACCGCCGCCGCCAGCACCTTCGCCGGCCGCCCGGTGATCGTCGGCCCCGCCGTCACCTGGACCCTGCGGCTGCCCTGGGAGAGCGACCAGCCCGCCGACCGCGAGCAGCCGCCCGCCCTCGCCTTCCACGTGCTGGACGAGCAGCACCGGCTGACCACCCACTACCGCGTGGTGCTCCCCGCATGACCCGGTCCCAGGCGGTGCTCGGCTACCTGGTGGCCGTCTTCCCCCTGGTGGCCACCCCCGGCGCCAGCTTCACCCTGCTGGTCCAGCGGGTCGGCACGGCCGGGCGGCGGCAGGCGCTCCCGGTGGTGCTGGGCACCGTCTGCGGCCTCTACGTGCACGCGTCCCTGGCGGTGCTGGGCCTGTCCGCGCTGGTGATGCGCTCCAGCACCGCCTTCGCCACCGTGCGCCTGGCCGGCGCGGCCTACCTGGTGGGCCTGGGCGGCTGGTCCTGGTTCCGCGCGGGGCACCCGGGCACCCGGCGGGCGCCCCGGGCCGGGCGGCGGTCCGGCTACCTGCAGGCGCTGCTCGGGAACGTGCTCAACCCGAAGGCCGCCTCGATCTTCCTGACCCTGCTGCCGCAGTTCCTCGATCCGCACCGGGCCCTGCTCCCCCAGGTGCTGCTGCTGGCCACCGCCCAGGCCGTGCTGGTCAGCGCCTGGCTGCTGGCCTGGACGGCCGTGCTGGCCCGGGCCGCCGGCTTCGCCGCCGGGCGGGCGAAGGCGGTGCTCACCCGGGTGGGCGCGGCCGTGCTGATCGCGCTCGGCCTGCGCACCGCGCTCAGCTGACCGCCGGCCACCCGAAGCTGACGGCGGACCAGCCGACGTTGACGGTGAATCAGCCGGTTCCGACGGCGGATCAGCCGACCCGCACCGGCATCAGCACCGAGAAATGCCCCGCCTCCCCCGAGGCCGAGCGGATCGCCAGCGGCCCCAAGCTGCCGGCGGGCTCCAGCGCCAGCTGTCCGGCCGGGCCGGCGTCCAGCGCCTGGAGCAGGTACTCCCGGTTCACCGCGATCCGCAGCTCCTGCTCGGCCTGCTCCCCCGGCTCGCCCGGCTCGCCGTCCACCACGCGCACGGCGCCGCCCGCGCCGACCTCCAGCACGGTGAGCGCCACCTCGCCGGGCCCGGCCTCCGGGTGCTCGGGGGTGTACGGCCGCACCGGTCCGTCCAGCACCGCGCGGCGCAGGTCGGCGGCCGCCACCTCCACCCGGTGGCTGCGCTCCAGCCGGACCAGCCGGCGGTAGTCGGGGAAGTCCAGGTCGAGGCGCTCCCCCGCGACGGTGCGGCCGCCGGCCCGGGCGGCCAGTTCGCCGCCCTCGGCGGTGAGCTCCAGCTCGCCGCCGCCGTCCGCGGCGAGCGCGCCGATCAGGTCGGCCAGGCCGGCCGGCACCAGCACGCTGAACCCGGTCCCGTCGGCGGGGTGCGCGGCCGCCTCGCCGACGGCCAGCCGGTAGCGGTCGGTGGCGACCAGCCGCAGCACCCCGCCGTCCAGGTCGAAGAGGATCCCACCGAGCATCGGGCGCTCGGGGTCGGTCCCGACCGCGAAGCGGACGGCGGCGAGTGCGGCGGCCAGCTCGGCGCGGTCCACGGTGAGCCGGGCGGTTTCGGTGGCGTTCATCGGTTGCTCCCTCTGGTCGATCAGTGCTCTGACGACGGAGAGTTCGCGACGCGCGTCGGCCAGGCCGTCCGCCAGCCGCCGCAGGTGGGTGTCGAGCACCCGGTGGGCGGCCGGATCGCCGGGCGGGGCCGCGAGCACCAGCTTGAGCTGGGCCAGCGGCAGCCCCAGCCGGCGCAGCCGGCAGAGCAGCCGGGCGTCGGCGAGCTGGTCCGGCGCGTACCAGCGGTAGCCGGTGAGCGGGTCCACCCGGGCGGGTCCGAAGACGCCCGCCCCGTCGTAGAACCGCAGCGCGCTGATGCTCAGCCCGCTCTCCCTGGCCAGCTGGCCGATGCTGCGCATCACGTCCGGCGTGGCGTCCGGCGTCGCTTCCCGCGTCGCGTTCTCCATGCCGGGAACACTGGTGCCTCGACCTGGTCGAGGGTCAAGCACGGCGGTGGTCGCCGGTCAGCGCCCGGTAGAGCGGCGCGAGCAGGAGCGGAAGGTCGCGCCCGCCGACTTCCAGGTCCGGTGCGGCCAGCTCCAGGTACGGGAAGGGTTCCGCTTCCGGCGAGGCCGGGGCCGGGGCCTCACCGAGCGTCAACTCCTCGCCCCAGAAGGCGTTCGGATCCTGCGTCATGCGGTCAGCGCCTCCTGGGAGAGGGTCAGCAGCTCGTGCAGCTCGTCGAGGGAGAGCTCGGTCAGCCGGCGCTCGCCGCCCGCCACCACGGCCTCGGCCAGCTCGCGCTTGGCGTCCATCAGCTCGGCGATCCGCTCCTCCACGGTGCCCGCGCAGACGAACCGGCGGACCTGCACGGTGCGGTGCTGCCCGATCCGGTGCGCCCGGTCGGTGGCCTGGTCCTCGGTCGCCGGGTTCCACCAGCGGTCCAGGTGCACCACCTGGCTCGCCGCGGTCAGGTTGAGCCCGGTGCCGCCCGCCTTGAGCGAGAGCAGGAAGACGCCGGGGCCGTCCGCCTGCTGGAACCGGTCCACCAGCTCGGTGCGGCGGCGGGCGCCGAGCCGGCCGTGCAGGTACAGCACCTCGGTGTCCAGCCGCTCGGCCAGGTGCGGCCGCAGCAGCGCACCGAACTCGGCGTACTGGGTGAAGACCAGGGTGCGCTCGCCGGCCGCCAGGGTGTTCTCCAGCAGCTCCTCCAGCCGGGCCACCTTGCCCGAGCGGCCGGCCACCGCCGAACCGTCGTGCAGGAGCTGGGCCGGGTGGTTGCAGACCTGCTTCAGCCGCCCGATCGCACCGAGCACCGCGCCCTTGCGCTCGACCCCCTTGAGCCCGCTGCGCAGCCGGTGCAGCAGGTCGGCGACCACCGCCTGGTAGAGCCCGGCCTGCTCGGTGGTCAGCAGGCACCGGACGGTGCTCTCCTGCTTGGCCGGCAGCTCGGCCAGCACGCCAGGATCGCCCTTGCGCCGGCGCAGCACGAACGGGGCGGTGCGGCGCCGCAGTTCGGCCAGCCGCTCGGCGCTGCGGTGCTGCTCGACCGGCACGGCGTAGCGCTCCCGGAAGGCGGCGGCCGAGCCGAGCAGCCCGGGGTTGGCGAAGTCGAGCACCGCGTGCAGCTCGCTCAGCCGGTTCTCCACGGGCGTGCCGGTGAGCGCGATCCGGTGCCCGGCGCGCAGCGAGCGCAGCGCCCTGGCCTGCCCGGTGGAGCCGTTCTTCACGGTCTGCGCCTCGTCCGCGACGATCCGGCGCCAGCCGATCCGGCGCAGCTGCGGGGCGTCCCGGGTGAGCACGCCGTAGCTGGTGAGCACCAGGTCGGCGCCGGCCACCGCGTCGGCCAGCGCCTCGCCGGCGGGCCGGCCGGGGCCGTGCTGCACGTGCACCCGCAGCATCGGGGCGAACCGGGCGGCCTCCCGCCGCCAGTTGGCGAGCAGCGACATCGGGCAGACCAGCAGCACCGGGCCGGGCCGCCCCTCGGCGTGTTCCTGGGCGAGCAGGGCCAGCGTCTGCACTGTCTTGCCCAGGCCCATGTCGTCGGCGAGCACGGCGCCCAGGCCGAGCCGGCCGAGCGCGTGCAGCCAGGCGACGCCGCGCTCCTGGTACGGGCGCAGGGTGGTGCCGAAGCCGGCGGGCAGCCGCACGGCGGGCTCGTCCGGGCAGGCGGCCGGGTCGAGCAGCGCGCCGAGCACCTCGGTGGCCCGGACCGCACCCACCGGCAGGCCGGCCACCAGGGCGCCCGGGTCCAGGACGGTGCGCAGCAGCCGGGTCACCGGCTGCTCGCCGCCGCCCTCGCGGTCCAGGAAGGCGAGGGCGGCGGCGATCCGCGCGGGATCGGCCTCGATCCACTGGCCGCGGATCCGGACCAGGCCGCGCTTGGCCGCCGCGAGGTCGGCCAGTTCCTCGGCGGTGAGCGGGTCGCCGTCGAGCGCGAGCCGCCAGCGGAAGGCGACCAGCGCGTCGTGGTCCAGCCGCTCCTCGCGGGCCACGGCGCTGGGGGTGGCGGGGCGGATGCCGAGCGCGAGGTCGAGCCGGGGCCGGCGCTGCCACCAGGTGGGCAGCAGCACCCCGAACCCGGCCCGGAGCAGCGCGGGGGCGGCCTCGCGCAGGAAGGCGAGGGCGCCGTCGCGGTCGAGCCGCAGCCCGCCGGGGCGGGCGCCGGCCAGCGCGGGGGCCAGTTCGGGGCGGCAGCGGGCGGCGCGGTGCAGTTCGGCGAGGTACTCGGCGCGCGGGTCGGCCACCACCCGTTCGAACGCGGCCGACGCGGGGCCGCCGGTGAACCAGAGGTCGGCGGCGGGGACCCGGAGCGAGGGTTCGGCGACGGCCTCGACCAGGAAGTCGATCCGCCAGGCCTCGTCGGGCACCTGCGCGTCGGGGTCGAGGGGGTCCGTGCCGAGCGGTTCGACCAGCCGGAAGCAGAGCCGGACGGCGGTGCCGGGTGCGGCGGAGCCGTGCCAGGCGGCGAGCCGGTCCGCGAGCCGGTCGAGCGCGGCGGCCGGTTCGGGCAGGCCTGCCAGCGGCAGTCGGCCGTCGGGGGCGAGCAGCGCGGCGAACCACCGGTCGGTCAGCTGCGCGTCCGGCCGGTCCGACGGCGCGTCACGGAGCGCGCCGGGCAGCCGCGGCGGTCGTTCGGCCAGGGCCGCGCGCACCTCGCAGTCGGTCAGGGCGGCCAGCGCGGCGGTGAGCAGGGCGGTCGGCTCGTGCGGTCCGCGCACGGCGGGCGGGCAGTTGTCCGCGAGGGCGCGCACCTCGTGCCGGTCGACGGGGGCGAGGGCGGGCTGCCAGCGGGCCCGGGCACCGTCGGCCGTCCGGTCCAGGGCGGGCAGCACCCGTCCCCGGCCGGCCAGCCGGAAGGCGAGGTCGTGCACGGCGGTCAGCCAGCGCAGCGAGGCCCCGTACGCGACGTCGACCCGGCCGACTTCCGGCATCTCGGAGCTGGCCAGGGCCCAACGCGGGTCGGCGAGCTCGCCGAGCAGCTGCGCCGCCTCCGCCGCCTCGAACCGCAGGGTCGGCACCCGCCACTCGCGCAGCGCGCCGGCGGCGCCGCGCCCCAGCCCCAGGCCGGGCAGTTCGGGCGAGGGCACCGGCACCGCGCCGGCCGAGGGCAGCGCCAGCGTGGTCCAGCGCTCCGCCGCCCGCCCCGCCAGCCACTCCAGCCCGGGCCCGATCCCGCCCAGCAGGCGGCCCAGCAGCTCGGCCGAGCAAGCGAACGGGTGACCGGGCCCGCCGTTGGAGGGCTGTCCGACGGCCCGGCCGTCCTCGGCCCAGAGCGCGAGGCTGCCGTCCTCGGGCCGCCAGCGGGCGTGCACGGCGAACATCTGCGGGCTGCCACCTCCGGCGAGTCGGGTCCTGTCCGGCGAGCGTATCGCCGGGGTACGCCATTCGAGGGATGTGGTTGAAACTTGAACCAACACGCCCTACAGTGGAGCCATCGAGGAAGTTGAACCCTCAACCAAATCACACAGGAGTTCGCCATGGGCATCTTCAACCGCAAGGCCGCCGGGACCACCGAGACCGTCGAGGCCGCCATCACCGCGCCGGCCACCCCCGACCTCGCCCACCTGTCCGGCGAGTACGCCATCGACACCACGCACAGCCGGATCGGCTTCAGCGTCCGCCACGCGATGGTCACCAACGTCCGCGGCGAGTTCGCCGAGTACCAGGGCAAGCTGCACCTCGACGGCGCGAACCCGGCCGCCTCCACCGCCGAGCTGAGCATCAAGGTCGCCAGCATCGACACCGGCAACGAGCAGCGCGACGGCCACCTGCGCACCGGCGACTTCTTCGAGGTGGAGACCCACCCGGAGATCACCTTCCGCAGCACCTCCGCCGAGCAGCTGGACGGCGAGACCTACCGGATGGCCGGCGACCTGACCATCAAGGGCACCACCCGCCCGGTCGTGCTGGACCTCGACTTCACCGGCAGCGCCACCGACCCGTACGGCATCCAGCGCCTCGGCTTCGAGGGCCGCACCACGGTGGACCGCACCGCCTTCGGCCTGACCTACAACGCCGCCCTGGAGACCGGCGGCGTGCTGATCGGCGAGAAGGTCAAGCTCACCTTCGACATCTCCGCCGTCCGCGCCTGACCAGCCGCTTCCCGCTCCTTCCCGTGGTCCCCGGGCCTGCCCGTACGGCAGGATGGCCGGGGACCAGGGAACGGGGAGGACCTGCGGTGGAACTGCGCCAACTGCGCTACTTCGTCACGGTGGCCGAGGAGTTGCACTTCGGCCGGGCCGCCGATCGGCTGATGATCGGTCAGCCGGCGGTCAGTCAGCAGATCCGCCGCCTGGAGCGCGAGCTGAAGGTCGAGCTCTTCGACCGCAACCCCCGCACCGTCCGCCTCACCCCCGCCGGCCAGTCCTTCCTGCCGGCCGCCCGCGCCGTTCTCACCGCCGAGGACGCCGCCCGCGCGGTCGCCGCCGACCTCGCCGCCGGCCGGCTCGGCGTGCTGCGCCTGGGCACCATCACGGGCCTGGGCGAACGGCTGGACCGGATCCTGGACGCCTTCGAGCACCACGCCCCCGGCCTGCGGGTCGAGCTGGTCTCGCTGCCGGTGCGCGAACGGCTGGCCCGACTGGCCGACGGCCGGCTCGACGCGGCCTTCGTCCGCGGCGCCCCGCTCCCCGGGAACGCGCCCGAGCAGTCCCCCGAACTCACCCACCTGCCGCTCTGGCAGGACGCCCTGGTGGCCGCCGTGCCGGCCCGCCACCCGCTGGCCGCGAGCCCGGCCGTGCACCTCACCGACCTGGCAGAGCTGCCGCTGCGCCTGGTCGAGCGCCGCCACCACCCGGCCCTGGTCGACCTGGTGGTCGACTCCTGCCACGCCGCCGGCTTCCAGCCGATCCCCGGCCCGGCCTCCCAGACCCTGCAGGACACCCTGGCCGCGATCGGCTCCGGCACCCCGATGTGGACCGTGGTCTACGCGGGCAACGCACGGATCATGCGGGTTCCCCGGGTCGCCTTCGTGCCGTTCCACGATCCCGGCCTGGCGCTGCCCACCTCGCTGGCGGTGCGCCGGGGCCCGCGCTCCCCGGGGCTGGAGCTGCTGCTCTCCGCCTGCGACGCCGGGCCGGCCGCCCCCGCCCCCACCCCCACCTCCGGCGATCAGGATTCGTGATCGCTGCCAGCGCGAACCGGGTCTGGGTCGCGACCCGTCCGCTGCGATGGACTGTTCCCCGTCGGCAGGAGGCCCCGGAGTCACCGGGGCCGGCCGCGAGGACCGAGGAGCACCCGATGCCTTCCGTGACCATCCAGCAGGGCCCGCGCAGCGTCGAGCAGAAGCGCGAGCTGATCGCCCGGATCACCGACGCGTTCGTCGACACCCTGCAGGTGCCGGCCGAGTCCGTCCAGGTGTGGATCCAGGAGGTCCCCACCGACAGCTGGGGCGCGGGCGGCAAGCTGCGCGCCGACGCGTAGCGGGTGCGCTCAGGCCGCCAGCAGGCGCAGGTCCCCGGGGGCCGGCCAGCTGCCCGGCGGGACGGTCAACCAGCCTTCGCGGTCGCGCAGTCCGAGGGCCGTGTCGATCAGCAGCCGGACCCCGGGCGGGACCGGTCCGGCCCGGTGCACCAGGCTCACCAGGGTCAGCGGCACCGGGTCGACCAGCGGCCGGGTGACCGCGCCGGGCAGCTCCGGGCCGCCCGTGGTGGTGAGCATCGGGTGCCCGTGCCGGGCCAGGTAGTGCGCGGTCTCGGCCGGCCCGACCGGTGCGGTCAGCGCCGGGGCCGCGGTCAACCCGTGCGCTCCGAGCAGGAGTTCGCCGAAGGCCGTCCACTCGGTGGTGGCCGGGTTGCCGGCGCAGACGTCCACCGGGTGCCCGGCCAGCTCGGCCAGCCGGATCGCCGGACGCCCGGCCAGCGGGTGCGAGTCGGGCAGCAGCAGGGCCACCGGCTCCAGCCGGAGCGGGAGTTGGACCAGTCCGGCGCGCAGTTCGGCCGGCAGGCCGCTGAACCAGCCGAACGAGACGTCCAACCGCCCGGCCAGCAACTCCCGTGCCCCGGCGGCCAGTCCACCGTGGTAGCGGGCCAGCAGCGGGGGCGCGTCCGGGGCTGCGGCGGCCCGGGCGGCGGCCAGGATCCGGTCCGCCGTCAGGTCGTCCCCGGTGACCGCGCTGTTCAGGTCCACCAGCACCGGGTCGGCCGGCGGGGCGAGGATCTCCTGTTGCAGCGCCAGCAGTCGGCGCGCCTGCGGGAGCAGCCGCTCGCCGGCGGCGGTGAGCGTGACGCTGCGGGTGGTGCGGGCGAACAGCTCCCGGCCGAGCAGCCGCTCCAGGGTGCGCACGTCCCGACTGAGCGCCTGCTGGGCCACGTGCAGCCGGGCGGCCGCCTGCCCGAAGTGCAGGGTCTCGGCGGTGGCGACGAATCCGCGCAGCAGCCGGGGGTGCAGGTCGGGGGCGGGCATGCGCGGGAGCGTACAAGGGGCCGGGCGGGATTGACAACGTGGATGCGTCAATGCCCCCGAACAGGTGTTGGACCGGGGGCCGGAACGACCGGAAGGGTGGAGGCATCCCCACCCCCTCCCCGTCTGGAGCACCGTGTCCTCCGTCTACCGCCGCGTCCTCGCCCCGCCCGGTGCGCTCGCCTTCACCCTGTCCGGCCTGCTCGGACGGCTCGGCTACGCGATGCAGGGCGTCAGCGTGCTGACCGCGGTGGTGGCCCGCCGCCACTCCTACGCGCTGGCGGGCACCGTCTCGGCCGCCGGGCTGCTCGGGGTCGCGGTCTGCCTGCCGCTGCTAGGGCGGCTGGTCGACCGGCACGGGCAGTACCGGGTCACCCTGCTCTCGGCGCTCGGCTCGACGCTGCCCCAGCTGACGCTGGTCCTGCTGCTGCACCGTCAGGCGCCGTGCTGGGCACTGGCCCTCGCCGCCTTCGCCGCCGCGAGCTCACCCAACCTGGGCGGCATGGCCCGGGCCCGCTGGAGCCGGCTGCACGCGGCCGACCCGGCCGCGCTGCACGGCGCCAACGCGCTGGAGCAGGCGCTCGACGAGCTCTGCTTCATGGGCGGGCCGGTGCTCGGCATGCTGCTCTGCGCCGCCTGGCCGGAGGCCGGACTGCTCACGGTCTGCGCGCTCACCACCGTCGGCGGGCTCTGCTTCGCCCTGCAGCGGGGCACCGAACCGCCGGTGACCGCGCCGGCGGCGGGCCGGCGCCCGGTCGGCAGGGGCGTGCTGCCGCTGCTGGCGGTCTTCTTCGGCACCGGGATCCTGTTCGGCTCGCTGGAGATCAGCACGCTGGCCTGGGCCGGCGCGCAGGGGCACCGCTCGGCAGCAGGAGTGCTGCTCGGCCTCCAGGCGGCCGGCTCCTGCCTGGCCGGGTTGCTCTACGGCCTGCGGGCGACCGGCGGCCCGACGGCGCGCCGGCTGCTGCTCGGGCTCGCCGCGATGACCGCGCTACTGCTGCTCCCGCTGACGGCGGCTCAGCTCGGCGCGGGGCTCGGCGGCTTCGCGCTCGCCATGCTGCTGGCGGGCACCGGCACCGCGCCCACCATGGTCAGCGGCATGACGCTGCTCCAGCGCCTGCTCCCGGCCTCCGCCCTGAACGCGGGGCTGGCCGCGGCCGTCTCGGCGATCGTCACCGGCAGCTCGGCCGGCTCGGCCCTCGGCGGCCTGCTGATCCAGCACACCGCCCCCGCCACCGGCTTCGCCCTGCCCGCGGCCGCCGCCGCGCTGGCCCTGCTGCTCGCCCGCGCCGCCAGCGCCCGCCTCTCCCCCGCGTAGGACACCGCTCAGGGCTGCGCCCAGGTGTACTCGTACTCCGGCTGTTCGCCGCCGCCCGGGAACTCCGCGGTGCCGCTGCGGGTGCGGCGGCCGCCGGCGCGCTCGTAGAAGGCGACGGCCCGGCGGTTGGCCTGGAGCACCTCCAGATAGAGCGGCTCGCCCGGGTGCTGCTCGGCGGTCCAGCGGCGGGCGGCGGCGAGCAGCGCGCCGCCGGTGCCCGCGCCGGTGAGGCCGGGGCGCACGTGCAGGTTGTCCAGCAGCACCCGGCCGTCCGGCTGCGGGACCAGGTAGCCGAACCCGACCAGCTCCGCGTCCCCGTCCCCTTCCCCGTCCGCGTCTGCGTCCCCGTCCTCGGCGAGCAGCAGCTCCGGCTCGGCCCCGGCCGGGTACTCGACGGCCAGCCGCAGTTCCCAGAGCTCCCGCCGCTCCCCGGCCAGCCCGTCGCCCAGCGCGGCGGCGGGCACGATCCCCGCGTAGGCGGTGCGCCAGCTCGCCGCGTGCAGGTCGGCCACGGCCGCCGCGTCGGCCACCGTGCCCCGTCGAATCGTGATCATCCGACGATCCTGGCACGAAGCACGTCCGCTCACCAGGGCCCGGGAGGTAGGGTCGGCCACCGTGGACAAGCCGAAGGACAAGGACGCCGGCGCCCCCGAGCTCCCCGGCGGGCGGGCCCTGCCCAAGACCGACAAGAGCGAGCAGACCCGCACGCTGATCCTGGAGACGGCCATGCGCCTGTTCCAGGAGCGGGGGTACGAGAAGACCACGATGCGGGCGATCGCGACCGAGGCGGGGATCTCGGTCGGCAACGCCTACTACTACTTCGCCGGCAAGGAGTTCCTGATCCAGGGCTTCTACGACCGGATGACGCACGATCACGCCGCCGACGCCCGGGCCCGGATGGCGCACACCCGGGACTTCGCGGAGCGGCTGCGGATCGCCGTGCTCTCCTGGATCGACACCGCCGCGCCCTACCACGAGTTCTCGGCCCAGTTCTTCCGCACCGCGGCCGACCCGGAGAGCTCGCTCAGCCCGTTCTCCAACGAGTCGCACCCGGCCCGGGCCACCGCCGTGGGGCTGATGCGCGACGTGCTGGCCGGCTCCGAGCTGGCGCCCAAGCTGGACGCCGAGCTGGTCGAGCTGCTGCCGGACGTGCTCTGGCTCTACCTGATGATCGTGGTGCTGTACTGGGTCTTCGACCGCACCCCGGACACCGGGCGGACCCGCGAGTTCGTCCGCCGGTCCACCCCGATGACCGCCCGGGTGATCAACCTCTCCCGGTACAAGGTGTTCCGCCCGATCGTCCGGGACGCCAAGGGCCTGATCCAGGACTTCATCCTGCCGACCATCGGCAAGGCGGCCCCGAAGTCCTGACCAAGCCTCGACGGAGTTCCTGGCCCGGCCTCAGCGAAGTCCTGACCCGGCGTCAGAACACGTCCGGGTTCCAGGCCCGCAGCGGGGTGGCGAGCAGGCGGTCCAGGGCGAAGGCCGCGCCGGGGCGCAGCTCGGCCAGCAGGCCCGCGGCGGCCAGCCGGGAGGCCGTCTCGGCGCCCAGGTAGAGGCTGCCCAGGGCCTGCGCGTCCAGCGCCAGCTCGGGCTCCGCGGTGCTCGGCTCGGCGCTCCCGGTGCCGTCGGCGCCCGCCCGCAGCAGCCAGCGGCCGGCCGCGTACCCCTGCCGGTCGGTCACCTCGACCACCAGCTCGCCGGGGCCGGCGTAGCCGCGGGCGGCGAAGGCGGCCGGCACGTCGAGCACCCGCAGCCACATGAAGTCGCCGTCCTCGTGGACCGAGGCCGCCCGCGGGTCGGTGAGCAGCAGCGGCAGCACGGTGTCCGGCCCGAGGTTCTCCGCCACCAGGGTGTGCACCCAGTCCATCGAGCAGGCGTAGCGCCACAGCGCCGTCTCGGTGGCCAGGTCCAGCGCCAGGAAGTCCTTGACCCGCAGCACGCCGTCCGCCAGCGGGCCGTCCCACTTGTCCTCGACCTGGTAGACCAGCAGCCCGGTGACGGTGCCGCCGGCGTCCCGGTGGACCAGCGCGAACGGCTCCTGCCAGGTCAGCCCGGGCACCTCGATCCGCCCGGTGCGGCTGCGCCAGTACACCTCGTCGCGGGTGATCGCACCGGGCCGCAGGCGCCGCCAGCGCTCGTGCAGCTCGGGCCCGAGCTCGGCCAGCTCGGTCATGCTGATCAGCTCCACGCTGCCGTCGCCGACCGGCAGGTCGGCCCGCAGCCCCCCGGTCCGGTCGAGCTTGACCGTCCAGCCCAGGCTCCGGGTGGCGGGCCCGAAGCCGAACCGCCCGTAGATGCCGTACTCGGCGGCGATCAGGATCGCCACCGCCTCCCCGCGCTCGCGGGCGCCGGCCAGCTCACGGTCCATCATCCGGCTGAGCAGTCCGCGCCGCCGGTGGGTCTGGCTGACCGTCACACCGGTGATCGCCGAGGCCGGCAGCAGCGCGCCGCCGGGCAGGGTCAGCTCGTAGGGCATGCTGCGCAGGGTGCCGACGATCCGCTCGCCCTCGAAGGCGGCCAGCGCGCGGCCGGGGACGTGCCGCAGCCGGCGCAGCTCCTCGGCGTCCGGCAGGCCGGCGCGCAGGAAGCCGCGGCTCACCGCCCGGCCCCAGATCGCGATTTCGTCGTCCGTGATGGGCCGGACCCGGAGGTCGTCCGCAGGGTGGCTGCTCATCGGCCCACGGTAAGCCGCGGCTGATCACCGGGCGACCGAATAATCCGTCACCGCCGCTGGCTGGCGTGTCGGCATGACGACTGTCGAGGACCTGGCCCTCCCGCCCGCACTGGCCGCCGCGCTGGCGGTCCCGCTCCCCCGAGGCGACGACGACTGGGTGGACTTCGAGCCGTTCGCCGAGTTCGACCCGGCCGAGGAGACCCTCGGCCGGCTGCGGCTGTGGACCGGCAACCCCGGGCTGGACGGCGACCTGTTCCGGCTGTTCGGCCAGGACGGGACGGGCGGCCAGGTCGCCTTCTGGCTGGTCCGCCCCGGCCTGCCGGTCGCCGAGCAGCCGGTGGTGTTCCTGGGTTCGGAGGGCGAGACCGCGGTGCCGGCCCGCGACCTGGCCGACTTCCTCTGGCTGCTGGCCGCGGGCTACGGCCCGGTGGAGGCGGTCGGCCACGCCGGCCCGGACTGGACGCCCCGGCCCGCCCCGGAACTGGTCGCCGTCGCCGAGCGGTACGCGCCCGGGCGCCGGCGGCCGGCCGCCGAGCTGCTGGCGCTGGCCGCCGGGGAGTTCCCCGACTTCGACGACGTGGTCATGGAGCTGTGCGGCTGAGGCGCCGTCAGGGCCGGGCGTAGAAGTCCGGGGTGCCCAGCACCCAGAGGCTGGCCTGCTTGATCACGTCGCCGGTGCGCGGGGCCTCGATGATCTGGTCGTCGCCGAGGTAGATGGCCACGTGGTGGATGTCGGCCGCCTTGCCGGTGTGCGACCAGAAGACCAGGTCGCCGGGGCGCAGCTGCTGGTAGTCGACCGGGGTGGACTCGGCGTACTGGTCGGCGGCGAAGTGGGTGAGCGTCTTGCCGCCCTGCCGCCAGGCCTGCATGGTCAGGCCGGAGCAGTCGTAGCCGTCCGGGCCCTCGCCGCCCCAGACGTAGGGCAGCCCCAGGTGCGCGCGGGCGAAGTCGATCGCGGCCCGGGCCCCGTCCTCCTGCGGCGGGGCGGCCGGCGGGTCGGCAGCGGCAGCGGCGGCGGCGGCGGCCTTCGCCGCGGCGGCTTCGGCGGCCGCCTTGGCCGCGGCCTCGGCCTGCTGGGCGGCGATCTGCTCCAGCGCCTGCTGGCGGCGGCGCTCCAGCTCGACGGTGGTGTCGCGGGCGGCGGCGAGTTCGCCGAGCAGCCGCTCGCGGCGCGCGGACAGGTCGGCGACCAGCACGGTGCGGGCGGTCAGCAGGCTCTGCGCCTGCGACCGGGCCCGGGCCACCGCGCCGGCCGCCCGCTCGGCGTCGTCGGCGCTGGTCCGGGCGGCCAGTTGGGCGTCGTCGGCGGCCTTGGCGGTCGCGGTGGCCGCGTCCAGGATCTGCCGGGTGCTGCGGCCGGCCGCGCCGACCGCCTCGGCCTGCTCGCCGGCGGCGCGCGGGCCGCGGGCGCCGAGCAGGTCGTTGAAGGCGGAGAGTTCGGGGCTGGTGCCGCTGCGGTAGGTGGCTGCGGCGAGTGCGGCGGCCTGCTCGGCGGCGTCGGCGCGGGCGGCGGCGGCCCGGGCCGCGCCGGTGGCGGCCGTGTCGGCGTTCGCCCGGGCCCGGGCCAGCCGGGCCTGGGCACCGTCGTAGGCCTCGACCGCCTCCTCGGCGCGCTGCCCGGCCTGGTCCAGTTCGGTCCGGGCGCCGGCCAGCTGGGCCTCGATCGCGGCGGCCGCGGCGGCCCGCCGGTCGGTCTCGGACTCGGCCCGGTCGATCTCGCCGGTGCTGGGGTAGGCCTGGCCGTCGGGCGCCGGCGGGTCGCCGGCGACGGCGGCCGGGGCGACGCCGTGGGCGACACCGGGCCGGGCTGCGGCGGGCGGCAGTGGCGGCCCGACCAGTACGGCGAGGGCCAGCAGCAGCCCGAACGGCCAGCGGCGCGGCCGGGCCTGACGTCGGATCATCCGTTCACCCGTCAATGAAATATCCCATCACGTGACTATCCAGTCACTCCCGGTAATATTCTCAAAGCCGACGGGCGGTCAGGGCCAGGGTCGTACGGCCATGTGAGTGAGATCGTGGGCGAACCACCCTCGTACGGGTGATCAGGAGCTGCGCCGACGGCGGGCCCGGTACGAGCGCGCCCGCCCCGCGTGCACCGTGCGCCGCCGCTGCACGGCCGCGCGCTCGGCCTGCTCGGCGGGCGGGGCCGGGCGGCCGTGCCGGTTCGGATCCAGGTGCGCGCTGGCCCGGGCCGCCATCGCCTCGGCCATCCGGTGGGTCACCGCGTGGTGCGCCGGCACCTTGTCCGGGGCACCCGCGATCAGGTCGAACAGCCAGGTGCGGGCCCGGTCCACCCGGGCGTGCAGCAGCCGCTCCCGGCGCACCGCCCGGGCCCGCCGGCGCGGCCGCCCGGCGTACCGCCAGCGGGCCCACGGGCTGGACGGCCGGGCCAGCCGGATCGCCCCGATCCAGGACAGGCCCGGCACCATGATCCCCAGCAGCCCCGTCCACACCTTGCCCTTGAACAGCGCCACCACCGACATCAGCGCGTTCACCGAGATCACCGCGACCAGGCCCCACCGCCCGCCGCCCGAACCCGGCACCGCCAGCGGCGCGTACCCGGTGAGCAGCAGCGCGGTGAACAGGATGCCGAGGATCACCGCGTCCACCGACTTGCGCCCCTGCTCGCTCCAGTACACGTCCTCCAGGTGCAGGATCAGCGCGAACTCGTCCAGCACCAGGCCGCAGCCGATCCCGAACAGCAGCCCGAACCAGTCGAGCCACGGCCGCCCGCCGTTGGTCGCGAAGACCCCGATCCCGGACACCAGCAGGCAGCCCACCCCGAAGACCATGTGGTGGATGTGCAGGCCACCGGGCGTCACGTTGCCCGGCCACCAGCGCACCCGGGCCCGGATCATCCGGACGCTGAACCGGATGAACAGGAAGGAGCTGATGAAGCCGACCAGCAGCAGGAAGAGCGGCTGCTTGTGCGCCGCCACGATGTGCGTGCGGTAACCCTCCACCAGGCCGGCCAGCTGCATCAGTGGTACTTCCTCGCACGTGCGGTCAACAGCGTCCTGCCCCACTCAACGGACGGTCAGAAGCCGCGGGTGCGTTTCGCCGCGCGGCGGGGTCCGCGCAGGGTCAGGTACGGCACCAGGCTGGACCCGCCGAGCGCCTCGCCGGGCACCTTCATGAAGAGCCGCGCCACCTCGCCGCCGAGGTTCACCCCGATGGCCAGCGCCATCGCGATCGCGGCCGCCCGGCTGATCGAGACCAGCCCGGCCGAGGAGTGGCCCTGGGCGAACCCGAGCATGCCGAGGTAGAGCGCCGAACCGGGCATCAGCGGGCCGAGCGCGGCGGTCACGTAGGGCAGCGAGGAGGCGTACCGGTAACGGGCCATCAGCTGGCCGAACAGGCCGACCACCCCGGCCGCGATCCCGGTGGCGACGATCGGCGAGACCGAGGCGGTGTAGTGCAGCACCCCGTAGACCGACCAGCCGATCCCGCTGTTCAGGGTGACCAGCGCCAGGGTGCGCCGCTGGCTCTGCAGCAGCATCGCGAAGGTCAGGGTCAGCAGCATCGCGGCTACCAGCTGCACCGGCGGGTCGCTGCGGCCGATCAGGCTCTCGTCCGGCCGCAGCTGGGCGTCGAAGCTGACCCCGGCGTAGAGGATCAGCATCACCCCGATCACGATGCCCGCGACCAGGTAGACCACCTCCAGCAGCCGGGCCGCGGCGGTGATGTAGAAGCCGGTCAGGCCGTCCTGCACGGCCGCCACCAGGGCCCGCCCGGGCAGCAGCGCGAACAGCCCGCCGGTGATCACCACCGAGCCGCGCAGGCCCAGGTGGTTGAGCGAGAGCAGGATGCCGGAAAGCGCGGCCGGCATCGCGGCCAGCACGAACTGGTAGAACTCCGGCAGCCCCCGGCTGGCCACCGCGGAGGCCAGCCGGTCGCCGATGATCGCCGCGACGAAGGCGTTCAGGAAGACCAGCCAGGCCTTGGCGTCCACCTGCCCGCCGACCAGGAAGGTGGCGGCGCCGGCCAGCAGGCCGGCGGTCAGCGAGAGCAGCCAGCGCGGGTAGGGGTGCCGGTTGCGGCGGATCACCGCGAGCCGGCGGTAGGCGTCGTTGACCGAGAGGTGCTCGGCGGTGATGTCGGCGACCAGCCGGTAGACGGCGGCGAGCCGGGTGTAGTCGGAGGTGCGGCGGCGCACCACCCGGGCCGAGGTGACCGGGGCCTCGACCAGCGAGGGCTGGTAGGAGATGGAGATCAGCGTGAAGGTCACCTGCGGCTCGCAGCGGTCCAGCTCGTAGGCGTGGGTGACGCCGAGCATCGCCGCCTCGACGTCCTCCGCACTCTCCCCGCTGGCCAGCAGCAGTTCGCCGATCCGCAGCGACAGGTCGAGCACCCGGGGCACGTTGCGGGCGCTGGCCTCCGGCTTGGCCTCGTGCGGCACCCGCTCGGGCACCGGGCGCTCGGACATCGGGGTGCGCAGCAGGGTGCGCATCTGGTCGGGCCAGGGCGCGGCGCCGGGGGTGCCGCGGCGCAGCAGCGGGACGGCGCCGCTCGGCGGGTTGTAGCCGACGGCCCGCCAGACCTCCGGCGAGAGGGTGTCCTCGGAGCCGCCGCCGAAGGCCTCGAAGGCCTCGAACTCCGCGGTGTCGGCCAGCGAGGCGCCGGGCTCCTCCGCCGGCTCGGGCTCTGACTCGGACTCCGGCTCCGGCTCGGGCTCGGCGGGGGCGTGCTGAGCGGGCGTCAGCAGGCCCTCGGTCTCCTGCGGCAGCGGGGCCAGCGGGATCAGCTGCACCTGGTCGGCGGGCGGTGCGGAGTTGGCCAGCAGCCCCTCGGTGGGCGGGGCGTCGGCCGGCCGCACCCGCCGCCCGTCGCCGTCCGCCCGCTCGCTCCCACCCCGTCGGCCACGCTTGGGCACTGCCGCTGCTCCTCACTGCTGGTGATCTTCGGCTCCACCTTGCCGCACGCCAGGTCGTGACGCATATGGACAAGTCGGCCGCCACCGGCTACCGAGCGCACCCGGATGGACCAAGTGCCGCGTCAGGCAACCTTCGCCCCGTCGCGACGCCCAGCACGCACTCTCGCCGCACCGGCCGAAAGCCCAAGTACGTCCAGTACGAGGACTTCCGGCCGGCACGCCGAGAGCACGCACCGGACGCCGCTCCTTGACGGGCGAAGGTTGCCTGACGCGGCACTAGCAGACGATACGACCAGCAGCCCGCGGAAGCGATGGCGCATCACCAGGTCAGAGCCCGTAGCGCTCGACCACCTCCTGGTGCCGCGCGGTGTCGGCGCCGGCCGCCCCGGCCAGCGCGACCCAGCTGAGCGGGTGCTCCCAACCGGCCGTCAGCTCGGCGAGCAGCGCGTCCGCCTCGGCCGCGGAGGCGGTCGGCGGCACCCCAACCGCCGCGTAGACCCCGGCCAGCCCGGGCCGGCCGGTGGCCGGGTCGGTGACCAGGTACTGCTCCCCGCTGTACGCCCAGACGCCGAACTCGCGCTCGCGCAGCGCGGACCGCAGCTCCTCCCAGGCCGGCTGCCCCGGCCAGGCGCCGTCCACGAACCAGGTGGTGTAGCCGGCCGGGTCGAGCAGGGTGAGCAGCTCGAAGGTCGGCCGCCAGCGCTCCCGCTCCGCGGCCGGGGCGTCCTCCCCGGGCTCCGGCTCCAGCGGCGCCGGCGAGAAGACCACCAGGTCGCGGTGGTTGAGCTGGATGTCCTCGCCGAGCACCGGCAGGATCCGGGCGGTCGCCGGCCCGGTGCGCAGCGCCGGCAGGTCGCTGTGCGCACCGTTGCCGCGCCGGGCCCGCACGGTGACGTACTGCCACTGCTCGTCGACCGGGCCGTCCGGCTCGTCGAACTCGATGCCCAACCGGGCGCCGACCTCGCGCACCACGGCCCAGTCCCGGTTCGCGGTGGCCGCGGTGATCAGGTGCCAGAGGTCGGACGGCTGGACGGTGCGGTGCTGCTGCTCCGGCGGGGTGCCCTCGGCGGGCAGCGCGTGGGCCAGCAGCTGCTGCCAGTGCCGCTGGGCCCGGTCGTGCTCGCCCAGCTCGGTGGCCGCGGCGGCGGCCAGCCGGCGCGGGTTGATCCGCTCCGGGGCCAGCGCGAGCAGCGCCTCGACCTGCTCCAGCGCCTCCGGCCAGCGGCCCTGCGCCACCGCCCAGCGGGCCCGCAGCCAGTGCGCGGTCTCCGGGGCGGACGGCGCGATCCGGTCGGTCAGCCGGCGCAGCCCCTCGCCGTCCCGGGCCTCGACCAGCACCGAGCCGAGCATGCCGACCAGGTCCTGGTGGCCCGGGTCCTGGTCGAGCCGCTGCCAGAGCAGTTCGGCCGAGCGCTGCTCGTGGCCCAGCGTGGCGAGCAGCCCGGCCCGGGAGAGCAGCAGGTCGGTGGCGGCGGCCGGGGCGAGCTCGGCGGCCCGGGCCCAGGCCGCGCAGAGCAGCTCCAGGTCCTGCTCGGGGTCGCCCGGCTCCGTCCGCGCGGCCAGCAGCTCCAGCAGCTCGCCCGGTCCGGTCGGCAGGTCGGCGACCGGCAGCGCGAGCGCGGCGGTCCGCAGCCCGGCGAGCTGCTCGCCGACCCGGTCGGTGCGGCGCAGCAGCGCCAGCTTGCGCTCGCCGGTCGCCACCAGGGCCAGCGCCACCTCGCGGGCGCCGCGCCGCACGGCCAGCCGACCGGCCGTCAGGGCCAGGTCCAGGCAGGGGCGGTGCGAGCCGGCGGTGTCCAGGTAGGAGACCCAGCGGGCCAGCCGGACGCCGAGCGCGGCGTCGTTCTCGAACCGGTCGGCGGCGGCCAGCAGCTCGACGGCGTCGGCCCACCGGTGCCGGACGTCGGCGAAGGCGTCGGCCTGCTCGGCCGGCGGCAGCTGCTCCAGCGCCTCGTCGAACCGGCCCAGGGTGGCCAGCAGCCGGGCCCGGATCACCCCGAGCTTGCGCCGGTCGTCCTCGTCCAGGGCGTGGCCGGCCCCGGTGAAGGCGGCCTCGGCGGCGGCCAGCGAGTCCAGCGCCTGCTGCGGCCGGCCGAGCCGGTGCAGGGCCGAGGCCCGGGCGTGGCCGAAGGCCAGCGAGACGCTCTGACCAGCCGCCAGGATCCGGGCCTGGGAGCGGTCCAGGTGGGCCAGCGCGGCCTCGGCCCGGTCGTCGTCCTCCAGGGTGTCGGCGTACTCCCGGGAGAGGCAGTCGAAGCAGGCCCGGGCCGGCTCGACCCGCTCCAGCGCCTCCTCCAGCACCGCGAGCCGCTCCGGCACGTAGCCGGGGCCGTCGATGTTGGCGTGGCAGATGGTGAAGTCCTGCACGGCGCAGACCGACTGCGGGCAGTCCGCGGTCTCCTCGCGGTGCGCGAACTCCAGCAGCGAGACCGCCTCGGTCATCGCCTGCTCGCCCTGGTGACGCTTGTTCAGCAGGTTCTGCAGCCGCCAGTGCCGCAGGAAGACCTCCACCCAGGGCAGGCCGAGCGCCCGGGCGGCGGCCAGCGCCTCCGGGAACATCGCGTCCAGCTGCTCGTTGCGGCCGTCCACGGCGTGGCCGGCGATCTCCACCAGGGCGGTGGCCAGCCGGTGCTGGCCGTCCTCCACCAGCCGGCCGTGGGTGTCGTAGACCCAGTCCCAGATGTCGTTGCCGCTCATCGTTCCTCGTTCTCGCCGCGCGTCCCGTCCGGCCCGTTGGATTCACCGAGCCCGAGCAGTCTGTCGAGGTCCACCGACAGGCCGTCGGCCGGGTCGACCGGCACGGCCGGCGCGGTCAGCGCCGCCACGGCGGTGCCGATGCCGGCCAGCGCGGCGCCCAGGTCGCCGGCGGCCGGGCCGTCGGAGGCCGCCGCGGCCATGATCACCTTGACCGAGCGGAGCAGCCCCGCGGCGGTGGCGGCGCCGGTGTGGCCCTCCCGGTAGGCGCGCAGCAGGTCGTGCACGGCCGGCGAGTCGGTGTTCAGGTAGAGCCGGGCCTTCACCGTGCCGTCGGTGCGGGCGGTGAAGGCGCGGGCCAGCCGGAGCGCGGCGGACGGGATCCGGGCGTCCGCCTGGTCGTCCTCGATCCGGGCCTTCAACTCGGCCTCCCGGTCCGGCACCAGGACCAGCGGCAGGCCGACCGGTTCGAACCGGGCCGGCACCAGCCGCTCGCCCGGCTCGGCCAGCGCGGCCGCCAGCCAGCCGGCCTGGTCGGCCGGCAGCGGCTGCTCCGGCTCGCGGAACAGCTCCTTGTTGCCGCTCTCGCTGCCCAGTTCGACGATCCGGCAGTCCCGCAGCTGGGCGTAGCGGCGCAGGAACGGCAGCACCGCGTACCGGTCACCGCGGGCGATCGGCACCCGCATCGCCCGGTAGAGCATCTCCTCGAAGCCGCCGCCGGAGCCGAGCGCCACGTGCACCGCGCCGGAGCCGGCCGCGCGCAGCGCACCCGCCGTCAGGTCGCCCTGCGAGGTGGGGACCGGCACGTCGTCGGCGAGCAGGGTGAAGAGCCGGTCGTCGCACAGGGCCGCGCCGAGCAGCTCCTGGCCGTGCCGGGCCAGGATCCGGCGCCAGGCGGCCGGGTGCAGCCGGGCGGTCTCGTAGAGGCCGTTCACCACGGCCTCGGTCAGGGCCTGCCGCAGCGCCCGGTAGTGCTCGTCGCGCTGCAGGTCCTCGCGGCTGGCGGTGGGGGTGAGCAGGTTGGACTCGATCACCCCGCCGATGAACCCGGCCCAGCTGGGCAGCAGGTCGCGGGCGTCCTCGGCGAGCAGCATGCCGCGCAGGTAGACCGCCAGGTCGCGGTTGTCGGTGCTGCCGTAGCTGCCGCCGTCCTGCACCCAGAGCAGGCCGACCGCGTCGGTGGAGCCGTCCGCCGCCGGCTCCAGCGGAAAGGCCGTCAGCGGTTCGAACCGGCGCCCGAAGGCGGCGGCGAAGGCCATCCGGGCGGCGTGCGGGTCGCCGGCGGGCCGGTCGCGCCAGGGCACCGGGACGCCGTTGACCGGCTGCTCGTCCGCGCCCACGTGGACCGGGACCGGCAGCAGCACGCAGTACCGGCCGAGCACCTCGCGCAGCGCCTGCTCGTCGGCCAGCTGCCGGTGCTCCGGCTTGAGCAGCAGCTCGACCAGGGTGCCCGGCCGCGGGCGGGCCGGCGCCGGGTCGACGGTGTACTGCTGGCCGCCCCGGCTGCGGTAGCGGTGGCCGAGCCCCGGCTCGCGGTGCGAGGTGGTGGTGACGGTGACCTCCTCGGCCACCGAGAAGGCGGAGAGGAAGCCGAGGCCGAAGGCGCCGATCAGCTCCTGACTGCCCGTCACCTCGCGCAGCATCCTGGTGTAGCCGGTGCCGACGGTGGCCAGGTAGGCGTGGATCTCGGGTTCGGTCAGGCCGGCACCGGTGTCCTCGATGGCGATGCTGCCCCGGGCCGGGTCGGCGGTGACCCGGATCAGCTCCGGGCGCCCGGTGCTGCCGTCCGGGTCCTCCAGCCGGCGCCGGGTGTGCGAGTCGTGCGCGTTCTGGACCAGTTCGCGCAGGGCCACCAGCGGGGTGGAGTAGAGGTGGGTGGCGAGGACGCTCACGAGGCCGCCCAGGTCGACCTCGGTGGTGCGCAGGTTCTCCTGACCTTCAGACATGAGGCCCCAGTCTGCCAGTCTGACAAACGCCCGACCACCGCTTATGGCCCCGCGTGGCGCGTCGCGGGGCGGCACCGGACGACCTGCGGCAAACCTGACATGACGGATTTCCCTGGAATATGACCCCATTGAGGGAATCGGACCGGATTCCCTGGCCAGCGCCCTCGGCCGGGGGTGAAGCTGAGTGCGCGACGTCAGACCAGCGGCGCGACCGGGGCGGCCACCCCGAGAGCGCCAACTCGCAGCATTACCAGTACTCCTAGGGAGACCATCGTGTCCCGTACCCGTGCCCTCACCGCCGTCACCGCGCTCGGCGCCTTCCTCCTCCTCGGCATCGGCACCGCCTCGGCCGACAACGGCGCCAGCGCCGGAAACGGCTCCAACAGCAGCGTGGTGAGCAACTGGGGCTCCGGCAACATCGTCGGCAGCGTCGAGGGCAACGCCAACGGCTCGCAGCAGGTGGCCACCGGCTCCGGCGGCAGCAACCAGAACAACTCCGCCCTGGTGGCGGGCAACTCGGGCAACGTGGGTTCGCTGCAGGGCAACCTGGACTTCCTGCACGCGGTGCACTACGCGCCGCCGCAGGGCTGAGTCAGCGCACTCCCCGGGGCGGGTCCGGCACTGCCGGGCCCGCCCCGGGCCCGTTCCCCGGTTCCGCCGGCCCCAGCACGGTGGCGGCCAGCAGCTCCAGTCCGGGTGCCGGGCGGTCGCGCCAAGCGGGCTGCCGGACACCGTCGTTGACCACCGCGAACATCGCGTGCACCCGGATCCGGGCCTCCGCCTTGTCGTACTCCGGGCGACGCCGGCGCAGCAGGTCCACCCAGAGCCGCAGGAAGTCCCGGCGGAAGTCCACCGCCCGGCTGCGGTCCGGCTCGGCCAGCCGCTCGGTCTCGCTGACCATCGCGCCCAGGTAGTGGTGGTGCCGGCGGGCGAAGTCCAGGTAGGCGGCCAGGCCGCGCTCCAGGGAGGCGTCCGGTCCGGACAGGGTGCCGGCCACCTCGTGCCACAGCCGCTCCCGGCAGCGCACCAGGGCGGCGGCCAGCAGGTCGACCTTGGCCGGGAAGTGCTTGTAGAGGCTGGGCCCGGCGATCCCGACCGCCGCGCCGATCCGGTCGGTGCTCACGTTGTCGAAGCCGTGCTCGTCGAACAGCCGCACCGCCGCCGCCAGCAGCTCCTCCCGCCGGCCGACCGGCTCGCCCGCCCCGCCGCCCCGCCGCAGCGGCGCCGGCCCGCCGACCGAAGGCCAGCCGACCGGCGGACCGTCGACCGGAGCCCGCAGGAGGCCTTCCAGCAGCGCGGTCAGCAGCTGCTCGAACCTGCGGCGGGGCGGCGCGAAGGTGTGGTACGAGAGGCTGCCGGCCGCCGAGAGCGCCGCGGCGACCAGCAACTCGGCCTGGCTCCTGCTCAGTTCCGGGCGGGCGGCGGTCAGCTGGCGGCTCGCGGCGCGCACGGTGGCGCGCAACTGGCGGCGCAGCTCGGCGCGCTGGGCCGGGGGCAGCAGCCGGGCGTCGCGCTGCCAGAGCGTGCCGAGCGCCCGGTGCTCCAGCGCGACCCCGGCCAGTGCCACCGCGAGCCCGCGCGGACCGGCGTCCGCGCGGGCGCCCGCCGCGGCGACCGCCCCGTCGAGTGCGGCCAGCCCGCCGCGCACGGCCTGCCGCAGCAGTTCCGGCTTGCCCCGGTAGTGCCGGTAGAGGGCGGGCGCGGTGATGCCCACCGCGGCGGCCACCTCGGCCATCGCCACCTGGTGGTAGCCGCGCCGGTGGAACTGCTCGGCCGCGGCCAGCAGGATCTGGCCCCGGCGCCCGCGCGGCCGGCGCGCCGCCGCCACCTCGCCGGCCATCGCCGTACCTCCTCGCCCGGAGCGGTCCCTTCGCTGGCTAGCAATGATTCACATAATGCCCGCGCAGGTCTACTGCCGCCGCACCCGCCGACGTCCGGATCCGGAGCTCGGCAACCCGGCGCCGACTCTGGACAGCAAAAGCTACCGGGGATTAACTTGAGCGCGATCACGTCTTCCGTGCGAAGGGAGCGCCGTCGTGCGCCGCACTGTGTACAACGAGGACCACGAGGCGTTCCGGGCCACGATCCGGGACTTCATCGCCAACGAGGTCGTCCCGGTCTACGAGGAGTGGGAGGCCGACGGCCACCCGCCGCGCGACTTCTACAACAAGCTCGGCGAGCTGGGCGTCTTCGGCATCGAGGTGCCGGAGGAGTTCGGCGGCGCCGGCGAGACCGGCTTCAAGTACCAGGCCGTGATCATGGAGGAGACCGCCCGGGCCGGCGTCAGCTTCGGCTCCTCGGGCGTGCACACCGGCCTGGTGCTGCCCTACCTGCTGGAGTACGCCAACGAGGAGCAGAAGCAGCGCTGGCTGCCCGGCTTCGTCTCCGGCGAGCTGATGACCGCGATCGCCATGACCGAGCCGGGCACCGGCTCCGACCTGGCCGGCATCACCACCACCGCCAAGCTCTCCGAGGACGGCACGCACTACGTGCTGAACGGCGCCAAGACCTTCATCACCGGCGGCGTGCTCGCCGACCTGGTGCTGGTGGTGGCCCGGACCAGCCCGTACGACGCGAACAACCGCCGGGCCGGCCTGTCCATCCTCTGCGTGGACACCAAGTCCGCGGGCTACACCGTGGGCCGCAAGCTGCAGAAGATCGGCCTGCGCACCTCGGACACCGCCGAACTCTCCTTCGTGGACGTCAAGGTGCCGGTCGCCGACCTGCTCGGCGAGGAGGGCAAGGCGTTCAGCTACCTGACCCACAACCTGGTGCAGGAGCGCCTGGCGATCGCGGTCAGCGCCTACGCGGTGGCCGCCGCCGCGGTCAACTTCGCGGTGAAGTACGTCAAGGAGCGCAAGGTCTTCGGCCAGCCGGTGGCCGAGTTCCAGAACACCAAGTTCGTGCTGGCCGACTGCAAGGCCCAGGTCACCGCGATGCAGGCCTTCGTGGACCAGGCCCTGGAGCTCTACCAGAGCGGCGAGCTGACGGTGCCGGACGCCGCCGAGGCGAAGCTCTTCACCACCGAGGCGGCCTCCGTCGTGGTGGACAAGTGCCTCCAGCTGCACGGCGGTTACGGCTACATCCTGGAGTACCCGATCGCCCGCCTGTACGCCGACAACCGGGTCTTCCGGATCTACGGCGGAACCAGCGAGGTCATGAAGACCATCATCGCCAAGTCGATCGGCCTGTAAGGCGGTTCGGGGCGGGGGCGCGAGCCCCCGCCCGCTTCGGTTCCCGGGTGTCCCTCCCAGACGAGGATGTGCCATGGACGCTGAATCCGGTTCGCTCGCCGCCGTCACCCGGATCCGGGCCGCGCTCAGCGCACCCGGCACCCCGTTCACCGCGGCCGACGCCCCGCACGGTCCCCGCTACACCGCCGGACCCGCCGTGCTGCGGGACTTCCTGGAGCTCACCGCGGGGCACGGCGACCGCCCGTTCCTGGCACTCGACGGCCGGTGGCTGAGCTACCGCGAGCTGCACGCGGCCGCCGCCGCGCTGGCCCACCGCCTCCTCGGCCACTACGGGCTGCGGCCGGGCGACCGGGTGGCGATCGCGATGCGCAACCTGCCGCAGTGGCAGATCGCCTTCTGGGCAACCCAGTTGGCCGGACTGGTCGCGGTCCCGCTGAACGGCTGGTGGCAGCCGGCCGAGCTGGCCGAGGCGCTGGACGACTGCGCGCCCGCCCTCGTGGTCGCGGACGCCGAGCGGGCCGAGCGGGTCGCGCCCTGGCTGGCCGCCCGCCCCGATCGCCCCTGGCTGCTGACGGTCGGCGCCGACCGCCCGGCCGGACCGGGCGAGCGCCGCGAGCGGTTCGAGGACCTGCCCGAGCCCGCGCCGGACCAGCGGGCCCCCGAGGTGGCGATCGCCCCGCAGGACGACGCCACCATCCTGTACACCTCCGGCACCACCGGGCGGCCCAAGGGCGTGGTCGCCACCCAGGCCGCCTGGTGCGCGGCCACCGTCGCGCCGCGCTTCTTCTCCGCCACGGCCGCGCTCTGCGCCGGGCGCGACCCGTTCACGCTGCCGCCCCAGGTGACCCTGCTGACCTTCCCGTTCTTCCACGTGGCCGCCTTCACCACGCTCTTCCCGCTGATGGCCAACGGCGGCACGGCGGTGCTGATGCACAAGTGGGACCCGCAGCGAGCCCTGGAGCTGATCGCCGAACACGGCGTCACCGTGTTCAGCGGGGTGCCCGCCACCGCGCTCGGGCTGCTGGACGCGGCCGACCAGCGGGGCCTGGAACTGCCCAGCCTGAACGTGCTGAACACCGGCGGCGCGGCCGCTCCCCCCGAGCTGGCCCGGCGGGTCGCGCGCCGGTTCGCCGGCCGGGTCGAGGCCCGCAACGGCTACGGCCTGACCGAGACCTGCGGCGGGGTGATCGCCAACGTCGGCCCGCGCTACCTGGAGCACCCGGAGAGCATCGGCCTGCCCTCCCCCGCGCTGGCGGTGCGGATCGCCGGGCCGGACGGCGGGGCGCTGCCCGAGGGCGCGGTCGGCGAGCTGTGGCTGCGCGGCCAGGCGGTCTTCCGCGGCTACTGGAACCAACCGGAGGCGACCGCCGCCGCGTTCAGCGGCGACTGGTTCCGCACCGGCGACCTGGCCCGGGTGCAGGACGGCGAGGTCTACGTGGTGGACCGGCTCAAGGACCTGGTGATCCGCGGCGGCGAGAACGTCTACTGCGTCGAGGTGGAGGGCGTGCTGCACGAGCACCCGGCGGTGGCCGAGGCCGCCGTGCTGGGCGTGCCGCACCCGGTGCTGGGCGAGGAGGTGGCCGCCGTGGTCCGGCTGCGCCCGGGCGCCGCGGCCACGGCGGAGGAGCTGCGCACGCACGTGGCCGGGCGGCTGGCCGCCTTCAAGGTGCCGGCCCGGCTACTGCTGACGGAGCGCGAGCTGCCGCGCAACACGGTGGGCAAGCTGCTCAAGGGGGAGCTGCGGGCGGGCTTCGGGGGGAGTTAGACCGTCAGTTGGCGGGGGCGGCGTTGCGCCAGGCGTCCAGGCCGGCCTGCGAGGCGGCCCGGGCCTGGGCCAGCGCGCGGGCCGCCCGCTCGGTGGGCGCGGTCTCCAGCTGCTGGAGCCAGCCCCGGCCGGCCGTGGCCAGCGCCACGCCGATCAGCACGGTGCCGAGCATCCCGGCCACCGCTCCCGCGCCGCCGAGCACCAGGCCCGCACTGATCATCTTCCGGTTGGGCTGGAAGCCCGCGAACACCCGCTGATTGATCGTCATGTGACCAACCATCGGACGCGCGGTGCGGGGCCGCACCCCGAGCGGGTCCGACCGTGGTCGACCCTCCGCTGGCGTCAATCCGTTCGTGGTATAGACCACACTGTCCGACAATCGGTGCACCGTAGCCCGTCACCGCCTCTTTGACCACCGTTTCCCGGGCGGTGTATACGATCCGGCTCCCGGTTAGGCATACTGGCGATATCGGGCGGCCCGTCCGACTCTGCAAACGGCGAGAAAACCGAAGGGACCGGTGGTCAGGGATGTTCCGCAACGGTCTGGAGCCCTGGCACCTCCTGGTGGTGCTGGCTGTCCTCATCCTGCTGTTCGGCTCGAAGAAGCTGCCGGAGATGGCGCGCGGGCTCGGCAAGTCCATGCGCATCCTCAAGGCCGAGACCAAGGCCATGCGCGAGGACGGCGGGTCGGACGAGGGCACCGCCAACTCGACCCCCGCCGACCAGCCCCGGGCCGCCGTCGCCCCGGCCAACATGACCAAGGCCGAGGACGCGACCAAGACCAACACCACCGCCTGAGGCACCGCGCTCCGCAGCCCCTGATCCGCCGTCGTCCGACGACCGGTCAGGGGCTTCGCCACGCCCGGGCGCGTGGTCGGCCGGGGTGACCTTCCGCACAGCGGCCGCCGGGCCGGCGAACCCGGCCCGGGCATTCGGCCGAGCGATCGAGTGGCTGCCCGATTTGTGGTGGTATCTCCTGGGCTGATGGCCAGCCAACCGCCCAGCAGCTCACCCCCGCCCGACCGGCCCGTCGGGCCCGAGGCCGTCGAGCTCGCCGAACTGCGCGGCCGGGTCGCCGCCCTGGAGCGCCACGAGCAGCCGCCCCGGCGCCGCCTGCTCGCGCTGCTCTCCGCCGTGCTGATCACCCTGGCCGCCGTGCTGACCCCGGTGTCGGTGGTCGCCGTCTGGGCCAGGTCGCAGCTGACCGACACCGACCGCTACCTGGCCACCGTCGCCCCGCTGGCCCGCGACCCGGCCGTCCAGTCCGCCGTCACCAACGCGGTCACCGACCAGCTGGTGCAGTACCTGCCGGTCGACTCGCTGCTCAACCAGCTGCCCGTCGCCGACCACCCGCTGATCGGCCCGCTGCTGAACGCGCTGGGCGGCACGCTGACCGACGGGATCGCCGGCTTCGTGCGCGGCCAGGTGGCCGGCGTGGTCTCCAGCGACGCCTTCGCCGGGCTGTGGCTCCAGGCCAACCGGGCCGCGCACGACACCCTGGACAAGGCGCTGACCGGGGAGGGCGGCGGCGCGGTGCGGGTCACCGGGAACACCGTGACGCTCGACCTGGCCCCGCTGGTCGACCAGGTGAAGGCCCAGCTGGTGAGCAACGGGCTGGGCCTGGCGGCGAAGATCCCGACCGTGCACACCCAGTACGTGCTGATCACCTCCGACCAGATCGGCAAGGTGCGCACGCTGCTCCGGCTGCTCCAACTGGCCGGCTTCTGGCTGCCGGTGGTGACCGTGCTGCTGGCCGCCGGCGGGGTGCTGGCGGCCGGCCGGCGGCGCCGGGCGCTGGTGACCACCGCGCTGGCGATGGCCGCCGGCGCGGGCGCGCTCGGGATCGGGCTGGACCTGTTCCGGCCGATCTACCTGGACCGGCTGCCGGCCGGCGTGGACCAGGCGGCGGCGGGCGCGGTCTACGACGCGCTGGCGCGCTACCTGCACGCCGGGGTGCGACTGCTGCTGGTGCTCGGGGCGCTGGTCGCGCTGGGCGCCTGGCTGAGCGGGTACGGGCGCCGGGCCCGCTCGGTGCGGGCGCTGTGGCGGGCCGGGATCGCGGCGGTGCGCCGGACCGCCGAGCGGCTGGGGCTGCGGCTCGGGCCGGTCGGGCGGTTCGTCCACCGGGCGAAGGCGTGGCTCTGCTGGGGGGCGGTGCTGGGCGCCGTGGTGGTGCTGCTGACCTGGAGCTATCCGACCGGGGTGGTGCTGATCTGGCTGGCAGTGGCGCTGGTCGCGGTGCTCGCGGTGGTGGAGTTCCTGGACGAACCGGGTGGGCGCGGCGCCCACCCGCGACGCGGCGGCGGCGCCTCCCCCCTCAGCCCGCCGCGGTGATCGACACGTACAGGTGGTCGTCCAGCACCTTCGCCAGGCTGACCCCGCCGCGCCCCAGCGCGGCCGGCAGCTCGGCCTCCGGCACCCCGGACTCGGCCAGCACCGCGCGGGCCCAGGCGCGGCCGCAGCGCAGGTGGCGGGCGAAGGCGGCGGCGTCCCGGTCGCCGTGCAGGTGCTTGGCGATCGCCGCGTCCCAGGGCATCACGGCGGCCGGGCGCAGCGCGTAGAGGGCCTTGGCGGCGGCGGTCGGGCCGAGGGTGCGGGTGGGGCCGGCCGGCAGCGCCTGGAGCGCGCCGTAGGCCCGGGCCAGCGCGTCGATCTGCTGGTCGGTCAGCTGGGAGAGCGGCTGGTCCGGGAGCGCCGCGCCGTGCCCGGCCCACCAGTCGGCCAGCCCGTCCGCCAGCAGGTCCGGCTCGCCCGGGCGCGGGTAACGGATGCGGCAGCCCCAGGAGTTGAGCCAGCGGTGCAGCCCGGTGCGGTGCTCGGCCAGGCCGAGGTCGGCGGCCGGCGCCGTCTCGGCCACCCAGCGCTGCCACCCCTCGTCCACCGGGTAGCCCGCGAAGACCGTTGCCGCCGCCCGCAGTTCGGCCAGGCTCGGGCCGGCCGGCAGGGCGCCGACCGTGGCGGCCAGCTTCTTCGGCACCGCCATCCGCCAGGCGTCCTCGATGATCTCGGCGAGTTCCTGGTCCGACACCGCCGCCAGGCGCAGCCGCAGCCAGTTGTAGCGCTCGTCGGACGGCACCGGCGGCAGGAACTTCTCCGGCTCGGCCGCCAGCAGCGCGGCCCGCTCCTCGCGCGGGAAGGCGAAGCCGAGCAGCGTCTCGTCCGGTGACAGCGCCAGGTAGACGATCCGGCCGACCCGGAACTTCACCCGGTCCCGCACCAGGTGCTCCTCGGTGCGCGGCAGTCGCAGCGCCACCGACCTGACCTGCTCGACGGTGCCCATGCCGTCCCCTCCCGCTCGGCCGTACCGCGCACAGACTGGCACTGCCGCGACGGGTGGTGCAACTGGCGCGCCGTCAGTTGCCGTTGTCCCCGCCGTCGCCGCCGTTGTCCCCGCCGCCGGCGCCGCCGCCCGGTGCGTCGGTGCCGCCGCCGGCCGTGCTCAACTGGCCGATGACCGTGCCGAGCTGGCGCTGCCAGGCACCCGTGGTCGGCCCGTCCACCGTGTGCTTCTTGGCCAGGTCGCGGACCTGGCGCTGGGCCGCCTTCAGCGCCTGCACCGCCTGGTCGGGCCGCTGGGCGGCGAGGGCGGCCTCGGCCGCGTCCAGGGTCTTCACCAGCGGGGCCTGACGGTCCTTCGGCATCGTCGTGCCCTGCACGTCGGCGCGCAGCGCGGCGACCTCGGCCGCCGGGGTCCCCGGGGTCGGGCGCGCCGAGTTCGCCGCGGACGGCGCCGTCGTGGCTCCGCCGGGCGTGCCCGCGCCGGTCGGCGCCGTGGTGGCCGCCCCGGCCGGTGCCGCGGCGGGCGGGTTCGAGGAGGCCTTCGAGGAGCCGGAGTCGGCCAGCACCAGCACGCCGACCACCGCCGCCACCGCGATGCCCGCACCGCCCAGCAGCAGCGCCATGGTGCGCCTGGAGCGGGCCGGCGCCGGGCGGTCCGCCGACTCCTCCGGCAGCGCGGCCAGCAGCGAGGTCGGCGCCGGCCCTCCCCCGAAGCCGCCCGCACCGCCACCGAAGCCGTTCGCTCTGCCACCGAACCCGTCCGGTGCGCCGCCGAAGCCGTCCGGCACAGCGGTCGGCGGCAGCACCGCGGTCCGGTCGCCGTCCGAAGCGGACATCGCCAGCAGCTCCGAGGTGCGGTTCACCGCCCCGCTCACCGGCACCGCCGCGAGCAGCTCGGCCCGCGCGGCGGCGGCCGAGGCCGGCCGGTCGGCCGGGCGCTTGGCCAGCAGCCGGGCCACCACGTGGTCCAGCGCGGGCGGCACCTCCGGCCGGAGCAGGCTGACCGGCGGCGCCTCCTCGGTGACCTGCTTGAAGGCGATCGCCACCGGCGTGTCCGCGGTGAACGGCGGCTCCCCGGTGAGCATCTCGGTGAGCACGCAGCCCAGCGCATAGAGGTCGGCCCGCCCGTCCACCTCGGCCGCGGTGGCCTGCTCCGGCGAGAGGTAGGCGGCGGTGCCGAGCACCGTGGCGGTCTGGGTGAGCTGCTGCCCGCCGGCCGCGTTGGCCCGGGCGATGCCGAAGTCCACCACCTTCACGCCGCCGTCGTCGGTGATCATCACGTTGCCGGGCTTGATGTCGCGGTGCACCAGGCCGGCCGCGTGCGCCACCTCCAACGCCTCGCAGACCGCCGCCGCGATGCCGACCGCGCGCTCGATCGGCATCGGCCCGGCCTCGGCCACCAGCGAGCTCAGCGCCCGGCCCCGGACCAGCTCCATCACGATGTACGGGGAGCCCTGGTCCATCCCGGAGTCGAAGACCATGGCGATCCGCGGGTGCACCAGCATCGCCGCGTGCTGCGCCTCCCGGCTGAACCGCTCGGCGAACCGCGGGTCCTCGGCGAGGCCGCCGTTGAGGATCTTGACCGCAACGGGGCGGCCGAGCACCCGGTCGACGCCGTGGTAGACGGTCGCCATGCCGCCGGCCCCGATGGTGCCGACCAGTTCATAACGGCCGTTCAGCGCTCGTCCGATCACTGGCCCCGCTCCTCACTCCCTCGCCGCCCCCGAGCCCCGGACCGCCGCGACGGACCGGCCCGTCGACCGTGGGATCGAGCGGGGCACCAGCGAGAGTAGCGGCGCAGTCCTGGGGGACCCAGTCCGCCCTGTGGAACGGTCACAGGGCTGGTACGAAGCGCTGCTAGCGTGCCAGACCCGTCCGTCAGTGATCCAGCACACCGGAGGCACCCGAATGACCCGCGCGGAACCGGTCCTGCAGGCCGAGTCGGTCGACGTGGTGCGGGGCGGCAGGCACCTGCTGCGGGACGTCTCGCTGACCATCGCGCCGGGCGAGCACTGGGCGGTGCTCGGCGCCAACGGCGCCGGCAAGAGCACCCTGCTGGCGATGCTCGGCGCCGTCTCGCACCCCACCCGCGGCGTGGTGCGGGTGCTGGGCCGCCGGCTGGGCCGGGTGGACCTGCGGGAACTGCGCGCCCACCTCGGCCACGTGAACCCCCGTCACCCCCTGAGCTCGCCGCTGACGGTCCGCGAGGTGGTGCTCACCGGCCTGACCAACAGCATCGAGCCCGACCCCTTCCGCAGGCCGACCGCGGAGCAGCGCGAGCACGCCGAGGCGCTGATCGCCACCCTCGGCATGACCCGGCGCGCCGACGCCGCCTGGACCACCCTCTCCCAGGGCGAGCGCGGCCGGACCCTGATCGCCCGCGCGCTGATGCCGCAGCCCCGCCTGCTGCTGCTCGACGAGCCCGCCACCGGGCTCGACCTGACCGCCCGTGAGCAACTGCTCTCCAGCCTGGACGAACTGCGCCGGCTGCACCCCGAACTGGCCAGCGTGCTGGTCACCCACCACCTGGAGGAGCTGCCCGCCTCCACCTCGCACGCGCTGCTGCTGCGCGAGGGCGAGTGCGTCGGCCGGGGACCGGTGGACGGGGTGCTGACCACCGAGCTGATCAGCGCCTGCTTCGACCACCCGGTGCGGATCACCCGGGAGGACGGCCGCTGGGCGGCCCGGGCCGCGCGGCCGGCGCGCTGACCGCGGACACGGGTGTGCCCGAGCGGGACGCCGCGGACATCGGCGCCCCGCTCGGGCCGGGGCGACACCTCGTCGGGTGGGACAGCCGACGAGGTGTCAGAGGGTGTTGGTCACTGGGGAGTGATCAGTGGGCGACGATCACAGAGTGATGGTCTGGCCCGGGTAGATCACGTCCGGGTTGCCGCCGATGACGGAGGTGTTCTTCGCGTACAGGCTGGCCCAGTCGGTGCCGTGCGCGGCGGCGATGCTGCTCAGGGTGTCGCCGGCCTGCACGGTGTAGCTGCCGCCGCCCTGGTTCGCACCGTGGCGGTGGTGCTGCGAGCCGCCCTGCGCCGGGGCGGACTGCTGCTGCGCCGGGGCCTGGGCCGGGGCGGACTGCTGGACCGGGGCCGACTGCTGCTGGACCGGGGCCTGGGTCTGGGTCTGGGTCTGCGCGGCGGAGGAGGTGCTCGCGGAGGAAGCGGAGGACGCCGAGGAGGTGTCCACCGAAGCCGGCGCGCCGCCCGCGGTCAGCCCGGCCTGCACGGAGCAGACCGGCCAGGCACCCGGGCCCTGGTCGGCCAGGACCTTCTCGGCGACCGAGATCTGCTGCGCCTCGGTGGCCTGGTCGGCGCTGGCCGCGTACGCGGTGCCGCCGTAGGCCGCCCAGGTGGACGGGGTGAACTGCAGACCGCCGTAGAAGCCGTTGCCGGTGTTGATCGACCAGTTGCCGGTGCTCTCGCACTGGGCGACCTTCTCCCAGGTGGAGACGGAGGCGGCGGAGGCCGAGTTGGCGGCGACCACACCGATCAGCGGCACGGCGGCGACGGCGCCGAGCAGCACCGCGGTGCGGGCGCGGCGACGGCCGGTGGTCTGGTCGGTGCTGGTGGTCGCGGGCTTGTTGCGGAGGTTCATGGATCGCCTTTCGAGGGGCCCGGGAGAGGCAGCAGGCGGCAAGGGTCGGCCAAGGACCGACACCGTTGCGCAGGTGCCTCGCGGGGGAGGGAAGCGCTCGGCGCACCGTGCGGTGCGCTGCGCGGGTTCCGGCCCACCCACCAGGCGGACAGGGCCGCTGGGGTGGATCCCGGGTGGAGCTCGGTTGCTCCGACACGAACGAAGCTACGAACCCACCGGCCCCGGATCAACCACTTTCGGATCGCCCCAGCTCAGCGCCCGGTTTCCGCGGGTACGGGGCGGCTCGGCGAGCTTATCTACGCGCGTAGCACGGACATTCCGCCCACCCGGTTCGGCACTCCGTGACCCCCGGGTCACCCACCGCCGATGTGAAGCCGGGCACAGGTGGACGCTGCGCAGCCGACCCGACACGGCCCGGCGCCGACCTTTATCCGGCTCTCATCCCCGCCGTGACCGCGCCCACAGCCCCCGGCCGGCCTGGTGACCCGGGCCACAACTCCCGCTCCGCGGCGGGAGTTGCACCCCCATCCCCCTCGTCAGAGCTGGTAGTCGAACCAGATCCGGTGCGTCCCATCCTGCTCCACGGCCAGCCCGCCGCCGCCCGCGATCCCCGACAGCCCGCCCGTGCCGCTGGACGGCACGATGGTGAAGAACTCCGCGAGCCGGTCGCTCCCCGTGGTGCTCGCCGAGTGCACGAAGTTGAAGGCGCCCGCCCGCCCGTTCAACTCCCCTTCGAAGGACTCCATCGCCAGGTACGTCCCGGCTCCGGTCTCCTGGTCGTACGCGGCCGTGAACAGCGTCGCCGACCGTCCCGCGACCTCCCCCTCGAACCGCTTCTCCATCCGGGCCACCCCCACCGGCAGGTTGGTGGCCACCGCCGGCTCGGGCCCCACTCCGGCGGGCGTGAAGGACAGGACGGTGAAGGTGCCGTTGGCTCTCATGCGGCTCACGGTAGCGACGACCGGTGTCAATTCGTGGTCGACCTCGCCCCCGGCGCGTTAACCGATGGGGACCGGACCGCCGGGCCGGAACCGCTCGACGCCGACGATGTGCCGCACCTTGGTCGGCCGCACGATCACCGCGACCCGGCGCTCCCCCGGCATCAGCCACTCGTAGCGCTCGACGCCCAGGTACTTGTGGGCCAGCCGGTCCATCCGCTCCCGCGCCTCCTCGCCCTCGACGAACCGGGCCACCACGCCGCTGATCTGCACCCGGTCGAAGGGGTCGGCGGCGTCGGCGTGCGAGAGGTAGACGCGCGGGTCGCGCCGCAGGTTCTCCTCCTTCACCCGCCCCGCCGAGGTGTTGAACAGCAGCTCCCCCTCGCCCTCCAGGTCCACCCACATGGGGCTGACCTGCGGAGCCCCGTCGGCGAACACGGTGCCGACGTACCAGATGTTCGGGGCTCGCAGCCGGGCGCGGACGACTTCGTCGAAGGTCGCGGTCATGTCGGGACAGTACCAAGCGAGTTGGTGCCGCGGTGGGGGAATCCGGGAATGAATGAAGTAAATGATCTTCATAAGAGAAGGTAATGTATAGGTAAAGATCCTGGAAGGAACGAGGGGAAGGACCGTGCCGCTGCCTGCCGCGCCGCACCTGCCGCTGGCCGCCTGGTGCGTACTGCTGGTGGTGACGACCGCCGTCTACCTGGTCAGCAACCTGCCGTTGATGGCCACCACGTGGCAGCGAATCCGCATCTGCGTCGCCGGGGCACTGATGTGGCTGTCCGACCCGGCCTTCGCGTACAAGTACCGGTCGAGCATGGCCGAGATGCTGCCGGCCACGGTGATCTTCACGCTCGGGTTCACCCTCGCCCTGCTCGCCTGCCGCCGGTCCATGCGCCTGGCCGCCCACTACGAGGCGAAGACCGGCCGGAGGCCCGACAAGGACACCATCCCCCGGGGCCCCCTCTACTGGGCCACCGCCATCATCGTGCTGGGCGCGCTGCTCGGCGTCTGGTTCATGCCGGAGCTCACGCCCCGCCACCACCACTGAGCGGTCGTCCGGCGAGCTGATCGGTGGGGACCTTCAGCTCGCACCGGACCGTCCTTCTCCCCGCCCGCCGCTCCTGGAAAAGCCTCAGGGCCGCCGGACCCTGTGGTCCGACGGCCCTGTCCGGCCTGCTCATCCGATCAGGCCGCCTTGTTGAAGGTGGCCTTGGCCCAGAGGAACGAGACCAGGCCGATCCCGACGCACCAGGCGAGGGCGATCACCCCGTTGTTGCCGATCGGGGTGCCCAGCAGCAGGCCGCGGACGGTCTGCATGACCGGGGTGAAGGGCTGGTACTCGGCGAACCAGCGGAGCACGGTGGGCATCGAGGAGGTGGGGACGAAGCCGCTGCCGAGGAAGGGGAGCAGGATCAGCGGCATCGGCGCGTTGCTGGCGGCCTCGGGGGTCGGGGACTTCAGGCCGAGGGCGACGGCCAGCCAGGTGATCGCGACGGCGAGCAGGGTGAGCAGTCCGGCGGCGCCCAGCCAGTCGAGGAGGGAGGCGTGCGGGCGGAAGCCGATCGCCAGGGCGATGCCGATCACCACGGCCATGCCGAGCACCTGCTGGACGACGCTGCCGACCACGTGCCCGGTGAGCACCGAGGCCCGGGATATCCGCATGGTGCGGAAGCGGGCGATGATGCCCTCGGTCATGTCGGTGGCGACCATCACGGCGGTGCCGGTCGCGGCCATCGCGGCCGACATCAGCAGGATGCCGGGCAGCACGTAGTTGACGTAGGTGCCGCGCCCGCCGCCGAGGCCGGCGCCGAGCGTGCCGCCGAAGACGTAGACGAAGAGCAGCAGCATGATGACGGGCGTGATGACCAGCTGCACGGTCATCGACGGGTAGCGCAGGATGCGCTTCAACTGACGCCGGATCATGGTGTTCGAGTCGCGCACGGCGAGGGCGAGGGTGCTCATCAGTTGCTCTCCGTCTTCTGCGTCTGCTGGGTCTTCTGGGTCTTCTGCTGGCCGGTGAGGGTGAGGAACACGTCGTCGAGGTCGGGGGTGTGGACGCTCATGTGCTGCACGTCGATGGAGCGCGAGTCGAGCAGGTTGAGCAGTTCGCGGACCGCGCGCACCCCGCCGTCGCCGGGCACCTGGAGGGTGAGCGCCTCCGGGTCGGCGGTGCCGGTGCCGATCAGCTCGCGGGCGGCGTCGAGCGACTGCGGCTCGGCGAAGGTGAGTTGGACGTGGCCGCCGGGGATGCGCCGCTTGAGCTCCTCGGCGGTGCCCTCGGCGATCAGCCGACCGCCGTCCAACACCGCTATCCGGTCGGCGAGTTGGTCGGCCTCCTCCAGGTACTGGGTGGTGAGGAAGATGGTGACCCCGCCCGCGACCAGCTCCCGCACGATCTCCCACATGCCCCGGCGGCTGCGCGGGTCGAGGCCGGTGGTGGGCTCGTCCAGGAAGATCAGCCGGGGGTCGCCGACCAGCGTCATGGCCAGGTCGAGCCGGCGCTGCATGCCGCCGGAGTAGGTGCTGGCCGGCTTGCCCGCCGCCTCCACCAGGTCGAAGCGTTCGAGCAGTTCGGCGGCCTTGCGCTTGCCGTCCCGGCGGGAGAGGTGCTTCAGGTCGCCCATCAGCAGCAGGTTCTCCTCGCCGGTGAGGAGCTTGTCCACGGCCGAGTACTGGCCGGTGACGCCGATCGCCCCGCGCACGTCGTCCGGCCGGCGGGCCAGGTCGTGGCCGGCCACCCGAGCGGTGCCGCCGTCGGGCCGGATCAGGGTGGAGAGGATCTGCACGGTGGTGGTCTTGCCGGCGCCGTTCGGACCGAGCAGGGAGAAGATCGTGCCTTCCGCGACGGCGAGGTCCAGGCCGTCGAGCACGACCTTGTCGCCGTAGGACTTGCGGAGCCCGTCCACCGCGATGGCCAGGTTCGTCATGGTTGCTGCTCCTCAGGAGTGGGCTGACTGCGGATCAGAGGCTGCGAATCAGGGGCTGCGAATCGGAGGCTGGGGATCAGAGGCTGCGGGCGGTGATGTCGCCGCAGGAGGTGGTGGCGCTGATGCGGAGCGCGGTGCTGCCGTCGTTCTTCAGCGAGTTGGCGACCGCGCCGAAGGTGGTGCGGGCGTCCAAGGCGGCGGAGACGCCGGTCGCGACCCCGACGGTGATGTCGCCCTTCTGGGTGCGGGCCACCAGCGAGCCAGCGGCGGCCTCGGCGACCCGGATGTCGCCGCACGAGGTGCTGATCTCGGCGGCGCCGCCCAGTCGTCCGACCTCGACGTCGCCGCCGACCGCGGTCAGCCGCAGGCCGGCCGCCTCCTCGACGCTGGTCTCCCGGTAGGCACCCTCGAAGACCACCTCGCCGAGGCGGCCGACGGTGCGCAGCTCGACCGCGGCGCACTTGCCCTCGATCCGCGAGCCGGCCGGCAGGTGCACGGTGACCTCGACCGAACCGCCGCCCAGCAGCGGGTTCTTGGGGGTGGCGGTGCGGATCCGCAGCAGACCGTCGGTGCAGTCCACCTGGGTCTGCTCGGCGGTCTTCACGTCGCGGCCCTTGCCGGCCTCGGCCGGGCGGACCTCGACGACGGTGTCGGTGCGCTCGGTGGCGATCAGCTGCACGCGGCCGGCGGCGATCTCGATGACGGCGGTGACCGGGGCGGGGGTGGCGAAGGTGCTCATCAGGGGCTCCTGTTCGTTGCGGCGGGCCCTTGTCGGCCCGCCGTTTCTGATGAGTGAAACGCTACGTTGCTTTCCATCTTTTGACAACGAGCTTGTTGCGCTGAATCCCTATCAGTGCAGGTAGATGACGGAATTTCATTGCAGTAGACCTGAAAGTAATGCAACGCTCGCGACGACCTTCATTGCAATGGACTGGAAGTGAACGCTATCCGCCGCACCGTCCGTGGCGGCGGGCGCGGCCGTCGGCGAGATGCTCACCGCCCTGGCCCGGGGCATGCGGAGAACCGGCCGGGTCGAGTAGGCGGTCGACAGGGCGACCCGCGCCTACGAGCCGGCCGGGGACGGAGGATCGGGCGCTCAGCGCCCAGCGGTGCTCGACGAAACGCGGACGGGCGCGCAGGCTCCAAGCCCGCGCGCCCGTCCGATCAGCTCAGCTCAGCTCACGTCAGCCGGCCTCAACTCGCCTCAGCCGAAGAGGCGGGCGAACTCCTGGTGGAACTCGGGGAAGGTCTTGCTCACGCAGTTCGGGTCGTCCAGCGTGATGCCCGGCGAGCGCAGGCCGAGGACCGAGAACGACATGGCGATCCGGTGGTCGCGGTGGCAGGCGATCTCGGCGGGGTGGAGCGGGCCGGGGGTGATGGTGATCCAGTCCGGGCCGTCGGTGACCGTCGCGCCGAGGGCGCGCAGGTTGGTCGCCATCGCGGCGATCCGGTCCGACTCCTTGAGCCGGGCGTGGCCGATGCCGGTGATGGTGATCGGCGCGTCGGCGAGCGGGGCGATCGCGGCCAGCGTCATGAAGGTGTCCGAGATGTCCCCCATGTCGACCTCGAACCCACCGCGCAGCTCACCGGTGCCGGTCACGGTGGTGGCGTCGGGGCCGATCTCCACCTCGGCACCGGTCAGCCGCAGCACCTCGGCGAACCGCAGGTCGCCCTGCAGGCTGTCCCGGCCCAGCCCGGGCACGGTCACCGAGCGCCCGGCCACGGCGGCGCCGGCGAAGACGTAGGAGGCGGTCGAGGCGTCCGGCTCGATCCGCAGGTCGCGGGCCCGGTAGCCGCCGGCGGCCACCTGAATCCGGCCGTCGGGGCCGACCGCAGGCTCGCCGCCGAAGTGACGCATCATCGCCAGCGTCATGTCGACGTACGGCTTGGAGACCAGGCCGGGCGCACGGACCGTCAGCGGACGGTGCATCAGCGGGGCGGAGAGCAGGATCCCGGTCAGGTACTGGCTGCTGGTGCCGGACTCCAGCACCAGCTCGCCGCCGCGCAGCCCCGTGCTGCGCACCCGCAGCGGCAGGCCGCCGCCCTCGCCCGGCAGCACCTGGGCGCCGAGCGCCTCCACCGCCCCGACCAGCGGGCCGAGCGGACGGACCCGCAGCTGCTCGGAGCCGTCGAAGTTGAACTCACCCGAACCGGCCGCGGCGAAGACCGGCAGGAACCGGCCGGCCGTCCCGGCATCGGCGCACCACACGCTCGCCCGCCCGCGCGGCCCCCCGCCGAGCCCATCGACCAGCCAGTCGCCGTCCGCCGTCTCGGTGATCACCACACCCAACTCGCGCAGCCCGTCCCGGAACGCCAGGGTGTCGTCACTGACCAGCGGCGCCCCGAGCAGCGTCTCGCCCTGCGCCGCGGCAGCCAGCAGCAGCGCCCGGTTGGTGATGCTCTTCGATCCGGGTATCCGGGCACGGGCAACGGTGGCGCTCGAACTCATGACAGGCTCCTTGCCGGCGCGCTGCGCCGCGTGCGGTGTCCGGGATCCCACCACGCTAGCCGCTGCGCCGCCCGCGCCGGATGAATATTCGGATCTTGGACAGCCCGTGCGACAGGCAGTCAGCGCACCCTCCCACCAACGAGCGACGGCGCCCACCCCGTTGACAGGGGTGGGCGCCGTCGTGACCCGTCGGCCGTGGCGGGCCTCAGTGGGCGAGGGCGGACTGCACCAGCTTGATGACGACCAGGATCATCGCGATGAACAGGTACCCGCGCAGGGCCCCCATGCCGATCTTGCGACCCGTCGACATCACCGGCATCGTCAGCGTCTCCAGCGGCGGCATCCGCCAAGTGTCCCGGCCGGTACGGTCGATCGGGTCCTCCTTGGTCGCGGTGCGCTTGCGGGTGAAGGCGAAGCCCGCCGCCAGCACACCCACCACACCGCAGCCGGCCATGATGTCCAGGATCGCGCCCGAGGAGATGTCCGGGAACAGCACCGACGCGGTCAAGATGATCGACAGCGTCACCAGCACACCCACCACCGCGGACGTGAACGCGTTCGTCTTCGGCCCGTTCGTCCACGGCCCCAGCACCTGACGGTCGTTGCACAGCAACAGCAGGAACACCGACGCCGACGGCAGCAACACCCCCGCCAACACCTGCACCCCCTGCGTCAACAGACCCAGCGTGTGGTCCGAGGCCACCAGCACGATCCCCGCCGCCGCGCACACCAGACCCGCGTACACCGCGTAGAACCCCTTCGCCCCACCGATCCCCCGGTGCAGCGAGTGCTTGATCCCGAACACGTCACCGATCGCATAAGCCGTCGACAGCGACACCGCGAACGCACCGATGATCGAGGCGTCCAGCAGCGCGATCGCGAACAGCACACCCACCAGCTTGCCCGCGTGCGCCTCCAACCCCCTGGCCACCCCGGCCGCGTCCGAGAACTGCCCGAACCCGTCCGTGCCCGCGAACGCCGCCGCCGTGAACCCCATCATCGCCGCCGCACCCACGACCACGATCACGATGCCGATCCACAGATCGACCTTCTCGTACTTCATGAACCGCGGCGTGATCCGCTTGTCGATCACGTAGCTCTGCTGGAAGAACAGCTGCCACGGCGCCACCGTCGTACCCACGATCGAGATGATCAGCAGCATCACCGTCGCCAACTGCCCCGTACCGCCCGGCATGTTCGGCACCACGAAGTCGTGGCCCATCTGCGAGGTCCTCGGGTGCACCATGAAGTAGATCGGGACCAGCAGCAGCGACCCCGCGCACAGCGCCACCGCGATCCGCTCGAACCGCCGGAACGAACCCGTGAACGCCGACGCGATGATGATCGCCGCCGCCAGCACCACCGACGCCACCTTCGGCAGCCCCAGGTACCCCGCCGCCAGCGTCACCCCGATGAACTCCGTCACCAGCGTCAACGCGTTCAACAGGAACAGGTCGATCACACTGAACGCGCCCCAGAACCTCCCGAACCGCTCCAGGATCAGCCGGGCGTGCCCCACCCCGGTCACCGCACCCAGGCGCAGCACCATCTCCTGGTTCACGTACAGCACCGGAACCAGCAGCAGCAGCGTCCACAGCAGGCTCGTGCCGTAGTTCTGCCCCGCCTGACCGTACGTCGAGAACGCACCCGCATCGTTGTCCCCGACCATCACGATCAGGCCCGGCCCCACAATGGCCAGCAACGTCTTCAACTTCGCCGACAACCCCTTGCGCGGAGCGTCGTCGTCCAAACGAATGGTGCCCAGAGCACCCTTGATGTCACCGATGTGCGCGTCGTCCAGGACGGCGGCGTGCGGCGTCGGGTTCGTGGTGGTGATGGTGTCGGTCATGGTGAACCTCCCTCAGCCCCCTCTGCGTCAGGGGGAGTTCGGGGGCACGCAGCAGCAATCCGCCCTGCGAGGGCCGTCCGGGCAGCACGAACTGACGTCGTGTCGGACGAAGGCGCAGAGAAGGTGGTTACCGCGTGCCGTAGGAGTACGAGGACAGGCGGGGGTAGGGGCAACTGTGGCCCGGACTACTGCAATCCATGTCTCTCGCCTCCTCCCGGCCGGTGCGCGCGATGGCGCATGACAGCACGGCAAGGAGCGGACCAACCCGCCACGGGCAGGCAGGTACACCCCAACTCGTCAGAGCTTTGGCACTCCACGGCGTGATCCAGCGCAACGGCCGGAAGCCACTTGGGATCAACCCTTAGGTCGGGAAGATCTGTCCTGATCCGGAGCGTCTCTCGACGGTTGGGATCAGTGGCCTGTGTCCGTGAAGACGCCTCACCGAACGAGGTGCCTTCGATTCTCCGGTTCGCGGCGAACGCGCCGTAAACCTCGTCAAGCGTAGCGTCCCCCGTCACCCCTCCTTGACGTATTTACCAAACCTTGACCTGTGACACGGAACGCATCGCGGGTGGGGGAGCCCGGACGGCGGCCGATGAGCTTCCTGCTCGGGCCCGCCGGTGGAATGCTGGCCGCCATGATCCTCCTCGACGGCCGCCCGGTGGCTGCCGACCAGCTGGCCGTGCTCGCCCTCACCCCGTACGGCCACTTCACCACCATGCACACCGAGGACGGTCGCACCGTCCGCGGACTCGTCCACCACCTCGAACGGCTGCGCCGCGACTGCGCCGAACTCTTCGACGCCGAGCTGGACCTCGAACTGGTGCGCCGTCAGCTGCGCACGGCGCTCGCGCAGGCGCCCGCGCCGACCATCGTGCGGATCACCGTCTTCGACCCCGGCTTCGACCTGGGCCACCCGGCCGCCGCCACCGACCCGCACCTGCTGATCAGCACCCGGCCCGCCGGCGGCACCGAGCCGCCGCCCCTGCGGGTGCGCTCGACGCCGTACCGCCGCGAGGACTCCCGGATCAAGCACGTCGGCCTCTACGGCGCGCTGCGACTGCGCCGCGCCGCCCAGCGCGAGGGCTGGGACGACGCCCTCTTCGCCACCCCCGACGGCCTGGTCTGCGAGGGCGCCACCTGGAACATCGGCTTTGTCCGCGGCGAGCAACTCGTCAAGCCCTGCGCCGACGTACTGGACGGCGTGACCATGCGGCTGCTCTGCGAACTGCACCCCGACCACGAGACCGTGCCCGTCCCCCTGGACCGGCTGACCGAACGCTTCGACGCGGCGTTCGCCACCAACACAGCGATCGGCGTACGGCCGATCACGGCCATCGACGGACACGCCTTCCCGGCCGCCCACCCGGTGCTGGACCGGCTCCGGGAGGCGTACTGGGCCACTGCGGGGGAAGCGATCTGACGCATCACCAGTTGCGCCCTCCCGCTCTCGCCTGCGCCAACCGTTCGCGACACCAACTGCTTTCGGTGGATGGTGGCTCTCTCGCAAGGCGTTCGGGTACGAGCTCGGGCTCCCGTTGTAGGTTTGGGACTGTCATCAGCGCGGCCCGCCGGGCTTCCCACCAGGGACATGCCCCCACCCGCACGAGTCACTTCGTGCTGCCTGGGAGCATTCCTTGCTGTTCCGCGACTCCGCGTCCGCGGTCGCCGCCGAGAACCTGGCCGGATCACTGTTCATTCGCCTCATCGATCAGTTCGTCCACAAGCACGGCCACAAGCCCAGCCCGTCCGAGGTGCGTTCCTGGGAGCGGAGCATTCCGGCCCTGACCAACGCTCTCCTGGACGCCGGGCTGGGCATGGTGGAGGTGCTCCTTGAGTACTCGCTTCCGCTCAACAGCAAGCGAGCCGATGTGATACTCGCCGGCGTCCACCCGAGCACGGGCGAACCGTCGTACGTGGTGGTCGAGCTCAAGCAGTGGAGCAACGCAGTCCCCGAGGACGGCGAGCCCCTGCTCTGCCGGGTCGACGCGTACACCCAGCCGGTACTGAATCCCATCGAACAGGTCCGCGGCTACTGCGACTACCTCATCTCCTTCAACGGCGCACTCGCCGCCCATCCCGAGCGACTCTCCGGAGTGGCCTTCCTCCACAACGCGACGGAGTTCGGCGTCCAAGGCCTCTACGAGGTGGAGCAGGACGAGCGCGGTCGGCTCTTCACCGCCGCCCGCCGGGGGGAGTTCATCCAGTACCTCCGCTCGAAGCTGAAGCCGGTCCCTGGTGCCGAGGCGGCGGACCAGTTGCTCGCGGGCAAGGTGGCACCGTCCAAGCAGCTGATGGCGGTCGCCGCCGAAGAGGTGCGCGAGCGCGAGCAGTTCGTCCTGCTGGACGAGCAGCGGGTCGCCTACGAGCTGGTGCTGCGCGCGGTCCGTCAGGCGCAGCAGTCCGACCACAAGGAGGTCGTCGTCATCACTGGCGGCCCGGGTACCGGGAAGAGCGTCATCGCGCTGTCCCTCCTCGGTGATCTGTACCGACGTGGCGTCACGGCTCTCCACGCGACCGGATCCAGCTCGTTCACGACCACCATGCGTCGGGTCGCCGGGGCACGGAAGCGGCAGGTGCAGGAGCTTTTCAAGTACTTCAACAGCTTCATGACCGCCGAGCGCAACGGTCTGGACGTACTGATCTGTGACGAGGCACACCGGATCCGGGAGACATCGGCGAACCGCTACACCCGGGCCGCCCAGCGCACCGGGAAACCGCAGATCGAGGAACTGATCGACGCCGCCCGGGTACCGGTGTTCCTGCTGGACGAGCACCAGGTCGTCCGGCCGGGCGAGATGGGCGGTCACGTCCGCTGGAGTGGTGTAACGCTGGCCACTCGGTGATCCAGTTTCAGGCTATGCGGTGAGTGCGGTCGTGCTGGCTTCTTCGGTGCTTTCTCCCTCGATCGGGTGGAGGTGGCAGCGGCCGAGGATTTCGGAGCCGATGTAGCGTCGCTGTTCGGCCCATTCGTCGCTCTGCTCGGCCAGGACCGCGCCGATCAGGCGGACGATCGAGCCGCGGTCGGGGAAGATCCCGACGACGTCGGTGCGGCGCCGGATTTCCTTGTTCAGCCGCTCCTGCGGATTGTTCGACCAGATCGACTTCCAGACCGTTCGCGGGAACGCGGCGAAGGCCAGCAGGTCCTCGCGAGCATGCTCCAAGTGCTCTGCGGCCTTGGGGAATCGCTCGTCCAAGGCCGCGATCACGGTGGCCATCTGCTGGCGCACGGCCTTCGCGTCGGGCTGTTCGAAGACAGTCCGCAGCAGGGTCGCCACCCACGGCTGGGCGGACTTCGGGACCTGCGAGAGCAGGTTTCGCGCGTAGTGCGTGCGGCATCTCTGCCACGCCGCCCCGGGCAGGGTCGCGCCGATCGCGTCCACCAGCCCTGCATGCGCGTCGCTCACGACGAGCTGGACCCCGCCCAGGCCGCGGGCGACCAACGACCTCAGGAAGGCCAGCCAGCCGGCGCCGTCCTCGCTCGTGGCCACGTCCAGGCCCAGCACCTCGCGCTGGCCCTCGTTGTTGACACCGACCGCGACCAGGCAGTGGACGTTGACCACGCGGCCGCCCTCGCGAACCTTCTGGGTGAGCGCGTCGACCCACACGAACGTGTAGGGCCCCTGGTCGAGGGGTCGGTTGCGGAACTCGGCGACCCGCTCGTCCAAGTGCTTCGCCATCTCGGACACTTGTGACTTCGACAGCTGGGTGACGCCCATGGACTCGGCGAGCTTCTCAACCCGGCGAGTGCTCACGCCGAGCAGGTAGCACGTGGCGACCACGGAGATCAGGGCCTGCTCGGCCCGGCGCCGACGCTCCAGCAGCCAGCTCGGGAAGTACGAGCCCGACCGCACCCGCGGGATCGCCAGGTCGACGGTCCCGACACGGGTGTCCCAGTCCCGGTTGCGGTACCCGTTGCGGGAGTTGACACGCTCCTCGCTCGGGCGGCCGTATTCGCCGCCGCAGGCCCGGTCCACGTCCGCGGACATCATCGCCTCCGCGAAGGTCTTCACCATCGCCCGCAACAAGTCCGGACTCGCCGAGGCCAGGTTCTCCTCCAGCAGGGCAGCAAAGGGCACACTGTCAGGTGCGGTCATCGTGCAGATCTCCTTCAAGAGCTTGGTCGTTCTCGAAGGATCAGCCGGTGGCCGTTTCACGTTCTCAGGCGACACCCACTACCGGGACGAAACCCCCGGAACGGGTGGAACCCGTACACCACTTCCCTGGACGCAACCAGATGGGCACGGTGGCCCAGATCCGGGCCGCGGCTGCCGTGAAGGGTCTGAACTGCCAAGTGGTCGAGCTGGACAGCCAGTTCCGCTGCGGTGGTAGCGATGCCTACCTGCGCTGGGTGGTGCGCCTACTGGGCTTGGAGTCCGGCGGCCCCCTCCACTGGGAGCCCGACGGCAAGGTCGTCCTGGAGGTGGCCGACACTCCCCGGGAACTGGAGGCGTTCCTCGACGCCCGGCGCGCGGAGGGCTACGGCGCCCGCATGTCGGCCGGCTACTGCTGGAAGTGGACGACGAAGGTGGCCCCGGGCGACCCGCTCCCACTCGACGTGCACATCGAGGACTGGGCCCGGCCCTGGAACGTGTACGGCGACCGCTCGATCGCCGGTGCCCCGCCGGCCGCGCTATGGGCCACCGACCCGGCCGGCTTCGGCCAGGTCGGCTGCGTGTACACCGCCCAAGGCTTCGAGTACGACTGGAGCGGCGTCATCCTCGGACCGGACCTCGTCTGGCGAACCGACCGCTGGATCACCGACCGGACGGCGTCCAAGGACCCTGTCTTCCGCAAGTCCACTACCGACGCCGACATCGATCGTCTGATCCGCAACACCTACAAGGTCCTTCTGACCCGAGGAATGATCGGCACAATCGTGTACTCGACGGATCCGGAGACGCGCGCCAAACTGCAGGAGCTGGTAGCCGCGCAAGCGCGGCCCGGACTGGAAACGGTGTTCCAGGCGCCTGCCCGAACTGTGGGCTGACAGTGAGAGGCGAGCGTCCGGCGGTGATCGACTTGTCGGTGAGGCGCCTGCTCTGCGAGCAGACCGCCTGTCCGCGACGACCAGCGCTCGCCGCCGCCGACGCGTGACGTGAACGACGAAGGCCCTGGTCAGATAGCTGACCAGGGCCTTCGATGTCTGAGCCGCCTATGGGATTCGAACCCATGACCTACGCATTACGAGTGCGTTGCTCTGGCCAACTGAGCTAAGGCGGCACCGCTGCCCGTGAGGATGATCCGCTTGGGGCGGACTCCGAGAAGCAACGCGGGTCAGTCTACACAGGTCTGCGCGGTGATCCGTAACGTGGCGCTCGGGTGAGGGGGGTGGGGCGGGTGTTGGTGGTGGGAGGGGTGGGGCGGGATGGAGGTATCAGGGGAGGTCAGGGTGGGGGTGCGGGACCAGAAGGGGCCATAGGTGGGTAAGGGCGCTGATATACAGGTGGCATGGGTATGCCGATCGAGCGCCGACTGGGCCACCACATCAAGCGGGCCGAGCAGGAGGTGATCGCGGCGAAGCACGCGGCGCTGCGGCCGTTCAAGCTGAGCACCCCGCAGTACACGGTGCTGTTGGCGCTGCAGGAGGAGCCCGGGTTGTCGGGGGCGGTGCTGGCGCGGCGGTGTCTGGTGACGCCGCAGACGATGTCGTCGGTGCTGAGCACCCTGGAGGGGCGCGGGCTGGTGGAGCGCAAGCCGCACCCGATCCACAGCCACATCCTGGAGGCCCGGCTGACCCGGTCGGGCCGGGCGCTGCTGGCCAAGGCGGACGTCGAGGTGACCACGGTGGAGGAGGCGCTCCGCGCCGAGCTGTCCGAGGAGGAGCAGCGGCTGTTGGTGGGGCTGCTCGCGCGCTGCACGGGGGCGCTGGCCGGTTTCCGGGACCCGAAGGCGGCCGGCCGGTAGCGGGAGGAACCCCGGCCCCGGCCCCGCACGGCCGGGTTGATCACCCGTCAGTCGCGCCGGACGGCGGCAGGGGGTTGGTCGCGGTGGGTGGGACCAACCCCCCGGGTGCGGCGGCCAACGCGGCTACCGCTCGGTGATCCGGCTGCCGCGCAGCAGCCAGGACGGCCCCTGGGCGTAGCCCTGCACGGTCTCGAAGAAGCGCTGGAAGTTCCCACCCTCGCAGTGCGCGATGAAGGCGGCCTCGTCCTCGTAGGCCTCGTTCAGGTAGAAGCGGTTGGGCCGCTCGTCGTCCTCGACCAGCTCGAACCGGATGGTGCCCGGCTCGTCGGCGGTGGACCGGCGGCCGTCCTCCAGTACGGCGGCGATGAAGTCCTCCCGCCGGTCGGCCTGGACCTCGAAAGCCACAGCGACCTGGTACATCGTTTCCCTCCCACGTTCGTCACCCGCCCACCGCGGTGATGGGCGAAGTCAACCGTAGCACTGCTCATCTGACGGACCGCCAGATCGCAAGCCCGATACGGCTGCGGAGAGTTGGAAGATGTCTTAGATCCACCGGACCGGCCCTGATCAGGCCTGCGGGGCCGCCCATTCGTCGGCCAGCACGGCCCACACCTCCATGTCCCGCCGCACCCCGCCGTGCGGGAAGGAGGAGCGCTGGACGCCCTCCAGGGTCATCCCGACCCGCTGCGCCACGGCCCGGCTGCGCGCGTTGTCGGTGCCGCAGTACCACTCGGCGCGCGACAGCCCGCGCTCCACCAGCGCGTACTCCAGCAGCACCCGCACCCCGCCGGTGACCAGGCCGCGCCCCTGTGCGGCCGGCTCCAGCCAGCAGCCCAGTTCGCAGTTGCCGAGACTGGTGTCGAAGCCCACGAACATCACTCCGCCCACCAGGGTGCCGTCCAGCCAGATGCCGAACAGCCGCCCGGTGTCGGCCGCCTGCTTGTCGGCGTAGGCCTGGAGTTGTGCGCGGGCCGAGTCGAGGTCGGCGGCTCCGGCGGCCCAGGGCACGAACCGGTCCACGTTCTCCCGGGCGCGGCCGATGTGCGCCAGGTACTCGACAGCGTGGTGCGGCTCCAGCGGGCGCAGTTCGGATCCGGGGGCGGTGAGCGGTACGGCGAACACGGCGGGCACTCCTCAGCGGGAACGAGTCAGCGGGAACGGTCCGAGGGAACAGTCGGAACGGGAGAGGTACATAACAAACGTTTGGTAGGTACCATAACCGCCATGCCCCCAGCCCGTGGAGACCATTCCGCCCGCCGCCGCGACGTCTCGGCCGCCGTCTGGCGGGTGCTGGCCGAGCGCGGCTTCGGCGCGCTCACCCTGCGCGCCGTGGCCGCCGAGATGGGCGCCTCGACCGGCCTGCTCACCCACTACTTCCCGAACAAGCAGGCCCTGCTGCGCACCGCGCTGGAGGTGCTGGACGAGGTGTCCGCGGGCCGCCCGCGCCGCACACCACCGGCCGAGGGCCTGGCCACCGTGCGGACCATGCTGCTCGACGTGCTGCCGCTGGACGCCGACGCCACCGCCCGCAACCGGATCTGGGTCGGCTCCTGGGACGTCGCGCTGGCCGACCCCGAGCTGGCCGCCGAGCACGCCGAGCGCTACCGCGCCTCCCGGGCCCGGCTCGCCGAACACGTCGCGACCGCCCAGCGGCGCGGCGAGCTGCCCGCCGACCGGCCGGCCGCCGACCTCGCGGCGGCGGCCCAGTCGTTCGCGCTCGGCCTGGTGGTGCAGGCGCTCTTCGCGCCCGAGGAGTTCCCGCCGGAGCGTCAGGTCCGGTTGCTGGACGACTGGCTGATCGCCCTCGCGGTCGACCGGGCACCCACTGACGGGTAGCAGCCCGCCGGCAGCCTCACTTCGCGCAACGCAGCCCCGCCGCCGGCAGCTGGTCCTCGACCAGGTAGTGGTTGACCGCCGAGTCCACGCAGTCGTTGTGCCGGCCGTACGCGGTGTGGCCGTCCCCGTCGTAGGTCACCAGGTGCCCCGACTCCAACTGCCCGGCCAGCGCCTGCGCCCAGGCGTACGGGGTGGCCGGGTCCCGGGTGGTGCCCACCACCACGATCGGCGCGGCCCCGGCGGCGCGAACGGTGTGCGGCACGCCGGTCGCACGGATCGGCCAGTAGGCGCAGGACAGCGCCATCCAGGCCATGTCGGTGCCGAAGTGCGGCGAGGCCTGGCGGAACTGCGGCAGCGCCGCGGTCACCTGGTCCGGCGTGCTGAAGGCCGGCGGCAGGTCCAGGCAGTTGACCGCCATGTTGGCGAACATCAGGTTCGGGTAGCTGCCGTCCGCCGAGCGTTCGTAGTACGAATCGGAGAGCCGCAGCAGCGGGCCGCCGTCGCCGTTCTGCGCCGCCGCGAGCGCGGTGCGCAGCTGCGGCCAGAGGAACTCCGCGTACATCGCCTCCAGCACCCCGGTGACCGCCTGGGACTCCGTCAGCTGACGGGTCCCCAGGCCGGGCAGCGGCTGCCGGCCGACCGAGCCGATCAGCGCGTCCAGGTGCTGGCCGGCCTGCTGCTCGGTGCTGCCCAGCGGGCAGTCCGAGCGGGTCTGGCAATCCTTCACGAAGGCGGCCCAGGCGGTCTCGAAGCCGGCCGCCTGGGTGCGGTTGCCGGTCACCGCGTCCATCGACGGGTCCATCGCACCGTCCAGCACCATCCGGCCGACCCGGGACGGGAAGAGGCCGGCGTAGGTCGCGCCGAGCAGGGTGCCGTAGGACTTGCCGACGTAGTTCAGCCGCTGGTCGCCCAGCAGCGCCCGCAGCACGTCCATGTCACGGGCCGCCTCCACCGTGCTGACGTGGCCCAGCACCGGACCCGAGCGGGCCTGGCAGCCGGCCGCGAACTCCCGGTCGGCGGCCACCAGGCGGTCGATCCCGCCCTGGTCGCGCGGGGTGGTGGCCACCGCCGTGTAGGCGTCCATCCGGTCGCCGCTCAGGCAGTTCACCGGGGAACTGCGGCCGACCCCGCGCGGGTCGACGCCCACCAGGTCGTAGGCGGCCCGGACCACCGGCTGGTAGCCGCCGGCCACCGCCTCCACGTACTCCACCGCCGACCCGCCGGGACCGCCCGGGTTGAGCAGCAGCGAACCGAGCCGCTGCTGCCCGCCCGCACCGTCCGCCGGGCGGCGCACCGCACCCAGCGTCAGGTCGCCCGATGCCGGGTGGTCGTAGTCCAGCGGCACCTTGAAGCCGGCGCACTGGAAGCCGTTGTCGCAGGGCTGCCAGGAGAGCGGCTGCCGGTAGTAGCCGGCCAGCGCGGCCGGCACCTCGGTGGGCAGCGGCTGCAGCGGCACCGGGGCGGGCGCGGCGGCCGCACGGCCGTCCGAGGAGGGCAGGCCGTGCCCCGCCGGGGACCCGGCCGGCCGGGCGCCGGAACAGCCGGCCAGCAGCAGACCGGCGGTGGCGAGCGCGGTGACCGTCCTCAACAGCGCGGCGGGCTGCGGCATGCGTGGCATCTCCCTCGGGGTGGTCGGCGTCGAGCGTAGTGGCACCCGGCAGGTCAACCGGCCGGGTGGGCGAGCGTGTCGTCCAGGTACTGGGCGGCCAGCCGGACCAGGCGCAGCCGCTCCCGGTCGGGGCTGAAGTCCTGCACCACGTCGGAGATCCGCGGCACCGCACGGGGCGCCTGGCCGGGGCCGGCGTGCAAGGCGTCGGCCAGACGGTGGGCGGCGGCCAGCCCGTCCGCGTCCGCCTTCGCGGCGGCCAGCAGCAGGCGCGGCGCGGGGCCCGACGGGGCGTCAGCGGCGGCCTGGACCAGCGGCGCGGGGTCGTAGCGGCCGGAGACACCGGCGGCCGCACCGTACAGGTCGGCCCGGGCCAGCCCGGCCACCACCGCGCACGGGGCGGCGTCCGCCACGCCCAGCGCGGCCCAGCCGGCCGGGCCCGGCACCGCGGTGCGGAACGCGGCGGCCACGGCCGAGCGCACCCGGTCGTCGTCGGCCAGCGACTGCGGGGCGGCGGCCGCCAGCTCGCACGGGTGCTCGGTGCCGGTCGGCGCGGCGGGCGCGACCACGACGAACGGGCGGGCGCGGCCCAGCTTGATCGCGGAGGCCAGGCCGTCGAAGACGTCCGGCAGGTCGGCGTCGGCGGTGTGACCGGGGGTGGCCGCCTGCAGCACCAGCACCGGGTAGCGGACCGACGGGTCGTCGGCGTAGTGCGGCGGGAGCCAGACCCGCACGGTGCGGGGGCGGCCGTCGGCGCCGGGCACCGAGCCCTGCAACAGCTCGCCCTCGGCGGGGTGGCCGATGCTGTCGAAGTGCGGGGCCGCCACCGACTGCGGTGACGGCGAGCCCGACGGCGGCACGGGGCGCACCTCGTGCACCGGCTCCCCCACCACCGCCTCGACGGCCGCCCGACCGGCCGTGCCGCTCAGCTGACGTCCGGCCAGCTGACGTCCGGCCAGCAGCGCGGCCACCGCCAGCGCGGTCGCGGTCAGGCCGCAGAGCAGGGCACCCCCCAGCCGGAGCAGCACCGGACGCAGGTCGGACACCAGCTCGTAGACCAGCGCCGCCTGCTCACCGCGCCAACGGCCGAACGCACCCCGGGCCAGCCAGCAGCCCGCCACCAGCACCACGGCGGCCAGCGACAGCAGCAGCGGACGCGACATCGGGCACCACCTCGCGAGGGTTCGCTACCGCGCCGCCCCGGCGCGCTCGCTCCACAGCGTGCGGGACCGCGGCCCCGAACCGGCGCAGCGGACAGCCCCGTCCCCGGTGTTCACTCGAACGAGCGATGCCCGCGACCCGGCCGGCGACGGCGGCCGGCCAACCGTCGGTCAACCCACCCGACCCACCGGACACACCGTCAGCCGACCCGCGCCCAAGCCCACCGGACACGCCGTAAGCCCACCCGCACCCGCAGCCCCGCCCCCACAAGACGCACCGTCAGCCCGCGCGCAGCGCCACCGTCATCGCCTCCACCGCGAGCAGCGGATCGACGTTGCGGTCCAGCGCCTTCCGGCACGCCAGCACCGCCTCGATCCGGCGCAGCGTGGACTCCGGCAGACCGGCCGCCGCGACCCGCTCCAGGGCCGGCCACACGTCCTGGTTGGCCAGGGCGCCGGTGGAGCCCAGCTGGATCGCCAGCACGTCGCGGTAGAAGCCGAGCAGGTCCAGCAGCGCGGTGCCCAGCGTCTCCCGACGGGTCCGGGTGGCCCGGCTCTTCTGCCGCTTCTCCAGCTCCTTCACCGCCCCGGCCATGCCGCGCGGCGCCTTGCTCCCCTCGGCCGCGCCGTACGCCGCCTTCAGGTCGTCGGTCTCCTTGGCGTCCCGGGTCTCGGCCAGCGCCTCCGCGTCCGCCTTCGCCGTGTCCACCAGCCGCTGCGCAGCCGCCAGACAGCCGCCGATGTCCGCCACCTCCAGCGGGATCCGCAGGACCTCGGCCCGCCGGGTGCGGGCCTGCTCGTCCACCGCCAGCCGCCGGGCCCGGTCCACGTCCCCCTGCCCGGCCCGGGCCGCCAGCTCGGCCAGCTGCGGCGCCACCCCGTCCCGGCGCACCAGCAGGTCGGCCACCGCCTCCGGCGCGGGCGTGCGCAGCACCAGGTGCCGGCAGCGCGAGCGGATGGTCGGCAGGGTGTCCTGCACCGAGGGCGCGCAGAGTAGCCACACGGTCCGCGGCGAGGGTTCCTCCACCCCCTTGAGCAGCGCGTTCGCCGCCGCCTCGGTGAGCCGGTGGGCGGCGTCGATCAGGATCACCGACCAGCGGCCGCCGGTCGGGTAGGAGGAGGCCCGCAGCACCAGGTCGCGCATGTCGCCGACACCGATCGACAGCCCGTCGCTGCGGACGAACTTCACATCCGCGTGGCTCTCCGCCATCACGGTGTGGCAGCCGTCGCAGAAGCCGCAGCCGGGCACCCCGCCGTGCTCAAGATCAGGACTGGTGCACTGCAGCGCGGCGGCGAACGCCCGGGCGGCGGTGCTCTGGCCCGCGCCCGGCGGGCCGGTGAAGAGCCAGGCGTGCGTCATCAGCGAGGCGTTCGCCCCGGGCTCGGCCGTGCCGGAGCGCCCGGCCAGCACCGCCGCCCGGGCCGCCGAGGCCGCCGCGGTCAGCTGCTCGACCACCCGATCCTGACCCACCAGGTCGTCCCAGACGGTCACCGCTGCTCCCACGCTCCGCGCCCTGCGGCGCCGCCCGGCCTGCCGGACGCCACTGCCTACCGCCAGCGAGCATACGGGCCGGCCCCGACACCCGGGGCCGGCCCGCACGCCCCACCGCTACGGCTCAGCCACTACCCGCGCTGCTCGCGCTACCTGCGCTACTTGCGCTTCTTGCGCCCGCGACCGCCCTGGTCGTCCCCGTCCGGCTCCTCGGCGTCCCAGCGCGCCCACTCCTCGCGGGAGCCGAGCAGCGAGTCGGTCAGGCTCGGCAGGTCGTCCATCGGCGTCTCCTCGGCCCAGGACGGCCGGCGCGGCCGCTCGGCCCCCGGCTCCTCGGCCGGCTCGGGACGCCACAGCCCCGGCGGCACCCGCTCCTCCACCGGACGCACCGGCGGCAGCTTGGCCGGGGCGGCCGGGCCGACGGCGGGCAGCACCGCGGTGCGCTCCTCGGCCGACTCGGGCCGCGCCTTGCGGGGCTTGGCCGCGGGCAGCGCCACCGTCGGGTCGTCCGCCGTGACCACCGGCAGCACCGCCGTGGCGTCCTCCGGCTCACGGCCCCCACCGGCGGCCGGCTTCGCGACCCCGGGCTTCCCGGAATCCTTCGCCGCCGCCTGCCCCAACGCCTTCTCAGACGCCTTCCCCGCCACCTTCTCAGGCGCCTTCTCCGCGGCCAGCCGGTCGGCCGCGGCCACCGCCGCCTGCCGGTCCCGCTCGGAGATCTCCTCGGTGATCGCCTCCGCGTCGTTGGCCGCCCGGGCCGCCGCCGCGGCGGCCTCCGCCAGCCGGGCCGCCTCGGCCCGCTGCAGCGCCTCCTCGGCGCGCCGGCGCTGCTCCTCGCGCTGCACGTCGCGCTGGCGCTGCAGCTCGGCCTCCCGGGCCGCCTCCGCCTCCCGGCGGCTGCGCTCGGCGGCCTCCGCGGCCAGCCTGGCCTCCTCGGCCTCGCGCTTCTTGGCAGCCTCCGCCGCCAGCCGGGCGGCCTCCGCCTCGGCCGCGAGCCGGGCCTGCTCGGCGCGCTTGCGCTCCTCCTCCGCCTGCTCCCGGGCGGCCTCCTCGCGGGCCAGCCGCTCCTTCTCGGCCTGCTCGGCGCGCAGCTGCTCCAGCAGCTCCTGCCGCTTGCGCTCGGCCTCCTCGGCCTCGGCCTTCTTCCGGGCCTCCTCGGCGGCGCGCCGCTCGGCCTCCTCGCGGGCCAGCCGCTCCTGCTCCCGGCGGGCCTCCTTCTCCTGCTCGGAGAGCGGCAGCTCACGGTCCAGCCGGTGCCGGATCGCGGTGGTGACCAGGGCCGGCGACTTGCTGGCGTCCACCACCAGGTAGCGCGCGGGGTCGGCGGCGGCCAGCGCCAGGAAGCCGGCCCGGACCCGGGCGTGGAACTCCACGGGCTCGTTCTCCAGCCGGTCCAGCGCCTCGGTGAACCGCTCCCGGGCCTGCGCCGGGTCGACGTCCAGCACCACGGTCAGGTCCGGCACCAGCCCGCCGGTGGCCCAGCGGGAGATCCGGGCCACCTCGGTGGCGGCCAGGTCGCGGCCGGCGCCCTGGTAGGCGATCGAGGAGTCCATGTAGCGGTCGGTGATCACCACGGCGCCGCGGGCCAGCGCCGGCCGGATCACGTTCTCCACGTGCTCGGCCCGGTCGGCGGCGTAGATCAGCGCCTCGGCCCGGTGCGACAGGCCGGTGTTGCCGACGTCCAGCACCAGGCCGCGCAGCCGCTGCCCGACGGGGCTGCCGCCGGGCTCCCGGGTCAGCACCACCTCGTGGCCCTTGCTGCGGATCCACTCGGCCAGCGCCTGCGCCTGGGTCGACTTGCCGGCGCCGTCGCCACCCTCCAGGGCGATGAAGAAGCCGCTGCCGCTGGCCCGGTGCTCGGGCACCTCGCGGCCCCGGCCGAGCGCCTCCAGCAGCTCCCGGCCGAACGGCACGGTGCCGCGCTGGTCGTCGGTGCGCAGCAGCACCAGGCCGGCCAGCGCCAGGGTCAGCACCCCGGCGGTGGCCACGGCGATCGCGGCGCCGCCGTGGTCGAAGGTGAAGTCGCCGGGCGCCCGGGTGCCGTAGTCCACCTCGCCGTAGACGGCTGCGAGCAGCGGCATGCCGACCAGCGCGGCGCCGACCACCAGCCGCAGCACGGCGTAGAGGTGCTCGGTCACCTTGGGCAGCCGGGCCTCCTCGACCTCCTGGGCGAGCAGCGCCCGGCCCACCCCGACCACCAGGCCGGCGGCCACCGCGGCCACCGCGGTGAGCAGCAGGATCAGCACGAAGTCGAAGACCAGGCCGGCCAGGATCAGCGCGGCGCCCATGGTCAGCAGGCCGACGGCGAGCAGCCGGCGGCGGGAGAGCGCGGGCAGCGTGACCCGGGTCAGCCGCAGGCCGAGCCAGGGCAGCCCGGTGGCCGCCAGCACCACCAGGCCGTAGCCGATCGGGCCGGCGCCGTGCTCGGCGGCGGTGAAGAAGCCCAGCGCGGCGGTCCCGGCCATCGCGGCGTAGGCGGCGGCGACCGAGAACGTGAAGTAGGGGGCGGAGCCGGTGCGGCCCTTGCCGAGCGCCGGCCCGGGGGTGGCGTCGGTGGGCGCCCGCAGGCCCTGCAGCGGCGAGGCCGGCGCGGCGCCGCCGATGGCGGTCGGCAGGTCCTGCTGGAGGAGCAGCGCGGCGGAGGCGGCGAACAGCAGCGCCGAGCCGACCCCGGCCGAGGTCAGCTGGTGGGCCCGCAGCCAGTCCGAGCCGAGCGCGGCGAACAGGTTGTTGACCAGGGTGAAGGTGATCAGGCCGACCGCGGCCAGCGGCAGGGTGGCCCACCCGGTGCGCATGTCGACGGTGCGCACGGTGGCCAGGTTGACGGCCGACGGGCGCTGCTCGGACGGCGCGTCGTAAGCGTTGGCGGCCGGCAGCAGGCTGGGCACGGTGGCCCCCTTGGCGGCCGACCAGACCCGCTCGGCCGCACCGGTCACGAAGACCGTGCCGAGCAGCGCGTAGGTGGGCGCCGCCTGGTGGGTCCAGACCGACCACCAGGGCGCGATGCCGACCAGCGCCGCGCGCAGGCCGTCCGCGCCGATCAGCGTCCAGCGCCGGTCCAGCGGGCCGGCCAGCAGCCGGTGCAGCGGCCCGAGCAGGGCCACGCCGACCAGGCCTGCGGCCAGCAGCCGGACCGCGAAGACCAGGGTGAGCGCGAAGGCGACCCCCCGGTACCCGCCGCCGAACTGGTCGGCCGTGCCGGACGCGACGACGGTCAGCGCGAGCAGCACCAGGAAGGCCAGGCGGTCGGCGGTGCCGCCGACCAGCTGGGTGGTCCACAACCGTCGGTACGCGGGCAGCCGAAGCAACGCGCGTGCCCGCTCTCCGGGGGTGCCGGCCGGCACCACTTCGGGGAGGGCGGGCACAGTGGGGGTGGGCTGCTCCTCGCTCGTCATACGGTCAGCGTATCGAAAGGGCCCGGGTGTCAAGGGGCGCACGGGCCCGCGGACCGCCGCTATGACCGGGTTGTGACGTGGGGCGGGCGCTCCCGCCCCACGTCACAGCCGCTCGGCCGGGCCGGTCAGGCCTCCCCGCCCGGGGACTGCGGACCGGTCTCGGCGGCCGCCGTCTTCTTGACGGCGGTGGTCTTCTTCGCCGCGGTCGCCTTCTTGGCGGTGGTCGCCTTCTTCGCCGTCGTGGTCTTCTTCGCGGCGGTCTTCTTGGCGGCCGTGGCCTTGGTGGCGGTGGTCTTGGCGGCAGCCGTCTTCTTGGTCGCCGCCTTCTTCGCCGGGGCCTTCTTGGCGGTCTTCTTCACCGGCCCGCGGGCGCGCTTCTCGGCCAGCAGTTCGTAGCCGCGCTCGGGGGTGATGGTGGCCACGTCGTCGTCCTTGCGGAGCGTCGCGTTGGTCTCGCCGTCGGTCACGTACGGGCCGAACCGGCCGTCCTTGACCACCACCGGGCGCTCGCTCACCGGGTCGGTGCCCAGCTCGCGCAGCGGCGGGGCGGCGGCGGCCCGGCCGCGCTGCTTGGGCTGGGCGTAGATCGCCAGCGCCTCGTCGAGGGTGACCGTGAAGAGCTGCTCCTCGGTGGTGAGCGAGCGCGAGTCGGTCCCCTTCTTCAGGTACGGCCCGTAGCGGCCGTTCTGCGCGGTGATCTCCACGCCCTCGGCGTCGGTGCCGACCACCCGGGGCAGCGAGAGCAGCCGCAGCGCCTCGTCCAGGGTGACGGTGTCCGGCGACATCGTCTTGAAGAGCGAGGCGGTGCGCGGCTTCACCGCGTTCTTGCCGGTCTTCGGGGTGCCCTCGGGCAGCACCTCGGTGACGTACGGCCCGTACCGCCCGTCCTTGGCGACCAGCATGTTGCCGCTCTCCGGGTCGTGGCCCAGCTCGAAGTCGCCGCTCGGCTTGGCCAGCAGCTCCTCGGCCAGCTCGACGGTGAGCTCGTCCGGCGGCAGCTCGTCGGGGATGTCGGCGCGCTGGCCGGGCTGGTCCGGCTCGGTCGAGGCCTTCTCGACGTACGGCCCGTACCGGCCGACCCGCAGGGTGATCTCGTCGTTCAGCCGGAACGAGCTGATCTCCCGGGCGTCGATCGCGCCCAGGTCGGTGACCAGTTCCTTCAGGCCGCCCAGGTGGTCGCCGTCGCCGTTGCCGGCCTCGGCGGCGCCGCCGGCGCCGTCGCCCTCACCGAAGTAGAAGCGCTTCAGCCACGGCACCGACTCGGCCTGCCCGGCCGCGATCCGGTCGAGGTCGTCCTCCATCCGCGCGGTGAAGTCGTAGTCGACCAGCCGCCCGAAGTGCTTCTCCAGCAGGTTCACCACCGCGAAGGACAGGAAGGACGGCACCAGGGCCGTGCCCTTCTTGAAGACGTAGCGGCGGTTGATGATGGTGTCGATGATCGACGCGTAGGTGGACGGCCGGCCGATCTCCCGGTCCTCCAGCTCCTTGACCAGCGAGGCCTCGGTGTAGCGGGCCGGCGGCTTGGTGGAGTGGCCCTCGGGGGTCAGCTGGTCGGCGGCCAGCGGGTCGCCCTCGGTCACCTGCGGCAGCCGGCGCTCGCGGTCGTCCAGCTCGGCGTTCGGGTCGTCGGCGCCCTCCACGTAGGCCTTGAGGAAGCCGTGGAAGGTGATGATCTTGCCGGAGGCGGAGAACTCGACGTCCCGCCGGTCGGCCGAGGTGCCGCCGACCTTGACGGTGACCGACTGGCCGACCGCGTCCTTCATCTGGGAGGCGACGGTGCGCATCCAGATCAGCTCGTACAGCTTGAAGTCGTCGCCGCTCAGGGCGGTCTCGGCCGGGGTGCGGAAGCGGTCGCCGGAGGGGCGGATCGCCTCGTGCGCCTCCTGGGCGTTCTTGACCTTGCTGGCGTAGACGCGGGGGGCGTCCGGCAGGTAGTCGGCGCCGTAGAGCTGGGTCACCTGGGCCCGGGCCGCGCCGACGGCGGTCTCGGAGAGCGTGGTGGAGTCGGTTCGCATGTAGGTGATGAAGCCGTTCTCGTACAGCTTCTGGGCCACCTGCATGGTCCGCTTCGCACCGAAGCCCAGCTTGCGGCTGGCCTCCTGCTGCAGCGTGGTGGTGCGGAACGGGGCGTAGGGCGAGCGGCGGTACGGCTTGGACTCGACGCTGCGCACGCTGAACGCGGTCTGCTCCAGGGCGGCGGCCAGCGCGCGGGCGGCGGCCTCGTCCAGGTGCATGGTGTTGGCGGTCTTCAGCCGGCCGTCGGAGCCGAAGTCGCGGCCGCTGGCGATCCGCTTGCCGTCCACGCTGGACAGCCGGGCGCCGAAGGTCTCCGGGTTCGCCGCGTCGGCGGGGGTGCGGCCGGTGCCGAAGACGCCGACCAGGTCCCAGTAGGAGGCCGAGGTGAAGGCGATCCGCTCGCGCTCCCGCTCGACCACCAGGCGGGTGGCCACCGACTGCACCCGGCCGGCCGACAGGCTCGGCATGACCTTCTTCCAGAGCACCGGGGAGACCTCGTAGCCGTAGAGGCGGTCGAGGATCCGGCGGGTCTCCTGGGCATCGACCAGGCGCTTGTTCAGCTCGCGCGGGTTGGCCACGGCCTCCTGGATGGCGGCCTTGGTGATCTCGTGGAAGACCATCCGCTTGACCGGCACCTTGGGCTTGAGCACCTCCTGCAGGTGCCAGGCGATGGCCTCGCCCTCACGGTCCTCATCGGTGGCCAGGAAGAGCTCGTCGGACTCCGCGAGCAGCTGCTTGAGCTTGGTGACCTGGGCCTTCTTCTCCGGGCTCACCACATAGATGGGCGTGAAGTCGTGGTCCACGTCCACGCCGAGCCGGCGGAACTCGCCGGTGTACTTGTCCGGCACCTCGGCCGCCGTCTTCGGCAGGTCGCGGATGTGCCCGACGCTCGCCTCGACGATGTAGCCGGGGCCTAGGTAGCCCTTGATCGTCTTCGCCTTGGCGGGCGACTCGACAATGACGAGTCGCTTCCCGCCCTGCGCGGTCTCGCTGCTCGGGGACACCTTCGCTCTTCTCTCCCGGTCGCTTCCTGTGTGCTGGCCGACGGCTGGCCGACGCCCGGCACACCACCGCCCGGGGACACCGCAATGCGACGACCCCACCAGCGGAGTGTGACCGTACCCTGGTCACCCTTGTCAAACGGACGGATCCCGCTTTTTCACCGGCAAGGCCGACCGACGCCACTCGAACGGTAACCCGATGATGGACTTCCGCGCCGCGCGGTTATGGCAGAGGGGGTGTCCGGAAGCCACCGAACCGGTCGGAACCGGCCGAAAGCCCACCGGTCGGGATCGGGAACCGGCCACCCCCGAGGATCCGACGACGGGTCAGACGACGGCTCGGAGGATGGGTCGGACGACGGGTCAGAAGAGCCGCACCAGCAGACCGAGGCCGACCGCGAGGGCACTCGCGCCGAGCAGCGGCCAGAACGCGTCCTGCGGCAGCGAGTCCCTCCGGTCCCGGTCGGCGAGCACCACCAGGGACGGGTCGCGGGGGTCGTAGCGGACCCGGACCGAGCTGCCGGGGGCCAGCGCCGCCGGACGGCTCAGCGGGGTGCTGCCGCGCGGGCGGGCCAGCAGCACGCCGGCCTCGTGCCGCCCACCGGGGGCGCCGACGGCCGGCAGCGTGGCGTAGGAGAGCAGCGGGGCCGGGTCGGCCGCCTGGCTGCGCACGGTGTCGGGGACCACCAGGGCGGTCACCGGCACGCCGCGCCGCCGCAGCCGGTGGCGAAGGCGCAGCTCGGCCGCGCACCAGAACAACAGTGCGCCTCCGAAGAGCACCAGTACGCCCCCCGCGACCGCCGCCGTCGGCCCGTCCACCCGTCTCCCCGCTTCCCCCGGCCCTGTTGCCCGCAGCGTGGCAACGCCGGGACAACCGGCCGCCGACTCCGGGCGGACACCGGGCAAAGGAAAGGTCACGACTGGGTGAACCGATGTCATAACCCGGCAACAGGCGAAACCCGCGAAGACGGCCGCCGCGTACTACGGGTGACCGGCCGTCAGCGCCGGCCGGACCGACCAACGCCTCACCACGGGGGAACCACCATGCGCACCCACCGCCTCGTCGCCGCCGCCGCCCTGGCCGCCTCGGCCGTCCTCGCCCTCACCGCCTGCGGGCCGGACGAGACGCCCGCCGCGGCCCCGAAGCCGTCGGGTGCCGCGAGCAGCCCGGCGGCCGGCCCCTCCTCCCCCGCCGCCGGGGCGCCGACGGGCGCGGGGACGTCCGCTCCCTCGGCGAAGCCCACCGGGGTGAAGCCCAGCGCCTCCAAGCCCGCCCCGAGCGGCACCCCGGCCTGCGCCGCCAACGCCGCCAAGGTCGGCCGGGTGATCGAGGTCACCTCCGTGCAGGCCACCGGCCTGCAGGCCAAGGAGGCCAAGTTCGTCTGCGGCCCGGACGTGCCGGACGACGGCTACTTCCAGGGCTACGGCAACGCCGCCCCGTTCACCTTCGCGCCCGACGTCAAGACCGTGCTGCTGCACGGGATCACGCCGAGCACCGTCCCGCTGAGCACCTTCACCAAGCACGCCCAGGGCTGCGTCGCGCAGCAGGACGACCCGAACTACGAGTGCTTCGGCAACCACTACGTGATCACCGTCACGGGCAACAACGAGATCACCTCCATCACCTCGCTCTACCACCCGTGACCGCCGCCCGGGCCGCCGCTCCGACAGGGGGCGGCGGCCCACGCCGCTGACGCCGAGTCACTGTGACCGAGCGTCAGACCGGCACGACGAAGCCCTGCTCGACCAGCAGGCGCAGCGACTGCGGCACCCGGTCGCGCAGCTGCACCCGGTCCTCGCCGAGCAGCTGGGCGATCGCGTCCACGATGTCGCCGGCCGCCAGCGCACCGTCACAGACCCCGGCGAAACCGGCCCCCACGGTGTCCACCTTGGTCGCCCGCCGCATCCCCCGGCCCTGGCGCAGCACCACGTGCTCCGGGTCCTCGGCGCCCGGCGCGCCGACCTGCTCCTGCACCACCTCGGGGGCCAGCAGGTAGCGGGCGGCGAGCAGCGCCGCGTCGTCGTTCGACCGCAGGAAGTCCTGGCGGTCGAACCACTGCTCGATGTGCGGGCCGAGCGGCTGCTCCACCGGGTGCGGCCACTCCTCGATCCGCACCGCCGGGCGCTCGCTGCCGGAGTTGCGCAGGGTGATCCAGCCGAAGCCGATGCCCTCCACGCCGCCGGCCTCGAAGGCGTCCAGCCACTCGCCGTAGCGGGCCTCGTAGGCCTCCCGGCCGGCCAGGTGGTCGCCGCCGTCGCGCAGCCACAGTTCGGCGTACTGCGCCACGTCCTGCACCTCGCGCTGCACCACCCAGGCGTCCAGGCCGGTGCCGGCCACCCAGCCGGCCAACCGGTCGTGCCAGTCCTCGCCCTTGACGTGCTGCCAGTTCGCCAGCAGCTGGCAGTAGCCGCCGGGGGCCAGCCGCTCGGCGGCACCGCGCACCAGGCTGCGGCAGAGCTCGTCACCGGCCATCCCGCCGTCCCGGTAGACGAACCGGCTGCCGGGCGAGATGACGAACGGCGGGTTGGAGACGATCAGGTCGAAGCGCTGCTCGCCGACCGGCTCGAAGAGGCTGCCCTCGGCGGTCTCGACCCGGTCGAAGCCGGAGAGCGCCAGGGTCAGCCGGGCGAAGGCCAGCGCCCGGGGGTTCAGGTCGGTCGCGGTCACCCGCTGGGCGTGCCGGGCCGCGTGCAGCGCCTGGACGCCGGATCCGGTGCCCAGGTCCAGCGCACTGCGGACGGGGCGGCGCACCGCCAGGTTGGCCAGCGTGGTGGAGGCACCGCCGACGCCCAGCACCAGCTCGCGCCGGGGCACGCCGGCCGCGCTGCCGCCGGCGCCGATGCCGCCCGCGCCGCCGACCGCGCAGCCCAGGTCGGAGACCACCCAGGCGTCGGCGCTCTCCAGGCCGGCCACCTCGTTGGCGTACGGGCGCACGTCCACGGTGGCCCGCACCTGGTCGCCGTCGGCCACCAGCCAGCCGTCGGCCAGGCACTCGTCGACCGGCAGCGCCGCCGCGGCGGCCGCGCGCGGGGCGGGCTGCTGGAGCAGGAAGAGCCGGATCAGCGTCTCCAGCGGGGTGCCGCCCCGGGTCGCCCGGAGCGCGGGGACCGCCTCGCTGCGGGCCAGCGCCGCGTAGGCGGTCGGGCCGAGCAGGTCGAGGCAGCCGTCGGCGGTGTAGGAGGCGGTCAGCAGCGCCTCCCGCAGTCGGGCGAGGCGGGCGGGTTCGGGGACGGGAAGCGTGGTCACCCGCCCATTCTCCCGCCTACCGCGGCCCGTTCCGTGCACCGGCAGCGGCCGGTCACCGACCGACGGGCCGTCACCGACCGACGGCCCGTCACTGGCCGACGCGCCGTCAGTGCCCGACCGGCGTCACTGGCCGGAGGCGGTACCGCTCGGGCTGCCGGAGGGGGCCGCACCGCCAGAAGCGGCCGGACTGCCGGCCGGACTGCCGGACGGACTGCCGGACGCCGCCGGGGCGGCCGACCCGCTCGCGGCGGGCGACCCGCCGGCCGCCGGCGAAGCCGCCGGAGAACCGCCGGCCGCCGGGGAGCCACCGGCGGCGGGCGAACCACCGTCCGATGGCGCGGCGTTCGGCACCGGGCTGCCCGAGGCCGCGCTGCGGCAGCCGGGCTGCTTGGCGAACGCCTTGCCCAGGTCGCCGGTCTGCACCGTGGTCATCGCGGTGTTGGAGAGCTTGGCCAGCTGCTGCGCCTGGTCGCCGATGCTCTTCAGGCCGTCGGCGAACTTCGCCTGGTCGTCGGTGGGCAGCGCGGTGAGCTTCTGCTGCACGTCCTTGAAGCCCTGGGAGGCCTGGTGCAGCTCGTTCACCGCGTCCTTCTGCACCCCGGCGCCGTTGTCGATCTTGGGGGCGCCGGCCTTGTCCATCACGTCGGCGATCTGCTGGTTGGTGGTGACCAGGGTGCCGAGGTCACCGGCCAGCCGCTTCTGCAGGTCGGCGGGCGCCTCGTCCGGCTTCACCTGGGCGCTGTCGGTGAGCGCGGCCCGGGACTGCGAGATCGGGTCGTGCAGCCCGTCGCAGACCTGCTTGGCCCAGCCGTCCAGCGCGGCTCCGTTGTCGCTGCCGCCGCTGCAGGCCGCCGCGCCGGTGGCGAGCAGCGCCCCGAGCAGCGGCAGTGCGAGCATCCGGCCCGCGCCGCCCGTCCGGGAGGAGCGCCGCGCTCCGTTCCGCCCGCCGTCCACCAGCACTCGCCCGTCCACTGGAGAGCCCTCCGTCAGTCGCCATCGGTCAGTCGCATCAGTCCCGGGTGAACCTACCCGACACCTCCCGACCGACGAGCCCGGCCACCGGAACGGTTCCCGCCGCTCACCGGTGGACGGGCGCGCGGATCAGGCCCGCTCGACCCGGATCGGGTCGCCGGGGCGCACGGTGCGCAGTTGCCCGGGGTCGCCGTCGAGGGCGCCCAGCAGGTTGCAGGGGCTGGCCAGGCGGCACTCGTCGCCCCGGGAGACCGGGGTCGGGCCGTAGGGCAGTGCCAGGCTGTCGCCGTCGGTCCAGAAGGCCACCGTGCCGGGTTCGACCACCTGCTCGGCGTCCGGCTCGCGCGGCACGCTCACCGGGGTGCCGAAGTAGACCTCCTCGCCCCAGGTGCTGGCCGTGGAGCTGATCGGCAGTGCCGCCCAGAGCGCTTCGCTGGTGGGCGTGGACCGCAGGGTCGCGGTGACGTGGCCGGCCGGCCAGAGGATGCGGATCCGCATGGCTGTTCCTTCGCTGAGTCAGGTCGCGCCTGGCTCAGCGAAGCCGGTGGTTCAACAATCTGTCAATCCTGTCTCACGCGGGCGCGCCCGAGCGCGCCGCACCACGCGGCGTCAGGAGATGTCACGAAGCGGGCCGACGGCCTCCGCACCCGGGGGCGGGCGACTCCGCAGCGGCCTGACCGGCCCTCAGACGGAACTGATCGGCCAGCTCATCCGGATCAGGCCGCCGTCCTCGTCACGGCCGACCTCCAGGTCCTCCACCAGGCCGGTGATCACGGCCAGGCCCAGCGCGTCCTCCGCGGGGTCGCCGTCCTCGGCCGCACCGCCCTCGGACGAGGCCGAGTCGCCGGCCGGACCGGCACCGTCACCGACCTCGATGACGAAACGCTTCTCCTGGTCGATCAGCGCCACGCGCACCGCGCCGCCCAGGCCGCCCTGCTGGTGCAGCCCGACGGCACGCGAGCAGGCCTCGCCGACCGCCAGCCTGACCTCGTCCAGCACCGACTCGTCCACACCGGCGCGTCTGGCCACCGCCGCCGCCACCAGCCGTGCCGTCCGCACGTGTTCGGGCAGGGCACTGAATCGCAGTTCGACGGTTGCCATCTCTCCCTCTCGGGTCTCCCGCGCCCGGCAGCGCCGGACATCGGGCCAACCGGCCCGGCCGGGGCCCCGGTCAACGCCTCCGGGGGCCCGCCCGACCACCACCGGACGCTCCTGGGCAGTGATCGGGCCCGGGACGTCCGCTACTGCGGACGCCCGGGCCCTACCAGGTCAGTCAGTCGCTTCGACGGCCTCTTCGACCGAGCCGTGGATCGGGAACACCTTGGTCAGACCGGTGATCCGGAAGATCTTCAGGATGCGCTCCTGGGTGCAGACCAGACGCAGCGAACCCTCGTGCGCCCGCACCCGCTTCAGACCACCCACCAGCACGCCCAGACCGGTCGAGTCCAGGAAGTCCACGCCCTCCATGTCGACGACCAGGTGGTAGCTGCCGTCGTTGACGAGCTCGACCAGCTGCTCGCGAAGCTTAGGGGCGGTGTACACATCGATCTCGCCGCCAACCTCGACGACCGTGCGGTCGCCGACAGTACGGGTCGACAGGGACAGGTCCACGGAACCTCCAGCACCTTGCCTTGCTAGGTCACATTGCGTTCTCTACGGCGAGTCGGACATCGCCGGCGACCGAAGCCACCGAACCCGCCCTGACGGTCTCCACCGTCGGTCTCCACCGCGCGAACGGTCTCCACCGCATGGTCGAGCGACCGGCTCAGGTGCCGCCGGTCCGGCCAACTGGCCGCCACCGCATCATTCAACCACCTGGCAGCATGCCCGCACGATGGCTTGCGACGATTCTCCGTCACTCCAGTGACACACTGGGTCTCCATGCCGCCCAGCCACCGCCCGCCGGAAGCCCTGCTCGACACCCTGGCCGCCGCCCGCGGCCGTGCCGACCGGCTCACCCATACGGAGCACCTCCCCGCGCGCGAAGGGCGCCACGCCCCTTGGCCACCGTCGGTGCGCCCCGAGATCCGCGCCGCCGCCCTGGAGCTGGGCATCCGGCAGCCGTGGACCCACCAGGTCGAGGCGATGAACTGCGCCAAACCCGGCCGAGCTGTGGTGATCGCCACAGGCACCGCCTCGGGCAAGTCGCTCGGCTACCTGGCCCCGGTGCTCAGCGAGTTGCTGGCCGGCACCGAGGCTCCGAACGGGCGCGGCGCCACCGCGCTCTACCTGGCCCCGACCAAGGCGCTCGCCGCCGACCAGCGCCGCCGGGCGGCCGAGCTCGCCCCGCAGCGGGTGCGCGCCGCGCTCTACGACGGGGACACTCCGCCCCAGGAGCGCGAGTGGGTCCGCCAGTACGCCTCGTACGTGCTCACCAATCCGGACATGCTGCACCGCGGCATCCTGCCGGCGCACGCCCGCTGGTCCTCCTTCCTCAAGACGCTGCGCTACGTGGTGGTGGACGAGTGCCACAGCTACCGGGGCGTGTTCGGCTCCCACGTCGCCCAGGTGCTGCGCCGGCTGCGCCGGGTCTGCCGCCGCTACGGGGCCGACCCGGCCTTCCTGCTGGCCTCCGCGACCACGGCCGACCCGGCCGCCACCGCCGAGCGGCTCACCGGCCTGCCCTCGGTCGCGGTCACCGACGACGCCTCCCCGCGCGGTCCGCTGGTCTTCGCGCTCTGGGAGCCGCCGCTCACCGAGCACGTCGGCGAGCAGGGCGCCCCGGTCCGGCGGACCGCCACCGCCGAGACCGCCTACCTGCTGACCGACCTGGTGTCCGCCGGGACCCGGACGGTCGCCTTCGTCCGCTCCCGCCGGGCCGCCGAACTGGTCGCGCTGCAGGCCCAGGACAACCTGGAGCCGCAGTTGGCCGACCGGGTCGCCGCCTACCGGGGCGGTTACCTCCCGGAGGAACGGCGTGCGCTGGAACGCGACCTGCACTCGGGGCGGCTGCTCGGTCTGGCCTCGACCTCGGCCCTCGAACTGGGCGTCGACGTCTCCGGCTTGGACGCGGTCCTGCTGGCCGGCTACCCGGGCACCCGGGCCTCGCTGTGGCAGCAGGCCGGGCGGGCCGGGCGCGAGGCGCAGGGCGCGCTCGCCGTACTGATCGCCCGGGACGACCCGCTGGACACCTACCTGGTGCACCACCCGGAGGCACTCTTCGAGCGGCCGGTCGAGGCCACCGTGCTCGACCCGGACAACCCGCACGTGCTGGCCCCGCACCTGTGCGCCGCGGCGGCCGAACTCCCGCTGACGGCCGAGGACCTCGACCTCTTCGGCCCGAACACCGCCCAGTTGCTCCCGGTGCTCGAACGGCGCGGGCTGCTCCGCCGCCGCTCCGACGGGTCCTGGTACTGGACCCGTCGCGAGCGCGCGGTCGACTCGGTCGACCTGCGCGGCAGCGGCGGCAACCCGGTGCAGATCGTCGAGGAATCCACCGGACGGCTGCTGGGCACGGTGGACGCGGCCGCCTCGCACACCACCGTGCACACCGGCGCCGTCCACCTGCACCAGGGCCGCACCTACCTGGTGCGCGAGCTCGACCTGGAGAACTCGGTCGCACTGGTGTCGGCCGCCAACCCCTCCTACACCACCTCGGCCCGCGACATCACCTCCATCTCCGTCATGTCGACCGAGCGGACCGTCAACTGGGGCGAGGGCACGCTCAACTTCGGCTCGGTCGAGGTGGTGAACCAGGTCGTCGGGTACCTGCGCAAGCGCATCGCCACCGGCGAGGTGCTCGGCGAGAGCAAGCTGGACCTCCCGCCCCGGACACTGCGCACCCGGGCGGTCTGGTGGACCGTCACCGAGGACCAGCTGCTCGACGCACTGGTCCCGTTCGACCAGTTGCCGGGTGCCGCGCACGCCGCCGAGCACGCCTCGATCGGCCTGCTGCCGCTCTTCGCCACCTGCGACCGCTGGGACATCGGCGGTGTCTCGGTGCCGCTGCACCCGGACACCCAGCTGCCCACGGTCTTCGTCTACGACGGTCACCCGGGCGGGGCCGGGTTCGCCGAGCACGGTTTCCACCACGCGGTCCGCTGGCTGACGGCGACCCGGGACGCGATCCGGGCCTGCGAGTGCGAGCGGGGCTGCCCGTCCTGCGTCCAGTCGCCCAAGTGCGGCAACGGGAACGACCCGCTGGACAAGGCCGGCGCGGTCCGCCTGCTCACCACCCTGCTCGCCGGTGCCCCCGAACCGACCGGTCAGGACACCACCGCCGACCGGGCCGAGAACGGCCGACCGGGTAAGGACGCCACCGGCGAGAGCAGACCGGTGGCCGGTCCGGCCGACGGGTAGGCCGGGGGCCGCGGCGGACGCCGTGCGCTCCCTGACGGCCGCCGCAGCCGCATCGGCAGCGGCGGCGGCCACGTCGGGCAGGTCGAGCCCCTCCCCGTCGCCGAGCGCCCAGACCGGTCCGGCCCGCGCCCGGCCGACGGCCGGCCCGATCGGCAGCCGCACGCCCCGCACCGGCACCCGGACCTCCACCACGACGCTGTCCGAGCCGTAGTCCGGGGCGCAGGAGACGAGCGTCGCCCGGTGCTCGGCCGCCAGCGCCGCCGCCCTGGCGCAACCGCCGTCCTGGTCCAGCAGCATCCGGCCGGCGGCGGCCAGTGCGGCGGAGTCGGCGGCCGACTCGGCGCGGTGGCGGGCGGCGAGCACCGCACCGAGCGAGAGGGCGGCCCCGAAGGCCGCGAAGCCCAGCAGGGTCAGCCCGACCAGCCAGACCGTCGCCGAGCCCCGGTCGGGGCCGGCCGAGCGACGGTCCGCGCCGGCCGTGCCGTTTCCGGTCATCCTGGTCACTCCCTTCCGAGTGCCGCTTCGTTGGCGGCCACCGCGACCGCCGACACCTTCATGGACATCCCCGAGGCCAGCCCGCCGAGGCCCGGGCACTGCGCCTCCACCAGCACCCGCACCGTGTCGCCGGACTCGACCACGTCCACCGCCGCCCCGGCCGGGGCCACCGCGAGGGCCCGGCCGACCGGGTCGTGCTCACCCCTCGCCGCCGCCCGGGCCGCCAGCCCGGCGGCGTCGATGCAGCGCAACTGAGCCGCCGCCACCAGCACGCCCCAGACCAGCAGCACCATCAGCACCACCACGGCCGGCAGGGCCACGGCCGTCTCCGCGGTCACGTAGCCGGCATCGGGCCCGGGTCCGGCTCGCGACCGTCCGCCCCTCGACCGGGCGCGTCGAGCGCACATCCGATTCACCGTCAGACCGAGTGCAGGGCCCGGTCCAGCAACTCGGTCAGGGCTCCGGTGACCGAGCCACTGGTGATCACCTTGTAGAGCACGGCCGCGAACGCACAGGCGGCCACGGTGCCGATCGCGTACTCGGCGGTGGACATCCCCGCGTCCGGCGCCATCCCGGCGCGGCGCCGGCGCCTGCGCACCGCTTCCAGGATCCGGCGGCACAGCCCGCCGGCCCGCAGGCGGTGCCACCGCCCGGACGGCAGCTTGAAGGGCCGCACCACCACGCCGTAGCGCGGCAGCAGGAAGGCCGGCACCGGGTCGGCGTAGGGGGGTTCGAGGATCGCGCGCTGCTCGCAGAGGGCGAGGGCGACGCGCCTGACGAGCAGGTCGCAGCTGCCGGACGACGGTCCGCGCGAGGGCCGGTGGGTCAGCATCGGGAAGTAGCTGACCACCGGGGCGGCCGTGTCCACGGTGCGGGTCATGAGGGTGCTCCGTTCGTTGTCGGGCGGTCCCGCCCGGGGACCACCTGTCGAGTGGGGTTGACTGGCTTGAGGTTTCGAATGACAAGCGACCCAGTGAGCCGACGGTCGATCAGATGCGTCCGGCGAAGCCGGTGACCAGGCCCAGCACCACCGGGGCGATGCCGATGAGCACGAAGGCGGGGAGGAAGCAGAGCCCGAGCGGAGCGGTCGCCAGCACCCCCGCCCGGCGCACCCGGGCATGTGCCGCCCGGGCCGCCGAGGCCCGCTGCGAGACGGCGAGTTCGCGCAGCGGCACGGCCGGCGGGGCGCCACTGACCGTCGTCCGGATCAGGCACCGGGCCAGCGGGGCCAGTACCGCGCTGTCCGCCCCGAACCGGTCCCAGCAGGCCGCCGGCGGCGCCCCGAGGGAGAGTTCCGCCGCAGTGGCGGAGAGCCGGCGTTCCATCGGCCCGCCGACGGTCCGCGCGACGGCCTCCGCGGCCCGGGTCGGGGACGCGGTCGAGCCCAGGCACGCGGCCAACAGTTCGGCAGCGAGCGGGAGCTGAGCCGTCAACAGCTCCTCCTCGCGGAGTGCCCGTTGGGCGGTCGGCGAACGGACCACCGGCAGCCACCGCCACAGCGCGGCACCCACCAGCACTCCGATCGCCAGGCCGGCCGCGCCGGGGAGCAGCCAGGCCACGACGACCCCGCCGAGCAACGCGATCCGCGCGGGCCCACTCGGCGCCCGAGCCGACCACCTCCGCCGCCATCTGCTCTGCCCCTGCTCAGCGTTGGGCGGGAGCCCGGGCCCGATCAGCCGAGCCGTCCGCCGGTGCAGCACACGGCGCTCCAGCCACCGGCGCACCGGCACCACCACGGCCGCGACCAGCAGCACGCCCAGGCCCACCGCGTCGGCCACCACGAGCCCCAGCGGCAGCGCGGCGGGTGCCACCGAGTACGGGCCGAGGAAGCCGCTCATGACGGCGTCCCGAGAGCGGCGCCCCGCTTCGGCGCCCAGCCCCGCGCGGCACGGAGTCGGCGCGGCGGCCGGCTCCGAGCCCGCACCATGGTCTGATCGGCCGTCAGCTGCCGACCCTGCGACCGCCCGTCGGCCACCCGGGCGGCACTGCCGGCCCGGATGCCCAGGTCGGCCATCGCCTGCCGGATGATCCGACCGGTCCAGATCAGTCCGGCCGTCTCCAGCAGGGCCCCGCCGACCAGGCAGACCGCTCCGACCGACGTGTGCAGCAGGATCCGCACCGGCGAGGCCCCCAACGCGGAGCCGAGCACCAGCCCGAAGGCCGGGAGCGCGGCGAGCAGCACCGCGGTGGTCCGCGGTCCGGTCAGCTCGCCCCGGATCTCCTCCCGCAGCGCCCGGTCCGCCCGCAGCGCCTCCGCCACTTGATCCAGCGCGAGCGCGAGCCCGGTGCCGCTATCGGTGGTCACCTGCCAGCAGGCCGCGATCGCGTTGGCCCCTTCACCGCCGGGCCGGGTCGCCAACCAGCGCAGCGCCGCGGGCACATCGGCCCCGTACCGGGCCGCGGTCAACCGGGCGGCCGCCTCCGATCCGAGCCGTCGGGGCAGCTCGCCGCCGGCCCCGAGGACCGCCTCCAGCGCCTGCTCCGGCGTCGCGCCGCTGCGCAGCTCCCCCGCCAGCGCCGCGCAGAGCTCGACCACCGCGGCCGACCGGTCCTGCTCCAGCCGCCCGGCCCGCCGGCTGCGCCGCCAGCGGCGCACCGGCACCACCAGCACCACCCCGAACGGCACCGGCACCGGCGAGTGCAACAGCCAACCCGCGAGCAGCCCGCCGGGCACCAGCACCAGTTCGGGCACCAGCCACCCCGGCCGACTCCGCGGCCACGGCCACCACCCCACGAACGGCCCGCCCACCGGCCCACCGCCCACCCCCGCGAGCACGGCCGACCTGCGCCGCCGGCGCAGCGCCCTGCGGTTGAGCCGGAACCAGGCCCCCAGCGCGGCACCGCAGAGCAGGATCGGCACGAGCAACGGGAGCAGGCGCCCGGTCATCAGACGCCCCAGGACGTCGGCACGCCCCGCGCGTTGCACAGCCTCAGCAGTCGGTCCCAGCCCGGCCCGCAGGCGACCGAGTTGTCCGGGCCGAAGATCACGGCGGGCGCGGTGACCGTGAGCCCGGTGGAGCCCCGGTCCAGGGTGTGCACCTCGGCCACCCTGCGCCGGCCGGTCCTCGGGTCGCGGGCCAGGTGGATGACCAGGTCCAGCGCCGACTGGAGCTGGCTGTGCAGGGCGAACCGGCCCAGGCCGGCCATCGAGCCGAGCGCCTCCAGCCGGGCCGGCACGTCGCCCGCCGCGTTGGCGTGCACCGTGCCGCAACCGCCCTCGTGGCCGGTGTTGAGCGCGGCCAGCAGGTCGAGCACCTCGGTGCCGCGGACCTCGCCGACGACCAGGCGGTCGGGCCGCATCCGCAGCGCCTGCCGGACCAGGTCGCGCAGGGTCAGCTCGCCCAGCCCCTCCTGGTTCGGCGGGCGGCCCTGCAGCCGCACGACGTGCGGGTGATCGGGCCGCAGCTCGGCCGAGTCCTCGGCGATGACGATCCGTTCGCTGCGCCCGACCAGACCCAGCATCGCGGCCAGCAGCGTGGTCTTCCCCGAGCCGGTGCCGCCCGAGACGAGGTAGGAGAGCCGGGCCCGGACGATCCCGCGCAGCAGGTCGGCCCCGGTCTGCGGAACGGCCCTGGCCTCCACCAGTTCGGTCAGGGTGAAGGGCTTGGGCCTGGAGATCCGCAGCGAGATGTGGGTGCAACCGGCCGCGATCGGCGGCAGCACCGCGTGCAGCCGGGTGCCGTCGGGCAGTCGGCCGTCCACCCAGGGCCGGGCGTCGTCCAGCCGACGGCCGGCCACCGTGGCGAGCCGGTGCGCGAGGTGCCGCACGGCCTCGGCGTCCGGGAAGCTGACGGAGCGCTCCCGGCTGAGACCGGCACCGCGGTCGACCCAGACCTCGTCCGGTCCGTTGACCAGGACGTCGGTCACCTCCGGCGAGCGGAGCAGGTCCTCCAGCGGACCGGCGCCGACGAGCTCGGAACGGACGGCGCGGACCGCGTCCAGCACCGAGTCGCCGTCCAGCGAAGGACGGGCGGCGCGCACGGCGGCGGCCACCTCCGGGGCGGTCGGCGGGGCGCCCGACTCGGCCAGGCGCAGCCGGACCGCATCCAGCAGGGCGGCGGAGGGTCCCGGCGAGCCGTTCGGAATGGCCGCCACGGGGCGGCGGCGCAACGTGCTCGGGGTGGGCCGGGCGGCGGTGCGGTCGGGCCGGGTGCCCCAGGCGCGGTGCGGGTGGAGCGGCTGGCGCGGGGGCGTCGTGCGGGAGGCGTTCACTGGTTGGTCCCTTCGTCGTCGGTGGGCAGGACTTCGGCGAGGTAGGCGGTGCAGAAGCGGGCCAGCGGGCCGTAGCCGCGCTCGCCGGGCGGACGGCCGCGCTCCGCCTCGGCCGCCAGCCCCAGGTCGTCGGGGAGTTCACCGGCCAGCCGCAGACCGAGGCCGTGGGCGATCTCGGTGCTGCGCAGGCCGATCGGCCGGGGCAGCCGGACCACTGCCCGAAGGTCGGCCAGGCGCATCCCGACGGCCGCTGCGACCCGTCCGGCGGCGGCGGTGGCGCGCAGTTCGGCGGGCACCACGAGCAGACCGGTGTCGGTCTGCTCAAGGGCCTGGGCGGCGGCCGGCTCAAGCAGCCGGGGCAGGTCGAGCACGACCAGGCCGCCGCGTCTGCGGGCCGCCGCGAGCACCCCGCGCATCGCCTCCGGGGCGATCGCTGTGGTGTCTCCGCGGTCCCAGGAGAGCAGGTCGAGGCCGTGCGGGTGCGGCAGCGAGCGGGCGAGTTCGGCCCCGCTGACCCGACCCCGCACGGCGACCAAGTCCGGCCAGCGCAGCCCCTCGGCGCTCTCCGCCCCGAGCAGCACGTCCAGGCCGCCGCCGAGCGGGTCGCCGTCGATCAGCATGGTGCGGTGGCCTGCTCTGGCCGCCGTCACCGCCAAGGCGCAGGCGAGCGTCGAGGCGCCGGCCCCGCCGCGGCCGCCGAGCACGGCGACGGTCAGCGCGGGGGTGGCCACGCCCTCCACCGCGTCGGCGATCCGGTCCAGCAGCCAGGCCTCGGCGTCGGGCAGGAAGACCACTTGCTCGGCACCGAGTTGGACACCGCGGATCCAGATGTCGCAGTCGTCGAGGTCGAGTCCGAGGAGCAGCACACCGGGCCGTCGGGCAAGGCCCGCGCACCGGTCGGCCTGGTCGTCGCCGACCAGCACCAGCGGCGCGCGCTCCCAGAGCCAGCCCGGGGGCGGCACGCCGGCGAAGAGTTGGGGTTCGGTGCCGATCGCGGCACAGAGCCTGAGCAGGTGCTCGGTGAGCGCCTCGTCCTCGGTGAACACCAGCGGCACGAGGCCGCCCGGCTCCCCGGGGCGCGGTCCGTGCGGGTCGATGATGGGCGTCGACATGGCTGCCTCCCAGGAGTGGCAGAGGGATTGACGGTCCGTCGGCGACGTTCGACGCCGCCGGTCTGCTGCCACCGTGCCGCTTGTCGCGGATTCCGTCAGCAAGCCGTCGAATCCTGTGGATAACCCTGGGGATGTGGATATCCGAACTCACTCGGATGGCCCTGCTTCACTCTTCGGAGTGGCCGTCGACTCGGAATTGACGAGCCATCTCGACGATCCCCGAGCGCCGCCAACTCGACTACTCAGAGTGACAAAAAGCGGGACTCGGCCGACCGGCCGATCCCGCTGGGAACGCTGCCCCCAGGACTCCCGAGCACCACCCGGGAACCACCCGTAGGCCCGAAAAATGGCCCCGGACATGCGACGACCCCCGCCGGGGGGGGAGAGCGGGGGTCGTCTATCCACGGCCCGACTCGGGGGGGAGGAGCCGGACCGGGTTAGCACGGTCGCGAACGATCCGTGACTTCCATGGTGTACCCGAGCGGCCAGAAACACAAACCCGGAGGCCCTTGAGTCCACCGAATGGCGGTCTCCTCAGAGGCGCCATCTATCCTCGGTTCCTGTGGACACCACCGAGAACGCCGACATCGCCAACGGTGCCGAGAACTCCGGATCGGACACCGCACCGAATGGCGCCGCGGGCAGCGGCCCGATCGTCCAACCCGCACCCCGTCCCACCGTGCGGGACACGATGCCCGACCGGGCCGTGAGCACCCGGCCGGCCCGGACGGCTGCCTTCTTCGACCTCGACAAGACGATCATCGCCAAGTCGAGCGCCCTCGCCTTCAGCCGGCCCTTCTACCAGGGCGGCCTGATCAACCGTCGGACGGTGCTGAAGAGCGCCTACGCGCAGTTCGTCTTCCTGGTCGGCGGGGCCGACCACGACCAGATGGAGAAGATGCGCGAGTACCTCTCGGCGATGACGCGCGGGTGGAACGTCCAGCAGGTGCGGGAGATCGTCGCCGAGACCCTGCACGGTCTGATCAATCCGCTGATCTACGAGGAGGCCGCCGCGCTGATCGCCCAGCACCACGCGGCCGGCCGCGACGTGGTCATCGTCAGCAGCTCGGGCTCCGAGGTGGTGGAGCCGATCGGGGCACTGCTCGGCGCCGACCACGTGATCGCCACCCGGATGCGGATCTCGGACGGCTGCTACACCGGGGAGATCGAGTACTACGCCTACGCGGAGAACAAGGCCGCCGCGATCCGCGAGCTGGCCGCGCGCGAGGGGTACCAGCTCGCCGACAGCTACGCGTACAGCGACTCGATCACCGACCTGCCGCTCCTGGAAGCCGTCGGCCGTCCCTCGGCGGTGAACCCGGACCGCGGGCTCCGCAAGGAGGCGACGGCCCGCGACTGGCCGATCCTGGTCTTCGACCGGCCCATCGAACTGCACCGCCGGCTCCCCGAGTTCAAGGCGCCGAGCCGGACGGTGCTGGCCGCCGTGGCGATCGGCACGGCCTGCCTCACCGCCGGCCTCGTCTGGCATCTGGCGAAGCGTCGGCGACCGGTCGTCTGACCCGGCCGCCGGCCGCGCCCGCCCAGCACGCGCACACCTCTAACAAAACGGACAAAAGGTAAAGACTTCGCTATTCGAGTTCCGTTTGGCCTGGATCCGAGATACAAAGGACTCACGGCCCGCGAGACCCGGAAGGACCCGAAGAGGTCATACCGACACCGCAGTTCAGGCCACACGGACCGCGTACAACTTTCGAGCACCCACGTGCAGCCGACCCGCGATACGGGCCGCCGCACCAGGCGAACGGGCAGGATCCCCGCCTGATGGGCAACTCCGGTGCACGCATGGTCACCCGAAAAGCTGTACCAGCGGCGACATCAGCAGTCAGGATGTCGCCGCAACCCTTTGTCCGGGCAGTTCCCTTCCCGTCGCGGAGCCCGGACCCCGCACCGAGCTGACCGCGGGAGCCCACCGGACCTGGCTGACACTCCGCCAGGTCCCGTGGAAGCCGACGGAGTTGGCCAGCAGTCCGGCTGCCGAAGTCGGGAGAACCGGGTCAGACCATGCCGCGCTGCATCGCCTCGCACACCGCAGTGCTCTCCCGGACGCCGAGCCCGAGCGCCCGGCCGCAGTGCGAGAGCCAAGTGGTCATGCCCTCCGCGGTGCCGGCGGCGTAGCCGGCCAGCGCCTCCCGGTAGGCCGCGGTGCCGAGCTCGACCAGGCCGACCTCGGCCGGGCAGATGGACTTCGGGTCCAGGCCCTCGGCGATCAGCACGATCCGCTGCGCCGCCCGCGCGACCAGCCCGTTGTGCGAGCCGAAGGGCCGCAGGGTGAGCAGCTCGCCGTGCACCACGGCGGCCGTGACCAGTGCCGGTGCGCCGCCGGGCGCGCCGGCGGTGCGTGCGACGAGCAACTGCGCGAGCTGGTCCAGCCGGGCCGCCACCTCCGCGGGCGCCGGGGCCGGCGGCAAGTCGGCCGGCGCGGCGCCCTCGGCCACCACGGCACCGCCGGTCTCCACCGCCGACAGCTGCAGCGGGAAGAGCTCCTCGGGCCGCTCGCCCTCCTGTCGCGGCCGGCCGGCCGCGGGGTCGCCGTCGCCTACGGCGAGCAGGTGGAGCCGGGCCAGTACCTGGAGCGGTGAGGTCCGCCAGACGCTCAGCAGCTGGCCCGCCTCGGCCGAGATGCGCAGTGCGGCGCCGACGGTCCGGTCCTGGTCACTGGCGCTGAAGTCGCTGCGCCGACGGACCTCCTCCAACGGCCAGTCGGCACCGGCGAGCGCCGCCGAAGCGCGCGCCCCGCGCAGTGCGGCCTCCGAGGTCACCTCGGGCGCGCGGCGGCGCATCACCCGGTGCCCGTAGAGCCGGTCAACGGCCTTGCGGACTTCGGCGACGGTCTCCGACACCCCGGGCAGCTCGGCAAGCGGGGTCAGCGGGTCAGTTCCAGTGCTCACCTACCCGAGGGTAACGACCCCTGGGGCGGACGGGACAGCAACCCCGGCATCACCCGTTCGAGGCAATCCTCGATTCCCCCGCACAAAGGCAGCCAAACCCGGACTACGATGAGCTCCTATCGAAGACGATAACGATTACCAACAAGGTGCCTCGTCGTGCCCGGGGTGATCGCCAGAGCAGAGCCGGGAGTCCAGATGAAGATCGCCTTCGTCGGCAAGGGCGGCAGCGGCAAGACCACGCTGTCCGCACTGTTCATCCGCCATCTGGCCGCGGCCGGCCGACCGGTGATCGCCGTGGACGCCGACATCAACCAACACCTCGGCCCCGCCCTGGGCCTGACGGACGGCCAAGCCGCTGCACTGCCCGCGCTCGGCGCCCACCTGCCGCAGATCAAGGACTACCTGCGCGGCAGCAACCCGCGGATCGCCTCCGAAGAGGTGATGATCAAGACCACCCCGCCCGGCACCGGCTCCCGGTTGCTGCGGATCGTCGAGGAGAACCCGGTCTACGCCACCTGCGCCCGGCCGGTGGCGCTGGACGAAGGGTCGGTCCGACTGCTGGTCACCGGCGCGTTCACCGAGGAGGACCTCGGCGTGGCCTGCTACCACTCCAAGGTCGGCGCGGTGGAGCTGCTGCTCAACCACCTGGTCGACGGCGCCGACGAGTACCTGGTGACCGACATGACCGCCGGCTCCGACTCCTTCGCCTCCGGCCTCTTCACCCGCTTCGACCTCACCTTCCTGGTCGCCGAGCCGACCCGGAAGGGCGTCTCGGTCTACCGCCAGTACAAGGAGTACGCACGGGACTTCGGCGTCGCGCTGCGGGTCATCGGCAACAAGGTGCAGAGCGCGGACGACCTCGCGTTCCTGCGGCGCGAGGTGGGGGACGACCTGCTGACCGCCTTCGGGCAGTCCGACTGGGTGCGCCGGCTGGAACAAGGCGCCGAGCCGGGCCTGGCCGAGCTGGAGCCGGCGAACCGGGCCGTGCTGGAGCAGCTGCGCGCCACGGTGGACGACGCCTTCGCCGGCCGCGACCCCCGGCGCTACGCCGACCAGGCGGTCCACTTCCATCTGCGCAACGCCGAGAGCTGGGGCAACGCCAGGACCGGGATCGACCTGGCGGACCAGGTGGACCCGGAGTTCACGCTTCCCGTCCCGGGCGGCCGGGTCGCCCGGGGTCAAGCCACCGTCGGCGTCTGAGACCGCCCCGGACGACGGCACGAGCCCACCCGAAGGGCCGATGCCCGCACCCACAGCGGTGCGGGCACCGGCCCTTCGGCATACCCAACGGCAGCCTGACGGTGCGCCAGGCGCGCTTCGGCTCTCGCAGCAGGGCGCCCGTTCGGACCCGCGCGCCACCCACCCGAGTGAATGTCGCGGCCAGGACTCCCGCTCTGGATCACGCTATGCGAACCTTCCATTACTGATCGTTTACCAAACCTTGGTGCTCCGGGCCGTGACCCTTCGCACCGTGACCAGGCCCTCGCACCGTGCCCGGCGCTCGGCGTCGAACCTCGTCGGCCTCAGCGCCCCCGGTCCGCCCCGGACCAACCTCCCCTTCGTCCCCCGAACAGACGGGAAGAGCAGTGACCACCCACATCTCCCCCCAGCACCCCGCCCAGCAGGACGGCGTCGGCCCCGACGGCAGCACGGTAGACAGCCACGCGCCGCCGGGCCCGCCGGCCGGGCCCGCCAGACGTTCCGCGTACCGCCTCGGGCGGCCCGGCGTCCAGGACCTGACGGCCTCTCTGGTCGTCTTCCTGATCGCCGTGCCGATCTCCCTCGGCATCGCCCTGGCCGTGGGGGCTCCGCTCACCGCGGGCCTGGTCGCGGCGGCCGCCGGCGGCATCGTGGCCGGGCTGCTCGGCGGAGCGCCGCTGCAGGTGACCGGCCCCTCCGCCGCGCTCACCGTGGTCGTCGCCGGACTCGTGCCGCGCTACGGCTGGCAGGCGACCTGTGCCATCACGGTCGCCGCCGGTCTGCTGCAGTTGCTGCTTGGCACGCTGCGGGTGGCCCGTTCCGCGCTCGCCCTGTCCCCGGCCGTGGTGCACGGGATGCTGGCCGGCGTCGGCCTCACCATCGCACTCGCCCAGCTCCACGTGGTACTGGGTGGCTCGCCGCAGGGCTCGGCGACGGCCAACCTCGCGGCGCTCCCCGGCCAGCTGGCGGCCCCTCAGCCCGGCGCCCTGGCGGTCGGTCTGCTCGCCCTGACGCTGCTCTGCTGCTGGCCGAGGCTCCATCAGTTGCCCGGGCGCGCCGGGCGGGTCGGAGCCCGGCTCGGGCGGGTGCCGGCCGCACTCGTCGCGGTGGCGGCCGGGACGGCGCTCGCGGTGATCGGCGACCTGCGGCTGGCCCGGGTGGACCTGCCCCGGTGGAGCGAGCACAGCCTGGCGGTGCTGCCCCACGGCCCGGTGGCCGGCCTCCTCGCCGCGGTGCTCACCGTCGCCGCGGTGGCCAGTGTGGAGTCGCTGCTCTGCGCGGTCGCGGTCGGCCGGCTCACCGGAACCACCGGCGACCTCGACCGGGAGCTGCGCGGGCAGGGCCTGGCGAACCTGGCCTCCGGTCTGCTGGGCGGCCTGCCGGTGGCCGGCGGGGTGGTCCGCAGCTCGGCCAACATCCAGGTCGGCGCCCGGAGCCGCTGGTCCACCGCGCTGCACGGCGTCTGGCTGTTGCTGGCCGCCGTGGCCCTGACCGGCGGGATGCGCCGGATCCCACTGGCCGCGCTGGCGGCGCTGGTGCTGGTGGTGGGCATCCAGATGGTGAGCCTCGCGCACATCCGCAAGGTGCACCGCCACCGGGAGTTCACCGTCTACGCCGCCACCGTGCTGGGCGTGGTCGTGCTCGGCGTCCCGATCGGGGTGGCGGCCGGTGCGCTGACCGCCGCGGTCCTCGCCTGCTACCGCCTCACCCACGCCCGGGTGGAGGTCGCGGCCCTCGCGGACGGCTCCTACGAGGTGCGCACGCACGGCCCGCTAACCTTCTTCGCGGTCCCCCGGCTGAGCCGGGCACTCGCCTCGGTGCCGTCCCACGCCACGGTGACGGTCCGGCACGACGGCGCCTTCATCGACCACGCCTCCTACGAGGCGCTGCACGCCTGGCGGGACGACCACCTGGCGCACGGCGGGCAGGCCGTCCTGCTGACCGACCCGGCCGGCCACGAGGCGATCGACCCCGACGGCACCCTGCGCGGCGACAACTCCACGAGTCGGCACGGCTTCCAGCCGTGGACCCCCTGGGTGGGCCGCCACAGCATCGACCGCGCGGCGGACGACCCGCACGGCCGACTGCTCGAAGGGGTGCGCGGCTTCCAGACGCACACCGCGGACCTGGTCCGCCCCGAGCTGGCCCGGCTGGCCCGGGAGGGCCAGACCCCCTCCGAACTGTTCCTGACCTGCTCCGACTCCCGGCTGGTCACCAGCATGATCACCAGCAGCGGACCGGGCGACCTGTTCACCGTGCGGAACGTCGGCAACCTGGTCCCGGCCCCGCACGAACCCGGCGCCGCCGACGACTCGGTGGCCGCGGCCGTGCAGTACGCGGTCGAGGTGCTGGAGGTGCGCAGCATCACGATCTGCGGGCACTCGGGCTGCGGAGCGATGAACGCCCTGCTCAACGGGGTGCACGAGCAGCCCGGCCGGCCGACCTCGCTGGCCCGCTGGCTGCGCAACGGCCGCGGATCGCTGGCCCGGCTGGCCCGGGTGCCGGCCGAGTTCGCGGACCGCCCGGTGGTCGACCAGGTGGAGCAGCTCTGCATCACCAACGTGGTGCAGCAGTTGGACCAGTTGTTGGCCAACCCGACCGTCGAGCGCCGGGTGGCGGCGGGCGAGCTGCGGCTGGTCGGGATGTACTTCGACTTCGCGACCGCGCAGACCTACGTGCTCGACCGCGAGACCGGCCGGTTCGACGCGGTGGTCGTGGGGGCGACCCCGGAGGTCGCCAGCGCCGCCTGAAGCCGGTCGGGCCCCGGGCGGGCCGGGGCCCGACCACCCGGTGCGGGCTCTCACGAGCCCGCACCGGTCCCCCAGGAGTTCCGCTCCCGCGGAGTGGGAGCCGCTAGTCCCGTCCTTCGCACATAACGAGTTCGGATGATGTGGTGATGCGACCGGTACCCCGGTGGGGTGCCGGTCGTTGAACCCGGCGTGCCGATATCTCGCTCACGTCGCTCACGGGTCCACCGTCCACGCTTCGCCGTGGAGTTGACGCCCGTGGTGGAGAGGCGTCTGGGCGCTCTGCCCGCCTCCGCCGAGTTTCTGCGCCGGCTGGACGTGGCCGGGATCGTCGATGAGCTGTGCCCGATCCGCGAGGTCGCGCACCTCACGCACGGCCAGGTGATCGAGGTGCTGGTCGCCAACCGGCTGTCCGCCCCGGCACCGCTGGTCCGCGTGGGCGACTGGGCCCGGGAGTGGGCGGTGGAGGAGGTCTTCGGCATCTCGCCGGACCTGCTGGGCGACGACCGGCTCGCCCGCGCCCTGGACGCGATCGCGCCGCATCTGGAGGAGCTGGTCGGCACCGTCGGCACCCAGGCCATCGCCGAGTTCGGCATCGACGTGTCCCGGATCCACTGGGACATGACCTCGATGTCCCTCTTCGGCGCCTACGAGGCCCAGGACGAGGCGTTCCCGCAGGTCAAGTATGGCCACCCCAAGGACCGCAGGGTCGACCTGAAGCAGATCCAGGCTGGCCTCGCGGTCAGCGGCGACGGCGGGATCCCGCTCTTCCACCGCGTCTACGACGGCGGCGCGGGAGAGGTCGCCCAGGTCGTCGGCGCGATGAACGCCCTGCGCATGATGGCCGGCCGCAGGGACTTCCTGCTCGTCGCGGACTCCAAGCTGGTGTCCCACCCCAACGTCACCGCCCTGCTGGACGCGAAGGTCGCCTTCATCGCCCCCGCCCCGGCCGCCAAGGTCCCCGACGAGGTCTACGCCGCCTTGAGCCTCGAAGACACGCAGGTGGTGGACCACGTCCCGCAACGCGACGCCGGCAAGAACGCCCGGGCCCGGGAGACGTATCGCGTGCTGGAGGACACCCACGCCCTGCCCGGGCGACGCAAGAGCGACCCGGTGCACATCCTGCGCAGGATCCTGGTCCACTCCAGCGGCAACGCCCGCGGCCGGCAGAGCGCCCGCGCCAAACGCCTGGCCCGCGCGGCCGAGGACCTCGACAAGCTCCAACGAGGCGCGGGCGGACGCTTCTACGGCACAGCCGAGACGATCGCCGCCCGCATCGGCGTGATCGCCAAGAACCACCGGGTCGACGACTGCCTGCGGACCACCGTCACCACCGACGAGACAGGCCGCCCCGGCCTGGAGTGGCACTTCGACCAACAGGTACTCGACGCCCAGGAGGCCGTCGACGGCTGGTACGCGCTGCTGACCAATCTCACCCCCGAGCAGGCCACCGCCGAACAGGTCCTGTTGCGCTACAAGGGCCAGGCCGTGGTCGAACGCCGCTACCACGACTTCAAGGGCCCCCTCGCGGTCGCCCCCGTCTTCCTGCAGCACAACCGGCGCATCGCCGCCCTGATCACCGTGATCTGCCTGGCCCTGCCGGTCTTCTGCCTGATCGAACGTCAGGTCCGCCAGGCCCTGGGCCCAGAGCAGACCATGCGCGGCCTCTACCCCGACAACCGGGCCGTCCGCCCCACCGGCCGCATGATCTTCTACCACCTCGCCAGCCTCATGATCCGGCCCGGCACCGCGACCAGCCCACCCGTCGTCCTCATCAACCGAGGAGTCCAAGCACACCTGCTCGAACTCCTCGGCATCGACGAAACCCGACCCCGCTGGCTGGAAACCTAAACCCCCATGTGCGAAGTCCGGAGCTAGTTCAGCAATCGGGCGAGGTCGGCCGGGGTCACGTAGCCGGGCCAGCGGCCGTCCGTGAAGAGCTGGATCCCCGCGTCGTGGTAGCACTGGTCGACCAGTTGGGAGCAGATCATGTGGCGGGTGTCGGCCACGTAGCGCTTGAGCAGGCCGCTGCCGGGCAGCCGGAAGCGGTGGGCGGCCAGCGCGAAGTAGTCGAGGAAGCTGTACGGGACTCCGATGCGGCGGCGGGCCGCGTCGACGATCGCCGCACGCTGGTCGTCCGTCAGCTGGAAGTGCCCGGTGGACCAGCGCATCGGCCGGCCCTGGTAGTCGGCGAGTGGTGACTGTTTGGCCCCGCCCGGCTCGGCCTCGATCAGCGCGTCCTCGGTGATCAGGACGAAGGCGTGCTCGTAGTCCGCGAAGCCGTCGCCGTTGAGCCACTGCCCGAGCCGGATGAGCCGGCCCGTGGTGCCGCTCATCCGCACGACGGCGAAGTCGCCGAGCTTCGGAGCCGCTGAGTCGTCGTCAGCGGCGTCGGCGATCTGACTCTCACTGGTAACCGCAGTAGCGGCCGCAGTGGCGCCGGCGGAGTCGGGCCCCGCCGACTGCGCCGGCAGCACCGGCGCCGCCGCGGCCGGCGCACCGGGCGCGGCGGAGTGGGAAGAGGTGGGTTCAGGGTTTTCCGAAGGATCTGACATCGGTTCAACTCCCCGTCGGCGCCGCGCCCAGCAGAAGCGCCCCGCGCGACCGGCCGGCGCCGGTCCCGATCGGGCGGGTATTCGCAGTGGAGTACTCTGGTTACGGTCCGTCAAGCCCTTACGGTCAGAAGGCACCCGGTCGGCCCAACCCGGGCCACCGCACCAGCCGACCGGCCGCGGGCCACCGGCGCACCGACCGGCGCGCGTCCCCGAGCGCTCCGGGGCACCGGTGGGACACGCCCGAGCGGTTCGTACCGCGCACGACAGGTACTGGACGCGAACCGATCGGCCCGGTGGGCGAATCCACCGAGGCAGCGGCGTTCAGAGGGTCACTAATCGATCAAAGGTCTACACCAATTTCCCGGGGGCCCTTGTCAATCGACCTGTTCGCCTGGTGAGCTGTGCGCTGGGACACACGGGACAATCCCTAGGCGGGGACGAATCCCGCAGCACTGGAGCTTCTCTCCGCGGGGGGAAAGCGCCATGAACAGACTCGATGAGGAGTTCGCGTTGAGCAACGAGAGCCTGGCCAATCTGCTCAAGGAGGAGCGTCGCTTCGCTCCGCCCGCAGAGCTCGCGGCTGCCGCCAACGTCACCGAGGCCGCGTACGCCCAGGCGTCCGAGGACCGCCTCGGCTTCTGGGCCGAGCAGGCCCGGCGCCTCACCTGGGCCGTCGAGCCGACCGAGACGCTGGACTGGTCGAAGCCGCCCTTCGCGAAGTGGTTCGCCGACGGCCAGCTCAACGTCGCGTACAACTGCGTCGACCGGCACGTCGAGGCGGGCAACGGCGACCGGGTCGCCATCCACTTCGAGGGCGAGCCCGGTGACGGCCGCTCGATCACCTACGCGCAGCTGAAGGACGAGGTCTCCAAGGCCGCCAACGCCCTGCTGGAGCTCGGCGTCCGCAAGGGCGACCGGGTCGCGGTCTACCTGCCGATGATCCCCGAGGCCGTCGTCGCGATGCTGGCCTGCGCCCGGATCGGCGCCGCGCACTCGGTGGTCTTCGGCGGCTTCTCCGCCGACGCCGTCGCCTCCCGGATCCAGGACGCCGACGCCAAGCTGGTGATCACCGCCGACGGTGGCTACCGCCGCGGCAAGCCCTCCGCGCTCAAGCCCGCCATCGACGAGGCGCTCGCCAAGTGCCCCGACGTGGAGCACGTCCTGGTGGTCCGTCGCACCGGTCAGGAGGTCTCGTTCACCGAGGGCCGCGACGTCTGGTGGCACGAGATCACCGAGCGCCAGTCGGCCGAGCACACCGCCGAGCCGCACGACGCCGAGCACCCGCTCTTCATCCTCTACACCTCCGGCACCACCGGTAAGCCGAAGGGCATCCTGCACACCTCGGGCGGCTACCTGACCCAGGCGAGCTACACCCACCACGCCGTCTTCGACCTCAAGCCGGAGACCGACGTCTACTGGTGCACCGCCGACATCGGTTGGGTGACCGGCCATTCGTACATCGTCTACGGCCCGCTCTCCAACGGCGCCACCCAGGTGATCTACGAGGGCACCCCGGACACCCCGCACCAGGGCCGGTTCTGGGAGATCGTCCAGAAGTACAAGGTCACCATCCTGTACACCGCCCCCACCGCGATCCGCACCTTCATGAAGTGGGGCGACGACATCCCCGCGCAGTTCGACCTCTCCTCGCTGCGGGTGCTGGGCAGCGTCGGCGAGCCGATCAACCCGGAGGCGTGGATCTGGTACCGGGAGCACATCGGCGCCAGCCGGACCCCGATCGTGGACACCTGGTGGCAGACCGAGACCGGCGCGATGATGATCTCCCCGCTGCCGGGCGTCACCGAGACCAAGCCGGGCTCGGCCCAGCGCGCGCTGCCGGGCATCGGCGCCACCGTGGTGGACGACAACGGCGCCGAGGTGCCGAACGGCTCCGGCGGCTACCTGGTGCTGACCGAGCCGTGGCCGTCGATGCTGCGCACCATCTGGGGCGACGACCAGCGCTACCTCGACACCTACTGGTCCCGCTTCGGCCACGGCCACGACGAGAAGGACCCGAACTGGCGCTACTTCGCCGGTGACGGTGCCAAGAAGGACGAGGACGGCGACATCTGGCTGCTCGGCCGGGTGGACGACGTGATGCTGGTCTCCGGCCACAACATCTCGACCACCGAGGTGGAGTCGGCGCTGGTCGGCCACCCCGCGGTGGCCGAGTCGGCGGTGGTCGGCGCGACCGACGCCACCACCGGCCAGGCGATCGTCGCCTTCGTGATCCTGCGCGGCACCGCGACCGACAGCGAGGAGCTGATCGCCGAGCTGCGCAACCACGTCGGCAAGACGCTCGGCCCGATCGCCAAGCCGAAGCAGATCAAGGTGGTCAGCGAGCTGCCGAAGACCCGCTCCGGCAAGATCATGCGCCGGCTGCTCCGCGACATCGCCGAGGGCCGCGAGGTGGGCGACACCACCACGCTGGCCGACTCCTCGGTGATGAACCTGATCCAGTCCCAGCTGCCGGGCGGCACCTCGGAGAGCTGAGCACCACCACGCACTGACGCCTGCTCAACGACCGTTCGGTTGTTGAGCAGGCGTCAGTGCGTTTCCCGAGCGCGCCCTGAGCGGGGTCAGCCGCCGCTGCCCAGGGCGCGCAGGGTCTCATACGCGGTCTGCAGGAAGCCCCGGCGTCGGCCGGGCGGCGCGCTGACCAGGGCGACCAGGCCGGTGCCGGAGCGCGGGTTGAAGCCCGCGAAGGCGAGGAAGCCCCTGGTGCTGCCCTCGTGGAAGACCAGCTCCTGCGCGGGCGGCTCGTCGGCCGACAGGGCGCGCTGCTTCCAGCCGAGGCAGAACCGGGTGCCGGCCAGCTTCCACGGCACCCGCGGTCGGCGGACCTCGCGCAGCGCGGTGCGCAGCGCCTGGTCGGTGCCGGAGAGCAGTCCGGCCGTCCCGCCCAACGGCACGGCGCCGTCGACCGCCACCATGGCCTGCAGGTAGCGGAGCATGTCGTCCGCACTGGAGCGCAGCGCGGACGCGCCCGGCAGGGCCGGCATCCGGAAGGACGGCACCCGGCGTCCGCGCCGGTAGCCGTTGCCCGGGTCCCCGGCCGCCCCGCAGGAGGTGTCCAGCAGGCCGAGCGGCTCGCAGACCCGACGCGCCAGCAGGTCCTCGTACCGGGTCCCGGCGGCGTTGGCCAGGGCCAGGCCGAGCAGTCCGGCGCCGAGGCTGGAGTACCGCACCTGGGTGCCGGGCGTGCCGCGCACCGGTGTGCGGGCCAGCGAGCAGAGCAGGTGCGCCGCGTTGAAGGTGGCGCACGGCCGGGTGAACCACTGCGGCATCACCTCGGGCATCCCGGCCGGCAGCCGGGGCAGCCCGGAGGTGTGGGTGGCCAGGTGGAACAGGGTGATCGGGCGCTCCTTCGGGTAGCCGGGCACCGCCTCCGCGGGCAGGTAGGCGCCGACCGGATCGTCGTACCGCACCTCGCCGCGCGCCACCATGTCGGCCAGCAGCAGCGCGGTGAACGTCTTGGTGATGGAGCCGAGTTCGAACCGGGTGTCGGCCCGCACCGGGCGCTTGGTCGCGGAATCGGTGAACCCCCGGCAGGCGACCGTGCGCTCGTCCCCCTCGATCACCGCGACGGCGACACCGCTGTCCGGCGGCAGCCCCTGGAACAGCGGGCGGAGCCGGCGGTCCGGGGTGAGCGAGTCGGGCCGGCGGAGCGGTCCGACCGCCCTGGGGCCGACGGAACCAGCGGAACCGGTCGGACTGGTGGGCCCGGCGGGACCGGCCGGTGCGGCCTTCGGGCCACCGGGCCGCTGCGTGGCGCGCCGCGCGGGCTGCGCCGCCGGCTGGCCGAGGCGGACGACGGAGGGCCTGCGCCGGGGCACCGGCTGGACGGCGAGCGGACCGGCGCCGGAGGGCACGGTCGGCGGCACCAGCGGGCGGGGTGGGATCAGCGGTCGGGGCGGGATCAGCGACTTCGGCTGAGGGTCGTGCGGCAGCAGCGACGGCGCGAACAGGGCGGCCGGTAACCGGGGCGGCGCGGTGGGCGCGCCTTCGCCTCCGGTGACCGGGTGGGGCTCGGCGGACCGTCCGGGGGGCACCGGGGCGGCAGAGCCGACCGAATCGGCCGGTTCCTCAAGGGACATGGGGTTGCCTCCGAGTGGGGCGGGAACGGGCGGCCACAGCGGGCCGCGTTGAGATGACGATAAGTTCGCCCACCCTCCATCGCATGCGAGCGCCGTACGCCCGCAGCGCCCGAGGCCGGTCCGGCGCCAGAAGTCCACCCAGCGGCGCTACTTGGCGTAGCAACAGGTCCGCCACCAGGTGACGGTGGGCGACAAAAGGCCGCCACGGCGAGCAACGATCAGCAGCGGAAGTCGGGCCGGACCAGGTCGACGCAGACCGAGATCGGGCAGCCAACACCATTGGAGAGAAGCGAAGTTACCCGGTGTCAACACCTCTCGCCGCAGCCCGATGTCCCGTCAACTCGCGTGACCCACACCTCACATGGCACTCCTTGCGGACAGTCACCGATCACCGACCGCGCCCCCTGCCGGCGCGCTCCACCCGGACGGCCGAACACCCCATCAACCCATTTCCGCTCAGCGCTCCCCACCCCCGCTCCTCCAACGGTCGGCGGACGTGAAAGGATACAAATCGGATATTCGACTCATTAGCCTCATTGCTACCGCTCGCCCCGTACCCCAGACCTGGCAGGAGGTCATCCACGTGGACCCGGACACCACCCCCCGCCGCCAGTTCCTCGGCCGGCTCTCCCTCCCCGAGCACCGCTACCTGACCGAGGCACTGCGCACCGAGACGGTCGGTGGTGTGCTGCTGCTCCTCGCCGCCGTGGCGGCGCTCATCTGGGCCAACAGCTGGCCCGGCAGCTACCAGCAGGCACTGCACCACACCATCGGCCCGTCCACCCCGCTCCACCTGGACCTCCCGCTGGAGGCCTGGGCCAAGGACGGCCTGCTGACGATCTTCTTCTTCGTCGCCGGCATCGAGCTCAAGCGCGAGTTCGTGGCCGGCGAGCTGCGCACCCCCAGCGCCGCGCTGCTCCCGGTGGTGGCCGCGGTCTGCGGGGTGGTGCTGCCCGCGGTGCTCTTCGCCCTGGTCAACAGCGGCACCGGCGGCCACCGGGCCGGCTGGGCGATCCCGACCGCCACCGACATCGCCTTCGCCCTCGGGGTGCTCGCCGTGGTGAGCAGTCACCTGCCCTCCGCGCTGCGGGCCTTCCTGCTCACCCTGGCCGTGGTGGACGACCTGATCGCGATCCTGATCATCGCGGTCTTCTACAGCTCCGGGATCACCTACTGGGCGCTGATCGCCTCGGTCGCCGGCCTGGTGCTCTTCTGGTACCTGCACCGGCACGGGGTGCACGGCTGGTACCTGTTCGTCCCGCTCGCCGTGGTGATCTGGGCGCTGATGCACGAGAGCGGGATCCACCCGACGGTCGCGGGCGTCGCGATGGGCCTGACGCTGCGCTGCCACCGGGAGGGCGACGAGGAGCACTCCCCCGGCGAGCACATCGAGCACCTGGTGCGGCCGCTGTCGGCCGGCTTCGCCGTACCGGTCTTCGCGCTGTTCGCCGCGGGCGTGACGGTCTCCGGGCCGGCGGTCCGCGACGTCTTCACCCAGGCGATGCCGCTCGGCATCGTGCTCGGCCTGCTGGTCGGCAAGACGGTGGGCATCTTCGGGGGCACCTGGCTGACCGCCAGGTGGACCCGGGCGGAGCTGAACCCGCAGCTGCGCTGGGCCGACCTGTTCGCCGTCTCGGTGCTCGCGGGGATCGGCTTCACCGTCTCACTGCTGATCAGCGACCTGGCCTTCCCCGGCGATCCGGTGCTCGCCGACCGGGCGAAGGCGGCCGTGCTGGTCGGCTCCCTGCTCTGCGCGGCCGCCGCGACCCTGCTGCTCAAGGTCCGCAACCGGCACTACCGCCGGCTCTGCGAGGAGGAGGACCGGGACAGCGACGGCGACGGGATCCCCGACGTCTACCAGCAGGACCCGACCACGGGCTGACCGGCCTGACGGGTACGAGCGGGTGACACACCGTCCGACCGGAGTGGGCCGAAGTGGTGCTTGACTGGTCGGTAAGGGCATGATTCTGAGCTGTCCGGAATCTCAGCAGAGGAGAAGACCAGATGTCCGCAGGCACCGCAGGCCCGTCCGGCAGCTCGCGTGCGCCCTACGAGGGCGAGCGCTCCGTCGGTCAACTGTTCGCCGCGGCCACCGCTGATCTCTCGTCACTGGTGCACGACGAGATCGCCCTCGCCAAGGCCGAGATCCGAGCCGACGTCATGAGCGGCGCGAAGGGCGCCAGCTCGGGCATCGTCGCCGGTGTGGTGCTGCTGGCCTCCATCCCGATGTTCAGCTTCGCCGCCGCCTACGGTCTGAACGCGGCCTCGCACATCGGCCTGGGCTGGTCCTTCTTCGTCGTGGCCTGGGCCTTCGTGCTGATCGCCGTGGTGCTCGTGGTGCTGATGCTCCGGTTCTTCAAGAAGGTCGAGAAGCCCAAGCGCACCATCGAGGGCGCCCAGGCGACCGCCGAGGTGCTGCGGAACGCCAAGCCGCGTCCGGCCACCGCGCGCGAGCTGGCCGTCCTGGAGGACCGGGCCACCCAGGAGCGCTGAACCGCCCGCCCGCCGACTGTCCGACAACCGGGAGGACGTTCCCGGCCGGGATGTGAAACGCTCTCGCTATGCCACTGGACCAGAAGCCCTCCGCGCCCGTCACCGCAGGTCCGCACGCCGCTGCCGACCTGCCCGGGCCGGTGGTCGAGCAGACGGACCCGGTGGCCGGCCGCGGCGCGTTCAACGTGCGCACCCCCGGGCCGTGGACCCACCGCGACCTGGCGGCCAACGGCGCCCGGTTCCACGTCGCCGAGCAGGGCGAAGGCCCGATGGTGCTGCTGGTGCACGGCTGGCCGCAGTACTGGTGGGCCTGGCGGCACCAGATGGCCGCGCTGGCCGCGGCCGGCTACCGCGCCGTCGCGCTCGACCTGCGCGGGACGGGCGGCAGCGACCGCACCCCGCGCGGCTACGACCCGACCAACCTGGCCCTGGACATCACCGGGGTGATCCGCTCGCTCGGCGAGCACAGCGCCCACCTGGTGGGCCACGACACCGGCGGCTCGCTGGCGTTCGTGGCGGCCGTGATGCGGCCCTCGGTGATCCGCAGCCTGACCGTGGTCTCCGCCGCCCACCCGCGCCACCTGCGCCGGGCGCTGCTGCGCGACCGCCGTCAGATGGCCGCCTACGACCACGTGCTGGGCTTCCAGCGCCCGTGGATACCGGAGCGCCGACTGGTCGCCGAGGACGGCGAGCTGGTCGGCCGCTACCTGGCCGAGTGGACCGGCCCCAACCTGCTGGACGCCGCAGCGGTGGCCAACTACCGGCAGGCGATCCAGATCCCGAGCACCGCGCACTGCTCGATCGAGCCGTACCGCTGGCTGCTCCGCTCGATGGCCCGGCCGGACGGCATCCAGTTCGCCCGCCGGATGAAGAAGCCGGTGACCGCGCCCACCCTGCACGTCCAGGGGGCGGCCGACCCGGTGCTGCTGGCCCGCACCGCGCTGGGCGCCGGCGAGTTCGTCTCGGCGCCGTACCGCTGGCGGCTGCTGCCGGGGGTGGGGCACTTCCCGCACGAGGAGGTCCCCGAGGAGTTCACCGCCGAGCTGCTCGCCTGGATCTCCGAGCACAAGTGACGGCCGCTCAGTTGCCCGTGGCATAGGACGGTTCGCCCGGACGAGGGTGGTTACCCCCGGCGACCCGGGGGCATTCATCGGGTATGACCTGGATGCCCGATCGCGCCGCCGCCGAACGCCGGCGCGCCAAGCACGGCGGCGCCGCGCAGAACGCCGCAGCACCGCTCAGCGGCCTCGACCGGTTCCCCGGCGAGTGGCCGGACGGGCCGGCGGACCGGCCCAGCTCCCCGCACCCGCTGGGGATCCCGCGGATCCTCGGGCGCCGGGCCCGCTGGGTGGGCGCCCGGCTGCGCCGCGAGCCCTGAGGGCCCGCGGCGGCTGACGGCCGGTCAGTTCAGGACCGTCGGCTCCAGCGCGGTGAACCAGAGCGCGGCGAAGGTGGCCACCGTCATGATCGGGACCAGCACCTTGGTCTCCATGTCGTTGCCGCTGCGCTTGATCAGCACGATCTCGTAGCGCTCCTTGTGCGGCCACAGCAGCGGCGCGCCCATCTTGGTCAGGCAGTCGCCCATCAGGTGGGTGAGGGTGCCCAGCGCCACCGCGTAGGGCAGCCAGACCGGGGCGGAGGGCATCCACTTGTCCATCACCACGGTGCCCACCACGGCCAGCCCGATGACGGTCAGCCAGGTGTGGTGCCGGTCCCCCGGCACGTGCAGCCGCAGCGCCTTGATGGCCAGCGCCAGCAGGAAGAACGTCAGGCCGAGGGTGAACCAGCGCCCCAGGTAGTGCACGCCCGCCCAGGTGCCGCCGCCCATCAGCGCGACGAAGAGCAGCGAGTGGGTGGCGTGCCGGTGCCCGCCGGAGATCTTGGCGACGAACCGGCAGAGCAGCTTGGAGAACGGGCCGAGGAAGTTGGCGATGGTGCCGTCGTGGTGGTCCAGGTCGGGCAGCAGCGCGGCGCCCGCCGCCAGCACCGTGCCGAGCAGGACGTCGGCCGGCCGCAAGTGGGTGTGCAGCAGCAGCGGGGGCAGGAACGGCACCGTGGCCGCGTAAACCATCGCCCCGCTGACCGCGTGCGAGTGACCCATCATGGCCGAGTGCTCCTTCGTCCTGGTTGCGTGCGCGCCACCCGGACCTGCCCCTGATGGGCCGAACGGGTGAGCCCGGCAGACGCTACCAGGATGAACTGACGGATCGCCGGATCCCGCGCGCCGAGCGCGGCCCGACGGCGCGTCAGGGAGTCGGCCCCGGTCCGACGGGGCGTCAGGAGGAGGGTTAGCCCGGGCCGCGCGTCAGAGCGCGCAGCCCTCGGTGTCCACCTGGGTGGAGGCGGTGGCGCCCGCGACGGCGTCCGGCTTCACCTCGGCCGCGGTGAGCACGTAGCCGGTGTCCGCGCTGTCCAGCGACTTGGCGAAGACCACCCCGTAGACCTCGCCCTCGGGCGTGAGCAGCGGGCCGCCGCTGTTGCCCTGGCGGACCAGCGAGCGGATCGAGTAGACGTCCCGGACGACCTGGCCGCGGTGGTAGATGTCGGGGCCGTTGGCCTGGATCCGGCCGCGGATCCGGGCCGGCTGGACGTTGAACGAGCCGTTCTCCGGGAAGCCGGCCACGATCGCGCTGTCGTTGCTGTGCGCCTCCCCCGCGAAGGCCAGCGGAGGCGCGTTCAGCTTCGGCACCTCCAGCACCGCGATGTCGCGCTGCCAGTCGTAGCTGACCACGGTGGCGTCGTAGAGCTGGCCGGTGCCGCCGATCTGCACCGTCGGCTCGTCCACCCCGCCGACCACGTGCGCGTTGGTCATCACCCGGTGCGGGGCGAACACGAAGCCGCTGCCCTCCAGCGTCTTGCCGCAGGAGCCGGCCGTGCCGACCACCTTGACCAGGCTCTGCGCGGCCTTCTGCAGCGCCGGGCTGGCGACCAGCGCCGGGTCGGGCGGCTGCACGTCGGTGATCGGCTCGTGCTCGAACGGGTTGAAGACCTGGGGGAAGCCGTTCTGCGAGAGCACCTTGCTGAAGTCGGAGAACCAGTTGGGCGCGTCGGCCGGCAGCGCGTCCTGCACCCCGCCGAGCACCAGTGAGGTGCGCACCTGCTTGGAGACCGTCGGCATCGAGGTGCCGGCCAGCGCCGAGCCGATCAGCCAGGCCACCAGCAGCATCGACAGCACGTTGACCACCGAGCCGCCCAGCGAGTCCAGCGCCTTGGCCTGGCTGCCGCCGATCCGCCCGCGCAGCTTCCAGCCGAGTTGGGTGGTGGCAGCCTGGCCGATCGCGGCGAAGACGATCACCACCACCACGGCCACCACCGAGGCGGTGGTGCCGGGGCTGAGGTGACTGAGCAGCAGCGGCAGCAGTTGCACCGCGATCAGTCCGCCGCCCAGGAAGCCGAGCACGGAGAGGATGCCCACCACGAAGCCCTGCCGGTACCCGGACACGGCGAAGCCGATCGCGGCGGCGAGCAGCAGCAGATCCAGCACGTTCACTGTGCCACCCTCCCATGGACCGGCCGTCGCTCGGCAGCTGGCCCGGTTGCCCGTTCCGTCCGCATTCCCGCCGGCCGTCTACCCGCCGACCGGCAGTTCGATCACCCGCGTGGTGTCCCAGCTCCGCTCCAGGCCGCTGTGGTGCAGCAACCGGTCGATCACCCCGGCGGTGAAACCCCAGACCAGCCGCCCGTCGACGCGGAACGCGGGCCCGGCGAAACCGGACGGGTGGCGGAACCGGCCGCGGTTCGCCGGGTCGGCCAACTCCGCCAGCGGCACCCGGAAGACCGCGCCGGTCTCGCCCGGATCGACCGGCGCGACCGGCGACTCCTCGCGCCACCAGCCGAGCACCGGGGTGACCACGAAGTCGCTGACCGGGATGTAGAGCGCGGGCAGGGTGGCGAAGACCTGCACCCCGGCCGGGTCCAGACCGGTCTCCTCGGCCGCCTCGCGCAGCGCGGCGGCCACCGGGCCGCTGCCCAGCGGGTCGCCGTCCTGCGGATCGAGCGAGCCGCCGGGGAAGGAGACCTGGCCCGGGTGCGAGCGCAGCTCGTCGGAGCGCTGGGTCAGCAGCAGGTCGGGACCGTCCGGCCCCTCGCCGAAGAGCAGCAGCACGGCCGAGCGCCGACCGCCCTCGTCCGGCGGCAGGAACCGGCTCAGCTGCTCCGGCCGCACCGTCTCGGCCGCCCGCCGCACCGGCAGCAGCCAGTCCGGCAGCCCGTCCCGCACGATCGCCGCCGACACACCGACGCTCTCCACTCAGCCCTCCACGGTCGCGGTCGTCGCCGTACCGCTCAACGCGCCGGGCGCCGCCGGTGTGCCCGGGTAGTCGGCGGGCGGGCGCAGGCGCTGGCCCGGCTGACCGCCGAGCTCGTACTTCAGCAGCTTCGCGGCCTTCTCCGGATCGGTCTCGCCCTCGCCGTAGGAGGGGCAGAGCGGGGCGATCGGGCAGGCGCCGCAGGCGGGCTTGCGGGCGTGGCAGATCCGTCGGCCGTGGAAGACCACCCGGTGCGAGAGCATGGTCCACTCGGACTTCGGGAAGATCTCGGCCACCGCCGCCTCGACCGCCACCGGGTCCTCCTCGGCGGTCCAGCCGAACCGGCGGGCCAGCCGGCCGAAGTGGGTGTCCACGGTGATCCCGGGGACGCCGAAGACGTTGCCCAGCACCACGTTGGCGGTCTTGCGGCCGACCCCGGGCAGCGTGACCATCTGCTCCAGGGTGCGGGGCACCTCGCCGCCGAACTCGTCCCGCAGCGCGATCGACAGGCCGATCAGCGACTTCGCCTTGTTCCGGAAGAAGCCGGTCGGCCGGATGATCTCCTCCAGCTCGGCCGGGTTCGCCGCGGCCAGGTCGGCCGGCTCGGGGTACCTGGCGAACAGTGCCGGGGTGGTCTGGTTGACCCTCAGGTCGGTGGTCTGCGCCGACAGCACGGTGGCCACCAGCAGTTGGAACGGGTTCTCGAAGTCCAGCTCCGGGTGCGCGTACGGGTACAGCTCCGCCAGGGCCCGGTTGATCTTCCGGGCCCGCCGCACCATCGCCAGGTGGGACTCCGCCTTGCGCGGCTTCGCCGCCCCCGTCCCCGCGGCCGTCTTCCGGGCCTTGCTCTCTGCCATGCAGGAAGGCTACGCCGCGGACCCGACCGCCCGTGGGCGGTTGATCCACTCCGGCCCGGGTGCGGCCCCGACGGCGTGCGGGTCGGGTCGGGGCCCCGGGGCGGGCCCGGCCGGCGGGATCAGCCGAGCGGGTCCGGGCCGGTGCTGCCCTCGCGGTAGTGGTCGGCGAGGTAGCCCTCCAGGTCCGGGCGCTCGGGGGCGAGCAGGTGGCGGACCCAGGTGTCCCGCTCGTGCCGCAGCGGGGCGAGCTCCCAGACGTGGCCGACCAGCGGGCGGGTGAGCCGGACGAAGTGGGTGGGGCTCAGGTCCGGGCAGCCGAGCGCGGGCTGGCCGGCCGCCGCGCCGGCGAAGCTGAGCGCGCTCCCCCGGGTCCAGCAGTAGGCGCTGACGTAGGCGTCGCTGCCCTCGCCCTGGTGGACCACGACGAAGCCGGCCTTGAGGGAGGTGTCCGGCGCGGGCAGCAGGTCGGGCAGTACGGAGTAGGCCGCCTTCTCCACCGCCGGATCGAGACCGGCGGGATCGGAGCCGATGTGGTAGCGCTTCAGCCGGTAGCCGCCCACCTGGACCGGCCCGGGTGCCCACAGGAGTTTCTCGGTGAATGCCATGGACGGACGGTAGTTCCGGCTGCCGCCCCGCTCAAGAGTGCCGTCCGGCCCTCGGACACGCGGCTACCGATGCGTACGGATGGCCGCGTACCGCCCTCCACTGCGCACCCCCTCCTCATATGATCGGAGCGACATGCGCCATGCTTGGTGACGTATAGCACTGTTTCAGCACGTGACCGCCCGCCTCCACACGGCGGTCGGCCGAGAAGGAGGAAGCACGTGGACGATGTTCTGCGGCGCGCCGCGCTCTTCGCGGCGCTCGACGACGAACAGGCCGGCGAGCTGCGCGCTTCCATGACCGAGGTGACCCTCGCGCGGGGCGAGTCGCTCTTCCACGAGGGCGACCCGGGTGACCGGCTGTACGTGGTCGCCGAGGGGAAGGTGAAGCTGCACCGCGCCTCGCCCGACGGCCGGGAGAACATGCTGGCCGTGCTCGGCCCCAGCGAGATGATCGGTGAGCTGTCGCTCTTCGACCCGGGCCCGCGCACCGCCACCGCCAGCGCGCTCACCGAGGTCAAGCTGCTCGGCCTGGGCCACGGCGACCTGCAGCCCTGGCTGCACGCCCGCCCCGAGGTGTCGATCGCCCTGCTGCGCGCGATCGCCCGCCGGCTGCGCCGCACCAACGACGTGATGAGCGACCTGGTCTTCTCCGACGTGCCGGGCCGGGTGGCCAAGGCGCTGCTGGACCTGTCCCGCCGGTTCGGCGTGCAGTCCGAGGAGGGCATCCACGTCGCCCACGACCTGACCCAGGAGGAGCTGGCCCAGCTGGTCGGCGCCTCCCGCGAGACGGTCAACAAGGCGCTGGCCGACTTCGCCGGCCGCGGCTGGCTGAAGCTGGAGGCCCGCGCCGTGGTGCTGCTGGACGTCGAGCGGCTGTCCCGCCGGTCCCGCTGACCCTGCGTCGGACCCCGCCAGAGGACCACGTGCTCAGGCCCGCCGGAGGGCCTAGATGAGCCCGTGGTCCTCCAGGTACCGCAGCTGGGCCCGGACCGAGAGTTCGGCGGCCGGCCAGAGCGCGCGGTCGACGTCCGCGTAGACCCGGGCCACCACCTCCTCGGCGGTCCGGCAGCCGGCCTCCACGGCCGTCTCCACCTGGGCCAGCCGGGCCGCCCGGTGGGCCAGGTAGTACTCGACGCTGCCCAGCGCGTCCGCCAGCACCGGCCCGTGGCCGGGCAGCACGGTGCGCACCCCGTGCTCGCCGGCCAGGGTGCGCAGCCTGCGCAGTGAGTCCAGGTAGTCGCCGAGCACCCCGTCCGGGTGGGCGACCATGGTGGTGCCCCGGCCGAGCACGGTGTCGCCGGTGAGGATCGCGCCGTCGGCCGGCAGGTGGAAGGTGAGCGAGTCGGAGGTGTGCCCGGGGGTGGCGACCACCCGCAGTTCCAGACCGCCGACCTCGATCACCTGACCGCCCGTCAGGCCCTCCTCGCCGAGCCGGTGGGCCGGGTCGAGGGCGCGCACCTGGGTGCCGGTCAGTTCGGCGAACCGGGCGGCGCCGGCCGCGTGGTCGGCGTGCCCGTGGGTGAGCAGGGTGAGCGCGATCCGGCGGCCCTGCCGCTCGGCCGCGTCGATCACGGCCCGCAGGTGGCCCTCGTCCTGCGGTCCGGGGTCGACCACCACCACCTGGTCCGAGCCCGGCTCGCAGAGCAGCCAGGTGTTGGTGCCGTCCAGCGTCATCGGGGACGGGTTGGGCGCCAGCACGCAGAGCGCGCGGGCGGTGGCGGCCCCGCCGACGGTGTCGGCGGGGTTCCCGGGCAGGCCGCTGCTCACCGGCCGCCCTCGATGGTGCGGACCAGTGGACGGGAGTCGTGGGGGCGGACCAGGCAGCGCGGGGCCGTCTCGGCGACCGGGTCCGCGCTGTCGCAGCCCAACGGGCGGCCGAGCGGGCGGGGGTCGAGGCGGCGGGCGGGGAGGTCGCGCACGCGAGCCACGTCGTTGTGGTTCATCGTTCTGCCCTTCCTTCGTCTGGTCAGTCGGTCAGGAGTCTTCTTCGGGGAAGTGTCCGTCGATGGTCAGCTCGTCATACCCAGACCACCGGATGGTCATACGATCCCCCATCAGCTCGGCCTCTCCCAGCACGGGGGTCAGGGTCCGTGTCCCGGCGGCCGTGAGCGCCTCGGCCGCGCTGCGCACCGGCAGCAGCTCGCGCAGCACCGACACGGTCGGCGGCAGCATGCCGTAGCGGCCCTCCGCGTGGCCGCGGACCGCCTCGGCCGGGGTCAGCCAGGCCACCCGGTCGGCCTCCCCCACCTCCCGTGCGGCCCGCTGCCCGGCCGGCAGCGCGGCGACGAAGAACCAGGTGTCGAAGCGGCCGTCCTCGAAGGCGGGGGTGATCCAGCGGGCCCAGCCGGCCAGCAGGTCGCTGCGCAGCACCAGCCGGTGCTCGTGCAGGAAATCGGCGAAGGAGAGCTCGTGCGCCTCCAGCGCGGCCCGCTCGGCCGTCCAGTCCCGCTCCGGTGCGATGGTCGCGGCGTCCGGGCCGGCCAGCAGCACGCCGGCCTCCTCGAAGGTCTCCCGGACCGCGGCGCAGACCACCGCCCGGGCCGTCGCCGGGTCGACGCCGAGCCGGTCGGCCCACTCCTCGGGGCTCGGCCCGGCCCAGTCGGGCTGCTCGGCCGAGGACACCGCCTCGGCGTCCCGCGGGTCGACCTTGCCGCCCGGGTAGGCGTACATCCCCGCGGCGAACGCCATCGAGCTGCGCCGGCGCAGCAGGTAGGCCTGCGGGCCGTCGGCGCCGTCGCGCAGCAGCACCACGGTGGCCGAGGGCTTGGGCGGCGCGGGGGTCAGCCGTCCGGCGGCCAGGGCCCGGATCCGGGCCGGCCAACCGGGCGGCATCTGGGGCGCGGGCCGGGTGCGGCCGGCGGATTCAGCAGCCATGCCCGGATGCTACGCATCCGGGCACGGTGGTGAGAAGAGGGTTGTGGATCAGGCCTTGACCCGGACCTGGATCTCCACCTCGACGGGAGCGTCCAGCGGCAGCACCGCCACGCCGACCGCGCTGCGGGCGTGCACGCCGGCCTCGCCCAGCACCTGGCCGAGCAGCTCGCTGGCGCCGTTCACCACGGACGGCTGGCCGGTGAAGTCGGGGGCGGAGGCGACGAAGCCGACCACCTTGACCACCTGGTCGATCAGGTCCAGGTCGCCGATCACCGACTTCACGGCGGCCAGCGCGTTGAGCGCGCAGATCTGCGCCAGCGCCTTGGCCTCCTCGGCGGTCACCTCGGCGCCGACCTTGCCGGTCTGCTTCAGCACGCCGCCGACCACCGGCAGCTGGCCGCTGGTCAGCACCTGGTCGCCGTTGCGCACGGCCGGGACGTAGGCGGCGACCGGCTTGGCGACCTCCGGCAGGGTCAGGCCCAGCTCGGCCAGCCGGCTCTCCACCGCGCCCATCAGCTCTTCTCCCGCTTCAGGTAGGCCACCAGCTGCTCGGAGTTCGGCCCGGGTACCACCTGGACGAGCTCCCAGCCGTCCTCGCCCCAGGTGTCGAGGATCTGCTTGGTCGCGTGCACCAGCAGCGGCACCGTCACGTATTCCCACTTGGTCATGGAGCTGACTCTAGACGGTCGGACAGGCGCCGGCGGCGATGTGAGGTAGGACACAAAGCGGTGTACCGACCGGCTCCGTGGCCGGATGCTCCCGGCATCCGGTGCGGCCGCTGGTTACGCTCGCGAGGAGGGATCCCGAGCGGACGGAGAGGCAGCGTGGACTGGGAGGGCGTACGGCTGCATGTGGTGAGCGGCAAGGGCGGCACCGGCAAGACCACGCTGGCCGCCGCACTCGCGCTGGCGCTGGCCGCCGAGGGGCGCCGGACGCTGCTGATCGAGGTGGAGGGGCGGCAGGGCATCGCCGAGCTGTTCGGCATCGCCGCACTGCCCTACGAGGAGCGCCGGGTGGCCGGGGTCACCAGCAGCCAGCTCGGGCTGCCGGGGCCGAAGACCGCCGGCGACCTCTACGCGCTGGCCATCGACACCGAGCAGGCGCTGCTGGAGTACCTGGACATGTTCTACAAGCTCGGCCGGGCCGGGAAGGCGCTGCAGAAGGTCGGCTTCGTGGACTTCGCGACCACCGTCGCGCCCGGGGTCCGGGACGTGCTGCTCACCGGGAAGGCCTGCGAGGCGGCCCGCCGCAAGGGGCCGGACGGGCGGCGGGTGTACGACGCGGTGGTGATGGACGCGCCGCCGACCGGACGGCTCACCAGGTTCCTGAACGTCAACTCCGAGGTCGCCGGACTGGCCCGGTTCGGTCCGATACACAGTCAGGCGCAGGCCGTGATGGGCGTGTTGAAGTCGCCCGAGACGGCGGTGCACCTGGTCACCCTGCTGGAGGAGATGCCGGTGCAGGAGACGGTGGACGGCTTCGCCGAGCTGCGCGAGGCCGGGCTGCCGGTCGGCGGGGTGCTGGTGAACATGGTCCGGCCGCCGGTGCTGGACGCGGCGGCCGTCGACGCGGCGCACGGCGACCACCGCGAGGAGGTGGCCCAGGCGCTGGTCGAGGCCGGTCTGGGCGGGCGCTCGCGGTCCGCCGCGACCCGGCGCTCGGCGGTCGAGCCGCTGCTCGACCCGCTGCTGGACCAGGCCCGCGAGCACGCCGAACGGGTCGCCCTGGAACAGCAGCAGCGGGCCGAACTGGCCGCGCTGGACCTGCCCGGCTACGAGCTCCCGCTGCTCAGCGGGGGCGTCGACCTCGGCGGCCTCTACGAGCTGGCCGGTGAACTCAAGCGACAGGGAGCGGCATGAGCGGCGCGCCGACCGGACTCGACCTGGACCGCCTGATCGACGACCCGCGGACCCGGATCGTGGTCTGCTGCGGTTCCGGCGGAGTCGGCAAGACCACCACCGCCGCGGCGATCGGCCTGCGGGCGGCGGAGCGCGGCCGGCGAACCGTGGTGCTGACCATCGACCCGGCCAAGCGGCTGGCCCAGTCGATGGGCCTGACCGAGCTGGACAACACGCCCCGCCCGGTGAAGGGCGCCCGCATCGGCGAGGGTCCCGGCGAGCTGCACGCCATGATGCTCGACATGAAGCGGACCTTCGACGAGGTCGTGCTGGCGCACGCCGACCCGGAGCGGGCCCGGGCGATCCTGGAGAACCCCTTCTACCAGTCGCTCTCGGCCGGGTTCGCCGGCACCCAGGAGTACATGGCGATGGAGAAGCTGGGCCAGCTGCGGGCCGCCGGCGAGTGGGACCTGATCGTGGTGGACACCCCGCCCTCCCGCTCGGCGCTGGACTTCCTGGACGCCCCCGGGCGGCTCGGCTCGTTCCTGGACGGGAAGATCATCCGGATCCTGATGGCCCCGGCCAAGGTCGGCGGGCGCAGCGCGATGAAGTTCCTCAACGTCGGGATGGGGCTGCTCACCGGCACCCTGGGCAAGATCTTCGGCGCCCAGCTGCTGACCGACCTGCAGACCTTCGTGGCCGCGATGGACTCGATGTTCGGCGGCTTCCGGGAGCGCGCGGAGGGCACCTACCAGCTGCTCAAGGCGGACGGCACGGCCTTCCTGGTGGTCGCCGCGCCGGAGCGGGACGCGCTGCGCGAGGCCGCCTACTTCGTGGACCGGCTGGCCGCGGACCGGATGCCGCTGGCCGGGCTGGTGCTCAACCGGGTGCACGGCACGGGCGCGGCGCAGCTGACCGCGGAGCGGGCGCGGGCCGCGGCACAGGCGCTGGAGGAGAACGGCGCGGACCACGAGCCGCGGCAGGCCCGGGCCGAGGCCCTGGCGGCCGGACTGCTCCGGCTGCACGCCGAGCGGGTCGAGGTGATGGACCGTGAGCGGCGGACCAGGGACCGGTTCGTGTCGGTCTACCCGGACGTGCCGATCATCGAGGTGCCGGCGCTGGCCGGTGACGTGCACGACCTGGACGGGCTGCGGCTGATCGGCCGTCAGCTGGCGCGGGACGCCGACTGATCCGGCCGGTGGGGAGCCGACGGCTCCGCGCCGGTCGCGGCGGGCGGCCCCGCGGGGTCGCCCGGCTCGCCTCGGCGCGGGCTCAGCCGGCCTGGGCGTAGTCCGAGAGGATCACGCCGGTGGCGAGGGACTCCTCGTACTCCGTCCGGGCGGTCTCCAGCAGCCGGCGCCAGGAGATCACCGTCGGGCGGCGGCGCAGCAGCGCGCGGCGTTCCCGCTCGGTCATCCCGCCCCAGACGCCGAACTCCACCCGGTTGTCCAGCGCGTCCGCCAGGCACTCGGTGCGCACCGGACACCCGCTGCACACCGCCTTGGCCCGGTTCTGCGCCGCCCCCTGGACGAACAGTTCGTCCGGATCACTCGTGCGGCAGGCAGCCTGCGCGCTCCAGTCATCAACCCAGCCCATGCCCCGCCGTCCTCTCCCGATTCAATCGAGGCTCCCCCACGGCGGCAACGGCATATTCACCGTTGCCAGTTGAGGACGTTACGGAAGATTGGCGGAGCGCAACAGCCCCTTGGGGTCCAATCTCGAATGACCCGATCGGACTATGGGTGCCGGTCAGGTCACTCGTTGGAGTGATCGCAGGTCGCAGGCCTTGCGGCTGCTCGGGGCATTTCTTTCATCACTCAGCGCGACCACCGCCCGCCAACCGGGGGCATATGACGCCGACAAGGCAACACGGCAATCGCCTCATACACCGTCAAACCGGGCAACCCTCAACACTCACAGGAGTGTTTGCCGCACACGGAGCGGAGCTGACGCAGACTCACCCCAGAGTAGGCGAACAGCTGCCCCTGTGTGCGGGATTCCGCAACGTAGAGTCTGCTGGCATGGCACCACAGCGCTCCCCCGCCGACCGGCGCCCGCGCCCCCGGCGCACCCCGGCCGCGCAGCTGGCCGGGCACGGACTCACCGTCCTGGGACTCAGCGTGCTCTCCGGCGTCCTGGTCGCCGGCCTGGCCCTGCCCCTGGTGGGCGCGCTCGGCCTCGGCGCCAGGAACGGCGTCCAGGGCTTCGACAGCCTCCCGGCCGACTTCACCGCCCCGACGCTCTCCCAGGCGTCCTTCGTCTACGACGCCAAGGGCAACCAGATCGCCAAGATCTACGCCCGCGACCGGACGATACTGACCCGGGACCAGATGTCGCCGCTCACCCGGCAGGCACAGGTGGACATCGAGGACGCCCGGTTCTACCAGCACGGCGCGATCGACCCGAAGGGCGTGCTGCGCGCGCTGGCCAAGAACGCCTCCTCCGGCGCCGACGCCCAGGGCGCCTCCACCCTCACCCAGCAGTACGTCAAGAACGTCTTCGTCGAGCAGGCCGGCGACGACCAGGCGGCCTTCCTGCAGGCGACCAAGAAGACCGTCGGCCGCAAGATCCAGGAACTGAAGTACGCGATCAAGCTGGAGGAGGAGCTGCCCAAGGAGCAGATCCTCACCAACTACCTGAACATCACCTTCTTCGGCCGGCAGGCCTACGGCGTGGAGGCCGCCGCCCAGCGGTACTTCGGCAAGAGCGACAAGGACCTCGCACTTCCCGAGGCCGCGATGCTGGCCGGCCTGGTGCAGAACCCCAGCGCCTACGACCCGGTGGAGCACCCGAAGGCCGCGCAGGCCCGCCGGGACACCGTGATCGACAAGATGCTGGAGTACCACCACATCACCGCCGACCAGGCCGAACAGGCCAAGGCCGCCCCGCTCGCGCTGCAGTACCACGACCCGCAGAACGGCTGCATCACCGCGCAGGCCGGGATGGGCTTCTTCTGCGACTACGTGCGCAAGGTGGTGCTCACCGACCCCGCGTTCGGGGCCTCCGCCGAGCAGCGCAACCGGCTCTGGACCCAGGGCGGGCTGAAGATCTCCACCACCATCGACCCGGACAAGCAGGCCGCGGCCTACAAGGCGGTCACCGACAAGGTCTACCCGACCGACCCGGTCTCGGCCGCGATGACCATGGTCAAGCCCGGCACCGGCGAGATCCTGGCGATGGCCCAGACCCGGCCGTACGGCCTGGACGCGGCCAAGCACCAGACCGTGGTCAACCTCAACGCGGACGCGGCGATGGGCGGCGGCAACGGCTTCCAGCCCGGCTCGACCTTCAAGGCGATCGTCGCCGCCGCCGCGCTGGACGCGGGCAAGGACCTGGGCCAGAGCTACGACGCGCCGGCCAAGATGGCCTACCCCGACATGACCACCTGCGCGGGCGCCTACAAGAACGTCAAGCAGGAGCAGGTCGCCAACGACAACCCGGACGAGCACGGCCCGTTCCTGATGACCGAGGCGATGGCCCGGTCGGTCAACACCTACTTCGTGCAACTGGAGCAGGACATCGGCCTGTGCGCGGTCAAGCAGATGGCCGCCAAGCTCGGCATCCGGACCAAGGCCAGCGGCGACCCGCTGGAGGAGGTACCGGCCATGGCGCTGGGCGGCGAGGAGATGAGCCCGCTCGACATGGCGGGCGTCTACGCCACCTTCGCCGCCCGCGGCGTGCACTGCGACCCGATGGCGATCACCTCGGTGGTGTCGATCGACGGCAAGCAGCTGCCGGTGCCCGGCGCCAACTGCAACCAGGTGCTCCAGCAGGCCACCGCCGACCAGCTGAACACCCTGCTCAAGGGCGTCACCGAGAAGGGCGGCACCGGCGCCGAACTGAGCCTGGACGACGGCCGCCCGATCGCGGGCAAGACCGGCACCACCGACGAGCGGCGGGCCGCCTGGTTCGACGGCTACACCCCCGACCTGGTCGGCGTGGTCTGGCTCGGCGGGCCCGAGGGCGGCGTGAAGATGACCGGCAACATCGTCATCGGCGGCCGCAGCTTCGCCGGCGACGGCGGGGTCTACGGTTCGACCGGGCCCGGGCCGGTCTGGCGGCAGGCGATGAGCCAGGCGCTGGCCGGCACCGCGCAGAGCACCTTCACCCTGGTGCCGCTGCCGAACCAGCCGTCGGGCTCGCCCAGCCCCGACCCGAACAGCCCCGGGGCGGCGCCGAACACCCAACCGTCGCCGAACCCCCCGCCGGGCGGCGGCAAGCCGGGCCGCGGCGGGCGCCGCTGACCCGGGAGACGGGAAGAGTCCGGAGACGGGAAGAGTCCGGGGACGGGAAGAAAAGAAGGAGTGCCCGGTGCCGATCGGCACCGGGCGCTCCTCACGTCAGGTCAGCTGAGCACCCGTCACTTGGCGGCCAGCGCCGCCTTCACGGCGGCGGCCACCCGGCCGCCCTCGGCGACGCCCTCGACCTTGGGGCGGACCAGCTTCATCACGGCGCCCATGCCCTGCGGTCCGGTGGCCCCGCTCTCGGCGACCGCGGCGGCCACCACGGCGGCCAGCTCCTCGTCGCCGAGCTGCTGCGGCAGGTAGCCGGCGAGCACCTGCCCCTCGGCGCGCTCGCGCTCGGCCTGGGCCGGCCGGTCGGCACCGGCGAACGCCTCCGCGGCGTCCCGCCGCTTCTTCGCCTCGGCCCGCACCACCTGCTGAACCTCTTCGTCGGTGAGCTCCCGCTTCTCGTCACCCGCGACCTCGGCCGCCGACACGGCGGACAGGGTCAGTCGCAGGGTGGACGAGCGGAGTTCGTCCCGGGCCTTGATCGCGGCCGTCAGGTCATCCCGCAGCCGCTCCTTGAGCGTCGTCATGGGCCAATCCTCACATCCCCGCGACCGATCCGCCCATGATTAACGCCCGGGGCGGGCGAGTTCCACCGCGGACCGCACCGCGCGAGCCTGTTGCTCGATCTGACGGACCGCCGGGACCCAGACCCCGCCGAGCCGGCGCTGGTACTCGGCGCACCAATGCGCCAGCAGGCCGTCGAGCCGGTCGGCCAGGTCACCGCCCGGCCGGCCGGCGCCGGTCGGGCGCTCCAGCAGCGCGCGGCGCAGCAGGGCGACCACCCGCAGCGGCAGGCAGTGCGACCAGGCCTCCACGCCGGCCAGCCGGGCCCCGGTCATCGGCGGCATCGCCGGCGCCCCCGGCTGCGGCACCCGGGGGTCCCAGTCGTCCGCGATCGGCGCCAGCACCCGCAGCGTCTCCCGGGCGGTACGCAGCCCGGGCCCCGGCTCCGGGCCGAGCCTGGCGGTGGTGGCCGCGTACAGCCGCTCGACCAGCCGGCCCCGCCCGCGCAGCCGGTCGGCGGCGGCGATCAGCCCGGGGGCCGGGTCGGCGAGGGGCCCGGCGTCGGCCGCCCGCTCGCCGGCCCAGAGCGGGACCTCGATGATCACCGTGCTGCCGCCGTACCGGTGCGGGGCGTGCCAGGTGGTGGTGCCGACCGCCCAGGAGGCCGCCGCCGAGCGCTCCACCTCGGCGACCGGCGGCATCAGGTAGGCGCCCGGGCCGGGGCTGGGCCAGTAGAGGGTGTCGTACGGGCCGAGGTCCAGCGGGATCCCCAGCTCGGCCGCCGACTTGCCGAACGCTTCGGCCAGGCCCGGCAGTTCGGCGGTGGACTGGACGAAGGCGCCGCCCAGCTCGATGGTGTGCAGCGAGCACTGGACGAACGGCCGCAGCTCGTCGATGAGTTCGAGCAGCGCCCGGCTCTCCGGCAGCACCGCGCCGACCGAGGGCGCCCACTCGGGCTGCTCGTCCGGGGCCTGGCGGTGGAAGGCGCGGAAGTGGTCCAGCAGCACGCCGGGTTCGCGGGGGCCGACCTCGGCCAGCAGGGCGGCGTCCGGGTCGAGGCAGAGCAGGAAGTGCCAGGTCAGGTCGGGATCGCGGAGCGGGGCGGCGGGCGCCGGGCCGACCACGCCGAGGTCGGCCAGCGCCCGGTGGGCCAGCTCGATCACGGTGGCCCCGCCGGCCGCCTCGTTGGCGTGCGCCCCCGCCACCACCAGGGCGTGCCGCGGGCCGTGGCCGACCGAGAGCAGGTGCAGCGGGCGGCCGGCCCGCGAACGGCCGACGGTGCGCAGCCGGCAGGCCCGCGGGTGACGGCGCACCAGCTCGGCGGCGGAGTCGAGCACCTGGCGGCTGGTCGGGTGCCGGTCCGCCAGCAGCACGGTGCGGCCGGACGCGGTCGACGCGTCGACGGATATCAGCGGGGCCTCCCCGCAGGCGCCACCCAGCACGGACCCCTCCCCCGCGGCGGATCGTCCACTGACGGACCGCCAGTACTCCGGTCTTCCAGTACTCCGGTCTTCCAGTACTCCGGTCTTCCAGTACTCCGGTGCTCCACTACTCCACGGATCGAACGGCTGCGTCAAGGGGCCGGGGATCAGGCGGAGTTGATCACGCAGGCGCCGGCCTAGAAGAAGTGCACGCAGTGCGGCTCGCGCTCCGCGCCCAGCAGCGCGTCCGCCCGCAGCGCCGCGCCCGGCACCAGCTCCCGGATCCGGCCGGCCCGGACCAGGTCGCTCGCCCGGGTGCCGCCCAGGTAGAGCGAGCCCAGGTCGGCGACGTCCAGCGCCAGCTCGGTCGGCTCCCCGGTCGGCTCGCAGACGCCCACGCCGTCCGCCACCACGAGCAGGTAGCGCCCGCGCTCGCCGAGGAACGGGTCGTCCACCTCGACGACCAGCCGCCCGTCGGCCGGGTAGCCGCGGGCCGCCAAGGCCCGGGGCACGTCCAGCAGCCGGACCCAGAGGTAGTCCTGCTCGGCCTCGGTGCGCGCCGCCCGGTAGTCGGCCAGCCGCCAGCGCAGCGGGCTGCGCGGCGGCAGGTCGGCGAAGACCACGGTGCTCACCAGGTCGTGGTCCAGGCAGTAGCGGGCCAGCGCGGCCTGGGCCTCGTCGGTCGCCGCGACCAGCTCCTCGACCGTGAGCGTCCGCAGCGACCGCTGCTGGTCGGTGACCGCGATGGTGTAGCAGGCGTAGCCCTGGAGCCGGCCGGCCGCGTCCCGGTGGAAGGCGATGTGGCGCGGCGCGCGCGAGACCGGGGGCCGGCCAGCACCCTTGGCCCACCAGTGCGCCGGGCGGGAGAGCGCGCCCGGCTGCACCAGCCTGACCCGGTCGTACACCTCGGCGAGCTCCTCCTCGCAGTCCGCGCGGTGCCGCAGCTCGATGCTGCCGCCCGCCTCCACCGGGACCGCGAAGGCGCCCCGGCCCAGGTCCACCGCGACCCGCTGCCGGTAGCTGGCCGGCCCGTAGCCGAACCGCCGGTAGATCACCGCCTCGGTGGCCAGCAGCACCGCCAGGAACTCCCCCGCCCCGCGCAGCTGCTCCAGCTGGTGCCGCATCAGGGCGCTCAGCACCCCCTGCCGCCGGTGCGATGGCAGCACGCCCACCCCGGTGATCCCGGCCGCGGGCGCCGTCGCCCCGCCGGGCAGGGTCAGCTCGAAGCTGTAGGCGCCCGCGGTGCCGATCGGCCGGCCCGCCGCGTCCTCGGCGAGCAGGTGGCGGTCCATCTCGTAGGCGGCCCACCAGGGCGACTCGCCGGGCGACTGCCAGACCGACCCGAACGCGTCGCACAGGGTGCTCAGGAAGGTGTCGAGGTCGGCCTCGGTGGTGGAGCGGATCTGCATCGACGCCTCGCGGGGTGGTGTCCTGACGGTCCGTGAGAACGTATTCCCGTCGGCTCAGGTGCGTCAACGAACGAGTCCGGTTCGTCCGGTGGTCCGCCGTCCGGGCCCGGTTCACCCGGAGCGGACCGGTCTGCGACCATGGACCGATGCGAAAGCTGTACTCCGTTCCGCTCGCCGTCGCCGCCACCGGCGCCGCCACGCTCGCCTACTCCGCCGGGTACGAGGTCCGCGCATTCCGGCTCCGCCGGGTGGACGTCCCCGTGCTGCCACAGGGCGCCCGACCGCTACGGGTACTGCAGGTCTCCGACATCCACATGGTGACCGGCCAGCACAAGAAGCAGCGCTGGCTGCGCAGCCTCGCCGGGCTGCGCCCGGACCTGGTGGTCAACACCGGCGACAACCTCTCCGACCCGCTCGGCGTGCCCGCCACCCTGGACGCGCTCGGCCCGCTGATGGAGTTCCCCGGCGTCTACGTCTTCGGGTCCAACGACTACTACGGCCCCGCCCGGAAGAGCCCCACCCGCTACCTGAAGGCCCTGGCCTCCGGGAACCACGGCCTGAACAACGCCGACGGCACCGGCCGGGCCGGCATCACCGGCGCCGTCCACAACCCGTGGGAGAAGCTGCGCGACGGCTTCGACGCCGCCGGCTGGCTGGACCTGACCAACACCCGCGGCCGGCTCACCCTGGACGGCCTGGACATCGAGTTCACCGGACTGGACGACCCGCACATCCGCCGCGACCGCTACGCCGCGGTGGCCGGCGGCCCGTCCGCCGACGCCGACCTGTCGATCGGCGTGGTGCACGCGCCCTACCTGCGCAGCCTGGACGCCTTCACCGCCGACGGCTACCCGCTGATCCTGGCCGGCCACACCCACGGCGGCCAGCTCTGCGTCCCCTTCTACGGCGCCCTGGTCACCAACTGCGACCTGGACGCCAAGCGGGTCAAGGGCCTGTCCACCCACCGCGCCGGCGGCAACCTGTCCCACCTGCACGTCTCCGCCGGCTGCGGCACCAACCGCTACACCCCGATCCGCTTCGCCTGCCCCCCCGAGGCCACCCTGATGACCCTGACACCCCGCCCCCGATAACCGGATTTCGTCTCCCGAGCAGCATGGGATAGAGTTCTACTCGTCGCCAGGGAGACCGAGCGACAAACGCAGGACCGGGGTATAGCGCAGCTTGGTAGCGCGCTTCGTTCGGGACGAAGAGGCCGTGGGTTCAAATCCCGCTACCCCGACCCAGTAAGACCAGCTCAGAGCCGGTCTCCCGCAAGGGAGACCGGCTCTGACTGGTTTTCAGGCATGTCCGGGGGAAGTCTGGGAGAAGCCCCGGGGCGCGGGCGGGCAGCGGGCCGTGCGGACGGGCCGGCCGCGTGCCGGGCCGGCAGCGGTTCGGGCTGGTCAGGGCGCCGCCGCGGCAGATCTGACGGGCCGGCCCCTGAGCGGCCGTCAAGGTACCCGCCCGTAGCGCGGCGACGGTTCGTGGCACGTTCACGGCGGGGACGCCCCTCGTACATCGCCGGCCACTACTCATGACCCGAGCCGATCGCCGCTCGCACACCGTGAGTTCAGGAGTCTCCCCGTGAACCGACGCTCCGTCCGTGTTGCCGCCGTGCTCAGCGCCTCAGTCGCGCTGGCCGCCGGATCGCTCAGCCAGGCCTACGCCGCCGGCAACGACCTCGCCGCCCGCCAGCACGGCGCTGCCAAGCACGTGCTGCTGATCTCGGTGGACGGCCTCCACCAGTCGGACCTGAGCTGGTACGTCGCCCAGCACCCGCAGTCCGCGCTGGCCAAGCTGGTGAACGGCGGGGTCCAGTACACCGACGCCCGGACCACCACCCCCTCGGACTCCTTCCCCGGCATGGTCGCGCAGGCCACCGGCGGCGGCCCGGGCACCACCGGCGTCTACTACGACGACACGTACAACGCCGCGCTGCTGCCCGCCGGCACCACCGACTGCAAGGGCGCCAAGCCCGGCGTCGAGGTGGACCTGACCGAGGACCTGGACAAGAACAAGGCCTCGATCGACGCCGGCCAGGGCCTGGCCGGGCTGCCCGGCTCGATCCTGCAGATGACCGGCAAGCCGCAGACCCTGCTCAACCCGAGCGCCCTGCCGGTGGACCCGACCACCTGCAAGCCGGTCTACCCGCACTCCTACCTGCAGGTGAACACCATCTTCGAGGTGGCCAAGCAGGCCGGCCTGCACACCGCCTGGTCGGACAAGCACGCCGCCTACGACATCCTGAACGGCCCCTCCGGCACCGGCATCGACGACCTGTTCACCCCGGAGATCAACTCCGACGCGAACGGCTACCCGGCCGGCAACGACTGGACCACCGACAACAAGGCCACCCAGCAGTACGACGGCTACAAGGTGCAGGCGGTCCTCAACGAGATCGACGGCTACGACCACGGCCGCGCCCACAAGACCGGCACCCCGGCGATCTTCGGCCTGAACTTCCAGAGCGTCTCCACCGCCCAGAAGCTGCCGAACTCCGACGGCCTGCCCGGCGGCTACACCAGCAAGAACGTGCCCAGCCCGCTGCTCGGCAAGGCGCTGGACTACGTCAACGCCCAGGTCGGCGCGCTCACCGCCGAGCTGCGCAAGGAGCACCTGGACAAGAGCACCACGGTGATCCTCTCCGCCAAGCACGGCCAGTCGCCGACCGACCCGCAGGCGCTCACCCGGATCGACGACGGCCCGCTGCTGGACGGCCTGAACGCCGCCTGGAAGCAGGCCCACCCGGGCGCCGGCGACCTGGTCGCCCACTCGGTGGACGACGACGGCGTGCTGCTCTGGCTGAACGACCGCTCGGCCGCCGCCACCGCCTTCGCCAAGAACTACCTGCTGGCCCAGAACGGCACCGGCAACGACGTCAACGGCGCCCCCAAGGCCTTCACCGCCTCCGGCCTGACCAAGGTCTACGCGGGCGAGCAGGCGGCCGACTACTTCGGCGTGAAGCCGGGCGACCCGCGGGTGCCGGACGTCTTCGGCATCTCGCAGTACGGCGTGGTGTACACCGGCGGCAAGGGCAAGGTCGCCGAGCACGGCGGCGCGCACGCCGACGACCTGGACGTGCCGCTGGTGGTCGCCGGCGCCGGCACCCCGGACCACGTGCGCGACTCGGCCCCGGTGCAGACCAAGCAGATCGCGCCGACCATCCTGAAGCTGCTCGGCCTGAACCCGCAGGACCTGCAGGCGGTGCGCACCGAGCACACCAAGGTGCTGCCGGTCCGCTGAACCTGACGCTCGATCAGTCGGCGATCAGCGCACCGAGTTCGCCGCGCGAGGCGATGCCCAGCTTCGGGTAGGCCTTGTAGAGGTGGTGGCCGACGGTGCGGGGGCTGAGGAAGAGCTGGGCGGCGATCTCCCGGTTCGACAGCCCCCGCGCCGCCAGCCGGACGATCTGCTCCTCCTGCGGGGTCAGCCCGGCCAGCGGGCCGGCCGGCGCCGCCTGCGGGGCGGCCGAACCGGCCGCGCCCAGCTCGGTGCGGGCCCGCTCGGCCCAGGGCGCGGCGCCGAGCCGCTCGAACACCTCCAGCGCGGTGCGCAGTCGGGCCCGGGCCTCGGTCTTGCGCTTGCCGCGCCGCAGCCACTCGCCGAACAGCAGGCTGGTGCGGGCGAGTTCGAACGGCCGGTCGGCCGTCTCGTGCAGCTCCAGTGCCGCCAGGTAGCCGGACTCGGCCAACTCGGCGGGGCCGAGCAGGGCCTGGCAGCGCAGCACCAGCGCCCTGGCCCACCCGGGATCGCCGATCCGGGCCGACCAGGCCGCGAACTCCTCGAAGGCCGGCTCGGCCCGCTCCGGGGCGCCCAGCCGCACGGCCGCCTCGACCAGGTCGGGCACGGTGCGCACCGCCGAGACGTGGTGCCGGTACGGGCCCGTCGCGTGCCCGGCCAGCCGCTCCACCACCTCCGCCGCCCGGCCCTGCCCCAAGTCGTGCACGGCCAGCGCCCACTGGGTCCAGGAGGTGCCGGCGGCCGGGGCGCCCCAGGCGGTGGCCGCGTCCCCGAGCGCCTCGGCGGTGCGGCTCGCGACCGTCTCGCCGTCACCCCGGATGGCCGCCAAGTAGGCCTCCATGGCGCAGAGTTGACTGACCCACTGGGACTGCCCCAGGTCCCGGGCCAGGGTCAGGCCCTCGGCGGCGGCCAACTCGGCGTCGCGGTGGCGGCCGTGGAACAGCTCGGCCTCACCGCGGAAGAAGAGCAGCGTGGGCAGCAGCCCGAGCGCGCCCGCCGCCCGCGACTCGGCGATCAACTCCTCGGCCAGCTGGAAGGTTTCGACGTCCCGCCCGGCCACCAGCGCGGCACCGGCCAGCTGCACCAGGTCGCGCGGGCTGTCCGCCCCGGCCGCCCGGGCCCGGCGGGCGGCCGACAGCAGCGGCTCCGCGGCCGGCCCCGCCGGCGGCCGCCCGAAGGCCGGGCCGACCAGCCCGAGCAGCTGCGCGACCAGTGGCACCAAGGCCTCGCCGTCCGGCAGTTCGACCGCACCGAGGCGGCGCAGCACCTCGCGCACCGCCTCGTCGCCCAGGTACCAGGCGGTGTGGAAGGCCTGCAGCAGACCGCGCACGGCGACCGACGGCTCGATGTCCCGGTCGACCGCGGTGAGCAGCAGCCGGTGCGCCTCCGGGTAGTCACCGCGCCAGAAGGCGACGGTGCCGCGCACCCAGTCCAGCACGGCCAGCACGTGCTCGTCGCCGCCCCCGGCCGACTCGGCGGCGGCCAACTCGGCCGCCCGCTCGGCCAGTCGGCGGGCCCGGTCGGCCTCGGCCGCGTCCAGCGCCGCCTCCGCCGCCAGGGTCAGGCAGCGCACCGCCACCGCCGGGTCAGGCGAGAGCCGGGCGGCCCGCTCGAAAGCCGCCGCCGCACCGGAGTGCCCGGCCTTGGCGGCGGCCCGGCGGCCGGCCCGCTCCAGCGCGGCGGCCAGCGCCGCGTCCTGCCCGGTGGCCGCGAGCGCCAGGTGCCAGCTGCCCCGGTCCTCCTCCCCCGCCGCCAGCAGCTCCTTGCCAATGGCCTGATGGATCGTCAACTTTTCGTCCAGCTCGGCTGATTCGAGCAGCGCGGTGCGCAGCAGCGGGTGCCGCAGGCGCAGCCGGGCACCGTCCGGCGAGCGGCTCAGCAGACCGGCCGACTCGGCCGGCGCCAGGTCGGCCGCCCCCGCGCCGAGCGCCTCGGCGGCCCGCAGCACGGTGGCCAGCTCGCCCTGCTCCTCGGCCGCGGCCACCAGCAGCAGCGCCCGGGTCGGGCCGGGCAGCCGGGCCACCTGGCCGAGGAAGGCCTGCCGCAACCGGTCGGTGAGCGCCACCGGGCCGTCCCCCGGCGCCAGGCCGGCGGCCACCGCGGCGGGCAGTTCGGTCAGCGCCAGCGGATTGCCCCGGGCCTCGGCCAGCACCCGGTAGCGCAGACCCGCCCCCTCCCCCTGCGTGCCACCGGCCACCGCGGTCAGCAACTCGGCCGCGGCGGACGGCTCCAGCGGGCCCAGCCGCAGCTCGGGCAGGCCGGGCGCGGCGAAACCGCCCTCGCCGTCCCGGGCCGCGAAGAGCAGCACCACACCCTCCCGATCCAGCCGGCGGGCGGCCAGCAGCAGCGCGTCCGCCGAGGCGCGGTCCAGCCACTGGGCGTCGTCCACCAGGCAGAGCAGCGGCTGCTCGGCGGCGAGTTCGGCCAGCAGACCGAGCGTGCCCAGCGCGCTGACCAGCCGCTCCCCGGCCCCCGCCGCCTCCGCCAGCCCGAACGCCGCCTCCAGCGCCCGCCGCTGCGGCGCGGGCAGCGCGGGCAGCCGGTCCAGCGCGGGGGCCAGCAGCAGGTGCAGGCCGGCGAACGGCAGGTCGGCCTCGAACTCCACCCCCGTCGCCCGGATCACCCGGAACCCCTCGGCCCGCTCGGCCGCGAGGTCCAGCAGCGCGCTCTTGCCGATCCCCGGCTCGCCGCGCAGCACCAGCACCCCGCTGCGCCCCTCCCGCGCCGCCGCCAGCAACGCGTCGACGGATGCCTGCTCCCCTGCCCGCCCGTACAGCATGCCCGCAGCCTACCGATGGCTGACTGATTCGGCGTTCGCGCATCCGGCCTACCTTTTTGACCAGCGGAAACGCCGCGAACCACACGAAGGGGAAACCGACATGACGAACATTCAGCAGCTGGCCGACCAGTACCTCGCCACCTGGAACGAGACCGACCCGGCCGCCCGCCGCAAGCTGATCGACACCTCCTGGGCCGCCGACCTGAGCTACACCGACCCGCTGGTCGAGGTGACCGGCCGGGACGCGCTGGACGCCACCATCGGCGCCGTCCAGCAGCAGTTCCCCGGCCTGGTCTTCACCCTCGGCGAGACCGGGGTGGACGGCCACCACCAGCAGGCCCGGTTCACCTGGAACCTCGGCCCGGCCGACGGCGAGGCCCTGGTGGTCGGCTTCGACGTGGTGACCAGCGACGCCGAGGGCCGGATCGCCACCGTGCTCGGCTTCCTGGACAAGGTGCCGACCGCCTGAAGACCCCCGTGGGCGCCGGCCACCCCCGGCCGGCGCCCCCGCTCCCGCTCCCGCCCTCGCCCTCGCCCTCGCCCGCCCGAACGAACCCGGAGAAGACAGTGACCACCACGCTCACCCGCCCGCTCCCCACCGCCCCCGACACCGCGCCCGGCCACCGCGGCCTGCTCCCGGTGGTGCTCACCGCGACGTTCATGACCACGCTGGACTTCTTCATCGTCAACGTCGCCATACCCTCGCTGCAGACCGAACTACGGGCCGGCCCGAGCGCCGTGCAATGGGTGGTGGCCGGCTTCGGGCTGGCGCTGGCCGCCGGGCTGGTCACCGCCGGCCGACTCGGCGACCGGTTCGGCAGACGGGCGATGTTCGCCCTCGGACTGCTGCTCTTCACCGTCACCTCGGCCGCCTGCGGCCTCGCCCCCAGCGCCGGCGTACTGATCGGCGCCCGGGTGCTGCAGGGCCTGGCGGCGGCACTGACCGGCCCGCAGGTGCTGGCCATCCTGCGCACCAACTACACCGGACCGGCCCAGGCCAAAGCATTCGGCGCCTTCGCGATGACCATGGGCATCGGCGCGGTGCTCGGCCAGCTGATCGGCGGCCTGCTGATCCAGGCCGACCTGTTCGGGCTCGGCTGGCGCAGCTGCTTCCTGATCAACCTGCCGGTCGGCCTGGCCACCCTGGCCCTGGTCAAGCGCTGCGTACCGGAGTCGCGGGCACCCCAGCGTCAGCGGCTCGACCTGCCCGGCACCGCGCTGATCACCGCCGCCGTCACCACCCTGGTGCTCCCGCTGATCCAGGGCCAGGCGCAGGGCTGGCCGCTGTGGACCTGGCTCTGCCTGGCCGGCTCCGCCGTGCTCTTCGGGCTCCTCGTGCTGCACCAGCACCGGTACGCCACCGACCCGGTGGTCGACCTGCGGCTGTTCCGGGAGCGCAGCTTCGGGCTGGGCATCGCCGCCCAGCTGGTCTTCAACCTCGGCCAGGCCTCCTTCTTCCTGGTGCTCGCCGTCTACCTGCAGCAGGGCCACGGCCTGGACGCGCTCGGCTCCGGCCTGCTCTTCACCGCGATCGGCGGCGGCTACCTGATCACCTCCACCGTGGCGCCCCGGGTGGCCGCCCGGCTCGGCCGGCACACGATCTCGCTCGGCGCCCTCGGCCTGGCCGCCGGCCTCGCCCTGCTCGCGCTGACCGCCGGGCAGCTGGGCCACACCGACACCGCCTGGTGGCTGGCGCCCGGGCTGTTCGTGGACGGGCTCGGCATGGGCCTGGTGATCGGCCCGCTGACCAGCTCGGTGCTGACCGGGGTGCGCCCGCAGCTGGTCGGCTCGGCGGCCGGGGTGCTCTCCACCGTGCAGCAGGCCGGCGGCGCGCTCGGTGTCGCGGTGATCGGCGGCCTCTTCTACGCCGACGCGCACCGCGGCCTCGGTCCGGCCTTCGAGCGCTCGGCCCTGCTGCTGATGGGGCTGGAGCTGCTGCTCGCGGCGCTCGTCCAGGCGCTGCCCCGCCGTTCACCGCACGCCGGATGAGCCCCTGTTGACCTGCCCGGGGAGACCCGTGCCAAAGTGACTCGGATGAGTAGCGAGAAGAACGACGTGCCCGCCTGGGAGCTGCGCTTCCGGGCGGCACGCGTGTCCCTCCCCGACTGGGCGGACGACGCCCCCGACCGTTCGCTCTACGTGTCGAACACCACCGGCACCTACCAGGTGTACGCCTGGGACCGGGCCACCGACCGCCACCGCAAGGCCACCGACCGGCCGCACGGCACCACCGACGCGGTGCTCTCCCCGGACGGCGAGTGGATCTGGTGGTTCGACGACACCGACGGCGACGAGTACGGCATCTGGCGCCGGCAGCCGTTCACCGGCGGGCCCGACGAGGTGGCCGTGCCCGGTCTCGGCCCGTCCTACGAGGCCGGTCTGGCACTCGGCCGGGACGGCACCGTGGTGGTCGGCCGCTCCACCGACGAGGACGGGACCACCCTGCACCTGCTGCGCCCCGGCGCCGCCGAGGCCGTGGAGATCTACCGGCACGCGGAGTACGGCGGCGTCGGCGACCTCTCGCACGACGGCACGCTGCTCGCCATCGACCACACCGAGCACGGCGACGCGATGCACAACGCGATCCGGGTCGTCGCCACGGCGGACGGCTCCACCGTCGCCGAACTGGACGAGGTCACCGGCTGCGCGGAGCCGCGCGGCCTGGCCTGCCTGGGCTTCGCCCCGGTCCCCGGGGACAGCCGGCTGCTGCTCGCCCACCAGCGCCGCGGACGCTGGGAGCCGATCCTCTGGGACCCGCTGACCGGCGCCGAGACCGAGCTGGTGCTGCGCACCGAGGACGGCCGCCCGCTGCCCGGCGACGTCTCCGCCCAGTGGCGCCCCGGCGCCCGGGCGCTGCTGGTGGAGCACGAGTACGAGGCCCGCAGCGAGCTGTTCAGCTACGACCTGGCGAGCGGCGAACTGACCCGGGTGACGACCCCGCGCGGCACCGTGGTCGGCGCCTCGCCGCGCCCCGACGGCACCGTCGAGTACCTGTGGTCCTCGGCCGCCGAGCCCTCGGTGGTCCGCTCCACCACCGGCGACGTGGTGCTCCGGGCGCCCGGCGCGGTGCCGCCGGGCTCGGTGCCGGTGCAGGACGTCTGGGTGGACGGCCCGGGCGGCCCGGTGCACGCGCTGGTCCAGCGCCCGGTCGGCGACGGCCCGTTCCCCACCGTCTTCGAGGTGCACGGCGGCCCGACCCACCACGACACCGACTCCTTCGCCGCCGGCCCGGCCGCCTGGCTGGACCACGGCTTCGCGGTGGTCCGGGTCAACTACCGCGGCTCCACCGGCTACGGCCAGGCCTGGACCGACGCGCTGCACGAGCGGGTCGGCCTGATCGAGCTGGAGGACATCGGCGCCGTCCGGGACTGGGCGGTGCGCAGCGGCCTGGCCGACCCGGCGCGGCTGGTGCTCTCCGGCGGCTCCTGGGGCGGCTACCTGACCCTGCTCGGGCTCGGCGTGCAGCCGGACTCCTGGTCGCTCGGCGTGGCCGCGGTCCCGGTGGCCGACTACCTGACCGCCTACGCGGACGAGATGGAGGCGCTGCGCTCGCTGGACCGCACGCTCTTCGGCGGCACCCCGGACGAGGTCCCGGAGCGCTGGGCCGCCTCCTCGCCGCTGAGCTACGTGGAGCGGGTCAAGGCGCCGGTCTACATCAGCGCCGGGGTGAACGACCCGCGCTGCCCGATCCGCCAGATCGAGAACTACGTGGACAAGCTCACCGACCTGGGCCTGCCGCACGAGGTCTACCGGTACGACGCCGGGCACGGCTCGCTGGTGGTGGACGAGCGGATCAAGCAGCTGCGGCTGGAGCTGGACTTCGTCAAGCGCCACCTCAAGGTGTAGCGGGCTCCGGCTGGTCCAGGACCGGGTCGAGCCCGAGCGCCAGGTCCTGGGCCGCCTCGGCCTCCCGGCGGGCCAGCCGGAACCACATGAAGCCGACGAAGCCCGCGAAGACGAACCACTCCAGGGTGTAGCCGAGGTTCTGGAAGGCGCGGGCGGTCAGGCCGTCCCCGCCGGCCGGCTGCGCGGTCGGCACCGCGGTCAGTCCGGCCGACACCCCGTCGGCGGCCACCCAGCCGTCGTAGGTCGGGTAGGGCAGCAGGTTGACCAGGGTGGCCGGGCTGATCATGCCGAGCTGCCCGGTCGGCAGCCCGCCGTCCACCGCGCCGCTGGTGTCGGTGGTCTCCGGCGCCTGCAGCCGGCCGTCCACGGTCACCTGGCCGGTGGGCGGCGCGGGCAGCTGGGCGCCCGGGGACCCGGGCAGCCAGCCGCGCACCACCGCCACGGCCGGACCGCCGGCGGCGGTGCGCAGCGGGGTCAGCAGGTAGTAGCCCTGGCGCCCGTCCACCGTGCGGTTGGGCACGGCCAGCTGCCGGCCCGCGTCGTAGCTGCCGGTGACGCTGACCGGCTTGCCCACGGTGACCGTGCTGACCTTGCTGTCCGGGGTGGTCAGCACGCCGGACAGCGGGGTGGCCGCGGCGCCCGGGGCGGGGCCGGCCGCGGTGGCGCGGTGCGGCGTGACGCGGTCCTCGAACCGGCCGAGCTGCCAGGTGCCCAACCAGAGGCAGACCGCGATCGCGGCCAGCGCGAGCACGGTGCCGCCGAGCCAGCGCGGAGTCAGGAGGAACCGGTACACACCCACCACGGTAACCACCCTTACCACCGGCTCCGGGCCGGGGTCCCCTCCCGGCCCGGCGCGGGGGTCGGGGACACCGGCCGTCAGGACGGGTGCGGGCCCCGGTTGTCAGGACGGGTGCGGGCCCCCGGCTACTGCGCGCTCCCCCGGTAGAGGGTGCCGCCGCCGCACACGCCGGTGACCAGGGTGCTGGCGGCGTCCGGCGCGACGCCGAGCGGGCGCAGCGCGACCGACAGGGTGCCGGGGGTGGCGGCGGTGGACGGCGCCTGGGTGGGCGCGGTCGGCGGGGGCGGGGCGGGCGAGCCGGTGGCCGCCGGGCTGGCCCCGCCGTCGGCGGCGGTGGCCGGGGAGGCCGCGGCCACGGCCGCACCGCCCTGCTGGGCGGCCGCGCCGCTGCCGGCGGGGCCGGCCGCCGCGCTGGCGGCGCCACCGGTCGGGGCGGGCGCGGTGGTCGGGCTCTGGCCGCCGGACTGCTGGCCGCCGCTCGGGCAGGCCGCGTCCGGCACCCAGGCGAACGGCAGCTGGTAGCCGGCCCCGGCGGCCAGCAGCAGCCCGCCGGCCGGGAAGGGGGTGGCCGCGGGCAGTCCGCCCGCCGGGTCGCCGGCGGTGTGGTCGAGCACCCGCACCGTGCCCGTCCCGCCGCTGAGCTGGCCGCTCAGCGTGCCGGGGTCGCCGAGCAGGCAGGGGTGGCCGGAGACGTTGTTGACGCTGAAGTTGCCGTAGACCCGCCCGGCGGCGTCGGGCAGGCCGACCGTCACGGCGCCGGTGCCGAGGTCGCCGCGCTGGCAGGCGGGCGCCGCGCTGCTGGGCCCGGTGGCGGCGGTGGGCGAGGTGCTGGGCGCTCCGGCACTGGCCGAGGGGCTGGCCGGGGCGCTGGTCGGGGCGGGCACCGCTGAGGCGGTCTCGGGCACCGGCAGCGGCACCACCGGTCTGCCGCTGCGGGCGGCGGAGCCGGCGGTGGCCGATCCGCTGCCGGCGCTGGTCGGGCTGCTGCCGGCCGCCGAGCCGTCGGAGAGCTGGAGCGCGCCGAGCCCGTTCAGGGTCGGCACGGCGACCGCGGAGAGCACCACGATCAGCGCCGCACCGGTCCAGGCCTGCCGGTAGCGGGCCCGCCGGGCGGGGACGGCGCGGCGGATCCGGGCGAGCGCGTCCGGGGCGGGCTGGATGCCCTCCACCGAGCGGTGCAGCAGCGCCCGGACGACCTGCTCCTGGGGTTCCTCGCTCGCAGCCGCGTCGGCAGCCGCGCTCGGCGCGGGAGCTGACGGGTCGACGGCCGCCGACGGGTGGTCAGGCCCCGGCACGCGCTCGGCAGCCGACGGATCGTCGGACGGCGGCGCGTGCGCGCCCTCGGAATGGCCGAACCGGTCGTCAGTCATTGCCGTTCTCCATCAGCACCCGAAGGGCCGCCAGGCCGCGCGAGCCGTAGGCCTTGACCGCACCCACCGAGACGCCCAGCAGCTCCGCCACCTGGGCCTCCGTCAGGTCGGCGTAGTAACGCAGCACCAGCACCTCGCGCTGACGCCGCTGCAGGCTGCGCAGCGCCGTCTTCAGCTGGTCCCGTTCCAGGGCATCGTAGGCACCCTCTTCTGCACTGGCCATGTCAGGCATCGGCTTGGGCAGCAGGCGCAGCCCGAGGATCCGCCGTCGCAGCGTGCTCCGGGACAGGTTCACCACAGTCTGCCGCAGGTAGGCGAGGATCTTCTCCGGTTCGCGGACCCGGCGGCGGGCCGCGTGCACCCGGATGAACGCCTCCTGGACCACGTCCTCGCAGCTGGACTGGTCGTCGAGGAGCAGCGCCGCGAGCCGGAGCAGCGAACGGTAGTGCGCCTGGTAGGTATCGGTCAGCAGGTCGACGCTCGCACCGGCCGTCTCGGCCGCCGCCGTCACCTCCGACTCAACGGGTCGCCGCACGGGATCCAACCGCGCCCCGGCCCGCCGAGCCGGGCGCGCCCGGGTCGGTCTTGCTGCCGCGCCTACCAGTGCCAGGTCTGTCACGCCCGTTGGACACTCGATCCCCCCTCAGGGTTGCCCTACCTGGGGGACATTCTTCCGCACGCGCCGCAGCCCCCTCCAGCGGATGGGGGCTCCGGGGGCGGAGCGGGCTCAGCCGGTGAGTTCCGCGGCCACCAGTTCGGCGATCTGAGCGGTGTTCAGCGCCGCTCCCTTGCGCAGGTTGTCGCCGCAGAGGAAGAGGTCCAGCGCGTTCGGGTCGTCGAGCGAGTGGCGGATCCGGCCGACCCAGGTCGGGTCGGTGCCCACCACGTCGTTCGGGGTCGGGAACTCGCCCTTCTCCGGGTCGTCGTAGAGCACCACGCCGGGCGCCTGGGCCAGGATCTCCTGGGCCCGCTGCCGGCTGACCTCCCGTTCGAAGACCGCGTGCACGGCCAGCGAGTGGGTGGTGACCACCGGGATCCGCACGCAGGTGGCGGAGACCCGCAGGTTCGGCAGCCCGAGGATCTTGCGGCTCTCGTCGCGCACCTTGAGCTCCTCGGAGGACCAGCCGTCCGCCTTGAGCGAGCCGGCCCAGGGCACCGCGTTGAGCGCCAGCGGCGCCGGGAACGGACCGGTGTCGCCGATCACCCGGCGCAGGTCGCCGGCCTGCTCGCCGACAGCGGTGCCGGCCACCCGCGCGGTCTGCTCGCGCAGTGCGTCGATGCCGGCCTGCCCCGCGCCGGAGGCCGCCTGGTAGGAGGCGACCACCAGTTCGCGCAGCCCGAACTCGGAGTGCAGCGCGCCGATGGCGACGATCATCGACAGCGTGGTGCAGTTCGGGTTGGCGATGATCCCGCGCGGCCGCAGCCGGGCGGCCGCCGCGTTCACCTCGGGCACCACCAGCGGCACGTCGTCGTCCATCCGGAAGGCGCCGGAGTTGTCGATGACGATCGCGCCCTTGGCCGCCGCGATCGGCGCCCACTGCGCGGAGACCTCGTCCGGGACGTCGAACATCGCGATGTCGATGCCCTCGAAGGCCTCCTCGTCGAGCGCCACCACGGTGGTCTCGCGGCCGCGCACGGTGAGCGTGCGGCCGGCCGACCGGGGCGAGGCGATCAGCCGGACCTCGCCCCAGACGTCCTGCCGGGCGGAGAGCAGCGAGAGCATCACGCCGCCCACCGCCCCGGTGGCTCCGACCACGGCCAGGTTCGGCTTCCCGCCCCCGGCCGTGGTGGTGGTCATCGTCCGGTCCCGCCGTAGACGACGGCCTCGTCGCTGTCGCTGTCGAGCCCGAAGGCGCTGTGCACGGCCCGGACCGCCTCCGGCACGTCGTCGGCGCGGGTGACCACCGAGATCCGGATCTCCGAGGTGGAGATCAGCTCGATGTTCACGCCGGCCTCGGAGAGCGCCTCGAAGAAGGTCGCGGTGACGCCCGGGTTGGACTTCATGCCGGCGCCGACCAGAGAGATCTTGCCGATCGCGTCGTCGTAGCGCAGCGACTCGTAGCCGATGCCGTCCTTCACCCGGCCGAGCGCGTCGATCGCCTTCTGGCCCTCGGTCTTCGGCAGCGTGAAGGAGATGTCGGTCAGGCCGGTGGCGGCGGCGGAGACGTTCTGCACCACCATGTCGATGTTGACCTCGGCGTCCGCGATGGCGCGGAAGATCCGGGCCGCCTCGCCCGGCTTGTCGGGGACGCCGACGACCGTGACCTTCGCCTCGGACGTGTCGTGGGCGACTCCGGAGATGATGGCCTGCTCCATCTCGCCCCCTTCGGGCTTGTTCGGGTTGGTGTTGCTGACGATGGTCCCCGGCAGTCCGGAGAAGGACGATCGTACGTGGATCGGGATGCTGTAGCGCCGGGCGTACTCCACACAGCGGTCCAGCAGCACCTTGGACCCCGAGGATGCCAGCTCCAGCATGTCCTCGTAGGCGATCCAGTCGATCTTGCGCGCCTTCTTGACCACCCGGGGGTCGGCGGTGAAGACGCCGTCCACGTCGGTGTAGATCTCGCAGACCTCGGCCTTCAGGGCCGCGGCCAAGGCCACCGCGGTGGTGTCCGAACCGCCGCGGCCGAGCGTGGTGATGTCCTTGCTCACCTGCGAGACGCCCTGGAACCCGGCGACGATCGCGATGTTGCCCTCGTCCAGCGCGGAGCGGATCCGGCCGGGCGTGACGTCGATGATGCGCGCCTTGTTGTGGACCTGGTCGGTGATCACACCGGCCTGGCTGCCCGTGAAGGACTGCGCCTCGTGCCCGAGGGATTTGATCGCCATCGCCAGCAGGGCCATGGAGATCCGCTCGCCAGCGGTCAGCAGCATGTCGAACTCACGGCCGGCAGGAATGGGGGAAACCTGCTCGGCGAGTTCGATGAGCTCGTCCGTCGTGTCGCCCATCGCCGACACCACGACGACGACCTCATGGCCGTCCTTCTTGGCGTCGACAATTCGGCGTGCCACGCGCTTGATGCCCTCGGCATCCGCAACGGATGAGCCGCCGTACTTCTGCACGACAAGGCCCACGTGCGCTCCTCGACTGAGTCGTTTTCGGGGGGTGGTGCCCGGCGCGGGGTGGCGCCGTCCGGTCCCCCCAGACCCCCTGACCGGGGGTACTGCGGTCGTCGTCAGTCTACCGAGCAGCCGTCACCCGGCCGGTCCTTTCCATATGATGAGACCGTAATTTCACGTTCTGAACGCACCCCGGACGGGTCGACCGGCAGGTCTGCGGGGGTGCCGCGAACCGCCGAAAGAATTTCACGCCACCGGCTGGGACGGCTGGAAATACACGGGCGGAGATTTTTACGAGAATTTCTCGCCGGGGGCGTTTGGGAGGGGGGTGGGGCAGGTGCGCCGCACCGGACTCCTGAGCCCCGACCTCTGCCTCCGGATCAGATGCCGAGCTCGGCCGCCATCAGATCGCCCGCCTGCTGCTCCAGCTGCTCGTCGGTGAGGCCGTCGTCGTCGATGTCCGCACCGTCCGGCACCGCGCCGATCGGGCTGTCCATCCGGACGTGGGCGATCAGCGACTGCAGCGCCCGCAGCACCGCCGTGCAGGTCGAGCCCCAGGTGGAGAGGTAGGAGTACTGCCACCACCAGAGCGCCTCGCTGATCCGGCCCTCGTCGTAGTGGGTCAGCCCGTGGCGCAGGTCGCTCACCACGCCGGCCAGGTCGTCGGAGATCCGGAAGGCGTTCGGGCGCTCCGGCGGGCCGTACGGGTCGAAGACCTCGTGGTAGACGTCGATCGGGGCGAGCAGCTCGGCCAAGTGCTCGCGCAGCTCGGCGCCGTCCGGCTCCGGACCGGCGTCCGGCTCGAAGCGGTCCTCCGGGACCACGTCCTCCACCGCGCCCAGCCGGCCGCCGGCCAGCAGCAGCTGGGACACCTCCAGCAACAACAGGGAGATCGCACTGCCCGGCTCGTCGCCCTTGGCGATCTCGGTGACGGCCACCACGAAGCTCTTCACCGAATCCGCGATCTGCACCGCGAAGTCGTCCGGCTCGGGCAGGTGGGCCGCGTCGCGCGCGGCCGGATCGGCAAAAATCCCGGACATCTCAGACATCGAGCAGTCGTCTCCCTTCGAAGGCCCGGCCGAGGGTGACCTCGTCGGCGTACTCCAAGTCCCCGCCGACGGGCAGTCCGCTCGCCAGCCGAGTCACCTTCAGGCCCATCGGCTTGCAGAGCCGGGCCAGGTAGGTGGCGGTCGCCTCCCCCTCCAGGTTGGGGTCTGTGGCCAGGATCAGCTCGCCGACGGTGCCGTCGGCGAGCCGGGCCAGCAGTTCGCGGATCCGCAGGTCGTCCGGGCCGACGCCCTCGATCGGGCTGATCGCGCCGCCCAGCACGTGGTAGCGGCCGCGGAACTCGCGGGTCCGCTCGATCGCCACCACGTCCTTCGGCTCCTCGACCACGCAGATCACCGTCAGGTCGCGGCGCGGGTCCAGGCAGACCCGGCACTGCTCGGCCTCGGCGACGTTCCCGCAGGTCGCGCAGAACCGGACGCGCTCCTTGACCTCCAGCAGCGCGTGCGCGAGACGGCGCACGTCCACCGGGTCGGACTGCAGCACGTGGAAGGCGATCCGCTGGGCGCTCTTCGGACCGACCCCGGGCAGCCTGCCCAGCTCGTCGATCAGGTCCTGCACCACGCCTTCGTACACCGCTGCGCCTTCCTTCCGGCTGGTTCGTCCTCATCATCCAACGAACGGGGCGCCGGGCACAGCGCCCGGCGCCCTGAAGTCGTCAAACGTTCAGGCTTGATCTACTGCTGTTCAGACTCGCCCGGGCCGCGGACCCGCGGCAACGGGCACCGGGCCGGCTGCTCAGAAGGGCAGGCCGGGGATGGCGCCGCCGCCCAGGCCCTGGGTCAGCGGGCCCATCCGCTCGGCCGCCATCTTCTGCGCCTCGCCGACGGCGTCCCGCACCGCGGCCAGCACCAGGTCGGCCAGGGTCTCGGTGTCCTCCGGGTCGACGGCCTGCGGGGAGATGGTCAGCGCGGTCAGCTCGCCGTTGCCGGTCACCGTCGCCTCGACCAGGCCGCCGCCCGCCGAACCGGTCAGTCGGGCCTCGGCCAGCTCCTGCTGCGCCTGCGCGAGGTCCTGCTGCATCTTCTGGGCCTGCTTCAGCAGGGCCTGCATGTTGGGCTGGCCGCCACCAGGGAACACTGCGCCACTCTCCGTCTCGTCACAGCTCGCGTCACCGTGCGGACGCGCTGGGTCGAGCCTACGTCCCCCGCCGGTCAGTTCCCGTGCTGGATCTCCTCCAGCACGGTCGCGCCCAGTTCACGCACGATCAGCTCCTCGGCCGCACCCTGCTGTTGAGCGGGCGGCGGGGCGGCGAGGTCGGCACCGCCGTAGTCCTCGTAGTCCTCCGGCGGGTAGTCCTCCGGGTAGGGCTCGGGCTGCGCGGACGGGGGCGGGGACTGCGGCGACGGCTGGGCGGCCGGGGCCGACGGCTGCTGGTACGCCGGGGGTGCGGCGGGAGCCGACTGCTGCGCGGGCGGCTGCGGGGCCTGGGCGTGCGGCGGCGCGGACTGGGCGGGCTGGGTGGGCTGCGCGGGGGCGGGTGCGCCTGGTGCGCCGAAGCCACCCTGGCTGGTCTGGTGGCCGCCCACCGCGGTGGCCGTGGGCTGCTGCGGGCGGGCCGGGGGCGCGCCCCAGCCGCCGTTGCCGCCACCGCCACCGCCACCGCCGGACGGGGCGGCGGGCGCGGAGGCCCCGGCACCGGACGGGTCGACGATGCACTCGACCCGCCAGTCCACGCCCAGCGCGTCGCTGATCGCCTGGCGGAGCACGTCGTCGCTGTTGCTGGAGACGAAGCTGTCGCGGGCACCCGCGTTGATGAACGAGACCTGCAGGGTGCTGCCGTCGAAGCCGGCCACCTGGCCGTTCTGGCTCAGCAGGATCCAGGTGAAGCGGCGGCGGTTCTTCACCGCCTCCAGCACCTGCGGCCACATCTGACGCACCTGGGCGGCGCCCTGCTGGCTCTGCGGGCCGGGCTGGACGGCCTGCGCGGGCTGCGGGGGCTGGGGGGCCGGCGCGGGCGGGGTGGCGGCCACCGCCGGGGCTGCTGCGGGGGCCGGCTGGGCAGGCGCGGCCGCGCCGCCCGGGAAGCTGCGCGGGATCGGCCAGGCGCCCGGGGCCGGGCCGGCCGGAGCCGCGGGCGGCGGCGGGGCCACCGGCTGCTGCTGGTGCTGCACCGGGACGGCCTGCACCGGCGGCTGCGCCACGGGCACCTGAGGCGCCGTCGGCTGAGGGGCCGTCGGCATCGTGGACATCGTGGGCACGGCCATCGTCGGCATCGGCTGGACCGCCGACCCCTCAGCAGGCTGACCGCCCGTCACCACCGGTCGGCGCTCCAGCTTGTCCACCCGGGCCATCAGCGAGAGCTCGTCCTGGTACGCGCCCGGCAGCATCACCCGGGCGCAGATCAGCTCCAGCTGCAGCCGGGGCGCCGCATTGCCGCGCATCTCGGTCAGCCCGGTGTTGACGATGTCGGCGGCCCGGCTGAGCTCCGCCGGGCCGAACCGCTCGGCCTGCGCCTGCATCACCTCGACCCGGTCGGCCGGCGCGTCGATCAGACCCTTCTCCCCGGCCTCCGGCACTGTGGCCAGGATCACCAGGTCGCGCAGCCGCTCCAGCAGGTCGGTGACGAACCGCCGCGGGTCGTGGCCACCCTCGACCACCCGGTCGATCACCTGGAAGACCGTCGCCCCGTCCTGCGCGGCGAAGGCGTCCACCACCTCGTCCAGCAGCGCCGAGTCCGTGTAGCCGAGCAGCGCGGTGGCCATCTGGTAGGTGACGCCCTGCTCGCCGGCGCCGGCCAGCAGCTGGTCCATCACCGACATCGAGTCACGCACCGAGCCCGCGCCGGCCCGCACCACCAGCGGGAAGACCGTGTCCTCCACCTGGATCCGCTCGCGCCCGCAGACCTCCGTCAGGTAGTCCCGCAGCGTCCCCGGCGGCACCAGCCGGAACGGGTAGTGGTGGGTGCGGGACCGGATCGTCCCGATCACCTTCTCCGGCTCGGTGGTGGCGAAGATGAACTTGAGGTGCTCCGGCGGCTCCTCCACCACCTTGAGCAGCGCGTTGAACCCGGCCGAGGTCACCATGTGCGCCTCGTCCAGGATGAAGATCTTGTACCGGCTGTGCACCGGGGCGAAGAACGCCCGCTCGCGCAGCTCACGCGCGTCGTCCACACCACCGTGCGAGGCCGCGTCGATCTCGATCACGTCGATCGAGCCGGGCCCGCCGGTCGCCAGGTCGCGGCAGCTCTGGCACTCACCGCAGGGCGTCGGCGTCGGCCCCTGCTCGCAGTTGAGGCAGCGGGCCAGGATCCGGGCACTCGTCGTCTTCCCGCACCCCCGCGGACCGCTGAACAGGTACGCGTGGTTGACCCGGTTGTTGCGCAGGGCCTGCTGGAGCGGAGCGGTCACGTGCTCCTGCCCGATGACCTCGGCGAAAGTCTCGGGACGGTAGCGGCGGTACAGGGCTAGGGACACGCCCTCGACGATATCGGGACAGACCGACAAACGGAGCCGCCCCCGGAAACGACAGGACCCCCCGTGCACCCGTCAGAGCCCTCCTACCCTTGCTGCCTTCCGGCCCTGGGGGGGTTCAGAGAGATAACGCCACACGAGGGGCTGTCCACAAGAGTAGCGGATCCCACCCCGTGCCCCGCACCCCCACCCCACCTCCGATCCCGAGCCACCCCCACCCTCATCACCTGCGAGATAGCTGTTCGCGAGCACCCCTCAACATGGGCTAAGCTCTCCCACGGAGGATTCGCCTAGAGGCCTAGGGCGCACGCTTGGAAAGCGTGTTGGGGGCAACCCCTCACGAGTTCGAATCTCGTATCCTCCGCCATGGCTGACCAGCCATAACGATGGCCCCGACCGCCTAGCGGTCGGGGCCATCGTCGTTCCGTGGTCTCAGTTTTGGTCTCAGTCGCCGACCGGACCCGCCACTCAGTCCATGACCACACCACGCCGGCCACGACGAGTCGGGCAAGGTCACCTCGGGCTCGGCCTCACCGCCCTCGCCTGTACCGGAAGGCAAGGACAAGCTGGTCGGCCGAGGCGGACACCAACCTGCCGTCGAGGCCCGACCGACTCCAGCAAGCTCACGATCAAGGTTCCAGCGTTCAATCGGTCGAAATTGTCGGTGCGATGTGGAGTACAGATCTAGCATCTGTACATGACCTCGGATGACGCCGCCCAGCCGTGCCCGATGCCCAACGCCCATCGCCGACTGATGGATTGCCACGCCCAGTGGCACCGCCTGCATGAGGTCTACTTCGACCCGCACGAGTTCAGGTTGACCTTGAACTCCCTGGTCCCGAATCTGCGGAATGTTACCTGGCTGCTCCAGAAGCAGAAAGCTCAACTCGCCGGCTTCGAAGAGTGGTACCCACGATTTCAGCAGAATTCGGGTAGCAGCGAGATCATGCGATGGGTAGTTAAGTCGCGCAACCGCATAACGAAAGAGGCTGACCTCGAGCTTCTTAGCGAGCTGCAGGTCATCTGGCATCAGGATTGGCTTAAGCGCACAATCGGCACCTCGTCAAAGTATCCGCCCAGGATGTCGATCCGAGAGATCGTGAGCGAGGTCATGCGAATCTACCGGCCTCCCTTCGGGACTATGACCGTAAAGCGGCGGTGGGTCGACAGGGCGCTGCCCACCTGGGAGCTCCTGGATGCGACAAGCGAGGCGTACTCGCGACTTGAAGGGCTGCTAGCCGAAGGCCACTCAGTGGCTGGTGTGCCCGTGTGCGATCTGGAGGCCCACGACCGGGAGTGCGTAACCTCGGCCCTTCGAGCATCAGGTACAAGGCTGCGTTGCATGCTAGACGCCAAGGATGATCTTGAGGCCAACTTTGACCTGGTGGACGGCGTCGAGATCGAGTCCACCTCCTTGACCATCGAACGTGATGAGGATTTGCTCGCAGAATCAGTCGAGCGCTACGGCGGCAGGCTCATACTGCCAGCCGGCGACCCCATCAGCGCAGTACCGGGGTTCATGGCGAGCGCTCGACTGCTCATGGAGAAGGATGGCCAGCACGCGACCTTCACATTCCTGTACCGCGGGGACGCGCTGCTCCACATGGGCGGGCTCATCTTCGACAGTCAGAGCTCGAAAATCCTCGCATTCGAAAAACTTGCCAGTGAGATGAAAGCGGCGAATGCTGACGGCATACTTGTGATCGCGGAGTCGTGGTTCGCTCTTCCCACCGAGAGGGAGAGAGAGCTGGAGACTATATTCTTCCCCGCGCGCGATCGACTGGATCGCAAGGAAGCGCTGACGGTGTATGCGGCCACACGCGATGGGCGCACAGCTGGGATGATTTCCATGGTCATGCGTGACGATGCTGGGCGGGCGATCTGCGCCGAGCCGGTCGAGATGGACGACCCGGTCGCCAACACGCTGGCTCCCATCCTCAGGATGTGGGCCGAGATGGACTCGACGACAGACTGACTGCCAGCCAGGACCCCAACAGGATGAGCGAGTGCCGCCCTGCCTCGGTTGCGTCTGCAACCAAGGCAGGGCGGCACTGTCATCTGCGCCTCATGATCCGCCACCAGCGGCGGTGTAGCCATGCTCTACCGCCTCACCCCACAGGGCCTCGCCTATCTTCTTGCCGACGTCGTTCAGCATCGGCTCGGTGACGTGCTGGTAGCGCTGGGCCATCGAGGTCGAGGACCAGCCCATGATCGCCATCACGATCCGCTCCGGCACGCCGAGCAGGAGCAGGACGGTCGAGGCGGTGTGGCGGGCGTCATGGAGGCGGCCGTCGCGGATGCCGGCCTCGCGCAGGAGCCGCTTCCAGTGGTGGTAGTCGGTGCTGGGGTTGAGCGGCTCGCCGGTCTCCGAGGTGAAGACGTAGCCCTTGTCCGTCCAAAGGTCGCGCGCGAGGGCCCGCTCGCGGTCCTGCTCCTCCTTGTGTTGGCGGAGGATCACGACGAGCTGCTCGGGCAGCGGCACCGCGCGGCGACCGGCACGGGACTTGGTGTCCTTGGTCTCGCGCCGGACCAGCTCCTTCTGCGGGCAGAAGCCGGGCTTGCGTCCGCAGCGGTCGCCGCAGCCGTGCCGGTACTTGGGCCGCAGCCGACCGCGCCGGACCCAGGCGACGCCTCGGGTGAAGTCGACGTCCTTCCACTGGAGCCCGAGTACCTCGCCCTGCCGCAGGCCCAGGGCGAGCGCGAAGATCCAGCGGGCGGAGTTGCGGCGCTGGCGCGCCGTGTCCATCAGCGCCTGGACCTCCTCGATCTCGAAGGGCTCGACCTCCTCCTCTTCGAGCTTCGGGGCCTTGGCGACGGTGGCCACGTTGCGGGTGAGGTGACCGCGCCGCAGGGCCTCGCCGAGGGCGACCCGGACGGTGCGGTGGGCCTGGTGAGCAGTGCCGGCGGCGCTGCCGGCGTCCTGCATCTTCCGGTAGAAGCGTTCCAGGTGCTCGGGCTCCAGCTTCTCCAGGCGGTGGGCGCCGAGGCCGGGGACGAGGTGCACGCGGACGGCGACCTCGTAGCCGTCGTACGTGTTCTCGCTGACCGTGCCGGGGACGATCTCGGTGATCCAGTGGGTCAGCCACTTGCCGACGGTCCACTTCTGGCCGGCCTTGGGCACGGTGCCGTCGTCGCGCAGCTTCTCCAGCTTGCGGACCTTGGCCGTGACCTCGGGGCGGGTCTTGGCACTGACGTGGCGCCGGTCGGGAGTGCCGTCGTCCTTGACGCCGACCGTGACGCGGCCGTGCCAGCGCCCGTCGCTGCCCTCGTAGATCGAGGAGTCGCCGTTGGGCTTGCGGGTGTTCGCCATCGGTTCCCCCTCAGGCCGCGAGCGCCGCGGTCGAACTGGCGGCTTGCGTACGGCCGGCCACGTACTCCTTGAGCGCCTCGGCAGGCACACGGCGGAGGCGGCCGATCGTCACGGACGGCACCTCGCCCGACGCCACGAGGGCGTACATCGTGGTGCGGCCGACACCGAGGCGGCGGGCGGCTTCCTCGACCGTGAGGGCGACGAGCGTGGGATCCGGAGCCGCATCGCAGTTCACGACGAGGGCGAGCAGGCTCTGCTCGGGCAGGCCAAGAGCCTCCGAGAGGCGGGCAAGGGTAAGGGCGGGCTGAGGCATGGGACTCCTCGTCAACCGCATGGGGCTGGCACCCCGGGCGGCCTGATCGTGTGATGGGTGGTCATGGCGGCGCGATCCCTCACCCAGGCGCGCTAACACCTGGAGCAAGACGCGGACGGGTCTGGCGGTCCGTCACGCGTGCCGCGTGGTTCGGGTAAGTCAGGTCAGACAGCAGCTCCCGCGTGCTTACTGCTCGCTGAACGGCCTCATAGGGCAAGGAGCTTGCACTCGCCCCCGGACTCTAGATTTCCTCATCCGCAGCAGGCTGACTGCCGGACGCTTCGGGAGTCTCCTCGGAGACGTGCCCCCAGTCGTCGTGATGGCTGAGGTCGAGGTGGGCAAGTTCTGGCGGCAGGGTCGGCGGAGTGATGCCCTTCTCGCGCATCGTCCCTCTTCGGTCCTGGATTTCCTGCGAGTAGTCGCCGATGATCTCGTCGAACTGATTGACCAGCTTGACGTTGGCCTCGCGGGTTGCCGCGTCACGGGCCGTGGCGACTTTGCGGCGGTACTCCTCCGAGCTGCTGATCGTCTTCTGCAGGCCATAGAGCGTCTGGTTGTAGTAGCGGATCTCGTCGAACCGCAGCTCCAGGTCGTTGGTCGGCTCGTGGTCGAGCGGCTGCTCACCGCAAACCCACTGGAGCGCCTCGCCGGTGGAGCACATCAAGCCTGGGAGTAGTTCGATCTCCCCCACCTCGCCCAGGGGGACGAGGAAGACGACCGGGGGAACACCGAGGACCTTGGCGAGGACCAGCACCTCAGCGACGTCGACGCTGGAACGCCGGCCGTTCTCAAGGTTGGCGATGACGTTCCGCGCGATCGGGTAGCCCAGCTTCGCGCAGGCCGCAGCGACGTCCTGCGCGCTCATCCCCCGTTCCTCGCGGAAGCGCCGGACCGCCTCGGCGACGCGGCCGGTCACGCCGGCCTGCCAGTCCTTGGGGTTCGTCATGGCAGCAAGATAGCGAGCCGACACAGATGAAGTCAACATTCGGCACAGATGCCGTGTCATAGCGACACAGCATCTGTCTTGACGGAACACATCTGGTGTGTGTTTACTCTGCGTACGTTGACGGACTCAGGCCAGCACGATCGGCCGCGCGAGCCCGGAAACGAGCGCGGCCCCCGGTGTTAGCGCACCGAGGGCCGTAAGGCTCCCTATCTGACCACCCATCAAGACGATCAACCGCCGTGCGGCCTGCCAGGGCCTGATGCACAGCGGGAGGGAATCCATGTCCCAGCCTACGGGCCCGGCGTACGGGCCGTCGAGCTCCGGTGCGGCCGACGCCGTCTTCGACGACGAGCACGCGGTGTTCCCGAAGGGGACACCGCCGAACGACCTGGACGCCGAAAGGGCGGTCATCGGCGCCTGCATGGCATTGGGCGCGCCGGCGATCGACGCCGCGCGCGCCACCCTCGACGCCGGCGACTTCTACCGGCCCGCCCACGAGACCATCTGGCGCGCAATCCTCGACCTCACCTTCGAGGGGGCCCCGACCGCTGCGGTGGCCGTCGCCGACCGGCTGCGAGGCACCGGTGTCCTGGACCGCGTGGGCGGCGTGGACTACCTGGTCCGGATCGCGGCCGAGGCGCCGCCGTCGGCGAACAACGCCGACTACTACGCGGTCATCGTGCGACGCGAGTCGGATCTGCGGAAGCTGCACGCCACAGGCATCCGGACCGTCCAGCAGGCCCTGCTGCCCGGCGCCCAGCCGGACGAGATCCGCAGCGCGCTCGACGCCGAGGTCCGCGAGGGACGCGAGCGGGCGCTGGCCTCCGGAAACAGCCGCCTGTCGCGCTTCATGGTGGACGGCTGGGCCTTCGTCACCAAGACCGGGGCTGACAAGGAGCCGCTGTGGGGCACCCGCGGGGAGACCGCGTGGGCGGCCGGCGAGAGCCTGATGATCGTCGGTGCTCCCGGCGTCGGCAAGACCACGATCGCCCACCAGGTGATCTTCGCCCGGATCGGCCTGGTCGACTCGGCGCTCGGGATGCCCGTCGCCGAGAGCAAGCGCGTCCTGTACCTGGCGATGGACCGGCCCCAGCAGATCGCCCGAGCCATGGCCCGCCTGGTCCGGCCCGAGCACGAGAAGCTGGTCCGCGAGCGGCTCCTCATCTGGGAAGGCCCGCTCCCGAGCAGCCTGGACAAGGAACCCAGCCTCCTCGCTGAGATGGCCACCGCGCACGGGGCCGACACCATCGTCATCGACAGCCTCAAGGACGCGGTCAGCACCCTCGTCGACGACAGCCTCGCCATTGCCTACAACAGCGCCCGAAACCGGGCTCTGCGCGAGGGCGTCCAGGTGATGGAACTGCATCACCAGCGGAAGGCCACCGCCGACGCCCCGCGCGGCCAGCGCCCCGCCCTCGACCGCGTCTACGGCTCCACCTGGCTGACTTCCGGAGCCGGCAGCGTGCTGTTCATTGCCGGTGAGGCCGGCGACCCCGTCGTCAACCTCCACCACCTCAAGACCGTCACCGGGGAGATCGGCCCGCTCACCGTCGTCCACGACCATGAGGCGGGCACCAGCGCCGTCGAGGAGACCATCGACATCGCCGAGCTCCTGCGCGCGACACCGGACGGCGTGACCGCCAAGCAGTTGGCGACCGCAATGACCGGCGACAAGAAGCCGGAGGCTGCAGCCATCGGACGAGCCCGCCGACGGCTGAACACCCAGGTCAAGTCCGGGCTCGCCGAGGTGGAGAAGGGCTCCGCCGGCGGCATCGGCGGCGGCAAGGAGGATCGCTACTTCACCACCGCCCGCCACATCACCGCGAGCGCCCCGCCGACCGCCGTCGAGCAGCCCGCGATCCCGCTGACCGTCGTACCGGCCGCACCGCTCGCCAGTACCGCACCGACGCTCCCCGAGCCGCTACTGACCGATGCCGAGAGCCTCCGGGTCACGGCTGCGACGGCCGCGTCACCGGGAACAGGGCGTTTTCGCGAGCGTTCACGCACCCCCACCACCGCGACCGTTGTACAACCCGTTGTCGCGCCGGACGCTCCCAGGAAGAACCGCAGGTAGGAGCGTTTTCGCGACCGTTTTCGCCGTTGTCGCACCCGAGCGTTTTCGCGCGGACCCCCCTTTAGAAGGGGGTTCGCGTAAACGCCCCGGCGCTGAGCACGTGCCCGCAGAGACCCGCAGCCTCCGACAGCAGCGCCTGTGGCCCGTGGCCGCCGCCGCGGCCAGCGACTCCAGCAGCAGACGGCGATCCCCTGACCACATCTTCACGGCAAGGACTGCACCCCCTTCATGCCCAGCACCACGCCGGCCGCCCGGCCCACCGGCTTCGGCGCCTTCGCCTACCGCACCGTCACCCTGGTGATGGCCGTGACCGCCGGCCTCGCCTTCGCCTTCTCCTTCGGCAACGTCTGGGCCCTCGCCCGCCGTCTCGCCATCCCGGCTCCCGTCGCCCCGCTGATCGCACCGATGGTCGACCTGTCTGTCGTCGGCCTCATGGTCGCCCGCAACCACCTCTCCGCCACTGGCACCGACACCGCCGAGCTGCGCTCCGCGAACCGCCTGATGCACCTGTGCGGCCTGCTCACCATCGCGCTCAACACCGCCGAACCAGTCCTCGCCCGGCACTACGGACGTGCCCTCCTCGACGCCGTGGCCCCCGTGCTCCTCCTCGGCTGGAGCACCGTGGGCCCGAAGCTCCTGCACCTGCTCCACGCGCCCGCCCCCGACACGGCAACCGAACGCGCCCGCGCCGAGCACGCCGAGGGCGAACCCAACGACGATCGGGCTGCCGCGCCGCAGCCGGTACCCGAGGCTGACGCTTCGGCAGAGGCCGAGCCCGACGAGGACGTTCCGCCCGTGCGGCGGGAGCCGGTGGTCGGGGGCAAGCGCACCGGTCGCAGGCCTGGAGCCAGCATGGAGGAGCTCGCCGCCCTCACCCGCCCGGCCGTGGCCGAGCAGGGCGCCACCCACGCCGTGGTCAAGCAGGCCGTCCGCGACGCCGGCAAGACGATCTCCAGCGACCGACTCGGCGAACTGGTGCACCTCCTCAAGGCCGAACAGGAGGAAGCCGCAGCCTGACCCGGACCACGGACTTCCGGAACCCCCGCACCGCACCGGTGCGGGTTCCGGAAGCCCCCCGGCGCCCGCCACCTACACCGCATCTCCGGCACTGCCGAGCCGCGTCTCCGCGGACCATCACCCCCACAACCGCCGCCTTCGGCAGCCCCTCACGACAGCAAATCCGGAGACCCCTGTGCCCACCCCGCACGAGCACCACGAACCCACCCACACCCTGCCGAAGGAGAGCCGCAAGCGCGGTATTCTGACCGGCCTATGGCATCGCGCCTTCGGTAACTCGACTCCTGGCGGAGCCAGTTGTACCCATTCTCCGACACTTCGCGCGGGTCAGGGGTCATCCGCCCCAGGGGTGGCGGATGAGGCCCGGCGCGAGGGCGCGCCGGACCAGGCAAAGGCCCTCGGCCCGGACGAACTCAACGCGCTGCAACTCGACATCCTCACCCGCGTCCGCGCCGACCAGCCCCACACCGAGCCGACCACCGACGCCGAAGACGAGACCGCCCGCGCCGCGTTCCTGCACGAGAGCACCGCCGCCCTCGACGTCCCGCAACTGCCCGCCCCTTCCGGTGCCCAGCCGATGCCCAAGGGCAAGATCCGGAAGCACACCGGAACCCGCCGCAAGGCGAAGGTCGGACCGGTCGGCTACACCCCACAGGAGCACGCCGAGCTGCTCGACGCCGCCGACCGCCACGGCTATGGGAAGACGATCTCCGGATACGTCGGCGACATCTCGCTGGCCTTCATCCGGGGCGAGTTCACCGTCGACCTGCCCCTGCACACCGAGCGCCTCGCCCTCCAGCAGTTCCGCGCCGGCGTCCTCCACCAGATCAACCGGATCGGCAACAACATCAACCAGCTCGTCCATGTGCTCCACCGCGACGACCGCGTCGAACCCGACATCGGCGAGCGCCTGGAACGCCTCGAACGGCTGCTGACCGCCATCGCCCGAGCACTGCTCATCCCCACCGACTCAACCACCTCGAAGGAGGCGTGAGCACGTGATCCCCTCCATCAAGGCCCCCGGCAGCAACACCCGCGGCCTGCTCGCCTACCTCTACGGGCCCGGCCGCCACGACGAGCACCTCGACCCGCACATCGTCGCCTCCTTCAGCCCGCTCGGCCTGCCCGACCCCGGCCGCGACCCGCACGCCACCCTCACCCAGCTCGGCCGGATCCTCGACGAGCCGGTCAACCTGCGCAACAGCGGCTTCGGCAAGAAGGTCACCGACCACGTCTGGCACTGCCCCGTGCGCACCGCACCCGGCGACCGCTACCTCTCCGACGCCGAGTGGGGCGAGATCGCCCGCCGCATCGTCCACGCCGCCGGCATCGCCCCCGACGGCGATCCGCACGGCTGCCGCTGGATCGCCGTGCGCCACGCCGACGACCACATCCACATCCTCGCCACCACCGTCCGCCAGGACGGCCGTCGCCCCAAGCAACACAACAGCGGCAAGAACGCCCAGGCCGAAGCCCGCGAGATCGAGAAGGAACTCGGCCTCCACCAGGTCCAGCCCGGCGACCACACCGGCGAGCGAGCCCCGAGCCAGGCCGAGATGCACAAGGCCGACCGCCTCGGCTGGCAGCAGACCAGCCGCGCCTGGCTGCAGGACCGCATCCGCGACGCCATCCCCCACGCCACCAACGTCGAGGAACTCCTCGCCTACCTCCAGGCCGACGGCGTCGAGGTCAAGCTCCGCCGCCTCCCCTCCGGCGACCTCCAGGGCTACTCTGTCGGCCGCCCCGGCGACACCAACGCCAAGGGCGAGCAGATCTTCCACCCCGCCAGCAAGATCTCCCCTGACCTCTCCCTGCCCAAGCTCCGAGCCCGCCTGGCCGCCGGCACCCCCGAAGAGCACCCCACCGCACGGCGCAACCGGCCTGCCACCAGCTGGCAGCGCACCACCACCGCCCTCGACGCCCTCCACCAGCACCTCGCCGACGAGACCACCAGCGACGGCGACAGCGGAGACGGCGCGCTCGCCCAGGCGCAGATCACCGCGCTGGGCGACATCCTCAACGCCACCACCCAGCAGGCCCCCGCCGCACTGCGCGCCGAACTGCGAGCCGCCACCCGCGCGTTCACCCGCGCCCAGCGCTCCCAGGTCCGCGCCGACCACCGGGCCACCGCCACCCTGCGCCGGGCCGCCCGCGACATCATCCGCACCAGCGACAGCCCCGACGCCGCCGCGCTGGCCACCATGCTCGCCGCCCTCGTCTGGGCCGCGATCCTCGCCAGCCGCTGGCACCAGGCCCGAGGCCACGCACAGCAGGCCCAAGCCGCCCGCACCGCAGTCCAGCACCTGCGGGACGCCTACGACCAGGCCGCCGCCCAGCACCTCGCCGCCCTCGCCCACCGCCAGCCGCCGACGGAGGTCACCAGCACCATCGCCGGAGACGTCCGCTCCGCCGTCCCCGACCACGCCGCCCGCATCCTCGCCGACCCCAACTGGCCGGCACTGGCCACCGTCCTGGCCGACGCCAAGGCCCTCGGCCACCACCCCCGCCGCCTCCTTCAGGAGGCCGCCGCCCGCCGCGAACTCACCACTGCCCGCCTGCCCGCCCAGGTCCTCCTCACCCGCATCCAGCACACCAGCCGCGACCCCGCACCCAACCCCGCCGCCGAAGCCGCCCTCCTCCGCTCGTCCTTCGCCGCCGCAAGGCGGCAGCCCACCGCCGACCAGGCCGCACCGGCCCCGGCCCCGGCCCCGAGCACCGCACCCCAGCACCGCCGCCGCTGATGCGTGATGTCGGTTCGATGTCTTCTCCGGTGGCCGGGAACCACCCGGCCACCGGACGCCTTGTAGAGCTGGCAGCCAGCACCCCGACGTCGAAGGGCACTGCATGACCGACTACGACCACGACTTCTACTCCCCGATCCCCGACCGCCGCCAACCGACCATCCGCGCCGTCCGCTACCCCGACCCGCTCGACGCCCGCGGAATCCCGATCACCTGCTCCCGCTGCGGCGCCCGCCGCGACTGGCTCCTGCTCAACGTCCGCGACCAAGTGTTCGTCCGCTGCCGCTGTGCCAACGAGTGGCACGAGCCCGACCTCACCCGCGCCTTTATCGACCTCCACTTCACCGCCCCCGAGGACGAGTGGCAACGGTGGGACGACTACGAGACCGGCATGCGGGCCCTCGCCTTCGACGGGCTCCTTGCTGGCACCACCTGGGACTGATCAGAAAGGCCCCCACCTGGCGGGCCTCAGGAACTCCTAGGCCATACCGAACGCCGGCTCGACGGCCCGGCGAACAGCGGCCTCGGTCCGAAACCACTGCACCGCGCCCGCGAGCACCGGTACCGTAGCCCTCTGTAATGCTTCCAATACAGCAGCGGGGGCCAGCGTGGGGAGCAGCGGCATCACGTTCGGCAAGTTCATCGCGCTCCGCCGCGCCGAGATGGAGTGGACCCAGCTCCGTCTCGCGGCCGAGCTCGACCGCAGCGAGGTCTGGATGTCGCTGGTGGAGCGCGACTTGCAGCAGGTGAAGGACCTGACCTTGCTGCGCCGCCTCGCGGCGGTGCTGGGCTGCGAGCTCGGCGAGCTGATGGCCTTACCGCAACCGGCTGCGGACCGGCCGAGGTCCCGCCCCCGCAAGGCCACCTCCGCTACGCTGACGAGCACTTCCGCTGCCGAGGAGGACGATGTGCGACGCCGCCCGTTCCTGACCCTGGCGGCTGCCGCCCTGTTCGCTCCGGTCGCCGGCCAGCAGGCCGCGCATGCCGAGACGGCGTCTCCCTTGGCCGGCCTGGAAGACCTGCTGCTCTACGGGCCGGGCCGGATCCCAGCTCCTCGGCGCGAGCCGACCCAGGAGGCGGTCGCTGCATCGCTCCTGACGTCGCGCCAGGAGTTCAAGGCGGCCAAGTACGACGCACTCGCCGAAGCCCTGCCGGTGCGGATCACCGCCGCCCAGATGGTCGGCACGCAGGAGGAGCGCGCCCGCAACGTCGCCCAGCTCTACAACCTCGCGGCGCGACTGTGCATCAAGGTCGGCGACAACAACCTGGTGGCCATCACCGCAGACCGCGCGCTGACCTCCGCCCGCGCGGGCGGCAACCCGCTGGTGGTCGCCGAGTCCCAGCGGATGGTTTCCAGCTCGTGGCGCCGCCAAGGCGGCCTGGCCAGGGCGACCGACATCGTGGTGGTTGCGGCTGAGGACCTCCTCGCTGACAACACCGTGCCCGAGACCGCCCGCCTGGCCACCCGCGGCGAGCTGTACGCCACCGCCGCCTACACCGCCGCGAAGACCGGGGACCGCTCCTACGCGCACGCCCTGATCCGCGAGGCAGCTGACAGCGCTGCCGCAGCCAGCCGTAAGTCGGGCTTGGTGGACGGGATCCAAGGCGTAGCCCTGCACGAACTGTCGGTGCACTACGAGCTCGGCGACGCCGGCCGGGCGATCGAGCTGGCTGCCACCATCGACCCAGCCTCGCTGCCGACTGCCGAACGGCAGGCCCGCTTCTTCATCGACGTGGCCCGCGCGTTCGACCAGTGGGGCAAGCCCGAGCAGTGCTACCGGGCCCTGCTCGCCGCCGAGCAGGCTGCCCCGCAGGAACTCCGGCGGGGCGCCGTCCGCGACCTCGCCACCAACCTGCTGCGGCACGACCGCAAGCTGCCCGGCATCCGGGATTTCGCCACCCGCGCGGGCGTGCAGACCATCTGACCCGTAGTCGGGTTACGGCCCGTACTCCCGCTACGGATCCGGCCTTCGGTACCGCGGTTCACTGGGAATCTCCCCAACCGCCCCCTGATGCCGAAGGCTCTTGCATGCCCACGCACAGCACCGCCTTGCCCTCCGCCGGCCCCCGCCACGCCGCGCCGGACCGCGACCGGCTCGGCACCTTCCTGACTGCCTGCTGGGCAGCCCTGCACCTGCCCGTGCTCGCGCTGCTCGGCCTCACGGTCCACAACCACCCCGCCGCGGCCAGCGATCAACTCCCGGCCACCGCCCCGGACCTGCCCGTCTCGTAGGCCCGCGGGCCACCAGTCTCCCTTCTTCCACTCGCTCGCCCGAGAGGAGATGCAGCCCATGAACCGGCTGACCGACGCGCCCACCATCAACACCGAGTTGGAGCGCATCGACTACCGCACCACACCCGCCTACTACTTCGACACCGAGCACATCACCGACCCGCTCGTACTGCACCTGTTGACCTGCTGCCCGACCGTGTTCGGCCTCAAGAAGGCCATCACCGACCTGATGGCCGGTCACCTGGACGTCCCGCTGCCGGAACCGACCGGGGTCATCGAACCCGGCGCCACCGTCCGCGGCCAGGTGGTCGTGGCGCCCGGAGCGGTCATCGCCGAGGGCGCGTTCGTCACCGGCCCCGTGCTGGTCTGCCCCGGCGCGGTCATCGAGGCCGGCGCCCGGGTCCGCGACAACACCGTCATCGGCCCCGGCTGCCGGATCGGCTTCGGCGCCGAGGTCACCCGCAGCCTGCTGACCGGTGGGGTGTTCATGAAGCACACCAGCTTCGTCGGAGACTCCGTGCTCGGCCTGGGCGTCAACATCGGCGCGTTCGTCTCCACCACGGGCCTGCGGGTCACCTCCGGTCCGGTCACCGAACCGGCCACTGAGGAGGTCTGTGCCCACCTCGACGGACACCGCATCGCCACCGGCCAGACCAAGTTCGGCGCGGTGATCGGCGACGGCGTGATCGTCCCGGCCGGCACCGTGCTCCAGCCCGCCACCCTGATCGGCGCGCACACCCTGCTCTACCCCAAGACCCAGGTCGGGGGCTTCTTCCCCGCCGGAAGCCAGGGAAGGTGACCATGACCACCACCACCGACACCACCGCCGACGAGCGGGCCGTGCGGATCACCGGCGGCAACCGCCTGGTCGGCACCACCACCGTGCAGGGCAGCAAGAACATCGCCCTGCACCTGTACGCCGCCGCGATCCTGGCCGACGACCCGCTGACCCTGGTCGGCGCCCCCGAGATCCTGGACACCCTCGTGGTCGCCGACATCCTGCACCGCACCGGCACCCGCGCCACCGCGACCGGCACCGAGTTCGGCACCCAGCCGGCCGACTCCTACTTCCCCGTCATCCCGGACGACCTCGGGAGGCGCATCCGCACCACCGCCGTGATGGGTGCGGCCCTGCTGGCCCGCTCGGGCAAGGTCACCTTCCCCACCCCGGGCGGGGACGCCTTCTGCGTACGCCACATCGACCGGCATCTGGCAGCGATGGAGGCGGCTGGTGCGAAAGTCGAGGTCGCCGACGGCCGGGTGCAGGCTCGTTTCACCGGCAAGCGGCTGCCGTTCGTCACCGATGCCGAGACCCGTGCCTGGGGGCCGAGCCTGGGCGCGACGGTCACCGCGATGCTGCTGGCCGCCCGCACCCCGGGCACCTCCGCGATCCTCAACCCCAGCGTCGAGCCCGAGGTCACCCACACCGCCGCCCTGCTGTCCCAGGCCGGCGTCGGCATCGAGTGGCGTGGGCGGAACGCCCTGAACGTCACTGGCACCGACCGTCTCCGGGGCGGGGTGTTCACCGTGCCACCGGACCGGCTGGAGGCGGCCACCCTGGCTCTGGCCGCCGCCATCACCGGCGGCGGTGTCCACCTGGACGGCTTCCCCGCCGCCGCGTTCCCCGACGGCCTGGTCTCGGTGTTCGCCGACGCCGGCATCCAACTCGACCCGCTGGACGGCGGAACGGCCGTCAGCGTCCCCGCCGGACCGCGCCCAGTGCAGATGGCCACCGGCCCGCACCCCGGCTTCCCCACCGACGTGCAGCCCCAGCTGACCGCCTTCCTCACCCAGGCCAAGGGCACCTCGCGCATCGACGAGCGGATCTACACCCAGCGCGACACCCACCTGCCCGCCCTCGCCGCGTTCGGCGCCGTTGTCAACGCGAGCGGCTCGGTGATCACCGTCCGGGGCCGGTCCGCGCTCAAGGCCGCCAACGTGGCCGGCGACGACATCCGGGCGGCGACCGCTCTGGTGATCGCCGCCCTGGCCGCCGAGGGCACCTCTACGATCCGAGGGATGTACCACCTGCGGCGCGGATACGGCAGCCTGCTGCCGAAGTTGGCCGCGCTCGGAGCCGACATGACGATCAATCAGGAGAAGCCGTGACCCTCACCATGCCGTGGCAGCCGAACGCACTCGCCGACCTCAGCGAGTGCCTGGACCTGATCACCGCCGACGGCACCGTGCCCGGCGGCGTCATCGCCCACGGCACCTTCGACAGCGAACCCAGCTACCTGACCTCCGGCATCGTCGCCCCCGAGTGCGGCGACGCCCGGCCCAGCCCGGACACGGTGTACGACGTGGCGTCGCTGACGAAGGTACTGGCCACCTGGCTGCTGGTCGGCACCTCCCTGATGGGCGGCGGCTTCACCCTGGACACCCCGGTCCGCGAACTACTGACCGGCATCCCGGCCGAGGCGCCTGGCGGCCGAGTGACGGTTAGCCAGATCCTGGCCCACACCTCCGGCCTGCGGGCCGACACCCGACTCGACCAGTACCGCAACCGCACCGAGCCGCTCGCCGAACTGATCTTCAGCGAAGACCTGATCGCCGAACCCGGCGCCGGACACCGCTACATCAACCGCGGCTTCATCCTCCTCGGCCTGGCCCTTGCTCACTACCGCTGCCGGCGTCTGGACGAGCTGGCGGCCGAGCTCTGGCAGCAGCTCGGCATGACGAGCACGACCTACGGGCCGGTGCCCCGCTCCGCCCAGGTCGCCCCGACCGAGCAGCGACTGTCCGGCGGGCCCCGCCTGTGGGGGATGCCGCACGACGACAACGCAGCGCTGCTCGGCGGCGTCGCCGGCCACGCCGGGGTGTTCACCACCCCGGCCGACCTTGCCGCCTTCGCCACCCACTTGCTGTCCTCGTATTCCAGCGACGGGCCCCTGGGCCGCTGGCTCACCGCCAGCATGCAGCCGCAGGCCGAAATCGAGCCGGGCCTCGACCGTGGCCTGGCCTGGATTCTCGCCGACGACGATCAGGTGGCCTACCACCACGGCTTCACCGGCACCAGCCTCTACCTCTCCCCGGCCACCGGCCGCTACCTGGCCATCTGCACCAACGCCGTCTACCAGCACCAGGACAACCGCACCCGCCTCGCCCCGTTGCGGGCCCTTGCGCTCAAGGCGATCACCGACGAACCCTAGGAGGGCCAGCCGTGCCCAGCACCACGCTCGCGTCCCTGACCACCCTGCGGCTCGGCGGCCCCGCTGAGCACGTCCTGACGATCTCCACCCCCGCCGACTGGGCCGACGCCGTCAGGGCCATCAGGCACACCAACGAACAGGCACCCGTGGTGCTGGGCCACGGCAGCAACGTCATCGCCTCCGACGCCGGCCACCCCGGCACCGTCGTCGTCATGAACACCCGAGGCATCACCGCCACCCGCGTCGACGACACCACGGTCAACGTCACCGTCCAGGCCGGACACCCGCTCACCGAGCTGACCGCCTGGGCCGCCGCCGAACACCTGGCCGGGATCGAGTGCCTGGCCGGCATACCCGGCACCGTCGGTGCCGCACCCGTCCAGAACGCCGGAGCCTACGGCCAGCAGATCTCCGACACCCTCGACCACCTGACGGTGTGGGACTGGGAGACGGACCGCATGCGGACCCTGCCCGCCGAGGCCTGCCAACTGCAGCACCGCAACAGCCTCTTCAAGACCAACCCCGGCCGCTGGACCATCCTCGCCGTGACGTTCCACCTCATCCGCTCACCGGCCGCCCCGGTGGTCTACCAGCCCCTAGCCGACGAACTCGGCGTCCACATCGGCACCCGTCCGCCCGTCGCCGAGGCGACGTCCGCCGTCCTCGCCAACCGCCACCGCCGCGGACTCCTTCTTGACGCCCACGGCCCCGACGCCCGCCAGGCCGGATCGGTCTTCCTCAACCCGCCCGTCACCACCACACAGGCCGCCCACTGGTCCACCGCCGGCTGCCCTGTCCACGCCGACAGCGACGGCCAGCTCCGGGCCAGCGCCGGCTGGCTGCTGGAGCACGTCGGCTACAGCCCCGGGCACCAAGTCGCGGACGGCATCCGCTGCTCGGGCCAGCGGGCCCTCACGCTCACCGCCCACGACGAGGCGACGGCGACCGGCTTCGCGCAGGCCCTCGGCGAGCTCTCGGCACGGGTGGAGAGCACGACCAGCATCAGGCTTCACCCCGAACCGGTGCTGGTCGGCATCTGGCAGTAGCGACCAGAGCGGCCCGGTACCGTCTGGAATGGCGGTTCCGGGCCCGGCCCGAACGCGACACGACCCAAGGGGAGTTCAGGTGATCCAGGTGCGGCCCAGCGAGCAGATGCGTGACCTCGGCGTCGTCCAGGAGGGCGAGCCCGTACTCGCCGAGCCCGCCCAAGCGTTCGACCTGCCCACCGAGCGCGAGGCCGCCGAGGAGGTCATCGAGAAACTGTTCGACGCGATGGAGCGCATTGGCCAGATCCATCCCTTCGCCAAGGGCATGGGCATCGCGGCACCGCAGATCGGCATCGGCCGGGCCGCCGCCGTCGTCCAGCCCGCTTCCCCGGACGCTCCGGCGATCGTCCTGCTGAACCCGCGGATCACCGACCGCTCCGACGAGGCGGACGAGCAGTTCGAGGGTTGCCTGTCGTTCTTCGACGTTCGCGCCTTGGTCCCCCGGCCGCTGCGGATCACCGTGGAGACCACCACCCTGGACGGCCAGGTGGCCGCCGCCACCTACGAACGCGGCCTCGCCCGCCTGATCCACCACGAGATCGATCACCTCGACGGCCTGCTCTACACCGCACGCATGGCCGCCGGCGTCGAGCCCATCCCTGTCGAGCAGTACCGGCAGACCGGCCACGGCTGGGCCTACTAGAGCAGTACCGGACCGCTGATGTCGCGGTGCTACACCTAGGCCTTCAGCCTACTGGCGCCATGTGATCAGCTTGCGGTGGCACTCGTCCGCGGGGACGCTCTTCGTTAGCGGGTCGGGCCCACCTTTGCCGTGGGCCCGGCTCGTGCCCTCGGGTTCAACGCCGTCCAGCGCTACCCGACGTCTTCCGGCCCTTTGCCGATGCCGTAGACGCCTCGGAGCTCCCCTGCGCGGCTTCGCCTGCGGCCTGTGCTGAGAATCCTGCCTCCTCCAAGAACTTCATTGCCGCGAAGATGTCGTCGCACGTCTTGAGCAGGACCATGATCGACAGGTCGCTCTTTGCGTCTGCTGGCAGATTTGCCAGTGCGCACTTGTAGACGCGCTCAACCGACTTGTAAAGGCTATGCAGCCGAATTGACGCGTACAGCTTGTTCATGTCGACGTTGTTCGTCGCCGCATAGTGGCTGTGGACCAGGACGAACCCGGTCTTCTTGTTCGCGCACTGGTGGTCCCGGATCCACGCCTTGCCCCGTTCGAACTGGGCCGGCGTGTTTCGACCCATGGCCTCCTCCCGGGGAAGGCCTACGTCACCGGCCTCGGCCACCCTGTCCCATATGTCCTCTCCACTGTCGTGCGCCGCTTGGCGGCGCGTGGTCGCCATGGCTAGTCACCTTCTTCGTCCTCCAGCAGGCTCGCCAATGCCTTGTCCATGTCGGTGCGGCCCGTCGTGATGGCGCTCTCGCACCAGTCGAGGAGCATCCGCGCCTTGTGGACGTTGTCGAGCACCGCAGCCTTCGTGTCCTCGTTGTAGTCCTGAGCGTGAATCTCGGGGATGATCCGCTGCAGAGAGACGAAGAACGACGCGAAGCTCCCGATCAGTCGCAGGATCTCCATTGGCGACTCCTGGTACCTCAACGCGGGTGCCACCGTCTCCGCTGCGCTCTCCTCGACCTCTTCTGCGTCCTCAGCTGGCGCGAGCCCAGCTTCTTCCTCCATCTCGCGATCCACCTGACGCCAGTGTTCGTACTGTGCCTCTCGCAGTAGGTGCCGTGCATGCTGGTCAGAAACAAGCCTGCTACGGACCTCTGGACGTCCCAGCAGCTCTGTTACAGCTGCCGCCGCGTCCTCATCTCGGTGAAGCAGCCGTCGAGTGTGTGCGAGGCGCTCTTCCTTGTTCGTGGGGGTACCAGGCGTCGTACGAGCGATTCGTTCGGCTTCATTCACGGTCCAGCGATGTTCACCGGTGATCGGGTCCAGAGGGTCCTTGCGGATCAGGATGTACCGACTTCGGACTGCGGCGAGGCGCTCGTGGACAGACCAGCACACATCGCTCCTGCGCTTATCGGTCGGCCACTGGCCTGCCACGTAGTAGTACGAATGCAGGGTGCTCACGTTCGCACCGATCTGGTGCGCAAGCAGCTCTATGACCTCACCGACCTCTCCATGCCCGCGGGAGTGCCCTTCCAGCGCATCTACCACCAGGTCTCCTAGCGCGAACTGGATGCCGGACTTCTGGCTGATCAGCTTCCGGCCCTTGCGAACGTACTTCTCCCATTCGGCCTTCGTGTAGCCGCTGGGGTGAGTCATCGTTGCCACGAGGTACCTCCTCACTCGTGCGCCAAGCAGTACCGGCCAGTCATGTTCGCCGTCGCCCAGGTTGCAGGAAGCAACTACCCTGACGGCTGTCTGCGACCAATACCAACGTACGCCCCTCAACGCCCGCCATGACCGCGCCAAGGGGAACTTGGCGCCCTTTGCAGGCCGCCCGCCGTCCATGCCCGCCTACCCGCGCTTACGGGAGCAGCAGATGGCTGCCGTGAGGTGAGCTCAGGCATGGGTTTGCAAACGTCACCTGGCGAGCAGGATTGCTGCGGCCCTGTGTTGCACAGTTCTCGCGAGAGGTACTTGTTGAAGCCGTCACGCGGTACGTCACGGTCCAGCAGTCCGCCCGTTCGAGCACGCGAGGAGAATCTTCGGCGCGTCCTCGCGAGGACACCCACCGAGCAGCGGCGACTCGCCGACGGACGCGACACGGAAGACGTTCTCATCGGCATGGTCCGGGAGTGGGACCAGATCCGAGGCGGCAGCGTCCACTGCGACATCACTGGCAGTCGGTGGGCTCATATGTCCGACGACTCCTGGGTCATCGGCGACTTCCGTCCGTTCGGTGTGAGTACAGACATGTGCGCGGTAGGCGATCACGCGGTCGCGCGGACATTCGCGTCCGGCTACCAGAAGGTGATCTACAGCAGCGCGCCGCCCGTGGCCTACTGGAGTGCCGTCACCACGCTTGAGGACGTCATACCCGTCATGCTCGCAGTCCTCGACCGCGAGCTGACCGGCGCCGTCGCATGCCTCGACTGGTACCTCCAGACACCGTGCCACGCCAGACTCTGCCCGCACCACCCGGACGGCGACGACCGCCCAATTTGCGGCTCGACAAGCTGCGCAGACGCGGCGCCGGACAGCCCCTGCGACTGCCTTTGCCGAGGTGAGAACCACGGTCTCGGCAAGGCCGCGCTACCTGCAAAACCCGAGGCGCCCGACTGGTCCACTGCTCCGGCACCCTTGTGGCGGCCAGGCTCCGGGACCGTCGAGGTAGATCCGGTGCACCGCCAATTCGCTGGGCGAAGTCCGTTCAGCCGCCACGGCGGTCGCGTACGCGCCCCGTCAGTGGCATGGACCGGCCTCGTGGGGGACTCTTCGACGGACCGCAGCTGAGCCTTCCGTCTGGTCTCAGTTTTGGTCTCATTCACCCCCGTCCGGCCAGGTTCGGCCGCCGCCCAGCGATTCACACCGCTGCAGGTCAGGACAGGCGTGAACCCCGGCGGACCCTGTTCGGGAGAATTGGAAAGCGTGTTGGGGGCAACCCCTCACGAGTTCGAATCTCGTATCCTCCGCCTCTGCCCGCCAGGGCAGTCGAAGGCCCCGACCGGGTTCCGGTCGGGGCCTTCGTCATGTCGTGGTCTCGGTTCTCGGGGAGGCGTGGGTCAGCCGCACAGGGCTGCGTCGACGGCGTCCTCGGCCGGTTGCAGGTCCGCCATGCTGGTGGGGTCGACGGTCATCGCGACGCTGGCGGCGCGTCCGTCTTCGGTGGCGGCGCTCCAGGTTCCGTAGCCGGGGATGCTGCCGTCGTGCCACCAGACGGTCTTGTGGCACGGCAGTTGTGTCCTCATGATTCCCAGTCCGTAGTCGTAGCCGGGCACGCCGGTGGGGACGGTGGTGCGCATCTGGTCGAGCTCGGGGCCGCTGAGGAGGTGGCCCTCCTTCATGAGTTCGGAGAAGAAGCGGGTGAGGTCGGAGCTGGTGGAGACCATCGCGCCCGCCGACCAGGCCGCGGAGGGGTCGATCTCGGTGACATCGCGCAGCGGGCCGTCCGGGCCGTCCTGGTGGTAGCCGTGGGGGTGCGGGCCTCGAAGGGTGGTCTCGGCGGGGGCGGGGAGGTAGGTGTGGCGCAGGCCGATCTTCTTGGCGATGCGCTTGTCGAGCTCCTCGGCAAGGGGCCGTCCGGTGACCTTCTCCACGAGCATCCCGGCCACCAGGTAGTTCGTGTTGCTGTACCCCCAACGCGTTCCCGGGGCGAAGACGGCTCCGTGCCGCAGCGCGATGTCCAGGGTGTCGCGGGGAGAGAGGTAGCGGCGCTGGAGGATGTCGTCGGTGACGTCGTCCTCGTAGTCGGGAAGTCCGCTGGTGTGCTGCAGGAGCTGACGCACCGTGATGTGGCGCCCGTCGATCCCCTGCCCGCGCAGGAGGCCGGGCAGGTAGGTCTCGACCGGGTCGTCGAGGCGGATCCTGCCCTCGCCGGCCAGTTGCAGCACGACCACCGCGGTGAACGTCTTGGTGACGCTGCCGATCCGCACCTCGCCGTCCCGGGGCACCTTCGCACCGGTGGCCAGGTCCCCGACGCCCGCGGCATAGGTGCGGGTGCGGCCGGCCTGGTCACGGACGGCGGCCAGAACGCCGGGCACGTGACCGGGGCTCACCATCGCGTTCAGGCGCTGCTGGAAGGAGTCCGGCCCGGTGGCCCTCGGGGCGGCGACGGCGGACGGGGCGAGCGCGCCGAGGGCGAGGGCCCCGATGGCCGCGGTGACGGCAGCGTGGGTCGTCCTGCGCCGCAGGGCGCGGAACCGGAGCGGCGTGCGAGAGTTCATGGATTGTCGCCTCTGATGGTGTGTGCGGTTCTGGGGTTCGCGGGGGTTTCCCGGCGCGGTCAGTGCCCGGAGAGGTTGCGGCGGGTGCGCTCGACGTACTGGTGGAGGCCGGTCGCTCCGGGCCCGACCGATCCTGGATCACGGCGCCCCGTGCGCACCTCCCGAGCGGGAGGGAAACCGCGCTCCCCCGACCGGGGGAGGATTTCCGGGGGTGCGGGAGGCCATACTCGGCGTCCATGACCTGGAGAACCCGGCCGGTGCGTGGTGGACAGCTGAACGGAGATACCGTCACCCGGTGATGATCCGTGTGCTTCTGAGCCGGCGTTGGGTGGTCCTGACCCTCGTCTTCTTCGCGATCATCCCGGCGATGGTCCTGCTCGGCCGGTGGCAGTACCACCGCTACGAGGCGACCAACCGGCAGAACACGGCGACCAACGCCGCGATGCAGGCGCCGCCGGTCGCGATGGACACCGTCTCGCACCCCGGCGGCAGCGTGCCCGCCGCACAGACGTACCGCTCGGTCACCGCGACCGGGCACTACGACCCGGCGCACGAGTTCGTGGTCCGCCAGCGCACCGCGGCCGACGGTGAGACGGTCGGCTACTACGTGATCACCCCGCTGGTCACCGACCGGGGCGACCTGGTGCTGGTCAACCGCGGCTGGATCGCCTCGGGAGCGGACGCCACCACCTACCCGACGGTGCCGCCGGCTCCCTCCGGCGAGCTGACCGTGACCGGCAGGCTGCGGCCCGACGAGACCTTCCGCCGCGAGATCGGCGACCTGCCGGACCGGATGTTCATGCGGATCAACAGCGGCGACCAGACTGTGCGGCTGAAGCAGCCGGTGGTCGCGGGCTACCTGGAACTGGTCTCCACCGACCCCACTCCGCCGGCCGCCGACCAGGCCGAGCCGGTGCCCGGCCCGAACGTGACCGCCACCGGCGACGACGCGGTGGTCGGCAAGGGCGTCCACCTGCCGTACGCGATCCAGTGGTGGCTGTTCGCCGCGCTGATCCCGACCGGCTGGATCGTCCTGCTGCGCCGCGACATCCGTGACGCCCGCGAGAAGCAAGCCGCCGCCGAAGCCGCCGCCGATGAGAGGTGAGAGGTGAGAGGACGGTGCTGCCGCATCGATGACGGCCCGCACGGCGGTACCCGGTCGCCGTCGAGATCCCGAACGGCGGAGCCGGCGGCTCAGCGGAGCCCGTGCCGGTCCGCCCAGTCGGTGACGGCTCCGGCGATCGCGAGGGGCTGGTCCTCCGGGGTGTGGTGACCGGCGACCCCGCCGTGGCGGGCGATCTCGAGACCGGCGATGTGCTCCGCGCACCAGTCGACGATCGCCGGGCCCATCATGACTCCGGGACCGGGCTCGAAGACCATGAGCAGTTTGGGCACGTCGGCGCTGGTCGCCAGCCACTCGTCGTACGCCTGGATCCTCGCCACGACATCGGCGGGTTCGCCGCCGAGCGGCATGGAGCGCGGCCACTGCAGCAACGGGCGGCGGCTCTCCCTGGTCGGGTACGGGCTGCGGTAGACGGCCAGATCGGCCGGGTCGAGCGGGGCGGCGACGCTGCGGGGCAGGGCCTGCTCGATGAAGGCGTTGTCGTCGAGGATCATCGCCTCGCCCAGCTGCGGTGTCTTGATCGCCCGGAACAGCGCGCGGCCGCCCTCGGGGAACTCCTCCCAGGTCATCGGCTTGACGATGGTCTCGGTGAACGCGACACCGCGCACGCGGTCGGGGTGCCTGGCGGCCCAGTCGAAGGCGAGGGCGCCACCCCAGTCGTGTCCGACCAGCACCGCGTTCTCGAGGCCGAGTGCGTCGAACCAGGCGTCCAGGTAGCGGGCTTGATCGGCGAACGTGTAGGCGAGGTCGGGTTTGCCCGACTCGCCCATGCCGATCAGGTCCGGGGCCAGCAGGCGGCCCGGTCCACCCATGGCCGGGAGGACGTCGCGCCACAGGTGGGAGGAGGTGGGGTTGCCGTGCAGGAAGACGATGGGCGCGCCGGCGCCACGCTCCCGGTAGGACATGACCGAGTCGAGTACGGGCTGAACGGGCATGGCAGCTGGTCCTGTCAGGTGGTGGGGTTCAGCGGAAGGCCGGGGCGGTGCGGGCGGCCCAGTCGGCGAAGGTCCGCGGCGCCCGGCCGAGGACGCGCTCGACGGCGGGGCTGACCTGCTGTTCGGCGGGTAGCGGCCGGCCGAGGATGGCGAGGGTGCCCTCCACGACCGGTTCGGGCATGAAGGCCAGCATCTGCGCGCGGGCTTGGGCGCGGGTCTGCTCGATGAACCGCACCGGAGTGCCCAGGGCGCCGCCGATCGCCTCGGCCCGCTCCCGCGGGGTGACCGCAGCCGGTCCGGTGAGGTCGTACGTGCTGCCCGCGTGGCCGCTCCCGCGCAGGACCGCGGCCGCGACCTCGGCGACGTCCGCCGGGTCGACGGTGGGCAACCCGACGTCGCCGAACGGCGCGATGGCCGTGCGCTGCGTGCGGATCGTCTCGGCCCACGCGAAGGCGTTGGAGTTCAGCCCACCGGACCGCAGGATCGTCCACTCCAGGCCCGAGCGGCGCACCGCCTCCTCGAAAGCCGCGGGGTGGCGGTAGACCTCGGGCCGTGTCCCGACGCCCTGGGAGGAGAGCAAGACGACCCGCCGCACCCCGCCCGCCCTGGCGAGGTCGAGGATGCCCTGCGGGTCCTCGCCCGCGACGAGCAGGAACAGCGCCTCGGCCCCGTCGAAGGCGGTGCGCAGGCTCCGGGGCTCCGCGAGGTCGGCCGGCAGGTGCCGCACGCCGTCGGGCAGCGGTGCCGGGCGCCGGGAGACGGCGGTCACCTGCTCGCCGGCCTCGATGAGGATCCGCACGAGCTCCTGGCCGACGTTCCCGGTCGCACCCGTCACAACGATCATGAGAACTCCCCCAAATAAGTTAGTTGGCTGACTGAGAAGAACCGTAGCGAACGACACCCGCGCACGTCTACAGTCAGTCAGGTGACTCACTCAGAAAAGGCCCGCCGATCGTCGGGCAAGCGGGAGCGGCTGGCGGCGGCCGCGGCCAAGGTGCTGCACGAACAGGGCGTCGAACAGACCACGCTCGCCGACATCGCCCGAGCGGCCGACGTCCCGGTCGGCAACGTCTACTACTACTTCAAGACCAAGAACGAGCTGGTCGAGGCCGCCATCGCCGCCCACGCCCAGAACCTCCGGGCCGTGATCGGCGAGCTCGACGCACTCCCCACCCCCCAGGACAGGCTGAAGGCGCTCCTGAACGGCTGGGTCGAGCAGCGCGAGCTCACCGCCCGGTACGGCTGCCCCACCGGAACCCTGGCCTCGGAGCTCGACAAGCGGGCCGACGGCCTCGACCAGGCGATCGCCGAGGTCATGCAGATCCTCATCGACTGGGCCGCGCACCAGTTCCAGGCGATGGGACGCGACGACTCCCGCGAACTCGCCCTCGCCCTGGTCGCCGCCTACCAGGGGATCTCCCTGCTCACCAACACCCTCCGCGACCCCGAGCTGATGACCGCCGAAGGGCGGCGCCTGGAACGCTGGATCGACTCACTCACCTGACGCACCATCAGGAGGTCACCCGGGCGGGTGGCGACCCCGCACCGCTCGACCCCCGTCCTCGGCTACCGTACCCACGGAAGATCACCTAGAGAGATCGAGAGGGTACGCAGTGTCAGAATCGAAGCGCCGCATCTTCGCCATGCTGGACGCGGACGGCGACGGCGTCATCTCCCAGGCCGAGTACTTCGCCAGGGTCGACCGGGTGGCCGCCGCCCTCGGGCGGGAGGACCGGGACCCGCTCGTCGAGGCGGCGCGGGCCGCGCACGAGGACGTGTGGTGGCAGATGGACGCCGATCGCGACCTGGGCGTCACCTTCGAGGAGTACGCCGCGTGGGCGGGCCACGACGCGTTCGAGGAGTCCTGCCGGCCGGCGCTCCGCTCGCTGTTCGACCTCGCCGATGCCGACGGGGACGGGCGCCTGGACCGGGGCGAGTTCACCCGCCTGCGTGCGGCGATGGGCAACGCGGAAGTCGACGCGGACACGGCGTTCGACGCCCTCGACGCCGACCGCGACGGGCTCGTCGAGCGCGATGACTACCTGCTGGGCATCCGGGACTTCCTGACCACCGGACGCTCCCCGATGGCCGACGTCTACGGCACCGGCCGGCCGCTGTCGACAACCCCCTCCCCCCGCTGACGGGCGGCGGTGGCCGTGCGCGGCGCCACCGCGACGGCCACCGCCTCCTCGTCGTCCAGCAGCAGCAGCGACGGCGGTCGGGCGCCGGCGATAGAGGACAGAATGTGTCCGCTGGTGCCGGTAGCGTTCCTTCCGTGAGCGAGACGATCGCCCCCTCTCGGACAGACGTCCCCCAGACCGACCTTGACGACCTGTCCGCTCGTCCCGCCGCCGTCCGCCAGCCGGCCGAGCCGCTCGTCGCCGGCGTGCGGGTCCGAGCACCCGAGACCCACCCCGAGAAGGCAGGACATGACGCTGCTGCGCGCCAGAGCCCTCAACCGCGCCACCCTCGAACGCCAGTTGCTGCTGCGCCGCTGGGAACTGACCGTGCCGCAGGCCCTGGAGCGGTTGGTCGGACTCCAGGCGCAGACACCGCACACCTGGTACGTCGGCTTGTGGACCCGCCTGGCCGACTACCGACCCGAGCCCACCGCTGACCTGCTCCGCGAAGCCGGCGTGGTGCGGATGGCGCTGATGCGCTCGACCATCCACCTGGTGACCGCCGCCGACTGCCTGTGGCTGCGGCCCCTGGTGGAACCGGTCATCGAGCGCAGCACGGCGGGATCCTTCGGCCGCGACCTGGTCGGGCTGGACCGCACGGACCTGGCCGCCGCCGGCCGCGAGCTGCTCGGCGACGAGCCGCTGACCTTCAGCGAGTTGGGCCGGGCGCTGGCCGAGCGGTGGCCGGACCGTGACCCGGCCGCACTGGCGCAGGCGGTCCGCGCGTCCGTACCCCTCGTCCAGGTCCCGCCGCGCGGGCTGTGGGGCCGCAGCGGGCGGGCCGCCCACACCCCGGTGGAGGCCTGGCTCGGACGCCCCGTCGACACCGCGGCCGACGTGCGGCAGTTGGTGCTGCGCCACCTGGCCGCGTTCGGGCCCGCGACCGTCCGCGACGTCCAGCAGTGGTCCGGGCTGACCCGGCTGGCCGAGGTCATCGACGGACTCCGACCGCAGCTCATGGTCTTCCGTGACGAACAGGGCCGCGAGCTCTACGACCTGCCCGACGCGCCGCGCCCGCACCCGGACACCCCCGCCCCGGTGCGCTTCCTCTACGACTTCGACAACCTGCTGCTCTCCCACGCCGACCGCAGCCGCGTCCTGACGGTGAGCTTCGCCGACCAGGGCTTCGCCGGGACCATGGAGATGCCCCGCGCAGTGCTCGTCGACGGCTTCGTCGCGGCGACCTGGAAGGTGGTCGCGAAGCGCGGGGAGGCGACGCTGACGGTGCGTCCGTTCCGGAGGCTGACGGCCGCCGAGCGGGAGGAGATCGTCGCCGAAGGCACCCGGCTGCTCGCCTTCGCGGCGGCGAAGGCGACGGCCCGGGACATCGTGTTCGAGGCACCGCAACCGGGGTGACGGCCAGTTCCCGGGGTCGACCCGCTGTTTCCGGCGCGGGGGCATCGGTAGGCTGCTCGCCGATCGGGCCGGCATGCGCCGTAGTTGACCACTGGTCCGGTGATTCTCCGTCGGCACGAACCTGAGGACTGCTGGTGAGCGACCCGATCGTCGTCGTAGGTGCGGGCCCGGTGGGGCTGACCGTTGCGCTGGAGTTGGCCCGGCGGGGGGTGCCGGTGCGGATCGTGGACCGGCTGGCCGAGCCGACGACGCAGTCGCGCGCCATCGTCGTGCACGCGCGCAGCCTGGAGCTGTTCGAGCGGCTGGGCCTGGTGGACCGGCTGATCGGGGCCGGGGTGCGGACCACCGCGATGGAGATGCACGCGGACGGCGAGGTGGTGGCCAGGATCGCCCTCGACCTGGTGGACAGCCCGTTCCCGTTCTCGGTGACCATCGCGCAGACCGAGACCGAGCGGATCCTCACCGAGGCGCTCGCCGAGCACGGTGTCACCGTCGAGCGCGAGGTGACCCTGACGGGCCTGACCCAGGACGAGCACGCCGTCCGCCTGGTGCTGGAGCACGCCGACGGGCGCGAGGAGACCGTGAGCACCGGCTGGCTGGTGGGCGCCGACGGCGCGCACAGCCAGGCGCGCAAGCTGGTCGGCAGCGCGCTGGCCGGCGAGTTCAAGGGCGAGCGGTTCCTGATGGGCGACGTGGACGCCGACCACGACCTCGACCCGCACAGCATGTACACCTTCTTCGCGCCGCACGACGGCCCCCTGCTGGTCTTCCCCATGGAGGGCGACCGGCTGCGGCTGATCGCGAACATCGCCCCGGACGACGAGCGCACCGCGACCCGGGAGTGGCTGCAGCAGGTGGTGGACGAGCGGGCCGGGCGGCCGATCCGGATCCGGGACTCGCGCTGGCTCACCGTCTTCGAGGTGCACCACGCCCAGGTGCCCGAGTACCGGGTCGGCCGGGTGCTGCTGGCCGGCGATGCGGCGCACGTCCACAGCCCGGCCGGGGCCCAGGGCATGAACACCGGGATCCAGGACGCCCACAACCTGGCGTGGAAGCTCGCCCTGGTCCACGCCGGCCAGGCCGGCCCGGCCCTGCTGGACAGCTACCACGCGGAGCGCCACCCGGTCGGCGCCGAGGTGATCCGGTTCGCGAACGCGCTCACCCGGGTCGGCACGCTCGTCAACCCGATCGCGCAGAAGCTGCGCAACAAGGGGGTGCACCTGCTCACCGGTCTCGCCCCGGTCCGCCACGCGATGGCCGACCGCACCGAGGAGACCGCGATCGCGTACCGGAAGAGCCCGATCGTGGTCCAGCGCCGGGGTCGCGGCGAGCTGCACGCCGGCGACCACCTCCCGGCGGCCGGCCCGGAGCTGCGGGCGGCGCTCGCCGGAGCGTCCGAGCACGTGCTGCTCACCGTGGCGGGCGGCGCCCCGGCCGCCGCACCGGCGCCGGCGGCCGATGTGACGGTCCGACAGCTGCTGCTCACGACCACCCCCGACACCGTCCCGACCGGCTACGACGCGGTCTTCGCGGACCCCGACGGCCGAACCGCCGCCCGCTACGGCCTCCCGAACGGCGGGCGGATCATGATCCGCCCCGACGGCTACATCGCCGCGATCACCCCGCTCGACGAGGACGCGCCGCTCCACGCCTACCAGGCGCTGCTGGGGGCATAGCACCGCCGACGGGCTGTCCGCGGACTGCTCCCGCCACCGCCTCAGCCACCGCCTCCGGCGCCGGACGAAGCCCCGGTGACGGCCTGCATCTCCTGCTCGGTGATCTCTTGCAGCGGCAGGCCGTCACAGTTGCCGAGGACCACGCCGACCCAGCCGGTGTACGGGTAGATGTTCCAGTTGGCGCTGACCCCGGGGTTGCCACCGCCGCGCCCGAACACCCACTGGTCGCCGAGGATGTGGACCGGCAGGTCGTAGGCCCCGAACGAGGAACCGCCGTGGGGGATCTTGGCCCCGGTGAGCAACTCGGCCCAGGGCCGGGCCAGCAGCGTGCCGTCGCCCAGCGCGCGCGTGAACCGGACCAGGTCCGGCGCGGTGGCGAAGCCGCCGTCCCCGGGGGCGTCGATGAAGCTGCGGCCCGGGTTCTTGCCGAGGACGTCCGGGGACGGGCTGCTCCTGTCCAGGTTGCGGACCGCGTCGACCTGGCTGCCGTCGGCCAGCGTCATGTACGGGTGCGCGATGTGCTCGTCGGTGAGCCACTGCGGCCTGGTGCGGAACGCCGAGCCGGTCATGCCGCAGCGCCCGAAGACGTTCTCCTGCACGTAGTCCCAGTACGTCTCGCCGCTCACGGCCTCCACGATCAACGCGGGGATGCCGATGTCGGCACCGGAGTGGCCGGTGCCGGTGCCGGTGCCCGGGGCTGCCACCAGCTTGGCCTGCCGGACCCACTGCTCGTAGTAGTCGTGCACCTCCTGCCGGCTCTGGAAGACGCGCCGCACGTCCTCCTCCGGGGTCTCCAACCCGGAGGTGCCGGAGAGCAGGTGGTGGATGGTCACCTGGTCGGCGACGTCCTCGGCGTAGCCCTTCAGGTGGGTGCCCACCGTGTCCGACAGGCTCAACTTGCCCTGCTGCGCCAGTTGCAGGACGGCCACCGCGCCGAACGGCTTGCCCGCCGAGCTGAGGCTGAACGCGATGCCTTCGTGGTTGCGGATGCCCTTCTCCCGGTCGGCCATGCCGTAGCTGCGGGACAGCACCGTCCGACCCTGGTGCGACAACAGCACCACGCCGGAGAACTTGCCCTCGGCGGCCAGCTTCGCCACGTACTGGTCGTAGGCTCCGCCGGGACGGGTGGCCGGTGGGATGTCGGAGTCCGGGCTGTCGGAGCCGGTGGGAGCCGGGTCGGCGCGACCGGGCAGGGCGGCCGCCGACGTGGCGGCCGCGGCCACGCCGGCGGCCGCCAACCCGCCCCACCCGAGCAGCCGCCGACGGTTGATAGCGCGTACGGAATCCGGGTCCATGGTCTCGGTCCTTCCTGATCGACAAATCGACCGGTGCGGGTGCGCGTCCATCGGCGACCGCTGTCGGCAACCGATCGCCCCACCCGTGTGGTCCTCGTGCCTCCACTGAAGACGGCAGCCTGTTGCGGTGGCGTATGCGTTCTTCCGTACGTCCGCGATACGCCGCAGGCCTAGGAACCGCTCGGTGACGATTCGTGCGGCGTGCCGGGGAGTCGGATCGTGACGATGAGGCCGCCGGTCGGGCGGGACGCGAGATCGATGGTCCCGTCGTGCGCTCGGACGATGCTGTGCACGATGGCCAACCCGAGGCCGACGCCGACGTGTTCGTCGGTGCGCGCGCGTTCCGTTCCGCGTCGGAACGGTTCGGTGAGGGTCGGTAGGAGTTCCGCCGGGATGACCCGTTGGCCGGTGTTCTCGACCCGCAACACGCTCGCGCCGGGCTGCGCTTCGACGTGGACCGTCACGCTGCCGCCGGAGGGGATGTTGTGGACGATGGCGTTCTGGACGAGGTTCGTCACCATCCGCAGGATGAGCGCCGCGGAGCCGAGGGTCTGCGCCTTCCCGCCGGTGACGTCGAGCGTGATCCGGCGCCTCTCGGCGAGGGGGAGCAGCGTTTCGGCGGCCTCTTCGGCGATGAGGGACAGGTCGACGGGCTCGCGGGTGAAGCTCTTGCGGTCGGCGCGGCTGAGCAGCAGGAGGGCCTCGGTGAGGTCGATCGCCCGCGTGTTGACGGTGCGGAGGCGTTCGATGAGTTCGCCCTGGTCCCGGGTGGGGTCGGTGCGGGCGAGGTCGAGGAGCGTCTTCGAGATCGTCAGCGGCGTGCGCAGTTCGTGGGAGGCGTTCGCGGCGAACCGCTGCTGTTCGGCGACGTGGGATTCGAGTTGGTGGAGCATCAAGTCGAACACGTCGGCGAGTTCGCGGAATTCGTCCCGGGGACCCGGCATGCGGACCCGGTGGGACAGTGATCCGCTCGCGGCCGCCCGCGCCGCGTCCGCGATCCGGGTGAGCGGTGCGAGCATCCGGCCGGCGAGGATCCAACCGCCCAACAGGCCGAACACCAGCAGGAAGGCCAGCGCTCCGGCCGCGGCGGGAGCGAACACGCGCACGAGGACGTGGCGGTTGGGGGCCACCCCGAGGAGGCCCTGGGGGCTGTCGGGTACGTAGCGCAGCAGGAACGCCCACACCACGGCCAGCAGGATGGTGCCGGCGACCAGGAGGAACCCGGCGTAGCTGATGGCGAGTTTCAGGCGGGTGCTGAGCCCCGGGCGCCTATGCACGCGTGCTGCCGGGGTGGGCGGTGTCCGTGCCGGTGCCTATGCCGGTGTCGCTGCCGGTGTCGCTGCCGGTGTCGATCCGGTAGCCGACGCCGGGCACCGTGGCGACGAGCCGTGGTTCGCCGAGTCGTTTGCGCAGGCCGGAGATGGTGATGCGGACGGCGTTGGTGAAGGGGTCGGCGTTGGCGTCCCAGGCGCGCTCCAGGAGTTCTTCGGCGCTGACGACACCGCCTCCGGCGGCGACGAGCACCTCCAGCACCGCGAACTGCTTGCGGGTGAGCGCGACGTGGCGGCCGTCGCGGAAGACCTGCCGGCGGAACGGATCCAGCCGCAGGTCCGCGATCTCGCTGACCGGGGGCCGGGCGTGCGCGCGCCTGCGGTCCAACGCCCGCAGCCGCATGACGAGTTCTCGGAGCTCGAACGGCTTGGTGAGGTAGTCGTCGGCGCCGAGCTCGAACCCGGACGCCTTGTCGTCGATCCGGTCGGCAGCGGTGAGCATGAGGATCGGGATGCCGCTGCCGGAGGCGACGATCCATCGGGCGATCTCGTCGCCGGTGGGGCCGGGGATGTCACGGTCGAGGACCGCGAGGTCGTAGGAGTTGACGCTGAGCAGCTCCAGGGCGCAGTCGCCGTCGCCGGCGATGTCGGCGGCGATCGCTTCCAGCCGGAGACCGTCCCGGACGGCCTCCGCCAGGTAGGGCTCGTCCTCCACGATCAACACGCGCATGCCCAGAGCTTAGGCAGTACGGCATATCGCCGACATATGCGTCCGCACCCGGCTCGGGACGAGTCGAAATACCTCCGAGGGATCCGAGGGAGGGGCACGCCGGCTGATGCGGACCGGGTGGATCGGGTCGTTCCGCTTCAGGCGGGCAGGGACCCCGCAGGCGGGACGATGATGGAAGTCCCAGGGGGCGCGAGGTTCGAGAGTGGCGTATGGCTGTGTGGCACGTCCGGGACTTCACGCCGGACGACCTTGAGGCGGTGGTCCGGCTCGACGCGGAGAGCGCCACCACGGACCAGGCCGCCGTCTTCCGCCTGTCCGACGTCGTCGCCGCGTTGCAGGCGCGGGACCCGAGCGTCGTCGCGGTGGCCGACGGGCACCTCGTGGGTGCGGCGGTGGGCCGGGTCGACGGGGACCGGGCGTGGGTGCTGCGCATCGCGCTGCACCCGGCCTGGCGGAACCTGGGCCTGGGCACCGCGCTGCTGTCCGCGCTGGAGCACCGGTTGCGGGGCGCCGGCGCGCGGATCGTCGCGGCGCTGCTGCCCGACGAGGAGACCGGCGCGACCGCACTGGTCAACTCCGGGTTCCGCCCGCGCCGGGGGCTCACGTACTTCGAGAAGTCGGAGGCGGCCAGTGCCCAGGGCGCGGCGGTCCTGGCCACGTTGGGCGCGATCATGCCGGAGGCCCGCCTCTGGGAGCAGCTCACCGGCATGGCCGACGAGAAGCGGCTCATCGAGCGGCGCCTGGTGCTGCCCCTGGCCAATCCCGAGCTGGCGGACGCCCACGGGGTGGAGCCACCGCGCGCCGTCGTGCTGTTCGGGCCACCGGGCACGGGCAAGAGCACGTTCGCCAAGGCCGTGGCCGGTCGGCTCGGCTGGCCGTTCGTCGAGCTCCTCCCCTCCCGGCTCGCGTCGGAGGACGGGCTGGCCACCGGACTCGGCCGCCGGTTCGAGGAGGTGGCGCAGCTCGACAACGTCCTGCTCTTCATCGACGAGGTCGAGGAGGTCGCCGGCACGCGCAGCCTCGCCGCCCCGGAATGGGTCGGTGTGGCCAACGAACTCCTCAAGTCGATCGTCCGGTTCCGCGAGCGCGACGGCCGGCTGCTCGTCTGCGCCACCAACTCGGTGGCCGCCCTCGACCCGGCGTTCCTGCGCCACGGCCGGTTCGACTACGTCCTGCCGGTCGGGCCGCCCGACCTCGGCGCGCGCGACGCCCTGTGGGCCGGCTACACGGCGAAGACCGGCACCGCCGCCGACACGGCAGTCCTCGCCGCGGCGAGCGAGGGCTTCACCCCCGCCGACATCAGGCAGGTCGCCATGGCGGTCGCCCAGAGCGCCTTCGAGCACACCCTCGACACCGGGGAACGCACCGAGCCCGGCACCTCGGACTACCTGGACGCCATCCACCACACCCGTCCGACCGTGTCCGCGGAGATGGCCCGGGAGTTCGCCGACCAGGCGGCCCGCTACGGGCGGGTCTGAGGGGCGGGAACCGGATGCCCATCATTCCGGGCTGAGGCCCGGAGGCAGGGGGTCATGCCATCGACGGGGGTCCGCTTCGGCACCCTGATCGGATGGACTACTTTGCCGGCACCCAGACACCGGCCCACCGTCTGACCGATCCCGCAGAGGCGATCGCGGCCTTGGAGCTCGCAGTGCCGGGCATGACCTCGCTGCGGCTTCCGGCCCGCCAGGCCATCGACTGGCCTGTACTGGAGGCCGAGCTGGGCGTCGCACTGCCGGCCGACTACAAGCTCCTCTGCGAGCTCTACCCGTCCTTCGTCATCGGCGACTTCCTGGGCGTCGGTACTCCAGGGCCGGGCAGGGAGACCGGATGGGTGGAAGGAACGCTCGAAGAGCTTGAGACCATCGCGGAGTGGTGTGCGGAAGCTGACCTGGCCGTCCCGCTCCACCCGTTCCCCGCCCCAGGCGGTCTGCTTCCCTGGGCTGGGTCGCCCCAAGGGGACTTCTTCCTGTGGAGCACCAATCCGGCTGACCCGCAGGAGTGGACGGTGACTGTCGCCTCGCGAAGCTCGGTCTGGTGGCACTACACCGGTGGGGCGGTCCAGTTCCTTGCCGACTTCGTCACAGGCGTACTGGAGCCGTGGGCGTTGCCCCGAGTCCGAGCCGAGGCGGCTGCCTGGTGAGGCGTCAGGCAAGCACCCGCAGCGGCGACGGCAGGTGTGGAGGTGGTGCCGGCCCTCGTGTTCGAAGACCTCGGCGAAGGGGGTCGCGCGGGCTGTGGTTCCGCCCCGTCGTCGGCTGGCGTGGGGTGGGGCGGGATGATGGGGGCAGCAGACGTGAGGGGTGGCGCAGTGACGAGTGGCGAATCCGTCGGGTCGGCGGCGGACACGGCCGTGGCCGAAGGGGCGGGTGGAGGCAGGCGTCCGCGGCGGATGGTGCGGCGGTTGGCCGTGGTTGTCCTGGTGCTCGTGGTGCTGTGTCTGCCGCCTTGGTGGACGTTGTTCGGCGCGGGTGCCGGCTGGCCGTTCCCGGTGTTCCTGGGCGGGACGGTGGTGTTCGCCGGTTGGCTGGTGTGCTTCCCGTTCCTGATGGTCCGGGGCCACCGGCTGGGGGACGACCGGGCCGCGCGGGTCGCGGACACCAGTCTCGGGGTCATGTGGGTGCTGTTCACCTGGTCGGTGTTGGGCGGCGCGGTGGACCTGGTGCTCGGCGGGTTCGGGGTCGGCGGTGCCGATCGGGCCAGGGTGGTGGCGGTGGCCGTGGCCGCGGTGGCCGCCGGGCTGCTGGGGTGGGGGCACTACGAGGCGATGCGGGTGCCCCGGGTGCGGCGGTTGGACGTCCACCTGCCCCGGCTCGGCGGTGGGTTGGACGGGACCCGGGTCGTGGTGCTGGCCGACACCCACTACGGGCCGATCGACCGGGCGGGCTGGTCGGCGCGGGTCGCCGAGGCGGTGAACGCGCTGGACGCGGACGTGGTGGTGCACGCCGGGGACATCGCCGACGGCACCCCGGCCCAGCGCCGGGAGCAGTCCGCGCCGCTCGGGACGATCCGGTCGCGGCTGGCCAAGGTGTACGTCACGGGGAACCACGAGTACGGCGGGGAGGCGCAGGGCTGGTTGGACCGCATGGCGGACCTGGGCTGGGAGCCGCTGCACAACCGCCACGTCGTGGTGGAGCGCGGCGGGGACGCCCTGGTGCTGGCGGGTGTGGACGACGTGACCGCGGAGTCCTCCGGTCTGGCCGGGCACCGCACGGACCTGCTCGGCGCGCTGGCGGGGGCGGACCCGGACCGGCCGGTGCTGCTCGTCGCCCACCAGCCCAAGTACGTTCCGCAGGCGGCGGCCGCCGGCATCGACCTGCAGATCTCGGGGCACACCCACGGCGGCCAGATCTGGCCGTTCAACTTCCTGGTCCGGATCGACCAGCCGGTGGTGCACGGCCTGAGCCGGCACGGGGAGCGGACCCAGCTCTACACCAGCCGGGGTACCGGTTTCTGGGGGCCGCCCTTCCGGGTCTTCGCGCCGAGCGAGATCACCCTGCTGACACTGCGCTCGGGCGGCGCGTAACGCAGGCGGGTCGGGCGCCCGCTCGGGTGACGGCCGGTCAGCGGGGTTCGAGGTTGCGGGTCATGCGTTCGAGGACGGTGACGGCGGTGCGGGCGTCGGCGTCGGTGGCGCCGGGGTTGCCGCGGGCGCCGGGGTTGCCGCGGACCACGTTGAGGACCCGATCGGTGTCATCGGGACGCTCCTCGGTGCGCGTCGAAGGCGGTGGCGTTCTCGGTCGCCCACTGCCGGAAGGTGCGCTCCGGGCGGGCGAGCAGGGTGCGGGTGGTGTCGGCGATGGGGGCGGGGCCGGCGGTGGCGGCCTCCCACAGGGCGAGCAGGGAGCCGGCCGCCGCGGCGGGCATGAACCGGCCCAGCTGCTGCTCGGCCTGCGCGCGGGTGATCGTCTCGACCGGGATCTCGCGGCCGAGCACCTCGGCGAGGACGGCGATCTGCTCGCGGAAGGTGAGGGACTGGCCGCCGGTGAGGGCGAGTGCGCGCCCGCGCAGGGTGGTGCCGGTGAGGGCCTCGACGGCGACGTCGGCGATGTCCTCGGGGTGGATGGGCGCGATGTGCGCGTCCGGGTAGGCGAGTTGGATCGGCTGGTGGTGCACCGTGGCGTGGCACCAGCCGAGGGCGTTGCTGGCGAAGGCGTCGGGGCGCAGGAGGGTGCTCGGCAGGCCGGCGGCGAGCAGGGCGCGCTCGACCAGGAGGCTGTGCGAGGCGAGCGGGTCGGTCTCGGCGTCGGGGCCGAGCACCGAGGCGGAGGAGAGCAGGACGACGTGCTCGACGCCGGCGGCCCGTGCCGCCCCGGTGAAGGCCTCGATGCCCTCGGGCTGCGGGTAGAGGAACACCTGGCGCACGCCGTCGAGCGCGGCCGGCAGGGTCTGCGGCCGGTCGAGCGCGAGCTCGACGGTCTCGACGCCGGCCGGCACGGTCAGGTCGGCCGGGTGGGCGCTGGCGGCGCGGACGGGCAGGCCGACGGCGTGCAGCCGGCGCAGGACGGCCCGGCCGACCTGGCCGCGGGCGCCGGTGATGAGAACGGTCATGGGTGTCCCCCGATGTTTGGATAATCAATGCTCTAAGACATATGCATGCTGACATGCATATAAATTCGCGTCAACACACTATGCTGGGGGCATGACGAAGCACGAGCCGCAGACGGCCGAGGAACTGCTGGACGCCGTGGGCCCGGCCTTCGGCAAACTGCGCCGCACCTCGTTGCTGGAGGTGGCGAACCCCGTCTCGGCCAAGGACCTGAGCCGCACCCTGGTCCTGAACATCGTCCAGGAGCACACCCGGGACTCCGAGAAGGAGATCACCGTCGGCGCCGTGGCCGAGCTGCTCGGCGTCGACCCCTCGGTGGCCAGCCGGATGGTCGGCGACAACATCAAGGCCGGGTACCTGACCCGCGCCGCCTCCCAGCAGGACGGCCGCCGGACCGTGCTGGTGCTCAGCCCCGAGGGCGCCGAGCTGATGGCGCGCTTCCGGCGCCACCAGCGCGAGGCCTTCGACTACATCACCACCGACTGGGCCGAGGACGACCGGCTGGAGTTCGCCCGGCTGATGCTCAAGTACGTGGACTCGCTGGGTCGGCTGAAGGACCGTCGCGCCCAGGGCTGAGCACCGGGCCGGGGTGGCCCGGTCGACCGCTGACTGGTGATCAAGTCCCGCCGCGGCCCCGCGTACCATGCCCGGATGGGGGAGAGCACGCAGGTCCCGACCCGGCTGTCGCGGGCGGTGGTGGTCGCGGTCGCCGGAGCGCTGGCCGCCGCGCACGTAGTGAAGGGGCTGGGGCGGATACCGGGTCACCCCGTCGAGGGGGCGGCGGCGGTGGCCGCCTGCCTCGGGCTGGTGGCGCTGCGGCTGCGGCCGGGCCCGCGGCCGACCCGGTCGGCCTGGCTGGTCGCCGAGTTGGCGCTCGCCGGGGTCGCGGTCGGACTGCTCGGGGTGTCGATCGGGCTGCTCTGCCTGCCCGCCGCCTCGCTGCTGCTCGGCCGTCGCTGGTGGCTGCTGGCCGCGCTGTTCACCGCCGCCCCGGCCATCGAGGCGGTCCGCTCGGGCAGCGTGCGCGACACCGTGGACATGACCCTCACCGTCGCGCTCGGCGGCGTGATGCTGTTCGCCGTCACCACCCTCGCGCTGCTGGCCAACCGGGTGCACGGCGCCCGGCTCACACTGGCCGCCAACGCGGTGACCGACGAGCGGCTGCGGATCGCGGCCGGCCTGCAGGGCGAGCTGGCCGCCGGGCTGACCGAGGTCGAGCGGCTGGCCCGCGGCGCGGACCCGTCCGTGCTGGGCGCGTTGACCGAGGTGGCCCGCCGCACGCTGACCCGCACCCGGGCCACCGCCGCCGAGCTGCGCAGCCTCTCGCTCGCGCCCGAGGCGGCCAGCGCCGAGGCACTGCTGGCCTCGGCCGGGATCGCCGCCGAGCTGCGGATCGGGCACCGCGAACCGCTCGGCCCGGCCGGCACGGTGCTGGCGACGGTGCTGCGCGAGGCGGTCACCTCGGTGGTCCGGGTCGGGGACGCCCGGCGGTGCGAGATCACCACCGCCGAGCGGGCCGACCAGGTGGAACTGCGGGTGGTCAGCGACGGCGTGCCGACCGCCGCGCTCGGCGCCGACCTGCTGGACGGGCTCGCTGCCCGGGTCCGCGCGGTCGGCGGGCGGCTGACGGCGGGGCTGGAGCCGGACGGGCGGTTCGCCGTCGAGGCGGCGGTCGCGGCCACCCCGGCCGTCGAGACCGTGGCCGACCCGCCCGAACTGCGCACCGCGCTCGGCCTCTACGTGTTCCTGCTGGGCGCCTTCTGCGCGAAGGCGCTGCTCTACCTGCCGCCCGGGCTGCTCGGCCTCGGCCTGCCGGCCGTGCTGGTGCTGTGCGCCCTCCAGGTCCGGTTCTCGATCCAGGACGCCACCCGCTACGGCCGGCTCGCGTTGCTGGTCTCGGCGGTCCTGGCGCTGACGCCGCTGCCCTGGTTCGGGCGCAACTGGATCGGCGCGGTCGGCATCCTGGCCGGCTCGGCGCTGATCGCGCTGCCGCTGCGGGCCGGTTGGACCGTCGCGGTCGGCGTATCGCTGGCGGCCGGGGTGGTCACCGGCGGCGGCCCGGGCGCGGTGCTGCTCACCGCCGTCAACGCGTTGATCACCTGCGTGGTGGTCTACGGGGTGCTGCGGCTGATCCGGCTGGTCCGCGAACTCCAGCGGGCGGCGGCCGGGATGGCCCGGGCCGCGGTGCTGGCCGAGCGCCTGCGGGCCGCCCGCGACCTGCACGACCTGCTCGGCCACGGGCTGGCCGCGATCCTGCTGAAGGCCGAGCTCGCCACCCGGCTGGCCGGCGCCGACCCCGGGCGCTGCGGCGCCGAACTGCGCGACATCGCGGCCCTGGCCGAGCGCGGGGCGGCCGAGCTGGGGGCGCTGGCCGGGGACGGCCCCAAGCTCAGCTTCGACACCGAACTCGCCTGGGCCACCGTGGTGTTGGAGGCCGGCGAGATCACCGTGGAGGTCGAGGACGAGCCGCTGCCGGCGGCGGCCCAGGCGGTGCTGGGCGTGGTGCTGCGGGAGGCGGTCACCAACATCCTGCGGCACAGCGCGGCCCGTCACACCCGGATCGCCACCTCGGTGCGCGGGGCGAGCGCGCGGCTGGAGGTGGAGAACGACGGGGTGCCGCAGGGTGTGCGCCCGCCCGGCTCCGGGATCGGCGGGCTCTCGCTGCGGCTCGCCCAGCTCGGCGGCACCCTGACCGCCGGGCCGGAGGACGGCTGGTACCTGCTGCGCGCCGACCTGCCGCTGGACCGTTGCCGGACCCCGGAGCCTGCCTCCGAGTTGTTCTGACGGCTCGTCAGATCCAGCCGGCGTCCCGGGCGATCCGCACCGCGTCGGTGCGGTTGCGCGCGGCCAGCTTGCCGACCACCGCCGTCAGCACGTTGCGCACCGTCCCGGTGGAGAGGTGCAACCGGGTCGCGATCTCCGGCGGCTCGGCGCCCTCCGCCAGCACCCGCAGCACGTCGTTCTCCCGGGGGGTCAGCGGATTCTCCGCCAAGTCCCAGGCGGCGACCGCCAGTTCCCGGTCGAGGACGCGCCCGCCGGCGGCCACCCGGCGGATCGCCGCGAGCAACTCCTCGGCCGGCGCGGTCTTCAGCAGGAACCCGTCCACCTTGGCGTCCAGTGCTCGCCGGAGCAGTCCGGGCCGGCCGTTCGAGGTGAGCATCAGGGTCCGGCAACCGGGCAGCCGCACCTTCAGCTCGGCCGCGGCCTGCAACCCGTCCATCTCCCCCGGCATCTCGATGTCGAGCACCGCCACGTCCGGCCGGTAGACGAGCGCGCGCGGCACCACCTCGTCGGCGGTGCCGGTCTCGGCCACCACCTCAAGGTCGGGCTCCAGGGCCAGCAGCGCGGCGAGCGCGCTGCGCATCACGTGCTGGTCCTCCGCCAGCAGGAGTCTGATCACGTCACGACCCTACCCATGACGAGCTCACGGGTCGCGGGTGAGGCCGTCTCTGCCGGTCAACCGCGCTGCTCGGCAAGCTGGTTGCCATGAGCGAAGCGAAGAGCAGCGGGGCCGAAGCGAAGAGCAGCGGGGTCGGAGCGAGCAACAACAGGGTCGAAGCGAAGCGGACCAGCAGCAGGGCCGATGCGATCAGTCTGGAAGCCGTCAGCAAGGTCTACGGCAAGGGCCGGGGTGCGGTGGCCGCGCTGCGCGAGGTGACGGTGCGGCTGCCCAAGGGCGGCTTCACCGCCGTGATGGGGCCGTCCGGCTCGGGCAAGAGCACCTTCCTGCACTGCGCGGCCGGCCTGGACACGCCGACCGCCGGCACCGTCCGGCTCGGCGGGACGGAGCTGTCCGGGCTGAGCGAGCGCAAGCTGACCGAACTGCGCCGCGAGCGCGCCGGGTTCGTCTTCCAGGCGTTCAACCTGGTCCCGGCGCTGACGGTGGAGCAGAACATCACCCTGCCGCTGCGCCTGGCCGGCCGACGCGCCGACCTGGGGCGCCTCGCCGAGCTGATCCACCGGGTGGGCCTGGGCGAGCGGATCGAGCACCGGCCGGGCCAGCTCTCCGGCGGCCAGCAGCAGCGGGTGGCGATCGCCCGGGCGCTGATCTCCGATCCCGAGGTGCTCTTCGCCGACGAACCCACCGGCGCGCTGGACACCCTGACGGCCCGCGAGGTGCTCACCCTGCTCCGGCAGACGGTGGACGAGCTGGGCCAGACCATCGTGATGGTCACCCACGACCCGGTCGCCGCCGCCTACGCCGACGAGGTGCTCTTCCTCGCCGACGGCCGGATCGCCGACACCATGTACGCCCCGACCGCCGCCGCCGTGGCCGACCGGATGATCCACCTGGGAGCGTGGAACCGATGATGCTGGGACTCGCACTCGCCACCGTGCGGCACCGCAAGGGCGGCTTCGCCGGCGCCTTCGTCGCACTGTTCTGCGCCGCCGCGCTGATCTGCGGCTGCGGCACCCTGCTGACCACCGGGATCCTCGGCCAGGTCCGGCCGGAGCGGTACGCCGCCGCGCCGGCGCTGGTCACCGGAGACCAGAGCGTCCACGAGGTGGAGAAGCAGGGCAAGGGCAAGACCAAGGTGAAGGACAAGCCGATCGCCGACCGCGCCTGGGTGCCGGCCGCGCTCGCCGACCGGATCGCCGCGCTGCCCTCGGTGCGGTCGGTGACCACCGAGGTGACCTTCCCGGTGCTGCTGCCCGGCGGCCGCACCAGCGAATCCTGGGGCCACGGCTGGGAGTCCGCGCCGCTCGCCGGACTGACCCCGGCCGCCGGGCGGGCGCCGGCCGCGCCGGACGAGGTGGTGCTGGACGCGGGCACCGCCGCCCGGTCCCACCTGGCGGTGGGAGCGACGGTGCCGGCCAGGACCGCCGGCGGCACGCTGGCGCTGCACGTCGTCGGCGTCACCGCCCAGGGCTTCACTGCGCAGAGCGCGGTGTACTTCGGCACCGTGCAGGCCCGCCAACTGGCCGGCCACGACGGGCTGGTCAGCGCCATCGGGGTCTTCCCGGCGCAGTCCTCGGCACAGTCCGCAGCGCAGTCCGCAGCCCAGCTCCCGGCACAGGTCCGCGACCTGCTGCGGAGCACGCCCACCGTGCCGGGCGCCGTGGTGCGCACCGGTGCCGACCGGGGTCCGGCCGAGTTCCCCGACGCCGCCGACGCCGCGGTGCGGCTGATCAGCACGGGCGCCGTGCTGGCGGGCACCTCCGTGCTGGTCGCCCTGCTGGTGGTGGTCGGCACCTTCGCGCTCTCGATCCAGCAGCGCCAGCGGGAGATCGCGGTGCTGCGGGCGGTGGCCGCGACCGGCCGCCAGATCCGCAAGATGATCGGCGGCGAGGCGCTGCTGGTGGGGGCCCTCGCAGGCTCGCTCGGCGCCTGCGCCGGGCTGCCGCTGGGGAGTTGGCTGCACGACCGGTTCGTCGCGCTGGACGTGATCCCGGCGAACCTGCCGGTGGTGCTCTCCCCCTTCCCGGTGCTGATCGCCGCCGCGGCCACCCTGCTGGCCGGCTGGGGCGCGGCCCGGATCTCGGCCCGGCGGGCCGCCGCGATCCGGCCGGTGCAGGCGCTCGGCGAGGCCGAGGTGCGGCCGCCGCGGCTCTCCTGGGGCCGGGTGCTGTTCGGCGTGCTGGTGCTCGCCGGGGCCGTGACGTTGACCCTGGTGCTCAACGTGCTGCACTCGGACGCGGCGTCCTCCCCGGTCTGCTTCACCGCGATCCTGCTCTGGTGCAGCGCGCTCTCGCTGCTCGGGCCGCCGGCCGTCCGCGGCGCCGTCGCGGTGCTCGGCCTGCCGCTGCGGCTCTCCCCGGTGGGCGGGTTCCTGGCCACCCAGAACCTGCGGGCCGGGGCGCACCGGCTGGCCTCGGTGATCACCCCGCTGACCCTGCTGACCGCGATGGCCTGCGGGATCCTGTTCAGCGGCAGCACGGTGAGCCACGCCGCGCAGTTGCAGCTGGACCGGGGCGACCTCGCCGACTACGTGGTCGGCCCGCGGGTGCCCGCGGACGCCGCCGCCCGGCTGGCGGCCGTGCCCGGGGTGCGGACGGTGACCCGGGTGCTGCACACCCAGGTGCGGGACGGGCTGACCGAGCGCAGCGTGCAGGCGGTGACGCCGCAGCGGCTGTCCGACACGCTCGACCTCGCGGTGACCGCCGGGGACCTGGGGGCGCTGACGGGGAGTGCCGGGACTGACGTGGCGCCCACTGATGGGGCGCCCGCTGGTGGGGCATCCGCTGGTGGGGCATCCGCTGACGGGGTGTCCGCTGATGGGGTGTCCGCTGACGGGACCTCCGCTGACGCGTCGAGGGTCGACGGCACACTGGCGGCCGCCACCGGGCTGGGCTACCACCTCGGCCAGCGGGTCCGGCTGACCCTGCCGGACGGCACCCCCGCTGAGCTGACCGTGGTCGCGCTGTACGCCCGGGGCCTCGGCTTCGGCGACCTGACGCTCCCCCACGACCTGGTCGCCGCCCACGTGGACGTGCCGCTGGACGACGAGGTGCTGGTCCGCGGCGACGGGCTCACCCGCCGGGCGCTGGCCTCCGCGCTGGCGGCCGACCCCGGGCTCGGCGTGCTGGACGGGGCCACCGCGCGCGCCACCCAGAGCAGCACCAGCACGGAGATCGGGTACGTGATGCTCGGGCTGATCGTCGCCTTCGTCGCGATCGCCGTGCTCAACACGCTGGCGATGAGCATCACCGACCGGCGGCCCGAGTTCGCCGCGCTCCGGCTGGTCGGGGCCACCCGGCGGCAGGTGCGGCGGATGCTCGGCTGGGAGACCGCGGCCGCCGTGCTGATCGCCACCCTGCTCGGGCTCGGCATCGCCCTCGCGGTGCTGACCGGCTACGCGGACGGGATCACCCGGGGCACCGCCGGGATCGCGGTGCCGCCGGTCCAGTTGGGCCTGGTGCTGGCCGGTGCGGCCGCGCTCGCCACCGTGGGCACCTGGCTCCCGGCGCGGGCGGCGGTGCGGGGGCCGCGCGGGCGGGGGTGAGGCCCGGCAAGTTGGTGACGGTACGGGGCGGGGCGGGACAGGACGGGGCGGGGCGGCCAGTGGGCCGCGCCGTCCCGTCAGCCCGCGTACGGCGTGGCCACTCGCGCCGACCGCAGCACCCGGCCCCACCAGTCCAGTTGGCCCAGCATGCCCTTGACCGCCCCCTCGGAGACGGCGGTGTCCGCCGGAACGCCCTCCGCCGTCAGGCCGGACCAGTGCGCGTGCAGACTGACCGAGTCGCGCATCGTGACGGCGTGCAGCTCGGCGAAGACCAGGCGGAGCTGCTCCACCGCCCGCAGGCCGCCGCCCAGACCGCCGTAGGAGACGAAGCCGACCGGCTTGGCCTGCCACTCCGCGCGGAACCAGTCGACCAGGTTCTTCAGCGCGGCCGGGAAGCTGTGGTTGTACTCGGGCGTGACCACCACGAACGCGTCGGCGTCGGCGAGCCGCGGCGTGAGCTCGGCCAGCACGGCGGCGGTGGCGGCGCTCGGCTCTGCACCCCAGCCCGGCATCACCAGCGGCAGCTCGACCTCGGCGAGGTCGATGACGTCGTACTCCATGCCCGCCTGGCTCGCGGCGGTCTCCAGGAACCACTCGGTCACCCGGGGGCCGAGCCGGCCCTCGCGGACGCTGGCGACGATGACGGCGACGCGCAGCGGCCGGTCCTGCTCGGCGGATCCGGTGGTGGCGGCGGCATTGGTGGTGGCGTTGGCGGGCATGGCGTGGTTTCCCCTCCGAGTGGCGATTCGGCCGTTTCGGCGGCCGCTCCTCCGGTAAAGTACAACGAGCGTTGTAAAAATTGCAACGGTCGTTGTACTTCGCCTGAGTGCTCCGCCGGCCACCCCGCCGCCGCACTCATCGGATCGGGAGGCGCACGTGGGCAGCACCAACGAGGCCTGGCTGGAGCGATCGCGGCGCGAAGTGCCGTCCAGGACGCTGGAGAAGCGGATCGCGATGGCGAGCGCCGCCTGCACGGTCTTCGGCCGCGAGGGCTACGCGCGCGCCTCGGTGGACGCGCTCGCGGCAGCCGCCGGCGTCTCCACCCGGACGCTCTACAACCACTTCCCCGGCGGCAAGGCCGAGCTCTTCCGCACCGTCGTCAGCTGGACCTCCAGCGACGTGCGGGACGCCCAACTGGCCCGGATGAGCACCCTGCTGGACCCTGAGCGGCCGCCCCGCCCCGAACACCTGGAGCGCGACCTGGTCGCCCTGGCCCGCGCCTTCACCGGCCTGATGACCGACTTCCCGGACCACTTCGCGCTCGTCCGCCACATCCACGCCGAGGCCGACCACGTGCCCGGCGAGGTGCTCCAGGCCTGGAAGGACGCCGGCCCCGGCCCGGTCGGCCAGGCGCTCGCCGCGGCGATGACCGGGCTCGCCGAGGCCGGCCTGCTCGACCTGCACGGCGACCCCGCCCTGACCGCCACCCACTTCATGTCGCTGACCACTCATCAGGTCACCCTGCTCTCGCACTACGGCGTGCTGCCGCTGCCCGCCGGCGAGACCGACCGGCTGCTCACCGGCGGAGTCGCCGCCTTCCTGCGCGCCTACCGGCGCTGACCCGCCGTCAAGCCTGTCCTGACCAGGTGATATCCAGATCCGGACGGACCCGGACGAGAGAGCACCTGGAGCACCTCGTGGCAGCAACCGAACTACGGATCTTCGCGGACTACTTCCAGTTCGCCGTGATGGACGAGGAGACCGACGACGACCTGGAGGGCGCCTGGACCAGCGAGACGGTGGCCGACGCGATCGCCGTCTCGGAGCAGGTCATCGGCATCGGCACCCAGGTCAATATGCACGTGGCCGTGACGGTCGAGGTGCTCGACGAGCGACCGGCCGACGACCACCCGGACCTGGCCCTCGACGCCTACGACCACGTGGTGGAGGCGAGCCTGGAGGTGCCGACCGGCCGGCTGGCCGTGCTGGGCACCACCGACTACCTGCCGGACGCCGTGAAGTTCGACGTCCCCGAGGGCTTCGTGCGGGTCCGCGCCGCGCGCGCCAACCTGGCGAACGTCGTCCAGCCCGGCGAGGACGGGTTCGGCGCGCCCGGCACTGAGGAGCGGATCCGGCTGCTGGTCTGGCCCACCGGGGAACGTGCGGAGCCGGCCGTGCTCAAGCGCTGGCCGCACGGCCGCCGCTGACCGTCCGCCGCAGGAGCCGACGCACCGCGCTCGGGGTGTGGCCGAGGTGGCGGTGCAGCGTCCGGGTGAAGTGGGCCTGGTCGGCGTAGCCGAGCTCGGCCGCGAGCGCGGCCAGGCTCGGCTCGCCGCCCTCCAACCGGTCCAACGCCGTCGCGATCCGCACCCGGTGCCGGTACCCCGTCACGGAGACCCCGAGTTCGCGCGGGAAGGCGCGGCTCAGCCGGTACGGCGAGACCCCCAGCAGTTCGGCCAGCGAGAGCAGCGTGCCGGCCGCCGGGTGATCGGCCACGATCGCCTCGCGGGCCGCCGCGACCAGCCGCCGGTCCCGCAGCGCCGAGCCGCCGCCCGCCGGCACCGGGCCGGCCACGGTGCGGGTGACGGCCGTGGTGAGCAGGCCCACCAACTCCTCGGCCAGCGCGAAGTCGACGTCGCCCGAACGGCCCGCCAGCAGCAGCCGACGGTGCGCCAGGTCCAGGCGCGGGTCCACCGGGAGCGTCCGTGCGGCGGGCACCGGCGTGTCGCCGGCCAGCGACCGCCACAGCTCCGGCGTCACGGTGACCGCCGTGCACAGGTCGCCGCCGGCCGGGTGCGCGAAGCTCTCCTCCTCGCCCGGACCCGCCAGGTAGCCGAGGGTCCGGTCCAGGTCGGCGGCCACCCCCGCCGCACTGCGCCGGAACCCGCCCCGGCGCACCAGGACCACCCGGTGGTCGTCCCGCGCCTCCGGCGCGGACCAGCGGGCGTGGTGCGCGCGGCAGGTCACCGCGCTGATCTCGAAGGCGGGTCGGCTGGCGACGGGCACGCTGCTGAGCACGGGTGGAGGGTAGGCGGCGGGTCCGACAGGCGGGGCCGGGCGGGTGGGCGGGGGCGTGGGTGGGGGCGTGGGTGGGGGCGTGGGTGGGGGCGTGGGTGGATCCGGCGGCGCAAGGATGTTCAAGACCGGGGGTGGTGGGCCGGTGGAGGCTTGGGGCTGTTCCCGAGCCGCACGTGCCTTAGCTCGTGCCGTAGTTCGTGCTGCGGCTCGTTCCACAGTCCCCTCTGATGTCCAGGAGTCACCGCAGATGACCGCCATCGGTTCCGTCTCTTCCATCGTCCTCGACTGCGCCGACCCGGTCGCGCTCGCCGCCTTCTACCAGCGCGTCACGGGCTGGGAACTCACCGCCAGCGAGCCGGAGTTCGCCGCCCTCGGCGGCGGCTCCGGAGCCGGGCTCGGCTTCGTCCGGGTGGCCGGCTACCGGGCCCCCGCGTGGCCGGCGGACGGCCCGCACGTCCACCTCGACTTCACCGTGGCCGACCAGGCCGCCGCCGTGGAGGAGCTGCTCGCCCTCGGCGCCTCCCGGGCCGAACTCCAGCCGGGCGAGGGCCAGTGGACCGTGCTCACCGACCCCGCGGGCCACCCGTTCTGCGTCAGCGCGGGCTGACGCACCGTCACCCCATGCTGCGGGCACCGTCCAGGGCCTCGCGGATGATGTCGGCGTGGCCCGCGTGCTGGGCCGTCTCGGCGACGATGTGCAGCAGCACCCGCCGGGCCGACCAGGACGCGCCGACCTCGAACCAGGGCGCCTTCGGCAGCGGGTGGGCGGCGTCCAGGTCGGGCAGGGTGGCGACCAGCTCGTCGGTCCGGCGGGCCACCTCCGCGTAGTCGGCCAGCACCTCGTCCAGCGTCTCCCCGGGCAGCAGCTTGAACTCGTCGCCCCGGCGGGCGAAGTCCGCCTCGGTGAAGGTGCTGAAGTCGGGCATCGCCGCCGGCCCGGTGACGATGAACTCCGCCCAGAGCCGCTCCACCGAGCTGACGTGCTTGATCAGCCCGCCGAGGCAGAGCGCGCTGACCGTGGTGCGGCGGCCGGCCTGCTCGTCGTCGAGGTCACGGGTGGTGAAGCGCAGGAAGTGGCGCTGCTTGCCGAGCGCCGTCAGCAGGTCCGCGCGCTCGCCGGTCAGGGGGGTGTTCTGGGCCGGGGTGGTGGTCTCGGTCATGGTCTCCGCCTTCTTTCGCGTTCTTTCGCGTTCCCGCTCGTGCGAGCCGCTTCGAGCTGCATCGAGTTCCTTCGAGCCGCTTCGAGCTCTTTCGGACGAGTCCAACGCTACGGGCCATTGCGGTCAGTTCCTGACCGCAATGCCGAGGAGAATGGTGGACATGGCGAACACCAGCACCCGGACCCTGCGCCTGCTCTCCCTGCTGCAGACCCACCGCTTCTGGCCCGGCGAAGAACTGGCCGGGCGACTCGACGTGTCGGCCCGCACCCTGCGCCGGGACATCGACCGGCTGCGCGAGCTCGGCTACCCCGTGGAGGCGCAGCGCGGCGTGGACGGCGGCTACCAGCTGGCCGCCGGCGCCGCGCTGCCGCCGCTGGTGATCGACGACGAGGAGGCGGTCGCGCTCGCCGTCGGCCTGCAGGCTGCCGCCGCCGGCGGCGTGGAGGGCATCGCCGAGGCCTCGGTGCGGGTGCTGGCCAAGGTGGTCCAGGTGATGCCCGCCCGGCTGCGCCGACGGGTGGACGCACTGCGGGCGATGACCGTGCCCGCGGCCTGGGACGCGCCCGGCGCCGAACCGGGGATCGACCCCGACGGGCTCACCGCCGTCGCACTCGCCTGCCGGGACAGCGAGCACCTGCGGTTCCGCTACCGCGCCGCCGACGGCCGGCAGAGCGCGCGGCTGGTCGAGCCGCACCGACTGGTCTGCCTCGGACGGCGCTGGTACCTGGTCGCCTACGACCTCGACCGGCAGGCCTGGCGCACCTTCCGGCTCGACCGGCTGAGCGCGCCGCTGCCCGGCGGCACCCGGTTCCGACCGCGCGAACTGCCCGCCGCCGACTACGCCGAGTTCGTCCGGGACGGCGCGAACACCGCGCCCCGCCCCTACCAGGTCGAGGCCCTGGTCGAGGCCCCCGCCGCCACCGTGCGGTCCGCGGTCGGACGCTGGGGCACGGTCGAGGAGGTGACCGCCGAACGCTGCCGGCTGCGGATGACCGCCGACTCGCTGGACTGGCCCGCCATGGCCCTCGGCGCGCTCGGCGCCGAGTTCCGGGTGATCGAGCCGCCCGCACTGCGCGACCACCTCGCCGAGTGGGCCGAGCGGTTCGCCCGCTCGGCGGCCGGTTGACGTCGGGTGGGGTGGGGTGGGGTGGGCTGGAATGGCGGGATGGGGTGGGCCGTTGGGGGCGGTGTGACTGGTGATCTGCATCCGCTGCTGGCCGGGCGGTTCAGCCCGTACAAGTTCGATCCCGCCCGAGCGGTCGACGAGCACGAGGTGGAACTGCTGCTGGAGGCTGCCCGGTGGGCCCCCTCCGCCGGGAACTCCCAGCCGTGGGGGTTCCTGACCGCGCGGCCCGGGGAACCCGGACACGCGCGAGTGGCTCCGTACCTGGCGCCCAGTTCGGCCCGCTGGGCACTGGACGCCGGCCTGCTGGTGGTCACGCTGACCCGGCGTGAGGTGGACGGTTCCGACCTGCAGTACTCGGAGTTCGCCGACTTCGACCTGGGCCAGGCGGTCGCCCACCTGACCCTGCAGGCGCAGGCCCTGGGGCTGGCCTCGCACCAGTTCCGCGCGTTCGACCTGGACGGGCTGACGGCCGAGCTGCGCCCCGACCCCGGCTGGGCGGTGGTCTCGATGATCGCGGTCGGCCGGGCAGCCGACGAGCCGTCACCCGGCCGGGCCCGGCGCAGCACGGCCGAGCTGCGGTCGGATCCTTGGGGCGGGTCGCGCTGAGGCGCCCGGCGTGGGTCAGCGCCGCTCGTCGGTCCCGGCGACCTTGCCGGTGGCCAGCGCGACCCGGTTCCAGGTGTTGATGGCGCAGATCAGGGCGATCAGCCGGGCCAGCGTGGGCTCGTCGAACTCGGCGGCGGCCCGGGCGTAGACCTCGTCCGGAACGCTGCCGGAGATCCGGGTGATCGCCTCGGTCAGCGCGAGGGCGGCCTGCTCGGCGGGGGTGAAGAAGTGGGCGGCCTCGTGCCAGACCGCGACCATGTGCATGCGCTCGTCGGACTCGCCGGCCTTGCGGGCGTCCGAGGTGTGCATGTGCAGGCAGTAGGCGCAGCCGTTGAGCTGGGAGGCGCGGATCAGGACCAGCTCGACGAGCACCGGGTCCAGGCCCTCGCGGGCGGCGGCGTCGAAGGCGAGCAGGGCCTTGAACGCCTTCGGGGCCTGCTGGGCGAAGAGGACCCGGGGTTCGGGGGCGGTGGCGGAAGTGGTGGGGGCGGGGGCGGTGGTGGCGGTGGTGTTCGTCATGACCACCACGCTAGGGGGCAGATCGACCTCGCATAGGGTGCAATTCCATGGGCGAATCTTGGGTCAATTCTGGTGAGGTTGTCGAGCCCCGTGGAGAGGTCGAGCCCGGTGGGGAGGTCGGCGCCGACCTGTACCTGGAGCTGGCGCCAACTGGCAGCCGGCGGGACGCGCTAACCGGCGCGCTGCGCGAGGCCGTGCGCGACGGGCGGCTGGCCGCGGGCAGCCGGCTGCCGCCGTACCGGTCGCTCGCGGCGGACTTGGGGCTGGCCCGCAACACGGTCGCCCAGGCCTACGCCGAGCTGGTGGCCGAGGGGTGGCTGACCGCGCGTCAGGGCTCGGGCACCCGGGTCGCGCCACGGGTGCAGCCACCGGCCGACGTCCGGGCGCCCGCTCCTGCCACCGTTCACGCCCCCGCTCGTCCGCCCCGTCCGCAGGTTCCGCGTCGCGCACCTGTGCACACCCTGCTGCAGGGCCAGCCGGACGCCTCGTCCTTCCCCCGCACCGCCTGGGCGGCGGCGACCCGGCGGGCGCTGCAGGCCGCGCCGGCCGAGGCGTTCGGCCCGGGCGACCCGCGCGGGCGCTACGAGCTGCGGCGGGCGCTGGCCGAGTACCTGGCGCGGGCCCGCGGCGTGCGCACCGATCCGGACCGGATCGTCGTCTGCGCCGGTTTCGCGACCGGCCTGCGGATGCTCTACGCCGGCCCCGGCGGCGGGGTGCTGCGCGGCCCCCTCGCCGTGGAGGAGTACGGGCTGCCGTTCCACCGCAAGCTGCTGGCCGACGCCGGGGTGCCGACCCGCCCACTGACGGTCGACCAGCACGGCGCACTCAGCTCGGAGTTGGCCCGGCTCACCGATGTCCGCGCGGTGCTGCTGACGCCGGCCCACCAGTTCCCGACCGGCGGACCGCTGCACCCCGAGCGCCGGCTCGCCGCCGTGGACTGGGCCCGCTCCCGGGGCACCGTGGTACTGGAGGACGACTACGACGGCGATTTCCGCTACGACCGCCAACCCGTCGGCGCGCTCCAGGGCTTGGAGCCCGAGCGGGTGGTGCACCTCGGCTCGGTGAGCAAGAGCCTCTCACCCGGTCTGCGGATCGGGTGGCTGGTGCTGCCCGCACACCTGGTGGAGCCGGTGCTGGCGGTCAAGGGCGAGCGCGAGGGGCACACCAGCGTGATCGACCAGCTGACCCTGGCCGAGTTCCTCGACTCCGGCTCCTACGACCGCCACCTGCGCCGGATGCGGCAGCGCTACCGGGAGCGGCGCGACCAGCTGGTGGCCGCGCTGGCCGAACAGGCGCCCCACATCACGGTGTCCGGGATCGCCGCCGGCCTGCACGCCGTGTTGCGACTGCCGCCCGGCACCGAGCGGGCCACCCTGCGGGCCGCCGCCTGGCACGGGGTGGCGCTCGACGGGCTCGCCCCCTTCCGCCACCCGGACGCCGTCGGGCCGACCCCCGACGGCCTGGTGGTCGGCTACGCCGCGCCGGCGGACCACGCCTGGCGCGGTGCGCTGGCGGCGCTGTGCGCGGTGCTGCCGGGGCCCTGAGGCTCGGGGGCTCGGGGGCTCGGGGGTACAGGGGACAGGGGCACAGGCCTGACTCTTGGTCAGCCGAAGAGCGTGGTGTCCCCGCGGGCGGCGAGCAGCTTGCGCAGCAGGCCGTCGAGTTGCTCCCGCTCCTCGGCGGACAGCGCGCCGATCAGGTCCTCCTCGTTCGCGATGTGGTCCTGCAGGATGCCGTCCACCAGGGACCGTCCCGCCGGGGTCAGCCGGATCAGTACGGCGCGCCGATCGGTCGGGCTGGGACGGCGCTCGACGAGTCCCTTGGCGGAGAGCCGGTCCACCCGGTTGGTGATCGCCCCCGAGGTGACCATCGCGCTCTTCAGCAGCGCACCGGCACTCAGCTCGCACGGCCCGCCGGACCGACGCAGCGTGGCGAGCACGTCGAACTCGGAGAAGTCGAGGTTGTGCAGCGCGAAGAACTCGCGCAGCGAGACGGCGATGTGGTTCTGGAACCGGTTGATCCGGCCGACCAGGGCCATCGGGGTCGGGTCCAGCTCGGGCCGCTCACGCCGCCACTGATCGACGATGTCGTCCACTGCGTCGCGGTGGTGGGGAGACTGGCCCCCGGGCCCGGGATGGGTCGGATGGGCCTGATGGGTCGACTGGTTCTGCTGGTGCTTCGACTCTTGCTCCGGCTGGTGCTCCGGCTGGCCTTGGTGGACCGACTTCGCCATGTCGCGGCTCCTCACGCTCGGCGATCTATCGAGGCGATCGAACAGCCTTCATTATCTCACCATTGAGATACTTGACGTTAAGGGGTCTGCGGCGTAGAAAGTATCTCAACGTTCAGATAGTCAACGCTGAGAGGTGGCAGGACCATGGGTGGGGGACGCGCGGACACCGGTCGGACCGGACGGATCGGGGTGGCCGCCGCCGCGGCGCTGGCCCCGGCTTCCTGGGGCACCACCTACCTGGTGACCACCCAGTTGCTGCCCGAGGGCCGGCCGATGCTGGCCGCCGTGATGCGGGCACTTCCGGCGGGACTGCTGCTCCTGCTGCTCGGCCGCCGGCTGCCCAAGGGCCGCTGGTGGGGCCGGGCGATCGTGCTGGGGATGCTCAACATCGGACTGTTCTTCCCGCTGATCTTCATCGGCGCCTACCGGCTCCCCGGCGGCGTCGCGGCGACCATCGGCGCGCTGCAGCCGCTGCTGGTGACCGGGTTCTCGGTCGGCGTGCTCAAGGTACGGCCCAGCCTGCGCGCGGTACTGGCCGGACTGGTCGGCGCCGGCGGCGTGGCGCTGCTGGTGCTCAAGTCGGGCGCCCGACTCGACCCGACCGGGCTCGTGGCGATGGTGATCGCGATCGTGCTGATGGCCATGGGCACCGTGCTGACCCGTCGCTGGGGCCGCCCGGAGGGCGCCACCATGCTCGACCTGACGGCCTGGCAGCTGGTGGTCGGCGGGATCTTCCTGGTGCCGGTGGCGACGATCTCCGAGGGCATGCCGCCCGCACCCACCACGGACAACGTGATCGGGTTCGCCTACCTCGGCCTGGTCGGCACCGCGCTCGCCTACGCACTCTGGTTCCGCGGCATCGAACGGCTCGGCGCCGGCCCTGCCTCCTTCCTGGGCCTGGTCAACCCGCTGGTGGCGACCGCGGGCGGGATCATCGTGCTGCACCAGACGCTGACCACCTGGCAGGTGCTCGGGCTCGTGCTGGCGCTCGGCGCGATGCTGGCCGGCCAGGGAACGGGCCGGAAGTCGGCTGCGGCGAAGGCGGCGACGGCCCAGGCGGCGGCAGTGTCATCGGCAGCGCAGACCGCGCCCGAGGCGCCGGGAGTACCGACGGCGCCGGAGGGGGCCGTCGAGAGCCAAGCCGCAGAGCGGGCACCCCTGGTGCGCGCAGCCCACGGCGCCCGGCGGGAGGGCATTAACGCCTAGCCATTGGCACCGCCGAACCCCGGCACCACCAGACCGGACTCGTACGCGATGACCACCGCGTGAGTCCGGTTCTGCGCGCCCAGCTTGATCAGCACGTTGCCCACGTGGGTCTTCACCGTCTGCTGGCCCACCACCAGCCGCTCCGCGATCTCCGCGTTGGACAGACCGGTGGCCATCAGCCGCAGCACCTCCTCCTCACGAGCGGTGAGCGCGGCCGTCGGCAACGCCTCGACCGAGCGCAGCGGCCGTGCGGCCACCATCCGCCGCAGCGCCTGCGGGAAGAGGATCGCCTCGCCCTCCGCCACCACCCGCACCGCCTCCGCGATCTGACGGACCGGCAGCCGCTTGAGCACGAAGCCACTGGCCCCGGCGCTCAGCGCGGCCGTGACGTAGTCGTCGTTCTCGAAGGTGGTGATCACCACGACCTTCGGCGGCTGCCCCGACTCGGCCAGCAACAGCCTGGTCGCCTCGATCCCGTTGCGCCGGGGCATCCGCACGTCCATCAGCACCACGTCCGGCCGCAGTTCGCGGACCCGGTCGATCACCTCCACCCCGTCGGCAGCCTCGCCGACCACGGTGAGGCCGGGTTGGGCGGCGAGCAGGGTCCGCAGACCGCTTCGGGTCACCTCGTCGTCGTCGGCGATCAGCAGGCTGACGGGGGCGGACGGACCGGGCGCCGACGGCGGATCCGGCGTGTGCGACGCGTGTGGCATGCCCGGCACGTGCGACGCGGTTAGCGTGCCCGACGCGTCCGGCGTGCCCGGCCTCTCCGTCGTGCCCGGCCTCTCCGGCGTTGTGCTCATGCCGACACCCGGTTCGGCAGTCGCACTGCCAGTCGCCAGCCCCGCGCCCCGTCCGGGCCGGCTTCGAACTCGCCGTGCAGCAGCCGGACCCGCTCGGCCAGCCCGGCCAAGCCACGGCCGGAGGAGGTGAAGCCGCCGGAGGACGGGGCGCGACCGGCGACCGGCGGGGCCGCCGCAGCGTTCTCATTGGCCACGCTCAGCTCCAGCCCGTCAGGCGCCGCCAGCACGCGGACCCGGATCAGCCCGCCATTGCCGTGCCGCAGCGCGTTGGTCAGGCCCTCCTGGAGGATCCGGTAGGCGGCGCGGGAGAGGGTGCCCGGCACCTGGGCCAACTCCCGCTCCCCGGACAGCTCCGGCTCGACCACCGCACCCGCGTGCCGCAAGCGGTCCAGCAGTTCGGGCAGGTCCGCCAGGCTCCTGGTGGGCGCCGTCGCCGCGTTCTCCTCGCGCAGCACCCCGAGCACGTAGTCCAAGTCCTCCAGCGCGGCGCGGGTGGTCTCCTCGATGCTGCGCATCGCGGCCCGGGCGGAGACCGGGTCCTCGGCCAGCACCTCGCCGGCCACCGCCGCCTGGATGGTCGCGGCGGTCAGCGTGTGACCGATCGAGTCGTGCAACTCCTGGGCCAGCCGGTTGCGGCCGGCCAGCACCATCTCCCGCTCGGCCGCCAGCGCCAACCGCTCGGCCGCGGACGGGCCCAGCAACCGAGGCGCCAGGGCCCGAAGCGCCGCGGTCACCGCCGCACAGAGCCCAGCGGTCAGCAGGAGCAGCAGCATCGCCGGCAGCACCGTCCACAGCCCCTGCCAGCCGCCGCTCACCTGGATCGTCCGGTCGAACCAGTCGAGCTTCACGCCACCGACGAGGAAGCAGGCGGGCAGGACGATCGCCGCCAGCACCAGCAGGCTCCCGAGGGAGACCAACACCCAGCCGAGTGCGACGTGCAGGAGCACCCAGAGCGGCGTTCGCCAGCGGTCGGCGCCCCGCAAGCGGACCGACGGCAACGGCGCACCGTCCACCTGGAACGCCGACTCGGACGTCTGCCCCGGGTTCGCGCCCACCGGATCGGGCAGGTCGAGACGGAGCAGTCGGCGCGACACCCCCACCAGCACCCGCCGACTGGTGCGAGCCAGGCCGCCCACCCCGAGCAGCGCCGCCCAGATCAGCAGCGCCACCGCTGCCTGCACCGGCTCCGCGGCGGATCGAACGACCGCCAGTGCCGCAACCATCGCGACAATCGCGGCCGGGATACTCGCCATCGCGCCCAGAACGGCGAACAGCGCACCCGCATACGTAGTGCCGCTCACCAGCGGCCGGATTCCCCTCACCATGTCCGCCAGTATTGCCGAGCAGGTCAGCGACCACCTCCCCCAAAGGATGGAGAAGAACATCCATCCTTTTTGCGATGCTGGCGTAGTACCGCGAATTACACCATCGGACCCCGACAGTTGAGTGAGAGATATCCAACCAGGAGTCAGCTGATGGTAAATTCGATGACGGCAATTCCGAGGTCCGCCGCGCTTCGACGCCAAGGCGTCGCGGCCTTTCTGGCGCTCACCTTCACCAGTGCCTGGGGTTGGATGCTGGTGGCCCGGCTCGGACTACGGCTCTCCCTGGTGAACCCACTCGTGCAGTTGCCGTTCGCGCTGGTGCCGGCGCTGGCCGCCGTGGTCGTCCGGCTCTGGGTCACCGGGGAGGGGTTCCGCGACGCGGGCCTGAGCCTGCGGCTACGCACCGCCTGGCCGTACTACCTGGCTGCATGGGTCGGCCCGTTGCTGCTCACGGCCGGCGGCGTGGGGTTAGCGGCGCTCCTCGGGCACCGGCCCGACATCGGCCAACTCGCCTCGATCACACCCTGGATGCCACCCTGGGCAGTGCCGCTGCTGCTTGCTGCGGCGGCACTGGTGCTGGCGCCGCTGTACTGGGGCGAGGAGTTCGGTTGGACCGGCTACCTGCGCCAACGGCTACTGCCGGGAAGGCCACTGCTATCGACGCTGGCAACCGGGCTGATCTGGGCCACCTGGCACTACCCGCTGGCCCTGCTCGGCTACCTGCACTTCGCCAACCTGTTCGCCGGGTTGGGTACTTGGACGCTCTCCTTCCTCTGCCAGGAGTACCTGCTCTCCTGGCTGCGGATCCGCAGCGGCAGCATCTGGCCGGCGTCACTCGCGCACGCCGGGAACAACCTGGTGCTCTCCGTGCTGCTCGGCGTCCTACTGGGCAGCGACTATGACGAGGTCGCGCTGACCCTGCTCCCGGTCCCGGCACTGGCCCTGGCAGCGTGCTGTGCGGCGCTCGGACTACGCGGGCGGCGAACAGCACGATCCGCGCGGACGCGGGACGCCGAGCCGGTCACCCCAGAGCTGGCGGCCCGCAGCGGCAGCAACTCGGCAGCGCGCGGCTGAGCTGCTGAGTACAGGTCAGGATTCAACGCCGCATCACTGATTCAGGTAGGCGAGCACGGCCAGCACCCTCCGGTTGTCGTCGTCGGAGGGCTGGAGGCCGAGCCGGAGGAAGATGGACGCCGTGTGCTTGGCGACCGCGCGCTCGGTGATCACCAAACGCTGGGCGATGGCAGCGTTGGTCCGCCCCTCCGCCATCAGCCCGAGCACCTCGCGTTCCCTCGGACTGAGCGCGGTCACCGCGCTGTTGCCCTCGTTGTGGGTGAGCAGCCGGGAGATCACCTCGGGATCCATCGCGGTGCCGCCGGCGGCCACTCGCCGCAGCGCCTCGACGAATTGCACGCTGTCCATCACCCGGTCCTTGAGCAGGTAGCCGATGCTGCCGGTGGAGCCGGCGAGCAACTCCCGGGCGTAGAGCTGCTCGACGTACTGGGAGAGCACGAGGACCGGCAACCCGGGAACCAGGCGGCGGGCCTCCAGCGCGGCGCGCAGACCCTCGTCGGTGAAGGTGGGCGGAAGGCGGACGTCCACCAGGACGACGTCAGGTGGGTCCGCCGTGACGGCGGCGAGCAACTCGGCTCCGCTCTCCACCGCGGCGGTGACCTCAAGCCCGTGTGCCTGGAGCAGTCGGGTGAGCCCGTCCCGGAGCAGGAACAGGTCCTCGGCGATGACTACCCGCATGGGATCTCCAGGGTGGCGATGGTGGGGCCTCCGGTCGGACTGCTGATGGCGAGAACGCCGTCGAAGGCCGCGAGCCGCCGTTCGACGCCGCGCAGACCGGTGCCCCGATCCGGATCCGCCCCGCCACGGCCGTTGTCGGTGACCACGATCCGCAGCATGCCGTCAGTATGGCCGAGCTCGATCCACACGTCCGTTGCGGCCGCGTGCTTGGTGCTGTTGGCCAGCAACTCGCTGACGGCGAAGAAGGCGGCCGACTCCACCGGCGCCGGCGGACGCTCCGTCAGTTCGCCGCTGAAGGAGATCCGCAGCGGCAGGTCCAGAGCGAGCGCGTACACCGCATCGGCCAGGCCTCGGTCGGCGAGGACCGGGGGATGGATGCCGCGGACCAGACTGCGCAGCTCGGACAGGGCCCTGACCGAGGAGTCCTTGGCCTCGGTCAGCAGCGCCCTGGCGGCTTCCGGACTGCTTTCGAAGAGCTGCTCGGCGGCGGTGAGCGTCATACCCAGCGCGACCAGCCGGGCCTGGGCCCCGTCATGCAGGTCCCGCTCGATCCTGCGCATCTCGGCGGCACCGCTGTCGATCGTGTCGGCGCGGCTCCGTGCCAGATGGGTGACCCGGACGGAGAGTTCGGCTCCCTTGGTCGGCCCGAGGACCTTCCCCGCGAAGCGGGCGTAGCGCCGCAGGAGCGGCCAGCCGAACCGGGACCAGAGCGCCGCCGCTCCGAGCACCACGAGCAGGATCGGCCAGACCCGCAGACCGAACACCCGGCTTCGCAGGTGGTTCACCGCGAACGCCAGGGCCAGCAGCGCGCCCCAGCCGACGCAGGCGTTCAGCGCCGCCCAGAGCACGTCCCGCCAGGTCGCCGGATCGTTCAGCAACCACTCGGCCCACCGGAGGATCCGCCGCCAACGACCGGCCGCCGAGCCATCGACCGCCACCGACCGATCACCCGATGCAGACCCACCGTGCGCCGGCGTCCGGTACGGCGTCGCTATCGGCACGCCCAGCACGTCGCCCGCGACCCGTCTGGTGCACTCGGCCACCCAGCGGGCGACGATCAGCGAGTTGAGCAGCATCGGCAGGGCGAGCCAGATGATGCCGTGGTTGGTACCCGGCGGGCGGCTGTCGTAACTCAGCACCGCGGCCACCCCGGTGGCTGCCGGTGCCACTGCCAGGAAGCCGGAGGCCCAGGTGTGCCGCCCAGCCAACCAACGCACCCCCACCGCAATGGCCGGCAACAGCGTGAGCAGTGTCAGCAGCCAGAGCCGGTACGAGTCCTGGCCGGGATCGCCGGTCCGGAGGGCGTTGTCCAGCACCAACGCGGCCGGCGCCCCCAAGCCCACCGCGCCGACCAAGGCGAGACCGCCGAGGGCGAGACCGCTGACCGCGGCACGTCCGCTCTCACGCGACCAAGCGCCGGGCGTTGCCGGCGACTTCGCCGTCACCGACTTCGCCGTCGTCCTGATGACCACCGTTCACTCCTCTGCTCCACTCGGGGCCGGTCTCAGCCGTGCCGGGTCCGTTTCCTCGCGATCCCACGGCCACGCTCCGCTTCCGCATCGCTTCCACGGCGCTTCCGCCGCACCTCGGCCCCGCCTCCGACTCGGCGCGGTGCTCATCCACGCCCGAAGCCCTTCGACGCCATGACCGTTCGGGATCGCCAACAGTGTGGCCTGCGCTGGATCGGCTCCGCACGGGGTTCACGCCCCCAAAGCGAGGTGTACTCAGATACACCCCCAAGACACCGTCCAGGGCCATATCAGCGCACCCGGCCGACTACCTAGCGTTGCCTTCGAACCCAATCGAATCCAATCGGACCCGCCGGATCCTGCCGAGTCCCGCCGCCAGGCGTCGGCACCACCGGAACCACCTTGGAGGCCACGATGTCCAGCGCGATCATCCAACTCGATCAAGTGAGCAAGAGCTACGGCCAAGGTCGGCCGGCGCTCTCCGCGTTGACCCTCCACGTCGCCGAGGGCGAGGCACTGGCCGTGCTCGGCCGCTCGGGCAGCGGGAAGTCCACCCTGCTCAACCTGATCGCCGGGCTGGACCGGCCGAGCCAGGGCACCGTCTCGATCGCCGGCCAGCGGATCGACCAGTTGGGCGAGGCCGCCCTCGCCCAGTACCGGCGCGAGCGGGTCGGCATGGTCTTCCAGTTCTTCAACCTGCTGGACGACTTGACGGTCCGTGACAACGTCGTGCTTCCCGCCCAGCTCGCCGGACTGCCCCGGGCTCGAGCCGCCTCCCGCTGCACCGAGTTGCTGGAGCAACTGGGCATCGCCGAGTTCGCCGGCTCCCTCCCCAACCGCCTCTCCGGCGGCCAGCGCCAGCGTGTGGCGGTGGCACGGGCGCTGATGAACCGTCCGCCGCTGCTGTTGGCGGACGAGCCCACCGGCGCGCTGGACAGTTCCTCCGCAGCCGATGTGCGAGACCTGCTGGCCGAACTCAACGCCGCTGGCCAGACCCTCGTACTCGTCACCCACGACCAGGGGTTGGCCGCCTCCTGCGCCACCCGGACGATCGAGCTGGTGGACGGCCGCATCGCGCGCGACGTCGAGGCGGTGGCCCGGTGAGCGCGCTGGGCAAGGTCGTCCGCGCAGGTGTCGGCAGACGCCGGTTGCAGAGCCTGCTGATCCTGCTGACCACCATGATGGCGGTCACCGCCGCGCTCCTGGCAGCCGGCCTGCTGGCCGCCAGCCACGGGCCCTTCGACCAGGCCTTCAACACCCAGCGCGGCGCCCACCTCACCGCGCAGTACGACGGCCTCAAGGTGACAAGTACTCAACTCGCCTCCACCACAAGCCTCCCCGGAGTCTCGGGCGCCGCCGGGCCCTATCCCGCGGTGCAGGTCCGGCCGAGATTCGGGCCCAACAGCTCCGGCATGCCGGTCGGCTACCTCGCACAGCCCGTCCTGCTGGTCGGCCGCGCCGATCCCGACGGGCCGGTGGACGACTTGGTCGTCACCGCCGGCCACTGGTCCACCGGCCCGGGCCAGGTGGTCCTGGACGACCAGAACTCGCTCGCCAACGTGGGAGACCGGCTGAACTTCCCCGACCTTCCCGGTTCCCCGGTACTGACCGTGGTCGGGCTGGCCAGGTCCGTCGGCTTGAGCGCCGATGGCTGGGTCTCCCCCGCCGAGCTCCACACGCTCCTCGCACCGGGTGCGGTCCCGGACCAGCAGATGCTGTACCGCTTCACCCAGGCGGCCACCGATCAGCAGCTCAACACCGACCGGAGCCTGCTGGTCTCGGCGGTGCCGGCCGGCTCGCTCACCAGCGCGGCCTCCTACCTCAAGGTCAAGCTCGCGGCAGAACGGACCGCCGCCACCTACGTGCCCTTCCTCCTCAGCTTCGGAGTCCTCGGCCTCGGCATGTCGGTCCTGGTCATCGGCGTTGTGGTGAGCGGCGCAGTCGGTTCGGCCACCAGACGGATCGGGATCCTCAAGGCCGTCGGCTTCACCCCCGAACAGGTGGTCCGGGCCTACATCGGTCTGGCGCTGATCCCGGCAGCGGCCGGCACGGTGCTCGGCCTGCTCCTCGGGAACCTCGCGGCGATCCCAGTGCTCGGATCGGCCGACGCGGCCCGCGTGGCCGGCAGCACCACCATCGACCCGTGGGTCGACCTGGCGGTGGCCGCGCTGGCCCTGACCGCCGTCGCCCTCGCCGCGCTCGTCCCGGCCCTGCGGGCCGGCTGGCTCCGAACCGTGACAGCCCTCGGCAACGGCCGGACGCCGACCACTGGACGCGGCCTTCCGGCCCGCCGTCTGATCGCGCGTCTGCCCCTCCCCAGAGCCGTGGCGCTGGGCCTGGCAAGGCCCTTCAGCCACCCGGGGCGCTCGGCCACGATGGCCGCCGCCGTGATCCTCGGCACCATCGGAGCCACCTTCGGCTCCGGGCTGGCCATCTCGCTCAACGCCGTCCAGAACGGCCAGCACCGCCGGTCGCCCGGAGCGGTGACGGTGAACCCGGTACCGCCGCCGGGCCTCCAGGCCCCCGGCACGACGCACGACCCGAGCATCGCCAACCTACCGGCGGTCGAGGCGCTGATCGCGAAGCAGCCCGGCACCGGACGGTACTTCAGCTACGGGCAGACCACCGCCTCGGTGGCGGGGTTGGCCGGCCCCACCACCGTGCTGGCCTACCGCGGCGACTACTCCTGGGGCGCCTACCAGATGGTCTCCGGCCGGTGGTTCCGCGGTCCGGGCGAGGCGGTGGTCCCCTCCGGCTTCCTGACCGCCACCGGCACTCGTGTCGGTGACAGCGTCACCCTGGCCAACGCCGGCCACACAGCGCGGGTGAGGATCGTCGGGGAGGCCTTCAGCGTCAGCCAGTCCGGCATGCTCATCCTGACCGATCAAGGCTCCCTCACCACCCTCGGCACCGAGTTGGTCCCCGAGAGCATCGAGTACGACATCGACCTGGCCCCCGGTACCGACCAACAGGCTTACCTCCAAGGACTGACCACGTCCCTCGCCCCCTACGGCCTCGCTCCGCTCCCCGGGAACAGCGGCCCCGGCAGCATGGTCATCTCCATGGACGCGCTCGCCTTGATGCTCACGCTGATGCTGATCACGGTGGCCGGGCTCGGCGTCCTCAACACCGTGCTGCTGGACCTGCGCGAGCGGATCCACGACCTCGGGGTGTTCAAGGCGCTGGGCATGTCCCCGCGACAACTGCTCGCCCTGGTGCTCAGCTCGGTCACCGGGATCGGGCTGCTAGCGGGCCTGGTCGGAGTGCCCATCGGCATCGCCCTCCACGACTACGTGCTGCCAGCCATGGGCCGGGCCGCCGGCACCCGTCTCCCCGCCGCCGACATCGACGTCTACCACCCGCTCGTGCTCGTCCCCCTGTTGCTCGGTGGCCTGGTGATCGCCCTGGTCGGCGCCTGCTTCCCGGCCGGCTGGGTCGCCCGCAGCCGCACCGCGACCGCCCTGCGCACCGAGTGACCAGGTAGGAGGCACCAAGCAGCAGGCGCAGCAGGACATCCACCGTCCACCCCGGAACACCGAAGGAGCCGCCCACCAACCGAGAACGGATCGGCTCAGCTCGCGAAGTAGCTGATGCAGCACGCACCCATCGCTATCGCCGCGCAGGCACCCAGTCGTGCGGCGGTCAGCTTCTCGCCCAGGAACCGCCAGCCGATCAGCGTGGCGAACACCACGCTGGTCTCCCGAAGCGCCGAGACCGGCCCGAGCGGACTGAGCCGGAAGGCCCACATCATCATCGCGTAGGTGGCCAGTTGCCCCACCCCCGCGAGCCCGGCCACCCGGATCTCCGCCCGCCTCCCCCGCAACACCAGGCGCCCCCGCGCCACCAGGTAGACCACTGGCACCAGCATCCCGTACACAGTGAAGATCCAGGCGGTGTAAGTGAAGGAACCGCCCGCCAGCCGAACGCCCACACCATCGATCACGGTGTACGTCGCGATGATCGCGCCCGTGACAGCGGCGAGGCCGAACGCCTTCGGCCCCCCGTTCTGCCGGCCGAACACCATCGCCATGATCCCGAACGAGACCAGTCCGATCCCCAACACCGTCGGCCAGCCAGGGCGTTCTCCCGCGAACACCGCGGCGCCGACACTGACCAACAGCGGTACGCAGCCGCGGATCACCGGGTACACCGACCCGAGATCCGCCACCCGGTAGCAGAGCAGCAGGAAGAGCGTGTAGAGCACCTGGACCGCCGCCGAGACCGTCAAGTACGGCCAGGCCGCCGCATGCGGCAGCGGCAAGGCCAACAGGAAAGGCAGGCTGACCGCCGTGGAGACGAAGCTCATCACCGTCACCAGCCAGAGCCGGTCGGCCTGCGTCCGCAACATCGCGTTCCAGGTCGCGTGCAGCATCGCGGCGCAGAGCACCAGTCCGGCCACCCCTAGAGACATCCTCAGCCCACCAAGTCCGGTAACCACGGCGCCGAGCGCCACTGTTCAGGCCCGTCGCCGAGCCCCCGTCCCGCCGGACACTACGCGACCCCATGAGCAAAAAGCCAGAAGTTGGCTATACAACTTGCCTCTGTTCATCGAGCGTAACCACCAGCTCGCCCGCCATTGGCACCTGGTTCTCCCGCCACAGACCCCCTCCCCCTTGGACCACCCATGGACCACTCCCGCCCCGTCACCCCCGCGCCGCCGGCGTCAACGACGGCCGGGCGTTCAGCCGCTCCACCTCCGCCCCGGTCGCCCGGCGGTAGTCCGCGGTCACCGCCCCCACCGCCGCATCGGAGTTGAGCATCACCCGAGCGGCCCGCACCACCGCCGCCGTGGCCGGGATCCGCTCCTGCTCGTAGGCGGCCAGCGCCGCACCGACCGACCCACCGCTCGCCAGGTGGTACGCCAGCACCCGGGCATCGACGATCGCCTGCGAGGCACCGTTGGCGCCCACCGGGTACATCGGATGCGCCGCGTCCCCGAGCAAGGTGACCCGCTCCCCGCCCCAGGAGGCGAGCGGTTCCCGGTCCACCATGGGGAAGCGCAGGATCGGCGAGCTCGCCCGCACCAGCGCGGGCACGTCGAGCCAGTGCCCCTCCCAGCCCACCAGGTGGTCGAGCAGCTCCGCCGGATCGACCGGCCGGTTCCAGTCCGCCTCGCCGAGCAACGGCCCGGGCTCCGCCACCGGGACCTGGCAAACCCAGTTGACCAGCGACCTCCCCCTGTCCGCAGCCCGCCCCGAGATCGGGTACGCGAGGAAGGCGACCCGCCCCGGCCCCTGGGAGATCACCATCGACCGACCCGTCAGATACGGATCCGCCTCCACCGCCCCGCGGTACATCAGCGTCCCCGACCAGAGCATCGGTCCCTGCGCAGGATGCAACTGCGCCCGCACCGCGGAGTGCAGCCCGTCGGCCCCCACCAGCACGTCCGCCCGGCAGGCCACCTCAGCGGACCCACCATCCACCCCATCACCAACCACCCCACCACCAGCCACCGCTCCGCCGACCACCGCTCCGCCGACCACCGACCCACGCGAAGCCAGACGCACCGTCACCCCGTCGGCACCGCTGTCGAACCCGACCACCCGAGTGCCCGTCACCACCGCTCCCGCGCCCAGCCGCTCGCGCACCGCGTCGAGCAGCAGCTGTTGCAACTCGCCCCGGTGCACCGAGTACTGCGGCCACCGGTACCCGGCCGCCACCCCGCGCGGCTCGCTGAACAGCTCCGCACCGCGCTCGTCGGTGTACACGTGCTCGGCGGTCGCGATGCCGCCGGCGGCGAGCGCGTCGCCCAGTCCGAGCTCGACCAACTCCCGTACTGCGTGGGGCTGCAGGTTGACCCCGAGGCCCAGCGGCCGGATCTCGCGCACGCTCTCCACCACGGTCACCTCGATCCCGGCCTCGGCCAGGCTCAGTGCCGCACACAGTCCGCCGATGCCCGCACCCGCGATCAGTACTTTCATCTCCGGTTCCCGCCTCCCGACTTGCCCGACCCGGTAGCTCGCACCGGGCACCTCGTACCTGGCAGCTCGCACCCGGTAACCCGTACCTGGCAGCTCGTACCTCGCACCTCCACCCTGCGACCGGCCCCGGCCATACGTCCAAGAGCAGTCCGGTCTCACTGTCAGAAGCTCTCCGTATGGCTGAGCTCAGCACCGCACCGCGCCCCGCCCGAATATCCGCTGCGTACACCATCCACACCTGGCACAATCCGGACGCATGACTGACTCCACGAGCAGCGCCGCTCGCAGCTTCGAAGACCTGATCAGCGAAGCCGAGAGCGTGCCGGTGGACGGCTGGGACTTCTCCTGGCTCGACGGGCGCGCCACCGAGCAGCGCCCGTCCTGGGGTTACCAGCGCCTGCTCGGCGAGCGGATGGCCGGCGCGCGTGCCGCGCTCGACCTGCAGACCGGTGGCGGCGAGGTGCTGGCCGGTCTGCCGAAGCTGGCTCCGCTGACCGTGGCCACCGAGAGCTGGCCGCCGAACGTCGCGAAGGCCACCGCCCTGCTGCACCCGCTCGGCGCCGCCCTCGTGGTGGACCAGGACGAGCCCCCGCTCCCGTTCGGCGACGACGCCTTCGACCTGGTGAGCAGCCGACACCCGGTGACCACCTGGTGGGCGGAGATCGCCCGGGTGCTCCGGCCGGGCGGTGCCTACTTCTCCCAACAGGTCGGCCCGTCCAGCGTGTTCGAGCTGGTCGAGTACTTCCTCGGCCCGCTCCCCGAGGAGGTCCGGCAGGCCCGCGACCCGGAGCGGGCGCGCGCGGAGGCCGAGGCGGTCGGCCTGGAGGTGGTGGATCTGCGGTTCGAGCGGCTGCGCACCGAGTTCTTCGACGTCGGCGCGGTGGTCTACTTCCTGCGCAAGGTCATCTGGATGGTCCCCAGCTTCACGGTGGACCAGTACCGCGACCGCCTGCGCGAGTTGGACGCCCGGATCCGGCGCGACGGACCGTTCGTCGCCACCACCACCCGGTTCCTGATCGAGGCCCGCAAGTGATCAAGACCAGCAAGTGACCAGGGCCCTCAAGTTACCTGAGGGCCCTCGGGCAACTAGGGCCCTCAGGTTATCTGCGCCCGCAAGCGATCGGGCGACACGGACGTTCGATTCGCCTGACGCTGAATCACGCGACAACCGCGCCCCGCGCCTGCTGAACTGGCGTCATGACCGACATCAACGAGTCCGCGCCCGCCTCCCCGCCCGCCACCCAGCACGAGAAGGCGCTCGCCTTCCACGCCCTGCACCGTGCCGACCGCCCGCTCGCCCTGGCCAACGTCTGGGACGTGGCCGGCGCCCGGATCGTCGCCGAGGCCGGCGCTCCGGCGATCGCCACCACCAGCGCGGGCGTCGCGTGGGCGCTCGGCACCCCGGACGGCGGCAAGCTCGGCCGCGCCCTGGCCGTCGAGTTGATCGCCCGGGTCACGGCCGCCGTGGCGCTGCCGGTGACCGCCGACATCGAGGACGGGTTCGCCGACAGCCCGGCGGGCGTCGGCGAGACGGTCGCGGCGGTGCTGGCGGCCGGCGCCGTCGGGATCAACCTGGAGGACTCCGACCGCTCCGGTCGCGCTCCGCTGCTGCCGGTGGACGAGCAGGCCGCGCGGCTGGCCGCGGCCCGGGCGGCGGCCGACGCGGCGGGCATCCCGCTCTACATCAACGCCCGGATCGACTCGTACCTGCGCGGGGTCGGCGCCGACGCCGAGGCCCGGCGCCAGGAGACCCTGGACCGCGCGGCGGCGTACGTCGCGGCCGGCGCCAGCGGCGTCTTCGTCCCGGGTCTGACCGACCCGGCCGAGCTGAGCGCGATCGCGGCCGGCCTGACCGTCCCGCTGAACGTGCTGGTCGGCGCGGGTGCACCGACCGTCGAGGAGCTCGGCAAGGCCGGCGTGGCCCGGGTCAGCCTGGGCTCGGCGGTGGCCGAGAGCGCGTACGCGGTGGTCCGCCGCGCCGCCCGCGAGCTCTACCGTCAGGGCAGCTACGACGAGGTCGCCGAGGCGATCCCGTACCCGGAACTGAACGCCCTGCTGAACGGCTGAACGGCTGACCGGCCACCCGGCCCGCCACCCACCGCCCTTCCTCCTCCCCGCCGACCCGGCCGCACTCCCGCGGCCGGGCCGGCACCCCGGGGCTCACGCCTGCTCGGGAGCCTCCGCCCCGGCCTCAGCCCCGGCTCCCGTCCCAGCGACAGCCCCTGCCCCAGCCCCGGCGTCCGCCCCAACCACCGAGCGCCGCCGGGCCTGCACCACCTGCGCCGCGACCAGCACCACCACGGCCGCCGCCAGCGAGAGGACCATCTGCACCCGGCCGTCGTGGGTGGTGAACATGTAGCCGATCACGAACACGATCAGGCCGATGGCCACCCAGCTCAGGTACGGGTAGAGCCACATCCGCACGGTGAGCCGCTCCGGCGCCTCGCGCTCGATGATCTTGCGCATCCGCAGCTGCGAGCAGCAGATCACCAGCCAGACGAAGAGCGCCACCGCGCCCGAGGAGTTCAGCAGGAACTGGAAGACGGTGCCGGGCGAGGTGTAGTTGAAGAACACCGCGACGAAGCCGAAGACCACCGAGGCGAGGATCGCCGTGCGCGGCACGCCCCGGCCGGTCACCCGGGCGAAGGAGGCCGGCGCGTCGCCCCGCCGGCCGAGCGAGAAGGCCATCCGGGAGGCGGTGTACAGGCCGGAGTTGAGGCAGGAGAGCACGGCGGTCAGCACGATCACGTTCATCACCTGGCCGGCACCGGGGATGCCCACGTGCTCCAGCACGGCGACGTACGGGCTGCCCTTCACCGAGGCGGAGTCCCAGGGCAGCAGGGTCACCACGATCAGGATCGAGCCCAGGTAGAAGATGCCGATCCGCCAGATCACGCTGTTCGTGGCCTTGCTGACGGCCCGTTCGGGGTCGGCCGACTCGCCGGCCGCCAGGGTGACGATCTCACTGCCCATGAAGGCGAACACCACGGTCAGCATGCCGGTGAAGACCGCGCCGACGCCGTGCGGGAGGAAACCGTGGTGGCCGACCAGGTTGCTGGTGCCGACCGCGTGGGTCCCGGGCAGCACGCCGAACACGGCGAGCGCGCCGATCACGATGAACGCGGCGATCGCGACCACCTTGATCCCGGCGAACCAGAACTCGAACTCGCCGTAGGAGGCGACCGAGAACAGGTTGGTCGCGGTCAGCACCGCCATCACCAGCAGCGCGAACGCCCACTGCGGCACGCCGGGCAGCCAGCCGTTGAGGATCTTGGCCCCGGCGGTCGCCTCGACGGCCAGCACCACCACCCAGAAGAACCAGTACAGCCACCCGATGGTGAATCCGGCCCAGCGGCCGAGCGCCCGGTCCGCGTAGGCGGAGAACGAACCGCTCTGCGGATCGGCGGCCGCCATTTCGCCGAGCATCCGCATCACCAGCACCACCAGCACGCCGGCCAGCGCGTAGGAGAGCAGGATGCCGGGACCGGTGGCCGCGATTCCGGCACCGGAGCCGACGAACAGGCCGGCGCCGATCACGCCGCCGATCGCGATCATGGACAGATGACGGTTCTTCAGGCCGGCCTGTAGGTGGTCGCCGGTTCCGTGACCAGCCACGTTCGCGCTCGTTGGGCGCTTGGGGGCGTCCGTGCTCATGGGTGACTGCCTTTCCTGCGCGGTGGGGGGTGTTCCCGCGCACGGCAGGAAAGTAACTCGGAACGTAAATCCCAGTAACCCCCATCAGACAATCCGCCGGATTTATTGAGGATGATCTGAGGGTACGCGCCGGTAGATATCGAGATCGTGACAATTTCCGATCGGCCGACCGCATTTCAGGGGCTGGCCGCCAGCCGTCGGCTGTGCTCCTCCCAGGCGGCCCGGAGCCGGTCCACGGCGGCCTCCAGCGTGCCGGGCGACTGGGCGCAGCCGAGCCGGAGCGCGTCCAGGTGGCGGCCGTCCGCGCAGGCGAGCGCGCCGGGGGTGGTGCGCACGCCGAACCGGGTCTCGGCCAGGTGCGCGAAGGTCCCGGTCTCCGCCACCGGCAACCGCACCCAGAGCGCCGGCCCCTCCGGCGCGCAGCCACTCGGCGCCCCCACCGCCCCCACCGGCCCGTCCGGGAGCGGCTCGGGCCGCCAGGCCGGCAGCTGCTCGGCGAGCAGGCGGCGCACCAGCTCCCGACGCTCGGTCAGCGCCCGTTCCAGGGACCGGTACCAGGCCGGGTCGGCCGCCCTGAGCAACGCGCAGGCCAGCAGCTGAGCGGGCACCGACGGCGCCAGGTCGGCCGCCCGGCGCAGCCGCAGCAGCTGGTCGTGCAGCGGTCGAGGGGCCCGCAACCAGCCGATCCGCAGGCCCGCCCAGAAGGTCGCGGAGAGCGAGCCGACGGCGACCACGGCCGGGTCCAGCGCGGCCAACGGCGGCTCGACGGCACGCACCACCTGGGAGAGGTCCTCGACCAGCACCGCCGAGCAGCGCCGGGCGGCGGCCACCAGCTCGCCCCGGGCCGGGCCGGCCAAGCGGTGCAGGGCGGCGTCGAACTGCACCACGGCCCCGGGCGAGCGCCGCGCGGCGCGCTCCACGGCCGCCGGGTCCAGTCGCTGCCCGGGGCCGAGCGGCACGCCGACCAGCCGGGCCTGCCGGTCCGCCGCCAGCTCGGCCAGCCCGGGCCGGGTCGGACAGCCGGTGACCACGGCCCGCCCCGGTCCGAGCAACGCACCGGCCAGCAGCGCCAGCGCCTGCTGGCTGCCCGAGGTGACGATCAGCTGGTCGGGCGTGGTGGGCAGCAGCTGGCGCTCCGTCAGGTAGTGCGCCAGCGCGGCCCGCAGCTCTGGCAGACCGGCGGGGTGGACGCCGTGACCGTAGTCCTCCAGCGACGGCAGCGGGCCGATCTGCGGCAGGTGTCCGGTCGCGGCGGGCACCGGAAGCGAAAGGTCGATCAACTCGACTTCCGACGCCGAACCATCAACGCCCGCCTCCCCGCCGTCCCCACCATCCCCACCGTCCCCAGCGCCCCCAGCGCCCCCACCACCCGCGCCACCCGCGCCACCCGCGCCCACATCCGGCCCGAACGGATACCCGAACGTCGGCCCGTCCGACGTCCAGGCCGGCCTCGGCCTGACGTACGTCCCCGCACCCTGACGCCGCTCCACCACACCCGCCGCCGCCAGCTCCTCGTACGCGCGCACCACCGTGCCCCGGCTGAGCGCCAGCGCGTCGGCCAGCACCCGCTCCGGCGGCAGCCGGTCGCCCGGTGCCAGCTCCCGCTGCCGGAGCGCCACCCCCAGCGCCCCGGCCAGCGCCTCGGCCAACCGCCGGTAACGCGGTCCGGACCGGCGCTGCCAGCCGTCCAACGCGATCCGCACCCACCAGCCGAGATCCTGGTCCATTCGGTCAGATTGGCACTGTCCCGCCGTGCCGGACAACCGCCACCCTGGAACTCATCGCGCCGACCGGACCCCTCAAGTCCCCCTCATCCCCAGCGCCCCTCACGAAAGGTGCCGCCGATGCCACCCAGCCCCACCCTCGCCCGCCGCTTCTGGCAGTCCTTCGAACCCGTCCACTGCGTCACCTACTTCACCCCGGAGCCCGCCGAGGTCACCCGCGCCCTCGGCCTGGCGAAGTGGTGGACGGGCTACTTCGCCGGCCGGGTCGCACCGCTCGGCCCGGTCGGCGGACCGGCGGCGGCCGCCCTCTTCTTCGCCTTCTCCCCGGCGAAGACCGGCCATGCCCTGCCCGAGGCCTGGCGGCAGGTCAGCCCGGAACAGGTGCTCCGGGCCCGCCTCCCCGCGACCCGCGAGGCCCTCGACCGCACCCTGCCCGCCGACCGCGCCGGCCTGCCCCGCCTCGTCGAACTGCTCGAACTCGCCGTCACCGGCTGCGGCTTCGAGGGCCGCCCGCTGGCCGCCGCCTGGTCCGCCGTGCCGCCCCCGGACGACCTGCTCACCCGCCTCTGGCTCGCCACCACCGTGCTGCGCGAGCACCGCGGCGACGGACACGTGATCGCGGTGGCGCACGCCGACCTCACCGGCCTGGAGGCCGGCCTCACCCACGTGGCCACCGGCGACGTCACCGCCGAGGTGATCCAGGGCACCCGCGGCTGGACGGACGAGGAGTGGGAGCAGGCCCGCCGCCGACTGGTCGCCCGCGGCCTGCTCGACCGCGGCGGCCGGCTCACCAAGGCCGGCGGCACGCTGCGCCGCGACCTGGAGACCACCACCGACCGGCTCGCCGCCGACCCGGTGATGCTGCTCGGCGAGTCCGGCGTGGCCGAGGTGATCGAGCTCGCCACCCCGCTCAGCCGCCACCTGGTCGACACCGGGGTCTTCCCACTGCCCAACCCGGTCGGCGTCCCCCGCCCCTGAACCCTGAAGTGCCACCGTGCCCGCCCTCGTCCTGACCAGCACCGACGGCCCGGTCACCACCCTCACGCTGAACCGGCCGGAGAAGCTCAACGCCCTCAGCTACGCCCTGATCGACGCCCTCGACGCCGCCCTGGACCGGGCCGAGGCCGACGACACCGTCCGCGCCGTCATCGGCGACCTCGCCACCAGCATCGCCGGCGGGCCGGCCCGCGCCCTGCGCGAGGTGGTGCGGCGCGGTCACGGGATCACCAGGCGGATCGAGAACTTCCCGAAGCCGCTGATCGCCGCCGTCAACGGCCTCGCCTACGACGGCGGCTGCGAGCTCGCCGAGGCCGCCCCGCTCGCCCTGGCCGCGAACACGGCCCGGTTCGCCAAGCCGGAGATCGGCCTCGGCTTCCCACTCCCGTTCGGCGGCTCCCAGCGCCTCCCCCGCCACCTGGGCCGCAAGCGGGCCCTGGAGCCGATCCTCACCGGAGACCCGATCGACGCCCACCGCGCCGCCGCCCTCGGCCTCAACCTCCCCATCGACGAAGCCCTCGCCACCGAGGCCACCCTCTTCGCCGCCACCATCCCCGCGACCGGCGTCCACCAGGGCGTCGCCAACTTCCTGAGTCGCCATCAGTGATCCCGGCGCGAGGCCCCTGCCCGAAGCACCGTCAGTCGGCAGTGCTCCACGAGCCCCCGCCCTCGGGCCCGTCCTCGGGCGCCTGCGGGGCCGCCAACGGCCACTCCACCTCAACCTCCTCCGCCGGACCCGACGGCCCCGCCTGCCACACCCGGCCCGTCGGTGCCGAGGGCCCGGTCGCCACCGGGGCAGGCGGCGGCTCCTCCTCCGGCCCGCCGTCCCAGCCCCGGATCCTGGCCGCCGCGTCCGTCTTGCCGACGTGCTCGGCCAGGTCGGCGAGCCGGTGGGCCGCCACCCGCCGGGCGTCCGAGTCGGGCTGGAGACCGAGTTCTTCGAGGAATTCGTCCAACGAGTCCCGCAGCGGGTCACCGGTCGGATCCGCCGCCGCCGGTTCGCCGGCCGGGGCCGGACGATTGACGGCGGCCTCGTAGAACCCCTCGATCAGGCCCTGCCGGACGGCCTCCCGGAGCTCATCGACCAGGTCAGGATCGTCCGCCCCCTCCGAGACGTCCCGAACGAGGTGGCGGAACGCCTCGGGCACCGGCGAGTTGTTCGCGGCGGCCGCCAACTCGGCGAGCGGCCCGATCAGTTCGACGACCTTCTCGACATCCAGGTGGTCACCCCGCTCCGCCTGCCGGGAGAGCCACCACACCACGGCACTGCCGGGGGACTTGAGCACGTCGTCGCCCAGGTAGGAGCGGCGGTTCTTTTCATGACGCCGTTCGGCGTCCCAGCTCTCGACCGCTCGGCGGATCTTGGCCAGGTGCTCCAAGTGCTCCTGGTCGACGCTGGCCAGCGTCAGGGAGATGTTCCCGGCGCCGGCCTCGACCCGTGCCGAACCGTCCAACGCCTGTGATCCCAGGGCTCCTTCGAGCCGGCGCTGGACCAGGTCGCACCGCCGGGGCTGCTCCCCCTCGGTGATCGACTTCGCCCGCGCGATCATCCAGTCCACCGCCAGGGCCCGGGGATTGACGTGCGGCGCGGCCCCGACGTTCCGCACCGGGCGCCACCAGACCGTCATCGAGACCAGGAAGTCGTACTCGGGGTTCAGGCTGGGCAGCGGCACCCGCTCCAACTTCACCTCGCGGAAGGGCTGCTCCGGCGGCGGCGAGTAGCTCTCCTGGGACGGCGGCGCGGCGGCGAACTCCTCACCCGGCGAGCCGCCACCGTAGAGCCCACCGTCGAACGGGTCAGCCAGCGGAGCGGCACCGGCCATGCGCGCCAGCAGCACCGGCACCGCGGCCGCCAACGCCGCACCGAACCCGGTCCAGAGCCAGATGTTGCCGCCGACCAGACGCCCGACCAGCACCGGCAACAAACCGATCAGCACCATCAGCAGCGCCAACAGCGCCTTGTGGTTGCGGAAGTTCACGTCTCCTCCTGAGGATTGTGGTGACCCGGGCCGAGCGGCCGCAGGCCCTGTGCGACGTCGATCAACTGCCGCAACCGAACGGCCCCCCGCGAGTCCCCGTCCGGCGGACGCCAGTCGACGGCCACCAGGTAGAGCCGGTCGAGCAGGCTGCGGTCCCCCTCGGCGGCGGCGACCAGCGTGGGCAGCAGTGAGTCCGAGCGGTCGGCGGCTGCCAGCCAGCTGTGCGCCCGGGGCGCCCACGACGCGACTGCCGGCGACTCCGACATGACGACCCGCCAGCCCTGGCGCAGGCTCTCCCAGGGGATCGATCCAGCCGTCAACAACACCTCGGGATCGACGAGTTCGAGGAAGAGCCCGAGGTCTGCCGACCGCCGCACCTCACCGCTCGTCAACCGCCCGAGCAGCAGCCAGTAGAGCCGGCGGTCGCCGTGCACCAACTTGAACAGTTCGGTTCGCGCGACGTCCCCGTCGGCGCGGCGCGCCAGGTGGTGCAGGCGCACGACGGCTTGGTCGGGATGGGAGTCGGCCAGCACGTCGACACAGAGAGTGGTGAGCACTCGGGCGAGCGCGGGGGTGGACTTCGGATCAGCCGCTGCCTCCCGCATCCTCAGCCGGAACAGGCCCCCGTGCTTCTCGTGGGCCAGCCCCTGTTGGATGACCCGCGCGGCCTCCGGCAGCAGCGCGACTCCCGACCAGCCGATCGCGTTGTCCCACACGGCCCCCGGGTTGCCGGCGGTCAGGGCCGCCGTCGCGTACCGGTCCACCACCTGCAGGCGATCCGCGTCGGACAGCAGGCCGCCGGTCACGCACCTCGCGGCCCACGTGCCGAAATGCTCGCGCAGATCGCGATAGTTGGCCCAGAAGTAGGCCCGGACCGCGTGGTCGAACGAGGGGATCTCGAACCGGACCCGCTCGTCCTCCACCTTGGCGCCGACGCTGTGCAGCACCTGCACGAGACCGAGCCTGGCCAGACCGATGCCTTCCCCCACCGGATGCCCTAATTCCGTGCAGAGCCAGTCGATCGCCTCCGACACCGCATCCGCCGGCGCCCCGTGCAGCAGGGCCACAGTGAGCAGCACCGCCCGCTGGTCGCCGTCGTACTCCGCGACCTTGCGCGCCACCGCCTCACGGTGGTCGTGCATGGTTTCGGTGGCTCTGCGCCACCACTCCTGGAACTCGTCCAGCGGCCGGTTCTTCCACTGCCGGACGAACTCGGCGGCCAGCAGCGCCAGTCGGTTCATGCTGTCCTGGTCGAACGGGTGGTCGAGCTCGCGAAGCTCCGGTGCGTACTCGAATTCACGACCCCTCAGATGCCTGATGAACACCCGGCGCCCGGGCGGCCGGCCGAGCTCGACTCGGATCCGATCCAGCTCGGCGGGCACCAGGTGGTTCACGCCGTCCGGAAGCACAACCACCAACCAGGCGAGTTTCTCGGCCACCTGGTGCTGGTAGTCCCGCACTCCGGGCAGCGCCGCCAGGAACTCCTGCTCCCCGCAAGTGGAGAGGTCGAGCAGGAAGCGGTCCTCCTCGCTGACTTCGAGCCCGTCGGTCCGCCGGTTGGCGCGGTCCGCGTCACTGGCGGTCAGCTCCTCCAGCCGACCGTGCCTGGTGGGCAGCCGCCGGAGCAGCATGAGTCCGGCGGTGTGGCGGCCGCTGCCCGGTGCGCCGCTGACCAGCACGGTGGAACCGGGCTGCTCCAGCAGCTCGAAGGCGTCGTTGAAGTGTGGCGGAGGTACGAAGTTCCAAGCGAGTCGCCTGAGTTGATCACCGTTCAGCTTGAGCGGATTGACGTGCTCCTTGCGCAGTGCCTCGCTGATGTCCAGGGAGAGGATGTTCTGGTCCCCCGACCCCGCATTCACCGGCCCCGCGGCCTGCTCGATCCAGGTCACCGCCGCGGGTCCCGGCCGTTGTACTGATCGCCGCTCCCGGTGTTCACCGGGCCGGAGGCGTTCTCCACGTACGTGCCCGTGCCGCCGTGCACGTTGAAGTTGCGGTCCCGGCTCTGGTTGATGTCGCGCCCCGCGTTGCCCGCCCGATTGACCGGCTGCTCCACCCCGTTCGCCGTCGCCGGCCCGGAGTCCTTCCGGTCGGCGTCGACTGCCGCCAGCTCCGGTACCGCTTCGGCGAGTTCGTCGCCGATCCGGGCCAGATCTGCCTCGGCGTTCCGGTTGGCGTAGCGCAGGTACTGGCAGTCGGCCAGGTCCAGCAAGTCCTCGGGCAGACCGGCCCGGCTGAGCCGGGTCTGCGGGCCGACCAGGATCGGGATCACCAGGGCGGCCGTGTCGAAGGCCTCCAGGAGCTCCCGCCGGATCCAGTCGTTGGGGTCGGCGAGCGCGGGGCGGCCGTCGGCTGTCTGTGCGGCGGACCAGCCGGGGCCGATGACCGCCAGCAGCACCTTGCTGCGCCGAACGGCGGTGATCAGTTCCTGCGGGAACGGCTGGCCGGGGCGGATCGACTTGCTGGCCCGGAAGATCCGCTCGCTGCCGAAGCGGCGGGAGAGCTCCCGCTCGATCGTGGTGGCGACCTCGTCGCCGTCGCCGGTGCGGTAGTTGACGAAGATTTCGGGCATGGCTGATCACCTCTCGGTACGGATGGATTGGCGAAGGCGGTGGTTCAGTGGGCGAGCGCCGCCACCAGGGCGGGCTGCAACTCCCGGACGGCGCGGCTGGACGGGAACCGGGAGAGCTCCCGGGCCAGCCGCCGGATGTCGAGGGCGACGGTGGCCGAGGGCACGGCGCTCTGCGGTGCGAGCAGTTCCGCCGCCAGCGCGCAGGCGTGCTCGACCTCGCCGGCGGCGGCGTGGGCGAGGGCCCGGCGGATGCCGAACCGGGTGCGGGTGCGCAGCGCCTCGGGGGCGATCCGGGCGCACTCCCGGTCGAGCACCTCGGCCGCCTCGTGCGGGCGTCCCAGGTCGTGCAGGCACCAGCCGGCCACCACGGCGGCCGGGTCGGGCAGGTTGGTCGTGCCGAGCGTCGGGCTGCCGTCACGTTCGTCGGCCCGGGCGAGCAGTGTGCGGGCCAGGTCCAACGAGCGCAGGCAGGCGTCCCGGTCGCCGGCCAGCGCGTGTCCCTGTGCCTCGCGCTGGGCCGCCAGCCCCCGGATCCGGGTGGGCAGCGCCCGGTGCTGTGCCAGCTGTGCCAGGCCGACGGTCTGGCCGGAGTCACCGGCGTAGCAGCTGATCAGGCCGCGGCGGACCAGGGCGTACCCGGCCAGGTCCCGGTCGCCGCCGGCCTCGGCCAGGTCCACTGCCCGGCCGGTCAGGCGCAGCGCTGTCGCGTCGTCGCCCGCCTCCTGGGCCATCCAGCCCGCGAATTCGGCGTACCGGGAGGCGAGCACCAGCAGCGGCCTCCGCTCCCGGTCGCCGACCGCGGCGGCCCGCACGGCCAGCGTGTCGGTGTGCGCCGTGAGCATCGGCAGCAGCTCACCCGGGGCGAGCACCTGGCCGAGCCGGCGCATCTGGTCGAACTGGATCCGGAAGGCGCCGAGCACGGTGGACGCCCCGGTGGTCTCGACGGCGGTCCCGACGGTGGGTACGGCGGCAGGCACGCCGGCCGGGGTCCCCAGGCCGAGCGCCAGCAGCGAGCCGGCACCGACCGCGAGTGCCTGGCGCCGGTCGAGGTCCGCCGCACCCCCGCGACGGCGGACCGGTTCCGCCGGCGCGAGCGCGATCAGCCGCCCGTCCGCCCGCAGCAGGGCGTCGCAGCGGCGGACCAGTTCCACGGGTGGCGTCTTCTGGCCACGTTCGATCTTGCTGAGGTGGCCCTTGCTGTAGCTCAGCCGCTCGCCCAGCTGGGTCAGCGACAGGCCCGCTGCCAGTCGCAGGCGTCGCAGTTCCGCTCCGAGGTTTTCAGACATGCCCATGACACCCCCTTCTCCATGAGTCTCGGACGCTCCCCCTCGTCCCTGGCTTGAAGTCTGGCACGCGACCCGGAACCGGAAACCGGATCGGACGGGTTTCCCGTTTCCTCTTTCCGCCCCTCCCCACGGCCGGTCGAGTTGCCCGGAGCTGACGGGTGGTCATCATGGGGGCATGGCCGTCTCCCTTCACCTCGCGCAGCAGGCTGATGCCGATGAGCTGCTGAGTCGTAGTCCGTTGGCGCTGCTCACGGGGATGCTGCTGGATCAGCAGGTGCCGATGGAGCAGGCGTTCAGCGGGCCGTGGACGATCGCGCGGCGGATGGGGGCGACGGATCTGGATGTGCGGCGGATCGCGGAGTTCGATCCGGAGGAGTTCGCGGCGCTGGTGGCCGAGAAGCCGGCGGTGCACCGGTATCCGGGGTCGATGGCCAAGCGGGTGCAGCAGTTGTGCCAGTTCCTGGTGGCGGAGTACGACGGGGATGCCGAGGCGGTGTGGCGGGGCGCGGCGAGCGGGGCGGAGCTGTTGCGCCGGCTGAACGCGCTGCCGGGGTACGGGGCGCAGAAGTCGCAGATCTTCCTGGCGCTGCTCGGCAAGCAGTTGGGGGTGCGGCCGACCGGGTGGCGGGAGGCGGCGGGCGCCTACGGGGAGGAGGGCTGCCACCGGTCGGTCGCCGACATCACGGACCCCGCCACGCTGGGCGAGGTCCGTGCGTACAAGCAGCAGGCCAAGGCGGCCGCGAAGGCCGCCAAGACTGCCAAGACCGCCAAGGCCGCGGAAGCGGAGTAGCTCAGGTCCAGGCCGCCGCGTCCGGGAGCTGCCAGCGCTGGTCCGACGAACCGTCACAGGCGGCCAGCCGCAGGCCGTCGGCGCCCGCTGCGAGGCACCGTCCGGTCGGCGGGCTGACCAGCGCGCCGTCCCGGCGGGGCCACCACTGCTGCTCGCCGGTGCCGTCGCAGCCGCGCATCCGCAGCTCACCGGCCGTCCCGGTGCCGGTCAGGCAGCCGCCGACCGAGCGCACGGTCCCGTCGCCGGCCAGCTGCCAGTGTTGGTCCGCGCCGCTGCCGCAGTCCGCGAGCCGCACGGCGGGGGCCGCGGTCAGGCAGTGGCCGCCCGGTTCGGTGACGGTGCCGGCGACCGGGTGGTCGGGGCCGACGTCGTAGGACGGCGGGGCGTCGGCGGCGTCGCGGCCCCAGGACGGGTCGGCAGTGTCGGCCAGCCGGAAGCGGAGTCGACCGCCGTGGTTCACCAGCGAGCGGTCCACCCACGGGCGGTTGCTCGGCACGCCGTTGACGGTCAGGCCGTGCACGTAGCGCGCGTCGGCCGAGGCCTGCGGGGCGACCAGGTCGATCCGCACGCCGTTGCCCCGGGTGATGGTGGTGTGCGGGAAGAGCGGGCTGGCCAGGACCAGGTCGGCCCGGCCGGGGACCAGCGGGTAGAGGCCGAGCGAGCCCCAGACCGCCCAGGAGCTCATCTCGCCGAGGTCGTCGTTGCCCACCTCGCCCTGCGGCGTGTCGGAGAAGACCGTGGTGACGGCGCGTCGGACCACGTCGGCGGTGCGGTCGGGGCGGCCCGCGTAGTCGTAGGCCCAGGGGGTGTTGAGGCTGGGCTCGTTACCGAGGTAGGCGTGCGGGGCGGTGGGGCCGGCGTTGAGCTTCTGGAAGAAGAAGTCGAGCCGGTCGACGACCTGTGCGTTGCCGCCCATCGCGTCGAAGAGGCCGCGCTGGTTGTACGGGACCATCCAGGTGTACTGGGCGCCGTCGCCCTCGGCGTACTGGTCGCCGGAGGACGGGTCGAACTTGGGCCAGCTGCCGTCGGCGCGCCGCGGCTGCACGTAGCCGTTGGCCGGGTTGAAGAGGTTGCGCCAGTTCGCCGAGGCCCGCAGCAGCGCGTCGTGGTCGGTCCGGTCGCCGAGCCGGTCGGCCAGCTGCGAGAGCGCGAAGTCGGCGCTGCCGTACTCCAGCGTGCCGGAGGCCGGCCCCCATTCGCCGTTGGTGCCGACCGGCAGGTAGCCCTTGCTGTCGTAGGCGGGGTGGCCGGGCCGCTCCAGGTCGTTGTGGCGGCCGGTGAGCGACTGGCGCAGCAGCGCCTCGGCGTCGAAGCGGGTGCCGCCGAAGGCGTGGATCTCCGAGGCGATGGTCGGCAGCGGGTCGCCGATCATCACACCGGTGCCGCCGTTGGCCAGCGTCCAGCGGTCGAAGTAGCCGCCCTGGGCACCCTGGTTGACCACCGACTGGGCGATGTCCGACGCCTCGTCGGGTGCCACCAGGGCGAGCAGCTGGATCTGCGAGCGGTAGACGTCCCAGCCGGAGAAGTCGGCGTACTGGACTCTGCCGTCCTCGGTACGGTGCACCTTCCCGTCCATCCCCGGGTACCGGCCGTCCACGTCGCTGAGCACGCTGGGGTGCAGCAGCGAGTGGTAGAGCGCGCTGTAGAAGGTCCGACGCTGCTGCTCGGTGCCGCCGCCCACCGCGATCCGGCCGAGCATCCCGTTCCAGGCCGCCCGGCCCGCCTCGCGGATCCGGTCGAAGGCCGCGCCGCCCTGCTCGGCGTCCAGGTTGGCGGCCGCACCGGCCGCGCTGGTGAAGGAGAGGCCGACCCGCACGGTGACCGTCGAGCCGGGCGCGAAGGAGACCATCGCCCGGGCCCCGGAGCCCTCGTCGGGCGCGTCGGGGTGCACCGGCCGGTCCGGCCGGGCCGGGCCGTGCTGCAGTCGGGACTGCGCCTCCGCGGTCCGGGCGGGCTGCGGGGCGATCCCGTCGCTCCCGCCGGTCGCGGAGCGCCGGGTGGTGTCGAGGCCGCCGTCCCGGACCACGCCGGAGCGCGTGAACGGGTGGTCGAACCGGGCGGTGAAGTAGACCCGGTAGCGGTTGCCGGAGCCGCAGAACCCGCCGCCGTCGCTGTACCCGGAGATCGTGTCGGTGCCGATCTCGACGTGCCCGCCGGCCTTGTTGAAGGCCCGCCCGGCGTCCACCGTGAGCGAGGCGGCCTGGCCGGCCGGGTAGCTGATCCGGGCCGCGCCGGAGCGCTGGGTGGTGGTCAGCTCGGTGCGCAGCCCGTTGTCGAAGGTGACGCCGTAGGCGTCCGGCTCGGCGCTCTCGTGCGCGTGCGAGAAGGCCTCGTGGCCGACCGGGGTGTCGCCGAGGAACGGCAGGAACGGGATGTTGCCGTAGTCCCCGCAGCCCGCCCCGGAGAGGTGGGTCAGGCTGAAGCCGCGGATCCGCTGGTCGTCGTAGTAGTAGCCGCCGTGCTGGTAGGTGACGGTGTCCGGGCTCCACTGCACCATGCCGAGCGGCGAGGTCGCGCCGGGGAAGGTGTTGCCCCCGCCGCCGCCGTTGCCGAAGTCGGTGTCGCCGGGTTTGGTCCCGACGAACGGGTTGACGTACTGCGCCGGGTCGCTGACGACCGTTCGGTCCGGGTCATGGGGGTCCCTCCAGCCGGAGGCTGGGGGAGGATCGGCCGCGGCGGTGGCCGGGAGGCCGGCTCCGGCGGCCAGCAGGACCGCGGCCACCGCGAGCGGGGCCCTGGCCGTGGTGATGATCTGACGGACTCTCATATGTTCATCGTCAGGTCGCCGCGCCCGGCTCCCCGGGCACGACAGGCCCTGGTCGCCCGGTCGGCCCAGCCCTTCCAGGTCTAGACCATCCCCGGGGTGCCGACTAGCGTGGGCCGATCAGCCCCAAGCCCCCGGAGCGCACCGTGCAGTCGTCCGTCCTCGCCTTCGCCACCGACCTCATCGACGAGGGTGCGGACACCTTCTTCGGCCGGCTCACCGACCGGGCCGGGGTCGGCGGCGTCACCCTGGCCTCGGTCTACCACGCGGCGCGCGACGTCTTCCCGCACCACCCCACCCGGGTCGTGCGCTACCTGGAGCCGGGCGCGGCCTACTTCCGCCCCGACCCGGCGCGCTGGGCCGGCCGCCGGCTCGCCCCGGTCGCCGCCGCGGCGATCGGCGACCGCGACCCGTTCGCCGAGGCCGCCGCCGAGACCACCCGGCGCGGGCTGAAGCTGCACGCCTGGACCGTGTTCTGCCACAACGACCGGCTCGGCTTCCAGCACCCCGACTGCGCCCCGGCCAACGCCTTCGGCGACCGCCTGCTGACCGAGCTCTGCCCGGCCAACCCCGAGGTCCGCGAGTACGCCCGCGGCCTGGTCGACGAGCTGGCCCGGTACGGCGTGGACGCGATCCGCGCCGAATCGCTGCACTTCCACGGCCTGCGGCACGGCTACCACCACGAGCGCTACTTCGAGCGGCTCGGCGCCGCCGCCGAGGCCCTGCTGGGGATCTGCTTCTGCCCGCACTGCCTGGCCGCCGCCGGGTCCGCCGGGGTGGACGCCGAGCGGGCCCGCCGCGCCGCCGCCGCGGATGTCCGCCGCCGACTCGCCGACGAGGCCGCCGCCGCGGCGCCGGCCGAGCTCGACGCCCTCGGCGACGGTGCGCTGGCCGCCTATGTGGACGCCTCCGCCCGGCCCGTCACCTCGCTGGCCGCCGAACTGTCCGACCGGGCCCGCGAGCACGGCATGCGGCTGAGCTTCCTGGACGGCGACGGCCCGGGCCGCGGTTGGCTGGCCGGCATCGACCTGCCCGCGCTGGCCCGGGCCGGGGTCGCGGTCGAGACCCTCGGCTACGCCCGCGAGCCCGCGGCGGTCCGCGAGAAGGTGGCGGCCTTCGCGCTGCACGGTGTCGCGGCCGCCGACCTCGCGGTGATCCTGCGCCCGATGGCCGAGGACTGCGACGGGCCGGCCAACCTGGCCGCCAAGATCGCCGTGCTGCGCGAGCTGGGCGTCCCCGAGGTCGAGTTCTACAACTACGGACTGATGCGGCTGTCCTCGCTGGACCGGATCGGCGCGGCACTGCGGGGCTGACCCGGTGTCGGATCGGCGCGCCGAGAGGTCCGGACCACGTCCGGGACCGCGCGTTTGCTGCGCCACCCGTGCCGGTACGGGTAGGCTTTCCGTGTGATCTTCAAGCGCATCGGCAACGGGCGGCCGTACCCGGATCACGGCCGGACGAGCACTCGACAGTGGGCGGACGTCGCCCCGCGCCCGGTGCGGCTCGACCAGTTGGTGACCACCAAGGGCCAGTTGGACCTTGAGACCCTGCTGGCCGAGGACTCGACCTTCTACGGGGACCTCTTCGCCCACGTGGTCAAGTGGCACGGCGACCTCTACCTGGAGGACGGGCTGCACCGCGCCGTCCGGGCCGCACTGCAGCAGCGTCAGGTGCTGCACGCGCGCGTCCTGGAACTGGACTGACGGGAGCTCAGCACTCCCTCCCCGACCCGCCGCACCCCGGCGGGCCCCTGGCACGGCCGTCACCCACCCGCTCCGGTGAGGCGGCCGAATGATCGTCAGTACACCCTTTCGAGTGCTCGGGTGCCCCAAATGATGATCATTTATTACCTTCATCCCTGGATCCGGACTAGGCTGCTGACCACGGTCGCCCCGCGCTGCGGACCCATCGCCGTCCCCCCGCGATCGACCGCACCCGACGCGCCCGTCACCCACCGGCCAGGCTGCCCTTCGACCAGGGGAGACAGACTGTGAGCATGTTGACTCCCCAGGGACTGAAGGGGAAGCAGATGCGGATCACCGGCACCAGCTACCCGCGGCTCGGCCCCCCGCCACGCCGCGGGCGCCGGGTGTTCGCGGTGATCGGCTCGGTCCTCGCCCTCGCCCTGATCGCGCTCGGCGGGGTGCAGCTGGTGAACATCTTCACCGGCAAGGCCAAGCACGGCAGCGCCCAGGCCTGCGCCAGCGCGCACCCGGCCGCCGGCACGAGCGGCAAGCCACTGGCCGCCCCGGCACCCGGCGCCTCCGGCTCGCCCTCGGCCGGTGCCTCCGCCTCGGCCGGCGCCTCTTCTTCGGCCGGCTCGGCCGCCGCCTCGCCGTCCGCGCTGGGCAGCCCGCTCCCCGCGGTCACCGCCGTGCCCTCGCCGCAGGCCGTCACCGTCAACGTGCTGAACTCCACCGACAAGTCCGGCCTGGCCGCCCGCACCGCCGACGAACTGAAGCAGCGCGGCTTCACCGTGGGCAAGGTCGGCAACGCCCCGTCGGCGCTGCAGAAGAAGGTGCCCGGCTCGGCCGAGGTGGTCGGCGGCCAGTCCGGCGCCGCGGCCGCCGCGCTGCTCGGCGCCCAGGTGGCCGGCTCCGCCACGATGGACGACGGCCGCACCGACGGCAGCGTGGACTTCGTGATCGGCGACGGCTTCAACGCGCTGCTCGACACGAACGCGGCCGCCGCCGCCCTGGCCCAGGCCACCAAGCCGGCCCCGAGCCCCAGCGCCGCCCCCGGCAGCTGCTGATCCGCCCTGATCGAACGTCAGGCCGCCGCCCACCTGATCGGTGGGCGGCGGCCTGTGCACTGCTCGGGCGGGGATCAGCCCGCGGTGCCGTACAGCCGGTCGCCCGCGTCGCCCAGGCCCGGCACGATGTAGCCGTGCTCGTTCAGCCGCTGGTCCAGCGCGGCGGTCACCACGGTGACCGGCAGCCCGGCCAGCTCCTTCTCCATCACCGCCACGCCCTCCGGCGCGGCAAGCAGCACGACGGCGGTCACGTCGGTTGCGCCGCGCTCGATCAGCAGCTTGATCGCGGCGACCAGGGTGCCGCCGGTGGCCAGCATCGGGTCCAGCACGTAGACCTGGCGGCCGGACAGGTCGTCAGGCATCCGGGTCGCGTAGGTGGAGGCCTCCAGGGTCTCCTCGTTGCGCACCATGCCGAGGAAGCCGACCTCGGCGGTGGGCAGCAGCCGGGTCATGCCGTCCAGCATGCCCAGGCCGGCCCGCAGGATCGGCACCACCAGCGGGCGCGGGTAGCTGAGCCGGGTGCCGGTGGTCACCGCGACCGGGGTGGTGATCTCGACCTCGTCGGTCCGCACGTCCCGGGTGGCCTCGTACGCCAGCAGCGTGACCAGCTCGTCGGTGAGGCGACGGAAGGTCGGGGAGTCGGTGCGCTCATCGCGCAGCGTGGAGAGCTTGTGGGCCACCAGGGGGTGGTCGACGACGTGGATCCGCATACAGGGACCTTAACCGCGGTCCACGTGCTGGGACGACCACCGCGTGGTCGGCCGTCCGGTGGAGATGCTGTGGTATCGAATCAGGACTTCTGGGAAAGTCGGAGAGTATGAAGAGGATGCCGGAGGGGAAGCCCGAGCAACCCGCCGAGCCGACCGCGACCGCCAGGCCGGCCGACCCGCCGGAGACCGAGGCCCAGCGCCGCCGACGCCGCGCCGTCTTCCTGCGCGAGCTCGCCGAGGCCCGCGAACTGCGCGCCCGGGTACAGCCGCGACGCACCAAGGAACGCCGGATGCGCGAAGCACTCCGCATGCGGACCTTCCGGATCTGACGCGTTCCGCGGACCGGAACCGGCGAATCCGAGCCACCGGTGGCGCACCCGCGGGCCGAATCCGACACGACCTGCGAAGACGCGCTGCCGAACACTCCCCGCAAGGCCTGGCTATCTGTCACGATTCCGATGGGACGGTCCGAACAGCGGACCGCCTCTGGTGCGGGGGCGGCCAGACCGCGTTCGCCCGCGACCGCCAACGGCCGAGACCATTTGGGAGTGTCCCTGGTGGCGTACTTCGCTGCAGTGCTTGCTCGCACCGAGGACGGGTGGGATGTGAGCGAGACCGAACTGGACAACGTCGAGACCCTTGCCGACCTTGCCGACCTGGCGCGCGAGGCGGCACAGGACGACGACACGGTACTTGTCTTCATCGAGCAGGAGGACTCTTGGTTCGCCGTCGTCCGGGTGGACGGCGAGGAGGACCCGCGGATCTTCGTCTCGGACGCCGCCGCGGCGGCCCGCAGCTCCTACGGCGACGTGGTGCTCACCGAGGAGCTCGTCGGACGCGCCGGCGACAGCGAGTTCGACGACCTGGACAGCCTGGTGACCGAGCTGGAGGACAGCGAGGAGGCCGAACTCTCCGCCGACGAGGACGACGAGGACGAGGCACCGCCCAGTGGCCCCGGCGGAGTCCCGGTCGGCCCGCTCGGCGACAGCGAACTGCTCGCCGAGTTCGGCGTGGCCGCCAGCGCGCTCCTGGAACTCAGCGGCGAGGACGCCGAACCGGGCGACGCGCTCTCCGAACTCGCCGAGGCCCTGGGCTGCGGCGAGGTGCTGGAGGCGGTGCGCTGAGCCCGGCCGGCGGGGTGGGACTGCGGGTGCCCGACACTGGAGGGATGCAGCCCCACCTCGACCTCGCTCCGCTGCCGGCCCCGGTCCGGTCCGACCCGGTCCGCGACCGCTGGGAGCCCGCCATGCGCCTGGCACTGGCGCAGGCCGAGCTGGCCACCGCCACCGGCGACATCCCGGTCGGCGCCGTGGTGCTCGCCCCCGACGGCACCGTCATCGGCCGCGGCCACAACCAGCGCGAGGCCGTCGGCGACCCCACCGCCCACGCCGAGGTGGTCGCCATCCGCCAAGCCGCCACCGCCGTCGGCGAGTGGCGCCTCACCGGCTGCACCCTGGTGGTCACCCTGGAACCCTGCACCATGTGCGCCGGCGCCATCGTCCTCGCCCGCCTCGACCGGGTCGTCTACGGCGCCCTCGAACCCAAGACCGGCGCCGACGGCTCCCTCCTCGACGCCCTCCGCGACCCCCGCCTCAACCACGTCCCCGAAGTCATCCCCGGCGTCCTCGCCGACACCTGCGCCACCCGCCTCCGCTCCTTCTTCACCCCCCACCGCTGACCCGCCCCGGAACGGATTTCGTCCCGGCCCCACCCGTCCGGTAGAGTCTCCTCTCGGTAGCGTGTCCGAGCGGCCAAAGGAGCACGCCTCGAAAGCGTGTGTGGGGGCAACTCCACCGTGGGTTCGAATCCCACCGCTACCGCCAGCGAGTACGACGAAGGGCCCCGACCGGAAACGGTCGGGGCCCTTCGTTATGAGGGCGCCCGCCGAAGCCGGTGGGTGCCCTCGGTCGTTGTACCCGCGGACGGGGTGGGTGGCGGCGAGAGGGGTGGCGGAGTGTGGGTCTGGTACGTGGCGTACGGGTCGAACATGGCGGTGGGGCGGTTCGGGTGTTACGTGCGGGGTGGGCGGCCGGTGGGTGGGGGGCGAGCGCAGCGGGGGTGTCGGGACCGGCGGATGCCGACGGAGGTGGCGGGGGTGGTGTTGCGGGGGCGGGTGTTCTTCGCGGGGGAGTCGAAGGTGTGGGGCGGCGGGATGGCGTTCTACGAGGTGGGGGACGGGGAGGTGCCCGCGCGGGCCTACCGGGTGACGGCGGGTCAGTTCGGGGACGTGGTGGCGCAGGAGATGGGGCGGGCGGTGGGCGGGGAGGTGGACCTGCGGCGGGTGCTGGCGGACGGGCGGGACGAGCTCGGGCCCGGGCGGTACGAGACCTTGCTGCTGGTCGGGGAGGCGGGCGGGGAGCCGATGCTCACGTTCACCGCGCCGTGGGGCGCGGCCGGTGCGGAGCTGCACCCGCCGAGCGCGGCGTACCTGCGCCAGTTGGCGGCGGGGCTGCGGGAGGCGCACGGGTGGGGCACCGGGCGGATCGCCGAGTACCTGGCGAGCCGGCCCGGTGCGGCGGGTCACTGGTCGGCGCAGGCGGTGGCCGGCGTGGTGGCGCGGGAGTAGGCGGCCAGCACCCGGTCCGTCGCGAGCTCGGCCGAGTGGGCGGCGGACTCCGAGTTGGGGCGCATCGGCAGCCAGTCCCCCGCGTACTCGATCGTCCGCAGCGGGCGGGCCAGGAAGGCCGGGCGCAGCCGGAGCGCCTGCGGGGTGGCCTCGGGCAGGCCGTGCGGGTGGCGGAAGACGTACGCGGAGCGGAGCGAGCCGAGCAGGCCGGGCAGGAACCGGGCGGCCTCGGTGGTGGCGGCGGTGACCACCTCGGCGTCGGGCGCGGTGAGCAGGTCCGGCAGCGCGGCGGGGGCGACCAGCAGGGAGACCAGGCCGCGGCCGGTGGGGGCCCGTCCCGGCGCCTTGAGGTGGTCGATGATCACTCCGGAGACCAGCCGGCTCTCGGTGGCCGGCACGATCACCCCGTAGCCGGCGACGGGCGAGGGCAGCGGCCGGTCCAACAGGCAGGCGACCTTGAGCATCGGCGTGTAGGTCGCCGCCGCCAGGTAGGGCCGTTCCTCCTCCGGCAGGTCCGGCCGCAGCCGGCGGATCTGCGGCGCGGGCAGCGCCAGCACGGCCTGGCGGGCCGTCAGCACCCGTCCGTCGGTGAACCGCAGCACCGCCCGGTCGGGTCCTTCGACGGCCTCGGCGAGCGGGCAGTCCAGGGTGACCTGGACCCGGTTGGCCAGCGCCCGGGCCAGTGCGTCCATCCCGTCCCGGTAGGTGAGCCAGCGCGATCCGATCCCGGTGGCGGCCAGCACTTCGGCCATCGGTGCGATCGCCGAGCGTCCCGTGTCCCAGCCGAAGAAGCAGCCGGCCAGCGGTTGGAGCAGCGCGTCGTGCAGGTCGGGGTGGTAGCGGGCGGCGAACTGGCGGACGGTCAGGTCGCCGTAGTCGGTGCGGCCCGCCGCCGCGCCGAAGCGCAGCCAGTCCAGCCGCCCGCGCGGCGACATCCCGGCGCCGGTGAGCAGGCCGCGCGGGTGCCCGAGGTTCGGGTGGGCCCGGCCGTCCCGCCACAGGGCGAGCGAGTGCGGGATCGCCAGCACGTCGGCCGGGGTGAGCCCGGCGGCCCGGATCAGCCGCCAGGTGGCGGGGTAGCCGCGGGCGGCGATGGTCTCGGCGCCCTCGTCGATCCGGCAGCCGTCGTACAGGCCCGCGGCCATCCGGCCGCCGACCCGGCCGGCGGCTTCGAAGACCCGCACCGAGCGGCCGGCCCGGCCGAGCCGGTGGGCGGTGGCCAGGCCGGCCAGCCCGGCGCCGATCACGGCGACGTCGAGGTCAGGGGTGTTCATCCGAAGTCCCGTCAGGTGAGGAGGGGGCCGTCAGGTGAGAGGGGGTCAGGTCCACCGGCCGCTGCCGTACGCCCCCGCACCGGCCAGGTAGCGGTCGCGGAGCAGGTGGCGACGGACCTTGCCGGTGCCGGTGCGGGGCAGTGCCTCCCAGCCGAGCAGCACCGGCTCGGCCAGCGGCGGCAGGTCGCGCACGGCGTGCCGCCAGCGCCCGGGGTCGAGCCGCTCGTCCCGGGTGACCAGCACGGGCAGTGGCGGCCGGCCGGCCCCGGCCCAGAGCACCACCGCCTCCTCCACCTCGGGCAGCCGCTCGTGCAGCACGTCCTCCAGTTCGACGCAGCTGGCGTCCGGCATCATGTCGACCTCGCGGTCGAGCAGCCGGACCCGGCCGGTGCGGCTGCGGCTGCCGAGGTCGCCGGTGTTGAACCAGGGGCCGTCCAGCTTGGTGGTCCACCGGTCGGGCTCGCCCGGGTAGCCCTGGCAGAGCCCGGGCACCCTGGCCTGCAGCACGCCGGTGACGCCGCGGGCGACCGGCCGGCCGGTGGCCGGGTCGACCACCCGCAGCGCGATCCAGCCGGGCACCGGGCGGCCGAGGTCCCGGGTGGTGGGGTGGCGCTGCTCGCGCCGGGCCAGCGAGCGGCGGGTGAAGAACCGGAAGGTCAGCGGGCCGGTCTCGCTCTGCCCCCAGCCCTGCATCCAGACCGGGTGCCGCCGTCCGCTGGCCGCCAGGAACTCCCGCACGGTGGGCGGGTGCACCGCGTCGAAGGTGCTGATGAACAGGCGCATCCGCAGGAAGGCGCCGCCGCCGGCCTGCGGCTGCCACTGCTGGTAGGTCGCGGGCAGCGCCTCCAGCACGGTGGGCGGGTGTTCGCGCAGCAGCGGGAGGGCGAGCTCGGGCTCGGGGTCGGCGAGCAGCAGTGCGGTGCGCGGGCGGCCCCAGAGCGCCGAGAGGGTCCAGGAGACGCCGCGGCCGTGCGCGAAGGAGACCGCGCTGGCCGCGGTGTCCTCCGGCCGCACCGAGGTGACCGGCCAGCGGTGCGCCTCGAAGCCGGTGATCCGGCGGACCAGGCTGGTGGTGGAGTGCAGCACCAGCTTGGGCACGCCGGTGGTGCCGGAGGTGTGGATCACCACCAGCGGGTCGTCGTCCCGGCGCGGGTGCACCGGCGGGATCCGGCCGCCGCGCAGCGTGGCCAGGTCGGTGGCGCCGGGCGCGGGGCCGTCCAGGCAGACGGTGCGCTGCTTGGGGCGGCCGACGCCGAGCGCCAGCGTGTAGCGGTCGGAGAGCAGCAGCTTGGGCTTCAGCCGGGCGAGCAGCACCGCCAGTGCCTCCGGCGGCAGTTGGCTGGAGAGCAGGGCGGGCACCGCGCCGAGCCGGGCGACGGAGGCGGCCAGCAGCGCGTAGTCCCAGTGGTTGCGCTTGTGGATCGCCACGTGGTCGCCGGGCCGGACCTTGGCGGCGGCCAGCGCGGCGGCGGTCTCCCGCACCAGCTCGGCCAGTTGGGGCACGGTCCACTCCCGGCCGGACTCCGGCGCCAGGTCGAGCGGGCGGCTGAGCCGGACCACGGTGGGCGAGTCCCGTTCCGCCAGGGTCTCGAAGAACGGGCCGAGGTCCAACGGGCGGGGTCGCAACAGCCTCACGCCGCACCGCCGTTGAGCAGGCAGGCGGTGACCAGCAGCAGGGTGCAGACCCGGTGGGTGTGGATGCCGAGCCGGCGGGCCCGCAGGATCTCCCGGGAGCCGGCCACCAGGCCGAGGGTGAACTGCCCGGCGCGCAGCGCGATCACCGGCACCGCGAGGGCGGCGAACCACCAGGGCGCGGCGCCGAATTCGGCCGGCAGCACCAGCAGCGCGGCCTCCACCAGGCAGAGCGCGCCGACGAACCCGGCGTTGCCGGCCGGCGAGGCGAGCACGGCGACGGTGCGCCGGCCCACTGCCCGGTCGCCGGCGATGTCGTTGACGTTGGAGTAGACGCCGAAGAGCAGCGGGCCGAGGCCGAAGACCAGCCCGAGCACCATGGCGAAGCCCTGCGCCTGCCCGGTGACCAGGCCGTACGGCGCGAGCACGAAGACCCAGCCGTAGGCGGCGAGCAGGAACTCCTGCCAGCCCCGGTAGCTGAGCCGCAGCCACCAGGAGTACTGGAAGCCGGCGAACAGGCAGAGCAGGGTGGCCGCCACCGCCCACCACGGCCGGTGCGGCGCGACCAGCAGCGCCAGCCCCCAGCAGGCGAACTGGGCGGCGATCGCGCACCAGGCGAACCGCACCGCCTGCGGCTCGCTGAGCGCCCCGGCGATCAGCGGCTTGCGGGCGAGCCGGCGGGCGGGCGCGTCGGGGCCGTAGTTGGCCGCGTCGCTGCCGTCCCGGTAGCCGGTGACGTCGTCGAAGGAGCAGAGCCCGGCGAACATGGCGATCCCGCCGACCAGGAAGAGCCCGATCACCGCCCAGCCGTCGGTGGTCAGTCGACCGCCGGGCAGCAGCATGGCGAGCAGCAGCGGGGTCGCCAGGTAGTAGTCGTAGATGTCCAGCTTGGCCAGCCGGGCGTAGACCCGCCAGCTCGGGGCGTACCGGCCGGTGCGGCCGAGAACGGCTGTGTGATCCACAGGAGTTGGGCTTTCTCTCAGAGGGTCAGGCCGGCCGGCGGCCGTGCACCGAGTACATGACGCAGGAGGCGGCGGAGAACTCCGGGTGCCGCATCACCCGGCACACCTCGTCGAGCTGACGGTCCGTCATGCCCTCGGCCACCAGCCGCTCGCGCAGCGTGCGGGTGTGGCTGACCAGCAGTTCGAGGCCGGGGTGGCCGGCCCGCCAGAGCGCCACCCGGGGCTGCGGGTCCACCTCGGTGAAGCCGGCCGCGAGCAGGTCGGCGGCCACCCGGCGGCCCCACCGGGGATCGCCGCCGTTGGCGGCGACCGCGCGGTTCTTGGCGGCCAGGAAGGTCTCGTACAGTTCGGCGGCGGCCGGGGAGGGGGCGGTCAGCACCGGGCCGTAGGAGACGTCGAACTCGTCGATCTGGATCCAGCCGCCGGGGCGCAGCGCGGTCCGCAGCCGGGCCAGCAGGGTGGTCCGGTCGGCCAGCAACTGGAGCACCAGGCGGGCGTGCACCAGGTCGAACCCGGCCTCGGGCAGCGGGTCCCGGGTGAGGTCGTGGCGCTCGGTCCGCAGGCCGGGCGCGGGCGGGATCCGCTCCGGGCAGAGGTCGGTGGCGAGCACCGAGCCGCCGGGGGCGCAGCGCTGCGCCAGCCAGTGGGCGATCTCGCCCTCGCCGGCGCCGACTTCGAGGCAGTGCCAGCCGTCGGTCAGGCCGGTGGCGGTCAACCGCTCGGTGGTGAAGGGGTCGTAGGCGGCGGAGCGGCTGGCGGCCTGCTCGCGCACCCGGTCGCCGAGAGCGCCGAAGACGTACCGGCTCTCGGTGGTGGTGGTCGGCATCGGTTTCCTTGCGAACGGCTGCGGACAAGCGGCGGGAGCCGCCGAAGGACTCGGCGGCTCCCGGAACTGCAATGTGCTCAGGCGAAGTTGAGGTCGTAGACGGCCTGCGCCCGCGGCTGGAACTGCGCCTCGCCGGTGATGCCCTCGTAGGCGCGGGTGCCACCGTTGACCACACCGGTGAAGCCGTGCTCGTCCGGCGCGGACGCGTTGTCGCTGATCGGCAGCACGGCACTGAAGGAGATCTCACCCTGGCCGGTGATCCGGATGGTGCCGGTGCAGAACACGGTGTCGGCGTTGGCGTTGATCGCGCCCTTGGCGCAGATGTCGTAGACCTCGCCGATCTTCGCGCCCGTGGTGTCCTTGACGATGCCGCGGCCACCGAAGGTGGTGCCGACCGCCTGCGGGGTCGAGGCCTCGTCGTTGGTGCCCGAGAAGTCCAGGGTCAGGGCCTGCACCGGGGCGACCCGGTGCGCCGCGGGGGCGTTGTCAGCGAGAGCCGGCACGCTCAGCGCGCCGACCGTGCCCACGACCAGACCGGCGACCGCGAAGCCGACGGAGCGCTTGATCGTGACTCGTTGCATGGGTCCTCCTAGGACATTTCGGGCCGATTGCCCGAGCTCGGCGCTAGTTGATCACAGTGCACCGCCAGCTCGTCACTCTCCGTGTCGCGGGCGGGTCGATCGGGCGCGAACGCCCCGGGCCCTTGCGCGCCAAGGGATCTTGGTCACGGGATGCCTCGGGAAACCCCCGATCGGCCGGTCACCGGCTTCACCCGGACGGGGCGGTTTCTTCACCCGTGCGGAGGCCCCGGAGCGAACCGCCGTGACGGCTCGTTCCGGGGCCTCGGAAAAGTGACTATCCATCAACTCTGTTCAAACGGCGGCAAACTCGCACACAAGGTCGGCGATCCGCTCGACCTGGACGTCCGTCAGGTGCGGGTACACCGGGATCGACAACGCACGTTCGGCCGCACGGTCGGCGGCCGGCCAGGCGTCACCCGCCCGGACGAACGGCGCGAAGGCGGGCTGCCGGGGAAGCGCCTGCGGGTAGTAGGCGTGCGAGTCGACCCCGTGCGCCGCCAGGTGCGCGGCCAGCTCGGCCCGCCGCTCGACCAGCAGCGTGTAGACGTAGTAGCAGCGCCCGTCGGTGCCGGCCGGCGGCGGCACGACCCCCCGCCCGGACAGCGGCTCGAACCGCCCGGTGTAGTAGGAGGCGATCTCGGCCCGCCTGGCCAGCCGGGCCGGCAGCCCGGGCAGCCGGTGGCGCTGGAAGGCGGCCTGCAGCTCGTCGAACCGGCTGTTCCAGCCGATCCGGTGGTGCCGGAACCGGGTCCGGCCGTCCTGCCCGTGGTTGCGCAGCATCCGCACGGTGCGGCCGATCTCCGCGTCCCGGGTGACCACCACCCCGCCCTCCCCCGGCATGCCGAAACTCTTCACCTGCACGAAGGAGTAGACCCCGGCCTCGCCCCAGAGCCCGGCCGGCCGGCCAGCCAGCACACCGCCCTGGGCCACCGCCGAGTCCTCCACCAGCCGCAACCCGTACAGCTCGGCCAGCGCGGCGAAGGCCGGCAGGTCGGCCAGCACCGAGAACATGTGGGCCGGCATCAGCGCCTTGGTCCGCCCGGTGATCCGCCGCTCGGCGTCGGCGGGGTCGGCCACCATGGTCCACGGGTCGATGTCGGCGAAGACCGGCCGGGCGCCGAGCGCGAGCACGCTGGAGGCCAGCGGCGCGCAGCCGAAGGCCGGCACCACCACCTCGTCCCCCGGCCCGACCTCCAGGGCGGCCAGCACCAGGGTGAGCGCACCGGTGCCGCTGGCGCAGGCCACCACGTCGGCCGCGCCCAGCTGCTCGGCCAACTCCCGCTCCAGCAGCGCGGTCTGCTCGCCGAGGATGAAGCGCTGGCTCGGCCCGGTGCCGATCTCCCGGAGCAGCCGCAGCAGTTCGGCCCGGTCGCCCTCGAAGAGGTCCGGGGGGAAGAACGGGATGCTCGTGCTCTGGGCGGTGGTCACGGGCCCTCCCGGTGGAACGCGCGGATCAGGTCGCAGACGACGTCGAGCTGACGTTCCGTCAGCTCGGGGTAGAGCGGCAGCGCCAGGGTGCGCCGACAGGCCGCCTCGGCCTGCGGGAACTCGCCCGGGCGGTGGCCGAGCTCAGCGAAACAGGGCTGCTGCGGCAGGGTCGTGGGGTAGTACACCTCGGTCTCCACGCCGTGCCCGGCCAGGTGCGCGGCCAGTTCGTCGCGCCGCTCGGTCTCGATCAGGTAGACGTAGAAGACCTGGCCCTCGATCCCGCCGACCGGCGGCCGGCGCAGCACCCCGGGGACGTCGGCCAACCGCTCGTCGTAGGCCGCAGCGAGCTCGGCCCGACGGGCGATGTCGGCGTCCAGCCGGGTCAGTTTGGCCAGCAGCACGGCCGCCTGCAGGTCGTCCATCTTGCTGTTGTAACCGGGCAGCGAGGTGGTCGTGTTGATGGTGCGGAAGTCGCCGATGGTGCGGCCGAGCCGGCCGTGGTGGCGCAGCGCGTCCACCTGCTCGGCGATCGCGTCGTCGTCCGTGAGCACCGCGCCGGCGTCGCCGATCGCGCCGAGCGTCTTGGTCGGGAAGAACGAGAGCACCCCGCCGGCGCCGAACAGCCCGGCGTGCCGGCCGCCGACCCGCATGCCGATCGCCTCCGCGCTGTCCTCCACCACGGTCAGCCCGTGCCGCTCGGCCAGCGCGCCGATCCCGGCCAAGTCGGCGGTGCGGTGGAAGAGGTGGACCGGCATGACGAACCTGGTCCGCTCGGTGAGCACCCGCTGCGCGGCGGCGGGGTCCAACCCGTAGTCCTCGGGGTCGATGTCGGCGAAGACCGGTCGCCCGCCGGCCAGCACCACCGAGGTGGCGGAGGCGGCGAAGCTGAACGCCGGCACCACCACCTCGTCGCCGGGGCGCAGTCCGGCCGCGCGCAGCAGCAGCACCAGCGCGTCGGTGCCGCTGTTCACGCCGATCACGTGCCGGGCCCCGGTGTACTCGGCCAGCGCGCGCTCCAGTTCGGCCACTTGCCGGCCGTGCGAGAACTTGCCGTCGTCCAGCACCTCGACGGCCCGGCGCTCGATCTGCGGCCACAACTCCTCGAAGAGGCGGGCCTGGGTGAAGAACGGCACCGGCGGGTGGGCGCCCGCCTGCCGGGGAACGGCGCCGACGGCGGGCGCGGTGGGTGGCTGCGGCAACGGTCCGCCTCTCTGCGGGATCCGGTCCCCCGCCGGGGTCCGGTGGGCACCGAGGCTACGTCAACTGACCATCGCCATACCGTCAAAAGAGTGCTCATTACCGGTAAACCACTCTTTAGTGAACCTAACAGCCCAAAGCGAATTGACTTCGCGTCAGCATGATCGGCACGCTGGCGCCGACAGCTCCCCGGCCGTTCGTCCTCGGCCCCGCTCCCGTTCCGGAGGTGGCACCGCGCGATGTTCCGCACCCTGATCGTCGGCCTCGGACGGGCGGGTGCCGGTCTGCACCTGCCGGTGCTGCTGCGGCTGCGGCGCGAACCCGGGCGGCTGTTCGCGGATGCCCCGCTGCTGGCCGTGGACCCGGACCCGACCGCCTTACCGGATGCGCCCGAGCTGCGGCGACTGCCCTCACTGGCCGCCGCCCGCCGACTGCTCGACCCGGAGCGGACCGTGCTGCACATCTGCACCCCGCCCCGGGACCGCGCCCAACTGATCGGCGAAGCAGCCGGGTTGGGGTTTCGCAAACTGATCGTCGAGAAGCCGTTGGCGACCGATCCGGCGGACCTGGCCGCACTCGCCGAACTGGTGCACCGCCGAAGGCTCGACATCCTCGTGGTGGCGCCCTGGCTGGCCAGTTCACTCACCGAACGGCTCGGCCGCCTGGTGCGCGACGGCGAGTTCGGCGAACTGCGCCGGATCACGGTGCGCCAGCACAAGCCGCGGTTCCGCCGCTCGCTGGCCAACCACGGCCACCCCACCGCCTTCGACATCGAGATGCCGCACGCCCTCGGCGTGGCCCTGCTGCTGGCCGGCGACGGCGAGGTGGCCCAGGCCGACTGGCGCGACCTGCGGGTGGCCGGCCAGGTCCGCCCCGCCCTCGGCAGCGCCCGGCTGGTGCTGGCCCACCACCGGGGCGTGCGCACCGAGATCGTCTCCGACCTGACCTCGCCGGTGCGCGAGCGGCGGATCACGCTGCGCTTCGACCGGGCCACCGCGGTCGGCCACTACCCCGGCAGCGCCGACGACGAGTACGCCCAACTCCGGCTCACCGGACGGCGGGTGAACTCCCACGAGGTCTTCCCGGACGACGCGCTGAGCAGCTACCTGCGGCGCGCCTACACCCGGTTCCTGGCCGGCCCGGTGCCGCCGCGGGTCGAGTTCGACGCACACGTGAGGGCGGTCCGGCTGCTGAGCGACGCCAAGCGGCTCAGCGGCGCGGACCTGATCGCCGGACCCGCCGAGAGCGAACGGGAGTTGACCCATGTCCACTGAGCTGTCCCCCGACCTGTCCCCCGACCTGACCACCGGCAGCTCGCCACCGGCGGGCCGCCCCGCGGTCCAGGCGATCGGCTACTGCGGGATCACCGACGAGGCCGCCCCGGAGCTCGCCGGTCAGCTCGCCGCGGCCCGCGAACTCGGTTGGCAAGCCGTTGAGTTGCGCACCATCGACGGCCAGCCGCTGGACCTGCTGAGCGGCCCCGCGTTCGCCCGGGCGGCCGCCCGGATCGCCGAGGCCGGCCTGCGGGTACCGGTGATCGCCTCCCGGATCGGCGGCTGGTCCCGCCCGGTCAGCTGCGACCTGGACCAGGAACTCGCCGAACTGGCCGTCCTCGCCGACCGCTGCGGCGCCCTCGGCACCCGCTACCTGCGGATCATGTCCTACCCCAACGACGGTCTGGCCGAGGTCGACTGGGAGCGCGAAGTGCTGCGCCGGGTGAGGGTGCTGGCCCGCGCCGCCGAACAGCACGGCGTGGTGCTGCTGCACGAGAACTGCTCCGGCTGGGCCGGCCGCGACCCGTCCCGGGCGCTGCGGCTGCTGGACGCGGCCGGCACCGAGGCCTTCGGCCTGCTCTTCGACACCGGCAACGGGATCGCCCACGACTACCGGGCGCTGGAGGTGCTGCGCACCCTGGCCCCGTACGTGCGGCACGTGCAGGTGAAGGACGCCGCCGGCACCCCCGAGGCGGTCGAGTACCGCGCCCCGGGCGAGGGCGCCGCCGAGGTGGCCGACTGCCTGCGGCTGCTGCTGGAGGTCGGCTACCAGGGCCACTGGTCGATCGAGCCGCACCTCGCGGTCCGCCCGCACGAGGGCTTCCGGGACCAACCGGCCCGCTGCCGGGCCGCCTTCGAGCGCTGCGGCCGGGCGCTGCGCGAACTCGCCGAGTCGGTCGCCACCGAGGCCGGCGGGCGGTGGCGCGGCGGCCCGGCCGGCCTGGAGTGGACGGCGCCGTGCTGAGCGCCACCGACCCGACCGGCACCGAGCCCCTCACCACCGCGGACGGCCACCTGCTGCTGGAACTGCTCGCGCTGCCCACCGCCGGCCCGCTGGAGGGCGGCACCCCGCGCCTCTGGGAGGCCCAGCGGGTGTACGCGGCGGCCGCCGCCCCGCTCGGCTTCACGGTCGCCCGGCACGCCGCCCCGGACCGCGCCTGGGCCGAACTGCCGGACGTGCCGCTGCCGGTGCGCGGCGCCGCCGCCGACCCCGGCTTCCTCACCGAGCAGCCCTCGCTGCTGCTGCGGCTCGGCCGCCCGGGCACCCCGCGCGAGCGCACCGTGATGTTCAACGTGCACCTGGACACCGTGGCCGGCCTGGAGCCGGTCCGGCACGACCCGGCCACCGGCACCTTCCACGGCCGCGGCGCGGTGGACGCCAAGGGCCCGGCGGTCGCCCTGCTGGCCGGGATCCGGGCGGCGCTGGCCGAGCGCCCCGGACTGGCCGACCGGCTGGCCGTGCTGGTCCAGGCGGTGGCCGGCGAGGAGGGCGGCGCGCTCGGCACCATCGGCACCCGCCCGCTGGTCGCGGCCGGCCACTACGGCCGGCTCAACGTCTTCTGCGAACCCACCGGCAACCTCGCGCTGACCCACTGCACGGCCGCGATGACCGCCCGGATCACCACCGACGGCCAGGACGCGGTGGACGACCAGCCCGCCGCCGGCCACAACGCCACCGTGCTGCTCGGCTTCCTGGCCCAGCACCTGGCCGGCGCGATCACCCCGGGCGACGGCCGGCTCTGCATCGCCGGCCTGCACACCGGCCACCTGCACAACCGGGTGTACGGCCGCGGCGAGCTGCTGCTCAACCTGGCCTACCCGGACCGGGCCACCGCCGCCCGGCTCGAACACGCCGTCACCGAGGCGCTGGCGGACGGGCTGCGGGCCTTCGCCGACCGGTTCGCCGCCAACCCGCTGCTGGCCCGCACCGCCGTGGACGCGGCCCGGATCACCCGCCTTGACTGGCTCAAGCGCGGCCTGCCCGCGCTGGAGCGGCCGACCGGCGAGCGCTGGCTGCCCGCGCTGCTGGCCCGGGCCGGGATCGCCGAGTGGCCGGCCGGCGAACCCGGCTTCACCTGCGACGCGATCTGGCTGGCCGGCCACCCGGGCACCGGCACCGTGGTGCTCGGCCCGGGCACCCTGGCCGGCAACCACGCCCACGCGGAGGGCGAGTTCGTCCGGACCACCGAACTGGCCGGCTTCGCCCGCTCGGTCCGCGACCTGCTGGCGGCCTTCGACGCCGGACCGCACACCGGCCCGCCCACCGACCGCCCCACCGCCGTCCCGCACCCCCAATCCGCTCAGGAGGCCCGCGCCGCATGTCGCTGACGACCCCCACGCTCGACGCCCACCCCGCCGAGGGCGACGGCGCCCGGCTCGGCACCGCCCCGCCCGGCCCGCGCCCCGGCGTGGCCGTCCGCTACCCGGAGCTGCTGCGCTTCACCGCCGAGGTGTTCGGCAGCCGCGGGCTGCCCGCCGCCCGGGCCCGGACCGCCGCCGAGGCGCTCTGCTACGGCGACCTGACCGGGCTGACCTCGCACGGCCTGGTCAACCTCACCCGGCTCTACCTGCCGCTGCTCGACGAGGGCCGGGCCGACCCGGCCGCCGAGCCCGAGGTGCTGGCCGACCGGGGCGCCGCCGTGCTGCTGGACGACCACCGGGCGCTCGGCCTCTGGTCGGCGCCGGCCGCGATGGACCTGGCCGTCGAACGGGCCGAGCAGTACGGCGTGGGCCTGGTCTCGGTGCGCGGCGCGACCCACCTGGGCTGCGCCGGGTTCCACACCCTGCGGGCGGCCCGGCGCGGCGCCATCGGGCTGCTGGCGGCCAACTGCGGGCGGCAGCGGATCGCCCGGCCGCCGGGCGGGCGGGTCACCATGCTCGGCACCAACCCGCTGAGCGTGGCCGCCCCGGCCGGCGGGCGGTTGCACCCGTTCGTGCTGGACATGAGCACCACGGCGGTGCCGACCGGCCGGGTGCGGGCCGCCGCCCGGGCCGGGCAGCCGGTCCCGGCGGGCTGGCTGGCCGACCAGCAGGGCGCGCCGGTGACCGACCCGGCCGCCTTCGACCGGGGCGAGGCGCACCTGCTCTGGCTCGGCGGCGACCCGGCGACCGGCGCGTTCAAGGGCTACGGGCTGGGCCTGGTGGTGGAGGTGCTGGGCGCGCTGCTGGCCGGCGCGGGCCTGGGCCCGGAGCCGGCCGCGCTCGACGGCGACGGCCGTCCGAGCGGCCGGGACGACGACATCGGCTACCTGGCGCTGGCGATCGCCCCGGGCACGCTGCGCGACGGCGCGGACTTCGCCGAGCAGGCGGCCGGGCTGTTCACCACCCTGCTCGGCTGCCCGCCGATCGACCCGGCGCACCCGGTCGGCTACCCGGGCCACCCGGAGGGCCAATTGGCGCAGCGTCAGCTGATCGGCGGGGTGCACCTGTCGCCGGCCCGGTTCCAGGAGCTGACCGAGCTGGCCGCGGACTGCGGCCTGACCCCGCCGCGCCCGATCGGCGCCACCGCGGCTGCGCAGGTGCGGGCATGACGCCGCGTCGGATCGCCGTGATCGGACTGGGCGTCATCTCCCGGTTCTACCTGGCCGCGATCGAGGCCGACCCGCGCTTCGAACTGGCCGCCGTCTGCGACCTGGACGACTTCGCGCTGACCGAGCACCGGGCGGCCGGCCGGGCGGTCTTCCGCGACCACCGGACCTTGCTGGCCGACGGACCGGCGCTGGACGGCGCGGTGGTGACGGTCCCCAACGACGCGCACGCCCCGGTCTGCCGCGACCTGCTGGCGGCGGGCGTGCCGGTCTGCGTGGAGAAGCCGCTGGCCACCGACCCGGTCGACGCCCGGGAGCTGGAACGGCTGGCGGCCGAGCGCGGCACGCTGCTCTTCACCGCCTTCCACCGCCGCTACAACGCCCCGCTGCTGGAGCTGCTGGCCGGCCTGGACCAGCCCGTCAAGCACGTGCGGGTGCGCTACTTCGAGCAGATCGAGGAGCACGTCGGCCGGGACCGCTGGTACCTGGACCCGGCCCGCTGCGGCGGCGGCTGCGTGGCCGACAACGGGCCGAACGCCTTCGACCTGGTCCGCCGCTGCCTGGGCGAGGCACCGTTGACGGTGACCCGGGCCGAGGTGGACCGGGACGCCACCGGGCTGGACCGGGAGGCGGTGATCGACCTGGTCGCCGACGGCGCCCGGCCGGTGCGGGCCCGGGTGGAGCTCGACTGGTCGTACCCGGGCGAGCGCAAGGACGTCCGGCTGACGCTGGCCGACGGCACCGTCCGGCAGGCCGACCTGCTGGCCGGTCACCCGGCCTTCAAGGAGTCGCTCTGGCACGAGTACCGGGGGATCCTGGCAGCCTTCGGCGCCGCGCTGGACGACCCGGCCCGCCACCGCGACGGCGGCGCGCACGCCCTGCAACTGGTGCACGCCGCCTACCGGCTGGCCGCCACCACCGCGACCCACACCGCGATCCGCGTCCCCCAGGAGGCCCGATGATCCCCCGCCCGCTGGCTGGCACCGCACCGACGGGCCGTCAGCTCGCCGGCAGTCAGGAGGACGGCGCCAAGCGCGCGGTGGCCGGCGAGCTGGTCAAGGTGCTGGTGCACCGCCGGGAGGACCGGGGGATGACGGTGGAGCCGTACGCCAGCCGGTGCGTGCGGGCGGGCGAGCTGCACGAGCTGGTCACCACCGACGTGGCGGACGGCGCCCCGGGCACCCGGGTGGACCGGGTCGGCTTCCTGGGCTTCACCGAGATCTCCCGGGCCGGCGTGATCGACCGGGGCGACACGGTCTGGATCGGCGGGCGGCCGGTCGGCACCGTGCTCGGCTTCGACGCCTGCCACTTCCCGAACCACTACAACATCCTGATCAGCACCGGGGAGCCGGTGACCGGTGAGGAGCTGGGGCTGGCCCCGGAGGCCGAGGTGCGCTTCACCCAGCGTTAGAACGGGGAAGGGGGGAGGCCTTCCGGGGGGACGAAGGCCTCCCCCGGCGGAGGTCCCACAACCGGCGCCGCGTCGGGGGAAGCCGCAGCGCCCGGTCCCACAGCGGGGACCTCCGGACCCACGTACCGGAGGATTCCTGCCAGACCCTCGGTACAACAACCATCCTGCCGAAGCGCCCGGGCCGGGGCATCCGTACAAGGGCCCCGCCCGCCGGGACCTTCGTCCCGCGGAGTGAACGCGTTGCTCATCGCATTGAGCCGAACGGTGGATAAGCTGCGCCCAGCGGTCGCCGAGCGAACGAAGGGCGTTCGCCGGGCGCGGGGCCGGGCAGACGGCGGAGGTGGGCGGTTCAGATGGCGCAGGCAAAGAAGGTCGGCATGTACGTGCTGGTGATCTTCGTGGGCTACACGATCATCCACTCGCCCGCACGCGCGGCCGAACTGGTCCAGTCGGGTTTCGAGGGGATCTCCGAGGCCGCCAAGTCGATCGGCGCGTTCATGACCGGCCTGATCAAGTAGTGGTACGCCGCAGGGCGCTGCGGCCCGGGTCGAGTACCGTGACCCGGTCCTGACCCGGTCCCGCACCCTCTCCTAGGAGCACCCCGTGATCCGCCACCTGGTCCTGTTCAAGCTGCACGAGGGCATCGCCAAGGACGACCCGCGCGCGCTGGCCGCCGCCGAGGGCTTCGTCGGCCTCGACAAGGAGATCCCGGTCCTGCTGGAGTGGCAGACCGGCTGGAACTTCAGCCCGCGCGACGTCGCCTACGACTACGCGATCAACAGCCTGGTCGCCGACGAGGACGCGCTGAAGGCCTACGCCACCCATCCGGCGCACGTGGCCGCCGCCCAGCGGATGCTGGAGATCGCCACCCTGGTGGTCGCGGACTTCGAGGTCTGATCCGGCCCCGACCCACCGGTCGTGCCCGCACGACCCGGCGGCCCGCCGCTCCCACCAGGCCCCCGTGCGGCCGGCCTGCGGAGCGGCGGGCCGCACTGCCGTGCTCCCCGGACGGCCGACGGTCCGTCAACACGCCTGAGTCCGGTACTTGAACGGACCACGCCCGGCTTGTGATGCTATGACCGATTTTGCCGGGCAGGACGAGGCGGTGAACGAGGAGGGGGTGACGGACCGTGCCGATCCAGGAGAGCCAGCCGGACACCGGCACGGACAGCGGCACGGACAGCGGGACGGCCAGCGGGACCACCGCGGAGCCGGCCGGGACCGGCGGGCCGATCGACGTCCGCACCCTGACCAGGGTGCTGTTCGAACGGCTGGCCGAGCTGCCCGCCGAGGCGCCCGAGCGCGAGCAGGTCCGGGCCGCGCTGATCGAGGTCAACATCCCGCTGGTGCGGTACGCCGCGACCCGGTTCCGCAGCCGCAACGAGCCGATGGAGGACGTGGTCCAGGTCGGCACCATCGGCCTGATCAACGCGATCGACCGGTTCGACCCGAGCCGCGGCGTGCAGTTCCCCACCTACGCGCTGCCGACCATCCTGGGGGAGATCAAACGTTACTTCCGGGACAACGTGCGCACCATGCACGTGCCGCGCCGGCTCCAGGAGCTCTGGGTCCAGGTCAGCGGCGCGATGGAGGAACTGACGGTCACCCAGGGCCGCACCCCCAAGGTGCCGGAGATCGCCGCCTGCCTGCGGATCCCGGAGGAGGACGTGCGGGCCTGCCTGGACGCCGGCCGGGCCTACAACGCCGCCTCGCTGGAGGCAGCCCAGGAGCACGAGGGCGGCCTGGCCCTGCTCGACCGGCTCGGCTACGAGGACTCCGCGCTCACCGACGTGGAGCACCGGGACATGGTGCGCCACCTGCTGGTGCAGCTGCCGGAGCGGGAGCGCCGGATCGTGATGCTGCGGTTCTTCGCCAACCTGACGCAGTCGCAGATCTCCAACGAGCTCGGTATGTCGCAGATGCACGTCTCCCGCCTGCTCTCCAGGATCCTGACCAGGCTCAGGACCGGTAACTCCTGGGAGGAGTGAGCCCAGGTCAGGGTTGCTGCGCGTTACCGGCGAGTGACATCTGGCGACGTTCGGGTTTGCCGTCGGCGTTGTTCCGGTATGCAAGCGGTTGGGGGGCGTCGATCAACTCGGCGCGGACCGGGGAGCCACCGCGGCCGGTGAGCTCCCGTTCGACCTGTCACGAGGGGGTGGGTGCATGTCCGCAGAGCCGGACGGCACAGAGATCCACGGCGCGAGCCAAGGCACGGCCCAGGCCGGCACGGCGGTCGCCGAGCACGCTCCGGAGCCGGGCCCCGCGGCGGCGGCACCGCCGGCCCTGGACACCCGCACGCTCTCCCGCTCGCTCTTCCGCCGACTGGCCGGCACGGCCCCCGGCAGCACCGAGCACGGCTACGTCCGGGACACCCTGATCGAGCTGAACCTGCCGCTGGTGCGCTACGCGGCCGCCCGGTTCCGCAGCCGCAACGAGCCGATGGAGGACATCGTCCAGGTCGGCACGATCGGCCTGATCAAGGCGATCGACCGGTTCGACCCGGACCGCGGGGTGGAGTTCCCGACCTTCGCGATGCCCACCGTGGTCGGCGAGATCAAGCGGTTCTTCCGGGACACCAGCTGGTCGGTCCGGGTGCCGCGGCGGCTGCAGGAGCTGCGGCTGGCCCTGACCAAGGCCGGCGACGAGCTCTCCCAGCGGCTGGACCGCTCCCCCACCGTCGCCGAACTGGCCGTCAGCCTCGGGGTCAGCGAGGAGGACGTGGTCGAGGGCCTGGCCGTCGGCAACGCCTACACCGCCAGCTCCCTGGACTCCGGCCCGGGCGAGGAGGACGGCGACGGCCCGCTGGCCGACCGGCTCGGCTACGAGGACCTGGCGCTGGAGGGCGTCGAGTACCGCGAGTCGCTCAAGCCGCTGCTGGCCAAGCTGCCGGCCCGGGAGCGGCGGATCATCATGCTCCGGTTCTTCGGCAACCTGACCCAGTCGCAGATCGGCGAGGAGATCGGCATCTCCCAGATGCACGTCTCCCGGCTGCTCACCAAGACCCTCACCCAGCTGCGCGAGGGGCTGACCGCCGAGGCCTGACGCGGCCTCAGAGCGGCTCCTCCAGCAGGTTCTCGCGCAGTCCGGCCAGCATGGCCCCGTCCAGGCCCAGGCCGGACCGCCAGAACTGCGGGAAGTCGGCCCAGCCGGCGTCCAGCTCCTCGAAGGCGGCCTCCAGGTAGCGGCGGTCGGCGGTGAACAGCGGCCGCAGCAGCTCCGGCTCGGCCATCCCCCGCGCCCGGAAGGCCGCCAGCACCCGCTCCACCGCCGCCGCGGAGCGCAGGTTGGTCACCAGGTAGTCCTCGACCACCGTCTCCCGGTCCACCCCGAGCGCGGTCAGCAGCAGCGCGGCCGTCCAGCCGGTGCGGTCCTTGCCGGCCGTGCAGTGGAAGAGCACCGGCGGGGCCTGCGGCTCGGCCAGCAGCCGCAGCACCGCGGCGAACCGCTCCCGGGCCGCCGGGCCGGTGACGAACCACCGGTAGAGCCGGAGCATCATCCGGTCCGCCCGGCCGTCGCCCAGCAGGGCCCGCTGGGTCGTGGGATCGGGGTCGGCCAGCGCGCCGCGCAGCGCCGCGTGCACGTCGAAGTCGGCCGCGTAGACCGGCAGGTGGTGCATGGTCGGCCCGTCCGGGCCGGCGCCGCGCACGGTCAGCGTCAGGTCCGGCGCGCCGGTCGGCAGCTCGGCCACCGGCAGGCCCGGCAGCAGGTCCGGCCCGGCGTCGCGGACCTCGTCCAGCGAGCGCAGGTCCACCACGTGGCGCACCCCGAACCCGCCGAGCACCTCGTGGTCGGCGGCCCGCAGCCGGTGCAGCCCGTCGCTGCGCAGCGCGACGCCGGAGCGCAGCACCCGGCCGTCCACCGTCCGGTAGCCGCCCAGGTCGCGGGCGTTCACCGCCCCGGCCAGCCCGAGACTGCGGGCGGTCGGCGCGGACTGGTCGGGCTGCTCGGTCACGGGACCTCCTGGCTCGGCACGGCGCGCCGCTCGGGCCGCGTGCGACCAGGGTACGGAGCCCGGCCGGGCCCGGACAGGAGTCCGGCACCGGTGGTCCGGGCCCCGCGGTCCCGGAGGGGATTACTTGACGGCGAGCCAGATCACGCCGACCACCACGACCAGCGCGACCACCACGCCGATCGCGATCACGCCGGTGCGGCTGCCGCCGGAACCGCTGCGGTGCACGGAGACGTTGGACGGTGCCTGGGCCTGCGGAGTCTCGACGAAGGCCCGGAACATCTGGGTGCTGCCGGCGGGGTCGTCATAGTTGTTCTCAGCCATGGCACCGGACTCTAGCCAATCCGGTACGTCCCCGGACAGCCCGGACCCCTCCGGGGAGTGACCGCCGACCCCGGAATGGCCGCCGCACCGGGCCTGTTGACCACCTTCATGACCGATACCGCGCACCTCATTCCGGAACGGGTCCGGCTGGGCCGCTCCGAGCTGGCCGTCCACCCCTTCTCCCTGGGCGGCAACGTCTTCGGCTGGACCGCCGACCGGGACGCCTCCTTCGCCGTGCTGGACGCCTACACCGCCGCCGGCGGCAACTTCATCGACACCGCCGACGTGTACTCGGTCTGGGCCCCGGGCCACCAGGGCGGGGAATCCGAGACGATCATCGGCGAGTGGGTGCGCGAGCGCGGCAACCGCGACTCGGTGCTCATCGCCTCCAAGGTCGGGGCGCACCCGGCGGCCCTCGGGCTCGGCGCCGCCAACATCCGCTCGGCCACCGAGGACTCGCTGCGCCGCCTCGGCGTGGAGACCATCGACCTGCTCTACACCCACAAGGACGACCCGGAGGTGCCGGTCGAGGAGATCGTCTCGACCCTGGACCAGCTGGTGCGGGAGGGCAAGGTCCGGGCCGTCGCCGCCTCCAACATCTCGGCCGAGCGGCTCACCGCCGCGCTGGAGTTCTCCGCGAAGGAGGGCCTGGCCCGGTACGAGGCGCTGCAGCCGCACTACAACCTGCTCTCCCGGGACACCTACGAGGGCCCGCTGGCCGAGGTGGCCGCCGCCCACGGGATCGGCGTGGTGCCCTACGCCGCGCTCGCGGGCGGGTTCCTCACCGGCAAGTACCGGCCGGGCGGCCCGTCCGTGCCGAGCCCGCGGGCCGAGGGCGCGACCAAGCGCCTGGCCGACCCGCGGGCGCTGCGGGTGCTGGAGGCCGTGGAACAGGTGGCCGCCGCGCACGGCGTGCAGCCCTCCTCGGTGGCGACCGCCTGGCTGGCCGCCCAGCCGACCGTGGTCGCGCCGATCGCCAGCGCCCGCACCCCGGAGCAGCTCGTCCCGCTGCTGACGGGGGCTCGGCTGGTGCTGACGGCCGAGCAGCTGGAACTGCTGGACGCCGCCTCCGCCTGACGGCGCGTGCCCGGCGCCCACGGGGTGGGTGCCGGGCACGTCGCGGCGGGCTTTACGGGCGGCCCAGCTGGGTCGGGTAGTAGCCGCTGTTCAGGGTGGAGATGCGGACGTTCTTGCCCGGGCGCGGGGCCTCCAGGTACTGGTTGTCGCCCAGGTAGATGGCCACGTGGTGGATGCCGGAGGCGCGGCCGTTGTCGGACCAGAAGATCAGGTCGCCGCGGCGCAGCTGGGCCGGGCTGATCGGGGTGGTGGCCGCGTACTGGTCGTCGGCCACCCGGGGCAGGTCGATCCCGGCCCGGCGGTACGCCTGCTGGACCAGGCCCGAGCAGTCGAAGCCGTCCGGCCCGTCGCCGCCCCAGACGTACGGCTTGCCCAGCTGGGCGAGGGCGTAGGCGATGGCGGGTTCGGTGCTGTTGGTACTGCTGCTGGTACCGGTGGGCGACGGGGTGGTCGGTTGCTGGGACTGGGTGCGGCTCAGGTAGATGTCGTAGTGGCTGGTGTAGCGCCACTCGCCCGCCGCGTTCTTGAACCAGTAGACCGAACCGTCCCAGCCCTGCTTCATCCCGCTGCCGTCATCGGCCTGCGACTGCTGGGACTGTTGGGACTGCTGCGACTGCTGATCCGTCTGACCGGTCCGGCTCAGGTAGACGTCGTAATGGCTGGTGTAGCGCCACTCGCCCGCCGCGTTCTTGAACCAGTAGACCGAACCGTCCCAGCCCTGCTTCATCCCGCTGCCGTCATCGGCCTGCGACTGCTGGGACTGCTGGGACTGCTGCGACTGCTGATCCGTCTGACCCGTGCGGCTCAGGTAGACGTCGTAATGGCTGGTGTAGCGCCACTCACCGGCCGCGTTCTTGAACCAGTAGCGCGAGCCGTCCCACCCCGCGTGGCTGGGGGCCGGCTCGGCGTGCGCGACGCCCGCGCCGAGGCCGAGCACGCCGGCCCCGGAGAGCACCGTGGTGGCCAGGCAGGCCCCACGGACCGTCAGGGCCAGCGGCGGTATTCGGCCGGCCCGGGCCGACGCCCGCTGCTGACGGAGCGCCAGCAGCGCCGCCCGCGAGCGGCACGGGCCGCAGCCGCAGCGCTGGGGCGCCGGCAGGTCGCCGATCCGCTCCTCGAAGCCGATCAACGCGGGGCCGGTGGCTATCTTCATGCGAGGTTCCCTTCCTTGCGGGCCGTCCCGTTGCGGGCGACCGCGCGGGCCACCGGCGCCGGGACGGTACCGGTCAGCGCGCTCGCCACCCCGGCGGGCGCGACGAACGCGACCAGCAGCTGCTCCATCAGGGCGCTGCGGGCCGCCTCGTCCAACTCGTGGGCGGTGGCGCGCTCCAGTCGGCGCACCGCCAGGGCGGCCGCCTCCACCGCGTCGTCCACCAGCACCGTGCGCAGGCCCGCGTCCAGGTCGGCGAGCCGGCGCCGGCGCATCGACTCGGCCACCTCGGGCGCGTAGTCCAGGGCCAGCGGCTGCACCGAGAAGACCTCCAGGCCGGCCGGCGCCGCCTCGGCGGCCAGTGCGCGGCTCAGCTCGTCGCCGAACCACTGCCCGTCCCGCAGCGCGGGACCGGGGGCGGCGTTGCTGTCGCAGGGCAGGGTGCTGGCGGTGCGGGTGAGCACGGCGTGGATCTGCTCGCGCAGGTAGTCCTCGTAGTCGGCGACCACGAACACCGCCCGGGCCGTGTCCTTGATCCGCCAGACCACCAGCAGCCGGACCACGATCGGCATCCCCGCCCGGTCGGTCACCTGCACCGGCTCGCTGCGCCAGTGCCGCAGCCGGACGTCCACCCGGCGCCGGCGCAGCATCGGGTTGACCCAGAGCAGACCGGCCCGCCGCACCGTGCCCCGGTACCGGCCCCAGCGGCTGAGCACCCGGGTCTCGCCGGAACGGTTGGCCAGCAGGCCGGTCAGCGCGACCAGCGCGGCCAGCCCCGCCACCGTGACGGCGGCCAGCATCCAGCCGGTCACCACGGCACCGCCGGCCTCCCGCGCCGCCGCCGTCCGCAGGTCCGGCACCCCGCTGAGGATCGGCAGCACCCCGGCCCGGGACAGCACCACCAGCACCGACCCCGCCGCCAGCAGGATCGCGAGCAGCGCGACCCAGCCGGGCAGGGTGAGGGCCGGGCGCTCCTTCAGGTCCGGATCCGTCTTCGGCGGTCGCCGGGAGGTCGCCGTCGACTCGGTGCGACTGTCCACAGGCTGTGGATGCTTCAGTCCGGGCTGGGTCGGCGCGGGCAGCACCAGCAGCTCGGTCGACTCCCCCGACGTCTGCGCTGTCTGCTGCTTCTCCGGCCTCTCCGGCAACGGGGTCTTCTTCGGCAGGGGGGTCGCCCCGGCGGGAGTGCGGCGGTCGGGGTCGCGGGGGACGTCCATGCGTGGGTCCTCAGGGTCGGGGTGGCACGCGCTGCCGATCCGGATCTGACGAGCAGTGCGAAAGTCAGGCTAAGTACATAAGCCTTTAAATGCGACATTTAGCCGACGGTGTGTCGGATCCGACCACCGGTCCGTGCGCAGCTCACTGACGGTGCGCCAGCTCCGCGGAACGGGACGCCCGCCACCCGATTGGCGGGGGTGGCGGGCGTCCTGGGTCGGCATCGGCGTCAGCGTCGGCGGGAACCCGGACCGCGCGCCAGCACGCGGCGGGTGATCAAGGTCATGCCGGCCAGCACCAGGAACACCCCGCAGGCCGCCGCCCGCCAGCCGCCCAACGAGGCGTGACGCCCCGTCGGGAGATCGGCCGGCGGCGGGGCCGGGCGCCCGGCCCCGGCGAGCGGGGCGACGGAGTCGGCATCGACCGGGGGCTGGGGCGGCACGGCGGTACCGAGGAACGCGAGCGGCATCGCCCGCACCTCGGGCACCTGGATGGGCACCGGCGGATCACCCGCCACGGGGGGCGCGGCCGGGGCGGTGGGCGAGGCGCTGGCGCTGGGAGCGGCGCTGGTGCTGGCGCTCGGGCTGGTGCTGGTGCTGGTACTGGAGCTGGAGCTCGGACTTGGGCTCGCGCTGGCGCTCGCAGACACGGACCAGGACGAGGACGGCGCAACCGATGGGGAAGCGCTCGGGCTGCCAGAGGGCGACGCACTCGGGCTCCCGGAGCCGGAGGCACTCGCCGAGGCACTCGTGGTCGCACCAACCGACGCGCTGGCGCCGGCACTCCCGCTCGCCGACGGCGACGGGGAGGCCGACAGGGAGGGCGAGGCCGACGGCGACGGCGACGGGGAAGCCGACGGCGACGGCGAGACCGAGGCCGAAGGTGAGGCCGACGCCGACGGCGAAGCCACCACGACGTGCACCCGCACCGGGTCGCCCGCCGTGCCGTTCCCCGCCCGGTCCGTCGCCGTCGGGGTGAGCAACTGGTCCCCCGGCGCGAGGTCCCGCTGCGCGGTGCAGACCCAACTGCCGTCCACCGCCGCGACCGCCGAGCAGAGCGCGCCGTTCTCCGCGGTGACCACCGTCACGGTGGCCCCCGGCTCGCCGGTGCCGGCCAGCTTCGGCCGCAGCACGTGCAGTTCCTCGCCCGGCCCGGGCCGGGTGAGCACCGGTTTCGCCGGCGGCACGGTGTCCACGATCAGGGTGACCGGCTTGGCGGCCGCCGGGTTGCCGGCGGCGTCCACCGCGGTGGCGGTGAGCACGTGCGGCCCGTCCACCAGGTCCTCGACCGGCAGGCAGGACCAGGAGCGGTCGGCCTTCACCGCGGTGCGGCAGATCTCGCTCTCCGGCCCGCCCTCGGTGACCACCACGACGGTCCCGGGCGAGCCGGTCCCGGTGAGCAGCAGCCCGGGGTCGTTGGTGTACTCCGGCAGGGTCAGTTGGGGTGCGGCGGGCGGCACCGTGCTCACGGTGAACTTCACCGGGTCGCCGTGCTGCGTCACCCCGCCGCTGGTGGTCTCGACCGGCGCCAGCTGGTGGCTCCCGGCGGCGAGCGGCTCGTCGGCCCGGCAGCTCCAGGTGCCGTCGCCGCCCACCTGGGTCTGGCAGACCGTCACCGACCCTTCCTGGACGGCCATGGTGGCCCCGGCGACCCCGCTGTCGCCCTGGATCACCGGCCGGTCCTGGCCGACCGCCGCGCCGGCCACCGGGCTGGTGATCTCCGGTTTGGCGGCGCCGACGGCGAGGTGGATCAGCTGGTCCTCGACCTCGCCGGCGTCGGCGAACCCGTCCGGCGAGACCACCTGCGCGGGGTCGCGGGCGATCCGCAGCCGGGCCCAGGTCTCCCCGGCCGCCACGTTCGGCGGCACGATCCACTCCAGCGTGGCGCTGCCGGCCCCGGGCGCGACGTCCACCTGGGCGCGCTCGGAGGCGTCGAACTTGCCGTCCCGGGCGAAGTCGATCCAGCCGGCCAGGGTCGCGCCGCCCTGCCCGGGGCTGACCGGCACGGTCACGTCGTAGTAGCCGCCGATCGCGGCGGAGTCGGGGAAGGCGACCGCCGGGTCGTTGGCGGTGTGCTCGACCCGGCCGGGCTGGATGCCCGGCTGCAGCCGGGCGGTCGGGGCCGATGAACTGCCCCGGCCGGCCAGGCCGAGCCGCGGGGTGGGGCTGATCGCGTCGCTGCCCAGGAAGAGGTCGGAGATCACGTGCGAGGCGTTGCCGTACCCGTCCGGCGCGCTGCCCAGCGTCTCGTCCATCGTGACGGTGAAGGCGGGCCGCAGCGCCGGCGGTTTGCCGCCCTCGTCGCGACGCTCGATCCGCAGGGTGGCGGTGTCGAAGGTGCCGTCCAGTTCGACGGTGCCGGCCGGGTCGAGGTGCGCGCCGGCGTCCGCGCCCGCGGGGCCGAGGGTGCCGTCGGCCGCCGTCCAACCCTGCCAGGGCGAGCGGGTGGTGAGCGCGGGCCCGGCCGGGGTGCCGCCGGTGACGCTGAGCCGCAGCGCCGAGGCGGAGCCGCCGGCGGCCGCGGCCAGTCCGCTCACGTGCAGCCGGGGGTTGCGCACCGGCCGGGAGAAGCCGAGCCGCAGCGTGCCCAGGGTGCGCCAGGCTCCGCTGGGCGCGGGCCGGTCCTCGGCCACCGCGTAGGTCTCGGCGGCGGTGCCCGCGCCGACCCCGTCCGCGTACCCGGCGTCGGTGCCCAGCGTGCCGGGGCCGGACTCGACACTCACCCCGGGGTCGGCGGCGAAGGAGAGGTCCACCGTCAGGCCGGAGCGCAGCACGGCGTGCTGGTCGCCGTTCCAGCTCTCCGGTGTCTGCTGGGCCTGCGAGACGGTGGGCAGCCAGCCAAGGGTCAGTCCGGCGGTCAGTGCGATCGCGACCACGAGGCTGCGCCGCGGAGTTCGCCGGGGGGCGTGGCGGGGGCGGCTCGGGCGACCGGCCCGGGGCGATCTCGCGGTCATCAGATCCTCCTGTGCACACGATGTGACAAAAAGGAATCACGATCTAACGAGTCATCAGAGGAGCCACCCGCCCCGCCGCGCCGCGGTCCACCCGTCCGGCGGAGCAGTCCAGGGGCCACGACCCGACCCCGAACACGCCGAAGGCCCCTCGCCTGGGGCGAGGGGCCTTCGTGGTGGTGCGCTCAGCAGGATTCGAACCTGCAACCTCTTGATCCGTAGTCAAGTGCTCTATCCGTTGAGCTATGAGCGCTCGGACGGCCACGGGGGCCGCGAGCGGATGTTGGTGCGCTCAGCAGGATTCGAACCTGCAACCTCTTGATCCGTAGTCAAGTGCTCTATCCGTTGAGCTATGAGCGCTCGCCCCAAGGCCTGAGCCTGCGGGGCGTTGCGGGGACAACATTACATGACCGCCGACCTGGGGTGAAATCGATTCCTTCCGGGCACCCCTCGTGGCGCCTCCGCCCCCGGGCGGCCCGGGTCTTGGACCTCCGGCCCCGGACCCCTGACTCTCGGACCCCCAACACCGAAGGACCCCAACGCCGAAGGGCCCCACCGACCGGAGTCGGTGGGGCCCTTCATGGCGGAGGCTGAGGGATTTGAACCCTCGATGGGCTTTAAGACCCAAACCGCATTAGCAGTGCGGCGCCATAGACCGGACTAGGCGAAGCCTCCATCCACCCGATCGAACCGTCTCCGGTTGCGACCGCGTGCATGCGATGATGCCACAGCTCGGGGCTCCGACACCAACCGCTGATTACGTTACTAGGCGGGTCGTCCTCTCGGCAAAAACAATGGGATACTCCAACCCCCGCCAGGCAGCCGGTCCGCATCCGCACGACCGGACCGTAAGTCGTGAGGAGACCTGTCGACGTGAGCAGCAGGCCGACCCGAGGCGCTGCTCGCCTCGCCGCGATACTCGACGCGCTGCCCGACGCGCTGCTGCTGGTCAACAGCAACGGCACCGTCGTGGACGCCAACCAGGCGGCCGTGCGGGCGATGCAGACCCCCGGCACCTCGTTGGTCGGGCGCGGGGTGCTCGACCTGCTGCCGGACTTCGACCCGAGCCGGATCCCCGGCTCGATGCGGCCCGCGCTGCGGGACTCCGACGAGGCCGCCAAGGCGGTGCGGATGACCGCCCGGCGCACCGACGGCAGCACCTTCCCGGTGGAGGTGCTCGGCAACGACTTCACCGAAGAGGGCTCCGAGGGCCGCGGCTACTCGCTCTCCCCCCAGTCCTACGACCCCTACCGCAGCGGCTCCAGCGCCAACGACCTGCTGCTCCTGCTGGTCCGCGACCTCACCGGCCGGCTCGGCGTCGAGGCCGAACTGCGCCGCCAGCACAAGCAGACCGAGATGATCCTGCGGGCCGCCGCCGAGGGCGTGCTGGGGGTGGACCTGGAGGGCCGGGTCGTCCTGGTCAACCCGGCCGCCGCGCACATCCTGGACTTCCGGGCCAGCGAGCTGGGCGGCCGCGAGCTGCACCCGCTGGTGCAGCACTCCCGGGCCGACGGCACCCCGCTGGCCGCCGACGAGTCTGCGCTGCTGGACACCCTCTCCTCCGGCCGCAAGCACCGGGTGCGCGGCGCCACCCTCTGGCGCAAGGACGGCCGCCCGGTCACCGTCGACCTGACGACCGCTCCGGTGCGGGACGGCGAACAACTGGTCGGCGCCGTCATGACCTTCACCGACCGGACCCGCGAACTCGCCCTGACCGACCGCGCCGAACACCTCAGCGCGGTGCTGGAGACCGAGGTGAGCGGGGCGCTGCAGGCGCTGCGGGCGCGGATCGACACGCTGGCCGCCGACCCGGCCGGGCAGCTCTGGCCCGAGGCCAACTGGATGCTGCGCGCGCTGGCCGACGACTGCCGCCGGTTCGGCGTGCTGATCGACGGCGTGCTCGCGCACGAGCGGGCCGACCGCCCCGAGCAGGCGCTGCAGCGCACCACCACCTCCCTGGACAAGGTGGTCGCCGAGGCGGTGGACCAGTCGAACCGGCTGGTCGGCCCCGGCCGGCTGCGGTTCGCGGTGCACGCGGCGCCCGTCGAACTCACCGCCGACCGGGAGCGGCTGGCGCAGGCGCTGGCCTACCTGGTGGCCGACGTCAGCGGCGCCGAGCTGACCGGCTCGGTGACCGACGGCGGCGAGCCGCCGGCCGTGGTGCTGGCCGCCGCGCAGCGCGCCGACATGGCCCGGATCGAGGTGCGCGGCCCGGGCAAGGGCGGCAGCCGGGTCTACCTGCCGATCGCGCGCGCCCTGGTCGAGCGGCACGGCGGGGTGCTGCAGCCGCACGAACTGCCCAACCACGCGGGCACCACCTATGTGGTGGAGCTGCCGCTGGACGACGACGCGGCGGCCGCCGCGGCCGCCCGGGCCGCCGCCGGCAACCACCAGGTGCCCCGGGAGACCGACACCGCGGTGCTGCCCGACCTGCCCGGACTGGCCGGCGGCCCGCTCGGCCCGGAGCCGGAAGGGTCCGGCGAGAGCACCGAGGCGGGCGAGGAGACCGGGCCCGCCGGATCCGCCCGCTCCGCGCCCGGCCCGATCGCGCTGGGTCCGGCCGCGCCGGCACGCCCCACCGCCGAGGAGCCGGTCGCGCCGGTCGCACTGGAGGAGCCGGCCGAACCCGTCGAGCCGCCACGGGCCGTGGCCGTTCCCGAGCCGCCCAAGGCCGCGCCGTCGCGCCGCCGCCGGGCGCTGCCCGCTCCGGTCGAGGCCGCCGACCACCCCGAGCCCGGCCTGCCGGTCTACCCCGGGCTGGAGCACGCGCTGCCCGTCGCGCAGCCGCTGCCCCCGGCCGAGTCGCCGGTGCCGACCGGCCGGCGCCGCCGGCTCGGGATGCCGGGCGGCGACACCCCGGCGGAGTCCGGCGAGGCCAACCTGCCCGCCGCGCGGGACCCGCAGCCGGCCGCCCCCGAGCGCCGCTCGCTGGAGCCGGCCCGGCCCGCCGGCGAGCCCGGCCAGTCGAGCGGCGGCGCGCTCGCACTGCCCGGCGTGCCCAGCCAGCTGCCGCCGGTGCCCGACGCGGCCGGCGGTGCGCCCACCGGTTCGGACGCCGTGCCGGTCGGCACCGGCCTGGGCGAGCTGGCCCCGCCCCGCCCGGGCGGCTTCGCCAGTGCCTTCCCCGCCGCCTTCCCGGCCCCGGCCGCCCCGTTGGAGCAGCGCACCCCGCCGCGCCCGATGGCCGAGCTGCCCCCGGCGGCGCCCGCCGGCGGGGCCGACCGACTGCCCCGGCTGACCGGTGAGGACGAGGGCACGGCCGGCCCGGCGCCGGTGCGCACCCCCGAGTACCCGGACTACCCGACGGTGGTCGGCCCGGCTGCGGACGGTCGCCCGCGCCGCCTGCTGGTCTGGCCTGAGCCCGACCCGTCCACCAAGCAGGCCCTGCAGGAGCGGGGCTACCGCCCGGTGATAGTGCGCTCCCGCGAGGAGGTGGACGCCCAGGTCGCCGGCTTCCCGGCCGCGCTCTTCGTCGATCCGCTGACCGGGCCGATCACCCGCACCGCGCTGCAGTCGCTGCGCACCGCCGCGCTCAACTCCCGGGTCCCGGTGCTGGTCACCGCGGGCCTCGGCCAGGCCACCAGGGACGCCGCCTACGGCGCGGACCCGGCGGTGCTGCTGCGCGCGCTGGCCCCCCGGGACAGCGAGAACCACGCGGCCCGGGTGCTGCTGGTGGAGGGCGACCCGGACATCGCCGCGGCACTGACCGCGAGCCTGGAGCGGCGCGGCATGCACGTGGAGCACGCGGTCTCGGAGACCGACGCGGTCTCCAAGGCCAGCAGCGTGCAGCCGAACCTGGTGGTGATGGACCTGATGCGGATCGGCCGTCGCCAGCTGGGCCTGCTGGACTGGCTTCGCACCAACGACCGGCTGCACCGCACGCCGCTGGTCGTCTACACCTCGGCGAACCTGGACCCGGCCGAGCTGCCCCGGCTGCGCACCGGCGAGACGGTGCTGTTCCTGGCCGAGCGCTCGACCAGCCCGGACGTGCAGGAGCGGATCGTCGACCTGCTGGGCCGGATCGGCTCGCTCGGCGAGCAGCGGCAGCACGCGCACTGACCAGTTCTGACGGGTCCTGACGTGTTCTGACGGGGCGCCAGCTGCTGGCGCCCCGTCAGAACCGTTCGGCCACTACTCCTTGCCGAGCACCGTGACGTCGAGCGCGCCCTCGGCGTACTGGGCCCGGATCACCTTCTTGTCGAACTTGCCGACGCTGGTCTTCGGCACCGCCTCGACCAACGTCCAGCGCTCGGGCAGCTGCCAGGAGGCGATCCGGCCGGCCAGGAAGGCGCGCAGGCCGGGCAGGTCGACGGTGGCGTCCGGGCGGAGCACCACGGTGGCCAGCGGGCGCTCGCCCCACTTCTCGTCCGGCACGGCGACCACGGCCGCCTCGGCGACCTCCGGGTGGGCCATCAGCTCGTTCTCCAGCTCGACCGAGGAGATCCACTCGCCGCCGGACTTGATCACGTCCTTGGCCCGGTCGGTGAGGGTGAGGAAGCCGTCCGGGGTGATGGTGCCGACGTCGCCGGTGCGCAGCCAGCCGTCCTCGGTGAACTTGTCCTCCGGACGCTCGGGTTCGTTGCCCACGCCGCCGAAGTAGGCGCCCGCGATCCACGGGCCGCGCACCTCCAGCTCGCCGGCGCTGTGGCCGTCGTGCGGCACCCGCTCGCCGTTCGGGCCGGTGAGCCGGGCCTGCACCGAGGACGGGAAGACGCCCTGCATCGCCCGGTAGTGCCACTCGTCGTCCGCGCCGAGCCCGGCCGGGGGCAGGCCGAAGGTGCCGAGCGGGGAGGTCTCGGTCATCCCCCAGGCGTGGATGACCCGGATGCCGTGCCGCTCCTGGAAGGCGCGCATCAGGGCGGGCGGGCAGGCCGAGCCGCCGATCACCACCTGGCGCAGCGAGGAGACGTCGTACGGGGTCTGACGGCCGGTCGGGTGGTCCAGCTCGTCCAGCAGGCCGTTCCAGATGGTCGGCACGGCCGCGCTGACGGTCGGCCTGACCTGGTCGATCATCGCGGCGAGCGGCTGCGGCTGGAGGAACCGGTCCGGCATCAGCAGGCTCGCGCCGGACATGAAGGCGGCGTGCGGGATGCCCCAGGCGCCGACGTGGAACATCGGCACGACGGGCAGTGCGATGTCGGCCGGGGTGAGGGCGAAGGTGGCGGCGGAGTTGACCTGCATGCAGTGCAGGTAGATCGAGCGGTGGCTGTAGACCACGCCCTTGGGGTCGCCGGTGGTGCCGGAGGTGTAGCAGATCATCGCCGGGTCGCGCTCGTCGATCTCGCCGCGCCACGGGAACTCGGTGGGCCGCCCCGCGATCAGCTCCTCGTACTCGTGCACGGTGCCGCCGAAGCCGGCCAGCAGCGAGAGGTCCGCCGGGCCGCTGACCACGATGTGCTTGAGCGTCGGCGCGAGGTGCGGCAGCACGCCCGCCAGCAGCGGCAGCACGCTGCCGCTGACGATGATCGCGTGGTCGGCGGCGTGGTTGATGATGAACGCCAGCTGGGCCGGGGGGAGCCGCAGGTTGAGCGTGTGCAGCACCGATCCCATGGACGGGACGGTGAGGTAGGCCTCCAGGTGGTCGGCGTTGTTCCACATCAGCGTGGCGACCACGGTCTCGGCGGACACGTCCAGCTCGTCCCGCAGCGCGTGCGCGAGCTGCGCCGCCCGGGCCCCGACCTCGGCGAAGGTGCGGACCTGCGGCCCGGTGCCGTCCCAGGTCGTCACGGTGGACCGGGCGTGGATCGTCGCCCCGTGCTCCAGGATGCGGGCAACGGTGAGCGGTACGTCCTGCATGGTGCTGAACACGCGGAGGTCCTCCTTGACCGGGCTGGCTGGCGGCACCGCGGGCTGATCGGCTACCGACCGGTAGCACGCGGGCCGTGCGGGAATTCTGTCGCGGGCGGGTGTCCGGTGTCAGCAGGTACGGGCGAATTGAGACGAGCGGCTCAACGGGAGCTCCCCCCACGCCGCCGTGACCGGCGGACCCGAGTGGCGGTCCTGAGCTGCGCGGGCGGAGGAGTCATGACTGATACTCCAAGTGACGGATCATCACTTCGTGTCATGAGGGACGGCGATGCGCGGACCGAGGCAGTGGGGATCGAAGAAGGTCAGCTGGCCGCTGGGGCTGGTGCTGGCCGGGACGGCGCTCGTCCCGGTGCTCCCAGGTGCGACGCCGGCGGGGGCCGCCGCGCCGCCGGCCGCGAGCCTGTCGGTGTCCGCGGGGCCGCCGACGACGCGGGTCACCGTGTCCGGGTCCGGGTTCGGGCTGCGGAACGAGCCGGTGGACGTGTACTTCGACGACCACGACCACGCGCTCGCGGTGACCGACGGCCAGGGCCGGTTCAGCGTCGGGATCACCGTGCCCGCCGAGGCCGGGCCGGGGCAGCACTGGGTCACCGCGGTGGACCGCGGCAGCTCGCAGGCGGCGCAGGCGGCGTTCACGGTCCGCACCGACTGGACCGAGCAGGGCTTCACGCCCGAGGGCCGCCGGACGAACCCGTACGAGAACCTGCTGTCGCCGAGCACCGTGGGCCGGCTGCAGGAGTCCTGGCGGGTCGGCACGTTCGGCGGCGACTCCTCCTCCCCCGCCGTCGTGGCCGGCACGGCCTACTTCGGCTCGGAGGACGGCCAGGTGCACGCGGTGGACGCGGCCACCGGCGCGTCGCACTGGACCTTCACCACCGGCAACTCGGTGATCTCCGGTCCGGCCGTCGCGAACGGCTTGGTCTACGTCGGCTCGGTGGACCGCAAGGTGTACGCGCTGGACGCGGCCACCGGCGCGGTCCGCTGGAGCTTCGCCACCGGCGGCACCGTGGTCTCCTCGCCCGTCGTGGTGGGCGGCCTGGTCTACATCGGCTCGTTCGACGGCAAGGTGTACGCCCTGGACGCGGCCACCGGCGCGCAGCGCTGGGCCTTCACCACCGGCAACGCCGTGGGCGGCTCCCCCGTCGTGGCCGACGGGGTCGTCTACGTCGGCTCGTACGACGACAAGCTGTACGCGCTCGACGCCGCCACCGGCGCGCAGCGCTGGGCCTTCAGCACCGGGGGCCCGGTGGCCGGCAGCGCGGCCGTGGCCAACGGCGTGGTGTACGTCGGCTCGCTCGACGGCAAGGTCTACGCCGTCGACGCCGTCACCGGCAAGCAGGCGTGGACCTTCACCACCGGCAACCAGGTGCTGACCGAACCGGCCGTCGCGAACGGCACCGTCTACGTCGGCTCCGACGACGGCAACGTCTACGCCCTCGACGCCGTCACCGGCGGCCAGGTGTGGGCGTTCGCCGCCGCCCCCCAGGTGGGCACCGCTCCGGCCGTGGCCGACGGCGTGGTCTACGTCGGGTCGTTCGACGGCCGGCTCTACGCCCTGGACGCCGCCAGCGGCAACCGCCTGTGGGCGTTCACCACCGGCGGCTCCGTCGAGGGCTCGCCGACGGTGGCGGACGGCCGGGTGTACTTCGGCTCGGAGGACCAGAACCTCTACGCCGTGGCCCTCGACCCGGCCACCCACCGGGACGCGGTCGGCGCGCGGCCGGAGCCGCGTTCGCTCCGCCCGGACCTCAGTCTGCGGCCGCGGGCCTGACGGTCGGTCCACCGCCGAGCGGGCCGACTTCGGCCCGCTCGGCCTCCGGGAGCCAGTCGCGGTCCGGGCGGTATTCCAGCCAGCGGTTGCGGCGGCCGGTCTCGGCGAAGGCCTTCAGCAGGGCGGGGACGGCGGGGTGCGCGTTGTTCCGCGGCCAGACCAGGGACCAGGCGTAGAGGTGGGTGGGGTCGACCGTTGGCTGCCAGAGCTGCCGACCTACGCATCGGAGCCCTGGGCCAGCACGCCACCCACCCGGGCCCCAAGCGCCAGAGCCACGCCTGCGAGTACCAGCAGCTGGGCAGCAGGGCTCGTCTCAGGCAGCCTTGACCGCCAGCTCGCACCAGATCTCCTTGCCACTCTCACCGAGCGGGCGCACGCCCCACTCCACTGCGAGCAGGTCCACCAGGAAGAGCCCGCGACCGCCGTCACGTTCGCCGCCGTCCGGCACCAGCGCCAGCTCGGCCGGCGAGCCGTCGGCCACGCCGATGTAGAGCCGATCGCCACGCACCTCCCAGACGACTGCGGCGCTGTCCCCGCCGTGCAGCAGCGCATTGCCCACCAGCTCGGAGAGCAGGAGACACGCGTCGTCCGGGTCGAGCCCATGAGCGGCGAGGTGGTCGCGGAGCCGGTGGCGCGCGGCCCGCAGGGTGGATCGCACCACGAGCGCGAGGAGTTGAAACGGGGGATCGACCGGGCCAACCGACAGGCGCCGTACAGGAAGGGAAGAGACAAGACGCATGAGGCTCTCCAGTTCAGCCATATCAACGTCTCAGACTGACCATCACCCGTGACTCGCCCCATGGCTGACGACATGGCACGAGCCAAGCATCCGGGGTGCACTTCGGACTTCCTGACGACCAGTCAGTGAGGGGAACATCACAGACGGTAGAGCAGATGGGTTCATTCGTGCAACCTTGTTCGCGAGACCCGTGGGCCCGCTCCCCTGGACTGGTTGGCGTCAGGACATGCCCGCGCGCCAGACTGCCCCTGCTACGAGAGGGGCGGACAGCAATGGCACTGCGAACGCAGATCAGCGAACGGCAGCGACGGTTCGGAACCGAGCTTCGTCGACTGCGCCTCAGCGCCGACATCGCGGTGCAGGACGCAGCCACGCATATCGGCATTCGCGGTCCCCAGTTGAACCACATCGAGGCGGCGCGAACCGGCCTGGACGAGGCGCGCATGCGTACGTTGGCGCGCTTCTACGGATGCACGGATGATCCCTACATGGATGCACTCGCCACGATGGGGGCGAGCAGCGGCAAGGGGTGGTGGAGCTCATACAAGGGGCGGATTCCGGGATTTGCGCTCGACCTGGCCGAGTTGGAGAGCAGCGGGATCGCGCGCTACCTGAACTACGAGACCTTCTTCGTACCCGGGCTGCTCCAGACCGAGGAGTACGTTCGCCGCCTCTTCGAGAACGGCGACACTTCCCTTTCCCCAGCCCAGATCGAGGACACGGTCAGGTTCCGACTCGATCGCCAGCGGATCCTCACCTCTTCAGCCCGCACTCGGTTCACTTTCGTCCTGCACGAAGCTGCCTTGCTGATGAACTTCGCCGGCGCGGCTGCGATGCGCCGCCAGCTCACCCACCTTCTGAAGGTGTCGGAGCTGCCGAACGTGGACGTGCAGATCTACCCGTTCAACGTCCGGGCCACGCCGCCGTTCAGCGGCCCCTTCCTGATCGCCGAACCGGGCCCGGTCGAGTTGTCGACCGTGGTCATCGACCATCCGGGCGCCTCGGGATTCACGGATTCCCCGGAAGCCGTGCAGCGCTACCGGTCCAGGTTCGCCGACCTCAGCAGGCTTGCGCTCCCCTCGGGCGACGCGAAATCCTACGCCGAGCCGAACTCGCCCAGGGACTCGTGGGCCGTCATTCAGCACGCCAAACACAGCCTTGAAATGGGAGGGCAGTCATGACCGGCCAGAACTGGCAGAAGTCCTCGTCCAGCAGCCAGGACGGCGGCAACTCGGTCGAGGTGTCGGTCAACGGCGACGGACTGATCGAGATTCGTGAGTCAGCGTCACCTGCGGCCATTGTCGTCACGACCCGCACGAAGTTCGCCCTGTGGTTGGAGGGCGTCAAGCGCGGCGAGTTCGACCACTTCGTCGGGTAGGCCATGAGGCAGTCCGCATTCGACCTGCCGAGTCGCGCGCTCTACGCCATCGCGCGGAGCATGTCGGCCGCCCGCTGGTCGACCTCTCCAGCGCCGGGGATGCCGCGTTTCCGGTAGCCGACCATCATCGACCGCATGGTGGTGATCTCCTTCCTGTTGCGGTCCGAGGCGACACCGGCCATGAAGTCCAAAGACCTGTTCCACAGGCTCAGGGCCTCCTCGTGGCGCCGTTGGGCAGCCACCGACTTCGCAAGGTTCGCCATGGTCAGGGCGTGCACCCGCTGGTACGTCTCCGGGACGCGGTCCCGGAGCGCCAGGCGGTAGTACCGCTCGGCTGCCCGGTGGTCGCGGAGTTCGGTCAGGGTCTTGGCCGTGTGGGATGCGACCGTGGCGGCCACCGGTCCGGAAGCGGCCGCGTACGAGGGAACGGCGTCATCGGTGCCGAGCATGGCGTCCTCGGCCGAAAGCAGCGCGGATGCGGCCTTCGCACCCTCACCGCCGGCACCGTAGGCCCGGGCGGCCGTCACCAGCAGCAGTGCCTCGGTGCTCCCGTCCACCTTTCCCCGTGCGCGGGACAGCGCCGCTTCTGCCAAGTCCACACAGTGCCGGGACTGCCGCAGGTCGAGGGCCTGGTGCGTCAGCGCTCGCATCATCCAGGCCGGGTGCCCGGCCGGGTCGGACTCGCACGCCAGTTGGTAGCCCAAGAGGTAGAACCGCTGGGCCGCGCCCTCACGGCCGAGGTCATGGTGCTTCCACCCGGCGAGGCACGCCAAAGTGGCCGCCGCACCATAGGCATCAAGGCGGACTTGCTCGGTGGGGAAGCGCCGTGACAGCAATGGGATGACGGTGTCCGTGAAGTACGCGGTGACTGCGGTCAGACCGTGACCACCACCGAGCCGGTCATCCGCGCTCCTGAAGGTCTCGGTGAGTTGCCGGATGGAGGAGACCTCTCCGGTGCCGACGACCCCGTCTCCGGTCGCGGCCCTGAGCGTGACAGCGACGGCACCATGGTCGTAGCTGACCGGAAGGCCCACAGCCGCAGCTGCGAAGGTGGTGGTGAGGAAGTCCCTGCGGTGCAGCATGGCGAATCTCCCGAGGTCAGCGGCGGCGGCCAGCGGATCAGCACTCATCGGCTCCGGCATCTCGTCGGAACCCAGGGCGATCTCACCGACTGTCACCTTTCGCTTCGCCAACCTGCTCAGAGCTTCGGCGACGTAGGACCTGGTCCTGCCTGTCGGGATGCCACCGTTCACCCAGGAGAAGACGGCCGACCGTGACGTGTGGAGGGCCTCACCCGCTTCGGCTGCGACGACCCGGACCTGCTTGGCCAGGACCTCGTACGTGCATCCGGCTTCCGCGATCACAGCGGCCAGTTGCTCGTTCGGTTCCCTTCGAATCACCAACTCACCCCCGGTACCGCTCTCGAACTCGACCTACGGACCGTCAGATCACCGGCGGCCGACCCAGCCGCGCCATCCGCCAGACCGTGCGCCACCGCATCGGTCGGCGCGGCGGAGACGGGGTCCGCACTCCCTCGAAGAATCCCGCCCACCATGCCCTGAGTCCGGCCAGCGGAGGCCTGCGGGCCACGGTGTAGGCGGTCCACGACGCGAGGTACACCGGTACCAGAACGGCCGGCAAGTGCCGCTTGGCCAGCCACACCCGGTTGCGTGCCGTGAGCCGGTAGTACGTGGCGTGCCGGGCAGGATTGGTTCGGGGATGCCTGAGGACCAGGTCGGACCGGTAGTGGATCTCCCAGCCGGCATCCAACGCACGCCATGCGAAATCCGTCTCCTCGTGCGCATAGAAGAAGGCCGCCGGGAACTCGCCGACTTGGTCGATCACGCTCATCCGGATGGCGTGCGCGCCACCGAGGAACGTGGTGACCTCGGATGAGCGCAGCGGGTCGGAGGCGCCGAGGCGTGGCACATGCCGGCGCGCCGTCTGCCCGTCCTCGTCCACGATCCGGAAACTCACCACTCCCAGATGGGAGTTGGCGGCGAACGCCTCCCGGACGAGACGAAAGGTGTCCGTCCTCGGGAGCAGCCCGTCGTCGTCCAGGATCACGACCAGATCCACACCGCCACAGTCGCGCAACCACTCCACGCCCTTGTTCCGGCCCCCCGGGATGCCGAGGTTCTCCGGCAACTCCACCCCGGCGACCTCCGGGGGAAGTTCGGGAAGCCGTACGCCCTGGCCAAGCACGACGACCACCGCGGAATCGCCCTCCTGGGCCGCCACGGACTCCAGCAGAGCGCGCAGTTCATCGGACCGGTCCCCCATCGTCAGCACGACCACGCCCACCGTGAGACCTCGGCCATCGACTGTCGGACTCTCGGTCAAGATGTGCCCCTGGGTTGGATCTTGAACACTTTGAACGGGCTTCCCACTGTCCAACGGTACTCCAGTTGCGTGATCAAAGGTTCACTAACTGTAGCCGCAAGACCGCGGCTGATACCCGCAGGAGGAGCACATGAGCACCCCCACCGGAACCAGCATCGAACTCGTCGAGCTCGGCAAGTTCTTCGGCATCGCCGCGCGCCGCTTCGACGCCGGGCAGAGCGCGCCCGAGATGTTCAGCACGGCGATCGACGCCGCCTGGCACCGACTCGCCGAGGACGCCGAGGCGCACCGTGCGTTCACCGCGGAGCACGCCGGGCGCGTGATCACCCATTCGGAGACGAGCGGCCGGGGGTTCATCGAGTGGGTGGCCGCCTACGAGGAGGCGTACGGCGCGCTTCCGGAAATCTGGTTCACCAACGCCGACGGAGTCGTCGACACCGCGGCGCTCATCGCCTACCGGGAGACCGGCCACGTGGTCGCTGAGTGGAACTGCGCGCCGGCCCCCGGCGACGGTGACGACGGCAACGCTCCGGCCGGGAACACCCGGTGACCCGTTGAACGCCGTGCACAACGACGGAGCGTCCCGGTCCACCACCGGGGCGCTCCGCCTCATCGAGTCCCGCTCGCCGAGTCCGACCACTGTGGACACCACCGGCTACACCATGGCGATGGTCGGGCACTGCCCGTTCCTGGAACCATCCATCCGGCGTGGACTGACCGGTTGGACGGTGTACGAGATCGCGCCCGGAGCCCACCGGGACGCGGTCGAAGCCGAGCTGTTCCATGCCGCTGTTCGGGGAGCGGAGTGGATCCGACCACAACTCGCCCACTCACAGGGCGCGCTCGTCTGCGAGAACATCGTCATCACGGGCAGCGTCCCAGACGCCGACCACCGCGAGTTGATGACCTGGCCGCACTGGGCGTTGAAGCATCTCTACGGGCCCGTGGGCGTGATGTTCGGCAAGTTCACCCAGGGAGCCGGCGAGCGTGACAAGTTCGGCCGGAGCATCCCGCCACCTCCGTTCTCGTTCCTTCCGGTGCGGGCCGCAGTTCGGCACAGTGATCCGCGGTTCCTGAGGGACACACCCGATCTCGCACATGCGCTGGCGGTGGCCGACGACGACGGAAGAGACGTGTTCGAGCACATCCCCTGTGAGTGGAAGGCGGTACGGGCATGGGCCGGTTCGCTCCCTGTCCCCCCGAAGCGGTAGCTGCCGCACAGGCGCTGTGTGGACCTGTGCAATTGAGAGAGGTCACCGACCGGCGCGGTTCTGCGGTGTGGCAGGCCACCGGCCCGCTCGGCTCGGTGGCGGTCAAACTCGGGTACGGCGTCGGCGCGGAGACCACGGCGCGGGAGGCGGCGGTGCTCGATGCCCTGCCGGGCTGCACCGTACTCGCAGGACGCTCCGGCGCCGATGTCTGGTACGCCACGCCCTGGCTGAACGGGCCGTCCACCTGGGAGTTGTTCCAGGCAGTGCGGGACGGGCAGAACGGCCGCATCACCGCTCTCGCTGGGGCTGTTGCCCTGTGCCGGGCCGTCGCCGACTTCCACGCCACCGGCTGGGTACACGGGGACCTTCAACCGTCCCACGGCATCCACACGGCTGGTGGGGTCCGGCTGATCGACTTCGCCTGGTCCTGGCGCGAAGGCACCGACCCATGGTGGGAGTTCAACGGCGGAATCACGCACCTGATCGCGCCGGAGCTCGCCGCCAGGATCGCTCGTGGCCCCCAGCCGGTGAGACCAACAGCCGCATCGGACGTGTACGCGCTTGCCGGGACCTTGTGGACCTGCGTCACCGGCCGGTGGCCCCTGGACTACGAAGCCGCCGGAGTCGATGTGAAGGGCAGCAGCCCGGACGGCCTGCGGGTGGCGATCGCCTCCGGCATCCCGCTGTGCAGCGCACGACCGTGGCCGGAGCTCCAGGCGCAGCTCGCCAGGGTTCTCACCGCTCCCGGCACGGAGCGGTCCACGGCGGGCGGACTCGCCGACCTGCTGTCGGCGGTGCCGCTCTGAACGTACGCCGGGCCTCGCCGACCGATGCCGACGAACTCGCGATCCTGCACGCCGAGATGGTGGGGGTCGATACCTCTGGGCCGTGGCGCGACCGACTCGCCGAGTACTTGCGTTCGCAGTTGGGCGGGGACCGGGTCGCCGCGTTCGTGATCGAGGGCCCGGGCGGTGACATCACTGCGTGTGCGATCGGCCTCGTCCACCAGGGCCTCCCCGGGCCCGACCATGCCGGAATCTTCGGGCAGGTGCAGACGGTCGTCACCGGATGGCCGTTCCGCCGACGCGGCTACGGACGAGCCGTCACCTACGCGCTTGTGGAGTGGCTGACCGACCAGGGCTGCACACTGCTCACCCTCACGGCCAGTGACGTTGGTGCGCCGCTGTACGCATCGCTCGGCTTCACACCGAGCCCCCGGACGATGCGGCTCGTCCTCCGGCCCTTCCACCGGGCATGAGCGATCAGCCGCCGAGCGGGCCGAGTTCGGCCCGCTCCGCCTCCGGGAGCCAGTCGCGGTCCGGGCGGTACTCCAGCCAGCGGTTGCGGCGGCCGGTCTCGGCGAAGGCGCGCAGCAGGGCGGGGACGGCGGGGTGGGCGTTGCTGCGCGGCCAGACCAGGGACCAGGCGTAGAGGGGGGTGGGATCGACCAGGGGGACGGTGCGCAGGCCGGGGGTGAGGGGCAGCGGTGCGTCGGCGGGCAGCAGGGTGACGGCGTTCGGGGTGGCGGCGAGGTGGGCGAGGAAGTGCTCGGCGCCCATGTTGGTGGTGCTCTCGCAGGCCAGGTCGAAGCGTTCGGCGAAGCGCTGCAGGAACTCCAGGCGGGCCAGGGCGGCGGGGAGCAGCAGCGTGCTGTCCCGGAGGTCGGCGGGGCGCAGGGCGGCGGCGCCGGCGAGCGGGTGGTCAGCGCCGAGGACGGCGTCCACCGGTTCGAGGCGGACCAGGCGGTGGGAGAGCTCGTGCTCGCGGCCGTCCGGGAGGGCGTGGTGGCGGCCGAAGCCGGCGTCGATCTCGCCGCGGAGCAGGGCGCCGAGGACCGAGGGGAGGTCGCGGCCGTGGCCGACTTCGAGGGCGTCGAACTCCACTGCGCCGACGGTGCGCAGGGGCGCGAACAGGTGGCCCCAGACGTCGAGGCGGAGCGGGCGGGCCGCACCGCGCACGGCCGTCACCGCCGCCGCGCAGGCGGCGAGCACCGCGCGGGCCGGTTCGAGCAGGCGCTCGCCGGCCGGGGTCGGGTGGGCGCCGCGGCCGTCCCGGTCGAGCAGGCGCTCGCCCAGGAGCTCCTCCAGCCGGGCGACGCGCTTGGACAGCGCTTGCTGAGTGATGGTCAGTTCGGTCGCGGCGCGGCCGAAGTGCCCGTGCTCGGCGACGGCGAGGAAGGCCCGCAACTGGGCCGGATCGAGGTCCACGGACGCCATGATGTGCGCCGACAACCGTTGGTTGTCAAGGGTGCTGACCGGTTGTTGGATCACCGGGCGGCGCCGGGAGGAGGGTGGGGGCAACAGGGAGGAGCACACGATGAAGGCGTTCACCGCAACCCGCGACGAGGCCGCGACGGTCCGGCTCAGCGAGGTCCCCGAGCCGCAGCCGGCCGCCGATCAGGCGCTGGTCAAGGTCGAGGCCTACTCGGTCAACCGGGGCGAGACCTTCCAGCTGGAGCGCCCGCCCGGGGACGGCTGGCGGCCCGGGAAGGACGTGGCCGGCCTGGTGGTGCAGGCCGCGCCGGACGGGTCGGGGCCGGCGGTCGGCAGCCGGGTGGTGGGACACCCGCCGGCGCTCGGCTGGGCCGAGTACGCGGCGGTGCCGACCGGCCAGCTCGCCGTGCTGCCGGACCGGTTGACGGTCGAGCAGGCCGCCGCGCTGCCGCTGGCCGGGCTCACCGCGCTGCGCCTGCTGCGCACCGCCACCCGGCACACCGGGCACCTGGCCGGGCGGCGGGTGCTGCTCACCGGGGCCTCCGGAGGGGTGGGCCACTACCTGACCGAGCTGGCCGCCGCGGCCGGCGCCCGGATCACCGCGGTGAGCTCCTCGGCCGAGCGCGGGCAGCGGCTGGCCGAGCTCGGGGCGGTGGAGGTGGTGCACCGGGTGGCGGACGCCGAGGGGCCGTTCGACCTGGTGCTGGAGTCCACCGGCGGGGCCGACCTGCCGGTGGCGCTGGACCGGCTGGCCAAGCGCGGGCTGCTGCTCTGGTTCGGCCAGGCCAGCCGGCAGCCGGTCACCCTGGACTTCTTCCGGCTGCTCACCGGCCCGACCAGCGCCACCATCCGGCAGTTCAGCTACGCCGACGTGGACGAGCCGGACGGCGCCGACCTGGCGACCCTGGTCCGCCTCGCCGCCGAGGGGCGGCTGCACCCGGAGCTCGGCACCGTGCGGGACTGGCACGGGACGCCCGAGGTGCTGGCCGAGCTGCGCGGGCGTCGGATCCGCGGCAATGCCGTACTGACCATCTGCTGATAATCGATCAAGAACCTGTTCCAGAAGACTGAATCACGTTCCAGAAGGAGAAGACCGATGAACGAGCTCGACCCGAAGACCGTGGTGGTCCGGTACGTCAACGCCGTCATCGAGGGCGACCTCGCGGTGATCCGGGACAGCTTCGCCGAGGACGCCACCTGGGAGTACCCCGGCGACCTGCCGCTGAGCCGGGTGTGGACCGGGCGGGACGCGATCGTGGACGACTTCCTGGTCGGGGCCGGCCGGTTCTTCGCCCCCGGCGGCGCGCCGAAGGTGACGCTGACCAACGTGCTGGCCGACGGCGACCAGGTGCTCGCCGAGTGGCTCGCCGACGGCACGGCGGCGGGCGGCGGGCACTACGACAACCGGTGCGCGGGCATCTTCACGGTGGCGGACGGGCGGATCACCAGCGTCAGGGAGTACCTGGACACCCGGATGGTCGGCCGGGTGCTCTTCCCGGAAGCGTGACGGCGCCCGCACCCTGAGCACCTGTCAGGCACCGACCAGAGAGTCCAGCTGGTCCCGGTCCACCTCAAGCTCCACGCCGCCGTAGCTCTCCTTGCCCTCGCCGCGCAGCTGGTGGACCCGGCGGTGCGGGGCCCACTGGTCCGCGCCCAGCACGCCCGCGCCGTCGGTGGAGTTCCGGTTGTCCCAGCGGGCGTACCAGATCGAGTCGGGCATCGGGGTGGCCCCGGCCCGGGCGGCGGCGGCCAGGTCGCTGATCCCGGAGTCCAGGCTGGAGTAGAAGCCGGCGAAGTAGCCCGCCTTGTGCAGCGCCTGGGTCCAGCCCAGGGTGTAGTCGACCGCCGCCTTGGCGCACGGCGCGTTGCCCGGCTGGTAGGCCTCGATGTCCAGGTAGACCGGGGTGCCGGTGCCGAGCCCGAGCGCCCGGGCCGCGCGCACCGCCCCGGCGGCCTCGTCCCGCCCCTGCTGGACGGCCTGCGCCGGGTCGATCCGGACCGGCTTGGCCGGCAGCGCGGCGCACGGCGCCTGCCGCCCGACGTGGGTGGGCAGCAGCCGCCAGCCGAGCGAGCGGACCTGGCGGACCCACTCCTTCGTCAACCGGGTCTGCGCGCAGGCCCGTTGGCTGCCGCTGATGTAGATGCCGACCGCGCTGTACGGGGAGGCGCCGCGCCAGGCCCGCATGGCGTCCAGCGAGGGCGCGCTGCAGGCGTCGAAGCCGCTGCCGGTGAAGACGGTGCGGTGCACGGTGGCCAGCCGGGCCTGGCCGGGGTCGGCGAGCACGGTGGGCGGCAGCGGGGCGGGCGGCAGCTTGGCCGGGGCCCGGACGGTGGCGGGCAGCGCCGCGCCGACCGGGGCGGCGAGCAGGCGGGTGACCGGGGTGTGGCCGGCCGTCGCGTCGGTGGCCAGCAGCAGGACGAGGGCGGCGGCGCCGAAGGCCGTCGTGCGCAGGTAGCGGACCATCCTTCGAGCCTGCGGGCGGCCGGCGGCGCGGCGGCGCAGGCGGGCCCGGACGCGCGGGCCGGTCCACCCGTTCGGAGGCGCGGCGGGCGCTCCGACGGACCGTCAGCACACCGACCGTGCCGACGGACCGTCAGCACACCGACCGTGCCGACGGACCGTCAGCACGCCGACCGCGGCGACGGAGCGTCAGCGACGCGGCAGGGGCGGTGCCTGGTGGCACCGCCCCTGCTCGCTCCGGCTCGCGGGACCCTTTCCGCACCGCCGGCCTGTCGGTCGTCTCCGTCTCGCCCGGGCTACTCGCTGATCACCGGGGCGAAGGTGATGTCCACGTTCTTGTTGGACTGGTCGGACCAGATGTTCCCGGAGTTGTCCTTCACCCCGAGGGTGTTGTTCTGGTTGGAGGCACCGCTGCCGGTGGCCACCTGCTGGGTCGAGTTGGCGTTGCCGTCGACGCCGCCGAAGATGTTGCCGCTGCCCACGTTGGACACCACAGCGGCGTTGGAGCCGTCCTGCGCGCCACCGGCGTTGTCGGCGAAGGCGGAGCCGGCGCCCGCCAGCAGCAGACCTGCGGCGAGCGGGGCGGCGGCCAGAGCGGCGATCATCCGGGCGGAGCGGGTGCGAGCCATGGGAATCCTCCACAAAGCTTGGAACTGTCGAACCGGCCGACCGTGGTCGGCCGAATTCGGATAACTGGTGCGGGAGTTCGCGGCCAGACGAACCCCTGCGGGCTGCGACGCCGGGATCCAGACTGGTACGCCCGGGCACCGAACCGCCAGGGTCGACGGGGGCTATTCGCTCGAACGCGTGACTACCGCGTGCTAAACCCTGGACCGGGAAATGCCGATAACCACCGGTCGGAGCCCGGCCGATAACCACCCTGACCAGCTGGGTCGGCGGCGCGGTGGAGCCGCGCCACCCCCCTCGCGCCACCCCCGGAATGGCTAGAAAAGCTTGCCCGGGTTGAGGATTCCCAGCGGGTCGAAAAGTGATTTCATCTGCCTTTGCACCTCGACCCCGACCGGACCCAACTCGCGCGCCAGCCACTCCTTCTTCAACAGTCCGACCCCGTGCTCACCGGTCACCGTGCCGCCCAGTTCCAGGCCCAGCGCCATGATCTCGTCGAAGGACCGCTGAGCCCGCTGCGCCTGCTCCGGATCCTTGGCGTCGAAGGCCACCACCGGGTGGGTGTTGCCGTCCCCGGCGTGGCTCACCACCCCGATCAGCACCCCGCAGCGCTCGGCGATCCGGGCCACCCCGTCGAGCATCTCGGCCAGCCGGGAGCGCGGCACCGCCACGTCGTCGATCATCGTGGTGCCCAGCGTCTCCAGCGCCGGCAGCGCCAGCCGGCGGGCCGCCAGCAGCAGGTCCGACTCCGCCTGGTCGTCGGCCGGCACCGCCTCGGTGGCGCCCGCCGCCCGGCACAGCTCGGCCACCCGCTGGACCTCGCGCTGCCGCTCCGGCCCGTCGAAGGCGACCAGCAGCAGCGCCCGGGTGGACTCCGGCAGGCCCATCTGCCCGAGCCGGTTCACCGCCCGGACCACCACGGCGTCCATCAGCTCCATCAGCGAGGGCGTGAAGCCGGCCTCCACCACCGCGTTCACCGCCGCGCAGGCCGCCTCGGTGGAGGGGAACTCGGCGGCCAGCGCCAGCTGCGGGGCGGGCTTGGGCCGCAGCGCCAGCGTCGCGCCGACCACCACGCCCAGGGTGCCCTCGGAGCCGACGAAGAGCCGGGTCAGGTCGTAGCCGGCCACGCCCTTCGCGGTGCGCCGGCCGGTGCGCAGCAGTCGGCCGTCGGCCAGCACCACGTCCAGGCCGAGCACGTACTCGCTGGTCACCCCGTACTTCACGCAGCACAGGCCGCCCGCGCCGGTGCCGATGTTGCCGCCGATGGTGCAGGACTCCCAGCTGGACGGGTCCGGCGGGTAGGCCAGCCCGACCTCCTCGGCGGCCCGGGAGAGCACCGCGTTCACCACCCCCGGCTCGACCTCGGCCAGCCGGTTCACCCGGTCCAGCTCCAGGATCCGGTCCATCTTCACCAGCGAGAGCAGGATGCAGCCGGGCACCGCGTTCGCCCCGCCGGACAGCCCCGTCCTGGCGCCCTGCGGGACCACCGGCACCCGCAGCTCCGTCGCGGTGCGCAGCACGTGCCGCACCTGCTCGACGGTGGTCGGGAAGACCAGCACCGCCGGGTCGCCGGACTCGCAGAAGCCGGCCATGTCGTTGCGGTAGGCGGCCAGCACCGCCGGATCCTCCACCACCGCCGAGCCGGGCAGGCCGGCCAGCAGACGGGTGGTCAGTTCGCCGTGCGCGTTACTCGCGATTTCGGTCATCGCGGGCTCCGTTCCGTTCGGTCGTAGCGGACCTGGGGACGGAACGGAGCCTACGCCTCGTCAGACCTTCTTGACACGACCATGCTCAACGCGCCACAACACGGCCACCACCAGCACGATCACCACCGCCAGCACCGCGCTGACCGGCCCGTAGCCGAGGCCCATGCCGTGGTGCGCCTTGGGCGCGCCCAGCCAGTCGGCGAACGAGGCGCCCAGCGGGCGGGTCAGCACGTAGGCCAGCCAGAAGGCCAGCACCGGGTTCATCCGCAGCTTCCAGTGCGCCAGCGCCGGCACCGCGATCGCGGCGGTGAAGACCAGGCCCGCCTCGAAGTAGCCCAGCTTGCCGGCCGAGGCCGCCAGGTCGCCGACCGCCGTGCCCATCGCGAAGGTGGACAGCACCGCGGCCCAGTAGAAGAGCTCCCGGCGCACCGTCCGCACGCTGTGGATGTCCAGGGTGCCCTCGCTGATCCGCCACCAGGCGAAGACCACCACCAGCGAGAACAGGAAGAGCGGCGCCGAGATCACGTACGGCACGCCGATCACCACGTGCAGCCCGTCCGCGGCCATCGTGCCGAACACGCTCACCATGACGATGGCGAACCAGTACACCGCGGTCACGTACCGCGTCGCCCGGAACTGCAGGGCCAGCGCCACCAGCAGGCCCAGCCCGCCGATCCCGACCGCGACCACCGGCCCCAGCGAGTTCGCCAGGAAGTCCGACGTGGTCTCACCCATCCCGGTGGTCAGCACCTTGGCCACCCAGAAGAGCACCGTCACCTCGGGCACCTTGCTCAGCAGCTGCCGCCGCCCGGTCGTCCCCGGCCCGCTGGGCCGCACTTGAGCAGTCGTCATGGCCGCCAATATCCCAGCCGCACCTGAAGACGAGCTGAAGACGCGGGCGGCGCGGGGGGAGCCGGGAACCACAGTGGCCCCCGACCGTCACGAACGGTCGGGGGCCACTGCGCTCCGGCGGAGAGCGTGGGATTCGAACCCACGGTACGGGGTCACCGCACGACAGTTTTCAAGACTGTTCCCTTAGGCCGCTCGGGCAGCTCTCCCAGGCGGAGGTCAGCCTAACGGGTTCCGAGGGGGTCGGTGCACCGGGTTCCGGGAGGGGTGGGGTCAGTTGGTGTCCCCGCTGCGGCTGCCGAGGGTGACCGTGGTGGTGCCGGGCTGGCCGTTGCGCAGGTACTGGACCTGCACCTGGTCGCCCGGGGAGTGCGACCAGATGGTCGCGACCAGGGCGGGGCTGCCGTCGATCTGGGTGTTGCCGAGCTTGGTGATGACGTCGCCCGGCTTCAGGCCGGCCTTGTCGGCCGGGCCGCCCGCGGTGACCGGCGCGGTGCCCTGGACCGGGGAGGTCATGATCTGGGCGCCGTCGCCGTTCTGGTAGTCGTCGTTGCGCAGGATGCCGAGGGTCGCGTAGACCGGGGTGCCGGTCTGGATCAGCATCTCGGCGACCTTCTTGGCCTGGTTGATCGGGATCGCGAAGCCGAGGCCGATGCTGCCGGCCTGGCCGCCGCTGCCGCTGCTCTGGGTGCTGGACTGGATCGCCGAGTCGATGCCGATCACCGCGCCCTGGCCGTTCAGCAGCGGGCCGCCGGAGTTGCCGGGGTTGATCGAGGCGTCGGTCTGCAGCGCGCTCATGTAGGAGACCTGGGTGCCGGCCTCGTCGCCGGAGGCCACCGGGCGGTTCTTGGCGCTGACGATGCCGGAGGTGACGGTGTCCTCCAGGTCGAAGGGGGCGCCGATGGCGATGGTCGGGTCGCCGACCTGCACCTGGTCGGAGTCGGCCAGCGGGAGCGGGACCAGCTTGCCGGCCGGCGGGTTGTCGATCTTGATGACGGCCACGTCGTAGCCCTTGGCCTGGCCGACCACGGAGGCGGGGTAGGTGCTGCCGTCGGAGAACTTGACGGTCAGCTTGCCGCCGTTGGCGGCGGGTGCCACCACGTGGTTGTTGGTCAGGATCCGGCCCTGGGTGTCGAAGACGAAGCCGGTGCCGATGCCGGACTCGCTGCTGCCCACGGCCTTGATGGTGACCACGCTGGGCGTGGCCTTGGCCGCGATCCCGGCGATCGAGTCGGGGGCCCGGCTGGTGCCGCCGGAGCCGGCCACCGAGACGGTGGTGCTGGAGTGGCCGCCCGCGCTGTTGGACGAGTTGCCCTTGAACGCGGCGCCGGCCACCCCGCCGGCCAGGCCGGCCACCAGGGCGACGGCGGCGACCAGGGCGATCAGGCCGCCCTTGCCCTTCTTCCGCGGCGGCTGCGGGTACCCGCCGGGGTACTCGCCACCCGGGTAGCCGGGGAAGCCCGGGCCGCCGGGCGCGCCGGGCCCGCCGCCCCAGGTGTCGCCGACCGGGTGGCCGGCGCCGAAGGGGTGGTGGCCCTCGGCGCCGAGCGCCGAGGCCGCGGGCACGCCGGCGGAGATCGTCGGCGCGCCGACCGGGGCGGTCGGGACCGCGTACGGGTTGCCGGGCGACTCGGCCGCGGGCGCCGGCTGCACCGGGGACGGCGGCAGCACCGGCGGCGGCGCGTCCAGGTAGCCGGGGGCGGTCGGGGCCGGGTCGGCGGCCGGCGGCGCGAACGGCGAGCGCGAGTCGGCGGCGGCCGGCAGCTCGGGCGGCGGCGCGTCCAGGTACTCGGCGGCGGCCGACGGAGCGTCAGCCGACGGTGCGTCGGACGCCTGCGGCGCCGGCTCCGGCTGCGGCTCGGGCGGGGTCACCTTGCCGAACACCACGGTCGGGGTGACCTCCCCGGCCGGCTCCGCCGCCTCGTCAGCCTGCGCGGCCTCGGCGGGCTGCTCGGGCGGGGTCACCCTGCCGAAGGCGACGGTCGGCGTGGGCTCCCCCGCCGCCGCCCCACCGACCGCCGGAGTGCCCCCCGGCTCGCCGTGGCCGCTGGAGAGCTGCTCCCCCTGCGGTCCGGTGGAACCACTCTCGTGCTCGGTGCTCACGGACGACCTCCATCGCTGACAGGACCTTGGCCCATAGTTTTTCCCATGCCTGATCTGGTTGTCGTAAGGGGCCTCCTGAAGAACTGGTAAGAATCCTTAGGCGGACCAGACGACACCTGATCAGCAACTCCCCCCGCGCCCCCCGGTCGCCACTCGATCGGCCTCGACCGAACGTGCTGTCCCGCGATCCGGACGGCGCTTTGCCCCACCTTGGCGTAATCCTTGTGCCGGGCTACCCTTGCGCTGCCAAATCTGACACACGCGGGAGCTTGGACCCACCAGGCTGAGAGTGCGCTGGTCGACCGTACGCCATGGCTGTGACGCCGGTGCGGCGAGGGAGCGCTGACCGCCGGAACCTGTCCGGGTAATGCCGGCGTAGGGAGTACCGCCATGACGGCTGCTTCGCCCTCTCCTGCCACCGCGTCGGCGGTGCTGGAACCCCCCGGCCGCGCCGAGGCGCCGCTGGTGCTGGACACCGCACCGCCCCGCACGCTGGGCCTGCGCGACCAGTTCGCGCTCTGGGCCAACCTCGGGATCAGCCTGATCGGCTTCACCAGCGCGACCACCGTGCTGAACGCCTCCGACCAGCCGCTGTCGATCGCCGCGTCGGCCACCGCGATCGTGCTGGGCACCGTGATCGGCACCGCGATGCTCGCGGTGGCCGCACTGATCGGCGCCCGCACCGGCGCGCCCGCGATGGCCGTGCTGCGCGGGCTGTTCGGCACCCGGCTCTCCTACCTGCCGACCGTGCTGAACGTGCTGCAGTGCGTCGGCTGGGGCATCTACGAGCTGCTGGTGATCTCCACCGGTGCGCAGACCGTGGTCGGCACCCAGGGCTGGCACTGGGCCTTCGCGCTGGGGGCCGGCGTGCTGACCACGGTGCTGACGATCTGGCCGCTCGGCTCGATCGCGGCGCTGCGCAAGTACGTGGCGATCGCGGTGGCCGTCACGATGGTCTACCTCACCGTGCAGCTCGGCCGGCACCACATCCCGAACCCGGGCCGGGGCAACTGGCACGGCTTCCTCTCCGCCACCGACGCGATCATCGCGGTCTCGGTCTCCTTCGTGCCGCTGGCCGCCGACTACACCCGGCACTCGCGCACCGTCCGGTCCTCGTTCTGGGGCACCTTCGGCGGCTACACGATCGCCCAGGTCTGGTGCTACGGGCTCGGCCTGATCGCGCTGCTGCAGTCCCGGGGCGACGTGCAGAACCTGCTGACCTCGTTCACCGGGGTCGCGGCCGGCTGGGCCTTCCTGCTGGTGCTGGTGCTGCGCGAGGCGGACCAGTCGTTCGCCAACGTCTACTCGACCGCGATGTCGCTGCACAACCTCTTCCCCCGGGTGGACCGGCGGTGGCTGACCGGCGGGATCGGCGTGCTGGTCACCGTGGTGGCCACCCAGATCAACGCGCTGGCCGACTGGTACTCGAACTTCCTCTACCTGATCGGCTCGGTCTTCGTGCCGCTGCTCGCGGTGCTGGCGGTGGACTTCTTCCTCGGCGGCGGGCGGCGGCGCGACTGGGCGCTGGACGGCCACGCGCCGGGCCGGCCGCTGATGCTGCTGCCGTGGGCGCTGGGCTTCGCCACCTACCAGTTCCTCTCCCCGACGGACATCAAGGGCTGGAGCTCGATCTGGACCGGGCTGCAGTCGCTGGTGCACTTCACGCCGCAGGAGTGGACCTCGGCCTCGCTCTTCTCCTTCCTGGTCGCGGGGTTGGCCACGCTGGCGCTCACGAAGGCCCTGCCGAAGGCTTAGGAAGAACACTGCCGAAGGCCTAGGAAGCACACCGCCGAAGGCCTAGGAAGAACACCGCCGAAGGCCTGACCAGGCACGCAGGGTTGGGGAGCAGGTCGTCCACCGGTCACCTGTTCCCCCTAGGGTGGGGGCGTGACCAGTGCCTCCCGCTCCGCCGCCGACCGCTCCCGCACCGCCGACCAGGTGCAGGTGGTGGCGCACCGCGGTTCCTCCGCCGCGCTGCCCGAGCACACCCTGGCGGCCTATCAGCGGGCCCTGGCGGAGGGCGCGGACGCGCTGGAGTGCGATGTCCGGGTGACCTCCGACGGGCAGCTGGTCTGCGTGCACGACCGGACCATCGCCCGGGTCTCGGACGGCGGCCGCCGGGTGGTCTCCACGCTCACCCTGGAGCAGCTGGAGGCCTACGACTTCGGCTCCTGGAAGCACCCGGAGCAGCCGGAGCCGCAGCCGGTGCTCACCCTGGAGCAGTTGCTGGGGCTGGTGGCGGACGCCGGGCGCCGGGTGGACCTGGCGATCGAGACCAAGCACCCGGTGCGCTTCCGCGGCCGGGTGGAGGCCGAGCTGCTGGCGATGCTCAAGCGGTTCGGCGTCGAGGGCGCGACCGGGCCGGGCCAGGGCGACCCGGAGCGGCCGCACGCCAGGATCATGAGCTTCTCCGGGGTGGCGCTGGGCCGGGTGCGCAAGGCGGCGCCGGCCTTCCCCCGGGTGTTCCTGTTCGAGCACCCGGCGGTGCTGCGGATGTGGCCGGGTGCGGGGCTGCCGGCCGGCGCGGTGGTGGCCGGCCCGGGCATCGACCTGGTGCGCCGCCGGCCGGGACTGGTGCGGGCGCTGCGCGCGGCCGGGCACCAGGTGCACGTGTGGACCGTGGACGAGCCGGCCGATGTGGAGCTGTGCCTGGAGCTCGGCGTCTCGGCGATCATCACCAACCGCCCGCGCGCCGTGCTGGACCAGCTCGGGCGCTGAGCGCACGCCCGGCGCATCCGGATTGCACCGCGCGGAATCCACCGCGCGGCGCCCGCTAAACCTGACGCAGCGTAAGCGGATAATCACCTCTTGCGTACACTGGGTCGCGGTCCAGATGTCCTGCGCCGATGACTTCACAATTGACGCACCTTAAGCATCCGCCCCCGTTTCCGGCGGATTCCGCCGGGGCATCCATCCCTCGGCAAACGCTGAAGGAGGTCCGGGGGTGGCGTTGATGGTGGCGCGCGAAGTGCCGACTTCATCGACCATGGCGGTGCCGCACGGTCCGGCCAGCGTCGGTGCGGCGCGGCGAAGGCTGCGGCGTGATCTGGGCGACCGCGCGGTACCCGCCGCGGTCATCGACGACGCGGTTCTGATCCTTTCCGAACTGCTCAGCAATTCATGTCGCTATGCCCGTCCGCTCGCGCCATTGCTGGATCTGGCGGACGCGCGAAACGCGGCGGTCGAAGAATTTCCGGTGAATGGCCGGGATTTGACGGTGGGTGCGGAACCGGGGGATTCGGCCACGGAGGATCTCGGCGGGATCCTGGTGCGCTGGCAGATGCACACCGACGGCGTGCTGACCCTGGAGGTCACCGACGGCGGCGCGGCCACCCGGCCGTTGCCGGCCCGGCCCTCGCTCACCGCCCGCGGCGGACGCGGCCTGAGCATCGTCGGCGAGCTGGCCACCGACTGGGGCGTGCGCGACGCCCCCGGCGAGGTGACGGTCTGGGCGGCGCTGCCCGCGCACGACCGGGCGGTGCGCGACCGGGAGGGCGCGACCCGGCAGGCCCGCTCGGCCTGAACCGCTCGGCCCGCCCCGGGCGCCGCCACATCGCCGTCGGGTCTCAGTAGGCTGCCCCGGAGACACAACCGCCACCACCGGGAGAACAGCGCCATGGCCAAGAAGGCCGCCAAGAAGTCCGCCCCGTCCACCGCGAGCGCCACCGGCACCGTGCCCGTGGTCGGTGCCCGCGAGGCCTGCCCGTGCGGCTCCGGCCGCCGCTACAAGGCCTGCCACGGCCGCGAGGCCGCGCACGCCGTGCAGGAACTGGTGCACCGTCCGTTCGAGGGGCTGCCCGGCGAGGCCGACTGGGTGGCGCTGCGCGAGCTGGTGCCGGCCGCCACCGTGCCGCTGGTGCTGAACGCCGCGACGGCCGCGGGCGCCGAAGGTGACGTCCCGTCGGTCACCCTGGCCACCGTGCTGCCGCTGGCCTGGCCGGCGCTGCGCCGCCCGGACGGCTCGGTGCTGCTCGGCCTGCAGACCCAGTCCTCCTCCGGCGACCTGAGCCGGGACCTGGCCGACGCGCTGGTGGCGGCCCTGACCACCGAGCCGGGAAACCCGGTGCCGACCCGCCGGGCCCCCGCCGAGGGCCCCCGGCTGCAGGACCTGCTGGACCTCTCGGCGCCGTTCGCGCCGGCCGTGCACACCGGCTTCGAGTTCTGGCTGGAGGACGCCGACTCGGCCACCGGCGAGGTGGCCGCCTCGCTGGAGCGGGCCAACGCCTCAGCGATCCCGACCGAGAAGCTGGCCGGCGTGGACAGCGCCTACTGGTGCGGCACGCCGGACAAGAACCACCTGCGCTGGGTGATGACGGTGCCGGAGGAGCAGCTGCTGGACGCGCTGGCCCGGCTCTCGGTGGCCGGCGAGACCTCGCTCGGTGAGGGCACCAAGCTGGTCGGCTCGTTCCGGGCGCACGGTCTGACCGTGCCGGTCTGGGACCTGCCGGTGGCGATGACCGCCGCCGAGTGCGAGAAGCCGGCCGCCGCCTTCGCCGAGAAGCTGACGGGCGCACTCGCCGCCGACGCGCCCCTGAGTGCGGAGGAGCGCCGGGCCCGGGCGAACCTGGTGAGCCGTCAGGTCACGCTCAACTGACCGGACCTGGCGGAGTGTGATCGTTTTTGATCGCCTCAACGTGAAACCGGTCACATCGAAGCGGCCCGACCCGGAAATATCGGAATCGGTTCCGCCAGGGACTTTGGCGTAGCGGCCAATCCTTGTTACTGTCTAAACAGTCCGGTCGCTGGTGCATCCCCCGTCGCCAGCGGCCGGATTTTCCATTGGCGCCGCGCAGTTGGGCCGACCCGGTGCGGGCGCCCCGGTCAGAAGGCCAGCCGGCTGCCGTCCGGCACCGCCGAACCCGCCGCGACCAGCGCCTCCAGCAACTGCGCCACCACCGGCAGCCGTACGCCCCCGCCCGCCGCCGGAACCGGCCGGCGCAGCCAGCGCACCGGCGCCCCGCCCAGCCCCACCCGGGACGGCGGCAGCACCAGGAACCCGCCGGGCCCGTGGTAGCGCACGCTGCTCGGCACCCGCCCCGGCGCCCCGCCCGGGCACAGCGTCGCCTCCTGGGCCGCCAGCAGCTCGCCCAACTCCGGGTAGCCGTAAGGCGCGACCAGCAGCACGCAGCGGCTCGGTGTGGCCAGCACCGGGCCCGGCACGATCCGCAGCGCGTCCAGGTAGTCGAGCAGCCGGGCGCCCGCCGCGACCGGCAGGCTGACCGCCGCCACCGCCGTGCCGGTGGCCACCAGCAGCGGCGCCTGCGGGCAGTGCCGCTCCCACCACCAACGCACCATCCGGGGATCAGTGGTGGCCGCCAGCAGCGACTGGTCGTGCGGGTGCGCGGCCGGCACCGGGCAGTTCGGGTCGGCGCAGGAGCAGTGCGCCGCGGGCGGGCCGCCCTCCCCGCTCCGCCGGACCAGCGAAGCACCCGGCACCACCGGCCAGTTCCACTCCTGACTGCACGTCAGTGCTGCTTGCAGCAGGGCGTGTCGGCTCCACCGACGCCTGCCGGACGATTCCCGCGACTCACGCATGGGCACTCGTTCCTCTCCATGAGATCCATGACCGGTGTGGACCAAGGGCGAGCGGGTGGATCACGACCTGAGGAGCGGCCGGGGAGCCGCGAGGTGGCCGGCCGCCGTCCGCGACGGCCCCGCCGGGCCACGCCGGGGGTTCGAACGCGTTCGGCCGGGGCCGTGGATCGAGAATCCCTCATGCGACCGGATGGACGCCGTTCGGCGCCCCCGGGTTCCACCGTACGAGTGAGTGACTTCTGGTCAGCGGGGTTGCCGGCAGGGGGGATCCCTACGCTCCGGGCAGGGTCCGGCAGCCTTCTGCCCAGCTTGTGCCCGCTCCCGGGGCGGTCCACTCCCGGCGCAGAACCAGCCATCCGGCGCGCTCCCGATCCTGGACACGCGCCGACCGACCTGTGTAGAAACGGGGCACTAAGGAGTGGTTTGGCCGGGCTTGGGCCATCGGGGCCCCGGCGGTCCGGACCACCGCGCTGGGAGTCGCGCCATGAGTGACAAGCGTCCGTCCGGTGCACGCGGTACCACCCCCGAGCTGGGTGACGGCGGCGGCGAGCGCGGCAACGGCCCGACCGGTGGCCAGGTTGACGGTCCGTCAACCGCGGTCGGGCGGCTGACCAGGCTGCTCGACCTGCCGCACCGCGCGGCCGGACCCGGCACCCCGGCGCCCGCCACCCCCGCCCGGCCGACCGCCCCCGCCCCGGCCGCCGAAGCGCTCCAGCCCCTGGAGCCGCTCGCCGCACTCGACCTGTTGCAGCGTCACACCGAACGGCTGGCCCGGGCCCGCGGGCTGTCCGCCACCCTGCGGGTGCTGCTCGACTCCGGCGCCGAACTGCTCGGCGCCCGGCACGCGCTGCTGGTCACGCTGGCCCGGCCGGCCTCCGAGGAGTGCGGCCAGGGCGCGCTCGGCGGCCCGGTGGGCGCCGACTGGCCGGATCGCACCGGTCACGGACCGATGATCGGCCTGGCGCTGGACCACTGCGCGATCGGCGCGCTGGAGACCGTACCGGTCGAGCAGGGCCCGTTCGCCGGCCTGCTCGACCCGGTCGGCCGGCTCGAGCAGCTGCTGCTGCCCGACCTGGTCGACGGGCCCGACCTGGCCCCCCGGTTCCGCGCCGTCGCCGCCGACCTGGGCCTGGGCGCCAGCTACGCGCTGCCGCTGGCCACCGAGGAGGACGGGCCGCTGGCCGCCGCCGCCTGGTTCTTCGCCGAACCGGGCCGGCCGAGCCTTGAGCGCCGGCAACTGGCCCGCCGCTACGCCGCCTTCGCCGCCCCACTGCTGGCCGGGCGGCTGGCCGCCGAGCGCGCGCTGCGGGCCGCCGAGGCGCTGCGCCGCGGCCTGCTCCCCGACCACCTGCCGCACCTGCCCGGGCTGCGGCTGGCCGCCCGCTGGGTGCCGGCCGGCCTGGACCAGTCCAGCGGCGCCGACTGGTACGACGCGATCACCCTGCCGGACGGCTCGGTCGGCCTCACCGTCGGCTCGGTGGCCGGCGACGGACCTGGCGCCGGCCCCGGCTCGGCCCCCGGCGCGGCCACCGCGATGGGCCGGCTGCGGGCCGCGCTGCGGGCCTACGCGGTGCTGGAGGGCGAGGACCCGGTGGCCGTGCTCGGCGACCTGGAGCTGCTGCTGAAGACCACCGAGCCGGCCCGCACCGCCACCGCCGTCTACGCCTGCGTGGACCCGGCCGAGCGGCGGATCACCCTGGCCGGGGCCGGCCACTGCCCGCCGGTGCTGGTCACCCGGTACGGCGCCAACTTCGTCGAGACCTCGCTCTCCGCCCCGCTCGGCATGCTCAGCTGCTGGGAGGCGCCCGGGGTGGAGCTGAGCGCCGAGCGCGGCGACCTGCTGCTGCTCTACACCGAGGGCCTGGCCCGGCGCTGCGGCCCGACCCTGCACGCCGGCCAGGCCCGGCTGCGCAAGGCCGCCGCCGACGCGCCGCGCGACCTGCGGCACGACCCCGACCGGCTCTGCGCCCACCTGCTGGAATGCTGCCTGCCCGCCTCCGGGCCGGTCACCGACGACCTGGTGCTGCTCGCCGCCCGGTTCGACTGACCGGGCCGCGGGCTGGCCGAGGGTGTTCCGGGGCGGCTCCGTACCATGGGAGCCACAGCCGCCCCGACCAGTCGCGATCCGACACGGCCGAAGGCGGAGTGCTACTCCCCCAGCCTCCGGCCGGGGGACCCCCATGGAGGCGACGAACGTGACCGAGGACCGCAACCCGGCTACCGAGGCGGATGAGCAGCCGATCAAGGCGCGCAAGAACGGGCTGTACGACGACGTGTCCGAGGAGCTCGCCGCGTCGATGAAGACCGGCTGGGCCGACACCGAGCTGCGCGACCTGCGCCCGGTCGCCCAGGCGCCGTACGCCGCCGCCCGCCGCGCCGCGCTCTCGGCCGCGTTCCCCGGCGAGCGCCTGGTGGTGCCGGCCGGCAACCTGCGCACCCGGTCCAACGACACCGAGTACGCCTTCCGCGCCGCCAGCGAGTACGTGCACCTGACCGGCGACCAGACCCAGGACGCGGTGCTGGTGCTCAACCCGGCCGCCGAGGGCCACGACGCGGTGCTCTACCTGTTGCCCCGCTCCAACCGGGAGAACGGCGAGTTCTGGCTGGACGGCCAGGGCGAGCTCTGGGTCGGCCGCCGCCACTCGCTCACCGAGTCCGAGCTGCTGCTCGGCCTGCCCGCCCGGGACGTCCGCGAGGCCGTCGCCGAGCTGACCGCCGGCACTGCCGTGCCGACCCGCCTGGTCCGCGGCTACGACGCCGGCCTGGACGAGGCGCTCGACACCGACGAGGAGCGCGACGACGAGCTGAAGGTCTTCCTCAGCGGCCTGCGCCTGGTCAAGGACGAGTGGGAGGTCGGGCAGCTGCGCGCCGCCTGCGAGGCCACCGTGCGCGGCTTCACCGACGTGGTGCGCGAGCTCGGCCAGGCCGTCGCCACCTCGGAGCGCTGGATCGAGGGCACCTTCTGGCGCCGCGCCCGGGTCGAGGGCAACGACGTGGGCTACGGCACGATCGCCGCCGCCGGCCCGCACGCCACCACCCTGCACTGGGTGCGCAACGACGGCGACGTGCGCCCCGGCGAGCTGCTGCTGCTCGACGCCGGCGTGGAGACCAGCACCCTCTACACCGCCGACGTGACCCGCACGCTGCCGATCAACGGCACCTTCAACCCGCTGCAGCGCAAGATCTACGACGCCGTGCTGGCCGCCCAGGAGGCCGGCATCGCGGCGGTCCGGCCGGGCGCCCAGTACCGCGACTACCACGACGCCGCCCAGCGCGTGCTGGCCGAGCACCTGCTCGCCTGGGGCCTGCTCGACGCCTCGGTGTACGACGTCGAGAAGGTCATCGAGCTCGGCCTGCAGCGCCGCTGGACCCTGCACGGCACCGGCCACATGCTCGGCCTGGACGTGCACGACTGCGCGCACGCCCGCCGCGAGGAGTACGTGGACGCCGAGCTGGTCCCCGGCATGTGCCTGACCGTCGAGCCCGGCCTCTACTTCCAGGCCGACGACCTGACCGTGCCCGAGGAGTACCGCGGCATCGGCGTGCGGATCGAGGACGACATCCTGGTCACCGCCGACGGCAACGAGAACCTCTCGGCCGGCCTGCCGCGCACCGCGGACGAGGTCGAGGGCTGGATGGCCGCGCTGAACGGCTGACGCACCGTCGGATCCGGGGAGGGGCGGCGCCGCTGCCCCTCCCCGGCGCGTCAGTTGGCCGCCACCGGCAGGTTGACGGTGCCGGTGCCGAGCATGCTCAGGCTGCCCTCGGGCGTGAACTTGAGCCAGGCCATCTCGGTGAGCGTGAGCTGGGTGACCGGGGTGGCGCTGGGCGCCAGCGAGATCCGGTAGTTGACCGTCTTGCTCTTCCCCGGGTCGAGCGGGAACCCCGGCACGTTCTGCACCGGCCCCACGGTGGCGGAGCTCATGCCCACCGAGATCCACGAGCCGTCGTCCAACTGCTCCTCCAGCGTGCCGTTCTGCTGCCCGACGTTCACCTGCGGGATCACGTCCACCAGCGGCTGGCTGCCGTTGTTGCCGACGGTCACCGAGAAGGGCGTCTTGGCGCCGTTGGCGTGCAGCGACTGGTTGGGGCCGAAGCCGTAGAGCGTGAAGCCGACGGGGTTCGTCTGCTGGGGCTGCAGCACGCCGCTGGCGTCGAGGCTGCCCAGCACCGCCTGCAGGCCGGCCTCGTACTGCGGGCTCAACCCGGTGACGCGGAGGAAGACCTGCTGACCGGTCAGGCCCCACATCCGGGTGGTGAAGGCCTCCCCCGAGGAGCACTTCAGGCCCCAGGTGCTCCTGGTCGCCGGCTGGCCCGCGACGGTCACCTGGCTGTGGTCGAAGGAGGTGAGGGTCTGCGTGTCCGAGTTGCCGTTGGGATCGACGAGGTGCGGGTTGTTCGGGGCGTCGCACTCCGGCTGGTGGGCCCACCCGTCGCTGCTGGTGAGTTCGCCCGCCGTCGGGTAGGTGGCCTGGGAGACCTCGCCCGCGGTCGAGTAGACCGTGAGCGCGAGCGGGCAGCCCGTGGGCGGACCGGTCGGGCCGTTGGGCACGACCAGGCACTCCTGCGGGCTCAGCGGGCCCATGTTCGACGTCGTCCAGCCGGTCGGCAGGCGGAAGGTGACGCCCCGGAAGGACTGCGTGGCGCCGAGCGTCACCGGCGCCGAGGAGGGGCTGCCGCCGGCGCCGGGCGAGGTGCTGGCGGCCCCGGAGGAAAGGCTGCCCGCCGGCGGTTCGCCGGCCGGCTGGCTGGCCGGGGCACTGGCGCTCGGCGAGGGGTCGGTCGAGGGGCTCGCCTTGGGTTCGGGGCTGTGGCTGGTGCCCACCGAGGCGGCCGGGCCGGGGTTCACGTGGTCCGCCACGTTGTGGCCGTTGAAGCCCAGGTAGCCGATCGCGAGCGCGGCGGCCAGGCCCAGCGGCAGCACGGTGGCGTAGACCGCGCGCAGTCGGCGCACCTTGCGGCTCGGCGGCTCGGCCGGGCGCAGGTCGTGCACGCCGACCTGTTCGGCCCGGGCCGTCAGCGCCTCGCGCAGCAGGCGCTCGATCGGGGTGCCGTCGTCGGAACCGCCGTCGTCGAATCGGTCGTTCCCTGCGTTCATCGGACGTTCTCCAGCTGCTTCTCCAGGGCGTCGAGCGCCCGGCTCGCGGTGGACTTGACGGCGCCTCGGGAGAGTCCGAGCGCCTCGGCGATCTGTGCCTCCGACAGATCCGAGTAGTAGCGCAGCACCAGCACCTCGCGCTGGCGGTCGGTCAACTCCCGCAGCGCGAGCACCACTCGGCGGTGCTCGTCGTTGAGCAGGGCGTGGTCCTCGGCCGAGGCGGCGTCGGCCTCGTGCGGCGGCACGTAGTCCCGCGCCGTCTTGCGGCGGCGCAGCACCGAGCGGGAGCCGTTCACCACCGAGGTGCGCAGGTAGCCGAGGGCGTTGTCGACGTCCTCCAGCTGTTCGCCGTGCTTCTGGAAGAGTGCGGCGAATGCCTCCTGCACCACGTCCTCGGCGATGTCCTGACGGTCCACCAGCAGGATCGCCAGCCGCACCAGGCCGAGCCGGTGGGCGTGGTAGAGCTCGGTGAGGGTCGGGCGCGGCTCGGACTCCGACCGGCCGCCGCGCAACAGTCGGAAGCCGGAGCGGCGGGCGGCGACCGGCTGCTCGGTCGGCTCCTCACCGAGCGCGGCGGCCGGCTCGGGCGCGCCGAAGAGCGCCCTCACCACGCCGGTCGGCCGCCAGACCCGACGACCACGGTGCGGCAGGCCTGCGGTGGGCAGGCCCAGTGCCAGCGACATGCGCGTTCCACTCCCCCTGGAGCGGCGGCCGGAGCAGTCGGCCGCCGCAGATGTGATGATCATTTGAACGATGGGTGATTTTCGCAGGCTGCGGTACCGGCGACCGTCAGCGGGTCACGGAGACCTCGGTGGAGACCGGCGCGGCGTAGTGGCCGTCGCCGATCGCCCCGGCCGCGACGGTGAGCTTGCCGATCCCCTGGGCGGTGGTCGGCGCCAGGGCGAACCGGAACTCGTACTCGAAGACCCGCCCGCTCGGCGCCGACAGCACCTGCACCGCCGAGGCGTCCGCCGTGATGCCGTCGCAGTCCTCGCTCACCGGGAGCTTCGTCCAGTTGCCGTTGGCCATCACCTCGACCGTGACGTCCTGGGCCCGGAGCAGGCCCGCCGGGTCGGCCAGCAGCAGCCGCGGCTTCAGCCAACCCATCGGCGCACCGGTGAAGTTGCCCGCCTCTACCTGGACCTCGGCGGCCGGCCCGCCGACCGCGACCGAGGTCGGGCGCGGGGTCATGGTGGGCATCGCGGCGGTCGGCCGGTGGGCGTCGGCCACGGTGACCGGCTGGACGGCCCGGGTGAGGAACGGGTGGGAGTCGGCGGACACCGGGCGGACGGCGTCGGCCTCGATGTCGAGGGTGCCGGGGGCGTTGTCCGCGCCCAGGCCGAGCCGGTAGCTGATGGTGCGGCTGGCCCCCGGGGCCAGCGCGAAGGCGACCGGGTCGCCGGTGTACGCGTAGTCCATGCCGGTGCCCTGGCTGAGCGGCAGGTCGGTCCAGTGCGAGCCGTCCAGGCGCTGCAGGTTGCCCTGGACCTCGCTGGTCTGCCGGCAGCGGGCGCCCTGGTAGTGCTGGGCGGCGACCACCGGGGCGACGGCGTCGATCCGGTGACCGCTGGTGTTGGTCCAGGTCACGGTGAAGCCGTTGGTGGTCGGCGCGGTGCCGGCCACCGGCAGCTCGGTGCCGGCCAGGCCGTGGAAGCTGATCGCCACCTCCTGCGCGGGGTTGGTGTCGCCCGCGGCAGCCGCGGAGGCCTTGTACGGCGCGGCACTCCGGCTCGGGGCAGCGGACGGGGAGCTCGGGGCGGCGGACGGGGAGCTCGGCGCGGCCGAAGGCGCGCCCGGGTCGGTCTGAACGCCGGGGGTGCTGGACGTGCTCGGGGCGGCCGACGGGGTGGCCACCGGCGAGACGCCCGCGCCCGGCACCGCGACCGACGGGCTGCCCGCCCCACCGGTGGCCGGGGCGTGGGCGGCGCCGGTCGGACCGCAGGCCACCGCGCCCGTCATCAGCACGGCCGCCAGCGGGACGGTCGCCGCCAGGCGACGCACCCAGGAGGTGTCGGCAACCGCGGCGGCCGGCGTGACGATCTTCGCAAAACGGCTGATAACGGACGCGCGCATGGCGTAACCCCCCAAGGGTGTGGAAGTCGCAGATTCGGAGAGCTCCGACCGAGGCGCTGGCCTCCTGGCCGGTCCCGTTCCCCTCGCTCTCAACCTGATAGACGTCCATCCCCCCGGGGGGTTGCAGGTGGTTCCGAAGTTTTTTCCGGCGGCCTCGGAACACCCTCGTGAGCCGCCGTCAGGCGCCCGCGCGCTCGATCCGGTCGGCGTTGGCCGTGATCGCCTCGCGGAGCCAGACGGCCAGGCCCTCGGCCAGCTTCTCGAAGTTCGCGGTGAACCTCGGGTCGTCGGTGTAGAGGCAGCCCAGGCCGCGGTGGATGGCGGGGGTGCAGTCGTAGAAGTTGTCGCAGATGTGCCTGCGGTGCTCCTCCGCCAGGTCCATCGCCTCCTCGCCGGAGGCCGGCAGGCCGGCCTTCAGGGCCGCGGCCAGCCGCTCGTTGAGCGCGTCGGCCTCGACCTGGATCCGCGCCCAGTCCTCCTTGCTGTAGGACCCGGTGCGGCGCTGCGACTCGGCCCAGGCCTCGGTGTTGCCCCAGCGCTGCTCCGCCTCCTGCTCCCAGGACTCGTCGTAGTCGGGGCCGAAGAGCTCGAACTTCTCCTCGGGCGTCAGTTGGATGCCCATCTTCTCTGCCTCCATGGCGTGTTCCACGGCCGTGGCCAACTCCTCCAGCTGCCGGATCCGGTCCCTCAGCAGCGCGTGCTGGCGCCGCAGGTGGTCGCGGGGGCGGCTGTCGGGGTCGTCCAGGATGGCCGCGATCTCCTCCAAGGGGAATCCGAGGGCGCGGTAGAACAGGATCTGCTGCAGCCGGTCCAGGTCGCCGTCCCGGTACCTGCGGTACCCGGCGGCGGTGCGCCCGGAGGGCGACAGCAGGCCGATCCCGTCGTAGTGGTGCAGGGTGCGCACGGTCACCTTGGCGATCTTCGCCACCTGGCCGACCGAGTACCCCTCGTTGCCACCGCTCATCGGTCTCCTCCTCGCTTGGGTTCCACCCTCGATCCTGACGTCACGTGAGGGTCAAGCCCGATCGGCGGCGCCGTCCGGCATCCGCTATCCGGACGGTCTGGCGGCGCGGACCGGCTGAACCCGAAAATGGACGAATGATCCTACCTATCCCGCTCGGCCGGCGGCTGGCCGCCGAAGCGGTCGGCACCGGCGTGCTGGCCCTGGCGCTGATCGGCTCCGGCATCCAGGCCGCCGCGCTCAGCCAGGACGTCGGCGTGCAGCTGCTGGCCAACACCCTCGCCTCGGTCTGCACCCTCGGCGTGCTGATCGCGCTGCTCGCGCCGGTCTCCGGGGCGCACCTGAACCCGCTGGTCACCGCCGGGGTCTGGTGGACCGGGCGGGGCGCGCCCGGCGCGCTGCCCGGGCGCCAGGCCGCCGGCTACGCGGCTGCGCAGCTGCTCGGCGGGATCGCCGGGTCGGTGCTGGCCGGGCTGATGTTCGACACCGGCACGATCGGCGCGGCCCGGACCGGCCGCAGCGGCCCCGGGGTGTGGACCGGCGAGCTGGTGGCCACCGCGGTGCTACTGCTGGTCGTCTTCGGGCTGGGCCGGGCCGGGCGGGCCCGGTACGCGCCGGTGGCCGTGGCGGCCTGGATCGCCGCCGGGATCTGGGGCACCCCGTCCGGGAGCTTCGCCAACCCGGCGCTCACCCTGGCCCGGGCGGTGAACGACAGCTTCACCGGGATCGCCCCCGCCTCGGTGCCGGGCTACCTGCTGGGCCAGCTGGCCGGCGCGGCGCTCGGGCTGCTGCTGGTCCGGGCGCTCTTCGGGCCGGCCGGCACCGAAGTGACGCAGGCTTAGCGGGTCGCCGCGGGCGCCCGGTTCTCGCCCTCGCGCGGCACCGGGCCGCCGCGGCCGCGGGCCCGGCGGCCGCCGCCCTGGGCGGGCACCGGGGCGCCGACCGGTGCGGCGACCGGGGTGAGCGCCAGGGTGGGCCGCTCCACCGGGGTGCCGCCGCGCCGGCCGGAGCCCCTGCCGCGGCCGGCCCGGCCGCGCTTGCGCGGCTGTTTGGTCGGCCAGAGCAGCACGTAGGCGGTGGAGACCACCACGAAGGCCAGCCGGACCATGCCCTTGGTCGAGTCGGAGACCGGCGCGAGCGCGCCGCCGTAGAGCGCGGCCAGCGCGATCCAGCTCCACCACGGGACCAGGCGGCGCTGGCCGACCGCGTCCCAGAGCAGGGTGCCGAGCAGGATCGAGGCCGTGTAGTAGGTGTAGACGCTCGGGTCGAGCAGGATCCGGGCGTTCGCCCCGACCAGCACCACGGCCGGCCAGCGCCCGCGCCGCACCGCCAGGACGCCCAGGCCCATGCCGATCGCGAACTGGGCCGGCCGGTCCCACACCGGGGTGGACGGGTCGGAGACGCCCAGCCAGCGCAGCGAGGAGGCGGGCTGGTTGGGGATGGTGAACTTGGCCGCCGCCATCGAGCCCAGGTTGCCCAGGTAGAACGGCAGCCAGGCGATCGCGACCAGGCCGCAGAACCAGAGGAAGGTGCGCCACCAGTACTGCCGGGGCAGCGCCAGGATCAGCGGCAGGAAGGAGATCGCCCACGGTTTGGAGTCCACCGCGAGGGCCAGGAAGATGCCGACCGCGACGGGTTGCTGCCGCACCAGCGCGTGCACCGCGAGCATGGTGAAGAAGAGCGCCAGCACGTCGTCGAGGTGCGCGAACCGGACCGAGACCTCGACCCACATCGGGATGAAGGCCAGGCCCGCGATCAGGATCCGCTGCTGGAGCCGGCGGTGGTTGGTGCCGGTGCCGCGGTAGTACCAGGCGGCGGTGCGCCCGACCAGGACCAGCATCACCAGCCCGAGCACCGACATGGTGCCCTCGGCCAGCACTTGGCCCAGGTGGTCGGAGAACGGCGAGAAGAGCCGGGCGGCCAGCAGGCTGACCGGGCCGATCTGCAGTTCGGGGTGGTGCGCGTAGAGCGACAGGCCACCGCCGCCCTGCTTGGTGAAGAGCAGTTGCTCGCCCTCGCGCAGGTAGTGCCAGGAGACGCCGCCGCTGGGTTCGACGATCAGGAACCAGAGCACCGTCCAGCCCAACAGCAAGGCGTGGTGTCTGCGGACAGGGAGCAGCCAGATCCGGCCGGTCCTCGACCCGTAGTCCTTCGTGCCCTCGTCTGCGCTCGCTCCGCGCACCTGGTTCCTCTTCCCCGCACCGGCCCCCTCGGCCGGACATCCTATGCGATCAGTGGGAACAGCCGACCGGCGCTGCTCACCGGTCGGCCGTCCCCCTGGTCAGGCGGGCCGGGCGGGCCGGGCGGGTCAGCCCACGGACTGGTTGTAGGAGTCGATGGCCGGCTGGATCGCCTTGGCCGCGTCGCTGAGCGCCTGTTGGGCGGTCTTGGAGCCGCTGATGGTCTGCTGGATCGCGTCCTCCACGCCCTTGCGGGCCTGCGGCATCACGCCGAGCAGGCAGCCCGCGTTGGCGGGCGAGGGCTTGGTCGCGTTCAACTCGTCGATCGCGGTCTGGAACTGGGGGTTCTTCGCCAGCCAGGCCTTGTCGGTCGGGTCGTCGAGCGCCTTGGTGTTCACCGGGAAGTAGCCGGTGCCGGTGTGCCAGGCGGCCTGCTGGGCGGGCTCGTCCAGCCACTTGGCGAACTCCCAGGAGGCCCGCTGCTCGGCGGCCGAGTGGCCCGGGCCGTCGATCCAGAGCGAGGCGCCGCCGATCGCCGGGCCGCCAGGGTCGCCGGCGTTGATCTTCGGGTAGGGCGCGGTGGCCACCTGGAACTTGGCCGCCTGCACGTAGCCGCCGAGCACGCCGGTGGACTCCAGGTTCATCGCCATCCGGCCGGCCTTGAAGGCGGCCTGGGCGTCCGCGGTGACCGGGCCGGTGTTGACCGCGTAGCCGCCCTTGACCAGGTCGGCCCACCACTGGAGCACCTGGACGCCCTGGCTGCTGTCGTAGACCACCTTGGTGGCCTTGGCGTCCCGGCCGTTGCCCTGGTCGCAGTAGAGGGTGCCGGACTCGGCCAGCAGCTCCTCGACGAACCAGCCGTAGATCGCCGCGCCGAAGCCGTACTGGGTGGTCTGCCCGCTGGCGTCCTTGACCGTCAGCTTCTTGGCGTCGTCGCCCAGCTCGGCCAGGGTCTGCGGCGGCTTGCTCGGGTCCAGGCCGGCCGCCTTGAAGGCGTCGGCGTTCAGGTAGAGCAGCGGCATCGAGGAGTTGAAGGGCATCGAGGCCAACTTGCCGCCGGCCGTGTAGTAGTTGCGGATGCCGGGCTGCAGGTCGCTCAGCGAGTAGCCGTCCTTGTCGGCGAAGGCCTGGGCCGGGACGGTCTGCTTGGAGTCGATCATGAACCGGGTGCCGATGTCGTAGACCTGCACCAGCGACGGGGTGCCCTTCTGCTGCACCGAGGCCTTGTACTTGGCGATCACGTCGTCGTAGGTGCCCTGGAAGACCGGCTTGACCTCGATCTTGCCCTGGTGCTCCTGGTTGAACTGGTCCACCAGCTTGTTCAGCACGGTGGCGTTGGTCCCGGTCATGGCGTGCCAGAAGGTGACCGTGGTCACCCCCTTGGCGTCGGCGAGCGCCTGGGCGCCGGGCGCCGAGCCCGCCGCGTCACCGCCGCTCCCGGTCGAGGAACTGCAGGCGGTCAGGGCCAGGCCCGCCACCACCGTCGCTGCCAGCAGCTTGCGCACGTGTCTGTCTCCTTCTCCTACGGGGATGTGGTTCACCGGACCGCGCCGGCGGTCAGCCCGCGCACGATGAAGCGCTGGCCGAAGACCACCAGGAGCAGCGTCGGCAGCAGCGAGAGCAGCACCCCGGCGAGGATCAGCCCGGGGTCGGCGTTGTCCGCGCTGCGCAGGCTCGCCAGGCCGATCTGCAGGGTCTGCATCTGCGCGGTGCGGGTGATGATCAGCGGCCAGAAGTACTGGTTCCAGGCCGAGAGGAAGACGTAGACGGCGATCGCGGCCAGCGCCGGCTTGTTCAGCGGCACCAGGATCCGCCAGAGGAACCGCCAGTGGCCGGCGCCGTCGATCCGGGCCGCGTCCCGCAGTTCGGCCGGGAACTGCCGGAAGGCCTGACGGAGCATGAAGGTGCCGAAGGCGGAGGCCAGGAAGGGCAGCACCAGCGCGGAGTAGCTGTTGCTCAGTCCCCAGTCGGACAGCGTCAGGTAGTTGGGGATGATCACGGCCTCCCACGGCACCATCAGGGTGGCCAGGAAGATCCCGAAGACCGCGCCGCGCCCGCGCAGCGGCAGGAAGACCAGCGCGTAGGCGGCCAGGATCGAGGTGAGCAGCTGGGCGAGGGTGATCACGGTGGCCACCAGCACCGAGTTGAGGTACTGCCGGCCGAGCGGCACCGAGCGGGCGGCGCCGCCGAAGTTGCCCAGGGTCACGTGGTGCGGCAGCAGCGCGGGCGGGTAGGTGGCCAGGTCGGCGGGCGTCATGAAGGCGCCGGCCAGCACGTAGTAGATGGGGAAGCAGACGGCCAGTGCGGCCACCCCGAGCAGCAGGTAGACCGCGGCGCGGCCCAGGACGGTCCTCACGAGTAGTGCACCTTCCGCTCGACCACGCCGAACTGCACCGCGGTGCAGGCGAGCACCACCAGCAGCAGCACCACGGCCTGCGCGCTGGCCGAGCCGAAGTCGCTGGAGCCGTTGGCGAAGGCCTTCTCGTAGATCCCGTAGTTCAGCGTGGTGGTGGAGTGGTCCGGGCCGCCCAGCGTGAGGATGTTGATCTGCCCCAGCGCCTGCAGCGAGTTGATGGTGGAGACCACGACCAGGAAGAAGAGGTGCGGGCCGAGCAGCGGCACGGTGACCGAGCGGGCCAGCCGCCAGCCGCCGGCGCCGTCCAGCCTGGCCGCCTCGGTGATCTCCGGGGTGATCGAGCCGAGCCCGGCGGAGAGCACCAGGACGTTGTAGCCGAGGTTGAGCCAGACCGTGACCAGGGCGACCGAGACCAGCGCCCAGTTCGAGTCGGTCAGCCAGGCGACCGGTCCGATGCCGAGCCGCGACAGGATCCCGTCGAGCACGCCGGTGGCCGGGTTGTAGAAGACGCCGAAGACCACCGAGGCGCTGGCCACCGAGAAGGCGAAGGGCAGCGCGAAGGCCGAGCGGAAGGCCCGCACGCCGCGGATCCGGCTCTCCAGCAGCAGCACCAGGGCGAGCGCGCCGAGCACTCCGGGCAGCACGGTGAGCAGGACGAAGAGCCCGGTGGTGGCGAGGGTGCGGGCGAACTCGGCGGAGCCGAGCAGGTCGGCGTAGTGCTGGAGGCCGATGTACCGGGTGGGCGCGCCGAACAGGTCGTTGGCGTGCGTGCTCAGGTAGAGCGTGCGGTAGAGCGGGTAGCCGAGGAAGACCGCGAAGACGGCCAGTGAGGGCAGCAGGAAGGCCCAGGCCAGGGCTCGTTCGCCGAGCCTGGCGGGTGACGGTGGTCGTGGCATGCGGTCCTTCCCCATTTGTTGTCCGCCCAAACGATTTCGTGGCCGCATGACCACCGGGTGTTGCCTGGGCAACGCCTGAGTGGCATGCCCACAACCACCCGGAACCGAACCCGCCGCCCCGGGCACGGGCCCGGGGCGGCGGCTTCGAGGAGCGACTGGTGCGGGGTCAGCCGGCCAGCTGCTGGGCCTGCTTGATCAGCGCGTCGGCCTGCTCGGTGAGCCGGTCGGCCTGCGGCTGGTCCATCCGCTGGTGGCCGAACGCGTCCGCGTCCAGCACCTTGGCGATCTGGCCGGCCAGCGCGTCGCGCTGGTCGCCGAGCGCGGCCAGCTTGGCGGTGGCCACCTGGTACTGCAGGTCGCCCGGGCTGGTGGACTCGACGTTGGCGGTCGAGGCCTTCAGGGTGGCGGCCGCGAAGGCGCCCACGCCGGCGTCCAGCTGCTTGTAGGCCGCGGCCAGCTGCTGGTAGTCCTCGCCGTGGTGGCCGCGCAGGTTGCCCGGACGGGCGCTGTTGTCGATGAACTCGGTGAGCACCCGGCCGTCGTGGGTGTACGGGTCGGTCAGGCCGAGCAGCGACAGCATGGTCGGGCGGATGTCGGTGTGGTCCGACCAGACCTTGTTGGTCACGCCCTCGTGCTTCACGCCCGGGCCGACCAGGCCCAGCCAGGTGGTGTTGATGTCGGGCGAGAAGTCGCCGTGGTTCCAGGCGTAGGCCGGGCCGAGCGCCACGCAGGCCGAGGCCGAGGTGCAGTTGGCCCCGCCCGCGTAGACGAAGTAGTTCGGGTCGGAGAAGGAGGTGAAGGTCGGCGTCCGCAGCGGGTCACCGGTCTGCATGTGCAGGATCTTCTGCTCCGCCCGGTCGGCCAGGAAGCTGGAGATGGTGTCGGTCTTCCCGGTGATCGGGTTGACCGCCGTCACCTTGGACCAGGCCTGCTCGAAGGCCCGGGTCTTCGGGTCGTCCGCGCCGGGGTTGCCGTTCAGGTAGAAGTTCGGCGCCGAGTCGGCGTGCACCTGGAACGGGGTGGTGACGCCCTGCTGGGTGGCCAGCAGGCCGCGGGCGTTGGCGTTCACCTCGCCGATCTGCGAGTAGTTGCACGCCACCGTGACGCCGTCGCAGTTCGCCGGGGTCGGCTGCCCGCCGACGAAGTGGTCGTTCTCGTCGGCGGTGACGACGAAGAGCGTGTTGCTCTTGTTGATGCCGTCCTTGTTCAGCCGGGAGAAGAACGAGGCGAAGGCGTTGTCGTAGGACTTCAGCTGGGCCGTGTAGGGGGCCGCGCCGGGGCCCATCGCGCCGGTGTTCGCGCCGTGCTGGTCGTGCGCGTCCGAGATGTAGGCGTAGGTGACCGGCACGCCGGACTCCTGCATCTGGGCCACGTAGCCGAGCGAGTTGTCGGCGGTCATCGAGTCGAAGCCGGGGAAGCCCGGGTTGCCCTTGTAGTCGGCGATCGGGGTACCGGCGGTGGAGCGCACCACGCCGTCGGCGCTGATCGCCGGGTCGACCGCCTTGGCGCCGAACAGCGCCTGGTAGCCGTTGTAGCCGCCGGGCTCGTCGGGCAGCAGGTCGGGGCTGGTGGTGCCCTTGGCGCAGACCTTGGAGTCCTTGGCGCAGTGCACGCCGATGCCGACGTAGTCGGCCTGGGCCTTGGTCGGGTCGGCCTTGGCCTCGGCGGCCTGCGGGGAGCTCGCGCCGAACACCTTGTTGATGTCGACGGTGGTGTTCTCCAGCACCGTGTTGGCCGTGGAGACGGTGCCGAAGTCGCAGCCCGCCTTGGTGTAGGCGGCCCACGGCGCCGGGGCCATCTTGCCGTCCTGGCCGACCATGGTCGGGGCGGAGTCGCTCGGGGTCGGCACCGAGGAGTCGGCCACGCCGTCGGTCCAGTAGGCGAAGGTGCTGGCCGAGTTGGAGGTGCCGTCCGGGTTGTAGTACCGGTACGAGTTGGAGACCGCCTGGCCCTGCCGGTCGCCGTACAGGCCGGTGATCGAGGTCAGGATGTCGTTGCCGGTGTGCGCGATCAGCGGCGTGTGGTGGTTGGTGTCCACCGTGCCGTTGTCCTCCAGGAAGTTGAGCAGGTGCGGCATCTGCTCAAGGTCGGAGGGCACGTTCGGGTTGTCCCGGGTGAAGTGCACGTTGTCGAACTGCAGGTAGATCACGTGCTGCACGTCACGGCCGTCGGCCGAGATCTGACAGCTGCTCTGCTGCGGGTGGTGGTGGTCGGGGTTGGCACTCGCCGCACCGGCGGTGACCATCCCGAGCCCCAACCCCGCGGTCAGCGAGAGCGCCAGCAACTTGCTCCTGCGCATCCTGCTCCCTCTCTGGGCGCCTGCGGGCACGAAGCGCGCGCCCGCGACCGGAACGCGCGTAGAACGCCTGCGGGGAGCTGCCGTTGCGACCCCCCTGCACGCGTGCCACAGGCTGCCACAGCGAGCCTTAACGCAACAGGAGGCGTTGACGGTTCAGTGGTGAAGTCGCGGTGAATTGGCGACAGCTGACTGAACCTCAGGTGTCCGGCAGACGATTCGTTCAGCCCGTCAGCCACTCGGGGCGATCGGTGCCCCAGCGGCCCGGCCCGGCGGGCCAGTCCCGCGGCGCGCCCAGGTTGCCGAGCGGGGAGCGGGCGTGGTGCAGCCGGCCGTACGGGGAGGCGGTGTGCGTCAGGTGGGGCGCGGGGTCGAAGGCGGGCACGGGGCCCGCGGTCGGCTCCGGGCGCGGGGCGGTGAGCAGCCAGTGCGCCGTGGCGGCCAGCGCGTAGCGCAACCGGTGGGTGCGGCCGGTTCGTTGACGCTCGGTCAGCGCGCGCAGCACGCCCGCCGCGATCAGGTAGCCGGTGCCGTGGTCCAGCGCCTGGGCGGGCAGCACGCCGGGCCGCTCGCCGTCGGGGGACTCCAGCATCGCGATCCCGGTGCCGGCCTGCACCAGGCTGTCGAAGCCGCGCCGGCCGGCCCACGGGCCCTGCCGGCCCCAGGCGTCCAGCTGCACCAGCACCGCGCCGGGGAGCTGTTCGGCGGTCAGCCCGAACCGGTCCAGCGCACCGGGTCGGTAGCCGGTGATCACCACGTCGGCGCCCTCGGCCAGCTCGCGCAGCACCGCCAGGTCGCCCGGCTCGGCCAGGTCGAGCAGGGTGGAGCGCTTGCCGAAGCCGGTGTCGGCGTGCGCGTCGGCGCTCTCCGGCAGCCGGGGCGAGTCCACCCGCAGCACGTCGGCGCCGAGCAGGCCCAGGGTGCGGGTGGCGACCGGGCCGGCGATCACCCGGGTCAGGTCGAGCACCCGGACCCCGGCGGCCGGGAGGGCGGCCGGCGCGAGGCGGCGTTCGCTCGACCCGGGCACGCCGCAGGCGACCAGCGGGTGGTCGGTGGGCACCGCGTCGCCGACCGCCACCGCGAGGGCGCCGGCCGGGTAGGCCGTCTCCTGCACCTCCAGCGCCGTGCGGCGGGCCAGTTCGGCGCCGAGCTGCTCGGGGGTGGCGTCCGCCGCCAGGCCGAGCGCGGCGAGCAGCCGGGCCCGGTGGTGCGGGTAGTTGGCGTGGGTGCGCACCCAGCCCCCGTCGGCGGTGCGCCAGAAGCCCGAGTACGGCGCGAAGGTGGCCCCCGGCTCGCCGTCGATCAGCAGCAGTTTCTCGCTGCGGAAGGCGGCGTCCACCGCGCCCTCGTCCACCAGCACCGGCGCGGGCTCGGTGCCGCTGCGCTCGGCCAGCAGCTCGGCGGCGGCCAGCGAGCAGGCGGCGACGGTCGCCCGGGCCATCGCCAGCACCGGGAGCCGGGAAGGCAGCGCCCCCGGCTGCTCACGGAACGCGACCGCGCCGGCGGCCTCCGGGGCGCCGCCGAGCGCCTCCCAGGCCTGCGAGGTGAACTGATCGATCATCACGTGCTCCATTCTGCTCCGCACGGCCCGGCGGTCACACTTCGCCGCCGGCATCCGTCAGTGGTAGGAACTGTCCCGACGGGGAGGCGAAGATCATGACTGAGCACGACTGGCTGGCGGAGCGCTTCGAGGCCGACCGGGGCCACCTGCGCGCGGTGGCCTACCGGATGCTGGGCTCGCTGGGCGAGGCCGAGGACGCGGTCCAGGAGGCCTGGCTGCGGCTGAGCCGCTCGGACAGCGAGCGGATCGACAACCTGGGCGGCTGGCTGACCACCGTGGTCGGCCGGGTCTGCCTGGACATGCTGCGCTCGCGCAAGTCCCGCCGGGAGGACCCGCTCGACGACACCTACGTGCCCGACGTGGTGATCGCGCCCGCCGAGGGCACCGACCCCGAGCAGCAGGCGCTGCTCGCCGACTCGGTCGGGCTGGCCCTGCTGGTGGTGCTGGAGACGCTCTCCCCGGCGGAGCGGCTGGCCTTCGTGCTGCACGACATGTTCGCCGTGCCGTTCGAGGAGATCGCCGACATCATCGACAAGTCCCCTGCTGCCACTCGCCAGTTGGCCAGCCGGGCGCGCAGGCGGGTGCAGGGCGCCGCACCGGCCGAGGAGCCGGACACGGCGCGCCAGCGGGTGGTGGTGGAGGCCTTCCTGGCCGCGGCCCGGGGCGGCGACTTCGAGGCCCTGGTGTCCGTACTCCACCCGGACGTGCTGCTGCGCGCGGACGAGGGTGCGGTCGGCCGACTGGTGCGCGGTGCCCAGGCGGTGGCCTCGCAGGCGATCACGTTCCAGCGGTTCTCGCAGTACTCCGAGCTGGCCCTGGTCAACGGCGCCTACGGCCTGGTCACCGCGCCGCAGGGCAAGGTGTTCTCGGTGATGTCGTTCACGGTGGCCGACGGCAAGGTGGTGGAGATCAACATCCTGGCCGACCCGGAGCGGGTGGCGGAGCTGGAGCTGGAGCGCCCGTAGAAACCGGGAACGCGTCGGGCCCGCACCCATGGGGTGCGGGCCCGACGCTGGTTCACCTCAGTCGAGGCTGCGTCACATCTGGTCCGGGTGCGGGGCGTAGCCCGGCTGGCCCGGCTGGCCGGTGTACGGGTTGGTGCCCGGCGGCGGGACCGGGGCGCCGGGCTGCGGGGCCGGGTAGGGCTGGCCCTGCTGCTGCGGGAAGGGCGGCGGGGTCTGGCCCGGGTAGGGCTGCTGCTGCGGGGGCATCGGGGCGCCGGCCTGCGGCGGCACCGGGGCGCCCGGCTGGCCCGGGTAGGGCTGGCCCGGCATGCCGTCCTGCGGGCCCGGGTAGGGCTGGCCCTGCTGCGGGAACGGCATCGGCGCGCCGGGCTGCGGGGCGAACTCGAAGGCCTGCGAGCCCGGGTCGACCGATCCGGGCGGGAAGGCCGCGCTCAGCTGGTCCAGCTCGTTGCGCCAGTAGCGGTGGATGTTGAGGCGCTTCGGCTTGCTGTCGGTGGGCAGCTGGAGGTACATCGAGCTCCAGATGGTGGCCCGCTTCACCCGGCTGACCGGGAAGCCGTGCCGCGGGAAGACCGCGACGACCTCGCCGGGGCGGTTGGTCCAGCGGCTGGCGTTGTTCACCACGACCGAGCTGCTGGTGAGGGTGAGGAAGTAGAACTTCCGGGTCAGCGCGACGATCAGGCCGAGACCCGGGACCTCGTCGAAGATCGCGTTCAGCCACGGGCTCGGCCCGGTCTCGACGTGCACGCAGGCGATGAACTGCTCCCCGGGCGGCGCCACCTGGGAGAGCTTCTCGATGACCTGCGCCTTCTGCTTGGCCCGGCGAATTGCCATGATTCCGTCCTTGTTACCCCGTTTGTCCGCCGGCTTGGCCGCGGCGGAAATCGGCTGAGACTAACAGGTGCTGACGACAGCTAGGACGTTGCGGCCCCCGGTGCCGGTGGGCACCGGGGGCCGCAACGCCGGGCTGCTTACTTCATGCTGCCGGTCATCGCGTTGACCAGGCTGCCGGACGGGTCGTCACCTTCCAGCGAGTAGGCGAAGATTCCGCCCAGGCCCTTGCTGGTGGCGTACGCGCCGCGGGCCGTGATGGCCTGCGGGGTGTCGCCGGTGAAGAAGTTGGTGCCGTCGTAGATCCAGGAGCTCTGGGTGGTCGGGTCCCAGTGCACGTTGGCCGCCGCGGTCTTGCCGGTGGCCACCAGCTCCTTCCAGAACGCCACGCCGGCCGACTGGCTGGTGGCCTGGGCCGCGGACGGGCCGGTGGCGGCCTGGTAGAGGCCGTTGTTCGAGCCGGCCTGGACGCCGGTCCAGCCGCGGAAGTAGAACGGCACGCCCAGCACCAGCTTGCCCGCCGGGAAGCCGCCCTTGATGCCGTAGGCCGGGTCGCCGTTGATGAAGGCGTTCACCGCGTTGTCCACGGTGTACTTCTCGGTGCCCGGGGCGATCGGGGTGCTCGGGTCGTTCGGGCTGGTGTACAGCGGGTCCTGGAAGTTGGTGGCACCGGTGGTCTCCCAACCGCCGTGCATGTCGTAGGACATGATGTTGCCGTAGTCCAGGTACTTGCCGATCTGGTCGGTCTGCACGTTGGTGATCTTGTCCTGGCCGCTCGGCAGCGCCGCGGTCAGCAGGAAGTGCTTGCCGATGCTGGACCCGTAGGCGTCCAGCTCGTTGCGGAACTCGGCGAGCAGCGCCGTGTAGTTCGCGGTGTCGGCAGCGGAGTAGTGGTTGCCGGCGTGGCCGCCGGCCGAGGCCGGGTACTCCCAGTCGATGTCGATGCCGTCGAAGAGGCCCGCGCCGGCGCCCTGGCCGCCGGAGGCGTCACCCGAGATCCCGGTGGGCAGGTTGCCCTTGATGAACATGTCGATGCACGAGGAGACGAACTTCTTGCGCGAGGCGTCGGTGGCGGCGACGTCCGAGAAGTACTTCGAGTAGGTCCAACCGCCCAGCGAGAGGGTGAACCTGAGGTTCGGGTTCTTGGCCTTCAGCTCGCGGATCTGGTTGAAGTTGCCCTTGATCGGCTGGCTCCACGCGTCGGTGCTGCCGTCCACGCTGACGTCGCCGGTGTAGCTCTTCTGGTAGTCGGCGAAGGCATCGCCCGCGCCGTCACCGGCGTTCGGGTCGGCGTCGTTGGTGTCGGCCGCCTTGACCGTCTCGAAGCAGGTCTGGTTGGTCGGGTCGATGTTCTCGAACGCGTAGGTGACCGTGTTCAGGCCCGCGGCGGCGCCGGTCTTCACCAGGCTGCTCGGGTAGTAGGCGTTGCCGTAGATGCCCCACTGCGCGAAGTAGGCCGACTTCACGGCACCGGTCGGCGCGGCGCCGGTGGTGGCCGCGACGCCCGCGGACTGGGCGCTCGCGTGCCCGTCCTTGTCGTAGCCCTGCACGGTGAAGGTGTAGGCGGTGTTCGGCAGCAGCGAGCTGACGGTGACCGTGGTGCCCATCGAGGTGGCCACCAGGTTGGCGCCGCTGTAGACCTTGTACGCCGCGACGTTGCCGTTCTGCGCGCCGTCGGTGGAGGCGGACCAGCTCAGCGTCACGGTGTTGTTCTGCACCTTGGCGCTCACCCCGGTCGGGACCGAGACCAGGCCGTCGCCGCCGGGCGCGGTGCCGCCGCCGGTCGGGGAGGCGGACGGGCTCGCGCTCTGCGAGGGCGAGGCGCTCTGCGAGGGGCTGGAACTGGCGCTCTGCGACGGGCTGGAGCTCGCGCTCTGGCTCGGCGAGGCACTCTGGCTCGGCGAGGCACTCTGCGACGCGCTCTGCGTGGGCGAGGCGCTGGTGCTGCCGCCGCCGGGGCCGGTCAGCGAGAGGTCGTCCGCGTAGTAGGTGCCCTGGCCGTACCAGCCGTGGGTGTACACGGTCACCGAGGTGGTGCTCGCGCCGGTGGTGAAGCTGGTGCTGAGGTTCGCCCAGTTCGCGTTCGAGCCCCAGGTGTTGGTGTCGGTGGTGCCGGTGCCGGTCACCCCGAGGTAGGTGTAGCTGCCCTTCAGCCAGCCGGACAGGCTGTAGGTGGTGTTGGGCGCCACGGTGACGGTCTGCGAGCACTGCGCGGTGTCGGCGGCCGAGGCGGCCGCCTGCAGCGCGTAGCTGCCGCCGTGCGGGGCGGTGCCGGTGATGCTGCCGAGTCCGCCGGAGCAGGTCCAGCCCGCCAGCGTGCCGGTCTCGAAGTCGCCGTTGGTCAGCAGGTTGACGCCGGCGGCACCCGCGGCGGAGCCGCCGAACAGGGTGGCGAGGCCTGCCGCACCGGCCACCAGGGCGGTGGCGGTGGCGAGGGCCGTGGCATTGCGAAGGGGACGTCGAGCGCGCTGGGGTCGCTCGACCTGCCGCGCGGCAAAGGCGCGTTCGGGCATGGTCGCTCCAGGGTTCGCGCCCGGCCGTGTGGGCTGCCGGGCGCTCGTGGGGGGAGGTCTACCTGGGCCCGGCCGGGTGCGCACCCGGCCCGACCTGCTTCCGCGGATTGCGCCGAACGTAGGGCCTGCGCCCGCATCAGGTCAACAGGTCTGTACCAATCTGCAATCTGGCCACAGCCACCACCTGCCGGAACGTCCGGTTTTCGCCGGAAGGTGGCCGGTAGCTGCTGAAATGGTCTCAACCACTGTGCGAGGGTGGACCACTGACACGGCCATCGCCCGCGGCGTCACCGCCCTTACCAGCACTGGCCATCGATGTGTCGACACTGCGATCATCTCTGGTCACACCTTGGCAAAACTTCCCCACCGAATCGTCCGTACCTCCCCAACTGCCCGATTCGTCGCGCCGTGCGCAGGCGATCGGCCCTCTACCGTGAGCGGATTCGGCTCGACCTCTCATCTCCGTCCCGGGGGAACCCCATGCGCAGACCGCGCACCAGTCTCGTCGTCCTCTCCGCCGCCGCCACCACCCTGGCGATCGGCGCACTGGCCGCACCGGCCCAGGCGGCCGCGCCGACCCTGTCGCTGACCGCGCAGACCTTCCTGCCCCTGGACCCGACGGCCGGCCCCAACGGACCGGACAACGCCGTCGTGCTGGAGGTCGGCGCCACCGGCGTCACCGGCGGCAACTTCGCCACGGCCGTGGTCCAGGTCGACCTCAGCCCCCTCAACGGGATCGCCACCGTGCAGACCCCATGGGGCTGCACCGTCGCCGGGTCGGTGCTGACCTGCCCCCAGGTCTCCGCGTCGGCCGATCACACGAGCCAGGAGCGGCTCCAGTTGGCCGTCACCGCCGGCGCCAAGCCCGGCACCACCGTCACCCTGCACGCCACCGCCCACCTGGCGCAGGCCGGCGCCCCGACCGTGAGCAGCGACACCAAGCTCATGGTGGGCGGCAGCAAGCTGACGGGCATGACGCCCAGCGCGCCGACGGACCTCAAGCCCGGCGACGTCTGGAAGCCCGAGCTGACGGTGACCAACAAGGGCCAGCTGGCCGCCCCGAAGCTGGTCTACGTCTTCCAGGACTACTCCGGACTGACCTTCAGCGGCCGCTACTCCAACTGCGACTACGGCACCAACTCCTACGGCTACCACGCGGCCGTCTGCACCATCGACACGCCCCTCGCCCCCGGCGACACGGCCCACCTGGACCAGTTCCCGCTGACCGTGCTGCCCGCCGCCTACTACGCGGACGAGGACATCAGCGTCTACCCCCAGGACGCCGGTCCGGACGCGGGCGCGGACTCCCAGATCAACTACATCCGCCAGGACTACAAGTTCACCCCCGGCCCGGCCGGCGCGCCCCGGCTGACCGTCGGCAAGCCGGAGGGCACCTTCGTCCAGACCGGCGTGGCCGACCTGGACGGGGACGGCGGCTACTACGACACCCAGGTCACGATCAAGAGCACCGCCGACTTCGAGGCCCTCGGCGCCTGGGTGCCCGGTGCCGCCGGCAACCCGGGCAAGCTGACCGTCGGCCTGGTCAACCACGGCCCCGCCTCGATCGACTGGCGCTCCGGTGACGATCCGGCCGACGTGGCCGTGACCCTGCCCAGGCAGGTCAAGGTGGTCACCGCCCCCCAGAAGTGCCAGCTGGACAGCGAGTTCAAGAGCGACTCGCAGGTCCGCTACGACTGCCAGACCAGTGCCTTCATCGGGGTCGGCTACCAGGCCACCTTCGACTTCGCGGTCCAGGCCGACCCGGCGCTCGGCGCCTCGGCCCTGGTGACCCTGCCCTCGCTCGACGAGGGCCGCCAGGACAGCGGCATGCCGTGGGACCCGAACAAGGCGAACAACACCGCCACCGTCGCCCTGGGCAGCCAGGCCAGCGGCTCGATCCCCAGCCCGTCGGCCAGCGTCCCGCCGGCGCCGTCCACGGTGCCGACCGCCGCGCCGACCGGCCACACCACCCCGGCCGGCGGCGCTCCCTCCGCCGCCGCCCCCGCCCCGTCTGCGAGCAGCACCGCCCACGGCACCACCGACCTCGCGTTCACCGGCTCCCAGGGCACCGGCCTGATCGCCTCGGTCGGCGCCGGGGTGCTGGTGCTCGGCGCGGCGCTGGTGTTCACCGTCCGCCGCCGCAAGGCCGGCGCGCACAGCTGAGGAGGAGCACCGTGGCCGTCCTGATCCCGCAGACCATCCGCACCGAGCGGCTGACCCTGCTGCCGCTGCTGGTCGAGCACGCGCGGGAGATGGCCACGGTGCTCGCCGACCCGGCACTGCACCGGTTCATCGGCGGCGAGCCGGACAACGCGCCGGCGCTGCTGGCGCGCTACCGCCGGCTGGTCGCCGGGTCGCCCGACCCGGCGGTCTCCTGGTGCAACTGGGTTGTCCAGATGGATGGTTCACTCACCGGGACGGTGCAGGCCACCGTCACCGACGGTGGGACGACCGCCGAGGTCGCCTGGGTGGTCGGCACGCCGTGGCAGGGCCGCGGGATCGCCCGGGAGGCGGCCCGCGGCCTGGTCGGCTGGCTCGCCGGGCACGGGGTCCGGACGGTGCTCGCCCACGTCCACCCCGAGCACCACACCTCGGCCGCGGTCGCCGCCGCGGCCGGGCTCGCCCCGACCGAGCGGTGGCAGGACGGCGAGCGGCGCTGGGAACTGACCGTCAGCTGACGGCCGGTCAGCTTGCCGCAGTCTGCGCCAGCGTGTGGGCGACCAGCGCGTTGGCGTGGCCGTGGCCGAGGCCGTGCTCGGCCTTCAGCCAGGCCACCAGCTCCATGTGCTTGACCAGCGGCGAGCTGCGGATCAGCTGCTGCCACTCGGCCACCGGTCGGCCGTACTTCTGCTCGATCGACGGGAAGTAGCTGGCGGGGCCCTTCACGGCAGTGGTCATCGTCGTGCTCCTCTTCTCGCTTCGGGTCTCTTCGGGCGTCACCCTAGGACCGGCCACTGACGACGGGCCCGGGCCCGCTCAGTGGGCGCGGACGGCCGGGAGCCGGCGGGGCAGGGAGCGGTCCGCCGCCGTGGCGGACGCGGTGGAGTAGGGGTCGAGCGGGTCCGCCGGGCCGGCCTCCAGGCGGACCCGCTCGCCGACGCCGTGCAGCTCGGCCAGCGCGATCAGCACGTCGAGGGCCACGTGGTCCTCCAGGGCGAAGCCCGTGGAGTCGAAGACGGTGCGGGAGTCGCGCAGCCCGCGGGCCAGTTGCGGCGCGCGGAGCAGCTCCGGCAGGGTGGCGCCGATCTCCCGCTCGTCGAGCCGCTGGCACTCCCCCTCCCGGCGCGCCTGCCCCAGGTGGTCCGGGCTGACGTACGCCGCCCTGAGCACCGGCAGCGGGACCTCCACCTTGCCCGGCAGGTCGGCCCCCACCGCGTTGATGTGCAGGTGGTCCTTCAGCCGGTCGCCGCGCAGCACCGGGCCGGCCCCGACCTCCACCGAGGTCGCCGTGCAGATGACGTCCGCCGCGGCCTCCAGCTCAGCCGGCTCCGCCTCGCGCACCGGCAGGCCGAGGAAGGAGGCGCGCTGCGGGAACGAGCGGCGGTGCACCGGGTCGGTGTCGTGGACCAGCACCTCGCGGATGTCCAGCACCCGTGACAGGGCGTGCAGTTGGGTCACGGCCTGGGCGCCCGCCCCGACCAGGCCCACGGTGGCGCTGTCCGGCCGGGCGAGCAGCCGGGTGGCCACGGCCGAGGCGGCGCCCGTGCGGATCGCGGTGGGCAGGGCCGCGTCGGCGACGGCCACCAGGTGCCCGGTCTCGTCGTCGATCCGCAGCAGGGTGCCGAGGATGGTCGGCAGGCCGTGGCGGACCGGGTTGGCCGGGGCGTAGGAGACCAGCTTGACCGTGGCGGCCAGGCCGGGCTCGTGGTGCGGCATCCACTCCAGCACGCCGGTCCGCTCGGTGCCGGTGGTGAAGCCGGCCCGCGGCGGGGTGCCCGAGCCGTCCGGGGCGGCCGTGCGGAACGCGGACTCCAGCCGCTCGATCATCCGGTCCATGAAGCGGTCGCGTCCGACCTCCAGCACCAGCCGGTGGATGTCGGCGCTGGAGAGCAGCAGGGTTTCCGTCGGTATCGGCATGGCACGTCCTGTGTCGTGGGCGGTGGGTGTCGGTCGGTGGCGGTCGGTGCCGGGTCACCGGGTGGTCGCGGGCCGGCCCAGCAGGGCCGTCAGGGCGGTGCCGATCTCGGCCGGGGCGGTGGCGATCATGTCGTGGTGCCCGCAGTCGAGCGGCACGGTCACCACCCGGCCGGTGACGTGCGCGGTCCAGTCGCCCCAGGTCCCGTCGCCCTGACCGGCTTGGTGCCGTGCCGTGAACAGCAGCAGGTCGCCGTCGAAGACGCCGGGCGAGAACGTCCGCATGAGCGTCAGGTTGTTCACCCCGACCCGCAGCGCGTCCCGGACCTGACGGTCCGTCGCCCCGGCGAGCGGTGGGCAGCCCGCCCGGACGGCACGCACGGCGGGACCGTCGGCGTCCACCGACCGGTCGGGGCGGCCGGTCAGGTTCTCGACGGCGAGCGCGGTGAGGTTCCCCGGATCGGGGCGGGCGTCGGGGTAGCTGTCGAAGAGCACCAGCGAGCCGACCTCGGCCCCGTCCCGCTGCAAGCCGGTGGCGACGGCGTGCGCCACCAGGCCACCGAAGGACCAGCCCGCCAGGTGGTACGGGCCGTCGGGTTGCACCTCCCGGATCCGGGCGAGGTAGTCCCGCGCCATCTCCTCGACGCTCGCCGGGAGCGGGCCCCGGCCGTCGAGGCCGCGCGCCTGGATCGCGTGGACCGGGTGCTCCGCCGGCAGGTGCGCCAGCAGGCGGGCGTAGGCCCACCCGAAGCCGCCGGCCGGGTGCACGAGGAAGAGCGGCGGCCGCGCGCCCGCCGACCGCAGGGTGAGCAGCCCGCAGGCGCCGTCACCTGATGCACTGTCGGATGCCCCCGCGCGCCGGGCCAGCGCCGCCACCGTGGGCGCGCCGAACAGCGCAGGCACCGGCAGGTCGACCCCCAGCTCGGAGCGGATCAGGGTGAGCAGCCGCACCGCGAGCAGCGAGTGGCCGCCCAGCCCGAAGAAGTCGTCGTCGACGCCGACCTCCGGCACGCCGAGGACCTCGCCGAAGAGCCGGCACAGCGCCGCCTCCAGCGGTGAGCCGGGGGCCCGGCCCGCCGCGGCCGCCGCGCGGGCGGGGGCCGGGAGGGCGGCCCGGTCGAGCTTGCCGCTCGGCGTCAGCGGCAGCTCGTCCAGCACGACGAAGGCGGACGGCACCAGCCCGGCCGGCAGGACGGCGGCGAGCGCGTCGCGCAGCCGCTCCGCCGTCGGCGGCTCGCCGCCGTCCGGCACGAGGTAGCCGACCAGGCGCGGGTCCGCGCCGCCGTCCGCGCGCACCGTCACCACGGCCCGGGCCACCCCGGGCTGCCCGAGCAGCGCGGCCTCGATCTCGCCCGGTTCGATCCGGACCCCGCGCAGCTTGACCTGCTGGTCGGTGCGCCCGAGGTACTCCAGCTCGCCGTCCCCGGTCCAGCGCGCGAGGTCGCCGGTGCGGTAGAGCCGGGTGCCCGCCGGGCCGTAGGGATCGGCGACGAAGCGCTCGGCGGTGAGCGCCGGCCGGTCGAGGTAGCCGGTGGCGAGCTGGTCGCCGGCCAGGTACAGCTCACCGGGCACGCCGGGGGCGCAGAGCCGCAGCGAGCCGTCGAGGACGTACCCGCGGGTGTTCCACACCGGCCGGCCGATCGGCACCGGGCCGTCGGCCGCCGTGCAGGTGTGGTGGGTGACGTCGACGGCCGCCTCGGTGGGGCCGTAGAGGTTGTGCAGCGGCACCCCCGGCAGCAGCCGCTGGAACTCCCGGACGGCCTCGCGCGGCAGCGCCTCACCGCTGCAGAACACCCGGCGCAGAGCGGAGCAGTGCTCGGCGCCGGGCTCGGCGAGGAAGAGCCGGAGCAGTGCCGGGACGAAGTGGCAGACCGTCACCCGCTGTTCGCGGACGGCGCGGACCAGGTAGCCGGCGTCCCGGTGGCCGCCCGGCTCGGCGACGACCAGGGCGGCGCCGTGGCGCAGCGGCCAGAAGAACTCCCACAGCGACACGTCGAACCCGGACGGGGTCTTCTGCAGCACCCGGTCCTGCGGGCCGAGCGGGTACGCGTGCTGCATCCAGGCGAGCCGGTTGTGGATGGCCGCGTGGCTGACGACCACGCCCTTGGGGCGGCCGGTCGAGCCCGAGGTGTAGATGACGTAAGCGGGCTGCCCCGGGGCGGGGGCTCGGCGCGGCGCGGTGCTCGGCCGGCCGTCGAGGTCCAGCGCGCCGAGGTCCAGCACGGGCAGCTCCGTGGCCGGCAGCTGACGGAGCGTCCGCTCCTCGGAGAGCAGGCAGGACGGGGCGGCGTCGCCGAGCATCAAGGCGAGGCGCTCGGCCGGGTACTCGGGGTCGAGCGGCAGGTAGGCGGCCCCGGCCTTGAGCACGGCGAGCAGCGCGACCGGCAGTTCGGCCGAGCGCGGCAGGGCGACCGCGACCAGCCCGCCCGGCCGCACCCCGAGGTCGACCAGGTGGTGGGCCAACCGGTTGGCCCGGGCGTCGAGTTCGGCGTAGGACAGCACCTGGTCGCGGAAGACGACGGCGGGCGCGTCCGGGGTGAGCGCCGCCTGGGCCTCGATCGGGCCGATCAGGGTGCCGGGGGCGAGCTGGTGCGCGGTGCCGTTCCAGTCGGTCAGGATGCGCCCGCGCTCCTGCGGGGCGAGGAGCGGGAGGTCGGCGAGCCGGACGTCCGGGTCTGCGGTCACCGCCGCCAGCACCAGGCCCAGCCGGGTGGCGAGCCGCTGGGCGGTCGCACGGTCGAAGAGGTCCTCGGCGTAGGAGAGGTACCCGTCCAGCGGGCCGGCCTGGCCGGCCTCGTCGCGCGGCTGGTCGAAGTAGAAGCTGAGGTCGAAGCGCTCGGTGCCGGTGCTGACGGTGCGTGGGGTGGTGGTGAGGTGATCAAGCCGCCAGCGCGGCGGGGTGGTGTTCTGGAAGGCGAGGAGGACTTGGAAGAGCGGGTGGTGGGCGGCGCTGCGGGGCGGGTTGAGGGCGGAGACGAGCTGGTCGAAGGGCAGGTCCTGGTGGCTGTAGGCGTCGAGGTTGGCCTCGCGGGTGCGCAGCAGGAGGGTGCGGAAGGCGGGGTTGCCCGTCGTGTCGTTGCGCAGGACCAGGGTGTTGACGAAGAACCCGACGTGCTCGTCCAGCCGAGGGTCGGTACGGCCGGCCGTCGGCACGCCGATCGGGATGTCGGTGCCCGCGCCGTGCCGGGTCAACAGGGCGGCCAGGGCGGCTTGCAGGACCATGAAGACCGTCGTGTTGGTGGCCCGGGCCAAGGCGACCAGCCGGGTGGAGAGCTCCGGGTCCAGGTTCAGCGGGACGGTGGCACCACGGTGGATGGGCACCGCCGGACGCGGACGGTCCGCGATCAGGTCCAGCACCGGTGGCAGGCCTGCTAGTTGCTCCGTCCAGTAGGTCAGCTGAGCCTTCCGCACGAGCGTCGGGTCCTGGTCGGTGCCGAGCAGTTCGTGCTGCCAGGCCGCGTAGTCGCGGTAGTGCACGGCCAACGGCTGGAACTGCGGCGCCTGCCGGCGGACGCGGGCGTTGTAAGCGGTCGACAGGTCGCGCGACAACGGCGAGGTCGACCAACCGTCGGTCGCCACATGGTGGATGAGCAGCAGCAACGTGTGGCGCTGCGGACCATGGCAGTAGAGCACCGCGCGCAGCGGCAGGTCCTGCGTGAGGTCGAACGGCTGTCGAACGGCCTGCGCCAAATGCCGCTCCGCGTCGACCTCCACCACGGGCAGCGCCACCGAGGCCGCCACCACCCGCGGCACCGGCCGGCCGTCCACCTCGGGCAACAGCGTACGCAACGGCTCATGCCGCTCCACCACGTCGTCGAGCGCAGCACGCAGCGCCTCCACGTCCAACGGACCGTCAAGTGACAGGACTTCCGGCTGGTTGTACGTCGCGTTCGAACCCTCGAACCGGTTCAAGAACCACAACCGCCGCTGCGCCGCCGACAGTTGAGCAACCCCCGAACCTGCCCGCAACACCGGCCGCTGCTCCCCCTCACCATCCAACTCACCCGCCAGCGCCGCCGGACTCGCACTGCGGAACACCGCCGCCACCGGCACCGAGACCCCCAACGCCTCACGCACCCGCACCACCAACCGCGTCACCAGCAGCGAATGACCGCCCAGCTCGAAGAAGTCCTCCTCCGGCCCGACTTCGGGCACCCCCAGCACCTGCGCGAACAACCCGCACAGCACCTCTTCGCGAACGGATCGCGGGGCCCGGCCGACCCCCGTCGCAGCCGGCACCGGCAAAGCCGCCCGGTCCAACTTCCCGTTCGGCGTCAACGGGAACTCCGCCAGCACCACGAACGCCGACGGCACCATGAACCCCGGCAAGCGGTCCGCGAGTGTCCGCCGCAGCTGGTCGGCGCTGACGGTCCGTCCGGGAACGGCCACGGCGTAGGCCGTGATCCGGTCCTCCCGGAGCACGACGACGGCCCGCGCCACTTCGGGGCAGTCGGTCAACGCCGCCTCGATCTCGCCCAGTTCGACCCGGAACCCGCGCACCTTCACCTGGTGGTCTATCCGTCCGAGGTACTCCAGCTCGCCCCCGGCGTTCCACCGCACCAGGTCGCCGGTCCGGTACATCCGGGTGCCACCCGCCCCGAAGGGGTCCGCGACGAACCGCTCCGCCGTCAGCCCGGGCCGGCCCAGGTAGCCGCGCGCCAACCCCGCCCCGGCGATGTACAGCTCCCCGGCCACCCCCACCGCGACCGGCCGCAGACCGCCGTCCAGCACGTAGCCGCGGACGTTCCCGAACGGCCTGCCCAGCGGGGCCGTCGGCGGCCAGTGCGCGGGCTCCCCCGTCATGGTGTGGAAGGTCATGGCGTGGGTCTCCGCCGGGCCGTACACGTTGTGGATCCGGCGCCCGGGGCGCTGCGCGAGGAACCGGCGCAGCCGGTCGCCCAGCACCAGGGCCTCGCCGCCCTGCAACAGGTCGGTCAGGTCCGGCAGCCGGCGGCCGGTCTCCTGGGCGTACTCGACCAGGGCGTCGATGGCCAGGTTCGGCGCGAAGAGCTCGTTGACCCGCTGCTCCGCCAGCCAGTCGGCGAGGCCCGCCGAGGTCCGCCGCACCTCGTCGTCGGGGATGACCAGGGCCTTGCCCATGACGAGCGGCGAGAGGATCTCCTGAACGGAGAAGTCGAAGCCGATGGCGGTGAACTGCGCGGTCCGGACGCCCGGCCCGCCCGGGTAGGCCGCCGCGTGCTGCACCAGCAGGTTGATCAGCCCCGCCGTCGGCATGACGACGGCCTTGGGGCGGCCGGTGGAGCCCGAGGTGTAGATGACGTAGACGGCGGTCTGCTGCGCGAGAGGAGCGGTCCGGTCGGCGTCGGTCGGGTTCGCCGTCGGGCGGGCCGCCAGCTCCGCCGCGAACGCGGCGTCGTCCAGCCGCAGCAGGCCGGAGGCCGCCCCGATCCCACGGGCGGCGAACTCCGCCGTCGCCAGGACGGCGCCGGGGGCCGCGTCGTCGAGCAGGTAGCCGATCCGCGCGTCGGGGTAGCCGAGGTCGATCGGCAGGTAGGCAGCGCCCGCCTTGAGGACGGCCAGCAGGGCGACCACCAGCTCGACCGAGCGCGGCAGGGCCACCGCCACGATCCGCTCCGGCCCGATGCCCCGGGCGATCAGGCTGTGCGCCAGCCGGTTCGCCCGGTCGTTCAACTCGGCGTAGCAGAGCGACTCGTGGTCGTCGGCCACGGCCGGCGCGGCGGGCGTGCGGGCCACCTGCGCCTCGACCAGGTCGGGCAGCGAGACCGCCGGCACCGCGCGCCGGGTGTCGTTCCACTCGACCAGGATGCGCTGCCGCTCCTGCGGGGTGAGGACGGGGAGGTCGGCGAGCCGGACGTCCGGGTCGGCGGTCACCGCTTCCAGGACGTTGCGGTACCGGACCACCAGCGCCTCGACGGTCGCGGCCTCGAAGAGGTCCACCGCGTACTCGACGGTCCCCTCGAACCCGTCGAGCCGGCCGCCCGCCGTGCGCCGCTCCTCGATGGAGAAGCCGAGGTCGAACTTGGCGGTGGCCGAGCCGGTGGTGCGCGGGGTGGTGGTGAGGTGGTCGAGCTGCCAGCGCGGCGGGGTGGTGTTCTGGAAGGCGAGCAGGACTTGGAAGAGCGGGTGGTGGGCGGCGCTGCGGGGCGGGTTGAGGGCGGAGACGAGCTGGTCGAAGGGCAGGTCCTGGTGGCTGTAGGCCTGGAGATTGGCCTCGCGGGTGCGCAGCAGCAGGGTGCGGAAGGCAGGGTTGCCGGCGGTGTCGTTGCGCAGCACCAAGGTGTTGACGAAGAACCCGACGTGCTCGTCCAGCCGAGGGTCGGTGCGCCCGGCCGTCGGCACGCCGATCGGGATGTCGGTGCCCGCGCCGTGCCGGGTCAACAGGGCCGCCAGGGCGGCTTGCAGGACCATGAAGACCGTCGTGTTGGTGGCCCGCGCCAACGCGACCAACCGGGCGGAGAGCTCCGGGCCCAGGCTCAGCGGGACGGTGGCACCACGGTGGCTCGGCACCGCCGGACGCGGGCGGTCGGTCGGAAGCTCGATGACCGGCGGCAGGGCGGCCAGCTGCTGCGTCCAGTAGGCAAGTTGGGACCGCAGGGTGGGTGTCGGGTGCTCCTCGGTGCCGAGCAGCTCGTGCTGCCAGGCCGCGTAGTCGCGGTAGTGCACCGCCAACGGGGCGAACTGCGGCACCTGCCGGCGGACGCGGGCGTTGTAAGCGGTCGACAGGTCGCACGACAACGGCGAGGTCGACCAACCGTCGGTCGCCACATGATGGATGAGCATCAGCAACGTGTGGCGCTGCGGACCATGGCGGTAGAGCACCGCCCGCAGCGGCAGATCCACCGTCAGGTCGAACGGCTGCCGAACGGCTGCCGCCAAATGCCGCTCCGCGTCGACCTCCACCACGGGCAGCGCCACCGAGGCCGCCACCACCCGCTGCACCGGCCGGCCGTCCACCTCGGGCAACAACGTGCGCAGCGGCTCATGCCGCTCCACCACGTCGTCGAGCGCAGCACGCAGCGCCTCCACGTCCAACGGACCGTCAAGTGACAGGACTTCCGGCTGGTTGTACGTCGCGTTCGAACCCTCGAACCGGTTCAAGAACCACAACCGCCGCTGCGCCGCCGACAGTTGAGCAACCCCCGAACCTGCCCGCAACACCGGCCGCTGCTCCCCCTCACCATCCAACTCACCCGCCAGCGCCGCCGGACTCGCACTGCGGAACACCGCCGCCACCGGCACCGAGACCCCCAACGCCTCACGCACCCGCACCACCAACCGCGTCACCAGCAGCGAATGACCGCCCAGCTCGAAGAAGTCCTCCTCCGGCCCGACTTCGGGCACCCCCAGCACCTGCGCGAACAACCCGCACAGCACCTCTTCGCGAACGGATCGCGGGGCCCGGCCGACCCCCGTCGCAGCCGGCACCGGCAAAGCCGCCCGGTCCAACTTCCCGTTCGGCGTCAACGGGAACTCCGCCAGCACCACGAACGCCGACGGCACCATGAACCCCGGCAGCCGCTCGACCACCACCCGCCGCAGCTCCTCGACCGCGACCTCCGCACCGGGCGCCGCCACCACGTAGGCGGTGATCCGCTGGTCCCCCGGCCGGTCCTCCCGCACGATCACGGCGGCCCGCGCCACCGCCGGGCAGTCGGTCAACGCGGCCTCTATCTCGCCCAGTTCGACCCGGAACCCGCGGACCTTCACCTGGTGGTCCGTGCGCCCCAGGTACTCCAGCTCGCCGTCCCCGGTCCACCGCACCAGGTCACCGGTCCGGTACATCCGCGTGCCACCCGCCCCGAACGGGTCCGCGACGAACCGCTCCGCCGTCAACCCGGCCCGCCCCAGGTAGCCGCGCGCCAACCCCGCACCGGCGATGTACAGCTCCCCGGCCACCCCCACCGCCACCGGCCGCAGACCGCCGTCCAGCACGTGGACGGCGGTGCCCTCGATCGGGCGCCCGATCAGCGGCGCGCTCCCGGCGGGCCCGTCGAGCCGCTTGACGGTGGACCAGATGGTGGTCTCCGTCGGCCCGTACAGGTTGCGGACCTCCGGGGACGCCTCGGTCATGGTCCGGGCCAGCCGGGCCGGCAGGGCCTCGCCGCCGACCAGCATCCGGATGCCCCGCAACGCCTCCCGCCGCTCGTCCAGCAGGGTCGCCCAGAGCGACGGGGTGCCCTGCAGCACCGTGACCTCGAAGCGGGCGCAGAGCGCGGCGATCGCGTCGGCGTCCCGGGCCGCCTCCTTGCCCGCCACCACGACGGCGGCCCCGCTGACCAGCGGGAGGAAGAGCTCCAGCGCGGCGATGTCGAAGGAGGCGGTGGTGACCGCCAGCAGCCGGTCGCGCGGGCCGAGCGGCACCTCCTGCCGCATGGCCGCCAGGAAGGCGGCCAGCGCGCCGTGCGGCACCACGATGCCCTTGGGGCGGCCGGTGGAGCCGGAGGTGTAGAGGGTGTAGGCGGGATCCCGGGGATCGGGCCGGCGCTCCGGGGCGGTGCCGGGGCGGTCGGGCTCGTCGAGCCCGACCACGGGGATTTCCAGGAAGGCGAGCTGACGACCCGTCGGCCCGTCGGTGAGCAGGCAGGCCGGTGCCGCGTCCGCGACCATGTACGCGAGCCGCTCGGCCGGGTAGTCCGGGTCGAGCGGCAGGTAGGCGCCGCCGGCCTTCAGCACGGCCAGCAGGGCGACGACCAGCTCGACGGAGCGCGGCAGGGCCACCGCCACCAGCTGCTCGGCGCCCACGCCCCGGGCCGCCAGCAGGCGGGCGAGCCGGTTCGCCCGCTCCTCCACCTCCGCGTAGCTGAGCACCTGTTGCCCGTCGAAGACGGCCGGCGCGGCGGGCGTGCGGGCCGCCTGCGCCGCGAAGAGCTCGGGCAACAGCGGTCGGTGGTCCTCGGCGGTCCTCGGCATGGGGTTCCTCACGTTCGGTGCGGGTGCGGCGGCGCGCTGGGCGGCCCGGGTCAGCCGCCGATGGCCGCCGTGCAGCGGTGCAGCGCGGCCGTGACGCCGGTCGCGCCGTCCGTGGCGAGCCGGCCCAGCTCCTCGTCGAACCAGCCGAGCAGCGCGTTCAGCCGGGGCTGGTCGATCAGCCGGGGGTCGGCGCGGACGACCACCGGCATGTCCGGTCCGCCCCACACCTTCACGTCGAAGCGCGGCCCGATCTGCCGGTTGGGGCGGGTGGTCTCCACCCGGGGAGCGGCCGGGGCGGCGCCCGGGTCCGGCGGCGGCGCGGCCGTGACGTCGGTGGCCATGAAGTTGAAGAAGTGGTCGAAGCCGAGGGTGATCCCGCGCTCCTCGCGGACCAGCGCGTTCACCACGTCGATGTCGTAGGAGGCGAGCTGGTAGGCCCGCAGCGAGCTGCCCTGCACGTACCTGGCGTACTCGGCGAAGGAGTCGGGCGTGCGGTCGAGGTCCAGCGGCAGCACCGCGAACTGGTTCATGGAGGTGACGGCGGTCCGCCAGGGCGCGCTGAACCGGTTGCTCGACTGGAGCGTGTGGACCACCCGGGTGCTGCCCGTCACCGCCGCGGTGGCCACGGAGTTGACGGCCAGCATGACCCCCTGCGGCAGGATCCCGAGGCGCTCGCCGGCCCGGGCCAGCGACGACCGGGCGCCGGGCGAGCGCAGCACCGCCTCGATCCGGCCCGGCCGGTGCCCGGCGTCGTCCGGCACCGGGAACAGCTCGGCGGGCAGCGTGTCGAGCAGCCGGCGCCAGTGCCGGACGACCGCCTCGCGCCGCCGCCGGTTCTCCTCCGAGCGCTGGGCGGCGGCGAGTTGGCGGGGCTGCGCCGGAGTCTCGGCGAGCCACCGGTGCCCGTCCGGCACGTCGGCGCCCAACAGCGCGGCCAGCTCGCTGCGCAGCCGGTCCAGGGCGAAGCCGTCGGCCAGCAGGTGGTCCAGCACCAGGACGGCGTGCGCCGGCCGCCCGGCCTCGGTCACCACCGCGAAGCGGTGCGAGAACTCCCGCTCCCGGTCGAACGGTTCGCCCGCCAGCAGGCGCCCCCGCGCCTCGGCCAGCTCGGCGTCGGCGCCCGGGCACTCGACCACCGCCACCCCGGGCGGGCGGGCGCCGGCCGGGAGCACCCGCTGGCGCGGCCCCTGCGGCCCGTCGGTGAAGAGCGTGCGCAGCGACTCGTGCCGGTCGCACAGCGTGCCGAAGGCCCGCACCACGCGGTCCAGCGGGCAGTCGGCCGGGACCGGCACGACCGCGCTGAGGTAGGTCTCCGGCCAGCGCTCGACCGGCCAGTTCGCCAGCACCCGCCAGACCGAGAGCTGCCCGTAGGCCAACAGGCCGGTGGTGTCGTCGGTGCTGGTGTCGTCGTCCGTCATCGTCCGGTGGTCCCCTCACGCATCGTCAAGTGCCGCGTGGGCGCGGCCGGCCCGTTCCAGCGCGCGCAGCACCAGCAGGGCCGCCAGCAGCAGCACGCCGGCCTTCAGCAGCTCCCAGCCGAGCGGGCCGGCCATCCCGCCGCCGCCGGCCAGGGCGCGGCGGGCCGCCTCGATGCCCTGGGAGGTCGGCAGCAGCGCGCCGATCGCGGCGAGCCAGCCGGGCAGCGCGGCGAGCGGGATGTTCACCCCGCTGAGCAGCAACAGCAGGTAGAGCACCAGGTTCGCGAGGAAGGTCGCCTCCCGGGTGCGCAGCCCGATCGCCCCGATGAGCATGCCGCAGGCGCTGCACGACAGCGCCGTGACCAGCACGGCGACGGCCAGCCGGGGCAGCGCGCCGAGCGGGACGTGCAGCCAGCCGAGGGCGGTGCCGAGCAGCAGCATCACCGCGGAGGTGAGGGCGCCCATCACCGCGGCCGGCACGATCCGGCCGCCGAACATCACCGCCCGGTTGGCGGGCGTGGCCAGCACGGCGCTGAGCGTGCCGCTGAACCGCTCGCCCTGGATCGACATGGCCGGCGCGAACAGGCCGGCCAGCGCGCAGGCGTTCAGCGCGTTGCCCAGCACGTAGTACTCGGTGGGGTGGGTGCCCAGGTAGCGGCCGAGGTGGACGAACCAGACCAGCTGCACGACCGGGATGCCCAGCACGGTGGGGATGAAGGCGGAGGGGCGCAGCCAGTGGAACAGCGCCCGGTGCGACCGCCAGCCCGCGACGAAGAACAGTCTCGCCGTCACTGCAGCGCCAGCGTGCCGCTGGATCGGGCCAGCCATTCGAACCTCTTCTGTAGGAGCAGGGTGACGGCGACGTAGCCCGCCGAGAGCAGCGCGCAGGTGCCCACGGCCGCCCAGGCGCCCGGGCCGCCGTCCGCCGCCCCCTCCAGCGCCTTGACCCCCCAGGTCGGGGCGAGCAGGTAGGAGACCCAGCGGACCGGCCCGGGCAGGGCGGAGACCGGCACCAACATGCCGCTGAGCATCCAGACCGGGTACTCGAAGAAGTTCGCCAGCGACTGCGCGGTCGGGTAGAGGATGAACGCGGAGGCCATCAGCAGCCCGAGCAGCCCGACGGCCGCCACGGTGACGGCCACCGCCACGGCGAACGCGGGCGGGTCGGCCACGTGCAGCGGCATGTCGAACAGCAGCGCGCTCCACAGCAGGGTCGACGCCAGCCCGTAGACGCCGAGCGAGGCCGTGGCGAGGGCGAACGGCAGGGTGAACAGGAAGGTCGACCGGGGGCTGGCGACCAGCGGCTCCAGCAGCTGGGTCCAGCGCAGGCGGTTGATCGCGTTGCCGGAGCCGAGCAGCGTCGAGGACCACATGCCCATCAGGGCGGCGCTCAGCGCCACGTCGACCGGCGCGGTGTGCCGCGGCGAGCCGCGGAACATGTAGAAGGCCAGCGAGGCGAAGATCAGCGGCAGCAGCACGCACTGGAACAGGTAGAGCGGGGAGCGCGAGAGCTGCCACAACTCCAGGCGCCAGGACCGGAAGAGGAAGCCGGCCGCGGTGCGCGGGCCGCCTCGCGGGACCGCCGGCGCCGTCATGCCCGGTCCCCGGAGATCAGCGCGACGTAGGCGTCCTCCAGGGTGGGCTCCCGCTTGAGCACCTGACGCACCGTCAACTCGCGCAGCTCGGCCAGCACGTCGGCGGTGACGTCGCGCTCCTGCCCGCTGTGCACGTCGAGCGACTGCCGGGAGTCGTGCTCGGTCAGGTTCACCGAGCGGATGCCGGGCAGCGCCCGCAGCCGCGCCACGTGCTCCTCGGTCACGCCGTCGACCTGCACGTTCAGCACCACCTGGCCGTCGGTCTCCTTCTTCAGCGCCGCCGGGGTGCCCTCGGCGATCTTGCGCCCGGCCCGCAGCACCGCGACCCGGTCGCACAGCTCGTCGGCCTCGAACATGTAGTGCGTGGTGAGCAGCACCGTGCGGTCCTGCCGGCGCACCTGCTCGCGGACCAGGGCCCGCAACTCCCGGGCGCCGACCGGGTCGATGCCGTTGCTCGGCTCGTCCAGGATCACCACCTTCGGGTCGTGCAGCAGGCCGCGGGCGATGTGCAGGCGTTGCTTCATGCCGCGCGAGTAGGTCTCCACCCGCTTGTGCTCCTCGCCCAGCAGGCCCACCCGGTCCAGCAGTTCGGGCACCCGGCGCTTCTGCTCGCGGTACGGGATGCCGTAGAGGTCGGCGAAGAGCAGCAGGTTGTCCCGGGCCGACAGCCGGGCGTACAGCCCGGCGTCGCCGCCCAGGATGACGCCGGTCAGCCGCCGCACCGTCTGCGCGTCCCGGACCACGTCGTGGCCCAGCACCGCGGCCCGGCCGGCGGTCGGCAGCAGCACCGTCATCAGGATCTTGACGGTGCTGGTCTTCCCGGCCCCGTTGGGCCCGAGCAGCCCGACCATCTCGCCGCGCTCCACGGTCAGCGACAGCCCGTCCACCGCGTGCTTGACCCGCCCCTGCGGGCCGCGGAAGGTGCGGGCCAGCGCCTCGATGGCGATGGCGGGGCCGGCCATGGCCGGGTCGTGCATGCGTTCCACCTCTCGTCGTGCCGTTCGTTGCGTCCCGGCGCCGTCAGGCCCGCAGGCGGCGGACCTCGGCCGCCAACTTCCCCGCGGCCGACCGCGGCAGCTCCGGGACCAGCCGGATCACCGCCGGCAGCTTGTGCGGGGCCACCCGGGCGGCCAGGTGCTCGCGCAGCCGGCCGGCGTCCAGCTCCGCGCCCGCCGCCGGCACCGCGAGGGCCCGCAGGTAGACGCCGAAGGTGTCGTCGCGGACGCCGAAGACCGCGGCGTCGGCCACCTCGGGGTGGTCGAGCAGCGCCGCCGTCACCTCGTGCGGGTCGACGTTCTCGCCGCCGATGATCACCAGGTCGTCGGTGCGGCCGGCCAGGAACAGGTAGCCGTCCTCGTCGAGGTGGCCGCGGTCGCCCACCGTCCGGAAAGCCGGGCCGCCGCCGACGGTCCGCATGAACACCGTCCCCGGCCGGCCCGGCGGCAGCTGCGCGCCGGCCTCGTCGAGGATCCGCACCTGGGTCAGGAACCCGCGCCCGACCGTCCCCGGGCGGGCCAGCCACTCGGTGCCGGTGCACAGCGTGACGCCGGTGCCCTCGGTGCTCCCGTAGGTCTCGTGCACCCGGTCGCCGCCCAGCGCCTCGATCCACCGGCGCTTGGTGGCCGGCGGGCAGGGCGCGGCCGTGTGCAGCACGCCGCGCAGCGAGCGCAGCGCCCCGGCCCGGGTGTCCAGCAGCGGCTCCAGGATCCGCAGGTGAGTGGGCGTCAGCTGGGTCCAGCCGACGCCGTGCTGCTCGATCAGGTCGAACACCTGGTCCGGCCGGAACGCGGCCGGCAGCACCACGGTGGTGCCGGTCAGCAGGGCCTCCAGCAGGTGGGCCAGCGGCGCGGTGTGGTGCGGCGGCCCGGCGAGCAGCTGGGTCTGCCCCGGGTGCCAGCCGGTCGCCCGGAACAGCGCCGAGGGGTTGCGGCGCGGGTCGTACTCCGGGAGCCGGGGGCGCAGCACCAGCTTGGGCAGGCCGGTGGAGCCGCCGGTCGGCATCAGGTAGCCGGCGGGCGCGGCCCCGGCGGTCAGCCGGTGGGCCTCGGCGGTCAGCCGCTCGCGCTCCGCCTCCGGCGCGGCCGCGTCCAGCAGCAGCACCGGGGCACCCGCGTCGAAGGCGCCGACCAGCCGGGCCACCCCGTCCAGGTCGCCCCGCACCGGGACGGCCGTGACCGCCCCGCCGCGCCGGGCGGCGGCGCGTGCCTCCCGCTCCATCAGCCGGGCCAGCCCGCGCCAGCCGAGCACCTCCTGGCGTCCCGACCGGTCCACGGCGATCAGCGCCGGGCGGTCGCCGAGCTCACCGGCCAGCTGCCGCAGGCGGTCGCCGAGGGAGAGCACCGTCATCGCGGCTCACCCCGCTGCTCCCGGTCCAGCGCCGCGTAGTCGGTCTTGCCGTTCGGGGTCCGCGGCAGGGCCGCGATCCGGCGCAGCCGCACGCAGGCGTCGGGCACGCCGAGCAGCTCGACCACGCCGCGCCGCTGGGCCTGCGCCCACGCCTCGTCGGCCGGCTCGGTGACCAGCACGGTGACCCGCTCGTCGGTCGCGGTGACGGCCAGCTCGCCGCCCGACTGGTCGAGCCGGGCCTCCAGCTCGTCGAGGTTGGCGCGGTAGCCGAAGACCTTGGCGATCCGCTTGATCCGGCCGGTCACGTAGAGGAAGCCGCCGTCCAGCCGGCCGAGGTCCCCGGTGCGCAGCACCGCCTGCGGCGGGCCGCAGCGGGCCAGGTCGGAGCGGCCGAGGGCGTAGCCCGACATCACGCCGGGGCCGCTGAAGCAGATCTCGCCCTCGCCGTCCTCCGCTGAGCCGGCGGTGTCGGTGTCGGTGGCGGTGTCGGTGGCGGTGTCGGTGGCGATCCAGACCCGCCCGCCGGGGACGGCCGTGCCGACCGAGCCGAACCGCTCCGGCAGCGCCTCGGGCCGCATGCAGGTGATCCGCGCGGTCGACTCCGTCTGGCCGTACATCGGGTGGAAGCGGCCCCGCCGCTCGCGCAGCAGCCGCCACCAGCGCTCCTGCACCGCCGGGTCCAGGCGGCCGCCCGAGGTGGTCATGGTGGTCAGCGCCGACTCGGCGAACAGCCGCTGGTGGGCGGGGCCGAGCGTGCGGTAGGTGGTGGGCACGGCCGAGAAGGTGGTCACCCGGGCGCGGACCAGCTCCTGCCAGTGGCGCAGCGAGGACGGGTTCTCCGCGGTCAGCAGCACCGGGGCGCCGGCCCGCAGGTGGGTGTTGAGCACGGACAGGCCGTAGGAGAAGCGGATCGGCAGGCTGGTGGCCGCCCGGTCGCCCGGGCCGATGGCCAGCGACTCGGTGATCGCGGCGGTGCTGTCGGCGACCGCCCGCGCCGAGAGCTTCGCGGCCTTGGCGCTGCCGGTCGAGCCGGAGGTGCTGAGCAGCACCAGCAGGTCCTCGGCGACCTCCCCGCCCGGGTCGCCGGCGCCCGGGCCGCGGGCGAACAGCTCGCAGCCGGTGCCGGTCTCGCGCGGCGCGTAGCCGTGCCCGGCGAGCAGGCCGGCCAGCCACGGGGTCGGCACCACGAACTCGGGCCGGTAGGTGTCCAGGATGGCCAGCGCGCTCACCGGGTCCTGCCCGCAGGGCAGGAAGGCCACCGCGTGCCCGGCCCGGACGGCGCCCAGGTAGCCGAGCACGGTCGACAGGTCGCGGTCGCCGGCGCACCAGACCACGGCCTTGCGGTCGCTCGCCATGGCCGCCGCGACCGAGTCGGCCAGGCCGGCCAGCACCTGACGGCCGATCGGCTCCCCGTCGACGACCAGCGCCGTCGAGTCCGGGCCGTGCTCGCCGACCCGCAGCAGGTCGATCACGGTCCGCCCACCGACTTGGCCCGCACCACGGCGGCCAGCTCGCGCACGGTCGGCGCCATCATCAGCTCGAACACGTCGACCGGCACCCCGTGCGCGAGCTCCAGCTCCGCGAGGACGGCGAGCGCGCCCAGCGAGTCGCCGCCCAGGTCGAGGAAGTCGTCGTCCGGGCCGACCCGGTCGACCGCCAGGCAGCGGCGCCAGATCGCCGTCAGGGACGCCTCCAGTTCGTCGCCGGGGTCAGACATCCGCGCTCCTTGACGTGCTCGACGTGACGGGGTGGGCTCGGCGGGGGAAGAGCAGGCCGCGGCTCTCGTCCAGGACGGCGGGCTCGCCGAACGGCACCGTCCAGCACGGCGCCAGGTGGCAGATGTCCGCGTTCACCAGCACCGGGAACGAGGTGCCGGGGACGAACCGGTCCAGCAGGGCGGACACCTGACGGGCCCACACCGCCGGATCGCTCTGCGGGTCGGCCCCGATCACCAGAGCGGCGGCCCCGGTCAGGTCGACCTCGCGGAACAGCCGGCCGAGCAGCCACAGCGGCGGCGTGGTGTGCTCCTCGGTGATATCCACGAAGACCACGGCCCCGTCGTAGCTGAGGCCGAACTCCTTGACGATGTCCGCGAGTTGCGACACCTCACCGCCGAACAGCGGTCCGCTCGCGACCCCGCCCCTGGCCCAGTGCCAGCCGCCCGGCACGTCGCGCACCCGCCGCGAGCCCTCGACGTCCGGATCGAACCAGGTGGTCAGCGGGCGGGACCGGGAGGCGACCGGCCGCAACTCCAGCGGCAGGCCGGCCAGGGTGCGCACCAGGTGGTCGGTGGTCTCCGGCATCGGCCCGCCGACGTCGCCCAGGTGCACCATCAGCGAGCAGCCGTAGGCCGAGCCGAGCCCGGCCTCCAGCGCCAGGTAGTGCTGGAGGAAGGCGGTGTCGCAGAAGCCGACGAAGGGCTTGGGGTTGCGGGCGATGACCCGCGCGTCGAGCAGCGGCAGCAGCTCCCGGCTGCCCTCCCCGGCGTCGGACACCAGGATCGCGTCCACCCCGGGGTCCTCGAAGGCCGCCATGATGTCGGCGGCGCGCTGCCGCGCCGGGCCGGCCGTCAGGCCGTCCGGCGACATGGCGAAGGCGTGCTCGCCGAAGCCGACGGCGAAGCCGAGCGCCTCCAGCGCGGCCACCGCCCGGCCGGCGCGGTCGGGGAGGTGGGCCAGCGTCGGGAAGCCGGGGCTGACGATCCGGATCGTGTCGCCCGGGCCGACCGCGGCCGGCGTCCTCGGCCCGGTCGGGCCGTCCGGACCGGCCGCCGGCCCGGTGCGGGCCGCCAGGGCGTCCGCCAGGGCCCGGATCGTCGGGTGCCGGTAGAGGTCCTGGGCGGTGACCTGACCGCCGGCCGGCAGCTCGCGCAACTCGGCCACCACCCGCAGCAGTTGCTGCGAGGTGCCGCCGAGGTCGAAGAAGTTCGCCGAATCCGGGTGCCGCACCCCGTCGAAGGCCGCGGTCCAGGCGGCGGCCACCTGCTCCAGGTGGCTCGCCCCGGGACTGGCGCTCATCGCTCCCGCGCGCTTTCGAACCGCTTCCAGGTGGCGGTGATCGCCGTGCGCAGCACCTGCTCGATGAAGCCGAACTCCTCGGGGCCGCAGATCAGCGGCGGGGCGAGCTGGATCACCGGCTCGCCGTGGTCGTCGGCCCGGCAGTACAGGCCCGACTCCCAGAGCTGCTCAGAGAGACCGCCGGGCCCGGCCAGCAGCAGCTCGCGCTCCTCGGCGGTGAACGGCTCCCGGGTCTCCCGGTCGCGGACCAGCTCGATGCCGTAGAAGTACCCGTCGCCGCGGACGTCGCCGACGATCGGGATGTCCAGCAGGCCCTCCAGGCTGCCGCGCAGCACCGGCTCGTTGCGGCGCACGTTGCCCAGCAGGTCCTCGCGCTCGAAGAGGTCGAGGTTGGCCAGCGCGACCGCGGAGGAGACCGGGTGGCCGCCGAAGGTGTAGCCGTGCGGGAAGTACCCGCCGCGCCGGTAGAACGGGGCGGCCACCCGGTCGGAGACGATCGCCGCGCCGATCGGCGAGTAGCCGGAGGTCATGCCCTTGGCGCAGGTGATGATGTCGGGCACGTAGTCGAACTTCTCGCAGCCGAACATGGTGCCGAGCCGGCCGAAGGCGCAGATCACCTCGTCCGAGACGAGCAGCACGTCGTGCGCGTCGCAGATCTCGCGCAGCCGCCGGAAGTAGCCGGGCGGCGGCGGCAGGCAGCCGCCGGAGTTCTGCACCGGCTCGACGATCACCGCGGCGACGGTGTCCGCGCCCTCGGCCAGGATGACCCGCTCCACCTGGTCGGCCGCCCAGCGCCCGAACCGCTCGGGGTCGTCGGCGAGTTCGGCCACCCCGGTGACCTCGGCGGCCCGGTAGAGGTCGGTGTTGGGGATCCGGCGGGCGCCCGGCACCAGCGGCTCGAAGAGCTTCTTGGCGTCCGGGATCCCGGTGATCGACAGCGCGCCCTGGGTGGTGCCGTGGTAGGCCATGGTGCGGCTGAGGATCTTGTGCTTGAGCGGCTTGCCGACCAGCTTGAAGTACTGCTTGGCCAGCTTCCAGGCGGTCTCCACGGCCTCGCTGCCGCCGGTGGTGAAGAAGACCTTGTTCAGGTCGCCCGGAGCGTGGGCGGCGAGCCGCTCGGCCAGTTCGATCGCCTGCGGGTGGGCGTGGCCCCAGAGCGGGAAGTAGGCGAGCTGGCGCGCCTGCCGGGCGGCGGCCTCGGCGAGCTCCTCGCGGCCGTGCCCGGCCTGGACCACCAGCAGGCCGGAGAGCGCGTCCAGGTACTCGCGGCCCTCCAGGTCCTGGATCCGGGCCCCTTCGCCGCGCACCACGACCGGCACGCCGGGCCGGCGGTACGACTCCATGTCGGTGAAATGCAACCACAGGTGGTCGTAAGCCAGGGACTTCAAATCCTTGGTCATTCTGCTCTCCCGGGGTTGCATCAGTGCATTTGCCGACGCGCCGGGCAGGGGTTTTGCCGGCGCGAGTTCGCCGGGCACGAGTTTGGCGGAAACACTCGATCACTGCAAGGTCATTTCGGCCGATGGTTCGGACACATAAGTTGCGCATTATGAAAGGCTCTCCCGACTCCTCTCCAGCCCTCTTCCAACGGAATATCAGCCAGGACTTATGAACGATCAGTCAGGGCTTATACATAACCCCTGACTGATAATTCCCAGCCCGTGGAACACGCCTTCCCAGTGCTCGGAGCTTGGGGCATGATTGGCCTGCTCGAAACGCGAACCCGTGAAATCAGCGCCGCTCCAACAGGCGTGGCACGTCGTTCCGTTCCGACCGGCACGGGCGCGACGCACCGTCGACGACGACGGCGTCCGCACCGAAATGCCGATTTTCCGGGCCCGCCGCGAGGAGGATTCCAGTGACCGATTCCCGAGACCTACGGCTCTACGACATCGCCCGGCCCAGCAACCGCGAGGGCCTGCCGATCGTGTCGCTCGACGAGGCGCACGCGCCGAACAAGGTACTGGCCCACCCGGACCTGGTCCGGGCCTTCGCCGCCGGCGAGGAGTTCCGCCCGATCCACATGCGCATCGGGATCATGGGCGCCTGCAACATGCGCTGCAACTTCTGCAACTTCCACTCGCCGAACGAGGAGCAGTTCTACGACCGCTTCTCCTTCAAGGACTCCATCAAGACCGACGCGGCGATCCGGCTGATGCGGGAGTTCGCCGCCACCGGCGGGCGGGCCGTCACCTTCTGCGGCAGCGGCGAGTGCACCATCCACCCCGGGTACGTCGAGATCTGCGAGGCCGCGCACGAGGCCGGCCTGCGCATCGGGCTGATCACCAACGGCTCGCGGCTCTCCGACCCGAAGATCGCCGACTGCATCGCCCGGACCCACACCTGGGTGCGGATCGGGCTCAACGCGGGCTCCGAGGACAACTTCAAGCGGATCACCCGCGACCGCGACGACACCTTCCCGACCTTCGAGAACACCCCGCGCACGCTGCGCGAGGCGGCGGTCGACCCGGACTTCCGGGTGGGCTTCAACTACGTGATCACCGCGGAGAACCACACCGAGGTCCGCGCGGCCGCCGAGCTGGCCGGCCGCTCCGGCGCCCACTACGTGCGCTTCGAGCCGGAGTTCTACTCCGCGCTGGGCCACCAGACCGTCGACGAGCAGATGGCCGAGATCTCCGCGGCGCTGGACGACGTGGCGGCCCTGAGCACCGACTCCTTCGAGGTCTCCATCCCCAAGCTGGACCGCGGCGCGATGGACCAGGTCGAGGAGGTCGAGGGCGACTTCGAGCACTGCCACTACAGCCGGTTCGTCACGGCGGTCGGCGCCGACGGCAACCTGTACCCCTGCCCGCAGGTCCACCTGAACAGCCGTTACCTGATCGGCAACGTGCTGGAGGACGGCTACCTGCAGGTCCTGGAGGGCGGCAAGCGCGCCGAGTGGGAGGCCTCCAACCCGAGCCGCACCGACCTGTGCAAGTCCTGCTTCTACCGGCCGCAGAACGAGCTGCTGGAGTGGCTGCGGCGCGGCCACATCAACCTGGACGAGGCGCTCAGCTCCTACCAGATCGAGATCCCGAGGACGCTGCATGCGGACTTCGTCTGAGCCGGTGGCCACCGGGCGGGCGACGGGACGCTGGGCCCGGCTCACGGCGGCCGGGCCCCGGCCGCTGCCCGAGCGGGCCGCGGAGTTCGAGGCCTGGCGCCGGGAGGTCCGCGGCGCCGTCCGCCGGCTCGGCGGGGCCGGCCTCGACCCGGTGGCGGGCACCGGGGCCCGGCTGGTGGCCGCGCGGGAGGCCGGCGGCCTGGTCCGCGAGGAGTACCTGCTGGGCGGGCCCGAGGACACCGTCCGGGTGATCGCGACCCGCCCGGCCGGCACCGCCGAGCGGCTGCCGGCGGTCGTCGTCTGCCCCGGCCGGGGCGCCGTCCCGGACCAGGTCACCGGCGCCGTGCCGCCCGACCACCCGGACCGCAACGTCGCCGAGCACTTCGCCCGGGCCGGCTTCCTCACCCTCACCCTCGACTACGGCTTCGCGGGCTGCGTCGACCCGGCCCGGCTGCACGGCCGGGACGAGGCCGAGCTGCTGGCCCAACTCCTCGGCCAGCAGGGCCGTCCACTGCTCGGCGTGCTCGCGGGGGACGCGCTGCGGGTGCTGGACTGGCTGCCGCGGCACCCGCACGCGCTGCCCGGCCGCACCGCGCTGTTCGGCCACAGCCTCGGCGGCGCGGTCGCGCTGCACGCCGCGCTGGCCGCCGAGCGCCCGGTGCCGCTCTGCGTGGCCAGCCACCTGGGCAGTTACCGGGTGCTGGGCCTGGGCCACGGCGCCTCCGTGCTGCCGGGCCTGGCCGCGCACGCCGACCTGCCCGAGCTGTTCGCCGCGCTGGCCCCCGCGCCGCTGCACCTGCAGTACGGGCTGGCCGACCAGGCGCTGGAGCCGGCCGACTCGGCGGCGGCCGGCGAGACCGTCCGCGCGCTGTACCAGGTCGCGGGCGCGGCCGGCCTGGCCGAGGTGCTGGCCCTGCCGATGGGCCACGGCACCGGGGTCGAGGAGGCGATCGGCTTCCTGAAGCGGGTGCTGGACGGGCCCGCCGACGAGCAGGGCCCGCCCCCGGTCGCGCCGATCCGGGTCGGCTTCACCCGGGCGGCCCGGGCGGAGGTCACCGCCGCGATCGAGCAGACCCTGGACTCGGGCGTGCTCACCATCGGCCCGCTGGTCGCCCGGTTCGAGGCGGAGCTGGCCCCGTGGGCCGGCGGCCCGACGGTCGCCGTGGACTCCGGCTCCAGCGCGCTGGAGATCGCGCTGCGGGACATCGGGGTGACCGGCCGCACCGTGCTGGTGCCGGTCAACACCTTCATCGCGACCGCGGCGGGCGCGCTGCGCGCCGGGGCGTCGGTCGACTTCGTCGACCTGGAGCCGGACGGCCTCGGGCTCTGCCCCGACTCGCTGCGCGAACGGCTGGACCAGCACGGCGGATCGGTGGCCGCGGTCATCGCGATGCACACCGGCGGGTACGTCTCGCCGCTGCTGCCGCGGGTGGTCGAGGAGTGCCACCGGCGCGGCATCCCGGTGATCGAGGACGCCGCGCACGCCTTCGGCAGCTCGCTCGGCGGCAAGCGGGCCGGCAGCATCGCCGACTACGGCACCTACTCGTTCTACCCGACCAAGGTGCTCACCAGCGCGGAGGGCGGCGCGGTCACCGCGGCCGACCCGGCGCGCACCGAGGCGTTCCTGCGGCTGCGCGACCACGGCCGGGTGCGTCCCGGCGCGACCCTGCACGACAGCCTGGGCAGCAACTGGCGGCTCAGCGAGGTGCACGCGGCCGTCGGCCTGGCCCAGCTGCGCCGCTTCGCCGAGCGCACCGCGGCCCGGGCCCGGCTGGCCGCCCGGTACGACGAGCAGCTGGCCGGGCTGGCCGGGCTGCGGGTGCAGCCGGTGCCGGAGGGCAGCACGACCAGCTGGTACAAGTACCTCGTCCACCTGGACGAGGGTGTGGACCGCGCCGAGCTGAAGGCCCGGCTGCGGGCCGAGCACGGGATCGCGCTCGCGGGCGAGGTCTACGACCTGCTGCTCTGCGACCAGCCGTACTTCGCCGCCGGGTTCGGCGGCCGGGCGTTCCCGCAGGCCCGGGAGTTCGCCGACCGGCACGCCTGCCTGCCGCTCTACCCCGAGCTGACCGAGGGCGAGCAGGACCGCGTCGTCAGGGCGCTGCACGAGGTCCTCGGATGAACCCCACCGCACCGGCCCCGGGCGCCGCGCCCCTCCCGCTGCTGCGGCGCGGGGAGTGGACCGTCTCGCAGGACTCGGCGCCCACCGCGGCCGGCCTGCCGGCCGTGTCGCTGGCGCCCGAGGTGCTGGTCCGCAGCGACGCCCGCCGGCTGCGCGGCCGCACCGCCGCCCTGCCCGACCGTGAGGGCCGGGCCGCCATCGTCCGGGCCGCGTGGCGGCGGTTCACCGGCGGCACGGTGCGGTGCGGCGGCCTCGGCCCGCAGGGGCCCGAGGAGTTCGCCGCGACGCTCTGGGCGGGCGCGGGGCTGCCGGCCGCCCTGGTCGAGCGCTGGCAGGGGATGCTGACGGACCGTCTGGACGCCATCGTCACCGAGCCGGAGGCGCCCCGCACTGCGGCCGGCCGGCCGCCGCTCACCCTGGTCTCGCTGCCCGGCAACACCTTCACCTGCCTGGAGTCGGTGCTGCGGGCCGCCGCGGCGGGCAGCGCGCTGTGGGTCAGGCCGAGCACCCGGGAGCCGTTCTCGGCGCTGCGGCTGGTCGCGGCGCTGGTCGAGGAGGGCTGGCCGGCCGAGCTGATCGGCTGCTACCCGACCGCCCGGCCGGTGCTGCGGGCCCTGGTCGAGGTGACGGACCGTCAGGTGCTGTACGGCGGCGCGGAGGTGGCCGCCGAGTTCGGCGACCGGGCCACCGCCACCGTGCACGGACCGCTGCGGGTCCGCGCCGTGGTCGCCGCCGGGGCCGAACCGGCGTCCGCCGCCCGGCAGTTGCTGGAGCTGGTGGCCGGCGACGCGGGCCGGTTCTGCACCACCGTCCGCAGCATCCTGTGCCTGGACGACCCCGAGCCGGTCGCCGTCCGGCTCGGCGAACTGCTGGACGGGATCCGGCTGGCACCCGCCGACCCGGCCTGGCCGCTGGCGGCCAGCCGGGACGCCGAGGGCGCGGCCCGCACCGCCGAGCACGTCGAGCGGCGGATCGGCCCGGCGGACCGCCGGTTCACCCGCCGGCCGCTGCTCAGCACGGCGGCGGACGGCTCGCGCTACCTGGCCCCGACCCTGGTCGGCGTCGAGCCGCGCTCGGGGACGCACCCGCTGCTCGGCTTCGAGCCGCCCTTCCCGTTCGCCACCGTGCTGCGGGCCACCCCGGAGCAGGCCGCCGCCCTCGCGGCGGACGGCGGCGTCACCCACCACATCGTCAACCACCCCATCGGGAGCCAGCGATGACCGCAGCCGTCCCGGCCGAGGCGGGCCGGATGTACCAGGAGATGGCCGAGTCCCTGCCGCTGCTCGACGTCGGCCTGGACGAGTGGACCCGCCGGATGGTGCGCTGGCACTTCTCGCCAGCGACCGGCTCGCCGTTCTGGCTGGACCAGCGCGACAGCCTCGGTTTCGACCCGCTGGAGGCGGTCGGCGGCTTCGCCGACCTGCGCCGGTTCGGGGTCTTCGACAAGGAGCGGCTGCGCCGGGCACGGGTGCGCGACCTGCTGCCGCGCGGCTTCGCGGACCGCCCGTTCCGGGTCTTCGAGACCGGCGGGACCAGCGGCGCGCCCTGCCGGATCGTCAACGTGACCCGGCTGGACAACGACGTGGCGATGTACGCGGCGATGCTGCGGGCGCGCGGCGTGGCCGGCGGCGACGTGCTCGCGATGACGCCCAGCGGGCCGCACGCGTACGGCCACTTCGTCGAGGGCCTCGCGGACAGCTGGTGCGGGGCCGTCGCCGCGATCGACTTCGACCCGCGCTGGGTGAAGGCACAGATCGGCGGCGGCGCCGGGCCCGAAGGCTACCTGGCGCACCTGGTGGCCCAGACGCTCAGCCTGCTGGCCCGGCGCGAGGCGAGCCTGCTGTTCACCACCACCAAGCTGCTGCTGGTGCTGGCCGCGGCCCTCGACGAGCCGCTGGCCGACTACGGGATCCGCGCGGTCTGCACCGGCGGGACCTCCGGGACGGCCGAGGAGGAGCGCTTCCTGAAGGAGGAGTTCCTCGGCGGCGTGCAGTGGATCGACACCTACGGCAACACCCTGGTCGGGCACGCCCTGCAGGCCGACCCGCTGACCCCGGACGCGGTGCGCGCCCACCACCTGGCACCCCCGTTCGGGGTGCTGCGGGTGGCCCGGGCCGACGACTGGACCACCGACGTCGAGTACGGCGAGCGGGGCACGGTCGTCACCACCACGCTGCTGGAGGACCTCTTCATCCCCAACCTCATCGAACGCGACAGCGCACTGCGCACGGCACCGCACCCATGGTTCCCCTGGGACGGCGTCGCGGCCGTGCGGCCGGCCCCGACCGTGGAGACGGGCCGGCTGATCGAGGGAGTCTACTGAGCCGTGCCGACGGAAAGAACCATGAAGACAGTCGCCCGATGCAGTTCCAACGGCGTCGTCCTGGAGCTGGACGAATCCAACAGCGCCCCCATGGCCGACAGCACCGACCTCCTGGCGGACCCGGACCGGCTGCGCGAGCGGTACCGGCAGGACGGCTACCTGCTGCTGCGCGGGGTGCTCGACCCCGCCGAGGTGTGGGCGGTCCGCGAGGCCTACTTCTCGCTCTTCCCGCCCGGGTACCTCAAGCCCGGGACCGGGCCGGCCGCCGGCGTCTACTCCGGCCGGCCCCCGGTCGGCCTCGCCCCCTACGGGACGGCCGGGCACCCCGCCCACGACTTCGTGCGCAGTGACGCGTACGCCGCCTTCACCCGGAGCCCGGAGCTGGCCGGGCTGGCCCGCTCGGTGCTGGGCGGGCCGGTCCAGCTGGTGCCGCGCCGGATCCTGCGGCACTACGACTCGGCGTCCCGCAGCGCCGCCCGCGCCCACGTGGACCGCGCCTACCCGAGCGGGGCCGGCGGCGAGCTGGTGACCGCCTGGATCCCGCTCGGCGACTGCCCGTTGGAGACCGGCGGCGTGGTCTACCTGGAGGGCTCGCACCGGCTCGACCCCGGCCGGCTCGACGGCGACCGGCCGGTGACCGACCGGCCCGACGACGCCCGGCCGTTCAGCCACGACCTCGCCTGGACCGCGCGGACCCTCGGCGGCCGCTGGCTGTGGACCGACTTCCGCGCGGGCGACGTCGTGCTGCACTCGCCGGACACGGTGCACGCGACGCTGGACACCACCACCGAGACCATGCGCCTGTCGACCGACCTCCGGTTCGTGTCGGCGCTGGCCAGCGTGCGCAGCGCGTGGCAGCAGCCGTGGTCCGCGGATGACGGGGAGTGAGATCACGATGAGTGAGATGACGAACGATCAGCCGACGGCGGGCCGGATGCGGGCCGCCGAGCTCGCCGGCCGGTTCGAGCTCAAGCTGCACCGGGACCGGGAGGTGCCGGTGCCCGGCCCCGGCGAGGTGCTGGTCCGGGTCGGCGCCTGCACCGTCTGCAACCGCAGCGACCTGGCCTACTACCACTACCTCGGCCTGCGCGACCACTGCGCGGTGGGCTGCTTCGGGCACGAGGTGGCCGGCACCGTCGAGGCGGTCGGCCCGGGCGCCACCTCGCGGCCCGGCGAGCGGGTCTTCCTGCGGACCCCGATCACCACCGGGTTCGCCGAGTTCGCGCTGGCCCGGCAGATCTCGGTCGGCCGGCTGCCCGAGCGGATCCCGTTCGAGCAGGGCGCGATCCTGCAGCTGCTGCCGCTGGCGATCCACGCGACCCGCGGCGTGCGCCTCGGCGACCGGGTGGCCGTGATCGGCCAGGGGCCGGTGGGCCTGATGACCCTCCAGGTGGTCCGGCGGCGCGGCGCCGCCGAGCTGGTGGCCGTGGACCTCGACCCGTGGCGGCTGGAGCGCTCGACCGCGCTCGGCGCGGACCGGACGGTGCGGGCACCGGGCGGGCCGGTGTCCGCGCGGGAGCTGGTCGGCGCTGACTTCGACGTGGCCATCGACGCGGTGGGCACCCCGGAAACGGCCAACCAGTGCGTCGAACTGGTCCGCCAGAACGGTCTGGTGATCTTCCTCGGCACCCACCACGTGGACACCCGCGTCTCCTTCGACATGATCGCCTGGGAGAAGAAGGGCCTGCGGGTGCACATGGCGGCCGAGCCCACCGACCTGGCCCGGGCCGCCACCATGGCCGTCGCGGAACGCCTGGCCGACCAGGTGGAGTTGGCCCCGCTGCTGAGCGCGAGCTACCCGCTGGACGAGCTGCCCGCCGCGATCGAGCGGCTCTCGGCGAGCAGCCTGCTCACCCCGAGCGGCACCCCGAGCCCGTACCCGGGACCGCCGCCGGAGACGCTCAAGATCGCGGTCGTGCCGTGAGCGGTCGTGCCGTGAGCGGTCGTGCCGTGACCTGTTCGGCAGTACCGCGGCTGCGCTGGGGCGTGGCCGGCTACGGCGACGTGGTGCGCCGGCGCGCCCTCCCGGCGCTGCTCGGCCTCGGCCAGCGGGTCGGCTGCGTCTGGGGGCGCGACCGCGCCCGCGCGGCCGCCACCGCCGCCGAGTTCGGGGCCGAGCGGGGCAGCGACGACTTCGACGAACTGCTCGCCCGGGTCGACGCGGTCTACGTCGCCACGCCCGTGGTGGCCCACGTGCCGCTGCTGCTGCGGGCGGTGGCGGCCGGCCGGCACGTGCTGGTCGAGAAGCCGCTGGGCGGCGCGCTCGGCTACGACCGGGCCCAGGTGCTCGCCGCGGCCGCCGCCGCCCCGGTGGTGACCGCCGCCGCCTACTACCGGCGCTCCGCCCCCGCGCTGCGGGCGCTGCGCGGCGCGCTGCGGTCCGGCCCCTACCGGGTGAGCGCCGGGTTCCGCGCCCCCTTCGCCCCGCAGCCCGCGGACCCGATGCACTGGCGCACGGTGGCACGGGTCTCCGGCGGCGGCGTGCTCGCCGACGCCGGCAGCCACCGGATCGACCTGCTCTGCTGGCTCTTCGGCCCGCCGACCGCAGTGCGCGGCACGGTCGGCGACCGCTTCCCGGGCGGCGCCGAGCGCCGGGCCTCGGTGGAGCTGGCCTGGGCCGGCGGCACGACGGCGCGGCTGAGCTGCGACTGGGCCGACGGCCCCGCCCGCGACCGGCTGGCCTGCGTCGCGGCGGACCACGCGCTCCGGCTGCCCCGGCTGGACGGCGGCCTGCTCGCGGAGCACCGCCCGCGGGGCCGCCGGGTGCGCCGCTTCGCGCCCCAACCCAACGTGCTGGCACCGGTGTTCGGCGAGTTCCTGGCCGCCGTCGCCGGCACCGGCCGGCCCGGCTGCCCGCTGGCCGAGGCCGTCCTGGTGGACGAGGTGATCGAACGGGTCGTCGCCACCGCGCGGCGGGCCGAGGACGAGGACGGTGGCCGGCCCGATGGTGGCTGAGGACGGACCGGGCGCGCCGGTGACCGATCGCGTCGCGGAGCTGGTCGAGCGGGTGCTGCGGGTGCCGGACGGGCACCGCGTCTACACCGAGTCGTACGAGCGCGCGCTCGGCGTCTACCGGATCCCGCGCGAGCTGCTCGACAGCTGCCTCGACCTCGGCCTGCCGCACGCCGAGGTGGACTCGCAACTGTGCTTCGACCGCACCGACATCGACAACGTGGTGATCGGCCTCTCGGTCGCCTCGCCCCGGGTCAACGGGCTGCGGCGGATCGGCAACGCCTTCGCCGGCCTCGCTGCGGCCGGCGAGGAGGAGCTCGTCCTGGAGGTCTCGGCGCGCTGCCCCGAGCCGGGGCACCCGGGCCCCTGCGCGTTCGCGCTCGCCGTGGCCGCCGGCCCGCCGGCCGGCGCGGTCGAGCGGCTGACGGAGCAGCAGTTCCGGATCGCGCTCACCCGCCCGCCCGTCGCACCGCGGCGGGTGGACTTCCCGGCGCCCTGGCGCGCGGCCGTCGACGAGCTGGCCGACGTGCGCTTCCACGTGCTCCCCGACGCGCTCTCCCACGACCTGGGCTTCCTGCGCGAGACCCGGCTGGCCGACTGCCGGCTGGCCTCCCGCCGGCTGGTCGCCTCGGTGCGGGCCGAGGGCGGATCGGCCCGGGCGGCCACCGGGCTGATCCTGGTCAAGCCGTTCCCGATCTACCACTGGTGGGTGGAGGCGGTGATCGACGGGGAGCGCACCGCCGTGGACCCGTTCTTCCTGCGGGTGCTCGGCGAGCTGGGCATCACCGACCCGGCGCGGTGGCCGGACGACCTGGCGATGTCAGGGGTCTACTGGTTCACCAGCTCCCCCGGCGAGCGCGACGAGGTCGCCTCGCTGACCACCCACCACGGGGTCCGCGCGCGCGAGATGGCGATCCTGCGGTGACCGCGCCGAACGGGACGGCCGCCCCGGGCTGGGACACCGGGTACGAGGAACTGCTGCGCCGGGTGCTGCCGGAGCTCGACGGCATCACCCCGGACACCGACCTGCTGGCGAGCGGGCTCGACTCGCTGCGGATCGTGGAACTGCTGGTCGGTCTGGAGGACCAGTACGAGGTGGAGATCGACGACCAGGTGCTCACCTTCGAGACCTTCGCCACGCCCGGACGGCTGTGGAGCGTCGTGTCGGACGCCCGGCGCGCCTGCGCCCGGCACGAGGAGAACTAGGAACCAGGCGTGACCGGTACCGTGCTGTCCTCCGGGCAGGAGCGGCTGTGGTGGCTCCAGCAGCTCGACCCGCAGGACGTCAGCTACAACGTCCCGTTGGTGCTGGTCTTCCCCGGCGGGCTGGACCAGCCGGCGGTGGCCCGGGTGCTGGCCGAACTGTCGGCCCGCCACGAGGTGCTGCGCACCCGCTACGCCGTGGCCGACGGGCGGCCGTACGGCGTGGTGACCGAGGGGCACACCGTGCCGCTGGACCGGGTCGAGGCGGCGGACGACTGGCGCCCGCTCGCCAACGAGTTCGCCGCGCGCGCCTTCGACCTGGCCGCCGCGCCGCCGATCCGCGCCCGGGTGGTCGCGGCCGGCCGGGCCGCCGTGCTGGTGCTGGCCATGCACCACGTGATGGTCGACGGCGAGTCGGTCCGGGTCCTGCAGCGCGAGATCGCCGAGCTGTACCGCGCGGCGACCGGCGGGCGGGCCGCCGAGCTGCCCGAACCGCGGGCCGCCTACCGGGACTTCGCGGCCGCCCAGCGGGCGGTCCCGCAGGCCGAGCTGGACCGGCAGCTGGACTTCTGGCGGGCCGAACTGGCCGGCCACGAGCGGCTCGAACTGGTCACCGACCGGCCGCACCGCCCCGGCCCGCGCAGCGCCGGCTACGTCACCACCGAGCTCTCCGAGGCCCGCACCCGCGAGCTGAAGACCCGGGCGCTGCGCTACCGCAGCACGCTGTCCGGGGTGCTGACCGCCGCGCTCGGCGTGGTGCTCGGCGCCTACTCCGGGCAGACCGACCTGACGCTCGGCACCGTGCTGCGCGGCCACCGGGGCGCGGAGTTCGCGGACGTCGTCGGGTACTACTCGACCACGGTCGCGGTGCGCCTCGACCTCGCCGCCGCGACCACCGTGCGCGAGCTGTGCCGGCAGGCCCACCAGCGGCTGCGGGACGCCCAGGCGCACCAGGACGCACCGTTCGAGCAGGTGGTCACGGCGCTGCGCCCGCTGCGCGAGCCGCACCGCGACCCGCTCTTCGAGGTCGTCACCGTGCACCACGGCGAGTGGACCTCGGCCACCGGCCCCGACGCGCTGTGCGTGCGGGACGGGGTGGACGAGCGGGCCACCAGGTTCGCCCTGGAGCTCGACAGCATCGTGGACAACGGCGTGCTCCGCGCGACCTTCGGCTACGACGCGGAACTCTTCGACGCCGCCACCGTGCGGGCGATGGCCGACACCTTCGTCCGGGTGCTGGAGCACCTGCTCGACGAGCCCGGGGCGGCGCTCGCCGGGTTGCCGCTCGCCGCGCCCGAAGAGCCGGTCCGGATCCCCGCGACGGCCCAGGATGACGCCTCGTCAGCTGCCACTGTGCTGGTCGCCGACGCGTTGGCCGCGCACGCCGCCGCCCGCCCCGGCGACACCGCGCTGGTGGCCGAGGACGCGGTGCTCACCTTCGGCGGGCTCGACGCCCGGGTCAACCGGCTGGCCCGGGTGCTGACGGCGGCCGGCGTCGCGCCCGAGCGGGCCGTGGCCCTCGCCCTGCCGCGCACCGCCGACTCGGTGGTCGCGCTGTTCGCGGTGCTGCGGGCCGGCGGGGTGCTGGTGCCGGTCGACCTCGACGCCCCGGCCGAGCGCACCGGGCAGGTCCTGGCGGACACCGCTCCGGTGCTGCTGCTCACCACCGGCGCGGCCGCCGCCCGGCTGCCCGAGCACGGCGCCGCCGTGCTGGCGCTCGACGCGCCCGAGGTGGCGGCGGCGCTCGCCGCGGCCTCCCCGGAACCGGTCACCGACGCCGACCGGGCCGGCCCGCTGCTGCCCGACCACGCCGCCTACGTGATCCACACCTCCGGCTCCACCGGCCGCCCCAAGGGCGTGCTGGTGAGCCACCGCAGTCTGGCCAACCTCCGGGCGCAGCACGCCGACCGGCTCTTCGGCCCGCACGCGCGCCGGCTCGGCCGACCACTGCGGGTCGCGCTGACCGCCGCCACCACCTTCGACACCGCCTGGGAGGGCCCGCTCGCGCTGACCGCCGGCCACCAGCTGCACCTGATCGACGATCAGGTGCGGCGCGACCCCGAGGCGCTGGTCGCCCGGGTGCGGACGGCCGGCATCGACTTCATGGACCTCACGCCGACCTTCGCGACGGCGCTGCTGGCGGCCGGCCTGCTCGACGGCGACCGGGCGCCCGGCCTGCTGATGATCGGCGGCGAGGCGCTGGACCAGGCGCTGTGGACCGAACTGCGCGCGCACCCGGGCACGGTGGCCACCAACTACTACGGGCCGACCGAGTGCACGGTGGACGCGCTGGCGGCCCGGCTCGCGGACAGTGCGCGGCCGCTGCTCGGCGGGCCGCTGGACGGCGTGCACGGCTACGTGCTGGACCGGCTGCTGCGGCCCGTGCCGCCCGGCGCGGTCGGCGAACTCTACCTGTCCGGCGTTCAGTTGGCCCGAGGTTACGTCGGCCGGCCGGAGCTGACCGCGGAGCGCTTCGTCGCTGACCCGTTCGCCGACCCGGGCGCCGACCCGTTCGCCGCCCCGGGCGCCCGCATGTACCGCACCGGCGACCTGGTCCGCCGGGGTCACGACGGCTCGCTCGGCTACCTGGGCCGCACCGACGACCAGGTGAAGATCCGCGGCCACCGGATCGAGCCGGGCGAGGTCGCCGAGGCGCTGCGGCGCCACCCGGCGGTCGCACAGGCCGCCGTGCTGGCCCGGGCGGACGAGCACGGGGTCCGCCGCCTGGTCGCCTACGTCGTGCCGCACGGCGAGCCCGTGCCGGCGGCGGAGCTGCGCGCGCACGCCGGGCGGCAGCTGCCACGCGCCATGGTGCCGGACGCCTTCGTGCCGCTCGCCGCGCTGCCGCTGACGGTCAACGGGAAGATCGACCACCGCGCCCTGCCCGCACCGGAGTTCGGCACCGCCGCGGGTGGCGGCCGGGCCGCCCGGTCGCCGCGCGAGGAGGTGCTGCGCACCCTGTTCGCCGAGGTGCTCGGCCGGCCGGGCGCGGGCCCGGGGCGGGCCGTCGGCGTGGACGACGACTTCTTCGCCCTCGGCGGCCACTCGCTGCTCGCCACCCGGCTGTTGAGCCGGATCCGGGCGGCGCTGCGAGTCGACCTGACGCTGCGTGACCTGTTCGACCACCCGACGGTCCGTGGCCTCGCCGCGGCGGCCGAGGCCGCCGAAGCCGGCGGGTCGGCCACCCGCGCGCACCCGCCGCTGCTGCCGGGGCCGCTGCCGGCCGTGCTGCCGCTCTCACCCGCCCAGCGCCGGCTCTGGTTCGTCGAGCAGGCCGACGGCCCGTCCGACCGCTACCACGTCCCGGCGGTGCACCGGCTGACCGGCGCCCTCGACGCGACCGCGCTGCGGGCCGCCCTCGGCGACCTGGTCGAGCGGCACGAACCGCTGCGCACCGTCTTCCCGGCCGTCGACGGCGAGCCCCGCCAACGGATCCTGCCCGCCTCGCCGGTCGACCTGCCGACCGTCGACACGGACGGGACGCGGCTGCCCGGCGAACTCGCGGCCCTGGTCCGGCGCCCGTTCGCGCTCGACCGCGAACCGCCGCTGCGCTGCGCGCTGTTCCGGCTCGCGCCCGAGCAGCACGTGCTGGCCGTCGTGCTGCACCACCTCGCCACCGACGGCTGGTCGACCGGGCCGCTGTGGACCGACCTGGCGGCGGCCTACGCGGCACGGCGCGCCGGTGCGGCGCCCGACCGGCGCCCGCTGCCGGTGCGGTACGCCGACTACACCCGGTGGCAGGCCGACCTGCTCGGCCGGGAGGACGATCCGGACAGCCTGGCGCACCGTCAGCTCGGGCGCTGGCACGAGCGGTTGGCCGGCCTCCCGGAGGAGAGCGCGCCGCCGGCCGACCGGCCCCGCCCGGCCACCCCGACCCTCGGCGCCGACGCGGTGCACTTCGAGACCGACGCCGAACTGCACTGCGGGGTCGCCGCGTTGGCCGCACTGACCGCCACCAGCGGCACCATGGTGCTGCAGGCCGCCCTCGCCCTGCTGCTCTCCCGGCTCGGCTGCGGCACCGACCTGGCGATCGGCGGCGTCACCGCCGGGCGGCGCGACGCCGCGCTGGACGAGCTGGTCGGCTTCTTCGTCAACACCCAGGTGCTCCGGTACGACCTCTCCGGGGACCCGACGCCGGTCGAACTGCTGGCCCGGATCCGGGAGACCGACCTCGCCGCCCACGACGACCAGGACGTGCCGTTCGAGCGGATCGTCGAGGCCGTCAACCCGCCCCGCTCGCTCGCCCGGCACCCGCTGTTCCAGGTCATGCTGCTGCTGGCCGACGAGGAGGCGCCCGAACTGCCCGGCCTCGCCGTCGAGCCGTACCCGCTCGGCGGGGCCGCCGCCAAGTTCGACCTCACCTTCACCTTCCGCGAGCGCCGGGCGCCCGACGGCTCCCCGCTCGGCCTGAGCTGCCTGCTGGAGTACAGCACCGACCTGTACGACCGCGACACCGCCGCCGAGCTGGGCGAACGGTACGTCAGACTGCTGTCCGCGCTGGTCGGCCGGCCGCACCAGCCGGTCGGCACGGCCGAGCTCCTCTCCGCCGCGGAACGCCGCGAGCTGCTCGCGGAGCCGGTGCCGGCCCCGCCGGCCGCCGCGCCCACGGCCACCACCGTCCCCGAGCTGTTCCGCCACTGGGCGCGGCACACCCCGGCGGCGGAGGCGGTGCGGGAGCCCGGACGCAGCATCAGCTACCGCCAACTCGACGCCTGGTCGGACCGGTTGGCCGAGGAGCTGGTCCGCCGGGGCGTGCGGCCCGAGGACCGGGTCGCGCTGCTCTGCGACCGCTCGGCCGCGCTGGTCGCCGGCCTGCTGGCGGTGCTCAAGGCCGGCGCCGCCTACCTGCCGCTGCACCTCAGCGACCCGACCGCCCGGCACCGGCGGGTGCTCGACGAGGCCGGGGCGGTGCTGGTGCTGACCGACCCCGCCTGGGCCGGGCGCGCCGAGGCGCTCGGCCGGCCCTGCCTGGCGCTGCCGCCGGCGCCGGACCCGGCGGAACCCGCCCGCCCCGGCGGGCAGCACGCCCCGGGCCACCCCGCCGCGCTGGCGTACACCATCTTCACCTCCGGCTCCACCGGGGCGCCCAAGGGCGTGGCCGTCAGCCACGGCGACATCCTGGCCTTCGTCCGCGACCACCGCTGGGCCGGCGGCGCCCACCGGCGCGTCCTGGTGCACTCCCCCACCGCGTTCGACCTGTCCACCTACGAGGTCTGGGTGCCGCTGCTGCGCGGCGGCACGGCCGTCGTCGCCCCGCCCGGCGACCTGGACGTGCGCCGGCTCGGGCAGCTGCTCGACGAGGGCGGCGTGACCGCGCTCTGGCTGACCTCCGGGCTGTTCCAGCTGGTCGCCGAGCTCGACCCGGGCTGCCTGGCCGGTGTCACCGAGGTCTGGGCAGGCGGCGACGTGGTCCCCGCGGCGGCCGTGCGCCGGGTGCTGGACGCCTGCCCCGGCCTGGTCGTCGCCAACGGGTACGGGCCGACCGAGGCCACCACCTTCGCCACCAGCGCCCGCGCCGACGCGGCGGACCCGCCGGGCAGCAGCTTCCCGATCGGCCGCCCGCTCGACGGCATGCGGGCCCACGTGCTGGACGACCGGCTCCGGCCGGTGCCGCGCGGCGTGGTCGGTGAGCTCTACCTGTCCGGCGCCGGGGTGGCCCGCGGCTACCTGGGCCGCCCCGACCTGACCGCGGAGCGGTTCGTCGCCTGCCCGTTCGTCCCGGCGGGAGGCTTGGGGGTCCCCCCGGCCGGAGGCTGGGGGATGTACCGCACGGGTGACTTGGTGCGCCGGCGCCGCGACGGGCAGCTCGACTTCGTCGGCCGGGCCGACGGGCAGGTCAAGCTGCGCGGCTTCCGGATCGAACTCGACGAGGTGTCGGACGCGCTCGCCGCGCTCGACGGGGTGGCCCAGGTGGTCACCGTGGTCCGCGAGGCCGGTGCCGCCGGCCCGCTGCTGGTCGGCTACCTCGTGCCGGCCGCCGGCCGCACCCTCGACCCCGGCGCGCTGCGCGGGCGGCTGTCCGCCGTGCTGCCCGCCTACATGGTGCCCGCGGTGCTGATGCCGCTGGACCGGCTGCCGCTGACCGCCAACGGCAAGGTCGACCGCAAGGCACTGCCCGCACCCGAACTCCCCGCGGCCGCCGGCCCGGCCCTCACCGACCCCGCCCAGCTGCTGCTGCGCGCGCTGTTCGCCGAGGTCACCGGCGCCGCGGCGGAGCGGATCGGCCCCGACACCGACTTCTTCCAGCTCGGCGGCCACTCGCTGGCGGCGATCCGGCTGGCCGCGCGGATCGGCTCGGCGTTCGGCGCGGAGCTCTCGGTCCGGGACGTCTTCGAGGCCAGGACGGTGGCCGAGCTCGCCGGCCGGGTGGCGGGGGCCGCCCGGGCCCGGCCCGCCCTCACCGCCCGCGAGCGCCCCGCCGTGCTGCCGCTCTCCCCCGCGCAGCGCCGGCTCTGGCTGCTGCACCGGTTCGCCGGCCTGGACACGGCCTACAACGTGCCGCTCGCCCGCCGGCTGCGCGGCCGCCCCGACCGGGCCGCGCTGGACGCCGCGCTGGACGAGGTGGTGCGCCGCCACGAGGTGCTGCGCACCGTCTACCCGGCGCCCGCCGGCGAACCCGTCCAGCTGGTCCTGGAGCCGCCGCCGGCCGGCTCGCTGCTGCGCTGCGTCGAGGCCGACCTCTCGGAGCAGGACGCCCTGCTCACCGCCGAGGCCTCCCGGCCCTTCGACCTGTCCACCGAACTGCCGCTGCGGGCCGTACTGGTGACGCTGGGTCAGGACGAGCACCTGCTGCTCGTCGTCGTCCACCACATCGCGATCGACGGCTTCGCGATCGGCACCTTCTGGCGCGACCTGACCGAGGCCTACCAGCGGCACCTGCTCGGCACACCGCCGCCGCGCCCGCCGCTGCCGGTGCAGTACCCGGACTACGCGCTCTGGCAGGCCGAGTTGGCCGCCACCGAGCACCAGCCGGACGGGCTGCTGGCCCGGCAGGCCCGCTACTGGCGGCACACCCTCGCCGAACTGCCCCAGCTGCGGCTCCCGTTGCGCCGCGACGCCGCCGACCCGGCCGAGCCCGCCGACACCAGCGGCGACAGCTTCGCGCTGCCCGTGCCCGAGAAGGTCGCCGACCGGCTGCGGCGGCTGGCCGAGGACACCGGCAGCAGCCTGTTCACCGTCCTGCAGGCCGGGGTCGCGCTGCTGATGGCGCGGATCGGGGCCGGCACGGACGTGCCGCTGGGCACCGTGGTGTCCGGGCGGACCGACGAGGCGCTGGAAGAGCTGCTCGGCTTCTTCGTCAACACCCTGGTGCTGCGGATCGACGCCGGCGGCGACCCGGGCTTCGGCGAACTCCTGGCCCGCACCCGGGCCGTGGTGCTGGGCGCGCTCGCCCACCAGGACCTGCCCTTCGAGCGGGTCGTCGAACTGCTGCGGCCGGCCCGGGCCGCCGGGCGCAACCCGCTGTTCAGCGTGATGTCCGCCTACCAGACCGGGGAGCCGGACACCCCCGTGCCGTTCGGCGACCTGACCGCCGTGCCCGTCGAAGTCGGCTACGACGCCACCAAGTTCGACCTCCTGGTGGAGTTCACCGACACCCCGTCGGCCGACGGGGCGAGCACGCTCGCCCTGCGCCTCGGCTACCGCCGGGCGCTGTTCGAGCGCGCCACCGTCGAGGGGCTCGCCCGGCTGCTGATCGGCCTGCTCGACCAGGCCTCGGCCGACCCGGGCCGCCGGATCGGCGACCTGGAGGCACTCGCCCCGGAGCAGCGGGAGCAGGCCCTCGCCGGTGGCGGGCCCCCGGCCGAACCCGCCACCCTGGCCCAGCTGTTCGCCGCCCGCGCCGCGCGCACCCCGCACGCCCCGGCGGTGGTCTGCGGTGACGCGGTGCTGTCCTTCGCCGAGGTCGAGCGCCGGGCCGCCGGGCTAGCCGCCCGGCTGCTGGCCCGCGGCACCCGCCCGCAGGACGTGGTCGCGGTGGCGCTGCCGCGCTCCGTCGAGCTGGTGGTGGCGGTGCTCGCGATCTCCCGGATCGGGGCGGTCCACCTGCCCGTCGACCCCGGGTACCCGGCCGAGCGGATCGCGTACCTGCTGGCCGACGCGGCCCCGGTGCTGCTGCTCGCCGCCGACGGCACGCCGCTGCCCGAGCACGGGATCGCGCGGCTGCCGCTGCCGGCGGAGCCGGTGCGCGGGCACCCGGCGCCGGCGGTGCGCGCGATGCCGCCGGACTCCACCGCCTACCTGATCTACACCTCCGGCTCCACCGGTCGGCCCAAGGGCGTCCGGGTGCCCCAGCGCGGCCTGAGCAGCCTGGCCGCCGCCATGGCGGACCGGTTCGGGATCACCGCCGGCTCCCGGGTGCTGCAACTCGCCTCCCCCGGCTTCGACGCCTCGATCATGGAGCTGCTGATGGCCTGGAGCCGCGGCGCGGCCCTGGTCGTCCCCGAGCCGGCGGCCGGTCCCGAGCGCTGGCGGGCCGCCGTGCTGGCCGGGCCGGAGCTGGCCGGGCTGATCACCCGGGCCCGGGTGACCCACGCGGTGATCCCGCCCGCCGTGCTGGCCACCGTGCCGGTGCTGCCCGCCGGGGTGCTGGACTGCCTGGTGGTCGGGGCCGAGGCCTGCCCGCCCGAACTGGTCACCGCCTGGGCGCCGGGGCGGCGGATGATCAACGCCTACGGCCCGACCGAGAGCACCGTCGCCGCGACCATCAGCGACCCGCTCGCCCCCGGCGGCGGCCCGCCGCCGATCGGCCGCCCGGTGGCCGGCACCCGGGTGCTGCTGCTGGACGACCGGCTGCGGCCGGTGCCGCCCGGCGTCCCCGGCGACGTGTACCTGGCCGGCGCCGGCCTGGCGCTGGGCTACGCCGGGCGGCCCGGCCTGACCGCCGGGCGGTTCGTCGCCGACCCGTACGGCACGCCGGGCACCCGGCTCTACCACACCGGAGACCGGGCCCACCGGGACCCGGACGGCCAACTGGTGTTCGCCGGCCGGTCCGACGACCAGGTCAAGATCCGCGGGGTCCGGATCGAACCCGGCGAGGTGGCGGCGGCGCTGCGGGCGCTGCCGGGCGTCGCCGACGCGGCCGTCATCGTGCGCACCGGACCGGACGGCCCCCGGCTGCTCGGCTACCTGACGCCCCGTCACGATGCCGCCCTCGAACCGGGCGAGCTGCGCCGCCGCCTCGCCGCCGTGCTGCCGGCCGCGATGCTGCCCGCCACCCTCACCGTGCTGGACCGGATCCCGCTGACCGCGCACGGCAAGGTCGACCGCGCGGCGCTGGCGGAGCTGCTGCCCGACCCGGCCGCCGACGGCACGGCCGCGCAGCCCCGCACCCCGCGCGAGGAGATCGTCCGCGACGTCTTCGCCGAGGTGCTGGGCCGCTCCGCGGTCGGCGTCGAGGACGGCTTCTTCGAGCTCGGCGGCCACTCGCTGCTCGCCGTGCGCCTGGTGGACCGGCTGCGCGAGGTGCTCGGCGTCGACCTCGGCCTGGAGCAGGTGTTCCGCACACCCGACGTCGCGGGCCTGGCCGCCGCGCTGGACGGCGGCGCCCAGCGCGGCCCGTACACCGGCCTGCTGCCGATCCGGGTCGGCGGGGACCGGCCGGCGCTGTTCTGCGTCCACCCGGTCAACGGGCTGGCCTGGTGCTACGCCGGGCTGGCCGGGCTGCTGCCGCCGGGCACACCGGTCTTCGGGCTGCAGGCGGTCGACGGGCCCGCCGACGCGCCGCTGCCGGGCAGCGTGCGGGAGATGGCCGAGGCCTACGTCGAGCGGATCCGCGCCGTGCAGCCGCACGGGCCGTACCAGCTGCTCGGCTGGTCGTTCGGCGGCAACGTCGCGCACGCCATGGCGACCCTGCTGCAGCGCGCCGGCGAGCGGGTGTCCCTGCTGGCGCTGCTGGACAGCCGGCTGCACGGCGGCGGCCCGGCCGAGCCCGCCGAGGACGACCTGCTCACCGCCCGGCTGCACTTCGAGCACGGCGCGCTGCGCCACGTCGAGCCGGCCCAGCTGGCCCGGCTCGACGAGGTGACCCGCAACAACCTGCGGCTGGCCGCCGGCTACCGGCCCGAGCGGTTCCGCGGCGACGTGCTGCACGTGCTCGCCGAGCACCCCGAGCACGGGGCCGCGCCCGGCGCCGAGGCCTGGCACGCGGCGGTGGACGGCCGGATCCACCCGCACCGGATCCCGGCCGGGCACTACGACCTGATGCGGCCCGAGCCGCTGCGCGCGATCGCGGCGCTGCTCGGCGACCGGATCGAACCGCCGGTGGCCGACCCACCGGTGACCGAGGAGCAGGGAAGGCGGACATGACCGGTACGCGTGCGATGGTCGAGGTGGAGGACCTGCGCCGGACCTTCCCCCGGCCCGGGGAGGAACCGCGGGTGGCCCTGGCCGGCCTCGACCTGGCCGTCCCCGAGGGCGAGGTGCACGGGCTGCTCGGGCCGAACGGGGCGGGCAAGACCACCCTGTGCCGGATCCTGTCCACGGTGCTGCTGCCGACCGCGGGCACGGCCCGGGTGGCGGGGCTGGACGTGGTGGCCGACACGGCGGCGGTGCGGCGCACCGTCGGCATCGTGTTCGGCGGCGAGCGCGGCCTCTACAACCGGCTGACGGCCCGTCAGAACCTGCTCTACTGGTCCTCGTTGTTCCACCTGCCGAGCAGCGTGGCGAAGCCCCGGGTGGCCCGGCTGCTGGAGCGCACCGGGCTGGCCGACCGCGCCGACGAGCGGGTCGAGACCTACTCGCGCGGCATGAAGCAGCGGCTGCACCTGGCCCGCGGGCTGATCAACGACCCCAAGGTGGTAATCCTGGACGAGCCCACGGTCGGCATGGACCCGGTGGCCGCCCACGACTTCCGGGCGCTGGTCGGCGAGTTGCGCGCCGACGGCCGCACCCTGCTGCTGACCACCCACGACATGGCGGAGGCCGAGGCGGTCTGCGACCGGGTCTCGCTGGTCGACGGCGGCCGGCTGATCGGCACCGAGCAGCCCTCGACCATCGGCCGCTGGATGGCCGCCCACGAGCGGATCACCGCCGCCGAGGTGCCGGCCCCGGTCGCGGCGGCGGTGCGCGCACTGCCCGGGGTCGGCGCGGTCACCCACCACCCGGACGGCGCGCTGGTGGTGGAGACGGTGGCCGAGGGCGCGACCGCGGCGGTGCTGCGCCACCTGCTGGACCACGGCGTCACCGCGCTGTCCACCGGCCGCCCGAGCCTGGAGGACGTCTACCTCTCGGTGATCGGGAACCGGGGGTTGACGGTCCGGTGATCCGCGTCCTGCTGGCCGGTGCCCGGCTCCAGTTCCTGCACATGCGGACCTCGCTGGACGACCTGATGGTCCTGCTGACCCTGCCGCTGTTCACCGTCGCCTTCCTGGCGATCTTCGTCGAGGGCGGCCGCCGCGACCTCGCCGCCTACGCGGTGGTCGGCACCTCGGTGATGGCGGTGTGGAGCTCGGCGCTGTTCGTGTCGGGCGAGATCATCGACGTGGAGCGGCAGCGGGCCACCCTGGAGGCGACCGCCACCACCCCGGCCCCGCTGGCCCTGCTGGTGGCCGGCCGGGTCGCGGTGGTCGCCTCGATCAGCCTGGTCGGCGTGCCCGAGAGCATGCTGGTCGCCCGGGTGGCCTTCGGCATCCCGATCGGCGTGCCGCACCCGCTGCTCTTCCTCGCCGCGCTGGCCGCCACCGCCTTCGCCGTGATCGGCACCTCGACGGTGATCACCGCGCTGTTCGTGCTCGGCAGGTCGGTGCTGACCTTCCAGAACTCGATGACCTACCCCTTCTACATCCTCAGCGGCGCCGTGGTGCCGGTCTCGCTGCTGCCCGCCTGGATCCGCCCGCTGAGCCGGGTCTACTTCCTCTCCTGGTCCAGCGACCTGCTGCGCTCCGCGATGCTGCCGGCGCCGGCCCGGGGGGCCGCGGGCGGCCTCGCGGCGGTGCTGCTGCTGGGCCTGGCCGCGTTCGGCGGCGGGCTGTGGCTGGTCGGCCGGGTGACCCACCGACTGCGAGTGCTGGGGACGATGAGCTACTCATGATCCGACGGAACCTGCGCATCCTGCGCTACGCGGCGCTCGTCGCCATGGCCGACCTGCGGTCCATGCACACCTGGCGGACCTGGGCCTTCGCCTGGCTGCTCCGACTGCTCTGCCAGGTCTCGATGTTCGCCCTGATCGGGCGGGTGGTCGGGACCGGGCACACCGCCTTCCTGCTGGTCGGCAACTCGGTCTTCGTCGCCGTCACCAGCGTCATGCTGGCCTGCGCCACCACCGCCGCCGAGCGGATGGCCGGCACGGTGCCGCTGCTGGTCGCCGCCCCCGGGCAGGTCTTCACGGTCTTCCTGGGCCGCAGCGTCCAGTGGCTGCTCGACGGCATGGTGTGCAGCACCATCTCGCTCTTCGCGCTCGCGCCCGCGTTCGGCGTGCGGCTGCCGATGCCGGCCGCGCTGCTGGCCGTGCCGGCGATCGCGGCCACCGCCGTCACCGTGTACTGCTTCGCGCTGGCGCTCGGCGGGCTGGCGCTGCGGGTGGTGCACCTGCGCAGCCTGGTGGGCAACCTCGGGGCGCTGAGCCTGATGGTGCTGACCGGGGCCCAGGTGCCGGTGGGCTTCTGGCCGGCCCCGCTGCGCGGCCTCGCCGAGGTGCTGCCGGTCACCCACGGGCTGCGGGCGGTGCGCGGCCTGCTGGCGGGCGGACCGGTGGCCGCGGCGGCCGGCGAGGTGCTGGTCGAGGCGGCGGTGGGCGGCCTGTGGCTGGTGGTCGGCTTCGCGGTGTTCCGCTGGTTCGCCGAGGGCGGCCGGCGGGACGGCTCGATCGGCTTCGACGGCTGACCGGGGCGCCGCCCGCGGGCCGGTCCCGGCGGCACGTGGAGAACCCCCTGGCCCGGGATCGGCTCCCGGACCAGGGGGTTCGTCGTTGCCTGCGGGGCCGGGGCTCAGCCCGCGCGGCCGATCAGCGCCTCCGCGGCGGCGACGCCGGAGGCGGTGGTGGCGCCGTGGGTGGCGATGTGCACCGCGCCGGGGGTCTGCTCGCCGGGCAGGCCCATCTCGACCACGACCGCGTCGGGGCGGGCCGCCAGCAGGGTGGCCAGCGCGGCGCTCATCCACTCGTAGCGGGAGGCGTCCCGGACCACCACGACCAGCGGGCGGTCGGCGGCCGGCTTCAGCGCCAGCTCGTCCAGCAGGGCGTCGCCGTCGGCGAGCTGCTCGGGGTGCACCCGGACGAAGGTGGTGCCGGGCACCCGCTCGCGCAGCGGCGCGGCGACGCCCCAGGGGGTCTCGTTGCCGATCGCCAGGTTGGTGGCCGGGACCAGCTCCACCACGTGCGGGGCGGCGGCCAGCGGCAGCGACTCGGCGACCGAGCCGTGCATCCGGATCGCCCGGCGGGCCGCCGCGAAGCCGATGTCGCCGCGGATCTCGTGGCGCGGCACCGAGCGGCCGAGCGTGCTGGACCAGGTGGCGAAGGCGCGCACCCGCTCGCTCGCCTGGCGCAGCCGCTCCTCGGTCAGCTCGCCGGCGGCGAGGGCGTCCAGCAGCGCGCCGGAGAGCAGCTCGACGGTGCCCTGGTCGGCCCGCTCGCCGCCGACGCAGACCGCGTCGACGCCCGCGGCGATCGCGCGGACGGTGGCGCCGTCGATGCCGTAGCGGTCGGTGACGGCGCCCATCTCGATGCCGTCGGTGACCACCAGGCCGTCGAAGCCGAGCTCGCCGCGCAGCAGGTCCTCGATGATCGGGCGGCTCATGGTGGCGGGGTGCTGCTCGTCGTAGACGGGGACCAGCAGGTGCCCGGTCATCACCACCCGCACGCCCTCGGCGAGCGCCGAGCGGAACGGCGGGAGGCTGGTGGCGGCGATCTCCTCGCGGCCGGCCTCGTAGACCGGCAGGCCGTGGTGCGAGTCGACGGCGGTGTCGCCGTGGCCGGGGAAGTGCTTGGCGCAGGCGGCGACGCCCGCGGACTGCAGGCCGCGGATCCAGGCGGCGGTGTGCCGGGCCACCAGGTCGGTGGTGGTGCCGAAGGAGCGCAGGCCGATGACGGGGTTGCGCGGGTTGGAGTTGACGTCGGCGCTGGGCGCGTAGTCGAGGCTCACGCCGGCGGCGTGCAGTTCGCGGCCGATGTCCCGGGCGACCGCCTCGGTGAGGTCCACGTCGTCGACGGTGCCCAGGGCGAAGTTGCCCGGGCGGGTGGAGCCGGTCCAGGCCTCCAGCCGGGTGACGTCACCGGCCTCCTCGTCGATGGCGATGATCAACTCCGGGTTCTCCGCGCGCAGTTGGGCCGAGAGCCGGGCGACCTGCTCGGGTGCGGCGATGTTGCGGGAGAACAGGACGACCGAGGACAGACCGTCGCCGATGGCCCGCAGGAGCCAGTCCGGCGCCTCCGTGCCGACGAAGCCCGGCTGGAGGACGGAGAGCGCGAGACGCCGGAGCTCGGGGTCGGTCTGGGCGTGCCTGCTGGAGTTCATCGACAGGGCCTTCCGAAATAGTGCCGTCTGCGTCGATAGCACCGTGCACATTGGTACGGACCAATGGATATTGGCGTAGACCACTGGATAGTGTCAAGAGAGCCGACAACCCCGAAAACCGCCTCCGGCTAGGACAGTTCGGGTGGGTTGACGGCCACCGGAGGCCGTGCCAGTCTGCGCAACCGGCCCGAATCGACGTGAGAGTGGGTGCACCATCGCCAGCGCAGGATCGGCCGCGCCGACGCAGGACGAGGCGCTCGACACCGCACCACGGGGGACCGGCACGCTGTTCGACCCCCGGTGGCGCTCGGTCACCCTGGCCGTCGCCCTCAGCTTCGCCGTCGTCGCCTTCGCCGAACTCGCGCTCAGCACCGCCATGCCGGTGGCGGTCCAGGCGCTGCACGGACTGCGCGGCTACGCCGCCGTGTTCGGCGGCTTCATGGCCGCGAGCCTGGTCGGCACCATCACGGCGGGCCGGCTGTGCGACGCCGGCCGCACCCGGCCCACCGCGCTCGGCGCCCTGGGCTGCTTCGCGCTCGGCGCACTGACCTGCGGCGGCGCCGACGGGATGGCCCAACTGGTGCTCGGCCGGGCGTTGCAGGGCCTCGGCGGCGGCGGGCTGACGGTGGCGCTCTACGTGGTGGTGGCCCGCCGCTACCCCGACGCGGTGCGCCCCCGGGTGTTCTCCATGATCACCTCCTGCTGGGTGCTGCCCTCGCTGGTCGGCCCGCTGGCCGCCGGCGCGGTGACCGACCGGCTCTCCTGGCGCTGGGTCTTCCTCGGCATCGCGGCCGCCGCCGCGCTCGGCGCCCTGCCGCTGTACCGGGCCACCGCCGGGACCGGCCCGGCGACCGCCCCCGAAGCGGCGGAAGGCGCCGACGAGTCAGAGACCGGGGCCCGCCGCGGCGGCCTGCCGCTCGCGCTCACCGCCGCCGCGGGCGCCGGGCTGGTCCAGTACGCGGAGGCCGGGCGCGGCTCGGCGCTCGGCTGGGCCGCGGCCGGCACCGGCCTGCTGCTGCTGGCGCTGAGCGTGCCCCGCCTGCTGCCGCGCGGCACGCTGCGCGCCGCCGCGGGCGTGCCCGCGCTGGTGCTGCTGCGCGGGGTCGCGGCGGCCGCCTTCTTCACCGTCGAGTCCTTCGTGCCGCTCATGCTGGTGGACCGGCACCACCTCTCGCCGACCCTCGCCGGGTTCTCGCTGACCGGCGCGGCGCTGAGCTGGACGGCCGCCTCCTGGTACCAGGGCCGCCGCACCGACGGCGACCGGACGGCACTGATCCGCTCGGGGGCCGTGGTGCACGCGCTCGGCACCGCGCTGGCGCTGGCCGCCGCCTTCGGCCCCGTCCCGGCCTGGGCGGCGCCGCTCGCCCTGGTGGTGTCCGGGTTCGGCATGGGCCTGCTGCTGCCCAGCGTCGGGGTGCTGATCATGGAGCTCTCCCCGGCCACCGAGCAGGGCGCCAACTCGGCCTCCCTGGAGCTCTCGGACAACCTGTGCAGCGTGCTGCTGGTCGGCCTGGCCGGGGTGCTGCTGCACGCCCCGGCGGGCGGCGGCGCGGGCTCCGGCGGCTCGGCCTTCGTGCTGGTCTTCGTGCCGCCGCTGGCCACCGCGCTCGCCGCGGTGGCGCTGTCCGCCCGCCCGCTGCGCGCCGCCGTCTGACGGTCAGCCGGCGAACCTGGCCAGGTCGCCGTAGCCGTGCTCGGGCGTCCAACTCAGCGGTTCCAGATGGGCGTTGAACGGCACTCCGGTGTCCCGGGTCATGGCCGGGCGGGGGTGGTCGAGGTGCAGCAGCTCGTCGTCGAACCGGGCCACGCCGGCCGCCCGGTCCAGCCGGGCGACCACGTCGTCGTCCTCGCCGCCCCAGCCCTCGTAGCGCTCGTCGAAGCCGCCGACGGCGTGGAACACCGCCGAGCGCACCCAGACGCAGCCGCCCGGCGGCTCCCGCAGCAGCAGGCCGCGCAGCACCGAGCCGGGCACCTCGGCCGCGCCGGCCCGGGTGCGCCGGGCGATGGCCCGCCGGGTCGAGGCCTCGTCCAGCGAGAGCGACCAGCGGAACGGCAGGTGGGCGCCGTGCGCCCCCTCGCGCAGCCGCCGCAGGTTGCGCTCGACGAAGTCGCGCTCCACCAGGATGTCGGCGTCCAGCACGCAGACCACCGGCGCCGGGCGCGCGGTCGCGACCACCCCGACGTTGACCGTCCAGGACTTGTTGAACAGGCCGTCCTTGCGGGCGAAGAGGTACTCGTCGGCCATCGAGTCCAGCAGCTCGCGCGAGCGCGGGACGGCGTCGGCCTCGACCACCGTCACGTGCACCACCGCGTCGCCCCGCTGGTCGGCCAGCGCGCGCAGGCAGGCCAGCAGGTTGCGGGTGCGCAGGCCGTGCTCGCGGTCCCGGAACGGGATCACCACCTGCACGTCGGGCGCGGGGGCGGCCGCGGGCGGCTGCTCGACCGCCTCGCCGAGGTGGTAGTCGATCCAGATCCGCTCGTCCGCCCCGGCCACCGCCGCGCGCAGCCCCGCGGCCCGCTCCGGCTCGCGCGCCAGCAGCTCGCGCAGCCGGTGGCGCAGCGCGAACTGCCGGCCCGGCTCGGTCGGCGCGGCGACCAGCTCCCGGTAGGCGGCCTGCGCCGCCGGGTCGGCCCGGGCCACCAGCTCGGCCACCAGCCGGTCCGTCGCGTGGTACGACTCCTCGCTCAACTCCCAGTAGTCGGCCGCGATCTGCGGGACGGCGGGGTCGTGGGCGAGCACCACGTAGGCGGCCAGGCGCGCGGCGAGCGTGGCGTCGGCCGCGGCGGCCTCGGTCCGGGAATCGGTCACTGTTTCCAACCACCCATCAGTTCGGTCCACCGGGCACCACGTGGTCGCAGGCCCTGATCATCGCGTCCCAGTCCGCCAGCAGCAGGGCGAAGTCGGCCATGTCGGCGCGCGCCCCGTCGAGGAGCTCCGCGGACCGGTCGGCCACCAGGTCGGCCACCTCGGCGTAGCGCCCGCCGAGTTCGCGGTAGCCGCGGTCGAGCACCGCCAGCCGGCCCCGGTTCGGCGCGGGGTCCAGCTCCAGGCTCTCCCGGACGATCCCGGCGACCAGGTCGGCCCGCAGCCGGTGCCGCTCGTCCAGCAGCTCCGCGCCGGCCCGCGCCGTCCGCTCCCGGACGTGGTTCAGCTGCAGCATCGACAGCAGGAACTTCACGAACCGCACCTGGTAGGCGAGGAAGCCCTGCTCGGTGCGCCGCTCCGGGGTGTAGTAGTTCAGGATGTGGCGGTTGTGCACCGCGCCGGGCAGCTTCGCGTCGTGCACCAGGTGGATCAGGAAGTAGTCGCTGCCGATGGTGTCGGTCGCCGGCGGCAGCGGCACCCGCTGGTAGACCTCGCCGGCCAGCGCGATGTTGCACATCTCCACGGCGTAGGGGTCGAAGGCGCCCAGCGTGCTGCGGTCCGCGGTGAAGGCGCCGCCGCCCGCGCCGGTGAAGGAGCGGCTCGCCAGCCACCGCTTGCGCACGCCGTCCAGCTCGCCGGGCGCGTAGAGGGCGACCACGTCCTGGTAGACCTGCGGGGAGAGCTCGCGGATCTCGCCGACGTCGACGGACATCTCGCCGAGGAAGGAGCCGCCGACCAGCGACACCGGCCGGGCGGCCATCGCCGGGTCGAGCACGGCCCGGGTGGCGCGCGGCGCCACCTCGCCCGCAGGGCGGCCGAGCAGGTCCAGCTCGTGCCGCAGCGGGTGGATCGTCTCGCCGTCGAGCTCCTGGTAGCGGCTGTCCGAGTCCCGCCGGTGCACCGACTCGCAGCCCAGCGCGGCAGCGATCAGGAAGGCCCGGTTGGTGCAGGCGCCGTAGGAGACGCCGGCCGGGAGCATCAGCTCCAGCAGGCGCTCGGCCCGCCCGGTCCCGGGCACCGCGCGCTCGATCACGGCGCGCAGGAAGCGGCGCTGCGCCGGCTCGTCCAGGTGGTGCGCCACGACTCCCGGCCGGTGCGGCAGGGCGGCCAGCACGGCGGCGTGCTCGGCGAGCTCGGCTCCGGTGCAGGAGTCGAGCACCAGCAGGTGCACCTCGACCCCGAACTGCTCGGCGGCCCAGGCGGCTTCGCCGTGCGCGGCGGTGATGGTGGCCGCGCAGGGCCGGTTGGTGGGCAGCGCCAGGCAGATCCGCTTCACGCCGGCTCCCCCGGCGCCGGCTCGGCCGCCGGTGCGTCCCACGGGTCCAGGCCGAGCAGCCGGCGCCCGAGCGGGTTCAGTTCGGCGGTCCGGTAGCGGGTGGCCTCGGGCCGTTCCAGGTCGCCGACCAGGGTCTTGTTCCAGCGCGGCGTGCTGAGGGTGCGCCAGGAGTCGATCCGGGAGCGGCGCAGCTCCTCGTCGTCCTCCAGGGCCGGCATCATCGACAGGTACTGCACCGAGCGGACGGACCGCTCGGACAGGTTCGGCGCCACCCCGTGGGCCAGGAACCCGTTCCAGATCAGCAGGTCGCCGGGGTTCAACTCGGGCCGGACGACGGGGTACCGGGTGCGGTCGGCGTTCGGCCGGATCGGGTCGCGGTCGGCCGGCTGCTCGGCCTTCCACCGGTCGAACCGGTGGAACAGCTCGGGCGAGCACTGGAACCCGCCGTCGTCGGGCCCGGTGGCGGTGAGCGCGATGATGCCCTGGACCCGCTGCGGGGGTTCGGCGGCCGTGGTGTCCACGTCCCAGTGCAGGTCGATGTCGAAGCCGGTCTCGGTGGGGGCGATCAGCGAGCGGCTGCGGCTGCCGGTGTTGGGCGGGTTGAGGTTGAGCCGGTCCAGGGTGACCCAGAGCTCCTCGCAGTCCCAGACGTCGACGAAGGCGTCGTAGACCCGCCTGCTCTGCCGGCTGTCCCAGAGGAGTTGGTGGTGGTACGCCTCGACGAAGCCGTAGACGTGCAGGTCGCGGAAGAGCTTGGAGAGGAACCGGCGTTCGGGGTACCAGGTGTCGGGGCGCTCGGGGTCCATGCCCTGGAACTCCCAGGCGAAGTCGAGCAGGGCCCGGGCGGCGGCCGCCGGGATCGCCTCCCGGACGATGACGTAGCCGTGGTCCTGCCAGTGCCGGAAGTCCTCGGCGGAGAGCACCCGCAGGGGCAGCCGCTTCGTCAGGTCGCGCAGGGGCACGGGCGCGCGGTAGTTCTCGCCGTCGGTGCTGGTGTAGCCGCCACGGGGAGCCGCTCGGTGGGGACGCTCATCGGACAGCGGCATGCGTGACTCCACGGTTGGTCCGGCGGTGGTTTCCTGGGGCCGCGGACGACTCGACGCGGGTTCCCAAAGTGGACTAGACCAACGAGCGGTGTCAACCCTCGAATCCGGCCCGCCACTTCGCTATGCTCGCGCTCCGGATCAATTGGTCCAGACCAAAGCGGCGGCCCGCTCGGGGCGCGCCGGCACCGGCCCCGCCGGAAGGGTGACGCGCGATGACCGAACCCGCGGCGACGGCCGACGGACTCCCCTTCACCGAACTCGCCGCACGGTTCGGCACCCCGCTCTACGTCTACGACGGCGCCGTGCTCGCCCGGCAGTTCACCCGGCTGCGGGCCGCGCTCGACCACCGGATCGAGCTGTTCTTCTCGCTCAAGTCCAACCCGAACCTGAGCGTCTTCGCCTTCCTGCACGGCCTCGGCGCCCGGGCCGAGGTGTCGTCACGGGCCGAGCTGCACACGGCGTTCCGGGCCGGCGCCGCGCCCGCGGACACCATCCTGCTCGGGCCGGGCAAGAGCGAGGCGGAGATCGAGGACGCCGTCACGGCCGGCATCGCCGCGTTGGTCTGCGAGTCCTTCGAGGAGCTCGCGCTGATCGACCGGGTCGCGCTCCGGCACGGGGTGGTCGCGCGGGTCGCGCTGCGGGTCAACCCGGCCTTCACGGTGAAGGGCGCCGGCCTGGCGATGGGCGGCGTGCCACGGCAGTTCGGGATCGACGAGGCGGCCCTGCTCGGCTGCCCGGCCGACCTGGCGACCCGCTACCGCGGCGTGCGGCTGATCGGCGTGCACGTGTACCTGGGCAGCCGGATCATGTCCGAGCAGGTGATCGTCGAGAACACGGCCCGCATCCTCGACCTGGCCGAGCGACTGGCCGAGCGGCTCGACTTCCCGCTCGAACTCGTCGACGTGGGCGGCGGCCTGGGCGTCGCCTACTTCGACGGCGAGCAGGACCTGGACCCCGCCCTGCTGGCCGAGGGCCTCAACCCGCTGGTCGCCGGGTTCGCCGGGCGGCACCCGGGGACCAGGCTGGTCATGGAGCTGGGCCGCTACCTGGCCGCCGACGCCGGCACCTACCTGACCACCGTGCGCTACACCAAGGAGTCGATGGGCCGGCGGTTCGCCGTCGCCGACGGCGGCACCAACCACCACATGGCGGCGGTCGGCATCGGCTCGCTGGTGCACCGCAACTTCCCGATCAGGCTGCTGAACCGGTCGGCGGCGGACGGCGAGCGGACCGGCCCCTGGCAGCTGACCGGGCCGCTGTGCACGCCCAACGACCTGTTCGGCCGCAACGTGGAGCTGCCCGAGCTGCGCCCCGGCGACCTGATCGGCGTCGAGCGCTCGGGCGCCTACGGGCCGACCGCCTCGCCCACCGGCTTCCTCTCTCACGGGTACCCGGCCGAGGTGCTGGTGGTGGACGGCACGGCCCACCTGGTCCGCCGCCGGGAGACCCTGGCGGAGCTGATGGGCCACCAGCTCCTCTACACGGAGGCCGCCGAGTCCAGTCAGCTCGCCGACGGTAGCTGAGCCAGCAGTTCGCGCAGCCGCCGCTCCGACTCCGCGACCTGCTCGGTCGTGTCGGCCTGGACCACGTAGTAGCAGCGCCCGACCGGGGCCCGCAGGGTCGCCGCGGTGAGCACCCGCACCCCGTGCCCCCGGTCGCCGGTGACGGCGAGCCCGGCCTCCGCCAGCATCCGACGGATCGTCAGGTAGCTGTCCCGGGGCTCGCCCGAGCAGCGCACGGCCGCGAAGGAGAGCCGGGTCAGCCGGGTCGGCGCCGCGGCGTCCAGGGCGAGCGCGATCCGCCCCATGGAGAGCCGCGCGTTGACGTCGAGCACCGGCACCAGGGTGCCGTCGGTGGCGATCAGCCCGTCGACGCAGACCGGCCCCCAGTAGCCGGCCGCGCCGAGCTCCGCACCCAGCGCCGCGAGCACCCGCAGGTACCCGTCGTCGGCGCGCAGCCGGGCCTCGACCCGTTCGTCCAGGGTGTCCGAACCGGCGAAGCTGAGCCCGGTGTTGGTCATGCCGCGGAACGCGACCTCGCCCATCGACCCGTCGGGCGCGAGGTCGAAGTGCGCCGAGAAGTCCGCGGCCCGCTGGTAGAGCCGCTGGACCAGCAGCGGCTCACCCCGGTCCGCGGCTCGGGCGCGCTGGTAGCGCAGCACGGCGCCGAGCCGCAGCGCGTCGGTGACGACCATCGAGCCGCGCCCGGCCACCCCGTGCGCGCTCTTCAGCACCACCGGGTAGCCGAGCCGGCCGACTTCGCGCTCCAGTTCCTCGGCGCTGCCGGCGGTGCGGGCGGCGCCCTCGACGCCGTGCGCCGCGCAGAACGCGTTCGCCCAGGTCTTCGCGTTCACCGCCAGCACGGCGGCCGGCTCCGGCACGGCCGCCGTGCCGCCGAGCCCCGCCACGGCGGCCGGCGTCACGGGCAGCACGGCGTAGGGCAGCGGCGTGTGGGCGCTCGCGCCGAGCCCGGCGCCGGCCCCGGCGGCGAGCCGTTCCTCGACCGGCACGGCCGGATCGCCGGGCACGGTCGCCACGGCGCCGAGCGCCGCGTGCGACCGCAGGTCGGCCAGCAGCTCGGGCACCATCGGCCGACCGGTCAGCAACAGGTCGCGCGGGCCGCAGAGTTGCAGCAGCAGTTCGTCGGCGCCGGCCAGCGCGGCCGCCGCCGGCCCCGGGGCCAGCGAGGGCAGGGCGGAGCGGCCGCCGCGGGCCTCCCAGGAGCGCTCGGCGTCGAAGCTGCCGAACAGCACGCGCGGCGGGGCGGGCCGGTCCGTGGGTGCGGTGGTCACGGTGGCGGCCCTCAGGCCCGCTGCAGGGCCTGTTCGAGGCTGGTCAGCGACACCAGGTCCTCGTACTCCAGGGACTCGAAGTCGACGGCCACGCCGAGCCGCGCCTCAAGCTCCACCAGGAACTCCAGCAGCGCGATCGAGTCGAGCCCGAAGTCGACGAACAGGTTGCTCTCGGCCGTCAGGCCGTCGGCGGGCAGGCCTCTGGCGGCGAGCACCTCCCGCAGGAGGTCCTGGATCCGGTCGAGCATGGTGTTCTCCATCGTCAGTTCCCTTTCAAGAATGGGTCGGTGCCGGTCACGGGCGGACCGGTGCGGGCGGGAGGAGCAGGTTCAGCAGCGCCGGGCGGTCCACCTTGCCGTTGCCGCCGTAGGGGAGTTCGTCGAGCACGACGAGGCGGTCCGGCACCAGGTGCGCGGGGAGGGCGGCCCGGAGTCCGTCCAGCACGGCGGCGGGCAGCACGCCGTGGCCGGTGCAGGCGGCCAGCAGCCGGTCCTCGCCGCCCGGCCGGGTGGGTGCGGCGAGCACGACGGCGTCCCGGACCCCGGGCGCGGCGCGCAACGCGCTCTCCACCTCGCCGAGTTCCACCCGGTAGCCGGCCACCTTCACCTGGTGGTCGAGCCGGCCGCGGTGCACCAGGTCGCCGTCCGGCAGCCGTTCGACCAGGTCGCCGGTGCGGTACCAGGCGTCGGCGGGCAGCGGGCCGGGGCCGTCGAGCGCGCGGCCGGGGTCGTCGCCGGCCAGGAACCGGCCCGCGTTGTCCGCGGGGTCCAGGTAGCCGTCGAACCGCTGGGGGCCGCGCACGCACAGTTCGCCGCGGTCCGCCGGCCGCCCGTCCGGGTCGACCACCAGGTGCTCGATCCCGCCGTAGCGCCGCCCGATCGGCACCGTGCCGTTCGCGGTCGGCGGCCAGTGCTCCGGGTTCTCGGGGAGCCGGTAGTCGAAACAGCTGATCGTCAATTCGGTGGGCCCGTAGAGGTTTTCGATCGTGCTGTTCGGGGCGGCGAGCCGCCAGGCGTCGGCCTGCCGGTAAGTCAGCTGTTCACCGCAGAACAGGCTCCATTGCAAGGACGGCATGCTGTCGGGGCGCAGCCGTCGCATCCCCGCCGCCCGGGAGATCACCGAGGGGACCGAGAACCAGTGGGTCAGCCCCTTGGCGCCGACGAATGCGGCCGGGGTCAGCAGCTCGTTGCGGCCGGCGACGACGAGGGCCGCTCCGCTGGACCAGGCGGCGAACATGTCGAAGACGGAGAGGTCGAAGGTGAGCTCGAAGGTGTTGGAGAGCCGGCTGTCCGGCTGGATCCGGTAGCGCCGCCGGACGTGTTCGAGGTGGGCCGCCAGGTTCGCCTGCCCGATCGGCACGCCCTTCGGCCGGCCCGTGGAACCCGAGGTCAGCAGGATGTAGGCGGGTGCGCCGCTGTCCCCGGCCACCGGGACGGACCCGCCGCCGGGCGGGTCCTGCGGGGCCAGCACCAGGTCGGGACCGGCCGCGGCCATCAGCTGCCGAATCCGCTGGGCCGGGTACTCGGAATTGATCGGCACGACGGTGCAGCCGAGCATTTGGCCGGCCAGGTATCCGGCGAACGAGTTCGCACTCCGGTCGACGATCAGGCCGAGCCGCCCCGGAACCCCCCGGTGCCTTTCCAGCACGCCGGCTGCGACGCCTTTTGCCAGGAATTCCAGCTCGGCATAGCAGAACTGCCGGCCACCGATATCCAGGGCAATCCGGTCGGCATATCGGCCGGCCGATGCCGCGAACCGCTCGTACAAGGTTGTCATGCCGCCAAGCGCCCCTTCCGCCGCCTCTTTGGTCTAGACCTTTGAGGCCAGGAATGTCTAGACCAAAATGGCCTAGACCTATTCTTCGACCGGCATTGCCACTACCGCATTCACCTGCGCAAATGCCGAAGCGCGAACCAGTCGAACCCATCCGGACCCTCCAGCCGTGTCGCACAGTGTGGGCAGCAACTCGCCGTCAAGCAACTCGGACCAACACCCCGGACCACCCCATAACGGCACACTCGGCAGAAACCTCCGATCCGGCCCCATAGGGCACGATCCAGGTTTATCGCCACCGTAGAACGCAGGACTTATAAATGAACGTCGACGCAGGTCGCACGGTGCACCGCGGCATAGCCGCAGGTCCGCTGGTCTGGACCTCTTGAAAATCCGTGAGCTCCTGGTCCAGACTCATTGCCCGAGGCCGTGTGCAAACACCTTCGGTGTTGCCGACACCGGTGGCTTCCGGATTGGACGCCATTGTGGAGAGTCGCCGGGGGGGAACGGATGTATGGGCGCTGGGCAAGAGGCTGGGAGTTCTCATGAATGCCGTACGCACCGGACACGCCACCAGAGGAGCCGGCGACCGCCAGCCCTCGGACATCGCGCTCAAGGATCTGCGGAAGGCCCAGGGCCGCACCCAGGCGGAGGTGGCCAGGGTGCTCGGGGTCTCGCAGGCGCGGGTGTCCCAGATCGAGAACCGCGACCCGGCGAGCATGGAGCTGGACACGCTGCGCGCCTACGCCGCCGCACTCGGCGGACTGGTCGCCGTCACCATCAGCATCGGCACCGAATCCGTCAAGGTTGCCTGATCCACAGTCAACTCGACTTCCCCACAACTCATTTCCCTCACCACGTGCCCAACTCCGCCGCACCGTGCGCCGACTGACCGGCGACCGACCGCGACGAGATCCAGCAAGAACGCCAGAGGACCAATGAACACGCGCTACGCGGGCATCGCCTGGACCGACTCGGGCTACCGGATCGAGGTGGTGGACGACGCGGGCCGCCAGGTGACCGAGCCGCGCCGCTGGCACCCCGCCCGGGTCGCCGAACTCATCGACTGGCTGAGGCTGTTGGCCGACGGCCCGGTGCCGCTGGTGATCCTGGACAGCACCAACGGCCTGCTCGACGGCCCGATGACGGCGGCCGACCTCCCGGTGTACCGCGCGGACCCCTGGCAGCTGCCGCCCCGCCCGGACTTCGGCTCCGTCCCGGCCGCCCGGCTCGCCGAACGGGGCCGCACCGCCCTCGGCACGCTGACCCGGATCACCCCGGACCGCGGCACCCTGACCGGCCGCGAACCCGAGTACTACGACAACTCCCTGCGCAGCGCGCCGATCCGCGCGGCCATGGCCGCCGCCGGCCGCTGCTTCGAGCACGGCCCGCGCGACACCCCCCGGGTCGCGCTCACCTTCGACGACGGGCCCGACCCGGCGCACACCCGCCGGATCCTCGACGTCCTGGAGCGCTACGGCGCCCGGGCCACCTTCTTCTGCGTCGGCCTGCACGTCGCGGCCATGCCCGACGAGGTCCGCCGGATCGCCGACGGCGGCCACGAGCTGGGCAACCACTCCTGGTCGCACCCCTTCCTGCCCGACCTGACCCGGGACCAGCTGCACGAGCAGCTCGACCGCACCACCGAGGCGATCGCCCGGGTCGCCGGCCGGGCCCCGACCCGCTTCCGCCCGCCCTACGGCTCGCTCAGCCCCGAGGTGCTGGCCGCGCTGGCCGACCACCCGAGCGCCCTGACCATGTGGGACGTGGACTCCCGCGACTGGACCAAGCCGGGCCCGGAGCAGCTCACCGCCAACGTGCTGGACGCCGCCGCGCCCGGCTCGGTCGTCCTGATGCACGACGGCGCCGGCGACCGCCACCAGACCGTCGAGGCCCTGCCCGCCGTGATCGAGGGCCTGCTCGCCCGCGGCCTCGCGCTGGTCCCGGTCGACGAGCTGGGCGGCCCTTGACCCCCGGGGTACTAAGCGCGCATACTAATTCCATGACGACGACGCTCGGCACCGCCCGGATCTCCTCCACCGCCGCCCCCACCGCCTTCTTCGCCCGCTGGGCCGACACCGCCACCTGGCCCGAGTGGAACGCCGACACCGCGTGGGTCCGCCTCGACGGCCCGTTCGCGCAGGGCACCACCGGGATGCTCAAGCCGAAGGGCGGCCCGAAGACCAAGTTCGTCATCACCGCCCTGACCGAGCGCGAGTTCACCGACGTGTCGCTGCTGCCCGGCGCCAAGCTGACCTTCCACCACGAGGTCGACGTCGACGAGGCCGGCGCCACCCACGTCCAGGTGACCGTCGACCTGGCCGGCCCGATGGCCTGGCTCTGGCGCCGCATCCTCGGCAAGGACATCGCCGCCGGCCTCCCGCGCGACCTCGCCGGCCTCAAGGCCGCCGCGGAGGCGAACGTCGAGGTCGCGGCGTGAAGCACTGGCTCGGCGTCGTCTGCCGCGAGCACGTCGAGCGCGGCCGGCGCCTGGGCATCGCCCAGCTCGGCCACGGCCGGCGGCCCCCGCTCGCCCGGCTCTCCGCGGGCGACTGGCTGGTCTACTACTCACCGCGCACCCGCCTGCGCGACGGCGAACCCCTCCAGGCCTTCACCGCCCTCGCCGAGGTCGCCGACGAAACGATCTGGCAGGCCGACGAGGGCGACTTCAAGCCCCACCGCCGCCGCGTGCACTACCGCCCCACCACCGACGCGCCGATCGCCGGCCTGCGCCACGCCCTCCACCTCACCGCCGAGCCGAACTGGGGGTACCAGCTGCGCCGTGGTCTGATCGAGCTGACCGAGGGCGACTTCGCCCTGATCCGCGCCGCCATGACCGGGCCGACCCGGGAGGAACCCTTCGCCCATGACCGGACGTGAACTGGCCTCCTCCTTCGACGACGCCGAGGAGAGCCCGGGATTGCTGCTCTGGCAGATCACCAACCGCTGGCAGGCCGCCCAGCGCGCGGCCCTCAAACCGCACGGCCTGACCCACGTCCAGTTCGTCCTGCTGGCCGCCCTCACCTGGCTCGGCACCGACGGCCCGATCACCCAGAAGCAACTGGCCGACCACACCGCCACCGACCCGATGATGACCTCCCAGGTGTTGCGCACCCTGGAGTCCGCCGGCCTGGTCGAGCGCCTCCCCCACCCCACCGACAAGCGCGCCCGCGCCCTCCAGACCACCCCCGCCGGCCGTGACCTGGCCAACCGCGCGGTCGCCGTGGTCGAGGAGTGCGACCGCCGGTTCTTCGCCCCCCTCGGCGACCTCGCCACCCCGTTCACCCGCTCGCTCCAGCGCCTCAAGACAGGCGGCTGACGCCCCCTCAGGGACCCCCTCCCCGGCGGTTCGTTGGTACCCGTCGGCTGTTACACGGCGGTGACGGAATCACCATCACAGGCATACCAACAATCTGACACTATCTTCACATCGCAGCCGCTGAGTCGCAGGACAGAGCAGCAGGCTGGATTCTGATCGCTCGTCACTTTCCGCACTGACTGATCCCTGGGGGGGACCATCATGTCTGCTCGCTCGTTCGCCCGCCGCTCCCGCCTGCTCTCCGCCACCGCCCTCGTCGCCGCCGGCGTCGCCGCCCTCGCGCCCACCGCCGCCTTCGCCGACACCCCGGCCGCCGCCGCCCCGAGCGACGCCAAGCCGCTCACCGCCACCCTGTCGGCCCCCAGCACGATCACCCCGCTGGTCCGCGGCGGCAGCGGCGAGAGCATGACCCTGTCGGTCACCAACAACTCCGACCAGGCCCAGCCGTTCCACCCCGCGATCGTCGCCACCGCGACCGGCTCGCCGCTCACCATGGGCACCTACACCTTCAACGCCGCGGCCATCGACGCGCCGCCGAGCTGGGGCGGCGCCTTCAACGGCAAGGTCAACGGCGGCTACGTCCTCCCCCAGAACGCCATGGCCGACGTCCCCTTCAACGTGCCGGCCCACCAGACCTACACCTGGTCCGTCTCGTTCGGCGCCGAGGAGAACTTCCCCGCCGACGACACCGCCGTCGCCTTCACCCTGACCAACGACGCCAACGACAGCACCAACCTCGGCACCGTCACCTTCCCGATCGCCGAGGGCGCCACCAAGCCGCTCACCGCCAAGCTGTCGGCCTCCGCCCCGATCACCCCGCTGGTCCGCGGCGGCGACGCGGAGAGCATGACCCTGTCGGTCACCAACGACTCCGACCTGAGCCTGCCGTTCCACCCGCTGGTCGTCGCCACCCCGACCGGCTCGCCGCTGACCATGGGCTCCTACACCTTCAGCGCCGCGGCCGTCGACGCGCCGCCGAGCTGGGGCAGCGGCTACCAGGGCAACGTCACCGGCGGCTACGTGCTCCCCCAGAACGCCATGGCCTCCACCCCCTTCGACGTGCCGGCCCACCAGACCTACACCTGGACCGTCTCCTTCGGCGCCGAGAACACCCTCCCCGCCGACGACACCGCCGTCACCTTCACCCTGACCGACGACGCCAACCACAGCGCCGACCTCGGCACCGTCTCCTTCCCCGTCGCCGCGGCCCAGACCGGCTCCGCCCCCGCCAAGTCCACCTCGGCCAAGGGCCAGTCCGGCACCGCCGCCAAGCCCGCCGCCGCTGCCGTCGCCCTCAGCGCCCCGGTCGCCGCCCCGGTCGCCGACACCAACACCACCACCCAGGCCAACAACACCACCGCCACCACCCCCACCACCACCACCGACACCGCCACCACCCCCCAGAAGCTCGCCTACACCGGCGGTGGCACCGACAGCACCCCCCTGATCGCCGCCGGCGCCACCCTGGTCGCCCTCGGCGCCGGCGCGGTCGTCTACTCCCAGCGCCGCCGCGCCGCCAAGATCTGACCCGCAGTCACCCCCGAAGGCCCAGCCCGGAGACCACCTCTCCGGGCTGGGCCTTCGTTCTGCCGGGCTGTCGGCCGGCTTCGACAGCAACGCCGGCTGGGCGGGCCGGTCGGCCTGGGAACCGACCCCGTGTTCGCTCGGCCACCCGATAGCCTCTCGGCAACGTTCAGTGTCGAGGAAGGGACGGATCGTGCCGGAGCAAGCATTCGGGATCGACAAGGTCCAGCTGATCAAACTGCTGCGGCGGGTGGCCGAGGGCGAGGCACAGCTGCCGGAGTTCCAGCGCGGCTGGGTGTGGCCGGACCACAACATCATCGGCCTGCTCGCCTCGATCTCCCGCGGCTACCCGGTCGGCACCCTGATGCTGCTGCAGACCGGCGGTGACGTCCGCTTCAAGTACCGCCCGGTCGAAGGCGCCACCCCGCCGCCGCGCACCCAACCAGACACCCTGATCCTCGACGGCCAGCAGCGGATGACCTCGCTCTTCCAGTCGCTCGTGCTCGGCAAGCCGGTCGAGACCCAGAACCAGCGGAAGCAGCCGATCTCCGGCTGGTTCTACGTCGACATGGTCAAGGCCCTCGACCCCCAGGTGGACCGGGAGGACGCCATCCGCCTGCTGCCGGCCGACCGGGTGGTCCGCAGCTTCCGGGGCGAGCCCATCGAGGACTGCTCGACCCCGGAGAAGGAGTACGAGGCCCGGCTCTTCCCGCTCGCGAAGCTCTTCGACAACCGTGACTGGAGCTACGGCTACGAGGACTACTGGAAGGCGCGCGGCGAGGACGGCCGCAAGTGGTGGCGGGACTTCGAGGAGGCGTTCATCCGCCCCTTCGAGCTCTACCAGGTGCCGGTGATCGAACTCGGGAAGCAGACCGAGCGGCAAGCCGTCTGCCAGGTGTTCGAGAAGGTCAACACCGGTGGCGTCACCCTGACCGTCTTCGAGCTGCTCACCGCCACCTACGCCGCGGACGAGTTCGACCTGCGCGACCACTGGGACAACAAGGTCCGGGCTGCTTGGAAGGCGCCCGAGTACCGCGTGCTCAAGGAGGTCTCCAACACCGACTTCCTGCAGGCCGTCACACTGATGGCGACGGCGGCCCGACGGGACCGCGCAGCCGCGACCGGGGTCGACGAGGAACGGCTGCCCCGGATCGGCTGCAAGCGCAAGGACATGCTGGAACTCGGCCTGGAGGAGTACGAGCACTTCGAGCCGCTGGTCGTCCAGGGCTTCAAGGACGCCGCCAAGTTCCTGCGCCAGCAGTACCTCTTCGACACCAAGTTCCTGCCCTACGGCACCCAGCTGATCCCGCTCGCCGCGATCCTCAGCGTGCTCGGCGAGCACGCCCAACCGGCCGGCGCCCAGCAGAAGCTGGCCCGCTGGTACTGGTGCGGCGTGTTCGGCGAGTTGTACGGCGGCTCGACGGAGACCAGGTTCAGCCACGACCTGCCCGAGACGGTGGACTGGGTCCGCGGCGCCGGCCCCGAACCCCGCACCGTGCGCGACGCCCGGTTCAGCGCGAGCCGGCTGCTGACCCTGCGCACCCGCAACAGCGCCGCCTACAAGGGGATCTACGCGCTGCTGATGAAGGAGGGCGCCGCGGACTGGCGGACCGGTGAGAAGGCCGAGATCACCGAGTACTTCGCGGAAGCCGTGGACATCCACCACATCTTCCCGCAGGTGTGGTGCGAGCGGGAGAACATCCCCCGAGGCAGCTACAACTCGATCGTCAACAAGACCCCACTGACCGGACGCACCAACCGGATCATCGGCGGAGTGGCGCCCTCCGCCTACCTCCCCCGGCTCGCCAAGAACGCCGAGGTCGAGGCGGACACCGTGGCCGACCACATCCGCACCCACCTGGCCGACCCCGAGCTGCTCGCCAAGGATGACTTCGCAGGCTTCTTCGAAGCCCGCCAGCGGGCCCTGGTCGAGGCCATCGAGAAGGCCACGGGCAAGGCGGTCGTCACGGAAGACGGATACCCCAGCACCGATCCGGTGGACGACGGCGACGAAGACTGACCGCCCGGCAGCCTCCGGGGTTGGCCATCGGATCTGACGGAACATCAGCTGCCCTCTGGCACACATCCGGCACGCCAGCCCCCCCAGCCGGTCCAGCCAACGCGAAAGCCCCAGGCCACTTGACCTGGGGCTCTCCATCTGAGCGGGCGACGAGAATCGAACTCGCGCTCTAAGCTTGGGAAGCTCATGTTCTACCATTAAACTACGCCCGCCTGATGAACCGTCAGCAACGGCTCGATCATGCTCCACTGTACCCCATGCTGCCGGGTGGTCAGTACTGGGTTCGGGAGGGGCGGCGAGTTGGAGGTTGGATGTCCGGTTGATCCCCTAATGTACGGCTGTCGTGGTCCGACGGTGCGGTCGGGCCGGGTCGGGGAAGTGGGAAGGGGATCGATGGAGCGGCGGACTGTCGTGCGGTGTGCCGAGGGGCACGTGTTCAGTACGGGGTCGTTCCCGTTGCGGAACCTGGGGGCGCGGCTCGGGCCCCAGCGGTTGTTGCGGTGTCCGCGGTGCGGGCGGCTGCGGAGCGCGGTGCCGGTCGAGGAGTAGCGGGCGGCGGTGCCGGGGGCCTCCGACCGGGGGCTCTCGGCGTGTCCGGTACGTGGAGGGAATTGGGCGTCGGGGCGAGAGCACGTAACCTCGTGGCGTGCTGCTCTCCGACAAAGACATCCGCGCCGAGCTCGACAAGGGCCGGGTCGTGCTCACTCCCTACGACCCCGCCATGATCCAGCCGTCGAGCATCGACGTCCGGCTGGACCGTTTCTTCCGGGTGTTCGAGAACCACCGGTACCCGCACATCGACCCCTCGCAGGAGCAGCCGGACCTGACCCGGCTGGTGGAGCCGGAGGGTGACGAGGCGTTCATCCTGCACCCGGGCGAGTTCGTGCTGGCGTCCACCTACGAGGTGATCACGCTGCCGGACGACGTGGCCTCGCGGCTGGAGGGCAAGTCGAGCCTGGGCCGGCTCGGGCTGCTGACCCACTCGACGGCCGGGTTCATCGACCCGGGCTTCAGCGGGCACGTGACCTTGGAGCTGTCGAACGTGGCGACCCTGCCGATCAAGCTCTACCCGGGCATGAAGATCGGTCAGCTCTGCCTGTTCCGGCTCTCCTCGCCCTCCGAGCACCCGTACGGCTCGGAGCGGTACGGCTCGCGCTACCAGGGGCAGCGCGGTCCGACGCCGTCCCGCTCCTACCTCAACTTCCACCGCACGGCGGTCTGAGCCACCGAGCCTCTGAGCCGCTGAGCCGCCTCAGACCCGGGCCGGCCGGGTCACCGCGACCAGCTCGCTCCCGTCCTCGGACAGGGTCAGCTCGGTGACCAGCGCGGAGAGCTGGCCGAGCCGGTGCAGGTGGGTGCCGCCGCAGGCGAGCTGCGCGGGGCCGGCCGGCAGCTCGCAGTGCCAGGTCCGACGGGCGGTCAGCTCCGGTCCGGGCACCTCGATCCGCACCGGGGCGTCGGCCGCGACCCAGCCGGCCAGCCGCTCGTTGACCGCGGCGGTGACGGCCGGCAGGGCTTCGGCGAGCGCGGGCAGGCCGTCGGCGGCGTCGGTGGTGAAGCCCTTCTTCCGCAGCGACTTGCCCAGCCGGTAGGTGTCCGTGCTGGCCTCGGTGTCCATCACCGAGGAGGCCATCGCCAGGCTGTCGAAGTCGGGGTGGCCGAGCGCGTCGGAGCGGCCCGGGTCCTTGCGCCAGCGTTCGGCCAGCGCCTCGTTCAGGGCGAGCGCGAGCAGGTGGCAGCCGGTGTGCGCGGCGCTCAGCGCGGCCCGCCGCTCGGCGTCCACGGCCAGCGCCACCTCGGCGCCCGCGGCCAGGGCCTGCGGCGCCGACTCGACCACGTGCAGCACCAGCCAGGCCCACTCCTCGTCACCGCGCCGCACCGGGATGTCGGTGCCGACCAGCAGCTCGCCACCGTCGGGGCCGACCGCGGCGGTCAGGCAGTCCACCACGGCCAGCTCGGTGCCGGCCACGGTGAGCGTGCCGGTGTCGGCCGGCTGGTCGGGCCAGGTGTGGTCGAGCGGGTGGAAGGGGGTGTCCGCGGTGACCACCCCGTACCGGCCGTCGCCGAGCGGGTGGACGGCGAGCACGGTGGACTCGCCGGTCACCGCCCCGGCGGGGAAGCCGACGCGGGTGGTGGGGAGGGAGGTCATTCGGGGTCTCCGAGGGTTCGTAGCAATGGCCGCGTCCGTACGGGTGGTGTGCCGAACGTCTGCGTCCACCAGCCTAGACAGCCCCCGGACCGCCGAGCGCTCACCCCAGGGTCGGCAGCTTCACCATCACCAGCAGCGCGAGCAGCTGCACCAGCACCGCGCCGGCCGCCTTGCCCCACGGCAGGTCGTGCACCCGCCGGACCAGCACGGTCAGCAGCACCGCGCAGAGCAGCCAGCTGGCCCAGGCGAGCAGTTGCACCACCGGGCCCGAGGAGGGCAGCACCAGGGCGGCCAGCAGCCGGGGCGCGTCGGAGGTCCAGCCGACCAGCACGGCCAGCCCGACGGTGGGCGCCAACGGCCCGTCACCGCCGAACTGCCGGGCCAGCGCGTAGGTCACCGTGCCGAGGATCAGCCCGGCGACGGTGAACGCCACGGCGGCCCCGGCCAGCGACCAGAGCGCCACGGTGAAGGTGGACTTGACCACCTCGCTGCGGGTGTCGCCGAACCCGAACACCGCCAGCACGCCGTAGACCAGCGAGACGCAGACGGCGGGCAGCCACACCTGGTGGTCCCGCATCTGGTCGAAGGTCCGGGCGGGTGCCCGGTAGATGCCGACCAGCAGTTCCCGCCAGTCCAGCCGTCGCCCGGCGGCCCGGGGCGTGGTGCGACCGCCGGCCCGGTAGGTGGTGACGTTGTCCCCGCCCTCCGGCCCGCCCTGCTGGTCCAGGTACTCGGGGTACTCCGACGAGGGGTACTCGGACGATTGGTACTCAGGCGACTGGTACTCCGACGAGCGGTCACCCGCCCCGTAGCCCCCCGGCCCGTACCCGTCCGTCCCGTAGCCGCCCGCCCCGTACCCGTCCGGCCGGTGGCCGTACCCGCCCTGGGCCGCCCCGTAGGCGCCGTCGGGGACGGTGAACCCCTCCGGGAGGGTCCGCCCCGCCTGGTCCCCGCCCCACCCGCTCTGATGTCCGTTCCCTGCCACGCTCCGAAGGTACCCGCAAAGCCCTACCGGGACCCGAACGCCGGAGGGGTTGCAGCAGTGCTGTGACGCACCACCACAACCCCTCCGCGAAGCAGCGCCGGGAGAACCGGCCGGGCCGACCCGCAGCCCTACTTCTGCAGCACCGACCCGTGCACGGCCGCGGCCGAGTTCTGGCCGGCCGGGCAGCCGCCGGGGCCGGCGGTGGTGCGCACCGCGCCGACCGCGAGCCGGCTGCCGCAGGCGATCCGGATGCCGTTCGGCAGCTCGTTGTCGGCCTCGACGACGGCACCGTCGCCGATCACCGCGCCGTCCAGCACGGTGCGCTCGCCGATCACCGCGTAGGCGCCCACGATCGAGTCCTTGACCACGGCGTCCGCGCCGATCACCGCGCCGGGCAGGACCACGCTGCCCTCGACGATGGCGCCGGCCGCGACCGAGGCGCCCTCGGAGACCACGCTGCCGGAGCTGAGCAGCGCGCCGGGGTCGACGGTGCAGCCGGCCAGCAGCAGCGCCTCACCGGTCGCACCGGGCACGGCGGGCGAGTCCACCCGGCCGAGCACCAGGTCGGCCGAGCCGCGCACGAAGGCGGCGGGGGTGCCCAGGTCGAGCCAGTACGAGGTGTCGACCACGCCGCGCACCAGGGCGCCGCTCTCCAGCAGCTCGGGGAAGGTCTCGCGCTCGACGGAGACCACCCGGCCGGCCGGGATCCGGTCGATCACCGATCGGGTGAAGACGTAGCACCCGGCGTTGATCTGGTCGGTGACGATCTGCTCGGGGGTCTCCGGCTTCTCCAGGAACTCCAGCACCCGGCCGTGCTCGTCGGTCGGCACCAGGCCGAAGGCCCGCGGGTCCTCGACCCGGGTGAGGTGCAGGGTGACGTCGGCGCCGGCGGCCACGTGGCCGTCGCGCAGGGCCGCGATGTCCAGGCCGGAGAGGATGTCGCCGTTGAAGATGAGCACCGGCTCGTCGGGGCCGCAGGTCAGGCCCTCGGCGGCGTTGCGGATCGCGCCACCGGTGCCCAGCGGCTCCTTCTCGGTCAGGTAGACCAGTTCGATCCCGTACGGCGTGCCGTCGGCGAAGTGCTCCTCGAAGACCTCGGCCAGGTAGGAGGTGGCGAGCACCACGCGGGTGACGCCGGCCGCGGCCGCCCGGGCGAGCTGGTGCGCGATGAACGGCACACCCGCCACCGGGAGCATGGGCTTCGGGGTGTGGGTGGTGAGCGGGCGCAGCCGGGTGCCCTGACCGCCGACCAGCATGATCGCCTGGGTCATCTGTGCGTTTCTCCCCTTGGTTCCGGTCAGCGATCCAGCCCGCGGGTTCGTGTCAGGGCCGTCGCTCGGGTGCTTGGTGCTCGGTTCGCCCGCCGATCCGGCGGCCAGGAGGAACCGACTGCGGATCAGCTGACGGGCGCTCGGGTGGTGGCCTGGGCGCCGGTGGCGGACAAATGCCGCAAGCCGCCTGCCCCGGGCGTATACCGCCCGGGGCAGGCATCATATGTGAGGCGCTGAGCCGCAAGCACATTCACACCCGGCTCAAACATTCGTTCTGCGTTCCAGCGGACCTACGCAGCGCTACCGGTCACCCGGTCACGCCGCGCGGCCCGCCCCGTCACGCCGGGCGGGGTGCTACGCCTCGACCGGCTCCGCCTCGGGCTCGACCGGTGCGGCCTTGACCGAGTCGAGCAGCAGCTGGGCGACGTCGACCACCTTCAGGTGCTCCTTCGCCGCGCCCTCGTTCTTCTTGCCGTTGACGGAGTCGGAGAGCATCACCAGGCAGAACGGGCAGGCGGTGGAGACGATGTCGGGGTTGAGCGACAGCGCCTCGTCCACCCGCTCGGTGTTGATCCGCTTGCCGATCCGCTCCTCCATCCACATCCGCGCGCCACCGGCCCCGCAGCAGAAGCCGCGCTCCTTGTGACGGTGCATCTCCTGCTGGCGCAGGCCCGGGACCTTGTCCATGATCTCGCGCGGCGGGCTGTAGACCTTGTTGTGGCGGCCCAGGTAGCACGGGTCGTGATAGGTGATCAGGCCCTCGACCGGGTTGACCGGCACGAGCTTGCCCTCGTCGATCAGGTGCTGCAGCAGCTGGGTGTGGTGGATCACCTCGAAGTGCCCGCCGAGCTGCGGGTACTCGTTGGCGATGGTGTTGAAGCAGTGCGGGCAGGTGGCCACGATCCGCTTCTTCGGAGCGTCCTCCAGCGCGGCGTTGAGCGTCTCGACGTTCTGCGCGCCCAGCATCTGGAAGAGGAACTCGTTGCCCAGGCGGCGGGCGGAGTCACCGGTGCAGGACTCCTCCTTGCCCAGGATCGCGAACTTCACCCCGGCGGTGTGCAGCAGCTCGGCGAAGGCCTTGGTGGTCTTCTTCGCCCGGTCCTCCAGCGCACCCGCGCAGCCGACCCAGTACAGGTACTCGACCTCGGCGGGCTCGATGTCCTCGCCGATGACGGGGACCTCGATGCCGGTCTCCTTCTTCAGCTCCTTGACCCAGTCCAGGCGGGCCTTGGTGGCCATGCCCCACGGGTTGCCCTTGTTCTCCAGGTTCTTGAGCATGGTGCCGGCCTCGGTGGGGAACGAGGACTCGATCATCACCTGGTAGCGGCGCATGTCGACGATGTGGTCGATGTGCTCGATGTCCACCGGGCACTGCTCGACGCAGGCGCCGCAGGTGGTGCAGGACCACAGCACGTCCGGGTCGATCACGCCGCCCTCCTCGGCGGTCCCGATCAGCGGACGCTCGGCCTCGGCCAGCGCGGCGGCGGGGACCCCGGCCAGCTGCTCGGCGGTGGCCTTCTCCTCGCCCTCGGCATCGCGACCGCCGCCCGCCAGCAGGTACGGCGCCTTGTTGTAGGCGTGGTCGCGCAGCGACATGATCAGCAGCTTGGGCGAGAGCGGCTTGCCGGTGTTCCAGGCGGGGCACTGCGACTGGCAGCGGCCGCACTCGGTGCAGGTGGAGAAGTCGAGGATGCCCTTCCAGGAGAAGTGCTCGACCTGCGAGACGCCGAAGACGGCGTCCTCCGCCGGGTCCTCGAAGTCGATCGGCTGGCCGCCGGAGCTCATCGGCTGCAGCGCGCCCAGCGCCACCTCGCCGTCCGCGTTCCGCTTGAACCAGATGTTCGGGAAGCCCAGGAACCGGTGCCAGGCCACGCCCATGTCGGTGTTGAGCGAGACCGTGATCATCCAGATGAAGGAGACCGAGATCTTGATCGTCGCGGTCAGCCAGAGCAGGTTGTGCAGGGTGCCCAGGCTCAGCCCCTTGAAGGCGAGCACCAGCGGGTACGAGACCACGTAGGCGGCCTCGTAGTGGTCCACCCCGGCCTGCGCGCCCTCCAGGCCGCGCAGCGTCAGGATCGCCGCGCCGATGACCAGGATGACGATCTCGATGAAGTACGCGAAGCCCATGTTGGAGCCGGCGAACCGGGACTTGCGGCCGGCCTTGTTCGGCAGGCTCAGCTGGCGGATCACGGTCAGCACCGCGATGCCGACGAAGGTCACCAGGCCGAGCAGCTCCTGGAACACCAGGTACGGCGTCCAGTCGCCGATGACCGGGACCTCGAACTTCGGGTCGAAGAGCTGCCCGAACGCGCCGACCAGGGTGAGGATCAGCGCGTAGAAGCCGACGGCCACGCACCAGTGCGCGATGCCGACGATGCCCCACTTGTTCATCCGGGAGTGTCCGAGGAACTCCCGGGCCAGGGTCACCGTGCGGGCGACCGGGTCGTTGATCCGCGACCCGGCGGGCACCGGCTGGCCGAGCCGGACGAACCGGAAGATCTGCGCGATGGCACGAGCGAACAGCGCGACGCCGACCACGGTCGTGCCCAGTGAGATGAGGATCGCTGCTAGCTGCATCCGGCTTCTCCGTACTCCAGCGGTGGTGGGTGAGGGTAGAGGTCGGTCGAGTGTACTCGTGGGTAACTTAACCACCCACCGGGCGGACCTTATCGCTCCGTAGCACTCACCCAGAAGACGTTCAAGGTATGGCGGCAGTCACGTAGGGCCATACTCACCCATTGGGGGCAAAAAGGAGGGGGTCAATAAGGGCCGCATAAAAGTTGAGCGCCACCGACTCATGGCTGTTGACTCCCTCCCGGGCCTGGGGCATGCTTGAGCGCGTAAAGCTCAACTCTCGTGGAGGTATCCAGATGGCACGCGCGGTCGGTATCGACCTCGGCACGACGAACTCGGTCGTCAGTGTTCTCGAAGGCGGTGAGCCCACCGTCATCACCAACGCCGAGGGCGCCCGGACCACGCCGTCCGTCGTCGCCTTCGCGAAGAACGGCGAGGTGCTGGTCGGCGAGGTCGCCAAGCGCCAGGCCGTGACCAACGTCGACCGGACCATCCGTTCGGTCAAGCGGCACATGGGCACCGGGTGGAAGACCGCCATCGACGGCAAGGACTTCAACCCGCAGCAGATCAGCGCCTTCATCCTGCAGAAGCTGAAGCGCGACGCCGAGGCCTACCTGGGCGAGACCGTCACCGACGCGGTCATCACCGTCCCGGCCTACTTCAACGACTCGGAGCGCCAGGCCACCAAGGAGGCCGGTGAGATCGCGGGTCTGAACGTCCTGCGCATCGTCAACGAGCCGACCGCGGCCGCCCTGGCCTACGGCCTGGACAAGGACGACCAGACCATCCTGGTCTTCGACCTCGGTGGCGGTACCTTCGACGTCTCGCTGCTGGAGATCGGCGACGGCGTGGTCGAGGTCAAGGCCACCAACGGCGACAACCACCTCGGTGGTGACGACTGGGACCAGCGCATCGTCGACCACCTGGTGAAGGTCTTCCAGTCCGGCCACGGCGTGGACCTCTCCAAGGACAAGATGGCGCTGCAGCGCCTGCGCGAGGCGGCCGAGAAGGCCAAGATCGAGCTCTCCTCGTCCTCCGAGTCCTCGATCAACCTGCCCTACATCACGGCCTCCGCCGAGGGCCCGCTGCACCTGGACGAGAAGCTCACCCGGGCCCAGTTCCAGCAGCTGACGGCCGATCTGCTGGACCGCTGCAAGGTCCCGTTCCACAACGTCATCAAGGACGCCGGCATCCAGCTGTCCGAGATCGACCACGTGGTCCTGGTCGGCGGCTCGACCCGCATGCCCGCCGTCTCCGAGCTGGTCAAGGAGCTGACCGGCGGCAAGGAGGCCAACAAGGGCGTCAACCCGGACGAGGTCGTCGCGATCGGCGCCGCCCTGCAGGCCGGTGTCCTGAAGGGCGAGGTCAAGGACGTCCTGCTGCTCGACGTCACCCCGCTGTCCCTGGGCATCGAGACCAAGGGCGGCATCATGACCAAGCTGATCGAGCGCAACACGACGATCCCGACCAAGCGTTCGGAGATCTTCACCACCGCCGAGGACAACCAGCCCTCCGTGCAGATCCAGGTCTACCAGGGCGAGCGCGAGATCGCGGCGTACAACAAGAAGCTCGGCATGTTCGAGCTGACCGGCCTGCCGCCGGCGCCGCGCGGCCTGCCGCAGATCGAGGTCACCTTCGACATCGACGCCAACGGCATCATGCACGTCGGTGCCAAGGACCTCGGCACCGGCAAGGAGCAGCGGATGACCGTCACCGGCGGCTCCTCGCTGCCCAAGGAGGACATCGAGCGGATGACCCGCGAGGCCGAGCAGTACGCGGAGGAGGACCACAAGCGCCGCGAGTCGGTCGAGACCCGCAACCAGGCCGAGCAGCTCGTCTACTCGACCGAGAAGTTCATCGCGGACAACACCGACAAGCTCCCGGCCGACGTCAAGACCGAGGTCGAGGCCTCGATCGGCGAGCTCAAGGAGGCCCTGAAGGGCGAGGACATCGCGGCCATCCGCGAGGCCTCGGAGAAGGTCTCCACCACCGCCCAGAAGCTCGGCCAGGCCCTCTACGCCGACGCCCAGGCCTCGGGTGCCGCCGCCGGTGCCGCGGGTGCCGAGGCGCCCAAGGAGGACGACGTCGTGGACGCCGAGATCGTCGACGACGAGAAGCCCAAGGGTGGTGCGGCATGACGGAGAAGCCGCAGGGCGTGGAGCCCGGCGACGACTCCAACGCCGACGAGGCCGTGCTGAAGGCCGCCGAGGAGGCCGTCAAGGGCGCCGCCGCGGAGGCCGGCTCGGACGAGCTGGCCACCGCCAAGCGCGAGGCGACCGAGCGCACCGCCGACCTGCAGCGGCTGCAGGCCGAGTACCAGAACTACCGCAAGCGGGTCGAGCGCGACCGGCTGACGGTCCGTGAGATCGCCGTCTCCAACATCCTGGAGCAGCTGATCCCGGTGCTGGACGACATCGGCCGGGCCCGCGAGCACGGCGAGGTGACCGGGGGCTTCAAGTCGGTCTCCGACAACCTGGAGACCGTGGTCGCCAAGCTGGGCCTGCAGCAGTTCGGCAAGGAGGGCGAGCCCTTCGACCCGAACCTGCACGAGGCCCTGATGCACAGTTACTCCTCGGAGGTCACCGAGGACACCTGTGTGCAGGTGCTGCAGCCCGGCTACCGGATCGGCGAGCGGATCATCCGCCCGGCGATGGTGGCCGTGGCCGAGCCGCAGCCGGGTACCCAGTCCACGGGCACCGTGGACTCCGAGGGTGGCCCCGAGGCTGACGGTGCGGCCGAGAACTGACACGCTGTGCGCTGCGGGGCCGCACGTCACCACCGGTGACGCGCGGCTCCGCAGCGCCGTATCGCCCCTGGGAGGTGGTTGGGAGTCATGAGCACGAAGGACTACGTGGAGAAGGACTACTACAAGGTCCTCGGCGTGCCGAAGGACGCCACCACCGCCGAGATCAAGAAGACCTACCGGAAGCTCGCCCGCGAGTTCCACCCGGACGCCAACAAGGGTGACGCGAAGGCCGAGGAGCGGTTCAAGGACATCTCCGAGGCCTACGACGTGCTCTCGGACGAGAAGCGCCGCAAGGAGTACGACGAGGCCCGCAGCCTCTTCGGGGCCGGCCGGATGCGCGGCGGCACCGCCGGCAACGGCTACAGCTTCGACTTCGGCGACCTGTTCAACGGCTCCCAGGGCGGCGGCGCCGGCGGCGGCATCGGCGACGTGTTCGGCGGGCTGTTCAACCGCGGCCGGCAGGCCCAGCCGCGGCGCGGCGCCGACGTCGAGACCGAGGTCACGCTCAGCTTCGAGGAGGCCGTGGACGGCGCCACCGTGCCGCTGCGGATGACCAGTCAGGCCCCGTGCCGCACCTGCTCCGGCACCGGTGCCAAGGCCGGCACCACCCCGCGGGTCTGCCCGACCTGCGTGGGCGCCGGCACGGTGAGCCGGGGTCAGGGCGCCTTCGCGCTCTCCGAGCCCTGCCGGGACTGCAAGGGCCGCGGCATGATCGTCGACGACCCCTGCCCCGACTGCCACGGCAGCGGCCGGGCCAGCTCGGCCCACACCATGCAGGTGCGGATCCCGGCCGGCGTGCAGGACGCCCAGCGGATCCGGCTCAAGGGCAAGGGCGCCCAGGGCGAGCGCGGCGGCCAGCCCGGCGACCTCTACGTCACCGTGCACGTCAGCTCGCACCCGGTCTTCGGCCGCAAGGGCGACAACCTGACGGTCACCGTGCCGGTCACCTTCCCCGAGGCCGCGCTCGGTGGCACCATCGACGTCCCCACCCTGAACGGCCCCGCCGTGAAACTGCGCCTGCCGGCCGGCAGCGCCAACGGGCTCACCCTGCGGGCCCGCGGCAAGGGCGCGACCCGCAAGGACGGCACCCGCGGCGACCTGCTGGTCACCGTCGAGGTGACGGTCCCGCAGGAGACCGCCGGCGAGGCCCTGACCGCACTGGAGCAGTACCGCGACGCCACCGCAACCGAGGACCCGCGAGCCGCTCTGTTCAAGGCGGCGGAGGGAGCGTGACCCGATGAACGCTGAGCCTGGTATCGGCGCCGGCCTGGGCGAAGGCCTGCCCGGCGGACCCCCACCGCGCCGCCGGCGCACCGGCCCGCCCGGCCCCGGCTACGCACTGACCGAGGAGACCCCGGTCTACGTGATCTCGGTCGCCGCCGAGCTCTCCGGCCTGCACCCGCAGACCCTGCGCCAGTACGACCGGCTCGGCCTGGTCTGCCCGGACCGCACCGGCGGCGGTGGCCGCCGCTACTCAGCCCGGGACATCCAGCAGCTGCGCGAGGTCCAGCGGCTCTCCCAGGACGAGGGCATCAACCTGGCCGGCATCAAGCGGATCATCGAACTGGAGAACCAGGTCGCGGCGTTGCAGTCGCGGGTCGCGGAGCTGTCCGCGGCCGTCGAGGGCGCGGGCGCGGCGCTGCAGGCCAGGGAGGCCGCGGTGCACGCCTCGTACCGGCGCGACCTGGTGCCGTACCAGCCGGCGCAGCAGTCGAGCGCACTGGTGGTGTGGCGGCCGCGGCGGTAGCGACCGCGCGCGACGACCGACGGGGTCGGTTGGCATCCCACCGGACGGTGGGGTGCCAACCGATCCCGCGCTTGCGTAGAGTGCACCCAATCGTGTGAGTGGCCGAATTTTTCCCGGGAGGGGGACCAGGGGATGGGTTCGACAGGCGGGGCCGAGGAGAAGGAGCACGTCGGCTTCGTGTCCGCGCAGGCGAAGGCCCTCTACCTGGAGGTCATCGCCACCGGGGGAAGCGTCGAGCTCTCCGAGGCCGACATCAGCGGCACCTACCGGGAGCTCATCGAACTCGGTCTCCTGGTCGTCGTCCACGAGAAGCCGCTGACCCTGACCGCGACGGATCCGACCCGGCTGGCCGGGCGCCTCGGTTCGGTCTGGCAGAAGCAGGCCCTGGCACTGCTCTCGCAGGCGGTGTCGATCCCCTTAGCGCTGCAGGACCTGAGCCACGCCTACCAGGGGCTGGAGCAGACCAACCACCCCGACGGGCCGATCGTGCACGCCCACGGGGTGCCGGAGATCAACCAGCGCCTGGGCACGCTCTTCGACGGTGCCGAGTGGGAGGTGCTCACGGCGCAGCCCGGTGGGAGCCGCCGCGAGCACTTCGTCCAGGAGGTCATGGAGCGCGACCTCGGGCTGGCCCGGCGCGGGGTCGCCCGGCGGGTGATCTACCACCCCAGCGCCCGCTACTCCGCCCCGACGCGGCAGTACGTCGAGGCCATGACCGAAGCCGGCTCCGAGGTCCGCACCCTGGAGGAGCCGTTCACCCGGATCTTCATCATCGACCGAAGAGTCGCCGTCATACCGACGCCGGGGGACGGCGCCAGAGCGGCGTTCATCAGCGACACCGCGGTCGTGGCGTACCTCTTCGACCTGTTCGAACGGATGTGGGCCCGCTCCAGTCCGTTCCTGGGCGCCGCGGAGGTGCCGCCGGAAGTGATCTCCCGGATGCGCGCCAACATCCTGCGCCTGATGGTGCAGGGCGTCGGCCACCGCGTCATCGCCCGCAACCTCGGCATCAGCGAACGGACGCTGGCCCGGCACATCGCCGAGTTCCGCGAGGAGTACGGCTCGGAGACGCTGTTCCAACTCGGCTGGCGGATGGCCCTGCACGCCCCCAACAGCCTCTACAACGAGGACGGCGAGGTCTCCCCCGCGGTCTCCCCCGCGCAGGAGGCCGGCCAGCCCGGTCAGTAGGCCCGGTCACCGGTGCCGACGCGCCACGGCGCCGTGGCCGCGGGACCGCGGTGGGAACGTGCCGGAACAGCCGCCCCACCACGCACCGCCCCGAACGGGCCGTTCGCCGGGCGCTCCGGGCCGGGCCCGGGCGCTACCGGACTAGTCCCACTTAATGTCGGCCGGAAGCACCGTGTTGGCCCCGTGAACGGCATTCTGCTGCACACCGAGTGCGGCATTGTTCCAATTGATGTCGCTCGGGCTCGCCGAGGCGGAATGAATCGCCACGGTGACGGGAAGCGCCAGCGCTGCGCCAACGGCAACGGCCGCTACCAGCACACGGATCCGGGATCGGGGTGCACGACGCATGAGACGGCTCCTTGTCATGGACCTGATATTGCGAGAACGTTTAGTACCCACCGACCACTCGGCTGAGTGCGCTCGAACGGGCATTTGACGAAGCCATACTTCCGCCCGAAGGCAACCCCGGTCATCCCAGGACCGGTGTCATCGTTCTGCCTGGCAGAAATATGACACCTGTTTGTCGGGGGTCAGCCATGGATCTCCGGCGTCGAAGGTGTCATCCAAGTGCCAGACAGGGAGATGCCACGCCAGCTCGGTGGACGACGCACTTGCGGACGAGTGACGATCAATTCCGTCGAGAGCCCCTTCCCACGGCCCGGCGCGGATCCAGCGACCGCTCGCACCAACCCCGTTTGACCTGCGTCGACACCACACTTCGCAGGACCACCCCATGCCCCCGGAGTCACTCACCATGTCTGAGCCCTACATGCGCCAGCACGCAGCCCAGGCCCCCGAAGGCCGCCGGGCCCGTGTCTTCCTCGCCGCGCCGCTGATGCGGCTGACGGGGCCCGCCGACAGCGTGGTGACGCTGGCGAGCCGCACCCGGCTGACCGCCCTGCGCAGCTCGCTGCTGCACAGCGGCGCCGCCGTGTTCAGCGCGCACCACAGCGACGCGTGGACGGTGGAGGGGCGGGTGCCCGAGTCCCGGGTGCCGTCCGACTTCCGAGCGCTGCAGACCGCCGACCTGCTCTTCGCCTACGTGGGATCGCCGCTCTCGGCCGGCGTCTCGCTGGAGCTCGGCTGGGCCTCCGCGCTGCGCAAGCCCATCGTGCTGCTGGTCGACGAGGCGATCACCCACAACCCGCTGATCGCCACCATCGAGCAGGTCGCGCCGGTGCTGCCGCTGGTCTTCGACGACACCTGGTCCCCGGAGAGCATGCGCCACATCGTGGAGACCGCCCTCGACTGGGCCGGCATGGCGCTCTCGCTGCGCGAGGGCTTCTGGACCGCCCCCGGCGAGCAGTTCAACCCGGTCCCCAGCGTCGGCAACCCGTACGGCGGCTGGGCGGGCAGCGACGCGGTCACCGGCTGACACCCCTTCAGTCCCCGCCGACGTCCTGACGGCCACCGCGCCGTCAGGACGTCGCGGCGTCAGGACGTCGCGCGCATCAGCCAGCCGAGCTGGAACAGCGTGTCCGCGTCGTACTCCTCCCGCAGGCGGGCGATCTGCGCGGCCACCGTGCGCTCGCTCAGGCCCAGCCGGTTGGCGATGGCGCGCTGGGTCAGGCCCCGGGCCAGCAGGTCGGCCAGGGTCGAGGGCGGCGGCGGGTCCCAGCGGACCCGCTCCGCCCGGGTCCAGTCGCGTTCGAACTGGTCCAGCACCAGGCCGACCACCACCGGGTCCTCGACGAAGGTGGCGACCTGGTAGCTGGCGTGGCCGGCCAGCACGACGACGGAGCGGTCCAGGACCATCAGCCGGCGGAACGGCTCGTCGAGGATCCGGATCCGGGCGCCCAGCGCGGTGGCGTGCGCCGCGTAGGCGACGGTGGCCGGGTCGGTGTCGGCGCCCGGCTGGTAGAGGGTGCGCAGCTCGATGCCCCGGCCCCGGATCGCCTCGACGTCGGTGTACATCCGGGGCAGGTGGACGGCCGGGCGGGCGCCGCCGGGCTGCATGCTGAGGATCTCGTACCGGCTCTCCAGGATCAGGTCGCCCAGCCGCTGCTGGATCTGCTGCAGCCCCTCGACGTGGGTGATCGAGCGCTCGGCCGGCGGCGGGAGCGCGGCCGAGTCGTAGGCCTGCGCCAACTCGTCCATGGCACGCACCGGTTCGTCCGCCCGCAGCAGCAACTCGACGGCGGCCTCGCGGTACTGGGCGCGGAGCAGGCCGGCCGCCCGGCGCGGGTCGGCGGTGCCCCACTGGCCTTCGTGCAGTTCCACCACCAGACCGGTCGCGCGCAGCTGGGCCAGCGCGGCCGGCTCCCGGGCCGACACCTGCGCGAGGTCGAAGAGGCCGCCGTCCGCGAGGAGTTCGCGGTAGAGCGCACGCGCGGCGGCGCCCGGCAGCGCGGGCACCGTCATGCTCCCTCCCCCGTCGCCGCTCCCGACCCGGACCCGCTCACCAGCCCGGCTCCGGGCGGCCGTCACCGGCGGCGGCCCGCATCAGCCAGCCGAGTTGGAACAGCGTCTCGGCGTCGTACTGGTCGCGCAGGCGGGAGATGTGGGCGGCGACGGTGCGGTCGCTCAGGCCGAGACGGGCGGCGACCATGCGCTGGGTGAGGCCCTGGGCGAGCAGCCGGCCGACCTGGACGTGCACCGGCTGCGCGGCGGGCTCGGCGGCGGTGGGGCTCCACTGCGAGGGCTCGGCCCGGGCCCAGTCCCGCTCGAACATGCCGATCAGGAAGGCGACCACCGCCGGGTCCTCGACGAAGGCCGCGCTGGTGTAGTCGGGGCCGGAGGGGATCACCACGGTGGTCCGGTCGAAGATCAGCATCCGCTTGAACGACTCGCCCAACACCCGGCTGCGGACCCCGAGTTCGGTGGCGGCCAGGACATGGGCCACGGTCGGCCCGTCGGCCCGGGCGGTGGGTTCGTAGAGCGCGCGCATGGCGACCCCGCGGGCCAGCAGCCGATCGGCCAGGTCGAGCGCGTGCTCCAGCAGCGGCCGGCCCAGCGGTCCGCCGGGCTGGGCGGAGAGCACCTCCTCGACGCTGGCCCGGTGGAGCAGCCCGATCCGCTCCCAGACCTGCTCGGCCCCGTGCAGGTGCCGCACCTCGCCGGAGCGGTCCACCTTGCGCGGCGTCCGGTCGTAGGCCCGGGTCAGGTCGTCCAGCAGCGCGGGCATCTCCTGGGCCTGCACCAGCAGCCGGGTGCCGGCCGAGCGCAGTTCCTCGCTGAGCCGGCCGCCGACCGAGCGCGGGTTGACCACGGTGTAGCCGGCGCCGGCCGGGTCGGTGCGGAGCAGGCCGAGTTCGAGCAGTTCGGCGACGGCGGGGCGGTCGGCGGGCGGCACGGCCGAGGCCGGCAGTCGGCCGCCGTCGGCGAGGATCGCGAGGTAGCGGGTGCGGGCGGCCTCGCCCGGCAGCGGGAGTTCGCCCACCGCCGGTTCGGCGGCGGCCCCGGCCGGCTCCGACGGGTGGTCGGCGAGCGGGGGCGGGCCGTCCTGCGGCATCTCGGACGTTCCAGGCTTCTCGTCCACCCGTTCCCCCTGCGCACGCGGACCGGCAGCGGTCGAACGACCGCTTGGGGCGCATCATCTCATCAGGGAGGGGCCGGGTGGCGGCCGGGAGGGAGGTCGGGTCCGGTCGCTCGCCCCCCGAGCGGGCGACCAAGGACCCCTCTCCGTGGGCGGATCCGGCCCGGAGCCTTGGCTCGGCGCCATCGAGCTCCGGGCGGATCCACTTCACGTACGCCAAATCCGAGGTGCTTCCAGCGAGGCGGAGCAGCAACGCCTCGCTGGGACCGGGTTCGATCGCCATCACCACAAATGACCGACCGTCCGGCGTCCCCCGACACCCCGCACAGATACTTCTGCCCCTGTGCGAGGGCGGCGAACGAGTCACCACCAGCGGGTTGCGGTTACCCGGGCGGCTTGGCGTACCCACAGCCTCACAAAGCCCGGACCTGGGAACAAGGGCGTTCCGGATGCAGGTTCCCGCAACTGCACAAACGTGCAGAATGACCCGCCGGACGGGTCGTCCACACACCGCTGAGCTGCGGTGATGACAGAACGTTCGGTCTCCCGGGAGGCCGGAAACCCCTGGAGTCCCGCCGGACTCCAGGGGTCGTCAGGGATCGTCAGGGGTCGTCAGGGATCGTCAGGGGTCGTCGGCAGCCCCGGCCGCACCGGCCGCACCACGGCTCACGGGCCGTCAGTGCATCGCCACCCGGCCGTCCGCCTCCCGCACCGCGCTGTCCAGCGCCCACGGCGCCTTGACCCGGACGAACGGCCGCAGCCGGGTCGCCACCAGCGCCCGGTGCCCGAGCGAGTGCTCGTCGGCCCAGACCTCGGATCCGAGCTCGACCAGCCGGGCGAGCTCCGGCACCCCGTCCGAGACGGCCGCGAAGACCCCCTCCTCGACCAGGTAGAGGATCACCCGGTCCCCGGCCTCGGCCAGCGAGACCGCCTCGCGCAGGAAGCTGTCGGCCTCCGGCCTGCCCCAGAACGCCTGGCTCTCCACCAGCACGTGCGAGCGTCCGGCCATCGTGTACTCCTCCCCGTGGCACCCACCCGGCCGCCGACGGGCCGTGCTGCTGCCCGGCGCCCCCGATTCCCCGTGCCGGATGGTTCCCTGACAGACGATCAGCTGCCCGGTCAGGGTCCCCCGGACACCCGGACGGGACAATGCGCCGTCCGTTGCGGGTTCCCGCAACTGCGTGTTCCCGCAATCCGGCCGATCGACCGCCCCGGGGGCTTGCTCAGTGCTGCCCGACCGTGCTGCGGTCGCTCCGGCCGCGCATCAGCCAGCCGAGCTGGAACAGCGTCTCCGCCTCGTACTCCTGCCGCAGCCGGGCGATGTGCGCGGCCACCGTGCGCTCGCTCAGGCCGATCCGGCCGGCGATGGTGCGCCGGCTGAGCCCGCAGGCGAGCAGCCGGGAGACCCGGTCGCCGACCGCGTCCGCGTCCGGGGCCGCGTGGGCCGAGCCCCAGGCCACCCGCTCGGCCCGCTGCCAGTCCCGCTCGAAGAGCTCGACCAGCAGTTCCACCGCGGTCGGGTCGCTGACGAAGGCCGCGCTGCCCATGTCGGCCGAGGCGGGGATCACCGCGACCTGGCGGTCGAAGATCAGCATCCGCTGGAAGTCCTCGTCCAGCACCCGGATCCGGGCGCCGTACGGGGTGACGGCGGCGGCGTAGGCCACGGTGGCCGCGTCCGCGCGGGCGACCGGCTGGTAGACGGTGCGCAGCGCCCCGCCGGCCCGCAGGAACGGCACGTCCTGCGCCATCGCCCAGGCCAGGTGGTCGGCCGGCCGGTCGCCGCCGGGCTGGGCGGTGAGGATCTCGGTGGTGGTGTCGGCGACCAGCTGGGCGATCCGGTGCCGGATGCTGTCCCGGTCGACCACGGTGTCCACGGTGCCGGTGCGCGGGGACGGGCGGTGCGGGGCGGTGTCGTAGGCCTGGGACAGCTCGTCGAGCAGGGCGGGCACCTCGTCGGCCCGGCGGAGCAGTTCGGCGGCCCGGCCGCGCAGCGCGCCGGCCGTGCGGCCGAGGAAGGCGCGCGGGCTGACGGCGGAGTAGAAGGTGCCGCCAGGCAGGCCGCGGACCAGGCCGAGGTCGAGCAGCCGGGCCAGCGCGGGGCGGTCGGCGGCCCGCACCTCCTCGGCCTTCACCCAGCCGCCCTCGGCCACCACGGCGAGGTAGAAGGCCCGGGTCGACTCGTCCAGTCCGAGGTCGGCGCAGCGCGGTCCGTGGCCGTACCCGTCCGGCTCGGCCGCACCCGCCATGCTCCACCCCCGACTTGACTGTCCGCCGCCATATTGCCAGTCGGCTTCCCCGGGCGCGAGGGCGGGTGACCACAGGATCCGTGCAGATCATCACACAGCCTGTCAGGTGACCCACCGGCAGCTCGGACCGCCCCCGCGGCCCGGGCGGGTCAGGCCGCCGCCCGCAACAACCGCCCGCCGACCAGCGCACTCACGGTGCGCACCCCGGCCACCGACCAGGCGCACAGCAGCAGCAGGTAGAGCCCCACCGCCAGCCACCCGAACCCGGCGAACCCGGTGTGCCGGGCCAGCGAGGCGGTGCCGGTCACGCAGGTGCCGACCGGGAAGGTGAAGGCCCACCAGGTCAGCCCGAACGGCATCCGGTGCCGCACCAGCGCCCGCAGGTTGGCCGCCCCGGCGACCAGCAGCCAGAGCAGCGCGAACCCGGTCATCGCCACCCCGTAGAGCACCGCGAAGCCGAAGGCGGCCGGGGCCAGCAGGGGCGCGGTGCTCCGGGCGGCGTCCGCCAGGTTGCCGACCGCGGTGCTGGACTGGCCGAGCGGGCCGAGCACCAGGAAGAGCGAGGGGGTCAGCAGCACCGCGGGCAGCTTGCTGTGCACCAGGCCGGCGAAGACCACCGGCAGCACCACCAGGGTGGCCAGCAGGCTGGCGCCGAACATCGCGTAGCAGGCGTAGAACAGGGCCGGCCGCAGTCCGGCGTCCAGGTGCGGCAGCAGCGCGGGGCCGAGCGCCGCGGAGACCATCGGCGCCACCACCGGCAGCAGCCAGGTGGGGTTGGCGCGCAGCGCGGAGAGCTCGTGCCGGGTGATCATCAGGTACGGGATGCCGGCCGCCACGGCGACCGCGTAGAGCGTGCCCGCCGTCCAGAGCACCAGGTCGGCGACGGCGGCCGGGCCGGTGCCGATCAGCGTGCCGCCGACGGTGAGGGTGCCGAAGCCGACCGCCAGCAGCGCCATCGGCGGGCAGCCGTAGAAGACCGCGGTGGCCGGGTTCTCCAGCAGCTGCTCGCGGGCGGCCGCCCGGTGCCGGGTCAGGTGCACCAGCCGGGCGGCCACCAGCACCGCCAGCATCAGCGCCGAGAGCGCCCAGACCGCCTGCGCGAAGCCGAGCTGCCCGGGGAGGCGGTGCGGCAGCGCGACGGCCGCGTTGGCCGTGATCGCGGTGCCCATCACGGCCGCGTACCAGTTCGGCCCGAGCTGGCCGAAGTCGAGGGCCGCGAGGGCGCGGCGTTCGGGGCGGGCGGGACGGAGCAGCAGCGTGGTCATGCCTCCACCCTCCGGCCGGGCGGCCCGGGCCGGTAGCGACCGCCGCACTATGGGGACATAACCTGGGCCTATGGCTCTCTCCCCGCAGGTGCCCGAACTCGGCGCGCTGGAACTGCTCCTCGAAGTGGCCCGCCAGGGCAGCGTCGGCCGGGCCGCCGCCGTGCTCGGGATCAGCCAGCCGGCCGCCAGCGCCCGGATCAAGGGCATGGAGCGGCAGATCGGGGTGGCCCTGCTGGAACGCTCGCCGCGCGGCTCCCGGCCCACCCCGGCCGGCCGGCTGGTGGTCGAGTGGGCCCGGCAGGTGGTGGAGGCGGCGCAGGCGCTGGACGCCGGGATCGCCGCACTGCGCGAGGACCGGGACGCCCGGCTGCGGGTGGTCGCCTCGCTCACCGTGGCCGAGTACCTGATGCCGGGCTGGCTGCTGGCCCTGCACTCCGCCATGCCCGGCACCGCGGTGACCCTGCGCACCGCCAACTCCCAGGCGGTGGCCGAGCAGGTGCTGGCCGGCGCGGCCGACCTGGGCTTCGTCGAGGGCACCCGGACGCCGCCGGGGCTGAGCGGGGTGGCGGTGGCGGCGGACCGGCTGGTCGTGGTGGTGGCGCCGGACCACCCGTGGGCCCGGCGGCGCTCGCCGGTGCCGCGGGAGGAGCTGGCGGCCACCCCGCTGGTGCTGCGCGAGCCGGGCTCGGGCACCCGGGAGGTGCTGGACCGGGCGCTCGGCGGGCCGGCCGTGCCGCTGCTGGAGCTGGCCTCCACCACCGCGCTCAAGGCGGCCGCGCTGGCCGGGGCCGGGCCGGTCTGCCTGAGCGAGCTGGCGGTGGCGGACGAGCTGGCCACCCGCCGGCTGGTCGAGGTGGCGCTGGCCGACCTGGACCTGCGCCGGCCGCTGCGCGCCGTCTGGCCGGCCGGCCAGCGCCCGGCCGGCCCGGCCCGCGAGCTGCTGGCGCTGACCGCCAGCACCGCGCCGGAGAGCCCGAAGCGCTTGAACGGGAAAACCTGAGCGAGCTAGACTCAACTTAACAAAGCTGAGCCACCTAGACTCAACACTGGAGGAGCACCCCACGTGGCCATGGACGCGAGCAAGTTCACCACCAAGACGCAGGAGGCCCTGTCCGCCGCGATCCGGCAGGCCGGCGGCGCGGGAAACCCGGATGTCAGGCCGGTGCACATCCTGCTCGCCCTGCTGGAACAGCCCGAAGGGCTGGCCCGCCCGCTGCTGGAGGCGGTCGGCGCCGACCTCCAGCAGCTGATCGGCGCCGCCCGCCAGCAGCTCAAGGCGCTGCCCAGCGCCCAGGGCTCCACCGTCGCCGCGCCGCAGCTCGGCCGGGACACCCTGGCCGTGCTGGAGGACGCCGGCCGCCGGGCCGAGCAGCTGGACGACGCCTACGTCTCCACCGAGCACCTGCTGGTCGGCCTGGCCGCCGAGGGCGGCGCGGTCGCCGAGCTGCTGACCCGCCACGGCGCCACCCCGAAGGCCCTGCTGGCGAAGTTCACCGAGGTGCGCGGCTCCGGCCGGGTCACCTCACCGGACCCCGAGGGCACCTACAAGGCGCTGGAGAAGTACGGCACCGACCTGACCCAGGCCGCCCGGGACGGCAAGCTCGACCCGGTGATCGGCCGCGACCAGGAGATCCGCCGGGTGGTCCAGGTGCTCTCCCGGCGCACCAAGAACAACCCGGTGCTGATCGGCGAGCCCGGCGTCGGCAAGACCGCCGTGGTGGAGGGCCTGGCCCAGCGGATCGTGGCCGGCGACGTGCCGGAGTCGCTGCGCGGCAAGCGGCTGGTCGCGCTCGACCTGGGCGCCATGGTGGCCGGCGCCAAGTTCCGCGGTGAGTTCGAGGAGCGGCTGAAGGCCGTGCTGAACGACATCAAGCAGAGCGACGGCCAGGTGGTCACCTTCATCGACGAGCTGCACACCATGGTCGGCGCGGGCGCCGGCGGCGACTCCGCGATGGACGCCGGCAACATGCTCAAGCCGATGCTGGCCCGCGGCGAGCTGCGGATGGTCGGCGCCACCACGCTGGACGAGTACCGCGAGCGGATCGAGAAGGACCCGGCCCTGGAGCGCCGGTTCCAGCAGGTGCTGGTCGGCGAGCCCACGGTGGAGGACACCATCGCCATCCTGCGCGGCCTGAAGGGCCGTTACGAGGCGCACCACAAGGTGCAGATCGCCGACGCCGCGCTGGTCGCCGCCGCCTCCCTCTCGGACCGCTACATCACCTCCCGGTTCCTGCCCGACAAGGCGATCGACCTGGTGGACGAGGCGGCCTCCCGGCTGCGGATGGAGATCGACTCCTCCCCGGTGGAGATCGACGAGCTGCAGCGCTCGGTCGACCGGCTGCGGATGGAGGAGCTGGCCCTGGAGAAGGAGTCCGACCCGGCCTCGGTGGACCGGCTGGCCCGGCTGCGCCGCGACCTGGCGGACCGTCAGGAGCAGTTGAGCGCGCTGACCGCCCGCTGGGAGCAGGAGAAGAAGAGCCTCAACCGGGTCGGCGAGCTCAAGGGCCGCCTGGACGGCCTGCACTCCGCCCTGGAGCGGGCCCAGCGGGACGGCGACTTCGAGGCCGCCTCCCGGCTGATGTACGCCGACGTCCCGGCCGCCGAACAGGAGTTGGCCGAGGCCCAGGAGAAGGCCAAGGACCAGGCGGCGACCGCCTCGATGGTCAAGGAGGAGGTCGGCCCGGACGACGTGGCCGACGTGGTGGGCTCCTGGACCGGCATCCCGGCCGGCCGGCTGCTGGAGGGCGAGAGCGCCAAGCTGCTGCGGATGGAGGAGGAGCTCGGCCGCCGGCTGATCGGCCAGCCCGCCGCGGTGCAGGCGGTCTCCGACGCGGTCCGGCGCACCCGCTCCGGCATCGCCGACCCGGACCGCCCGACCGGCTCCTTCCTCTTCCTCGGCCCGACCGGCGTCGGCAAGACCGAACTCGCCAAGGCACTCGCCGACTTCCTCTTCGACGACGAGCGGGCCATGGTCCGGATCGACATGAGCGAGTACGGCGAGAAGCACTCGGTCTCCCGGCTGGTCGGCGCCCCGCCCGGGTACGTCGGCTACGAGGAGGGCGGCCAGCTCACCGAGGCGGTCCGCCGCCGGCCGTACAGCGTGGTGCTGCTGGACGAGGTCGAGAAGGCCCACCCCGAGGTCTTCGACGTGCTGCTCCAGGTGCTGGACGACGGGCGCCTGACGGACGGTCAGGGGCGCACGGTGGACTTCCGCAACACCATCCTGATCCTCACCTCCAACCTCGGCAGCCAGTACCTGGTCGACCCGACGGTGCCGGACACCGCCAAGACCGAACTGGTGCTGGACACGGTGCGCTCCAGCTTCAAGCCGGAGTTCCTCAACCGGCTGGACGACATCGTGGTCTTCGACCCGCTGGGCACCGCCGAGCTGAGCCGGATCGTCGACCTGCAGGTGGCCAAGCTGGCCGAGCGGCTGCGCGAGCGCCGGCTCACCCTGGACGTCACCTCGGCGGCCCGCGACTGGCTCTCCCTGACCGGCTACGACCCGGCCTACGGCGCCCGGCCGCTGCGCCGCCTGGTGCAGTCCGCGATCGGCGACCAGCTGGCCCGGGCGATCCTGGGCGGCGAGGTGCGCGACGGGGACACCGTGGTGGTCGAGCGGGACGAGGCCGGCGACCGCCTGACGGTGCGCTCCGGACAGTGACCCACGGACCGCCGTCCGACCGCCCATCCGGGGCCCTGAGCGCCTGTGCCCGGGGCCCCGGATGAGGCAGGATGGAGGCAGTTGGAAGGGCGGCCCCGAGACCACCAGCCACCCTCGTGCACTGTTGAAGGGACCCCCCTGTGAGCATTGACCCGTCGTCGATCCCGTCGTTCGGCGTTCCGCAGCCCCAGCCCGGTCCGGGCCAGGGCGGTCGCCCGGCCGGCCCGCCGCCGATCGTGGTCCCGGACGCCAAGCTGGTCACCCAGCTGCTCGACCAGATGCAGCTCAAGCACGCCACCGACGAGGAGGGTGACCTGGTCGCCCCCTGGGAGGGCTTCCGCGTCTACTACATGTTCCGGGGCGAGCAGAAGGAGCTCTTCGCGGTCCGTGCCTTCTACGACCGGGTCTACACCCTGGAGCAGAAGCCGGAGATCCTCGACCTGATCGACGAGTGGAACCGCGAGACCCTCTGGCCGAAGGTCTACACGCACACCCACGAGGACGGCATCGTCCGGCTGATCGGCGAGTGCCAGATGATCGTCGGCACCGGCGTCAACCTGGACTACTTCATCACCACCACCGCCAACTGGACCCAGGCCTCGGTGGGCTTCGAGCAGTGGATCGTCGAGCGGCTCGGCCTGCAGCAGGACATCGAGGACGCCGAGGGCACCGACGGCGAGGGCGACGCCCCGAGCGAGGACTGACCTCCGCCGCCCACCCCGACCCCTGGCCCGGCCCGCCCTCCCAGCAGGCCGGGCCAGGCCTTGCCCAGGAAGCCCCTCGTGCAGCTGTTCACCTTCGACCGCGCGGAGCGGCTGATCTCCCGCTTCTCCAGCACCGGAGCGCACGCGACCCGGGTGGCCACCGGCGGCGAACCCGGGCCGGTGCACCTGACCTGCCTGACCATCGAGGCCGGCGGCGCGATCGGCACCCACCCCGCCCCGACCGACCAGCTCTTCCTGGTCATCTTCGGCCGCGGCTGGGTCAGCGGCCCCGACCACGTCCGCCACCCGGTCACCGCCGGCACCGGCGTGCACTGGTCGGCCGGCGAGGCCCACACCTCCGGCAGCGACAGCGGCCTGACCGCCCTCGCCCTGGAGGGCCCGGACCTGAGCGTCTACGAGCCGAGCTGAGCGGTACTTGTCCGCTCCCCCCGGGCACCGGAAGATGGGCCCCGACCGACCACGGGCAAGGGAGCCGCAATGGGTACGAGGCCGCTGTTGAACCGCCGGCTGGCGGGCATGGGCACGACGATCTTCGCCGAGATGTCCGCCCTGGCCACCGCCACCGGCTCGATCAACCTCGGCCAGGGCTTCCCGGACACCGACGGGCCGGCCCCGATCGCCCGGGCCGCCGCCGACGCCGTGCTGAACGGCCGCGGCAACCAGTACCCGCCCGGGCCCGGCATCCCCGAGCTGCGGACCGCGATCACCGAGCACCAGCAGCGCCGCTACGGGCTCAGCTACGACCCCGACCGCGAGGTGCTGGTCACCGCCGGCGCCACCGAGGCGATCGCCGCCTCGCTGCTCGCCCTGCTGGAGCCCGGCGACGAGGTGATCGCCTTCGAGCCGTTCTACGACTCCTACGCCGCCTGCATCGCGATGGCCGGCGCGACCCGGGTGCCGCTGACGCTGCGTCAACCCGACTTCCGGCCCGACCTGGACGAGCTGCGCTCGCTGATCACCCCGCGCACCCGGCTGCTGCTGATCAACACCCCGCACAACCCGACCGGCACCGTGCTGCACCCCGACGAGCTGCGCGTGATCGCCGAACTCGCGGTCGAGCACGACCTGTTGGTGATCACCGACGAGGTGTACGAGCACCTGGTGTTCAGCTGCGCCCACCACCCGCTGGCCGCCCTGCCCGGCATGCGCGAGCGGACCGTGTCGATCTCCTCGGCCGGCAAGACCTTCTCCTTCACCGGCTGGAAGGTCGGCTGGGTCACCTCCACCCCGGAGCTGGTCGCCGCCGTCCGCACCGCGAAGCAGTACCTCACCTACGTCTCGGCCGGCCCGTTCCAGTACGCGGTCGCGGAGGCGCTGCGGCTGCCCGACGCCTACTTCGACGGGTTCCGCGCCGACCTGGCCCGCAAGCGCGACCTGCTCGCCGACGGCCTCACGGCCGCCGGCTTCCGGGTCTTCAACCCCGAGGGCACGTACTTCATCACCACCGACATCACCCCGCTCGGCGAGAAGGACGGCGTCGAGTTCTGCCGCGCCCTCCCCGAGCGCTGCGGCGTGGTCGCCATCCCCAACGTCGTCTTCTACGACAACACCGACGCCGGGCGCGCCCTGGTCCGCTTCACCTTCTGCAAGAAGGTCGAGGTACTGGAGGAGGCCGTCGCCCGGCTGCGCCGGCTGTGAGCTGACCCGGCGTCACCCTGCGGCGTTGTTCGGCGGGTTGAGGAGGTCGGGGGTCGCACCGGCGTGCGCGGCGAAGTCCGGCGGCCGGGTCTCGCTGTAGTAGGTGTTCCGCTGCATCGCGTCGAACCACAGCACGAGTGAGCGGAGTTCCTCGATCGCCTCGATCATGACCTGGTAGAGGTCGGCGTAGGCCGCCTTGGTATTGGTGAGCCAGGTGTTGAACTCCGCCGTCCGGTTTCCGACCCGCTCCGCGAGGACCCGGCTGCGCGCGTCGTCGTCGAAGATCTTCGACGCCAGGAAGGGCGACCAGGTGCCGAGGCCCGCCTTGAAGGCCTCGGGAACCGCCCAGGTTCCCGGCGTCTCGTCGTACAGCGGGTTGACGGCCGTCGCGGTCCGGGCGAGTCCGACGAGGTTGCCGGCGAACGTCCCGAAGGTCGTCGAGTTCGGGTCGTCCCCCTGGAGGCCCTGCGTGGCGAGGGTCGCAATGAACGAGTAGTGGGCCGCCGCCTCGGAACTCGGGTGTCCCAGGGCTTCGGCCTCGGTCGACGCGGCCCGCAGCCGCCGCAGCCGTGCGGCCAGGTTCGCCGTCCGGTTCGACCGGTTGCGGTAGAGCGGCCCCGCGGCCCGGTCCCCCTTCGGCGGCTTCGAGACCTCCGCGATTCCGGAGTCCACCGCCTTGAGGTACTCCTTCACGCATTCCGCGATGGTGTCCGCGACGTTCTCGCCCGTCGAGCCGAGGGCGTTGAAGATGTGATCGCCCTGCAGGTGGCCTCCACCGGGGGCCCGCTGGATCGACGCGGCAGGGCTCGCGCTGCCCGCCCTACCCGCCGTCCGTCCGGCCGGTGCCCGCTGGACCTCGGCGGCCGGGCCGCTCATCACCCGGGTCGCGTTGGCCTCGGCCTCCCGTTCGAACCGGTCCGAGGGGTCCGAGACCCTGAGGCCGTTCCCGTTGTCGGTGCCCGCGACCGGTCCGGTGCGCTGCTGGACGACGTGGGTGAGTTCGTGGGCCAGGGTGTGCTTGTCACCGCCGCCGTCGCCGATGACGACGTGGCTGCCGGAGGTGTAGGCGCGGGCGCCGAGCTCGGCCGCCGAGGCCTTCGCGGCGCTGTCGGTGTGAATGCGGACGTCGGAGAAGTCCGCGCCGAGCCGGGATTCCATCTCGGTGCGGGTCCCCTGGTCCAACGGGCGGCCGCCGCCGCGCAGCACGTCGTGGACGGCGGAGCGCTGCACCTGGGGCTGCTGGGGCTGCTCGGCCTGGTGACCGCACCCGGCGCCGTGCTGGTGCGAGTCCTCGGGCGCGAGCTGTCCGCCCCGGCGCAGCAGCTGCACCACCGCGGCGTTCCCCGCGGTGGCCTGCAGGTCGAGGAGCCTTCGGAACGGCACCGCACCCGCGGCCGGCCGGGCCGGTGCCCGCCCGTTCCCGGTGGCGGGCGTTCTGGCGTTGTCGCGGTCGTACACGAGGCCTCTTCCTGCGCTGGGACGGGTCCCTCCCTGCATACCCGGCAGGCCGGCGCCGGTCCAGGTCCGGCGAGGCAGCACCGGCTGTCCTCCGGGGCAGCGGCCGGGCCCGCGGAAGACAGCCGACGAGGGCCCGCGGTCCTCCGCGAGGCCCTCGAACGCCTGCGCCGGTTCCGCACGCGATCGCCCCTACGGTCGCCAACCCGCGCCCGAAAGGATGCTTCTGACGCTCCGCCGGCGATCTCCGTCGGCCGCCGTTCCGAACGCTCTGCGCGTGTTCGGGCTGCCGGCGTCCGTCTCGGCCCCGGCCCACCGGCGGGCCGAAGTGGTCACCGTCGTCTACGTGTTGTCCTACCTTTCGCCGAGCCTGCCGGCCGTGCCGCCGCGATCGCCGATCCCCGGCCCGAGTCCGCACCACCCCGACCCGAGCCGTCGGCCGCGCGCCTGCGCACGACAGGCGCGCGCGCTGACCGCAGGGCGCGCGTTCCCGCTCGAAGGGCGCGCATCGAGCAATCTCGATCACCCTCCCGGTCACACCTGACCAGGCACTACGCCCAGAACGGTGAATGTGCAACAAGAATGGGTAAATCCCTGACGGACCCGGAGAATTCGTGCTTCTCTGCTGCTGAATCTCCAGCCGGAATCCTTCCTTCCACGGTCGGCCGCGTCCTGGACCGCACAGCCACGAACCTCCTCGCCTTCGGCCGAGTCGGACTGCACGGCGGACGCGTACGGAGCTGAAATGCGGAGCCCAGCATGCTCACCACACTGCAGACCTCCTATACCGACACCCGCGCCGGTGACCTGGCCTGGTGTCTCGGCGGCGGACCGCTGCCCGCGCTGGCGGTGCGCGACCTGCCGCTGCCGGGTCCGGACGACTCGACGGACGGCAACCACGGCGGTCAGGCCCGGTGGCCCGGCAACCGGACCCCGGGAGCGAGCAGAACGACCGCCACCGGCACCCTGCAGCTGCGGCTGCTGGGCGCCTCGCACCAGGTGGTGATCGCGGCCGGCCCGGGCGAGTGCCTGGAGACGGTGGCCTGCATGCCCGGTCGGCGCACCCCGCTGCCGGCCCGGGTCGCCGAGCAAGTCGCCGGGTGGGAGTACGAGTTCGCGGCCCGGATCGAGTCACTGCCGCCGCACGTCTTCGCCGCCCGGGCGCAGGAGATCCTGGCCCTGGTGGACGAGCACCCGCGCGGCCTGGCCGGGGTCTTCCCGGGCGATCCGAGCGCCTTCACCGCGCTGGTCGCCCAGGGCAGCGCGGAGCGGGTGCTCTGGCGCACCTGGCACGCCTACCCGCAGGAGGGGCGGCTGGTCTGCACCCGCTCCTCGCTGGTGGTGCGCGGTCCGGTGGGCGCCAGCCGCCCGGGCCCGCGGTGCGCGATGGCCCGACCGACCCTGCCGTGACGGTCCGCCGGTCCGGGCGCCGGGGACGGCCGGACGCCGGACCTGACGCCCGCTCGGCTCCGAACACCCTGCCGGTCTGTCAACCCAAACCCCGCCACTCCCCCTCGAACGGGTGCGACTATCGGCGGCCCCGGTCGCCTAGCGTTTCTTCGTGATCAACCAGCCGACGGGCGGCGGCATGCCGCCCGGCCTCGACCGCGCCGGACCGCACCCCGACGGGTGGCTGCCGGCGGTCCGGCTGCGGGCGCGCACCCGCGGTCGCGGCCGCGACCGCCTGCCCCCGTCCAACCGGGCGGAGGCCCCCGCGGGCCCGTCCGCCGGCCAGGCCCCCGCCGGGGCGCCGGGCAACGGCCCGGGCCGCCCCCGCCGGACCCGGGTCCGGATGCGGGTCCGGCCGCCCCTGCGGCACCGGCTCCGGGCCGCCACGGACGGACGCGCCCGAACGGAGGACGGCGCCCGGGAAGTCGGCGCCGGCAGGCCGCGCCGGGCCCGGCTGCTGGTGCTGCTGGCCGCGTTCGTCTGCGCGGCCTGCGGTCTGGTGTACGAGCTCGAACTGGTCGCGGTCGGCGGCTACTTGCTGGGCGACTCGGTCACCCAGACCTCCGTGGTGCTCTCCCTGATGGTCTTCGCCATGGGCATCGGCTCCCTCGCGGCCAAGCGCCTCACCCACCGCCCGGCCACCTCCTTCGCCCTGGTCGAGTGCGCGCTCGCGGTGGTCGGCGGGCTCTCGGTGCTCGCGCTCTACGCCTGCTGGGCCTGGCTCGGCCGCTACCAGCTCGCGCTCGCCGGACTCACCTGCGTGATCGGCCTGCTGATCGGCGCCGAGATCCCGCTGCTGATGACCCTGGTGCAGCGGATCCGCCGGGAGGAGGCCGGCCGGGCCGCCGCCGACCTGTTCGCCGCCGACTACGTGGGCGCGCTGGTCGGCGGCCTGGCCTTCCCGTTCCTGCTGCTGCCCCAGTTCGGCCAGGCCGGCGGCGCGCTGCTCACCGGCGCGGTCAACGCGCTGGCCGGGGCCGCCGTGGTGCTCTGGCTGTTCCGCGACGAGCCGGCGCCGCGCACCAGGCTGCTGCTCTGGACCGGCTGCGGCGCGGTGCTCGCCACCCTGGCCCTGGCCGCCGCCTGCACCGGGGCGATCGAACGCGCCGCCCGGCACGCGCTCTACGGCGCCGAGCCGCGCCGCACCGTGCAGGGCCGGTACGGCGAGATCGTGCTGACCGGCCCCCGGGTGCCGGCCCAGGGCGGCGAGCCGCTGCGGCTCTACCTGGACGGCCGGCTCGCCGCCTGCGGCAGCGACGAGTACCGCTACCACGAGGCGCTGGTCCACCCCGCGGTGGCCGGCGGCGCCGACACCCGGGTGCTGCTGCTCGGCGGCGGTGACGGGCTGGCGCTGCGCGAGGTGCTCCGGCACGCCGGCGTCGCCTCGGTGCTGGTGGTCTCCCTGGACCCGGCACTGCCCGAACTGGCCCGCACCGACCCGGCGCTGGCCGCGCTCTCCGACCGCTCGCTCGACGACCCGCGGGTGCGCCTGGTCACCGCCGACCCGCTGGCGTGGCTGCGCGCCGCCGGGCCCGACGCCCGGCCGGACGAGCGGTTCGACGCGGTGCTGGCCGACCTGCCCGCCCCGCAGCGCGCCGCCCGCGCCGAGTACCACTCCGCCGAGTTCTACGGCCTGGCCGCCGCCCGGCTGGCCGCGGGCGGCCGGCTGGCGGTGCCCGCGCCGACCGGGCCGGGCCTGTGGACGGTCGAGGCGGGGCTGCGTTCGGCGGGCCTGTTCACCGTGCCGTTCCCGGTGCCCGGCTCCGGCCCGGCCTGCGACCCGGCCGGCAGCGGCGCGGTGGCCGCGGTGCTGCTGGCGGCCCGGGACGGCCGGCCGGAGCTCGCCCTGGCCGCCGACGCACCCGCACCGCGCTCGCTCACCGGGCCCGGCCTGCGGGCCGCCGCCGCCGGGCTCGCCGCCACCCGGCCGACCCCGCTGCCGCCGCCGAGCACCCTGCTGGACCCGCGGTGAACCGGCCTTGGGCCGACCGGGCGGCATCCGAGCGGTGCCGTGCCCTTCCGCCCGACGGACGGGTCGGTAGGCTCACAACCATGGAGCACGAGGTTGTCATTCCGCTGCCGGCCGAGCTCGTCCTGCACGCCCTGGACGATGCCGCCCTGCTCGCCCGCTGCCTGCCCGGTCTGAGCACCGAAGCCTCCGACGCCCCCGGCCCGGCCGGCCGGCGCCCCGCCGGCGGCCCGCCGGAGATCACCGGTCGGCTGAAGCTGCGGATCGGCAGCTCCACCATCACCTACCGCGGCGTCATCTCACTGATCCGCAGCGGTGCCGCGGGCGTGGTGACCGCCTTCGTCGAGGGCCAGGAGGCCCGCGGCGACGGCGAGGTGACCGCCACCCTGCGGATCGCGGTCACCCCCGAACCGGACGCGGCGAGCGAGGGCGAGGCGGCCCGGCTGCGGTTCACCGGCGACCTCACCCCGGCCGGCCGGCTCGACGAGTTCGACGCCGACACGCTGACCGCCGCCGGCCGCCGCCTGCTGGATCGTTTCGCCGCGGCACTGCGCGAGGAGCTGACCCCGGATCAGGCCGAGGACCAGGCCGAGGATCAGGCCGGGGACCAGGCCGGGGACCAGGCCGACGAGCCCGCCGCGGACGGCGAGGCCGAGCCGCCCGCCCTCTCGGTGGTGCCGGACCCGCTGCCGGACGACCTGTTCGCCGAGGACCTCTCCGACCTGATCGCCTTCTCCCCCGAGGAGGAGCCCGCCGCACCGGAGCCGGTCGAGCTGCCCTACCCGCACGCGGTCCCCGACCCGGTCGGCGAGGGCCCGGTGCGCCGCAGCATCGTCGGCCGCTCCGCCGAGGAGGTGGACCACGCCCCGCCGCGCGGCCGGTACGCCCCGGCGCTGCCGGCCCGCAGCGCCCGGGCCCGGGCGGCCAGCCGCTGGTACGGCGAGGAGCACGCCTCGGCCGCCGCCGGCACCCGGCTGACCGACCGGCTCACCTCGCCCTGGGTGATCGGCAGCGGGGTGGCGCTGCTCGGCGGCGCGGTGATCGTGGCCCGCGCGCTGCGCCGACGCTGACCGGCCGGGGCACGCCCGGCCCCCGGTCCGGTCCACCGGGCGGGCCCTGACCAGGCTCTAGACTGACTGTCCATGAGCAACCCGAGCAACGACCGCGCCGCCCTGCTGGACCAGATCAAGACCAAGGCCGTGGTGCACGGCAAGGTGATCCTCTCCTCCGGCCGGGAGGCCGACTACTACGTCGACCTGCGCCGGATCACCCTGGACGCGCAGGCCGCCCCGCTGGTCGGCCGGGTGCTGCTGGACGCCACCGCGGACCTGGAGTACGACGCGGTCGGCGGCCTGACCCTGGGCGCCGACCCGGTCGCCGCCTCGATGCTGCACGCCGCCGCCGCGCGCGGCCGCGAGCTGGACGCCTTCGTGGTCCGCAAGGCCGGCAAGGCGCACGGCCTGCAGCGCCGGATCGAGGGCCCGGACGTCAAGGGCCGCCGGGTGCTGGCGGTCGAGGACACCTCCACCACCGGCGGCTCGGTGCTGACCGCCGTCGAGGCGCTGCGCGAGGCGGGCGCCGAGGTGGTCGGCGTCGCGGTGATCGTGGAGCGCGGCGCCGCGCCGGCGATCGAGGAGGCCGGCCTGCCCTACTACACCGTCTTCACCGCGGCCGACCTCGACCTGGCCTGAGCCCCGGTCAGACTCCGTGGTACGCCGAGAGGGCGGGTTGTTTCACGTGAAACAACCCGCCCTCTCGGCATGTCGGGATGAGCTCGCAGGTCAGCCCCGGCGGTGCCGCCCGCCGGACTGCGCCGGCTCGCCCGCCTCGTCCTCGGCGAGCGCCACCGGCCCGGCGAGCTTGCGCTTCTTCCGCTCCCGGACCACCTCGACCAGGATCGGGGAGATCGACAGCAGGATGATCAGCGCCATCGCCGGGACCAGGTACTTGTCGATCACCGGGGCCATCGAGTCGCCGAAGAAGTAGCCGATGCAGAGCATCACCTCGGTCCAGACGATGCCGCCGAGGGTGTTCCAGACGAAGAACTTCTTGGCCGGCATCTCCAGCATGCCCGCGACCGGGTTGAGGAAGGTCCGCACGATCGGGATGAAGCGGGCCAGCACCACGGCCTTCTCCGGCCCGAACTTGGCGAAGTACTCCTCGGCCTTCTCCACGTACTCGCGCTTGAAGATCCGCGAGTCGGGCTTGTCGAAGAGCTTGCCCCCGGCCTTGGAGCCGAGCAGGTGCCCGAGCTGCGCGCCGGCGATGGCGCAGAGCGGCGCGCCCACCAGCAGCACCCCGATCGGCATCTGCACGCCCGGGCCGAAGGCCTTGGCCGCCGCCGAGGAGGCCGCCACCCCGCCCAGGATCAGCAGCGAGTCACCGGGCAGGAAGAACCCGATCAGCAGCCCGGTCTCGGCGAAGATGATCGCCAGCAGGCCGAAGGTCCCGACCGAGCTGATCAAAGACTTGGCATCCAGGAGATTGACCGCTAGGTCGGTAGTGGTAGTCACGGGCGCAGGATAGCGCGCAGCGGTGCCGGGACCCGGCAGCGCTCGGCCGGGCGACGCCCGCATGGTGAACCCATGGGTGTGGCGCGGGCCCGAGTCTGGGAAGATGACCGAGGTGTCCGGCCCGCGGTCGCAACCACCCTCGTTCTCGTACCGCGGTGACGCCGTGACCAGTGGCGTATCGAGCATCGGACAGCGTCGTCCGACCAGCCCCACACCGACAGGAGCGGATTCGCATGCCCATCGCAACCCCCGATGTCTACAACGAGATGCTGGACCGGGCCAAGGCAGGCAAGTTCGCCTACCCGGCCATCAACGTCACCTCGTCGCAGACCCTGCACGCGGCTCTGCGCGGGTTCGCCGAGGCCGAGAGCGACGGCATCATCCAGATCTCCACCGGTGGCGCCGAGTTCCTGGGCGGCCAGCACAACAAGGACATGGTCACCGGCGCGGTGGCGCTGGCCGAGTTCGCGCACATCGTGGCGGCCAAGTACGACGTCACCGTCGCGCTGCACACCGACCACTGCCCGAAGGACAAGCTGGACGGCTACGTCCGCCCGCTGCTCGCGGTCTCCGCCGAGCGCGTGGCCCGCGGCGAGAACCCGCTCTTCCAGTCGCACATGTGGGACGGCTCGGCCGAGACCCTGGCCGACAACCTGGCGATCGGTCAGGAGCTGCTGGCCCTGGCGCACGCCGCCAAGATCATCCTTGAGGTCGAGATCACCCCGACCGGTGGCGAGGAGGACGGCGTCTCGCACGAGATCAACGACTCCCTCTACACCACGGTGAACGACGCCGTCCGCACCGCCGAGGCGCTCGGCCTGGGCGAGAAGGGCCGCTACCTGCTGGCCGCCTCGTTCGGCAACGTGCACGGCGTCTACAAGCCGGGCAACGTGGTGCTCCGCCCCGAGCTGCTGCGCGAGCTGCAGGACGCGATCGGCACCCAGTACGGCAAGCAGGACCCGTTCGACTTCGTCTTCCACGGCGGCTCCGGCTCGTCCGCGCAGGAGATCGAGACCGCGCTGGAGAACGGCGTCGTCAAGATGAACCTGGACACCGACACCCAGTACGCCTTCACCCGCCCCGTCGTGGACCACGTGTTCCGCAACTACGACGGCGTGCTGAAGGTGGACGGCGAGGTCGGCAAGAAGAACACCTACGACCCGCGCACCTGGGGCAAGCTGGCTGAGGCCGGCATGGCCGCCCGGGTGGCCGAGGCTGCGCGGACCCTGCGCTCGGCGGGCAACCGCATCAAGTAGGACACGCCCGCCCCAGCGGCCCCGGTCGGCTCTGCCGACCGGGGCCGCTGTCCGTGGTCGGCGTCCGTGGTCGGCGTCCGTGAGCGACGTCCGTGCTCGGCGTCCGTGCTCGGCGTCCATGGTCGGCGTCCGTGCTCGGCGTCCGGCGACCGCTGTCCGGCGTCGTGCGAAGCGGAAGCCCCGCCTGCCGTTTGGGAAGGCTCCCGACGGCAAAATCTTCTCCCCGGATCGGTATGGTTTTCGCCGTTCGGCCGTGATCACCAGCGTTTTCTCATGGACGCGACGAAGGCTGTGACGCATGGCCACCACCGTGCTACCGATCGCTTCCGAGCTTCCGACACGTCCCTGGTCGGTCCGCCGAGCACCCTGGCGCTCCCCCGAGGACCAACCCCGCTACGCCCGCCCCGCCCTGCTCGCCATCGCGGCGCTGGCCGGGCTCCTGTACTTCTGGGGTATCGGTCAGAGTGCATACCACACGTTCTACGCGGATGCCGTCCGCAGCATGACCGAGAGCTGGAAGGCCTTCGTCTTCGGCTCCTACGACCCCGCCAACACCATCACCCTGGACAAGCTGCCCGGCTTCCTGTGGCCGCAGGCGCTCTCGGCCCGGGTCTTCGGGTTCCACCCGTGGGCGCTCACCCTGCCGCAGGCGGTCGAGGGCGTGCTGGCCGTGCTGGTGCTGTTCCGCGCGGTGCGCCGCTGGGCCGGGGCCAACGCCGGCCTGCTGGCCGCGCTCGCCTTCACGCTGACCCCGGTGGTCGCGGGGCTCTTCCGCACCGCCGTCGAGGACCCGCTGTTCACCCTGCTGCTCCTGCTGGCCGCCGACGCCGCGCAGCGCGCCGCCCGGCACGGCCGGCTGCGCAGCCTGGTCCTGGCCGGGGTCTGGGTCGGGGTGGCGTTCCAGGCCAAGATGCTGGAGGCCTGGGCGGTGCTGCCGGCGCTGGCCCTGGTCTACCTGGTGGCCGCACCGGTGCGGCTGCGCCGCCGGCTGGCCCACCTCGCGGTGGCCGGGCTGGTGGCCGTGGCGGTCTCCGCCTCCTGGGTGCTGCTGGCCACGGTGACGCCGGCCAAGGACCGGCCGTACATCGACGGGACGACGGACAACTCGGCCTACAGCATGGTGGTCGGCTACAACTTCCTGAACCGGTTCACGTCGGTCGGACTGAACGCCGGAGAGACCGGCAGCGTCACCTCCGGCCGGGGCGGCATGTGGGGCGGCGGCGGTGCCAAGGCGGGTGCTGCCCAGGGCGCGGGTGCCGCCCAGGGCGCCGGTGCGGCCAAGGCCGGCGGCCGGCCGGGTCACCGCGGCACCGGAAGCAACGCCGGCGCCGGTGCCGGCAAGCCGCCGGCGACCGCACGCCAGGGCGGCAACAGCAGTGACGGCGGCTGGACCAAGATGTTCGGCTCGCAGTTCGCCCCGCAGACCGGCTGGCTCTACCCGCTGGCCGCGGTCGCCCTGCTCTGCGCGCTGGCCTGGCGCCGCCGCGAGCCGCGCACCGACCCGCTGCGGGCTGGCTACCTGCTCTGGGGCGGCTGGCTGGCGGTCTACTTCATGGTCTTCAGCGCCGGCAGCGTCGGCGGCCACAGCTACTACATGGGCGTGATCGCCACCCCGCTGGCCGCGCTCAGCGGCGCCGGTCTGGTGCTGCTCTGGCGCGCCTACCAGGACGGCGGCCGGAAGGCCTGGGCACTGCCGGTCGCGGTGGCCGGCACCGCCGCGTGGGGCGCCTACCTGGCCCGGCTCTACCCGACCTTCCTGCCCTGGCTGGCCCCGGTCACCCTGACCCTGGGCGCGCTCGCCCTGCTGCTGCTGGCCGCGGGCCGCACCGCACGGTTCGGCGCCCGCAGGCTGGGCCCGCTCCGCGTGGCCAGCGTGGGCCTGGCGGCCGCGCTCGGCGCGGTGCTGCTGGCGCCGGGTGCCTGGGCGGCCAGCGTGCTGGACAGCAAGTACGGCAACTCCGGCATGGGCACGGTCGGCCCGCAGGCGGCGCACGGCTTCGGCGGCGGCGCCGGCGCAGGCGCAGGCCGGGGCGGAGCAGCGGCCGGCCGGGGCGGCGCCCGCACCTCGCCGGGCGGCGCGGCGAACGGCGCGACGGCGGCCGAGCTCGCGGCGCTGCGGGCGCAGTTCGGCGGCGGCGGTGCCACGCTCAACCGCGCGCAGCAGCAGATCCTCTCCTACACCGAGGCGCACGCCGACGGTGCCCGCTACCTGTTCGCCACCACCTCCTGGTCGGCCTCCTCGCCGTACATCCTGGCCACCGGCAAGGAGGTGCTGCCGATGGGCGGCTTCACCGGCCAGGTGCCCTCGCCGACCCTGCCGCAGTTCCAGCAGCTGGTCGGTTCGGGCCAGTTGCACTACGTGCTGCTCGGCTCCGCGCAGGGCCCCGGCGGCTTCGGCGGCTTCGGCCGGGGCGGCTCCAGCGGCCCGACCACGGCGGTGACCAACTGGGTCCGCAGCACCTGCGCCCCGGTGGCCCCCGGTGACTACGGCCAGTCGGTGACCAGCGCGAGCGTGCAGCTCCTCTACCGCTGCACCGCATGAGCACGGCAGCGCCTCCCGACCGCCACCGGGCTGCTGGCAGACTGGGGAGCATGACTGAACGGAAGAACTTGCTCTCGGGCCCGGAGCCGACGCTGCTCGGCGAGGAGGCGGAACCGTACCGCAGGCTCGCCGAGGAGTCCGCGTCGCCCACCCAGCTCGCGGCCGACTACCCGGGGTTCTCGCTGGCCTGGGCGATGCTCGCCGACGACGCCTTCTCCGAGGGCCGCGTGGTCGAGTCCTACGCCTACGCCCGCACCGGCTACCACCGGGGCCTGGACGCGCTGCGCCGGGCCGGCTGGCGCGGCCACGGGCCGGTCCCGTGGGACCACCGGGCCAACCGCGGTTTCCTGCGCTGCCTGGCCGCGCTGGCCCGGGCGGCCGACGCGATCAAGGAGACCGAGGAAGCCGAGCGCTGCTGGCAGTTCCTCAAGGACAGCAGCCCCGAGGCCTACACCGAGCTGAAGCAGTAACGGACCGCGCCCCTGACGGCCGCCCCTGACCCACCGTCAGGGGCGGCCTTCGCGTTCCCCGGGCCGGCGGGTGCTCAGGCTCCGGTCAGCCGCCCCACCAGCACGGCGAGCCGCTGCTCGGTCATCCCGGGGCGCAGCCGGCCGCCCCGGTCGAGCAGCACGAGCCCGTGCAGCGCGCTCCAGACGGTCTCCACGAAGGTCTCCGGATCGGCCGCGCCGGCGTACGGGGCGAGCGTGTCCATCAGCACCGTGAAGGCCCGGACCAGGACGGGCGGCGACTGCCCGGTGCCGAAGGAGAGGGTGGTGGCGAGGCTGAACATCGCCTCGTAGAGCGCCGGGTTGGCGGCGGCGAAGTCGGTGTAGGCGGTGGCGAGCGCGGCCACGCCGCCCCCGGGGGCGGCGCCGGCCACCGCCCGCTCCAGGTGCCCGGCCAGTTCGCCGATGCCCTCCAGCGCGACGGCGTCCACGATGGCGCCCTTGCCGGCGAAGTGGCTGTAGAGCACCGGCTGGCTGTACTCGATCCGCTCGGCCAGCCGACGGGTGGTGACGGCGTCCCACCCCTCGGCCTCGGCCAGCTCCCGGGCCGCGCTGATGATCAGTCGGTGGCGCTCGGCGCGCTCGCGTTCCTTGCGTGTCTGGGTGGTGGACATGACCGTGATTCTAGCAGCGCTAGCCTTCAGAGCGACGCTCGTGCTAGCGTCTGCCTCGTTCCTAGCGCCGCTAGAAAACTGAGCGCCAGTCAACTCTTCACGTCCTCCAGGGGGAGACCACCATGACCACCAAGCGCGTCGCCACCGCCTGCACACTGCTCGGCATCGCCTTCATCCTCTTCATCGGCGTCCGCTTCCTGGTGGACCCGCACGGCGCCGTCGCCGGGTTCGGGATCCCCGGCCCGCGCGGCACCGGCGAGGGCTTCTACGACGTCAAGGGCGTCCGCGACATCACCTCGGGCCTGGTTCCGCTGGCCCTGCTGCTCAGCGGGCAGCGCCGGGCGCTCGGCTGGGCGATGCTCGCCACGGCCTTCACCCCGCTCGGCGACGCGGTGATCGTGCTGAGCCACCACGGCCCGCTCGCCACCGCGCTGGGCGTCCACGCCGCCACCGCGCTCTTCGTGCTCCTCACCGCCGCCCTGCTGCTCCGCGAGACCCGGCCCTCGGCCGGCGCCGCCCGGGCCACCGCACCGGCCCTGGCCTGACCAGCCGTCAGCGCAGCAGCGGCAGGTACGGGCTGAGGTCGCTGCGCTCCCCACTGGCCGTCAGCCGGGCACCGTCCACCGCCTCGGCCCACTCCAGCCGCCCGGTGGCCAGCCGGATCCAGTCCAGCGGCGCGGTCTCCACCACGTTCGGCGGGGTGCCCCGGGTGTGCTTCGGCCCGGGCACCGCCTGCACCACCGCGAACGGCGGCACCCGCAGCTCCACCGAGCCGCCCGGCACCCCGTTCGCGAAGGCGTCGGCGAGCACCCGGCTGACCGTCGCCAGCGCGAAGCGCTCGTGCGGAAAGTCCGTCAGTTCCAGGGCGGCCGCCAGGTCCTCGGCGTGCACCACGGCCTGCACCAGCCGGACCAGCAGCTCCTCCGGCTCCAACCGGTCCAGCCGGCCTAGCAGTTGCTCGGCGGCCGGGTCGAAGTCGGCAGGGTCGAAGTCGGCAGGGTCGAGGTCCGCCGGGGCCTGCGGCACCGCCAGCGGACCGTCACCGGCCAACCAGTCCGCGAGGGCCACCGGCCGCTCCCCGGTCCACCGCAGCGCCAGCTGCGCCAGCACCCGCCCGGCCCGCGGGTCGTCCCCCGCCGTGCGCGCGACGCCCCGCAGCGCCTCGGTCTCGCCCGCCAGGGCCGCCCGCACCTTCACCGGGTCGTAGCTGCGGGCCTTGCGCGCCGCCGTCCTCGCCATGGCGCCAACCTACCCCCGGGCAACGACGAGGCCCGCCCCCGCCGGAGCGGGAGCGGGCCGTCGGGAACCGGACTCAGCCGATCAGCGCCTCGATCACGCCGTTGTGCGCACCGGCCAGCTCGGCCAGGGTCACGGTGAACTGGCCCTGCACCTCCAGCGCCTCGCCGTCGACCACACCGATCCGGGTGGCCGGCAGGCCGCGGGCCCCGCACATGTCGGTGAACCGCAGCTCCTCGCTGCGCGGCACGGCCACCACCGCGCGGCCCGCCGACTCCGAGAACAGGAAGACGAACGGGTCCAGCTCGGCCGGCACGATCACCCGGGCGCCGAGGCCGCCCTTGAGGCAGCTCTCCACCAGGGCCTGGGCCAGACCGCCGTCGGAGAGGTCGTGCGCCGCGTCGATCATGCCGTCGCGCGAGGCGGCGATCAGGATCTCGGCGAGCAGCCGCTCGCGCTCCAGGTCCACCTTGGGCGGCAGGCCGCCGAGGTGCTGGTGCGCCACCTGCGACCAGGCGGAGCCGCCCAGCTCGTCGGCGGTGTCGCCGAGCAGGTAGAGGTGGTGGCCCTCGTCGGCGAAGCCGATCGGGGTGCGGCGGGTCACGTCGTCGATCACGCCGAGCACGGCGACCACCGGGGTCGGGTGGATGGCCACCTCACCGGTCTGGTTGTAGAGCGAGACGTTGCCGCCGGTCACCGGGGTGCCCAGGACCTGGCAGGCGTCGGCCAGACCGCGGGTGGCCTCGGCGAACTGCCACATCACGTCCGGGTCCTCGGGGGAGCCGAAGTTGAGGCAGTCGGAGACGGCGAGCGGCTTGGCACCACCGGCCGCGACGTTCCGGTAGGCCTCGGCCAGCGCCAACTGGGCACCGGTGTACGGGTCCAGCTTGGCGTAGCGGCCGTTGCCGTCGGTCGCCACCGAGACGCCGAGGTTGGTCTCCTCGTCGATCCGGATCATGCCGGAGTCCTCGGGGGTGGCCAGCACGGTGTTGCCGATCACGAACCGGTCGTACTGGTCGGTGATCCACGCCTTGGAGGCCTGGTTCGGCGAGCCGGCGACGTCGAGCAGCGCCTGCTTGAGCTGCTCGCCGGTGGCCGGGCGGGCCAGCCGCTCGGCGGTCGGCGCGTCCGCCTGCAGCGCGTCCTGCCAGGACGGGCGGGCGAACGGCCGGTTGTAGACCGGGCCGTCGTGGGCGACGGTGCGCGGCGGCACGTCGACGACCTGCTCGCCGTGCCAGAAGATCTCCAGCCGCTCGCCGTCGGTCACCTCACCGATCACGGTGGCGATGACGTCCCACTTCTCGCAGATCTCCAGGAAGCGCTCGACCTTGCCGGGCTCGACGATCGCGCACATCCGCTCCTGCGACTCGCTCATGAGGATCTCCTCCGGCGAGAGCGTCGCGTCGCGCAGCGGCACGGTGTCCAGTTCGATCCGCATGCCGCCGGAGCCGGCCGAGGCCAACTCCGAGGTGGCGCAGGAGAGTCCGGCGCCGCCCAGGTCCTGGATGCCGAGCACCAGCTTCTCCCGGAAGACCTCCAGGGTGCACTCGATGAGCAGCTTCTCCTGGAACGGGTCACCGACCTGAACGGCCGGACGCTTGGTCGGCTTGGAGTCGTCGAAGGTCTCGGAGGCCAGCACCGAGACGCCGCCGATGCCGTCGCCGCCGGTCCGGGCCCCGTACAGGATGACCTTGTTGCCGGCGCCGCTGGCCTGCGCGAGGTGGATGTCCTCGTGCTTCATCACGCCCACGCAGAGCGCGTTGACCAGCGGGTTGCCCTGGTAGCAGGGGTCGAAGACGACCTCGCCGCCGATGTTCGGCAGGCCCAGGCAGTTGCCGTAGCCGCCGATGCCGGCCACGATCCCAGGCAGCACCCGGCGGGTGTCCGGGTGGTCGGCCGCACCGAACCGCAGCGGGTCCATCACGGCGACCGGGCGGGCGCCCATCGCCAGGATGTCGCGGACGATGCCGCCGATGCCGGTGGCCGCGCCCTGGTAGGGCTCGATGTAGGACGGGTGGTTGTGCGACTCCACCTTGAAGGTGACCGCGTAGCCCTGGCCGACGTCGACGACGCCCGCGTTCTCGCCGATGCCGACCAGCATCGCGTCGGACTGCGGGGCCTTCTCGCCGAACTGCTTCAGGTGGACCTTGGAGCTCTTGTACGAGCAGTGCTCCGACCACATGACCGAGTACATGGCCAGCTCGGCGCCGGTCGGGCGGCGGTCGAGGATCTCCCGGATCCGCGCGTACTCGTCCTCCTTGAGGCCGAGTTCGGCCCAGGGCTGCGCGGCGTCGGGGGTCTGCTCGGCGTTCTTGACGGTGTCGAGAGTCATCTCAGGAACTCACCAGCTGCTTCAGGACGGACGTGAAGAACGGCAGGCCGTCGGTCTTGCCGGTGCCGACCAGCGGCTCCACGGCGTGCTCGGGGTGCGGCATCAGACCCACCACGTTGCCGGCGGCGTTGGTGATCCCGGCAATATCGTTGATCGAGCCGTTCGGGTTGACGTCGACGTAACGGAATACCACCCGCCCCTCGGACTCCAGCTCGTCGATGGTGCGGCGGTCGGCGGTGTAGCGGCCGTCCATGTTCTTCAGCGGGATCGAAATCTCCTGCCCCGCCTGGTAATCGGACGTCCATGCGGTGGCCGCATTCTCGACCCGCAGCTTCTGGTCGCGGCAGATGAAGTGCAGGTGGTTGTTCCGCAGCATCGCGCCGGGCAGCAGGTGCGACTCGGTGAGCACCTGGAAGCCGTTGCAGATACCGAGCACCGGCATTCCGAGCTTCGCCTGCTCGATCAGGGTCTCCATCACCGGCGAGAACCGGGAGATCGCGCCGGCCCGCAGATAGTCGCCGTAGCTGAATCCGCCGGGCAGCACGACGGCGTCGACCTGGTGGAGATCCTTGTCACGGTGCCAGAGCGCGACCGGCTCGGCGCCGGCCAGCCGGATCGCGCGCTGCGCGTCCCGGTCGTCCAGCGAGCCGGGGAAGGTGACGACTCCGACCCGGGTGGTCACTGGCCGTCCTCCACCCGGACGGTGAAGTCCTCGATCACCGTGTTGGCGAGGAAGGTCTCGGCGGCTTCGCGGATCCGGGCGAGCGCGGCGTCGTCCACCGGGCCCTCCAGTTCCAGCTCGAAACGCTTGCCCTGGCGGACGTCGGCGATCCCGGTGAAACCGAGACGGGGCAGTGCACGCTGCACCGCCTGTCCCTGGGGGTCGAGGATCTCCGGCTTGAGCATGACGTCGACTACGACGCGTGCCACTGGCACTCCCAAAGGTGTGGTGCGTGAAGGCGGGGGACCTTCAGAGTACCGGGGCTGCGAGGTCGTTCGACGTCCCGGGCATTGCGACGCGCGTAGACCAACGACCCTTACCAACAAGGACATACGCGGTTACCGACAAGGGGGGCGGACCGCTTCCACACCCGTTCCGGACCAGCCGAATACCGGCACTTGGGACAGATCGACCAACGAAAGAGTCCGACGGCGACTGTGCCGCGGGGACCCAATCCCGGACGAAGTAACGGTATGGAGGCGAAGCGAGGTGAATATCCGGAAAAAGAAAGCAGGCACCATCGATTTCCCCGACCCTCCGGTGCAGAATAGGGCCACCGGCATCGACGGGGAGCCGCGCTGGTGGCATGTCCACCCTTGATGCCCCCCTGCGCGGCCGGCGCACAGGGCCGCCGCGGCATACCGCGCCCGGTAGGCCGAATTGCCGAGAGGATTGACACCCATGGCTCAGCGTGTAGTTGTCACGCTCTCCGACGACCTGGACGGCGGCGCAGCCGCCGAAACCGTCCACTTCGGCGTCGACGGGAAGTCGTACGAGATCGACCTGTCCGTGGACAACGCGGAAAAGCTGCGCGAGGCGCTCGCCCCGTTCGTCGCGGCCGGCCGCCGCCAGAGCCGCACCGGAAAGTCGTTCCGCCGCACCGCCCTCGCCCCCGACCCGGCCGCCGTCCGCGCCTGGGCGCAGTCCCGCGGCATGGAGCTGCCGGCCCGCGGCCGGATCCCCAAGCACGTCTACGAGGCGTTCTCCGAGGCGAACTGACCTCGCCGCACACCGGGCCGCCCGCAGGTCGGGCGGCCCGCCCCGGAAGTGTGCACGACCACTCCCGGGGATGGGGTAGAGTATTTCTCGTCGCCGCAACCGGAGGCCGAAAGGCCGAGGGAAGCACGACATGCGGACGTGGCTCAGTTGGTAGAGCATCACCTTGCCAAGGTGAGGGTCGCGAGTTCGAATCTCGTCGTCCGCTCGCAGTCCATCTGTTAAGGTGGCGTGCAGAACAAGTGAAGATCGTGCGGACGTGGCTCAGTTGGTAGAGCATCACCTTGCCAAGGTGAGGGTCGCGAGTTCGAATCTCGTCGTCCGCTCCACGAAAATCGGCCTCCTTCGGGAGGCCGATTTCGTTTTTCCCACCCGTCGATGACATTTGTCACCGCCGACCCGTGGAAGTGCCCGGGCGACCGGTGAAACCGCGCACTGCCGCCGGCCCGTTCCCGGACCGAAGCTGAGAGGCATGACGCCTCCCACCCCCGCCGTCCAGGCCAGCGGTCTGCGCCGCAGCTACGGCACCCCCGCCCGGCCCTTCGAGGCGGTGCGCGGTCTCGACCTCAGCGTGCAGCGCGGCGAGCTCTTCGCCCTGCTCGGCACCAACGGCGCCGGCAAGACCTCGACCATGGAACTGATCGAGGGACTGGCCCGGCCGACCGGCGGCACCGTGCGGGTGCTCGGCCACGACCCCCACCGGGAGCGCGCGGTGCTGCGCCCCCGGATCGGGATCATGCTCCAGGAGGGCGGCTTCCCCGGGGACCTCACGGTGGCCGAGACGGTGCGCGGCTGGGCCGGCACCAGCAGCCGGCCGCGCCCCGCGGCCGAGGTGATCGAGCTGGTCGGGCTGACCGACCGGGCCGCGGTCCGGGTCAAGCAGCTCTCCGGCGGCGAGAAGCGCCGGCTGGACCTCGCGGTCGCGCTGGTCGGCCGGCCCGAGGTGCTCTTCCTCGACGAACCGACCACCGGCCTGGACCCGCAGGCCCGGGCCGCCGTCTGGCAGCTGGTCCGCGAGCTGCGCGCGGCCGGCACCACGGTGCTGCTCACCACGCACTACCTGGAGGAGGCCGAGGAACTGGCCGACCGGCTGGCCATCCTGCACCACGGCCGGGTGGTGACCCAGGGCACCGTCGCCGAGGTGATCGCCGACCGCCCGGCCCGGATCGGCTTCGAGCTGCCCGAGCAGCCGGCGCCGCCGCTGCTCGCGCTGCCGCAGGCCGAGGTCGGCTTCCAGGGCCGCCAGGTCACCATCCGCACCCGGGACCTCCAGGGCACGCTGACCGAGCTGCTGCTCTGGGCCGAGCACCAGGGCGTGCGACTGACCGGGCTGGACGCCCGCAGCGCCAGCCTGGAGGAGGCCTTCCTCGCCATCGCCGCCGAGGCGCAGCCCGACCGGGCAGCGGGCGAGCACCCCACCGAACCCGCCACCACGCTGACCGGAGCCGGCCGATGACCACCGCCACGAGCACCCCGACCACCCCCGGCACCGCCCGCCGGATGCTCGCGCTCGCCCGCACCGAGGGCCTGCTGCTGACCCGCAACCGGATCGCGATCTACATGGCCCTCGCGATGCCGCTCTGCCTGATCGGCGTGCTGCGCCAGTCGCTCAAGTCCCAGCACGCCCAACTGCCCGGCGGCGACCTGCACAGCGCCCTGCTGCTCAGCCTCTACCTGACCGTGCTGCTCTTCGTCGTCTACTACAACCTGACGGCGGCCTACGTGGCCCGCCGCAACGACCTGGTGCTCAAGCGGCTGCGCACCGGCGAGCTGACGGACCTGGAGATCTTCGCCGGCACCGCGCTGCCCGGGCTGCTGCTGGCGCTGCTCCAGATGGTCGCGATGACCGTCGGGGTGGCCGCGCTGGTCGGCCTGCCGGCGCCCCGGAACCCGCTCCTGGTGGTGGTCGGCCTGCTGCTCGCGCTGGCCGTGCTGGTGCCGCTGGCGGCGCTCTCCAGCGCCTTCACCAAGAGCGTGGAGACCTCCGGGATCACCACCCTGCCGGTGATGATGCTGACCATGTTCGGCAGCGGCCTGCTGGTGCCGTTCTCGGTCTTCTCCGGCCCGGTGCTGCTGGTGCCGCGGCTGCTGCCCACCACCCCGGCGCTGGCGCTGCTGCGGACCGGCTGGCTGGGGTCCGACGGCGCCCACCACCCCATGGCCTGGTGGCTGTACCTGCCGGTCGCGCTGGCCTGGGCGGCGCTGGCGGTCTGGGCGGCCCGGCGCTGGTTCCGCTGGGAACCGCGGCGCTGAGCTGGTCTGATAGGACGGACGTCCACGAGGGGGATGGTGACGGTGCGCAAGCTGATGGCGCGTTGGCGGGGCAACTCGAAGGCCAAGCGGGTGGAGATATACAACCGCTGGTCGATGTACAGCCTGACCGTGATGCTGCCGGTGGTGCTGCTTCCGAGCGCCCTGCTGGTGCTGCACCGCGAGTCCCCCGGGTCCAGGGGCGCGCTGATCGCGCTGACCGCCACGGTGCTGCTGAACTCGGTGCTCTCGGTGCCGCTGGTGCGCTCCGCGCTGGCCAGCCAGATCCGGCAGACCGCGATTCCGGTGCGGCTGCTGGCGGTCCACGCGGTCACCACCCAACTGGGCATCTGGCTCACCCTGCTGCTCGGCCCGCACACCGTCGGCCGGCCGAAGGACGGCATCACCATCCTGATCTTCCAACTGACGGTCTGGGTGGTCGCCCCGGCGATCGCGCTGCGCCCGCGGCGGATGCTGCTGTGCGGCGTCCCGATGCTGCTGCTCGCCGTACCGCCGCTGGCGATCGGCTGCGAGTCGGTCGCGATGGCCGTCGGGGTGGTGGTCGGCTCGCTGCCCGGGCTGGTCTTCGCGGCCGCCAGCTGCCGCTGCGCCTCCTGGGTCGCCAGGACCGCGTGGGAGCTGGACCGGGCCCGGGAGGACCAGTCCCGGCTGGCGGTGGCCGAGGAACGGCTGCGGTTCTCCCGCGACCTGCACGACGTGCTGGGCCGCAACCTCACCACCATGGCGCTCAAGGCCGAGCTGGCCGTCCAACTGGCCCGGCGCGGCCGCCCGGAGGCGGTCGACCAGATGATCGAGGTGCAGCGGATCGCCCAGCAGTCGCACCGCGAGGTGCGCGAGGTGGTGCGCGGCTACCGGACCGCCGACCTGGGCGCCGAGCTGGCCGGCGCCCGCTCGGTGCTGCGGGCGGCCGGGATCGACTGCCGGGTGGAGCCGGGTCCCGACCCGGCGGCGCTGCCCCCGCTGACCCAGGCGGTGCTCGGCTGGGTGGTCCGCGAGGCGGCCACCAACGTGCTGCGGCACAGCGAGGCCGGCCTGGTCGCGGTGCGGCTGCGGCTGGAGGACCGGGAGACCGTGCTGGAGGTGACCAACGACGGGGTGCCGGCCGAGCCGCCGACCGGCCACCTGCCCGGCAGCGGGCTGACCGGTCTGCGCGAGCGGCTGGCCGCGCTCGGCGGCGAACTGGACTGCGAGCGCGGCGCGGGCGGCCGGTTCACGCTGCGCGCGGTGCTGCCGGTGCGTCAGGTCGACGGGTCGGCGGAGCTGGACGAGGAACTGGAAGAGGAGCTGGTCCGATGACCGCCACCGACCGGGTGCGGGTGCTGCTCGCCGACGACGAGCACCTGATCCGCGGTGCGCTGGCCGCGCTGCTGGCCCTGGAGGACGACCTGACGGTGGTCGCGCAGGCCGCCTCCGGCGCGGAGGCGCTGGCCATGGCGCTGGCCCACCAGCCCGACGTGGCCGTGCTCGACCTGCAAATGCCGACAATGGACGGCATCGAGGTCGCCGCCGAGCTGCGCAGCCGGCTGCCGGACTGCCGCACCATGATCGTCACCGGCCACGGCCGCCCCGGCTACCTCAAGCGGGCCCTGGAGGTCGGGGTGCGCGGCTTCCTGCCGAAGACCGTCTCGGCCGCCGACCTGGCCGGGATCATCCGCACCGTGGTGGCCGGCGGGCGCTACGTCGACCCGGAGCTGGCCGCCGAGGCGATCAGCTCCGGGGACAGCCCGCTGACCCCGCGGGAGACCGACGTGCTGGAGCTGGCCGCGGACGGCGCCACGATCACCGAGATCGCCGCCCGGGCCGCGCTCTCGGCCGGCACCGTGCGCAACTACCTCTCCTCGGCCGCCGGCAAGCTGGGGGCCGAGAACCGGCACGCGGCCGCCCGGATCGCCCGCGAGCGGGGCTGGATCTGAGCGGCCGTCGGTTTCCGGCGGGCCGTCAGACCCACTCGGTGCCGGTCAGCCGCTCGTAGACCTCGATGTAGCGGGAACGGCTGCGCTCGGCCACCGCGGCCGGCAGCGGAGGCGGCGGCTGCTCGCCGTTGCGGTCCCAGCCGGACTCGGCCGAGCTCAGCCAGTCGCGGATGATCTGCTTGTCGTAGGAGGGCTGGGTGCGGCCCGGCTGCCACTCGTCGGCCGGCCAGAACCGCGAGGAGTCCGGGGTCAGCGCCTCGTCGCCGATCACCAGCTCGCCGTCGCTCAGGCCGAACTCGAACTTGGTGTCGGCCACGATGATGCCCTGCTCGCGGGCGATGTCCCGGGCCCGGGTGTAGACCGCCAGGGTGGTCTGGCGCAGGGTGGCCGCCCAGTCCGCGCCGATCCGGCGGGCGGTCTCCTCGTAGGAGACGTTCTCGTCGTGCTCGCCGACCTCGGCCTTGGTGGCCGGGGTGTAGATCGGCGCGGGCAGCTCGGAGCCGTCCACCAGGCCCTGCGGCAGCGCGATCCCGCAGGCGGTCCGGCTGACGTTGTACTCGGCCAGGCCCGAGCCGGTCAGGTAGCCGCGGGCCACGCACTCCACCGGGAACATCTCCAGCGGGTCGCAGATCATGGTGCGGCCGGCCCAGTCGGCCGGGGCGCCGGCCGGCAGGTCGGTGGAGATCACGTGGTTGGGCACCAGGTCGGCGATCCGGTCGAACCACCAGAGCGAGAGCTGGGTGAGGATCCGGCCCTTGTCCGGGATGTCGGTCGGCAGCACCCAGTCGAAGGCCGAGGTCCGGTCGCTGGCCACCATGACCAGCCGGCCGGCCTGATCGCGGTAGAGCTCCCGGACCTTGCCGGTGTGCAGGTGCTCCAGACCGGGCACCTGGACCGGCTCGGGCTTGGTGACGAATCCGCTCACAGTGGTCTCAGTCCTCATATGTGGGGGTCGCTGGACGCCCCGATCCTTTCATGGGCCCCCTCGCCCGTCCTTCCGGCCCGTGAGCGGCCGGTCAACCCGCCTTGCAGACCCGGTCCAGCAGGTTGGCGGTGGCCCGCTGGATCCGCTCGTCGGTGTGGCCGGGCCGGTCCAGCGCGGGCGACCAGGCGAAGGTGCCGGCCGCGAAGACGTAGGCGCCGCTGGGCGCCCGGTAGAGCGAGGTCTCCTGGTGCCGGGGGCGGCCCTGCTCGTCCTGGTAGGGCGAGTGGGCGAGCAGGGTGCGCTCGCTGTGCGCCGGCAGCGCGACCTTGGGGAAGTACCGGTCGGCCTCGCCCGCCACCAGGCCCGGCACCTCGGCGCCGTCCCGCAGGCCGGTGCCGGTCCACAGCCAGTGCCAGGTGTTCGCCGCCCGCAGCGGCACCGGCTGGGCCACCCGGCCCGCGTACTGCACCCCGATCAGCTGCTGCTCGGGCTCGCCGGCGTCGCGCCACAGCGCGCTCGCGGTGCCGCTCAGCCCGGCGGCCGGGGAGCCGGGCGGAACCCGTTGCCGCTTGCGGCAGTTGAGCAGCCGGTTGGGCTCGCCGGCCGGGCCGGGGGTGAGGTCCACCCGCCAGTACATGGTGTTGGCGGAGAGGAAGACCAGCGAGGTGCCGCCGTCCCTGGCCCGCTCGGCGGCCCGCCGCATCGGCTCGGACCAGTACTCGTCGTGGCCGGGGAAGACCAGCGCCCGGTGCCGGGACGGCTCGACCAGGCCGGCGTGCAGGTCGCTCGCCGTGGCGTAGGCCAGGTCGTAGCCGTACCGCTCGGCCCAGCGGATGAAGTCGTAGGCGTGGCCCACGTGCAGCGGCAGCCCGGCCCCGGCGTGCGGGCGGTCGAAGGAGACCGTGACCGCCGCCTGCGCCTCGCCGACCAGCGCACCGCAGGAGTCCCAGGCGTGGTACAGGCTGGCGCCGGTGTGCCCGTCCTCCGGGAAGAGGTTGTACGCCTGCCAGGTCACGTCCGGCAGCACCAGCAGCAGTTCGGCCGCCGGCTCGGCGCCGAGCGGGTCCCGCACGGTGAACGGCACGTGGCTGCGGTGCCGCTGGTCGGCGGTGGTGAGCACCGCGACGTAGGCGCCCGGCCGCCAGTGCGCCGGGATCTGCAACCGCCAGGTGTGCCACCAGTGGTGGCAGCTGACGGTCCGTCCGACCACCAGCGGGGCCGGCTGCTGGATCCCGGGGATCAGCGGCGAGGCGTTCATGTGCTGGGCGCCGGCGCCCGCGTAGTGGCCGATCCGGTAGACGTCCACCAGGAAGTCGCGCGGCGGGTTCACGGTGACCCGCAGGTCCACCGCACCGCCGGGGTGCACCGTGCCGGCCGAGGAGAAGCCCTTGATCTGCTGCACCACGTCGTCCGAGTTGCGCGGGGCGCCGATCAGCGGCGGGGGTGCGGCCGGCAGCGGGCGCTGGCCGGGTGCGTCGGTGCTGACGTACCAGGGGATGGCGGCCTCGGTGCCCTCGAAGTAGCAGTCCGGGCTGCGCAGCCACGGCAGCGGCCCCTGCCCGAACGGGTCCGAGACCCCGTGCGCGAGCGTCCCGGACTCCCATCTGCGCCCGGCGGACTCCTTCTCCATGCCTGCCCCTCCCGCTACCGCCCGTCCGTGGCATGTGCCACGGAAAAATGCGTGTGGCCCAGCAGACCACACAGTGCCGGTACCGCGTCACCCCAAGTGAGCAACTGGTGACGGACGTTCCCCGATCGAGCGATCCCCTGGACGGTCAGCCCAGCCTGACCGGTTGTTCCAGCCGCACCCCGGCGGCCTCCAGCCAGGCGCGCAGCCCGTCCACCGCGCCCTGCTCGACCGCCTCCACCACCGGCTCGGCCAGGTCGCCCCGGCGGACCCCGCCGAGCAGCAGCACCGGACCGTCCAGCCAGTCCAGGCCCGGCTGTCCGCCGACCCCGTCCACCGCCGCGCAGCAGACCATCGCGGTCACGCAGTCGGCCAGCTGGTCGCCGCCGCCGGACAGCGCCCGGGCCAGCTCCGGCGCCCGCCCGGCGCCCAGTTGGGCCAGCAGCCGGGCCAGCGTGCCCGGCTGCGGGCCGTTGCCGCGCACCGGCGCGACGGCGTCCAGCGCCTCCTGCAGCGCCATCGCCCGCAGCCGCCAGCCGCGGTCCACCACCTGCTCCGGGTAGTCCGTCCAGAGCAGGTCGGCCGGGCCACCCGGCATCGGGCCGTGGAACAGCTCGGCGGCCAGTGCCGAGACGGCCGCGTCCATCTCGCCCGGCTCCTCCAGCAGGTCGCAGGCCGGGCGGTCGCCGAGCCGGCTCTCGTAGCCCTCGGCCAGCCGGTCCCGGCGGGACAGCTCGGTGAGCGCGGCGGCCACCCCGGCGTTCAGCTGCACCGGGCAGCGGCCGAGCCGCCAGGCCGGCGTGGCCACCCGGGTGAGCAGCCGGTCCCAACCCGCGTAGGCCAGCCCGACCTGGCCCTGGGCGGCGATCCGCAGCCCGTAGTCCACCGCCCTGGCCTGCTCGGCGGCGGCCGCCGCGGCGGACCGCTCCAGCTCGGCCGCGTGCGCCCGGCAGGCCCGCAGCAGGGTCCGGTCGATCCGGTCGAAGAGCCGGGAGAGCGGGCCGAGCCGGCCGGTGCCGAGCGCCGCGTCCAGCCCCCGGACGAACCGGCGGGCGGCGGCGATCTCCGGGTCGGCCGCGGCCGCCGTGCCCGCGGCCACCGGCGCGAGCAGCGCCAGCAGTTCGCCGGCCCGCATCCACCAGAGGAACGGCGAGCCGATCACCAGCAGCGGAGGTTCGGCGCCCGCTCCCGGGCGCTCCTCCAGCCAGCTGTCGCAGTCCGGGGTGAGCGCGATGCCGCTCGGCGCGGGCACCCCGAGCCGCGCGGCCAGCTCCTCGACCAGCCGGTACAGTTCGGGCGCCTGCCGCTCGGCCACCGGTATCGCGGGGGTGCTCGGCGGCACCGCCCGGGCGTGCCGGCGGATCGCGGCCAGCGCGACCACCGCCACCAGCACGGCGAGCAGGCCGACGGCCCAGCGGGCGGCGTCCCAGCCGGCCCGGTCGGGCGAGCCGGCGGCGCCGAGCCGCCCGGTCCACCCGCCGGCCAGCAGCACCACCGCCACGGCGGCCGGCAGCACGGCGGCGGCCCGGGCCAGGGCCCGGATCCGCAGCAGCGCGCGGGCCCGGGCACGAGCAGCGTCGAGAGCGGCCATCCGGTGCTGCACCCCCTTCGGAGTCGGACAGATGTCGGGCGGGTCGTCAACAACCGCTCCGGGCCGGCGGTCCCGCCGTCCGTGGAAGCGTCCTCCCGCTCAGGTGTGACGCACACGGACGGGCCGGTGTTCCGAGCCGGTCGGGAATCCACCCGGACCGGTGACCCGGGAGCCGGGCCGGTGTCGTCCGCCCCAGCAGCTTCCCCCCGTGCGCCCCGGTGCACCCGGCGGCGACCGCGGTCCGGCCCCGCGATCCAGCGCACCCTACGGCCGCCGGCGGGCCCGCGTCAGCCGGATGTCCAGGCTTTCACTCGAAGGGCTTGAATCGCCCGCCCGTTCGCCCTCCGGCCCCGGACCCCGGCGGCCGGCACAACGGCCAGGGGCGCTGCGTCCATGGGGGTGTCCCCCGGACGCAGCGCCCCTGGTGGTGGGCGGTCCGGCCGCTACTGGGCGGCCTTCAGCGCGATGTCGGTGCGGTGCTGGGAGCCCGCCAGCCGGATCTTCGCCACCCCGTCGTAGGCCCGCTCCCGGGCCTCGGCGAGGTCGGTGCCGGTCGCGGTGACCGAGAGCACCCGGCCGCCGGCGCTGACCACCCGGCCCTGCTCGTCCAGCTTGGTGCCGGCGTGCAGCACGAAGGCGCCGCCGTCCGCCTCGGCCTCGGCCAGGCCCTCGATCACGTCGCCGGAGCGCGGCGCGGCGGGGTAGCCCTCGGCGGCCACCACCACGGTGACCGCGGCGCCCTCGTCCCAGCGCAGCGGCTCCAGGTCGGCCAGCGTGCCGTTGGCCGAGGCCAGCAGCACGCCCGCCAGCGGGGTGCGCAGCCGGGCCAGCACGACCTGGGTCTCCGGGTCGCCGAAGCGGGCGTTGAACTCGATCACCCGGGTGCCGCGCGAGGTGAGCGCCAGGCCCGCGTAGAGCAGGCCGGAGAACGGGGTGCCGCGGCGGCGCAGCTCGTCCACGGTGGGCTGGAGCACGGTCTCCAGCACCTCGGCGACCAGGTCCTGGGGCGCCCAGGGCAGCGGCGAGTAGGCGCCCATGCCGCCGGTGTTCGGGCCGGCGTCGCCGTCCAGCGCGCGCTTGAAGTCCTGGGCGGGCTGCAGCGGGAGCACCGTGGTGCCGTCGGTGATCGCGAAGAGCGAGACCTCCGGGCCGTCCAGGTACTCCTCGATCACCACCTTGTCGCAGGCCGCGGCGTGGGCCAGCGCGGCGGTGCGGTCGGCGGTGACCACCACGCCCTTGCCGGCCGCCAGGCCGTCGTCCTTGACCACGTAGGGGGCGCCGAAGGCGTCCAGCGCCTCGGCCGCCTCCTCCGGGGTGGTGCACAGGTAGGAGCGGGCGGTGGGCACGCCGGCCCCGGCCATCACGTCCTTGGCGAAGGCCTTGGAGCCCTCCAGTTGGGCGGCCGCGCCGGACGGGCCGAAGACCGGGATGCCGGCCGCCCGGACCGCGTCGGCCACGCCGGCCACCAGCGGTGCCTCGGGGCCGACCACCACCAGGTCGGCGGTCAGTCGGGCGGCCAGCTCGGCGACGGCGGGGCCGTCCAGCTGGTCCACCGGGTGGACCGTCGCCAGCTGCCCGATGCCGGCGTTGCCGGGTGCGCAGTGCAGCTCGCTGACGGCGGGATCTTGGGACAGGGAGCGGCACAGGGCGTGTTCGCGGGCGCCGCCGCCGATGACGAGGACCTTCACGCTGCGCAAGGGTAGCCGGTGACCGGAACCGGGCGGTCCACCGGGCGGCGCGCCGGGCGCCGCGGACCGCCCGGTTCGGCCGACCGGTGGACCCGGTCAGGTTCGCGGAGCGGACCGCCCTCGCTCGGACGAGTGAAATCCCTCCGACTTCCGCAACCGTCCCACCAAGGGGTTCTGACGCCTTTTCGGGTAACGATCCGTCCGGTCCGGCCCACATGCTCAGCCATTTGGCGGTAAGAAGTGCTGTTGGATACCCAGCAGAGCCCAGCAGTCAGGCCCGTCAAGGGAGCCCCACAGGTGAGCCAGCCCGAAATGCAGCCCGAGGAAAGTCCCTGGGGCAAGGACGTCGGCGAGGAGGACCAGCCCACGCCCGCGGCCGGCGCCGGCCGGGACCGGGCCGCCACCCGCCGCCGCGCCGACCTGAGTGCCCGCCAGTTCCCCCTGGGGGACTGGGGGGAGCCGGCCGAGCGGCTGGAGGAGCTGTACCGCTGGTCCGAGGAGCGGGCCGTCGAGGCGATCGAGTGGTACCGCCGGGACCGGCTGTGGAAGCGCCGCTGGGCCCGGGTGCTGCGGTTCGGCGCGGTCGTGCTCGGCGTCGCCGGGGTGGCCCTGCCGCTGGTCCAGCTGACCGGCCGGCTGCCGCACGGCAGCGCCTGGGGCTACGTCGCGCTGGCGCTGGCCGGCGGCTGCCTGGGCGCCGACCGGGCCTTCGGGCTCTCCAGCGGCTGGATGCGGGACGTCTCCACCGGGCAGGCGCTGCAGCGCCGCCTGGAGGCCTTCCAGTTCGACTGGGCCTCGGAGTGCGTGCGCGAGGTGCTCGGCCCCACCGAGGGCACCGCGGGCGAGGCGGCCGAGCGCTGCCTCGGGGTGCTGCGGCGGTTCTGCGAGGACGTCTCCGAGCTGGTCCGCGGCGAGACCTCGGAGTGGATGCTGGAGTTCCGGGCCCGGATGACCCAGCTGCCCACCCAGGCGCCCGGCTCCTGGGGCGGCCGCTCGGAGGCCGGGGTGCCGGCGCAGGTGCGGGTGCTGCCGCCGCCCGGTACCCGGCCGACCATGCCCCGCCAGCGGCCGCCGGAGGGCCCGCTGCGCTGAGCCGCCCGGCGGTGGCCGTCCCGGTGGTCGCGGTCGCCGGTCAGGCGAAGACGATCATCGAGCCCTGGGTCAGGCTCCGGGTCGCCGCCGCGTACAGCCCGGCCCAGGCGTGCCGCTCCCGGGCGTACGGGTGCAGGTCGTCCAGCGGCGGGCCGAACGGCTGCTCCAGCCCGGTCGGGCCGAGCGGCCGGGTCGGCCCGGGCGGGTTCATCGGGTCGATGCCGAGCACCGGGGCGATCGCCTGCAGCTCGCGCACCAGCCCGTACGAGGAGCCCAGCGGCCCGCCGGAGGCGAGCAGGGCCTGGTCCACCAGCGGCACGTCGAACTCGATCGGCACGTAGGCGCCGGCGTGGTCGAAGTGCCAGACCAGGTGGGACTGCTCGGCGGTGGCCTCGAACATCTCCAGCAGCTGCTCGTAGTCGCCGCCCAGCGCGTCCACCGGGGTCAGCTCGAAGCCGGTGAGCTGCAGCAGGTAGGCCCGGCGCAGGAAGTGCAGCGAGTCGTAGTCGAAGGCCGCTATCGGCTCCACCCCGCCGGTGATCCCGGGGGCGAACTGGTACACCGGCACCGGCGGCAGCCCGCGGGCGGCCAGCGCGGCGTTGTAGAGGCCCAGGTCCTCGCGGAACGGGTTCTCCGGGCTGTGGGTCAGCACGTCCACCAGCGGGACCAGCCAGAGGTCGCAGGCCACGAGCGGTTCTTCCTCTCCGGGCGGGCTGGGGGGACGGGCGCGGCGCCGATCCGCCGGCGGCGCCCGATCAACCCTACCGGCCCGGCGCGGGGTCGGCGGTGGACCGCTCCCCGGCACCCGCGGTGAGCAGGCCCAGCACGGTGACCGAGTCCAGTGACTCGCCGGTCAGCCGGGCCAGCAGCCGCACGGTGAACAGGTTGTAGTCGTCCAGCAGCCGGCGGGCGCCGGCCAGGTCGGCGGCGGCGATGAGCTCGACCAGCTCGGGCTGCCGGTCCCAGCAGAGCCCGGCCAGCTCGCCGCCGGACCGCAGGTAGGGCGCGGCGAACATCCAGGACTGCACCCGCAGCCAGTCCAGGTACTCGGCGATCCGCCGGTTCTCCAGGAACTCGGCGATGCCCTGCCAGAACCGCCGGTCGCAGCCGACCATCACGTCCAGGTTGCCGGCCCGCACCGCCCGGGCCGCCGCCTCGGCCCGCCGGCGCAGCGGGCCCAGCCGGTCCGGGTCGGGCACGGCGTGCCGGACGGCGAACTGCCGGAAGGCGCTGTCGGTGAGCAGCGTGCGGGCCTCGAAGATCTCCAGGAAGTCTGCCCAGCGCAGCTCGGGCACGGTGAAGCCGCGGTGGTGCTCGGCCCGCAGCAGCCCCTGGGCGGCCAGGTCGACCAGCGCCTCGCGGGCCGGAGTCGCCGAGACCCCGTAGAGCTCGGCGATCTCCTTCACCGTGAAGTTGCTGCCGGCCGGCAGCCGACCGGCCATCAACTCCTCGCGCAGCGCCCCGGCGATCTGCTCGCGCAGGCTGTTGCGCTGGATCGGCAGGCGCCCGGAACCGGCCCCCACGTCGCCGAGACCGAGTACGACCACCGCACACCTCCTCCGACGCCGACCGGACCGAACGGCAATCCTCGCAGACCGGAGCGGGTCAGCGCCGCTGGGCCGGGGCCGGGATGCCCAGCAGGCGGTCCCGGAGCACCGGGAACTCGGCGCGCGCCCGGGCCACCTCCGCCGGGTCGAACTCCACCGTGAGCACCTCCTCGTCCGGGCCGGCCTCGGCCAGCACGGTGCCCCAGGGGTCCACCACCACGCTGTAGCCCGCCTGTTCGACGCCGGCGTGGGTGCCCGCGGTGTTGCAGGCCAGCACGAAGGCCTGCTCCTCCACCGCGCGGGCCCGGGCCAGCAGGCTCCAGTGCTCGCGCCGGCGGGCCGGCCAGGCGGCGGGCACCACCATCAGCTCGGCGCCGGCGTCCAGCAGCGCCCGGAAGAGCTCCGGGAAGCGCAGGTCGTAGCAGGTGGCCAGGCCCAGGGTGGCGAACTCGGTGCCGGCCGTGACGATCTCCTGGCCGGCCCCCATCGCCACCGCCTCGCCGCTGTCGAAGCCGAAGCGGTGGATCTTCCGGTAGGTCTGCACCAGGTCTCCACCGGGGGAGAAGACCAAGGAGGTGTTGTAGACCGGCCCGTCCGGATCGCGCTCGACGATCGAGCCGGCGTGCAGCCAGGCACCGATGTCCTTGGCGGCCCGCGCCATCAGCTCGGCGGTCGGGCCGTCCAGCGGCTCGGCCCCGGCTGACCAGGCGTCATAGGCGAACCCGCCGAGCGCCCAGAGCTCCGGCAGGACCACCAGGTCGGCACCCCGCTGGGCGCGCACCAGCGCGTCCGCGCGGGCCCGCCGCTCGGCCACCGGTTCGGCGTCGGAAACGGAGAGTTGGATCAAAGAGGCGCGCACACTACCACCGTCCACGTCAAGAGACCTACGATCGTCACCCGAAAGCGCTGCCCTGCTCTCACCAGGCAGCGTAACGTGCGGTGGGGATCGCCGGAGCGGAAGAAAAAAGGACACTGTGACCGACAATCAGGTCGTCCAGACCTACACGGATGCCTGGACGCACGCCATCGAGGCCATATCCGAGCTGTTGGCGGCGCTGCCCTCCGACTCGTGGAACCGGGCGACCGAACTGCCCGGCTGGTCGGTGCGCGACGTCGTGTCGCACGTGATCGGCGTCGAGTCGGAACTGCTCGGCGATCCGCGCCCGATCCACTCGCTCCCGAGCGACCTCTTCCACGTCAAGGACGACGTCTCCCGCTACCTCGAACTCCCGGTCGACAAGCGCCGTTGCCACACCTCGCCGGAGATGACGGCCGAGCTGGAGTACGTGATCATCCGCCGCGCCCGGTCGCTGCGCAACGCCACCACCGGAGCGGACGACCCGGTCGCCATGCCGCTCGGCCCGGGCGCCTACCAGGTGCCCTACCAGCGGCTGCTGCAGCTGCGGGCGATGGACCTCTGGGTGCACGAGCAGGACCTGCGGCGGGCCCTCGGGCTGTCCGGCAACCTGGACTCCCCCGGCGCCCCGATCACCCGCGACGTGCTGCTGGCCGGCCTGCCCCGGGTGGTCGCCAAGAGCGCCGGCGCGCCGGCCGGCACCACCGTCGCCCTCGACGTCGGCGGCCCGCTGGAGTTCCTGCGCACCGTCCGGGTCGACCAGGACGGTCGCGGCTCGATCGACGACCGGATCACCCTGGGCCCGGACGTGCGGTTCAGCACCGACTGGGAGACCTACCTGCGCCTGGCCACCGGCCGGGTCCGGGCCGACGGGCTGCCCGCGGGCCGGCTGCGGGTGGACGGCGACCAGGAGCTGGCCGAGCGGATCCTGGCGAAGTTCTCGGTCATGCCGTAGCGGCGGCCCGCCCGACCTGGCGGTGCAGCCGCAGCACCATCGCGGTGCCGACCGCCATCGGCACCGCGAGCCAGCAGAAGGCGATCCGGAAGGCGCCGGCCGAGTAGGTCTCGGCGCCGCCGGAGACCGCGTCCAGCAGCAGCCCGACGCCGAGCAGGGTCAGCATGGTGGCCACGAAGCCGCCCATGTTGGCGATCCCGGAGGCGGTGCCCAGCCGGTGCCCCGGGTTGTGCGCGCGGGCGTACTCCAGGCCGACCAGCGAGCCGGGCCCGTTGCTGCCCATCGCCACGATGAGCAGCAAAAGCAGCCAGAACGGCGGGTGCCCGCCGGGCCAGGCCAGCGCCGCCGCCCAGCTGGCCGAGGTGCCGGCGATCACGCCCAGGGTGATCGGCATCCGGGCCTGCGAGGAGCGGGAGAGCAGCCGGCCGAAGAGCAGGCCGAAGGCCATGTTGCTGAGCACCAGCAGGGTGAGCAGCCCGGCCGCCCCGCCGCGGCTCATGCCCTGCCCCTCCACCAGGTAGGGCAGGCCCCAGAGCAGCGAGAAGGCGTTGCCGGGGAACTGGGTGGTGAAGTGCACCCACAGGCCGAGCCGGGTGCCCGGCTCGTGCCAGCACTCCCGGATCCGGGCCAGCAGCGAGGGCTGCGGGCCGTCCGCCACCGGCGCCGCCGACTGCTGCCCGGACGGGCCCGGCGGGACCTCCCGCAGCCAGAGCGCGACCAGCGCGAAGACCGCCACCCCGAGCAGCGCCGTGCCGGCGAAGGTGGTGGTCCAGCCCTCGGTGTGCAGCGCCCGGGCCAGCACCACGGTGGTGACCAGGTTGCCGCCCATGCCGGCCAGGCCGGTGAGTTGGGCGACCAGCGGGTTGCGGGCGGCCGGGAACCAGCGGGCGGCGATCCGCAGGACGCTGATGAAGGTCATCGCGTCGCCGCAGCCGAGCACCGCCCGGGAGGCCAGCGCGGGCCCGAAGGAGGTGCTGAAGGCGAAGGCCAACTGCCCGGCGCTGAGCAGCAGCACGCCGGCCAGCAGCACCCGGCGCGGACCGTACCGGTCCACCAGCAGGCCGACCGGGATCTGCATCGCGGCGTAGACCAGCACCTGGAGGATGGAGAAGGCGGAGAGCGCGGAGGCGCCCACGGAGAACCGGTGCGCGGCGTCCAGCCCGGCGACGCCGAGGCTGGTGCGGTGGATCACCGCCAGGACGTAGACGCTGACCCCGATGCCCCAGGCCAGCCAGGCGGCCCGGCCGCCGGGCGGGAGGGCGGCCTCGGGGTGCGGGGTCCCGGGGAGCCGGCCGGGGGCGGGCCGGGGCGCGGGGACGGACGCGGGCAGGGACGGGGAGCTGGTGGCGGGGTCCGCGGGCATAGTGCACCCAGATTAGTCATCCCATCATTCGATGGTTCTATCGGGTACATACCGATCCGGTCGCGGATTCAGCCGGCCAGCGTCCAGCTCACCGTACGGGTCATGTGCTGGTCCCGGAAGGCCTCGTCCCGCACCCAGTCGGTGGTGTCCCGCACCGTCGCGGTCACCGTGGTCCGGTGGCCGGCCGGCAGGCCCAGCGCCGCCGGGTCCAGCCAGGTCTGGTCCGGGGCCTGCGAGGCCACCGGGTGCCCGTCCACCTTCCACTGCACCTGGAGCCGCCGGCCGCCCTCCAGGGTCAGCGGACGGACCGTCAGCCGCGGTCGGCCGCTGACCTGGCCCGGGCGCGGGTCGACGCCGTCCAGCGGGGAGACCCGGCGGTAGAGCTGCTCCAGGATCGCCTCCCGGGAGGGCAGGTTGTAGCTGCCGCCCAGGGTCCGCATCACCGAGTCCTCGGTCGGGCGGTAGACCCCGTTGGCGCTCCGGTAGGCGCCCACCTCGCCGCCGCCGTCCGGCGACTGCGCGCCCAGCCAGCGCCACCACTTGGCGTGGTCGCGGCGCATCGCGTCGGCGCCCTCGCCGGACAGGTTGGGGTAGTCGGTGTCGGTCGGCGCGCTGTCGTACTCGTCGCCCAGGTCGCCGACGGTGTGCCCGATCTCGTGCTGGATGATCCGGCCGGCGTCCGGGCTGCCGCCGGCCAGCGTGGTCACGCCGGTGCCGCCGGCCCCGCCGTACTCGACGGAGTTGGCCAGCGCGATCAGGTACTGCGGGCCCTCGCCGGGGCCGGCGTAGCGGGCGGTGGCGGCCTCGTCGGCGCAGAGCAGCCGGGCCGTGCCCTCGCACCAGAAGTGCATGCCGAGCGGGGTGGCCGGGCGGGCGCCGCGGCCGTCGGTCTCGGCGATCCCGGAGGTCGGGGAGACCACGTCCACCCGCCGTATGTTGAAGAAGTCCCGGTAGCTGCGGAACGGCTCGATGTCCATCAGGGCCCGCCAGGCCTGGTCCGCCTGTTGGTGGAAGAGGTCCTGCTGGGCGGCCGTGTAGCCGTCGCCGAGCAGCACCAGGGTGATCCGGTTGGCCGGGTCACCGGTGCGGCGTATGTCCACGGTGGGGGCCGCGCCGATGCCGCGCAGCCGGGCCGGCGCGACGCCGCCGCGGGGCGGCAGCGCGCGGTCCGGGAGCAGTCCGAGCGAGCCGAGCGGCTCCGGGTCGGCCAAGCCGGCCAGCGCGGGCGCCACGGCGGTGGCGAGCAGGACGAGTGCGGCCAGACTCCGGATGAGACGGCCAGGGCTGCCAGGCGTCATACCGATGGTCCTCGGTGCTCCGGTCACCCGGCGGGCGCTCGGGTGGGGGATTGCTCAGAGGTACCCCCGCCGCACCGATCATCTGACTTTTCCACCCCAGATCTCACCCGATCGGCGGCTGGCCAACGACGACGGGGCCTGACCCGCGAACGCCCTTTCGCACACCAACCGACCGGAACCGGCGACGGCCCCGGGCCGGCCCGGTCTCCCGAACCCGCCCGGGGCCGCCCGGCCCGGGACTCGTCAGCCCCAGGTGATCAGCTTCTTGGGCTTCTCCAGCACGGCGGCCGTGTCGGCCAGCACCTTGGAGCCCAGCTCGCCGTCGACCAGCCGGTGGTCGAAGGAGAGCGCCAGGGTGGTCACCAGCCGCGGCACGACCCGGCCCTTGTGCACCCAGGGCAGCTCCCGCACCTGGCCGAATGCCAGGATCGCGGCCTCGCCCGGGTTCAGGATCGGGGTGCCGGTGTCCACGCCGAAGACGCCGACGTTGGTGATCGTGACGGTGCCGCCGGACATCGCCGCGGGCGAGGTCTTGCCCTGCCGCGCGGTGTCGATCAGCGCGCCCAGCTCGGTGGCCAGGGCGGGCAGGGTGAGCGCGCCGGCGTTCTTGATGTTCGGCACGATCAGGCCGCGCGGGGTGGCCGCCGCGATGCCCAGGTTCACCTGGCCCTTGACCACGATCTCCTGGTTGGCCTCGTCCCAGGCCGCGTTGATCTCCGGGTAGCGCCGCACCGCGGTGAGCAGCGCCTTGGCGACCAGCAGCAGCGGGGAGACCCGCACGCCGGGGCCCAGCTCGCCGCTCTCCTTGAGCTCGCGCACCAGCTTCATCGTCCGGGTCACGTCGACCTGGACGAACTCGGTGACGTGCGGCGCGGTGAAGGCCGAGGCGACCATCGCCTGGGCGGTGGCCTTGCGCACGCCCTTGACCGGGATCCGCACGTCCAGGCCGGTGGCCGGCGGCGGCGCCGCCTCGACCGGCGCGGCCTCGACCGCGGCGGCGACGGGGGCCGGCAGGGCGGGGGCCGGGGCGGCGGCCGCGTGCACGTCCTCGCGGGTGATCACGCCGTCCTTGCCGGTCGGCACCACGGTCGCCAGGTCGACGCCGAGGTCCTTGGCCAGCTTGCGCACCGGCGGCTTGGCCAGCGGGCGCTCACCGGTCACCGGCACGGCCGCGACCGGCGCGGCCGGGGCGACGGGTGCGGGCGCCGCAGCCGCGGGCGCGACCGGGGCGGCCGGCGCGGCGGCGGTGGTCCGGCGGGCCCGGCGCTGGGCGGTGCCGGTGCGCGGGCCGTAGCCGACCAGCACGGGCTCGCGCTTGGCCGGCTCGGCCTCCTCCGCGGCGGGTGCCGGGGCCACCGGGGCGGCGGCCGGCGCGGCCGGAGCCTCGCCCGGCGCACCGGCCACCGCGACCGCGATGATCGCCGTGCCCACGTCGACCGTGGTCCCCTCCGGGAAGTGCAGCGCCTCGACCACCCCGTTGTAGGGGATCGGCAGCTCGACGGCGGCCTTCGCGGTCTCGACCTCGCAGACGACCTGACCGTCCGTCACGGTGTCGCCGGGCTGGACGTACCACTTGAGGATCTCGGCCTCGGTCAGGCCCTCGCCGACGTCCGGCATCTTGAACTCACGGAGTGAGCGCACTTCGGTGGTCATGGACTCACTCCTCTCAGAACGCCAGGGCGCGGTCGACCGCGTCGAGCACGCGGTCCAGGTCCGGCAGGAACTGCTCCTCGACCCGGGACGGCGGGTACGGCGCGTAGTAGCCGCCGACCCGCAGCACCGGGGCCTCCAGGTGGTAGAAGCACTGCTCGGTCAGCCGGGCGGCGAGCTCGGCGCCCATGCCCATGAAGACCGGCGCCTCGTGCACCACGACGGCCCGGCCGGTCCGCTTGATGGAGGCGGCCAGCGTCGGGAAGTCGATCGGGGAGAGCGAGCGCAGGTCCACCACCTCAAGGCGGTGGCCGTCCTGCTCGGCCGCCGCGGCGGCCTCCAGGCAGGTCTTCACCGTCGGGCCGTAGGCCAGCAGGGTCAGGTCGGTGCCGGGGCGGACCACCTTGGCGGCGTGCAGGTCGAGCGCCGGGGCGGCGCTGATCTCGGCCTTGTCCCAGTAGCGGGCCTTCGGCTCCAGGAAGATCACCGGATCGTCGGACTCCACCGACTGCCGGAGCATCCAGTACGCGTCGTCCGGGTTGGACGGGGTGACCACCCGCAGGCCGGCGGTGTGCGCGAAGTAGGCCTCGTGCGACTCGCTGTGGTGCTCGACGGCGCCGATACCACCCGCGTAGGGGATCCGGATGGTGACCGGCATCTTGACGTGCCCGAGCGCGCGGGCGTGCATCTTGGCCAGCTGGGTGACGATCTGGTCGAAGGCCGGGTACACGAAGCCGTCGAACTGGATCTCCACGACCGGGCGGTAGCCGCGCAGCGCGAGGCCGATCGCGGTGCCGACGATGCCGGACTCGGCGAGCGGGGTGTCGATCACCCGGTCCTCGCCGAAGTCCTTCTGCAGACCGTCGGTCACCCGGAAGACACCGCCGAGCTTGCCGACGTCCTCCCCCATGACCAGGGTCTTGGGGTCGGCCTCCAGACAGCTGCGCAGTCCCTCGTTGATCGCCTTCGACATGCTGAGCTTGGACATCTAGGGCTACTCCCCACCCTCGAAGGACTGCGCGTACGCCACGTACTCGGCCCGCTCCTCGGCCACCAGGGCGTGCGGCTCGGCGTAGACGTGGTCGAAGATCAGGGTCGGGTCCGGGTCCGGCATCGACCGGACGCCCTCGCGCACCCGCAGGCCCAGGGCCTCGCTCTCGGCGTCGACCGCGGCGAAGAACTCCTCGTCCGCCAGGCCCTCGCGCTCCAGGTGGGCGCGCAGCCGGGAGATCGGGTCCTTGGCCTTCCAGGCCTCGGTCTCCTCGCTGCTGCGGTAGCGGGTGGGGTCGTCCGAGGTGGTGTGCGCGCCCATCCGGTAGGTGAACGCCTCGATCAGCACCGGGCCGGAGCCGCTGCGGGCCCGGTCCAGCGCCCAGCGGGTGACCGCGAGGCAGGCCAGCACGTCGTTGCCGTCCACCCGCACGCCCGGGAAGCCGAAGCCGGCGGCGCGGCGGTAGAGCGGGATCCGGGTCTGGGTGGTGGTGGGCTCGGAGATCGCCCACTGGTTGTTCTGGCAGAAGAAGACCACCGGGGCGTTGTAGACCGAGGCGAAGGTGAAGGCCTCGTTGACGTCGCCCTGGCTGGAGGCGCCGTCGCCGAAGTAGGCGATCACCGCGTCCTCCGCGCCGTCCTTGGTGATGCCCATCGCGTAGCCGGTCGCGTGCAGGGTCTGCGAGCCGATCACGATGGTGTAGAGGTGGAAGTTCTTCTCGTTCGGGTCCCAGCCACCGTGGTTGACCCCGCGGAACATCCCGAGCAGGTTGAGCGGGTCCACCCCGCGGCACCAGGCGACGCCGTGCTCGCGGTAGGTGGGGAAGGCGTAGTCGTTCTCCCGCATCGCGCGGCCGCTGCCGACCTGGGCCGCCTCCTGGCCGAGCAACGAGGCCCACAGGCCCAGCTCGCCCTGCCGCTGCAGCGCGGTCGCCTCGCCGTCGAACCGGCGCACCAGCACCAGGTCGCGGTAGAGCGCCCGCAGCTCCTCGGGCGTGACGGTCAGCGGGAACTCCGGGTTCTCGACCCGCTCGCCCTCGGGCGTGAGCAGTTGGACGAGCTCGGCGGGGGCGTCCTGCCCCGTGCGGAGGCTGTCGGGGACGCCGGGGGCGGCCTTCTTGCGCGCCCTCGACGTGCTTTTGACGGTCACGTTCACTCCTCGGTCTGTCCGGCCGCCCGGGGTCGCCGGTGCCGGTCCGGTCACCCGTTCCGCTCGGCGCGCTGGGTGTGCGGCCGATGGCGAGACGGGTGGTGATCCTTTTCCGACGGCTTCCCACGAGAACGTTACCCAGCGAGCGCGTTCGGCGCGCCTGCGCTAGGACGTCCTACTTGTTCCGACCGGGCTGGGCCGAACCCGGGCATGGAGCAGCCTCCCGGTGGGGCTCGTCAGGACACCAGCGCACGCTATCCGGGCGGGGCGCTCCGCGTAAGGGGGTTGACCGGACAGATTGTGCGGACCGGGAGTGCGGTGATGGCGCCGTGACTGTCTGGTTATGGGAGCATTCGACAATGAGCAAAAACGGACGAATCAGGGTTTTTCTCCTCGATGACCACGAGGTGGTCCGACGCGGCGTCCACGAACTGCTGTCCGGCGAGGACGACATCGAAGTGGTCGGCGAGGCCGGCACGGCCGCCGAGGCGCTCAGCCGGATCCCGGCGGTGCGGCCCGACGTGGCGGTGCTCGACGTGCGGCTGCCGGACGGCAACGGCGTGGAGGTCTGCCGCGAGGTGCGCTCCGCGGACCCGCGGATCCGCTGCCTGATGCTCACCTCGTTCTCCGACGACGAGGCGCTCTTCGACTCCATCATGGCCGGCGCCTCCGGCTACGTGCTCAAGGCGATCCGCGGCACCGACCTGCTCTCCGCGGTGCGCGACGTGGCGGCCGGGAAGTCGCTGCTCGACCCGGTGGCCACCTCCCGGGTGCTGGAGCGGCTGCGCACCGGCGGCGAGCCGGAGGACGAGAAGCTGGCCCAGCTGACCCGGCAGGAGCGGCGGATCCTGGACCTGATCGGCGAGGGCATGACGAACCGTCAGATCGGCAACGAGCTGCACCTGGCGGAGAAGACCGTGAAGAACTACGTGTCCAGCCTGCTGGCCAAGCTCGGCATGGAACGGCGCACCCAGGCGGCCGCCTATGTCGCACGACTGGGCACGGAACAGCAGCACTGAGCCACCGATCGGTCAGTGGGCGAATACAATCCGCCAAGCCGCCCGCACTCATCCAGCGGCGCTACGATCACGGCACGTGACAGAGAGTCAGATCCTCGCGGAGGCCGACGGGTTCGTCGAGATCGACGGCCCCGACGCCGCCGCCCCACCGGTCGGCACGCTCAGCCCACCGGTCCCCGACTGGGCCATCGCCAGGGTGCTGGCCCGCTACCGGACCGGGCCGGTGCTGGACGTCGAACCGGTGGCCGAGGGCCTGCTCAACCGCTGCTGGCGGATCACCACCGGCACCGGCCGCTACTTCCTCAAGTGCTACGTGGACCAGAGCACCGCCGCCCCGGCCGCGATCGCCGCCCAGCACCGGGCCACCGTCCGGCTGGCGGCCCGCGGGCTGCCGGTGCCGCCGCCGCTGGCCGACCGCGCCGGACGCACCGTCAACCAGCTGCTCGGCCGCCGGTTCGCGCTCTACGCCTGGGTGCCCGGCCGGCACCGCGCCGGGGCGGAGCTGACCGGCGAGGAGTGCGCCGAGCTCGGCGCACTCCTCGCCCGGCTGCACGGCGCACTGGCCGAGGAGTGCGCCCCGGTGGTGCAGCCGGTCGCACTGCCGAGCGCCGACCCGCGGGCCACCGCCGCGCTGATCGCCGAACTGCGCGGGCTGGCCGCCGGGCACCGCCGGTACTGCGCCTTCGACCGGCTGGCCGAGCGCCGGCTGGCCGAGCGGCTGGACCTGCTGGTCACCCACCGGCACCGCCGCCCGGCGCCCACCGCGATCGGCCGCTCCGGCTGGGTGCACGGCGACTTCCACGGCCTGAACCTGCTGCACCTGGGCGGCCGGGTGAGCGCGGTGCTGGACTGGGACCGGCTGCGGGTGCGGCCGGTGGCCGAGGAGGTGGTGCGGGCCGCCACGCTGGTCTTCAACCACCCGGTCACCGGCGAGCTGGACCTGGCCCGGGTGCGCCGCTACGCCCGCGGCTACCGCTCGGCGGCCGGCGCCCCGGCCGAGGAGCTGGCGCTGGCCGTGCACCGGGTCTGGTGGGAGCGGCTGAACGACTTCTGGATGCTGCGCTGGCGCTACCAGCGCGACGACCCGCGCGCGGACCCGCTCTTCCCGGCCGCCGCCGCCCAGACGGTCTGGTGGTGCCAGGAGTACGAGCAGGTCCTCGACGCGTTCGTGAACTGAGCCGCCGTCAGCCCAGCGTGGGCAGGCCGCTCGGCTTGGTGCTCGGGCTGGGCGGCGGCGCGGTGCTGTGGCCGGAGGTCGGCGAGTCCGTCGTCTCGCCGCTCGGCGAGGCCCCGCCGCTGGCGCTCGGCGAGCCCGAACCGCTGGCGCTGGGCGAGCCGCTGGCGCTGGCGCTCGGCGAGCTGGAGCGCCCCGGCCGGGAGGTCTGGTAGGTCTGCTGCCCGCCGTCGGTCGGAGTGTACGACGGCGCGTGGCTGGCGCGGCTGGGCGACGGGGTGATCACCGGGCTCGGGCTCGACGAGGTCGGCTCGTCGGTCGGCGACTGCGGGGCCGAGCTGGAGGCGCCGGGCGCGGCCGGGGTGCCGCCGGTGCTGCCGCCGCCGTTCGCGGCCACCGCGATGCCGATGCCGGCCGCGGCGAGCAGCAGCGCGCCGAGCCCCCAGGCCAGCGCCTTGCGCCGGCCGCGCGGCTGCGGCTCGTGGTAGCCGTCGTCGTACCCGCCGTCGTAGCCGTCCCCGTCACCGCCGCCGTAGCCGCCACCACCGCCGTGCGGGCCGCCGCCGCCCTGGTACGGGGCGGCCGGGGTCTGGTAGCCGCCCGAGCCGTGCGGCAGCACGGCGGTGCGGTCGCCCACGCCGCCCAGGATCGTGGTGGCCGCCGTGGCGGCGATGCCGCCGGGCGGGGTGCCGGTGCCCAGCACCGTGGTCGGGTAGTTGGAGCCGGCCGCGTGCATCTCGCGCAGCGCGTGCTGCACGTGGGCGCGGAACTCGTCGGCGCTCTGGAACCGCTCGTCCGGGTTCTTCGCGAGCGAGCGCAGCACCAGGTCGTCCAGCTGCCACGGCACCCGGTTGTGCACCCGCGAGGGCGGCACCGGCGGGTCCTGGACGTGCTGGTAGACCACGGCCAGCGGGGTGTCGCCGACGAACGGCGGACGCAGCGTCAGCAGCTCGTAGAGCATGCAGCCGGCCGCGTACAGGTCGGAGCGGTGGTCCACCGGCTTGCCCAGCGCCTGCTCCGGCGACAGGTACTGCGGGGTGCCCATCACCATGCCGGTCTGGGTCATGGTGGTGGCCCCGCCGGCCAGCGCCCGGGCGATGCCGAAGTCCATCACCTTGACCGCGCCGGCGGTCGTGATGATCACGTTGGCCGGCTTGATGTCGCGGTGCACGATGCCGTGCCGGTGGCTGTAGTCCAGCGCCTCCAGCACCCCGGCGATGATGATCAGCGCCTGGTCCACCGGCGGTTCCTGCTCGCCCACCAGCAGCTCGCGGACGGTCCGGCCCTCGACCAGCTCCATCACGATGTACGGGGTCGACTCGGCCCCGACCATCTCCTCGCCGGTGTCGTAGACGGCGACGATCGAGTGGTGGTTGAGCGAGGCGACCGAGTGCGCCTCGCGGGTGAAGCGCTGGCGGGCGATGTCGTCCTGGGCCAGCTCGGCGCGGAGCAGCTTGACCGCCACGGTGCGGCCGAGCCGGATGTCCTGGGCGGCCAGCACCTCGGCCATGCCGCCCCGGCCCAGCCGGTGGGTCAGCCGGTAGCGGCCGTCGCCCAGGGTGCCGAGCGCGGCGGCGGTGCCCCGGCCCGGGGTCGCCGGGCCGCCGTACGGCTCGCCGCCCGGCTGGCCCGCCGCCCTGGCGGCGGTGGTCTCCTCGGCACCGGTTGGCAGAGGCGTCTCGCGGGTGAGCGCGTCGTCGGGGTCCGCCTGCGGCCCCTGCCCGGTGAAGGGCTCGCGCTCTTCCTCGCCGTCGCCCGGCTGCTGCGTCTGTGCCATTACTCCTCGCCCCGGGCCGACGCTCTGGTCGCGGTCGCCCTTTCGATTCGCTTCCCAGAACGCTACCGCCTCCGGGCCCGCCGCCCCGAATGCCGACGTGGGCCCGGGACGGCTGCGCGGGCCGCCGGCCCGCCCGGATCAGACCTGGGACTGCCCTGGCAACAGCTGCGACAGCTGCGCGGTCACGGTGTGCGCCGGGAACGCCGGCAGGCTGGTGGTGTCGGTGTTCTTGCTGATCACGATGGCGATGATGATGATGATCAGCACGATCAGGCCGATCACCACGCCGACCACCACCAGTGCCGTCGAGCACCCGCTGTTCCCGCTGCTCTTGACCGGCGCGAAGTTCGGCTGCTGCACCGGCATCTGCATGGACATCGGGGCGGGCGGCTGCTGGAAGGCCGGCGGCGGGGTCTGGAACTGCGGCTGCGGCGGCGGGGTCTGGTACGGGCCCGGGGCCGGCGTCTGGTACTGCTGCTGCGGCATCGGGGTCGGGTACTGCGCCGGCGGCGGGGTCTGCGGACCGTACGGCGGCGCCTGCGGCGGCTGGTAGGGCGTCTGCACCTGCGGGGCCGGGGTGTTGATGTCCCCGTTCACCGGCGGGAAGTTCTTCAGCCCGGAGGAGTGCGCGGACCGCGGGCCCTCGCCGATCACCAGCGGGGTGGCCATCAGCGGCGCGGCGCCCGACTTCTCGCCGGCCGCGACCCGCTCGACCTCCTCGCGCATCGTCTCGGCGGTCGGGAACCGGTGCCCCGGGTCCTTGCGCAGCGCCCGGGCGACCAGCGCGTCCACCGCCGGGGTGACGGCGCGGTTCAGCGAGGACGGGGCCGGCGGCTCCTCCTGCACGTGCTTGTAGGCGATCGAGAACGGCGAGTCCCCGTCGAACGGCAGCTGGCCGGTGAGCAGCTCGAAGAGCATGCAGCCGACCGAGTAGAGGTCGGAGCGGGCGTCCACGCTCTTGCCCAGCGCCTGCTCCGGCGACAGGTACTGCGGGGTGCCGACCACCATGCCGGTCTGGGTCATCGAGGTGACGCCGGACTGCATCGCCCGGGCGATGCCGAAGTCCATCACCTTGACGACGCCCTTGGTGTTCACCATGACGTTGCCCGGCTTGATGTCGCGGTGCACCAGGCCCTGGTCGTGCGAGACGTCCAGCGCGGCCAGCACCGCGGCGGTGATGCTCAGCGCCTGCTCGGTGGGCATCGCGCCGTGCTCGGAGATCGCCTGGTTGAGCACGTCGCGCAGCGAGTGGCCCTCGACGTACTCCATCACGATGTACGGGACGGTCCCGCCGTCCTGGGTGAGCTCCTCGCCGCTGTCGTAGACGGTGACGATGTTGGTGTGCTGGAGCCGGGCCACGGCCTGCGCCTCGCGGCGGAACCGCTCGCGGAACGAGGCCTCGCGGCCGAGCTCGGTGTGCAGCGTCTTGATCGCGACCGGACGGCCGAGCACGTTGTCGTGGGCCAGGTGGACCGAGGCCATGCCGCCCTGACCCAGCAGGTGCTGCAGGACGTACCGGCCGTTGCCCAGCGAGTGGAGCTGCGCCTGCGGCTGGTCCACTCCGGTGCTGCCGTCCTCGCTCATGGTCCTCTGCTTCCCCCTCGGCGCGGCCCGGATCGGCCGCCCCGCGACGTGGTGATTTCAGACGTGGGTGATGGATGTCCGGCGCCAGGGTATCGGCACCGCGTGCCGTCGGGGCCTGCCGGGGCACGGGGCTGAGCGGTGGTCAGCCCCCGTGCCCCCGGGACTGCTTACAGGTACGGGCCCGAACGGATTCCGCGGCCCTCGCCCGGGTCGTCCCCGTCGGCCTCGCCGAGCGCGCCGGGCGGCAGCGCCCGGCGCATCTGCTCCAGCTGGGCCCGGGCGGCCATCTGCTGGGCGAACAGCGCGGTCTGGATGCCGTGGAACAGGCCCTCCAACCAGCCGACCAGCTGGGCCTGGGCGATCCGCAGCTCCGCCTCGGTCGGGATGCCGTCGTCGGTGAACGGCAGCGAGAGCCGCTCCAGCTCCTCGACCAGCTCGGGCGCCAGGCCCTTCTCCAGCTCCTTGATCGAGCTGGCGTGGATGTCCCGCAGCCGCACCCGGCTGGCCTCGTCGAGGGGCGCCGCCCGGACCTCCTCCAGCAGCTGCTTGATCATGCTGCCGATCCGCATCACCTTGGCGGGCTGCTCGACCATCTCGGTCACCGGCAGCTCGCGGTGCTCGCCGTCCTCGTCCGACCGCACCCGGCCGCCGCCGACCGCCAGGCCGTCCGGGCCGACGATCAGCACCTGCGGCTCCTCGGTCCCGCCCCTCGGTCCGTTCGATCCCTGGTACGGCTCGTGCTCGGGCCGTTCGTTCAGCGGCTTCGTCATACCTCCTTCATATGCTTCCCCGCTCAGGAGGGTCAACCGACCGCGCGCCACCGGGCCCGGTCAGCCGCGCCGCAGCCGCAGGCCGACCAGGCCGAGTCCGAGCCCGATCAGCACCAGGCCGGCGCCCATCGGCAGCACCAGCACGGTCGGGCCGGTCAGCCGCACCGCCACCGGCAGCGCCACCGCCTGCTGCTCCTGCTCGGCCTCCGGCAGGCCCGGACCGGCCTGGTCCGCGGGGTCGGCGGGGGCGTCCGAGGGGGCTGCGGAGTCCTCGTCGGCCGGGGCGGCGGCGTCCTGGGCCGGCTGGACCGACGGGTCCTGCTGGGCCCCGGCGCCGGGCTGGTCCGTCCCGTCGCCCGGCTGCGCGGCGACCTGGTCGTCGCCGGCCTGGTCCTCGCCCGAGTCCCCGCCGGGGTCGGGCTGCTGGACCGGCTGCGGGGCGGCGGCGGCCGGATCGGTCTGCGGCTCGACCGCGGCCGGCGGGGGCACCGGCCCGGCGGTGCCGGGGGTGGTGCTCGCGGAGGGCGCGGCGGTGCGCTCGGGGCTCGGGCCGGCCGGGGTCCGGGTGGGCGCGGTGCTCGGGGCGGCGCCGGCGGTCGGGGTGGCCTGGCCGGTCGGGGCGGCCGGGGTCGCGCCGCCGGTCGGCCGGCTCGCGGCCGGGCCCTGGGACGGGCCGGCGGCGGGGCCCTGCGGAGCGCCGGGTCCGGCCGGGCTGCTCGCGCCGACGGCCGCGGGTCCGGCGACGGGGTCGGCCTGGGCGACGGCGGGCAGTGCGACGCCGAGCAGCAGCGGTGCGGCGAGGGTCACCCCCGTCGCGATCCGGCGGCAGCGGTGGGAGGGGTGCGAGCGGTGGAGCGGGAGCGGGGGCACGGCCACGGACGAGGTCCTTCCAACGGCCGGAGCCCGCGGGCCCCGGCGGCGGAACAGCTCGTGACCAGAGTCACACGATCCGACATTCCGGGCATGTCGGACCAGGCCGCTTCCCCTTGGCCCGAACCGGAACGGATACCCCACGGGGTACGCTGGAGCTCGCACCAGCCAACAGCCCGTCCCGGAGAGGTGGCGCCATGAAGGTCGACGACGAGGCGGTCGGCGCGGTCCTGAACCGCCTGCGCCGCGCCCAGGGCCAGCTGGCCGGCGTGATCGCGATGATCGAGGCCGGCCGTGACTGCAAGGACGTGGTGACCCAGCTGGCCGCCGTGTCGCGGGCGCTGGACCGGGCCGGCTTCAAGATCGTGGCCAGCGGGATGCGCCAGTGCCTGGCCGGCGCCGACCCGGACTCGCCGCCGATGACCGAGGCCGAGCTGGAGAAGCTCTTCCTCACCCTGGCCTGACGGCCGCCCGCTAGCCCTGAGCCTCGATCAACTCCCGCACCCCGGCGAGCAGTCGGTCGAGGCCGAAGTCGAGCGGATCGATCCCGGTGGGCGCGAAGGCGCCCTCCGCGATGGCCCGGCTGAGCGCCGGGAAGCGCTCGGCGTGCCGGGTGAGCAGCTCGCCGGTGAGCCGGTCCCACTCCTGGCTGCCGGCCTCGTCGTAGTCGACGTGCTGCTGGGCCACGCTCCGCACCAGGCCCGCGACCAGCACGAACACCTGGTGGCACTGGGCCGCGCCGAGCCCGGTGGGGGCGAGCGCGGCGTGCGCGGCGTCCAGCCAGCCGAGCTGGTTGGGGCCCATCAGCCGGCGGCTCATGGTGGTGGCCGCGAGCAGCCACGGGTGCCGCCGGTGCACGGCCAGCGAGCCGTGCGCCCAGCCGCGCAGGCGTTGCGCCCAGTCATCCCCGGCGGCTGACCGGTCGGGCAGCTCGGCGAGCACCGACTCCACCATCAGCGCGACCAGTTCGGTCTTTCCCGGCACGTAGCGGTAGAGCGCCATCGCGGAGACCTCGAACTCGGCCGCCACCTTGCTCATCGAGACGGCGTCCAGCCCCTGAGCGTCGGCCAGTTGGACGGCCGCGGCGGCGATCCGCTGCGGGGTCAGGCTGGGCTTGGGCCCCCGGGTGGGCTGTTCCTGCTCGCCCCAGAGCAGTGCGAGCCCGGCCTTCGGGTCGTCGGCCTTGGCGGTCCTGGCCATCGGTCGTCCCTTCCTCTCCTCGGTGGCGCATCTTCGGTGGCGCATTGACACGCCCCACAACTGTGTATACCTTAAACACAACAGCTGAGGCCGTAAACAGTTTAGGGGAGAAGCTCATGATCGGCACTATCGCCACCGCCACCGCCGCAGTCCTCGCCGCACCCGCCGCCGGCCTGCTGGGCTACCGCCAGGCCAAGCGGGCCGTGCTCGCCCGGCGGCTGCGGATCACCTCGCCCAACGGCATCGACGAGTCCGGGTTCGTCCGGATCGGCGGCATCGACCAGTGGGTCTCGATCCGCGGCGAGGACCTGGCCAACCCGGTGATCCTGGAGATCCACGGCGGCCCCGGCGCCTCCAACCTGATCTACGCCCACCGCACCCGGGAGTGGGAGCGCCACTTCACCGTGGTCCGCTGGGACATGCGCGGGGCCGGCCGGACCTTCCTGAACGGCGGGCCCGAGGGCCAGGGCGAGTTCAACCTCGACCGGCTCCACCGGGACGCCCTCGAAATGACCGACCACGTCCGCGCCCGGCTCGGCGTCGCCAAGCTGCTGCTGGTGGCCAACTCGCTCGGCACCGTGCTCGGCCTGCGGCTGGCCCGCAACCACCCCGAGCGGTACTCCGCCTACGTCGGCACCGACCAGAACGTGATCGGCGGCGGGCGGGACCGGTTCGCCTACCACGCGCTGGTCGAGCGGCTGCGCGCCGCCGGCAAGCGCAAGGAGCTGGCCGCCGTCACCGCGCTCGGCGCCGACTCCAGCGCCTGGACCACCCACCAGTGGGGCGAGTACCACAAGGTCGTGACCACCACCGACCCGCTCACCTTCGACACCATGAAGACCGTGGTGATCCGGTCCTTGTGGTTCTCCCCGCTGCTGACGCTGCGTGAGGTCCGCGGCTACTTCAAGGCGATGAACTGGTCGGAGCAGCTCGGCCCGCAGGCCATGGGCGTGGACGAGTACGCCGAGGGCACCGAGTTCCGGATCCCGTTCTTCGTCTTCCAGGGCGACCAGGACGTGATCACCCCCGTCGAGCCCGCCAAGCGCTTCTTCGACCAGGTCAGCGCCCCCGTCAAGGAGTTCGCCCTGCTGGAGGGGTGCAGCCACTTCGCCTCCTTCCGCCGGCCGCAGGCCTTCCTCGACCTGCTGCTCACCAAGGTGCGCCCCGCCCTCGACGCCGCCCCCGCGGGGCGGGCCTGATCCCCGGGAGCCGGGTCCTGGCCCCGTCCCGGGGGTGGACCCAGCTCCCAGTCCGTTCTCGTCCTGCGCCCGGACGAGAACGCGACGGCCGGGTGATGGGCTGGGATCGACCGGGAACGCCCGGTCGATCGAGGCGGCGGTTCGAGCTGAGGGGTGGTCGGGATGACCGACGGGACGGCGATGGGGCGGCGGTCGCTGCTGGTGGCGGCGGCGGTCACGGCGGGGGCCCTGCTCACACCCGGGAGCGCGGCCGCGGCCACCCCGGGCGACCAGGCCGGCCAGGACCCGGTGCACGCGTTGGCCCGGGCCGCGCACCCGCTGCGCTCGACCGAACCCGGCTCGGACACCGCCGACCTGCGGCCGCTGGGGGCGATGATCGGCTCCGCCGCCGTGGTGGGCCTCGGCGAGGCCACCCACGGGTCGCACGAGTTCTTCGCGCTGAAGGAGCGGGTCTTCCGGTACCTCGTCGAGGAGAAGGGCTTCACCACCTTCGCCCTGGAGATCGGCTGGCCCGCCGGACTGCGGATCGACGAGTACGTCCAGGGCGGCCGGGGCGACGCGCGCCAGGTGGTGCGGGCCGAACTGGGCGGATCGCCGTTCGAGCGCACGGAGTTCGTCCACCTGATCGAGTGGATGCGTGACCACAACCGCCGCGACCCGGGCCACCGGGTGCACTTCATGGGCAACGACATCGGCTTCCCCAAGGTGGGCGACGACTTCTTCGCGCGGGTCACGGACTGCGTCGCCCGCCGGTTCCCCCGGTTGCTGCCGCGCTTCACGGACCTCTACGCCGGCCTGCGACCGCTGGACGACGGGTACGCCTACCTCGCCCGGCCGGTGGCACAGCGGCAGCGCCCGGCGGCCGACGCCCAGCAAGCGCTGGACCTGCTGCAGGCTCAACCCGGCGCGGGCGACGAGGAGTTCGAGTGGACGCTGCAGCACGCCCGGTCGATCGCCCAGACCGCCGCAGCGCTCGCCACCGACTTCGCCGACCCGAAGTCGGTGACCGCCATGGAGCTCGACCGCGACCGGCTGATGGCCGCGAACACCGTCTGGTGGCAGCGCCGCACCGGTCACCGGATGCTGCTGTCGGCGCACGACGGGCACGTGGGCTACGTGACCGACGAGCCCGGCACCTACCCGAAGGTGCAGGGCGCCTTCCTGCGCGAGGCGCTCGGGACGTCCTACCTGGCGATCGGGACCACCTTCGGCCAGGGCTCCTTCCTCTCCCAGGACCAGAGCCTGGTCGGGCCGTGGAAGAAGTTCACGGTCGGCGCGGCCGCGCCCGGCAGCAACGAGCACACCCTCGACCGGGTCAGCCGCCCCGACTTCTACCTGGACACCCGCACCGCACCGCCCGCCGCCCGCGCCTGGCTCGAAGTCCCGCGCCCCACCCGCCACATCGGCACCGACTACCCCTGCCCCCTCGACGACGTCGCGCTCGGCCCCTCCTACGACCTGCTGGTCCACCTCCACCACGTCCGCGAGGCCGCCCCGTTGCGCTGAACCCGGGCCTTCGGGTGCCGCTCCCCGCGCACCGCGTACGATCGATCTGACTGTTGATCACATCTGGCTGCGGGGGAACTCGATGAAGGCGGGCGAGCGGTGGGGCTGACCCAGGACGCGGAGAAGACCGTCCGCTCGCTGACCGGCATGTGGTGGCCCGACGCCGACGAGGACGGACTGCGCAAGGCCGCCAAAGCCTGGACCGACTGTGCCAACGCCATCGACGACGTCTGCGGCAAGGCCAACACCACCGCCCAGGGCATCCTGCAGCACAACTCCGGCCCCGCCGTCGACGCCTTCGCCAAGTTCTGGGGTCAGTACTACGACAACGGCAAGGGCTGGCTCCACGACGTCGCCGACGCCTGCCGCCAGATGGCCAAGGCCTTCACCCAGTACGCCGACGAAGTCGGCAAGGCCAAGCACCAGTTGGAAGAGAAGATCGCCGTCGTCGGCGGCGTCCTCATCGCCGGCACCGCCCTCGCCTTCTTCACCGGCGGGCTCTCCGAAGCCGCCGCCGACGGAGCCGCCGCCGCCATCGTCTCCACCGCCGCGGCCGTCGGCGTCACCGTCTCCGAAACCGTCGCCACCATCGCCGGCACCGTCCTGACCGGAGCCGTCTTCGGCGCCGCCGAATCCGCCACCGTCGACCTCGCCGTCGCCCAACCCATCAAGATCGCCTTCGGCGACCAGAACGGCATCAGCGGCACCGAGATCCTCGACTCCGCCGAAACCGGCGGCCTCACCGGCGGCGCCACCAGCGGCTTCGGCGCCGGCGCCAGGATCCTCGCCCAATCCAGCGACACCCTCGCCCCCGCCCTCAACGCCCTCAACACCATGCCCGGCCGCATGCTCCTCGGCGGCGGCATCGCCGCCGGACAGGACACCGTCTTCAACGGCGGCATCGACCCCCTGGACATCGCCGCCGGCATCATCGGCGGAGCCGCCGCACCGGGCGGCAAGGGGAACGACGACTCACCGTCGTTCCCCAAGCACGCCAAGCCGGTCGAGCTGCCGTTCCCCGGCCGGCTCCCGCCGCGCGAGTACGTCGAGGACCACCCGGGCACCACCAAGGTGCTCAACGAGCTCGCGAACGTCCCGCCGGACGTCTTCAACCGGGTCTGGGACCACCTGAAGACGTTCGACGGCGGCGGGATCAGCATCGGCCCCAGACCGGTGACCGAACTCCCGGGCGGCTACCACCTCGCCGGGGGCCGGCCGATGGGCGCGGACTGGGGTTGGGAGGGCGTACCGGGCATGTACGACCCGCAGAACGGCCGACTCGTCATCAACTCCGCCGCGGACACGCCCACCAGCGTCGCCGTGCACGAGTTCGGCCATGCGACCGACCACGCCTACGGCAACCTGAGCAGCCAACCGGACTGGCAAAATGTCCAGCAGCAGGTGATGAACCGCATCGGCAACAACCCCGCCCTCGACAGCTACATCCGCCAGCCGCACGAGTACTTCGCCGAGGCGTTCAACGCCTGGGCCAACGGCAGCCTCAAGAAGTTCACCTTCGGCGACCGGACCGCGGCGAAGATCCTGAAGGACTACTTTGACCGAGCACTCTGACAGCTACCTGTTCAGCGCGCCCCCGATGCTCGACGCCGACGGCGTCACCATCTGGGTGAAGTACCACGGCCGGAGCGAGGAGGGGATCTTCTTCGACCGCTGGGAGAAGCTCACCCCCGGCCACCAGCGCTACGACGAACTCCTGCCGCAGGCCCGGCTCAACGCCCAGGAGCAGTACAGCGACGACGACCTGGACGACGACGAGGAGGAGCAGCCCGCCGCGCCGCACCCGGAGACCCTCTCGATGCTGCTGGAGATGCAGCGCAGGACCCGGGAGCGCGGCGACCGGTGACCCGGCGATCGCTCCACCCGTCGTCGAGCCGACTGTCCGTCATACCTGCCTGGGAGCACCGTGTCTGACCCCACCACCGGTGGCAGCGGCTTCTCCGTCCACCCGGCCGACATCCTCACCGCGGCACCGGACTTCACCACCCAGAGCGACCGCCTCAAGTCGGCCGTCACCAACCTGGAGTCCACCCTGAAGGGACTCGGCTCCCCCTGGGGCGCCGACGACCAGGGCAAGAAGTTCGGCGACGCCTACAACCCCCAACACACCGCCCTGGTCAAGTCCCTGGGCGTCCTCGTCCAGGGCCTGGCCAGCGTCCACCTGGGGCTGGAGTCCATGGCCGGAAACCACCAGGGCGCCGACACCACCGCCGCCACCTCCATGAAGGCGAGCGAGTAGGGGCGACGCCCGGGCCTGAGGACCAGCGGACCGGCGGCTCCCGGGGCACGGGTCCACCCGGCGAGAGCCGCCGCCGCACCGGCACCAACGGCTCAGGCCTGCAGCACGATCTTCCCCACCTGCTCCCCCGCCTCCAGCGCCCGGTGGCCCTGGGACGCCTCCGCGAGCGGGAGCACCCGGTCGATGATCGGCTTGACCACGCCCGACTCGATCAGCGGCCAGACGTGCTCGCGCACCGCCGCCACGATCGCCGCCTTCTCCGCCAGCGGACGCGGGCGCAGCGAGGTCGCGACGACCGCGGCGCGCTTGGCGAGCAGCACGCCCAGGTCCAACTCGCCGGTGCGGCCGCCCTGCAGACCGATGATCACCAGACGCCCGGCCAGCGCCAGCGCCTCCACGTTCCGGGACAGGTACTTGGCGCCCATGATGTCCAGGATCACGTCCGCGCCGTGCCCGCCCGTCGCCTCCCGGACCTGCTCCACGAAGTCCTGCTCGCGGTAGTTCACCAGCACGTCCGCGCCCAACTCCTTGCAGCGCGCCAGCTTCTTGTCGCTGCCCGCGGTCACCACCACCTTGGCGCCCACCGCCTTGGCCAGCTGGATCGCCATCGTCCCGATGCCGCTCGCCCCGCCGTGCAGCAGCACCGTCTCGCCCGGGTGCAGGTGGGCGACCATGAACAGGTTGGACCAGACGGTCGCGGCGACCTCGGGGAGGGCGGCGGCGGCGACCAGGCCGAGGCCGCGCGGGATGGGCAGGAGCTGGCCGACCGGGACGACGACCTTCTCCGCGTAGCCGCCGCCGGCCAGCAGGGCGCAGACCTCGTCGCCGACGGCCCAGCCGGCCACGCCGGGGCCGAGGGCGGCGACCGTGCCGGAGCACTCCAGGCCGGGGTAGGGGGAGGCGCCGGGCGGCGGGGCGTAGTTGCCCTGGCGCTGCAGCAGGTCGGCGCGGTTGACGGCGGTGGCGGCGACCTCGACCAGGACCTCGCCCTCGCCGGGGACCGGGTCCTCGACCTTGCTCCAGACGAGCGCCTCGGGACCACCGGGCTGGGGAATCGTGATTGCGTGCATGGCTCGAAGTTACCGGGCCGGACAGCGGGCGCACGCTGGGGGCGCGCGGCGGTCCGGGGACTGCCGTGCGGCTCATTTGATGGTCCGTCAGATATGGCAGTATGCGGCTACCGATCCGTTCGACCGGAAGAGCCGCCGTGCGCGACGAGACGATCAACGAGTTCCTTGACCGCCTGGCCGACCGGGTGCCCGCCCCTGGCGGCGGCGCGTCGGCGGCCCTGCACGCCGCCCAGGCCGGAGCGCTGCTCGCGATGGTGGGCCGGTACAGCACCGGGGAGAAGTACGCCGCGCACGAGGCCGTGGTGGAGCGGATCGTCCGCGAGGCGGACCTGCTGCGCCACCGGGCCCTCGGCCTGGCCGAGCGGGACGCGGCGGCCTTCACCTCGGTGGCCGAGGCGTACCGGCTGCCCCGGGCGACCGAGCCGGAGCGGGCCGACCGCGCCGCGGCGATCGCCCGGGCGCTGGCCGCCGCCGCGCAACCGCCCGCCGAGGTGATCACGGCGGCGCTGGACGCGGTGGAGCTGGCCGAGGCGCTGCTGCCGATCGGCAACCCGAGCGTGGCCACCGACGTCGCGGCCGCCGCCGAGGCGGCCCGGGCGGCGGCGACCACGGCCCGGCTGAACGTCGAGGTGAACCTGACCGGGATCACCGACGAGCGGACCCGGGGCGCGCTGCTGGCCGGCACCGCCCGGGTGGACGAGATCGCCGCCCGCGCCGAGCAGGTCACCGCGGCGGTCCGGGCCGAGCTGGCGAAGTGAGCGTCAGGCGGCGGGCACCCGCTGGATGGTGATCACCCGGTCGGTGGAGTTCAGCACCTCCGCCTCCGGGTCGGCGAAGTTGAGGATCCGCCGCCCGCGCACCACGGCCACCACCAGGTCGGCGCACTCCCGGGGCGAGCGGCCGGCCTCGGCGTGCGTGACGGGGCGTTCGACCACGTTCAGGCCGCGCCCGTAGGTGAGCAGGTCCTCCATCACCGCGCCGGCGTTCGGGCTGAGCATGGAGAGCCCGAGCAGCCGGCCGGCCGAGCTGGAGCTGGTCACCACCACGTCGGCGCCGCTCTGCCGCAGCAGCGGCGCGTTCTCGTCCTCGCGCACCGCGGCGACCACGGTGGCGGCCTTGTTCAGCTGGCGCACCGTCAGGGTGACCAGCACCGCGGTGTCGTCCCGCTCGGCCGCGACCACCACCTGGCCGGCCCTGGGCACCTCGGCGCGCAGCAGGGTGTCGGTCCGGGTGGCGTCGCCGACCACGCCGACCAGCCCGTCCAGCGCGGCCTGCTCGACCACCCGGCGCTGCGGGTCCACCACCACGATGGAGTCCCGGGCCAGGCCCTGGCCCAGCAGGGTCTGCACCGCACTGCGCCCCTTGGTGCCGTAGCCGACGATCACCACGTGCTCGTGCACGGCCGCCCTCCAACGCTTGGTCCGCCACTGCTGACGGGTCCGCTCGGCCAGCACCTCCAGGGTGGTGCCGACCAGGATGATCAGGAAGACCACGCGCAGCGGGGTGATGACCAGGATGTTGGTCAACCGCGCGCCCGCGCTGACCGGCGTGATGTCGCCGTAGCCGGTGGTGGAGAGCGTGACGGTGGCGTAGTAGGCGCTGTCCAGCAGGTTGGGCACGCCGTCGGCGCTGTCGTGGTAGCCCTTCCGGTCCACCCAGACGATCAGCGTGGTGACCAGCAGCACCCCGAGCGCCACCGCGAGCCGCAGCCCCACCTGGCGCAGCGGCGGCCGGCCGGGGCGGGCCGGCAGCACCACCCGTCTCTCTGGTTCCGCCTTGCTCATGCCTCCCAGCATGCGGTCCCGGTGGCCGGCCCGCGCGCCCATCAGGCCTGATCAGCCGTCAGACGTGTCCCCGTGGCGACGCCCTGCGGGACCGTCAGGCCGGCACCGGCAGCAGCTCGATCCGGGACCGGGCGGGCAGCCCGCCCGGCGGGATCACCGCTAGCGCCTCGGCCAGCGCCAGGCCGCGCAGCATGGCCGGCCCGTCGAAGGCGAGCGGCAGCGGACCGTCCTCGGTCAGCCGCACCGGGAGCAGCCGGGTCTGCGTCGGGTGGCCGGGCAGGTCGCCGGCCGTCCGGGCGTACCGGCCCGGGGACGGCTGACGGCCGCTCAGCGCGTCCAGCAGCGGCAGCGCCAGGGTGACCGTGCCGGCCACGGCGGCCAGCGGGTTGCCCGGCAGGCCGACCAGGTGCCGGGCCGGGCCGCCGGGGGTGCTCGGCGGCAGCTCGGCGAGCAGCATCGGGTGCCCGGGCCGCACCGCCACGCCGTCCACCAGCAGCCGGGCGCCGGTCTCGGCCAGCGCGGCGTGCAGGAAGTCGACCGGGCCGGCGGCGGTGGCGCCGGTGGTGACCACCACCTCGGCGGTGGAGCCCAGCAGCGCGTCCCGGAGCAGCCCGAAGTCGTCCCGCACCGCCCGGCGGCCGAGCAGTTCGGCGCCGGCCGCGGTCAGCCAGGGCTCCAGCAGCGGGCCGAGCGCGTCCCGCACCCGGCCGGGGCCGGGCAGGCCGGATCCGCACAGCTCGTCGCCGAGCACCAGCAGCTCGGCCGTGGGCCGCCGACGGACCGTCAGCCGGTCGTAGCCGCAGGCGGCGGCCAGTCCGAGCACCGCGGGACCGACCGCGCTGCCGGCCGGCAGCAGCTGCTCGCCGCGGCGGCACTCCTGGCCGCGCGGGCGCACGTCCTGCCCGGGCCCGGGGTCGCCGAGGGCGCGGAGCACCTCGCCGCGCGCCTCGCCGTGCTCGCGGCGCAGCACGGCGGTGGCGCCGGGCGGCAGCTGGGCGCCGGTGGCGATGCCGGTGGCCCAGCCGTCGGCCAGCGGCGGCGGGGTGCGGCCGGCCAGCACCCGGCCGGCCAGCCGCCACGGGCCTGGCCCGGCGACCGCCCAGCCGTCCATCGCGGCGGTGTCGAAGGCGGGCAGGTCGGTGAGCGCGGTCAGCGGCTCGGCCAGGGTGCGGCCGAGCGCCTCGGCCAGCGGCAGCTCGGCGGTGGGCCGCCCGGTCCGGGCGCCGGCCCGGCGGGCCGCCCGGCGGGCCTGCGGCCAGGGGACGGTGGTGTGCGCGGCGGGCACGGTGGGTGCCGCCGCCGTCATGCCGGCTCCGTCGGCTCCGCCGCCCAGCGCTCGGCGAGCGCGGCGATCCGCTCGGCGGCCCGGGTCACCGCGGCGGCGTCACCGCCCTGGGTGGCGGCGGCCCAGCCGAGCAGGAAGGCGGTCAGCGGCGCGGCCGGCCGGTCCACCCCGTGCACCACCACCCGGGCCAGGTCCAGCAGCTGCTTGGTGTCCACCGCGGGGTCGATGCCCAGCTCGGCGGCGGCCTCGGCCATCCAGTCGTCCAACGTGCGTCCCATGGGCCACCATGCTGCCCGATCCGGGCTACGGCGCGCTGCTCCGGGTGTGAGCGGGCCGAGTCGTTTCGCTCACCCGGCGGCGGAACGGTCGGTGAGGTCCCGGCGGCGGGCGGCGGCCAGCTGGGCCCAGGTGTCGCAGTCGGCGGCCGCGTCCTCGGTGTCGGGCAGCCGCACCGTGCGCAGCCCCCCGACCAGTCGGCGCAGCGGCCGGCCGGCCGGGTCGCCGAGCCCGGCCAGCGCGGCGCGCAGCGCGGCGGTGCGGTAGGCGGCGAGCAGCGGCTGGTCCCGGCCCCCGGCGTCGACCAGCACCGCGGCCTCGACCTCGCCGGTGACGGCGGCGGCCAGTCGTCCGACCGTGCCGGGGGTGAGGAACGGCAGGTCGGCGGCGAGCAGCAGCAGGACGGGCGCACCGGCCGGATCGACCGGGTGGGCGAGCTCGGCCAGTCCGGCCGCGACGGCGGCCACCGGCCCGCCGCCGGGCGGGCGCTCCCTGGTCCAGCGCACGCCGCCGCCGGAGCCGGGGCCGACCACGACGACCCGCTCGGCGCCCTGACAGGCCGCCAGCACCCGGTCCAGCAGCGAGCGCCCGCCCACCGCCAGCCGGGGCTTGTCGGCCCCGCCGAGGCGCCGGGCCGCTCCGCCGGCGAGCACCATCGCGTCGTAGCGCGGTTCCGCTGTCGTCATGCGCCCAGTATCCGGGGCGGGCGGGCGGCCGCGGCGGTCAGTCGGCCGGCCAGGTGTTCGCCTCCGCGCCCAGGGTGAGGAAGGTCGGCAGGGTGAGCTCGCCGTACTCCTCGGCCATGGCGGCGACCAGCGCCTCGGGGTCGTCGGGGTGCTCGGCGAGCAGCTGGTCGAAGTCGCGCAGGTAGGCCCGGGTGAAGCCGAGCACCCGGGCCGGGTCGTCGCCCTGCCCGGGCGCCCGGTGGCCGGCGATCAGCCGCTCGGGGGCGAGGGCGGCGATCCGGTCCAGATTGGCCAGCCAGGCCTCGCGGTCGGCGGGGGTGGTCTCGGCGGTCCACAGGTGGGTGCCGTTGCCCACGAAGTCCCCGGCGATCACGGTGCGCGAGCCGGGCACGTGCACCACGGTGGAGTCGGCGCAGTCCGCCTGGCCGAGCACCAGCACCCGGATCAGCTGACGGTCGATCATCAGCGGCAGCGGGCGCAGCGGCCGGGGCCGCACGGGGTGCTCGGGGATGTCGTCGCCCAGCACCGGGCGCCACTCGGCCACCTTGGCCACCGCGGTGCGCTCGATCGCGGCCACCACCGGCGGGGCGGCCAGCACCGCGGCGTCCGGGAAGAGCCGCAGCACCTCCTCGACGCCGAACCAGTGGTCGGGGTGCTGGTGGGTGACCACCACGGCGAGCAGGTTGCGGTCCTTGCCGGCGATCCACTCGGCGAGTTCCCGGCCGGCGCCGCGGGTCAGCTGGGCGTCCACCAGGACCGCGTCCCGGACCCCGTGCACCAGGCTGGAGGTGGCGAAGAGCGCCGACTCGGGGCCGGTGAACACCTCGATCCGCAGCGGGGGCCCGGGCGGCGGCGCCGCGCTCGAACCTCCCCCGGCCTCCGGCCGGGGGGACACCCGGCGCCCGCCCCGCTCGGCGGGCTCCCCGGTGGACGGTTCGGACGGCGGCGTCGTCGTCACGGCGGCTCCCTGGTCGGCGGCTGGTCGTCGCCCCCAGCATGGGAGCCGCCGGGTGCCGCTGCCCGGCGGGCGCACCCGCCCGGGTGAGCCGGCCGGGCGACGGACCGTCAGTCGAGGTCCGGTCAGCCGACGCCGCGTCAGTCCGCCGCCGGTCAGGCGGCGGTCGCGGCCTCCGCGGCGGCCCGGCCCTTCAGGGCGGACTCCTTGAGGGCCTGCGCCTTGAGCTCGTCGGCGGTGTCGATGAACTCGGCCATCGCGGGGTTGATCCGGGCCAGGGTGAACTCGGTGGCCACCGTGTCCACGGTCACGCCGAGCAGGCCGGTGAGCGCCTTCTCCAGGTACGTGGTGGTGAACTCGAACTCCTCGCGCGGGCTGCCCGGGCCGTAGCCGCCGCCGCGCGCGGCCAGCACGGTGACCGGCTTGCCGGCCACCGTGGCCGCGCCGCCGAGGGTGCGGCCGGCGACCACCACGTGGTCGATCCAGGCCTTCAGCGCGGACGGGACCGAGAAGTTGTACATCGGGGTGCCGATCACCACGGCGTCGGCCTGCTCCAGCTCGGTGAGCAGTTCCTCACGCAGCGCGAACGCGGCCTGCTGCTCGGCGGTGCGCTGGTCGGCCGGGACGAAGGCGGCCAGGATCGCCGCCTCGCCCAGGTGCGGCACCGGGGCGGCGGCGAGGTCGCGGTGGATCACGGTGCCCTCGGGGTGGGCGGCCCGCCACTCCGCGGCGAAGGCGGCGGTGAGTTCGCGGGAGACCGAGTTCCCGGGCAGCGCCGAGGAGTCGATGTGCAGCAGCGTGGCCATGGTGAACCTCCATACGTTCTGAAAGCAGCTGCCTTTTCCTCTGCAGATGCCAATAACGTAGCAGCTTACTTTTCTTTAGTCACTAGCCGCCGGTACCCTTGGCCGCATGGCTGAGGCGGTGGGCTCACGAACGGCGACCGGGAGCACGACGGCGGGCGGCTGCGCGGGTGACCCCTGCGGCAGCGTCGACGCCGGGCTGACCCGGGTCTTCGCCCTGCTCGGGAAGCGCTGGTCGGGGCTGGTCGTGGCCGTGCTCAACCAGCGCTCCGCCTACTTCGCCGACCTGCGCCGGGCCATCCCCGGGATCAGCGAGCGGATGCTGTCTGACCGGCTCTCCGAGCTGGCCGAGGCCGGACTGGTGCTGCGCGAGGTGGACGAGGGTCCGCCGCTGCGCGTCAGCTACCGGCTGACGGAGGCGGGCCGGGCACTCGGCCCGGCCCTGGAGGAACTGCGCTGCTGGGCCGCCGCGCACCTGCCCGCGAGAGCGCCCGACGGCCCCTGCTGACCGGCGCACCGCCCGGCTGCTCCTGACGAGGAGTCAGTCCCGCACGAACCCCAACTCGCTCCACCGCACCCCGGTCCGACCGTGCAGGTCGGCCCGCTCCCCCCGGTGCGCCGGTCGCAGGCCGGCGGCCGCCGCCTGGTCCAGCAACTCCTGGTCCGGGACCTCGAACATCCGCCGCCCGGGCGGCACCGGACCGTGCCGCAGGGTCAGCAGCAGGGTGGCACCGGGCGCCAGCAGCTCCAGCACCCGCGCGAAGGCCCGGGCCCGCTCGGCCGGGGCCAGGTGCATCCAGACGGCGGTGGCCAGCACCAGGTCGTACTCCCCGGCCAGCCCGGGCAGTTCCGGCAGGGCCGCGTCGGTCCAGTCGATCGCCGCCGCCGCGTGCAACCTCCGTCCCGGCTCGCGCAGCTCGGCCACCGGCTCGACGGCGGTCACCCGGTAGCCGCGGGCGGCCAGCCCGGCGGCGTCCCGGCCGGTGCCCGCACCGAGGTCCAGCACCCGGGCCGGGGCCGGCGGCAGCAGGTGCAGCAGCCGGCCGTGCACCTGCTCGAAGTCCAGCTCCTCGTACTGCTCCAGCAGCCGGTCGGCCTCCGCCGCGTAGCCGACGGTGCCCGACGGACCGTCAGCCTCCCCGCCCAGCGCGGCCAGCAGCGCGGGCAGCTCGCGCATGTCCGTGAACACCTCGGCGCCCTCCGCCACCAGCCACTCGGCCGGAGTCACCCCGCCGGCGTACCCGAGCACCCGCATGCCGGCCGCCCGGGCCGCCCGCACGCCGTACTTGCTGTCCTCGACCACCACGCAGGCCTGCGGCGGCACGCCCATCCGCTCCGCGGCGTGCAGGAAGAGGTCGGGCGCGGGCTTGCCGTGCCGCACCTCGGAGGCGCTGAAGATCCGACCGGCGAAGTAGTCGTACAGCCCGGTGCGGCCCAGGGTGTGCCGCATCTTCTCGTGACTGCCGCTGGAGGCCACGCAGCTCGGCAGCCGGAGCCCGGCCAGCGCCTCGGACAGCCCGTCCACCTCGGCCAGTTCGGCGTCCACCGCGATCCGGTGCAGCTCCTCGAACCGCTCCCGCCACGGCACCACGGCCGCCGGGCCGAGCCGCTCGGCCACCTGCTCGCCGATCGAGGTGGTGGACCGGCCGACGAACCGGTCCACCACCTCCGCCGCGGTCAGCGGCCAGCCGAGCTCCGCCCCCAGGGCCACCGTCGCCCGCACCGCGATCGGTTCGCTGTCCACCAGCACGCCGTCGCAGTCGAAAATCACCAGTTCGATCTTGGTCATTCGGTCAGGCTAGCCAGTACCTACGGCCGACCGATTCCCTGGCCCCCGGCCCCGCCTACCGTCGTTCCCGACGACGCGACCACCTGGAGGACCTCATGACCGCCTACGCCATCGGCAACCTGCACTCGGTGGACTTCGGCCCGCAGATCATCGAGTACCTGGAGCGCATAGACGCCACCCTGGCCCCGTACGGCGGCCGGTTCCTGGTGCACGGCAACCCGGTGGAGCTGCGCGAGGGCCAGTGGGACGGCGATCTGATCATCATCGGGTTCCCGGACCTGGAGCAGGCCCGGGCCTGGTACGACTCGCCCGCCTACCAGGAGATCCTGCCGCTGCGCACCGAGCACTCGGTGGGCGACGTGCTGCTGGTCGGCGGCGTGCCGGAGGGCTACCTGGGCGCGGACTCGCTCGCGCACTGAGCCCCTCCGGACCTGCCGACCACCCGTCAGTTCGGCTGCGCGCCGAGGTAGCCGGCCAGCAGCCGGGCCTCGGCGGCCAGCCGCTCCGCCCGGTCCTCCCGGCCCGCCGCCCGGTACTGCTCGGCGGCGGCCTCCCGGTCGGCCACCTCGGCGGCCAGCAGCGCGAGCTGCTCGGCCCCGGTCACCTCCCGGCGCGGCGCCTCCGCCGCCCCGGCCCCGAGCGGGATCTGACCGATCGCCAGGTTCCGGTCGGCGTCCGCCTCCCGCGGCACCGCCTCGGCGTTCTCCAGCACCCCGAGCGCCACCCGCAGCACGCTCGCGGCCGCCCGGTCGCGCCCCTTGATCGCCTCCGTCAAACCGGCGCGCAGCCGCGCCTTGAGCCCCTGGTCCGTCCCGTTCGTCATGCCGGCGACCCTACGGTCCGGCAGGCCGGCGCGGCGAGTGGTTTGCGGACGGCCGGCCGTCAGTCGCGGGTCATGTCGACGAAGCGCGAGTAGTGGCCCTGGAAGGCGACCGTGATGGTCGCGGTGGGGCCGTTGCGGTGCTTTGCGACGATCAGGTCGGCCTCGCCGGCCCGCGGGGACTCCTTCTCGTAGGCGTCCTCGCGGTGCAGCAGGATGACCATGTCGGCGTCCTGCTCGATCGAGCCGGACTCGCGCAGGTCGCTGACCATCGGCTTCTTGTCGGTGCGCTGTTCCGGGCCACGGTTCAGCTGGGAGAGCGCGATCACCGGCACCTCCAGCTCCTTGGCCAGCAGCTTGAGGTTTCGCGACATGTCCGAGACCTCCTGCTGGCGGCTCTCGGCCCGCCGGGAGCCGCCGGACTGCATCAGCTGGAGGTAGTCGATGACCACCAGCTTGAGGTCGTTGCGCTGCTTGAGCCGGCGGCACTTGGCCCGGATCTCCATCATCGACAGGTTGGGGGAGTCGTCGATGTAGAGCGGCGCCTCCGTCACCTCCGGCATCCGGCGGGCCACCCGGGTCCAGTCGTCGTCGGTCATGTTGCCGGAGCGCATGTGGTGCAGCGCCACCCGGGCCTCGGCGGAGAGCAGGCGCATGGCGATCTCGTTGCGGCCCATTTCGAGCGAGAAGATCACGCTGGGCAGCTTGTTGTGGATCGAGCAGGCCCGGGCGAAGTCCAGCGCCAGGGTGGACTTGCCCATCGCGGGACGGGCCGCGATGACGATCATCTGACCGGGGTGCAGGCCGTTGGTCAGCGCGTCCAGGTCGGCGAAGCCGGTGGGCACGCCGGACATCTGGCCCTGCCGGGAGCCGATCGCCTCGATCTCGTCGAGCGCGCCCTCCATGATGTCGGCCAGCGGGGCGTAGTCCTCGCTGGTCCGCTGCTCGGTGACGGCGTAGATCTCGGCCTGCGCGGCGTTGACGATCTCGTCCACGTCGCCCTCGGCCGCGTAGCCCATGCCGGCGATCCGGGTGCCGGCCTCGACCAGCCGCCGCAGCACCGCGCGTTCGTGCACGATCTCCGCGTAGTACTCGGCGTTGGCCGCGGTGGGCACCGAGTTGACCAGGGTGTGCAGGTAGCCGGGGCCGCCGACCCGGCTCAGCTCGCCGCGCTTGGTCAGCTCGCTGGCCACGGTGATCGGGTCGGCCGGCTCGCCGCGGGCGTAGAGGTCGAGGATCGCGCTGTGGATCAGCTCGTGGGCCGGGCGGTAGTAGTCGATCGGCTTGAGCACCTCGACCACGTCGGCGATGGCGTCCTTGGACAGCATCATGCCGCCGAGCACCGACTGCTCCGCCGGGATGTCCTGCGGCGGGACCCGCTCGAAGCCCTCGCCCTCGGGGCGGTCGCCGTCGCGGCCGCCGTCCCGGTCGCGGTCGCGCTTGCGGAACTCGCCGTCCTTGCCGCCCTTGCCGCCCTTGCGGAACTCCCCGTCCTGGCGCCGGCGGCCCGCGGGCAGCCGGTCGCTCGGGGAGTCGGGGAAGGACTGCTCGGGGAAGGAGGGGCCGAAGGCGTCGTCGGCGACCGGCCACTCCTCTTCCGGGGGCGGCGGGACGTCGTGGTCGTCGTACTGGGGGCCGGTCACGCGTCATCCCCGTTCAGCGAGCGTGCGTGGTGGTGCGTCGGGTGAGCGACCACGCTAAGGGGCGGGCCGGGCATGTTCCAAGCCGGATCACCGAAGTTATCCACAGGTCATGTGGATGGAACCCCCAGGACTGTGGACAACTGCCCGAAACCTGTGCACGAGCATGGGGACATCCCTGTGGATAACCTGCTGATCGGTCCACCGTCAACACGCTGACCTGGGTCTCCTCTTTCCACCGGCTGTGCATGAGAAAAACTTCACACACCCCCACCCGTCCGGCCCCGGCCTGTGGATGGCTACCTTGATCCGCATGAGACGCAGCCGCCGGCACGACCGGGAGATCCTCGCGCTGGCGGTACCGGCCTTCGGTGCGCTGGTCGCCGAACCCCTCTTCCTGATCGGCGACTCCGCGATCGTCGGCCACCTGGGCACCGCCCAGCTCGCCGGACTCGGCGTGGCCGGCAGCGCGCTCTCCACCCTCACCGGCGTCTTCGTCTTCCTCGCCTACGCCACCACCGCCGCGGTGGCCCGCCGGATCGGCGCCGGCGACCGCCGGGCCGCCATCCAGCAGGGCGTGGACGGCATCTGGCTGGCCCTGCTGCTCGGCCTCCCCCTGGTGCTGCTGGGCTACCTGCTGGCCCCCGCCACGGCCCACCTGCTCGGCGCCTCCGCCACCGCCGCGCCGTACGCGGTGACCTACCTGCGGATCAGCTCGCTGGGCATCCCGGCGGTGCTCATGGTGCTGGCCGCCACCGGTGTGCTGCGCGGGCTGCAGGACACCCGCACCCCGCTGGTGGTGGCGATCGGCTCGTTCTCCGCCAACCTGCTGCTCAACCTCGGCCTGGTCTACGGCGCCGGCCTCGGGGTGGCCGGCTCGGCCTGGGGCACGGTGCTGGCGCAGACCGGCATGGCCGCCGCCTACCTGTTCGTGGTGGTCCGCGGCGCCCGCCGGGAGCGCGCGGTGCTGCGGCCGGACCTGGCCGGCATCCGGGCCTGCGCCCGGGCCGGCGGGCCGCTGGTGGTGCGCACCATGGCGCTGCGCGGGGTCCTGGTGCTGGCCACCGCGGTGGCCGCCCGGCTGGGCGACCAGCAGGTGGCGGCCCATCAGATCGCCATGACGATCTGGGGCTTCCTGGCCTACGCGCTGGACGCGATCGCGATCGCCGGACAGTCGATCATCGGGCGCTACCTGGGCGCCGACGATCCCGCCGGGGCCCGGGCGGCCACCCGGCGGATGGTCCAGTGGGGGATCGGCTCGGGCGTGCTGCTGGGCCTGCTGGTGCTGGCCACCGCCCCGCTCTACCTGCCGCTCTTCACCCCCGACCCGGCGGTGCGCGGCCAGCTCTGGGCGGTGCTGCCGCTGGTCGCGCTGACCCAGCCGGCCTGCGGGGTGGTCTTCGTGCTGGACGGGGTGCTGATGGGCGCCGGCGACGGCACCTACCTGGCCTGGGCGATGACCGGCACGCTGGCCGCCTTCGCCCCGGTGGCGCTCGCCGTGCCGGCCACGGGCGCCGGGCTGGCCGGCCTCTGGTGGGCGATGAACCTGGTGATGCTGGTCCGGGCCGCCTTCCTGGTCGGCCGCACCCGGACCGGCCGCTGGCTGGTCACAGGCGCGGTCCGCGGCTAGCCGCCGGCTCCCGCGCGAACGGACCCGGGAACGCCCGAGGGCCGGGGCCTCCCAGTGGGAGGCCCCGGCCCTCGGGGTCACGACGGATCGTCAGGCGACGGTCACGTCGAGGTTGGCCTGGACGTCAGCGTGCAGCTTGACGGAGACCTTGTGGGTGCCCACGGTCTTGATCGGCGAGGCGATCACGACGGCGCGCTTGTCCACCGCCGGGCCGCCGGCGGCCTTGACGGCCTCGACGACGTCGGCCTGGGTGACCGAGCCGAACAGGCGGCCGGCGTCGCCGGAGCGCACGGCCAGCTTGACCTGCAGGCCCTCCAGGGTCGCCTTGACCGCGGTGGCGGCCTCGACGGTCTGGATCTCGTGGATCTTGCGGGCGCGACGGATGGCGTCGACGTCCTTCTGGCCGCCCTTGGTCCAGCGGATGGCGAAGCCACGCGGAACCAGGAAGTTGCGGGCGTAGCCGTCCTTGACCTCGACGACCTCGCCGGCGCCGCCGAGGCCGGCGACCTCGTGAGTGAGGATGATCTTCATTCTTCGGTCACCCTCTCTTAGCGCGCGGTGCTGGTGTAGGGCAGCAGCGCCATCTCACGGCTGTTCTTCACGGCCGTGGCGACATCGCGCTGGTGCTGGGTGCAGTTGCCGGTGACCCGGCGGGCACGGATCTTGCCGCGGTCGGAAATGAACTTCCGCAGCAGGTTCGTGTCCTTGTAGTCAACGTAGTTGACCTTGTCCTTGCAGAAGACGCAAACCTTCTTCTTCGGCTTGCGCGCAGGCGGCTTCGCCATGGTGTGCTCCAAATGAGGATCACGATCCGGGTCCGTCACGGGGACGGAGCCCGGTTCGCACGAAATCTGTCAGCTCTTAGAACGGAGGCTCTTCCGAGTAGCCGCCACCGGCCGGGGCACCCCAGCCACCGCCGGCGTTGTTGCCACCGCCGGCCGGCGCGCTGGACGCCCAGGGGTCGTCGGACGGACCGGACTGGCCGCCACCGGAGTTGCCACCCCAGTTGCCGCCACCCTGGTTGCCGCCCTGGCCGCCACCCCAGCCGCCCTGGCCGCCGCCCTGCTGCGGGGCGCCGCCGCCGAAGCCGCCGCCACCACCGCCGCCGGGACCGCGGTTGGCCCGGGTCACCTTGGCGGTCGCCGAGCGCAGGCTCGGACCGACCTCATCGACCTCGACCTCGAAGACCGTCCGCTTCTCGCCTTCCTTGGTCTCGTAAGACCGCTGGCGCAGTCGGCCCTGCACGATGACGCGCATGCCGCGCTGCAGCGACTCGGCCACGTTCTCCGCCGGCTGACGCCAGACGTTGCACGTGAGGAAGAGGCTCTCGCCGTCCTTCCACTCGTTGGTCTGGCGGTCGAAGGTGCGGGGAGTGGACGCGATGCGGAACTTCGCGACCGCCGCACCCGAGGGGGTGAAACGCAGCTCGGGGTCGTCGACGAGATTGCCGACGAGGGTGATGACGGTCTCGCCTGCCATGGTGTGCTGACCTCTCGGGAGGAGGAGTTCCGTTCAGCGATGTTTCACGTGAAACATCGGACTTGAGCCCTCGGGACCGTCAACGGTCCCGAAAGGTGGCTCAGTGGGTGTCCGGGCGCAGGACCTTGGTCCGCAGAACCTGCTCGCTCAGCGACATCTGGCGGTCAAGCTCCTTGACGACCTCAGGCGTGGCCTTCAGGTCGATGACCGAGTAAATGCCCTCGGGCTGCTTCTTGATCTCGTACGCCAGGCGACGACGGCCCCAGGTGTCGATCTTCTCAACGCTGCCGCCACCGGTGCGGACGACGTTGAGGAAGCTCTCGATCAGGGGGGAGACAGCGCGCTCCTCGACCGACGGGTCGAGGATGACCATCACCTCGTAGTGACGCATGGGTAAACCCACCTCCTTTGGACTCAACGGCCACGGTCTCTCCGTGGCAGGAGGGTTGTACGGCGTCGGCACTGGTCCGGGTGCCGTGCTCGGCCACCGTAGCGGCCGGGTCCGACAGACCCCGCCCCCGCGTCTGTGTGAAGACATGCGGGGGCACAGATACACCAGTGCAGATCGCACAGCCTACCCGCACCCATCCGGCCGAACAAAACGCCCATCGATTGCCGCCGGGTCTCAAGGGGCGCAATCTGGGCAGAACGGGTTCATCAGCATCGCCCGGCCCGCACTGGAGGTGGGTTCCATGGCACAGACCATCCGCCGATTCCCCGCGTTCACCCTCAACACCGACGGCCATTCGCACCCCAGGGAGAACACCCTGGCCGCGATGACCGCGCTGCTCGGTGTGCTGGCGTTCACCACGTCCTTCTTCCACGGCCTGCACGTGCTGAGCTCCTGGAGCGGGCTGGCCGGCATCGTCACCGGCCTGTGGGGCCAGTTCATCTCGGCCACCACCGCCGAGCGGTTCGTCCTGGTGATCGCCACGGTGATGTCCGCCTTCGGCTTCGGGATCGCGCTGGCGCACGGCGGACTGTTCGGCGGCATCTGATGGCCACTCGGTAGCAGGACCGCCGCGCGCCACGGCGCGGGCGCGGCGCAGGAGACGGCGCTCCCCCTCGGGGAGCGCCGTTTCGGCTCTCCACGACCCCTCCCGGCGCGGCGGCCCTAGGGTTCGGTCGAACGCGCCGAACGAGACCCGCCCGAATCGGACCATTCGGGCGATAGGGTCAAAGGGTCCACCAACCTGCCAAGGAGCACTCCGAGCATGAGCCTGCGTCTGAGGACGATCACCCGCGAGGAACACCTCGCCTTCGTGCGCAGCCGCCCCTCCGTCAGCCACATGCAGGTGCCCTCCTGGGGCGAGGTCAAGAGCGAGTGGCGCAGCGAGTCGATCGGTTGGGCGGACGCCACCGGCAACCTGGTCGGCGCGGGCCTGGTGCTCTACCGGCAACTGCCCAAGGTCAAGCGCTACCTGGCCTACCTGCCGGAGGGGCCGGTGATCGACTGGTTCGACCCGGACCTGGACCGCTGGCTCGCCCCGCTGCTGGCCCACCTCAAGGCGCAGGGCGCGTTCTCGGTGAAGATCGGCCCGCCGGTGGTGATCCGGCGCTGGGGCACGGCCACCATCAAGGAGGCGGTGGCCGGTGGCCAGGCCAAGCGGCTGCGCGACGTGGACCCGGACTGGTACGAGCCGCGCGCCTTCGAGGTCGCCGACCGGCTGCGCCGGGCCGGCTGGCGGCAGGGCGAGGACGGCGGGGCCGGCTTCGGCGACGTGCAGCCGCGCTACGTGTTCCAGGTGCCGCTGGCCAACCGCTCGCTGGACGACATCCAGCGCGGCTTCAACCAGCTCTGGCGGCGCAACATCAAGAAGGCCGAGAAGAGCGGCGTCGAGGTGGTCCAGGGCGGCTACGACGACCTGCCGGTCTTCCACCGGCTCTACCAGCTGACCGCCGAGCGGGACCGGTTCACCCCGCGCCCGCTGGCCTACTTCCAGCGCCAGTGGCAGCAGCTCACCACCGAGGACCCGAACCGGATGCGGCTCTACCTCGCCTACCACGAGGGCGAACCGCTGGCCGCCACCACCATGCTGACCGTGGGCCAGCACGTCTGGTACTCCTACGGCGCCTCGGCCAACCACAAGCGCGAGGTCAAGCCGTCCAACGCGATCCAGTGGCGGATGATCCGGGACGCCTACGCGCTCGGCGCCGGCGTCTACGACCTGCGCGGGATCAGCGACACGCTGGACGAGGAGGACCCGCTCTACGGCCTGATCCAGTTCAAACTGGGCACGGGAGGACAGGCCGCCGAGTACCTGGGCGAATGGGACTTCCCGGTCAACAAGGTCCTGCACAAGGCGCTCGACCTCTACATGTCGCGCCGCTGACCCGCCCGCACCACCGCACCACCGAGCACCGACCGCCCGTCACCCCGGGCAGCCGGTGCGCCCAGGGAGAGCACCATGACCCTTTCGCTGTACGTAGACGCCGACCGCTGGCGCGGCCACCAGCGCGCGCTGCTGGCCGAGTTCCCCGGCCTGGTGCCGGTGGCCAAGGGGAACGGCTACGGCCTGGGCAACCGGCGCCTGGCCCGGGAGGCGGAGCTGCTCGGCACCGGGCGGCTCGCGGTCGGCACCGCCACCGAGGCGGCCGAGGTGCAGGCCGACGGCTACCCGGGCGAGGTGCTGGTGCTCACCCCCTACCGGATCGGCGAACCGGCCGTCGAACTGCCGGACCCCGACCGGGTGGTGCGCACGGTGGCCGGGCTGGAGGCGCTGCGGGCGCTGACCGGCGCGGGGGCGTCACCGGCCGGGGGCGCGCGGCGGGTGGTGGTGGAGTGCATGACCAGCATGCGCCGGCACGGCATCGCACCGGCCGACCTGGCGCACTGCGCCGAGGTCGGTGACCGGGACGCGATCGAGGGCTTCGCGCTGCACCTGCCGCTGGACCGGCCGGACCGCTCCGACCCGGTGACCGAGGTGGCCGACTGGGTGGCCGCGATCACCGCCGCCGGGCTGCCCACCGCCGCCGTCTACCTCAGCCACCTAGGCTCCGCCGGGGTGGCCGAGCTGACCGACCGTCACCCCGGCACCGACTTCCGCTCCCGGGTCGGCACCCGGCTCTGGCTGGGCGACGTCGCGGCCCTGCGGGCCCGCGCCACGGTGCTCGACGTGACGGCCCTGCGCAAGGGCGACCGGTACGGCTACCGGCAGCACCGGGCGCCCTCGGACGGCCACCTGCTGGTGGTCTCCGGCGGCACCGCGCACGGCATCGGGCTGGAGGCCCCGAAGTACCTGCAGGGGCTGCTGCCCCGGGTGAAGGGGATCGCCCGGGCCGGCCTGGCCACCGTCAACCGCACGCTCTCGCCGTACCAGTGGGACGGCCGGCAGCTCTGGTTCGCCGAGCCGCCGCACATGCAGGTGAGCATCCTGTTCCTGCCCGGGCCCGGCAAGCCGCCGGTGCTGGGCGACGAGCTGGCGGTGACGGTGCGGCACACCACCACGCACTTCGACCGGGTGACGGACGACCGGACGGCCGACCGTCAGCCGGTCGACAGTCAGGCCTGAGCGGCGCCGCCCTCGGGCACCGCGTCCTGCGGCTCGCTCAGCGGGCGCTCCGGGGCCAGCCAGTCCACCACCGCGTCGTGCTCCCCGGCCGGCTCGACCGGGCCGAGCCCCGCGTACGACTCCTCCTCGCGCAGCCGCCGGGCGGTGCCGAGCACGAAGACGTCGGGGGCGAAGTCCAGCACCCCGCCGGACGGGTCGTCACTCCCGTCCCAGCGCACCGGGTCGCGGTCCGGGCGCAGGATGTCGCGGACCACCACGGCGACCAGGTAGAGGGTGCCGATCATGTGCAGCATGATCGCGAAGTGGTACCAGTCCTGGCCGATGCCGTGCTGCTTGGAGTCCCCGATGTAGGCCAGGTAGGACCAGATGCCGAGGAAGTACAGCACCTCGCAGGCCTGCCAGATCAGGAAGTCGCGCCAGCGCGGCCGGGCCAGCACGGCGAGCGGCACCAGCCAGAGCACGTACTGCGGCGAGTAGACCTTGTTGGTGAGCACGAAGGCCGCCACCACCAGGAAGACCAGCTGGGCGAAGCGCGGCCGGCGCGGGGCGCTCAGCGCCAGCCAGCCGATCGCCAGGCAACTGGCCACCAGCAGCACCGCGATCCAGGTGTTCAGGGTCGGCAGCGACTCGTTGCGGTCCTGCATCAGGATCATCCAGAAGGACCCGAAGTCCTCCTTGCGGCTCTGGCTGAAGGTGTAGAAGGTCTTCCAGCCGTCGAAGCTGGCGATCATGATCGGCAGGTCCACCACCAGCCAGGCGGCCACCGCGGCACCCAGCGCCCGACCGAAGTCCCGCCAGCGGCCGGCCCGCCAGCAGAGCACCAGCAGCGGGCCGAGCAACAGCACCGGGTAGAGCTTGGCGGCGGTGGCCAGGCCGATGAAGACGCCGGCCCAGACCGGGCGCCGGCCGGACCAGTAGGCCATCGCCACGGCGGTCAGCGCGACCGCCAGCAGGTCCCAGTTGATGGTGGCGTTCAGCGCCAGCGCCGGGGCCAGCGCGAAGAGCAGCGCGTCCCACGGGCGGCGGCGGTGGGTCCGGGTCAGCGCGATCACCGTGACCACCACGCAGATCAGCAGCATCCCGGCGTTGACCATCCAGAACCAGCGCTCGCGGTCCTGGATCGCCCCGGTGGTGGGGGTGAGCCAGCCGGCGATCTGCATGAACAGACCGGTCAGCACCGGGTACTCCAGGAACTTCATGTCCGGAGAGGGCGACGGGATCTGGTCCAGGTACGGGTGCAGCCCGACGGCCAGGCCGCGGGCGGTGTAGAGGTGCGGGATGTCGCTGTAGCAGGCGTGGGTGTACTGGCTGGTGGCGCCGAAGAACCAGCCGCTGTTGTAGCAGGGCAGCTTCTGGACCAGGCCCAGGCAGTAGGTGAGCACGGTGGTCAGCGCCAGGAACCGGGCCGGCACCCACCAGGAGACGCCCAGCAGCGCCCGCCGCCCGGGCGGGCCGCCGATCAGCTCGCTGCCGGCCTCGGCGACCGGGTCCTCGTCCGCGGGGACGACCACGGTGTTGGGCAGCGGGCCCTGGTCCGGCCCGCCCGGCGGCTGGGCCTCGGCGGCGGTCTGGTCGCGGGTGCTCGACGTCATGGCGCACATCCTGCCGCACGAGTGGTGATCCGACGAGGACCGGTCCACACCAGTTCCCGCACCGGGGCGGAACGGCCCGTGGCCCCGCTCGGTGAGCGGGGCCACGGGCCGTTGCGGGGTGCTGCTGCTAGCCGGCGGGGGGTGGTGCGGTGGTGCCGCCACCACCGGTGCCGCCGCCGGCACCGCCACCGTTGCCACCGCCGGTGCCGCCACCGGGGTGCTTGGTCGGCGGGGAGGCCGAGGTGGTGTCCGGCGGGCAGAACACCACGCAGCCACCGGTACCGCCGTTGCCGCCGCCGTTGCCGCCGCCGGGGCCACCGCCCGGGTTGCGGGTCGAGGTCGGCGAGCTGCCGGGGCAGTCCAGACCGGTCTGGCAGCTCTCGGACGGCAGCGGGGCCTGGGTGGTCGGCGCCGGCTGGACCGGGGCCTGGGTGGTCGGCGCGGCGGTCGCCGAGGCCGAGGTGCTCGCCGAGGCCGAGGGCGAGGGCGAGGCGGTGCTCGGTGCGCCGGACTCGTCGACCTCGGTGTTGACCGGGCCCGGCGCCGGGAAGTCGGTCACCGGGGTGCCGGCCAGCGCGGCCTTCATGTAGGCGGTCCAGATCTCGGTCGGCAGGGTGCCACCGGCGAACTCGGAGAAGCCGGCCGTGCCGGTCAGCGACTGCAGGCCGGGGTGGTTCGGGTCCTCGCGGAACATGGTGATCGCGGTGGTCAGCTGCGGGGTGTAGCCGTCGAACCAGGCCGAGGTGCCCTTGTCGGTGGTACCGGTCTTGCCGGCCACCGGGCGGCCGACCGCCTGCGCCTTGGTACCGGTGCCCTTCTGCACCACGTCCTGCAGCACGCTGGTGATGTTGTCGGCCACCGCCTGGTCCAGCACCTGCTTGGGCGTGGACTTGGTGAAGCCGCTCTGCACCTTGCCGTTCCAGACCAGCTTGGTCACCGCGTACATGTCGGTCTGCTGGCCGCGGGCGGCGAAGACCGAGTAGCCGGAGGCCATCTGGATCGCGCTCGGGGTCGAGGTGCCGATCGCGAAGGAGGCGGTGTTCTGGTTGGCGACCGGCATCGAGCCCGGGCTCAGGCCCATCTGCGCGGCCAGCTTGGCCACGTTCGGACCGCCGACGTCCTCGCCCAGCTGCACGAAGGGCACGTTGAACGAGTTGATCATCGCGTCCCGCAGGGTCACGTAGCCCTGCGGCCCGTTCTCGTCGTTCTTCTGGTGGAAGACCGAGCCGTCCTGGTTGGTGACCAGCGAACCGTCCGGCTTGCGGATGGTGCTGAGGTCGTCGGCCAGGTAGCGGCTGTCCTCGTTGATCCGCAGCGGTTTGCCGTCCGGACCGGTCTGGGTCAGCACGCCGTCCTGCATCGCGGTGGCCAGCACGTAGGGCTTGAAGGTCGAGCCGACCGGCACGCCGGAGGTGTCGGCGTTGTTGGTGTACTGGCCCTTGTCCTCGCCGGGACCGCCGTAGATGGCGACCAACGCACCGTCACCCGGGAGCACCGAGGCCGCGCCGACCTGCACGAAGGTGTCGGTCTTGGGGCGCTTGACCGGGTCCAGGTTCTGCTGGCTGATCTGGTCCACGGCCTTCGACAACATGTCCACCTTGTCCTTCTGCAGGGTGGTGTAGATGTTGAAGCCGCCGTGGCCGAGGACCTGGTCGTTGATCGTCGGGTCCTTGGCCTCGATGTACTTGTTGACCGTGTCGACGATGTAGCCGATCTGACCGGCCTGGCTGCTCGTGGCCTGCTGCTTGATCGGCTCCGGCAGACCGGCCTTGGTGCACTGGTCCATCTGGTCCTGGGTGATGGCCTTGGTCTTCACCATCATGCTCAGGATCCACTCCCAGCGGCCGCTGGCGGGGTCGCCCGGGGTGCCGAACATCCGCTGGTGGTTGCCGGCGCTGAGCGACGGGTCGTACAGGCCGGCGCCCTTCAGCAGACCGGCCAGCATGGCGCTCTGGCACGGGTTCAGGTCCTTCGCCTCGACGCCGTAGTAGGCGTGCGCGGCGGCCTGGATGCCGGTGGAGTTGCGGCCGAACCAGCTGGTGTTGAGGTAGCCGTCCAGGATGTCGTCCTTGGACTTCGCCTGATTGAGCTTCAGCGTGATGAAGAACTCCTTCAGCTTGCGCGTCAGGGTCTGGTCCTGGTTCAGGTAGGCGTTCTTCACGTACTGCTGGGTGATGGTCGAACCACCCTGGGTGGACTGGCCGGAGGCCATGTTGTAGACGGCCCGGGCGATGCCCTTGGGGTCGATGCCGTTGTCGGTGCGGAAGGTCTCGTTCTCCGCCGCGATCACCGCGTTCTGCATCGCCGGGTTGATCTGGGTGATGTCCACGATCTGACGGTTCGTCTGACCGGTGCGGGTCATCTCGCTGCCGTCGGCCCAGTAGTAGATGTTGTTCTGGACCGGGCTGAGGTCCTTGAGCTCGGGCACCGTGGTCATCGAGTAGGCGGTGCCGACCGCCGCCACGGTGCCGCCGAAGAACAGCACGAAGAGCGTGAGCACCTGCTTCCACGAGGGCAGCCAGCGGCGGATCCCGCGCTTGCCCCACCGCGGGTAGTCGATGAGCTTCTTCTTGCCCGGCGGCTTGCCGCCGCCCCGGCCGTCGCCCGGGCCCCGGCCGCCGGGACCGCCCGGACCACCACCGCCGCGGCGACCGCCGCCGGCACCGGCGGCACCGCCGGCGCCGCCGCGCTGCCCGGCCTTGCGCATCTCGGCCCGGGTCATCCGCGGCTGCATGGCGGTCTCCCGCACGCCCTGCGGAGGCCTTCTGGTCGGTCGGCCGGCCGGCTCCGGCCGGCCCGGCGAGTCGTAGGACGGCGCCCCCTCCGGGGGGGTGCCGTAGGCGTACGGGCTCGCGCCGTCATGGCGGCTCGGCGGTTGTTGGCCGCCGTCGGGCGACCGGCGCCGGTGTTCGCTCATAGTCCAGTAACTCCTAGGCCAGGCACGGACGCCTGTCAGCAGGATCTCTTCCGATGCCCGCAACCGCCCTAGGCCGTACGGCCGCTTCCCCGGAGGTGGTCCTCGTGCACACGCGACAGCGTACGGGTGGCGAATGACCCACTAATCGGGCATTTGGTGACAAGAGCCATGAATCTCCGTCAGATCATTACGAGCCCGTTGCCCAGCTTCCCCGAGACGGCCGCGATCGGGGCCCCCCGGAACCCCCTGACCGGACGTCACAGCAGGTCGCGGCGGTGTTCGAAAGGGGGGCCGCCGACGACTGTGTGACGTCTTGTGATCACATTCACCCGTGCCCCCCTTGCCCCAATCGTGACCCAGGCCTATCGTTCTCGATATATCGAGTCGATACATCGCAGCGGCATACACCGCCGCGATGCGGCGGAACCCGAACGTGTCGGAAGGAGGCCGGACCGCGTGAGCAGACGCTCAGGAGTGCTGGAGTTCGCCGTCCTCGGCCTCCTGCACGACGCCCCGATGCACGGGTACGAGCTGCGCAAGCGGCTCAACGTGCTCCTCGGTTCGTTCCGGGCCTTCTCCTACGGCACGCTCTACCCCTGCCTGAAGAGCCTGGTCGCCCAGGGCTTCCTGGTCGAGGACAACCCGAGCACCGAGTACGTCCCGGCGACGGCGCTCAACGGGAAGCGGTCGAAGATCGTCTACCGGCTCTCCCCCGAGGGGAAGCAGCGGTTCGAGGAGCTGCTCGCCGACTCCGGTCCGGACGCCTGGGAGGACGAGCACTTCGGTGTGCACTTCGCCTTCTTCGGCCAGACCGACCGGGCCGTGCGGATGCGCGTGCTGGAGGGCCGGCGCAGCCGGTTGGAGGAGCGGTTGGAGCGGATGCGCTCCTCGATCGCCCGCACCCGCGAGCGGTTCGACGACTACACGCTCGAACTGCAGCGGCACGGCCTGGAATCGGTCGAGCGAGAGGTCCGCTGGCTCAACGAGCTGATCGAGACCGAGCGGGCCAACCGCACCGGCCGCGCCCCGGCACCGCCGGGCGGCAGCGCGGCACCACACACTTCGGACGGCCGTGACCACGCGGACGGATCCCCGGATCCGGTCCGGTCACCGTACGACCGCCCGGGGCGCTCCTCCTAGGAGTGCCGCCGCCGCGTCCGCGTGGGTCATCCGCGCCGGTCACGTGGCGGGCCTGGGCGCCGTGCGCGCCCGTCAGACAGTCAGATGAGATGCAGCACGAGGATCGTCGCCCCCCGGCGAGCCTCACGAGATCACAGGGAGCAACCGGAAATGGGTTCGGTTCGCGTAGCCATCGTGGGCGTGGGCAACTGCGCCACGTCGCTGGTGCAGGGTGTCGAGTACTACAAGGACGCCGACCCGGCCGGCAAGGTCCCCGGGCTGATGCACGTGCAGTTCGGCGACTACCACGTCCGTGACGTGGAGTTCGTCGCCGCGTTCGACGTCGACGCCAAGAAGGTCGGCCAGGACCTGGCGCACGCCATCACCGCCAGCGAGAACAACACCATCAAGATCTGCGACGTGCCGCCGACCGGCGTCACCGTGCAGCGCGGCCACACCCTCGACGGTCTCGGTAAGTACTACCGGGAGACCATCGAGGAGTCGGACGAGACCCCGGTCGACGTCGTCCAGGTCCTGAAGGACAACCAGGTCGACGTCCTGGTCTGCTACCTGCCGGTGGGCTCCGAGGCCGCCGCCAAGTTCTACGCGCAGTGCGCCATCGACGCCAAGGTCGCCTTCGTGAACGCCCTCCCGGTGTTCATCGCCGGCACCAAGGAGTGGGCCGACAAGTTCACCGAGGCCGGCGTGCCGATCGTCGGCGACGACATCAAGTCGCAGGTCGGCGCGACCATCACGCACCGCGTGATGGCGAAGCTCTTCGAGGACCGCGGGGTCATCCTGGAGCGCACCATGCAGCTGAACGTCGGCGGCAACATGGACTTCAAGAACATGCTGGAGCGCGAGCGCCTGGAGTCCAAGAAGATCTCCAAGACCCAGGCCGTCACCTCGCAGATCCGTGACCGCGAGCTGGGCGCCAAGAACGTCCACATCGGTCCCTCGGACTACGTGGCCTGGCTGGACGACCGCAAGTGGGCGTACGTCCGCCTTGAGGGCCGCGCCTTCGGCGACGTTCCGCTGAACCTTGAGTACAAGCTTGAGGTCTGGGACTCCCCGAACTCGGCCGGTGTGATCATCGACGCCGTGCGCGCCGCGAAGATCGCCATGGACCGCGGCATCGGCGGCCCGATCCTCTCCGCGTCCTCCTACTTCATGAAGTCGCCGCCGGTGCAGTACTTCGACGACGAGGCCAAGGAGAACGTCGAGAAGTTCATCCGCGGCGAGGTCGAGCGCTGAGCTTGCGAGGTTCGCTCGCTAGAGCGGCTGAGCGCTGAGCTTGCGAGGTTCGCTCGCCAGAGCGGCTGAGCGCTGAGCGCTCAAGACTGAGCACTCAAGACTGAGCGCTGAGCACTGATCAGCTCGGACTTGCCGCGCTGATCACCCGTCAGCACCACCGAGGGCCGATGTTTCACGTGAAACATCGGCCCTCGGCATGACACCCTGGGCGGGTGGCGATCACCCGACGCGTGGCCCAGGCCCCGAGCTCCCCCGACACCGGGCGGGCCACCCTGGTCGCCCTGCTGCGGACCCGCGACTTCCGCCGGCTGCTCGGGGTGCGACTGCTCTCCCAGCTCTCCGACGGCGTCTTCCAGGCCTCGCTGGCCTCGTACGTGATCTTCTCGCCGGAGCGCCAGTCCAGCCCCGCGGACATCGCCTCGATGATGGCGGTGCTGCTGCTCCCGTTCTCCGTGATCGGCCCGTTCGCCGGCGTGCTGCTCGACCGCTGGCGCCGCCGCCAGGTGCTCTACCTGGGCAACCTGACCCGGTTCGGGCTCGGCCTGGGCACCGCCGCGCTGCTGCTGCTCCGCGCCGAGGAGTGGGTCTTCCTGGCCGCCGCGCTGCTGGTCACCGCGGTCAACCGGTTCATCCTGGCGGGCCTGTCCGCCGCACTGCCCCGGGTGGTGGACGCCGACCAGCTGGTCACCGCCAACGCGCTCTGCCCCACCGCCGGCACGGTGGCCGCGGTGATCGGCGGCGGCACCGGCTTCGTGGTCCACCAGGTGCTGCCGCCCGGCCCGCACGCCGACGCGGCCCTGGTCACCGTCGCGGCCGTGCTCTACCTGGCCGCCGGACTGGCCGCCCGCCGGATGGCCCCCGAACTGCTCGGCCCCGAACACCACCCCGACCGGCCGGACCTGCGGGCCGCGCTCGGCCAGGCCGGCCGCGCGCTGGCCGAGGGGGTGCGCCACCTGGTCCGGGAGAGCCGGCCGGCGGTGCGGGCCCTGGCCGCCGTGACCGCCGCCCGGTTCCTCTACGGGGTGCTGATCGTCACGGTGCTGATGCTCTCCCGCTACACCTTCAACCAGCCGACCGACACCCGGGGCGGACTGGCCACCCTGGGCACCGCGCTCGCCTTCTCCGCCGTCGGCTTCTTCCTGGCCGCCGTGGTCAGCCCCTGGTGCACCCGGCGGCTCGGGCTGGACGGCTGGATGACCGCCTGCCTGGCCTCGGCCGCGGTCTTCGTCCCCGCACTCGGGCTCTCCTTCGCGGTCGCCCCGATCATGCTCGCCGCGCTGCTGCTCGGCCTGGTCACCCAGGCGACCAAGATCTGCGCCGACACGATCGTCCAGCACGAGGTGGCCGACGAGTACCGGGGCCGGGTCTTCGCGATCTACGACGTGCTCTTCAACGTCGCCTTCGTCGCGGCCGGCGCGGTGACCGCCCTGGTGCTGCCGCTGGACGGCCGCTCGGTGCCGGTGGTGCTGGCCGTGGCCGCCGCCTATGCGATCAGTGCGATTTTTTACGCCCGGGGGCGGGCCGAGCGGCGCTAAGGTACCTGGGCGCGCCGACGCACCGTCAGCCGACCCAACGGAGAGCCGTCGTGACCCAACCCGACCAGCCGAACCCCTACGCGGCGGTGCCGCCGCCACCGGCCACTCCACCGGGTGTGCCGCCGGTGCCGCCCGCACCGCCCAGCAGCCCGCCCAGCGCCCAGCCGACGCTGCCGGCCCAGCCCGCCGTGCCCGCACCGCCGGCGGTTCCGGCGCCGCCCGTGGTCCCGGCTCCGCCCGCCGTGCCCGCGCAGCCGGCCAACCCCTGGGCACCGCCGGCCCAACCCGGCTTCGGCCCCGCGCCGGTGCCCGCGCAGCCCGGCTTCGGCCCCGCGCCGGTGCCCGCCCAGCCCGGCTTCGGCCCGGCGCCCGCCCCGGCCCAGGCCGGGTTCGGCCAGCCGGCCTTCGGCGGCTACCCGCAGCAGGCCGGCTTCGTGCCGCCGGCACTGCTCAACTGCAAGGTCTGCCAGGGCTTCCCGGCCGCCGACGTGACGGTCCGCGGGCACCGCGGCCTGATCGTGATGATGAAGTTCCTGACCAACCGCGGCCCGTTCTGCCAGGTCTGCGGCACCGCGGTGGTCCGCGACATGTCCCAGCAGACCCTACTCAAGGGCTGGTGGAGCTACCTCTCCTGGCTCTTCACGCTGATCGCGCTGATCGGCAACCGCGCCGCCTACCAGAAGATCCGCCGGCTCCCGGCCCCGCAGCCCGGCACCCACGGGCCGCAGCTCGACCCGGGCCGTCCGCTCTCCAAGCGCGGCGCGATCTGGATGCTGACCGTGCCGGTGGCCGCGGTGGTGCTCGCCGTCGCGCTGCCGATCGCGCTGGCCGGCTCCTCCGGCGACACCGTCACCGGCGCCTCGGTGGACACCGCCCAGCCCGGCGACTGCCTGCACGACTACAACGCCAAGAACGGCGCCGACGACAGCCACCCCTCAGTGGTCGTGGTCCCCTGCAGCAGCTCGGCCGCCGACTTCAAGGTGATCGCCCGCTCGGGCACCATGGACGACGGCAACCACACCTGCTCGCCCTACTCGGTCTCCACCAAGTGGTACGTCCACCAGGAGCCGACCTACAGCTACGTGCTCTGCCTGGCCCCGCCGAACGCCTCGACCAGCGGCGGCTCCGGCTCCTACGGCGGCGGCAACGGCGGTTCGAGCGGCGGCTCGACCGGCTCCACCGGCTCGGGCAACGGCTCGGGCGGCTCGGCCACCTGACGCCCCCTCGGTTGACGGTCCCTCGGGGCCCGGCGCGGACCGCGCCGGGCCCCGAGCCCGTTCCCGGGTCAGGCCTGCTGCTCGGCCCACCAGGCCTTCAGCTCGGCCTGCGCCTCGTCCTCGGTCATCGGACCGCGCTCCAGCCGCAGCTCCAGCAGGTGCTTGTAGGCCCGGCCGACCAGCGGGCCGGGCGGCAGCTCCAGCAGCGCCATGATCTGGTTGCCGTCCAGCGCCGGGCGGATCGAGTCCAGCTCCTCCTGGGCGCGCAGCTGGACGATCCGCTCCTCCAGCCCGTCGTAGGTGCGGGCCAGGGTCGCGGCCTTCTTCTTGTTCCGGGTGGTGCAGTCGGACCGGGTCAGCTTGTGCAGCCGCTCCAGCAGCGGGCCGGCGTCGGTCACGTAGCGGCGCACCGCGGAGTCGGTCCACTCGCCGCCGCCGTAGCCGTGGAACCGCAGGTGCAGCTCGACCAGCCGGGAGACGTCGTCGATCAGGTCCTTGGAGTACTTCAGGTCCCGCATCCGCTTGCGGGTCATCTTCGCGCCGACCATCTCGTGGTGGTGGAAGGAGACCCGGCCGTCCGACTCGAACCGCCGGGTGCGCGGCTTGCCGATGTCGTGCAGCAGCGCCGCCAGCCGCAGGGTCAGGTCCGGGCCGTCCTGCTCCAGCGCGATCGCCTGCTCCAGCACGGTCAGCGAGTGCTCGTAGACGTCCTTGTGCCGGTGGTGCTCGTCCTTCTCCAGCCGCAGCGCGGGCAGCTCGGGCAGCACGAAGCCGGCCAGCCCGGTGTCCACCAGCAGCCGCAGGCCCTTCACCGGGTGCGCGGCCAGCAGCAGCTTGTTCAGCTCGGCCTGGATCCGCTCGGCCGAGACGATGGCGAGCCGGTCGGCCATCGCGGTCATCGCGGCGACCACCTCGGGCGCCGGCTCGAAGTCCAGCTGGGCGGCGAACCGGGCGGCCCGCATCATCCGCAGCGGGTCGTCGGAGAACGACTCCTCCGGCGTGGCCGGGGTGCGCAGCACCCGGGCCTCCAGGTCGTCCAGGCCGTGGTGCGGGTCGATGAAGCCGCGCCCGGGCAGGTCCACGGCCATCGCGTTCACCGTGAAGTCGCGGCGGACCAGGTCCTGCTCGATGGTGTCGCCGTAGGTCACCTCGGGCTTGCGGGAGGTGCGGTCGTACGCCTCGGAGCGGTAGGTGGTGATCTCGATCAGGAAGCTGCCGTCCGCGGTGTCCTTGCGCGCACCGACCGTGCCGAAGGCGATGCCGACGTCCCAGACCGCGTCCGCCCAGCCCTTGACCAGCTTGAGCACCTGCTTGGGGCGGGCGTCGGTGGTGAAGTCCAGGTCGTTGCCGAGCCGGCCGAGCAGCGCGTCCCGCACCGAGCCGCCGACCAGGGCCAGCCGGAAGCCGGCCTCCTGGAAGCGGCGGGCGATCTCGTCCGCCACCGGGGAGACCCGGAGCAGCTCCTGCAGGCCCAGCGTCTGGGCCTCGCTCAGGCCTGGCAGGGCGGCCGGGACGGCGGACGGAGCGGTACGGTCGGGGCTGGGCTCATTGGCGTTGGACACGGCACACAAGGGTACGTGGCCGCGCCCGCCGGTCCGCACGGCTTTTCCGGGCCGCGCGCGCCCCGCTTTCGCCGAGCCCGCAACACTGCGGGCCGGGAAGCGTCGTTACCATGCCGATGACGGAACCCGCACGGCGGCGCGACGCGTCGTTCCGGGTGGGCCGCGGTCCGGCACGGTACCGCGGCGGGAGCAGCGAAGACGACGGCGATTCCAGAACGGCGAGGGCGAAGCGCGTGGGCGAGCCAGCACGGCACACCGAGGGTCCGCGCGACGCCGGGCACGACCGCAGGCCGGTCCGGCGCGGCCGCCGGGCCACCGCCCTGCTCACCGGGCTGCTGGCGCTGGCCGGGGTGGCCACCGTGCCCGGCGCCACCCCGGCGCCCGCCGCCTCCTCCGACTACCCCGCCGGTGTGACGATCACCTCGGTGGTGCAGAACTCGGCCGCGGCCAACGGCACCGTGCAGGTCTCCGGCACGCTGACCAACACCGGCTCCAGCGCGCTGAAGGCCCCGTCGGTCGGCCTGGCGGTCGGCCGCGGCGCCAAGGCCCTGAGCTTCCGCGGCGACATCGGCTCGATGCTCGGCCGCGGCGACCCGAGCAGCCAGGACGGCTCGCAGCTCGGCGCGCCGGTCAAGCAGCTGCCCGACCTGGCCCCCGGCGCCAGCACGCCGTTCGACCTGCCCGCCGTCCAGCTGGGCGACCTCAAGCTGCAGGGCGGCAACGGCGTCTACGAGCTGGCGGTGGACGTCGAGGCCGGCACCGCCGACGACGACAGCCCGCACACCGTCGGCATCTCCCGCACCGTGCTGCCCTACTTCCCGACGCCCGGGGACACCCAGAAGGTGCAGACCGCCACCCTCTGGCCGCTCACCCACGCCCCCGAGCTGGTCCCGCAGACCGGCCAGGACAACGACGAGCCGGTGCTGCGCGACGACAGCCTGGTCACCGAGCTGGGCCCGAACGGCCGGCTCGGCCAGCTGGTCAAGCTCGGCAAGGAGATGCCCGGCCTGACCTGGGTGGTCGACCCCGACCTGCTGGACGCGGCACTGGCGATGACCAAGCCGTACCGGGTGCTGGCGCCCGGCCACCACAACGGCGATCCGGCCCAGGACGGCAACACCGTGGCCGGCACCGGCACCGCGGTGGCCACCGAGTGGCTGAACCAGCTGCGCCAGGCCGTCGCCCAGCCGCAGAACACCGTGCTGGCGCTGCCCTACGGCGACCCCGACCTGGCCTCGATCGCCCACAACGGCGGCCAGTTGGCAAACCTGGACTCGCTGCTGAACACCGCCAAGACGGCCGGCGGGGTGACTGCCGAGGGCCGGCTCTCGGTGGACGTGCACAACGACGTCGCCTGGCCCTACCAGGGCTACGCCGACCCGGCCACCATCCAGGTGACCCAGCGGCTGGGCGCCACCAAGGTGCTGCTGAACGGCGCCAGCGTGCCCGACGCGAAGAGCCTCCCCTACACCCCCGACGCCGCCCGCCCGCTCGGGAACGGCCAGACCGCGCTGGTCGCCGACCCGACCATCGCCAGCCTCTTCCAGGACGACCTGAAGAGCCCGGACCGCCAGACCCAGGCCGAGCAGCGCTTCCTCGGCGAGACGCTGGGCATGGTCCAGCAGGCCCCCTCCAACCAGCGCACCCTGCTGGTGATGCCGCCGCGCGACCTGACCGCCGACACCGCCAAGGTGATCAAGGCCTCGCTGGCCGCGGCGCAGAACGGCGGCTGGCTGAACCAGGTCCCGTTCGACACCGTGGCGAACGCCCCGGCCGACCCCAGGGCGGGCACCACGGTGGCCGGGCCGGACGCCTACCCCGGCGACCTGCGGGGCAGCGAGCTGCCGGCCGGCGTCTTCGACCAGCTGAACCAGGTGCAGCAGAACGAGGACAAGCTGCTGCGGATCGTCACCAAGCCGCTGCGGGTCATCGGCCCGTTCTCCTCCGCCCTGGAGCGCTCGCTCTCCACCCAGTGGCGCGGCACGGTGCCGGCCGGTGTGGCCTACCGGGCCAACGTGCAGGGCTACCTCGACCAGTTGGTCGACGCGGTGCTGATCCCGAAGAAGAGCAAGACGATCACCCTCGCGGGTGACTCCGGGGTGCTCCAGGTCAGCGTCCGCAACGGCCTGCAGCAGCCGGTGACCAACCTCGAACTGCGGCTCACCTCGGCCCAGCCGAACCGGCTGAAGGTGACCAACCGTCAGTCGATCACGCTGGACCCGGCGCAGAGCACCTCGGCCAGGTTCCAGGCGCAGGCCCTGGGCAACGGCGCGGTGGTGGTGACCGCCCAGCTCTTCACGGTCGGGCCGGACGGCGCCCAGCCGTACAGCGCGCAGCAGCAGTTCACGGTGCAGGTCACCTCGGTGCCCAGCGGCGTCTGGTGGGTGGTCGGCGCGGGTGCGCTGCTGGTGCTCGCCGCCGGCCTGCGGATCTTCCTGCAGCGGCGCAAGCGCGGCGACGAGCCGCCGGAGGACCCGGACGCCCCGCTGACCGACCCCGAGGGCCCGGAGGGCGCCGAGGCCGACCAGGAGCAGGACGAGGAGGCGGAGGGCGACTGGTACGGCCGGCCCGACGACCCCTCACCGCCCTCCGGCCAGGGGCACCCCCAGCGGCAGGCCGCGGCTCACCCCTAGGCGCCGTCCGACGCCCGTCCGGTGGTCGCGTCGAAAGCCGGGTTCGGGTCCGCGGTGATGAGACAGTAGGTGCCTGAGCGGCCGGACCCGGACAGCGATGAGGTGGCATGAGCGAGCGCGGCGGCAAGGATCGGCTGGCTGAGGAGCCGGACTGGTACCTGGACGACACCTACGCACGGGATCCGTTCGCCGCCGACGACCCGTACGCCACCGAGGCCGGGCCGGGGCCCTACCCCGCTCCGGAACCCCCGGCCGGCCCCGCGGACGACACCGCCGAGCCGGACGCCGCGGGGGAGCCGGCGGGCGCGGCGGAACCGGCGGCAGAACCGCAGGCGCTGCCCGGCCAGCAGAACGAGGGCGCGGAGCCGCTCGCCGAACCGGTGGTGCCCGCCTCGCGCTGGGCCCGGCTGACCGCCGCCGCCAGGGCCCGGGCCGCCGCCCTGGCGTCCGAACAGCCCGACGAGGACGAGGACGAGGACGAGGACGGTGCCGAGGCTGGGGCCTCGGCTGCGGAGCCCGCCGGGACCGCCGAACCGGACGCAGCGGCGGACGGGGCAGGCCTGGAGCGCGAGCACGCCGAGTTCGTCGGCGTGGACGCACTGCTCGGCCCGGCGGCGGGCGCGGTGGCCGTCGAGTCCGGCAAGCCCTTCGTCCCGGTGATCGAGTTCGACCCGCCGCTCACCCCGGCCGAGACCGACCCGCACACCGGCGGCCCGGCCGCGCCCGAACTCCCCGACGAGGCCCACGAGACCCACCAGCCCCACGCATTCCACCCGCCCCACGAGCCCGCGGCACCGGGCGAGCCCGGCGAGCCCGGCGACCCCGAGGCGGAACTGCCGGACGACCCGGCCCCCGCCCCCGCCGGCCGGGTCGGCTCGCTGGTCAACTCCAGCGCGATCATGGCCGCCGGCACCCTGGTCTCCCGCGCCACCGGCTTCCTGCGCACCATGGTGATCGCCGCCGCGATCGGCGTCGGCACCATGGGCGACTCCTACTCGGCCGCCAACACCCTGCCCACCCTGCTCTACATCCTGATCGGCGGCGGCGCGCTCAACGCGGTCTTCGTGCCGCAGCTGGTGCGCAGCATGAAGCAGGACGAGGACGGCGGCACCGCCTACGCCAACCGCCTGCTCACCCTGGTGATGGCCGGCCTGGCCGGCGTGGTCTTCGTCGCCGTGCTGGCCGCCCCGCTGCTGGTCCAGCTGATCTCGCACTCGCTGATGTCCGATCAGGCGGACGCCGACGCCACGGTCGCGCTGGCCCGCTACTGCCTGCCCACGATCTTCTTCATGGGCGTGCACGTGGTGATGGGTCAGATCCTCAACGCCCGCGGCCGGTTCGGCGCGATGATGTGGACCCCGGTGCTCAACAACGTGGTGGTGATCTTCACCTTCGCGATGTACATCTGGGTGTTCGGCACCTTCCAGCACAGCCGGGTCGCGCCGCAGACGGTCTCCCCCGAGGGCCTGCGGCTGCTCGGCCTGGGCACCCTGCTCGGGCTGGTGGTGCAGGCGCTGTCGATGGTCCCGTACCTGCGGGCGGCCGGCTTCCGGTACCGGCCGCGGTTCGACTGGCGCGGGCACGGCCTCGGCAAGGCGGCCCGGCTGGCCAAGTGGACCTTCCTCTTCGTGCTCGCCAACCAGGCCGGCTACCTGGTGGTCACCCAGCTGGCCACCGCGGCCGGCAGCGACGCGGCCGACCACGGCTACCTCGGCGTGGGCCTGGCCGCCTACTCCAACGCGCTGCTGATCTGGCAGTTGCCGATGGCGGTGATCACCGTCTCGGTGATGAGCGCGGTGCTGCCCCGGCTCTCCCGCTCGGCCGCCGACGGCGACTCCGGCGCGGTCCGCGACGACCTCTCCTACGGGCTGCGCACCTCGGCGGTGGCGATCGTCCCGGCCGCCTTCCTCTTCCTCGCGCTCGGCCCGCAGATCGGCGGCGCGATCTACGGCCTGGGCAACGGCGGTGCGGTGGCGCACGCCACCACGGCGGTCGGCTACATGCTCTCCGCCTTCGCCCTCGGCCTGATCCCGTACTCGGTGCAGTACGTGCTGCTGCGCGGCTTCTACGCGTACGAGGACACCCGCACCCCGTTCTCCAACACCGTCTGGGTGGCCGTCACCCAGGCCGGCACGGCGGTGCTCTGCTACCTGGTGCTGCCGGCCCAGTGGGCGGTCACCGGGATGGCGCTCGGCTACGGCACGGCCTACGCGGTGGGCGTGGCGGTGGCGGTGCCCAAGCTCAAGCGGAAGGTCGGCGGGCTGGACACCGGCCGGATCACCAAGACCTACGTCCGGCTGGTGATCGCCTGTCTGCCGGCCGCCCTGGTCGGCTTCCTGATCTCCCTGGGACTGTCCAGCCTGCTCTCAGGCTGGCTGGGTAGCGTGCTGACCGTCGCGCTCGCCGGGGCCGCGCAGTTGGCGGTCTTCGCGCAGCTCGCCAGGCGGATGCGGATCGAGGAACTCAACTCGGTCGTCGGCATGGTCCGCAGCCGACTGGGCCGCTGACCCCTCCTCAGTTTGTCCACTGACCGAGCAGTTCGGGCAGCGGTGGAACCGGATGGCCGCATCAGCGGTCGTACTCCGGTGGGAAGAGTGGGCACAATTGTCTTCGAACGACTGGGACCGCGGTCACCGCGGCCCCGGGTCCTCGCCTGTCCTCCTTCCGGGAGGCGCACGGTGAGGGCGCCGTACCGGGCGCTATTTGGGGAGGCAGACGACGGTGGCTGATCGCACCACGGATCGCACCAGGGCAGCCGTCGACGCATCAGCTGCCGAGCCGGCCGCCGAGGTCACCGCGGCGCTGCCGGCCGCGGAGGCCACCTCCGAGCTGACCGTGCCGCTGGCGGTCGCCGAGGCGACGGCCGAGCTGACCGTGCCGCTGACCGGACTGAACGGGGCCCGCCCGCGCAAGGACCCGAAGCCCGCGGCCAAGGCGCCCGCCAAGGCGTCCGGCAAGGCGCCCGCCAAGGCGTCCGGCAAGGCGCCCGCCAAGGCGCCGGCCAGGACGGCCGCCAAGGCCCCGGGCAAGACCACTGCAGCGCCGGCTGACGAACCGTCCGCCACGCCGACGGCACCCGCGAAGACCACCGCGAAGCGCAAGGCGCCCGCGAAGGCAGCGGGGGAGACGACGACCGAGGCCACCGGGGAGATCACCGCGCCGCTCTCCACCGCCGAGATCGCCGCCGCGCTGGCCGAGCCTTCCGCCCGGGCCGACGAGCCGGTGGAGCCCGCTGACGCCACCTCACCCGAACAACCTGAGGAGCCCGAGAAGCCGGCCTCGGCCGAGCCCGCCGGGGGAACGGATCCGGCCACCACCGAGCCCGGCGACTCCGCCGAGCCCGACCCGCTGCCCGGTCAACTCCCGGTCCCGGCGCGGGAGAGCGGCGACCGGATCGCCGGCCGCTACCGGCTGGACGAGTGCTTCACCCAGACCGAGGCCTTCAGCAGCTGGCGCGCGGTGGACGAGAAGCTGCGCCGCGCGGTCGGCGTGCACCTGCTCGCGGCCGGCAACCGGCGCGCCGACGAGGTGGTGGCCGCCGCCCGGTCCGCCGCGCTGCTCGGCGACCCCCGGTTCGTCCAGGTGCTCGACGCCGTCCAGGAGGGCGAACTGGTCTACGTGGTCCGGGAGTGGCTGCCCGACGCCACCGACCTGGCCACCCTGCTGGCCGACGGCCCGCTGGAGCCGTACGAGGCGTACCAGATGGTGCGTCAGGTCACCGAGGCGATCGCCGCCGCGCACCGCGCCGGCCGCTCGCACCTGCGGCTGACCCCGCGCGCCGTGCTGCGCACCGACACCGGCCAGTACCGGATCAACGGCGTCGCGGTGGACGCGGCGCTGCGCGGGGGACCGGCACCGGCCGACCGCGCGGCGGCCGAGCTGGCCGACACCCGGGCGATCGGCGACCTGCTCTACGCGGCGCTCACCCACCGCTGGCCGCACCCCGAGGACCGGTACAAGCTGACCGGCCTGCCCGGGGACGACGTGCCGCCGCCCACCGAGCTGCGCGCGCAGGCCCACCCGGAGCTCGCCGAGCTGGCCGCCCGGATCCTCTGCGAGACCGGGTCCGAGCGGCTCTCCTCGCCCGCCGCACTGGCCAAGGCGATCGGGGCGCTGCCCCGGATCCGCCAGCCCGCCGGCGGCTCGGCCGCCGGCTCCTCCGCCCACCGCTACCCCGCTCCCGGGCAGACGGTCGGACGCACCCCGGCCGCGGCGCCGGCCACCGTCCGGATCCCCGCCGCCGCGCCGGCCCAGGTGCCGCCCCGGCCCCGGCCGCCGCAGCCGAACCCCGGCTACCGCCCGGGGCCGGCCCGGCCGCCGCAGCGCGCCCCGCGACGGGCCGCCAAGGTGCTCCGCTGGACCGTCTCGGTGGTGCTGCTGGCCGCGATCGGCTACGGCTCCTGGCAGTTGGCCGGCAAGCTCGGCGCGACCTCCAGCGGCACCCAGGCGCTCAGCAGCAGCGGCGCGGGCGGCCGCTCCAGCGCCCCGGCCAGCCCGCTCGCGCCGACCCCGCTGCCGATCACCAACGTCACCTCGTTCAACCCGTCCGGCACCACCCAGAACGTGCACGGGAACACCCTGCCGCTCACCCACGACGGCGACCCGACCACCGCCTGGTCCACCGAGAGCTACGACGACGACCTGACGGCCATGAAGCACGGCACCGGCCTGATCGTGGACCTGGGCGCGGTCAAGTCGGTCAACTCGGTCGAGGTGCTCTTCCTCGGCGGGACGACCGGCGTGGAGCTGCGCGTGCCCACCGCGACCGGGGACGCCCTGCCGACCCAGCTCACCGACTTCGGCCAGCCGATCGCCACCGCCTCCAGCACCGACGCGCAGTTCAAGCTCGCCGGCCCGGTTCACACCCGTTACCTCTTGATCTGGCTGACCAGCCTCCCCAAGGATGACAGCGGCAAGTACCGCGGCCAGGTGGCCGAGATCAAGGTGGCCGGCTGAGCCCGCCGGCCCAGCCCGGAGAGGTGTGGGGCATGGCAGGACCGGCGCGACCCGAGCCCGACCCGGTGGCTCTCCCCCCGGCCGGCGCGGCGCCGCAGGCGGAGCCGGACGACGCCGAGCTGCTCGCCCGGCACGTCGCCGGCGACCGGGCCGCCTTCGGCGTCCTGGTGGCCCGCCACCGGGACCGGCTCTGGGCGGTCGCGGTGCGCACCCTGGGCGACCGTGAGGAGGCCGCCGACGCGCTGCAGGACGCCCTGGTCTCCGCGCTCCGCTCGGCGCACACCTTCCAGGGCCGCTCCGCGGTCACCACCTGGCTGCACCGCATCGTGGTGAACGCCTGTCTGGACCGGGCCCGCCGGGCCGCCGTCCGCCGGGCCGACTCGCTGGACGCGCCGACCGGGGCCGACCACGACCGCCCGGCGCTGGACTCGCTGGTACCGCCCGCCGAGCCGGCCGAGGCCCAGGTGCTCCGCCGCGAGCTGGGCCGCGAGGTCTCGGCCGCGCTGGCCGAGCTGCCGCCCGACCAGCGGGCCGTCCTGGTGCTGGTCGACATGCAGGGCTACCCGGTGGCCGAGGCGGCCGAGGTGCTGGGCGTCCCGGTGGGCACGGTGAAGAGCCGCTGCGCCCGGGGCCGGGCCCGGCTGCTCCCGCTGCTGCGCCACCTGCGCTCCGGTCCCGAGGACCCGCCGCCGCAGGCCGCGGTACCGGGTGGCGGTGTTCCACACGGCGGTGTTTCACGTGAAACGGCGCCACGTGAAACACCGCACCGCCGGGACCCGGGGAACCCGAACCGCCCCGGGCCCGTCCCATCCCCGGACCCCGACCGCCACGAGCCGACCCTGGAAGAAGGAGGTGCGACGAGCCGATGACCACCCCATCGCCCCACGAGTCGTCGGCCGACCCGCGCCACCCCTCGGTCGAGCAGCTCGCCGACCTGGCCGAGGACCTGCTGCCCGCGGACCGGGCCGCGGCGGTCCGCACCCACCTGGCCGACTGCCCCGAGTGCGCCGACACCACGGCCGCCCTGACGGAGCTGACCGCGCTGCTCGCCGCCGACCCGATCGAGCCGATGCCGCAGGAGGTGGCCCGGCGGATCGACGCCGCGCTGGCGGCCGCCCAGCCGTCGACGCCCACCGCGCCGATCACCCCGCCCACGCCCGCCGCGCCGACCGTCCCGGGCGCTCCCGCCGCACCCCTCTCCCCCGGCGCCCCGCCGGCCCGGGCCGACCGCAGCACCCGGGCGGCCGGCCGCCCGGGCCGCCGGCGCCGGTTCGTGCTGGCCGCCGCCGCCTGCCTGGCGGTGTTCGGCCTGGGCGGCGGCCTGCTGCTCTCCCAGCAGTCCGCCTCGCGCCCGGCCGCCTCGGCCGTGTCCACCAGCACCCCGGACACCGCCACCCACCCGGCCGCGGGCACGAAGCCGACCGGCCCGGAGTTCACCGCGGCCGGTCTGCCGGACCAGGTCCGCGCCCTGCTCCGGCCGTCCGCCCTGGTCCAGCCGCACACCACCACCGAGCAGGGCGAGACCGGCAACCTCCCGCCCGACTGCGTCCAGCTGGCGATCCCCGCCCACCAGGGCGAGGTGCCGCTGCTGACCGCGCACGGCAGCTACCAGGGCAGCGCGGTGGACGTCTACGTCTTCCGGGCCGCCGGCGATCCGGAGAGCCTGGACGCGTACCTGGTCGCCCCGGGCTGCTCCACCGCCCCGGCCGTCGTCGAGCTGCACCAGCAGGTCCCCGCGCACTGACCGGCGCCGCCGTACCGGACCGCCTGGTGCACGCGGTGCCGGGAATGCGCCAGACTGGTGAGCCGTTGTCCGGGGCGGCGGACCACCGCCGCCGCCCACCCCCGCTGGCGCGGGTCGCGATGCCAACCAGGAGATGCAGTGAGCGACGTCCGTAACGTGATCATCATCGGTTCCGGTCCGTCCGGTTACACGGCAGCGCTCTACACGGCGCGGGCCTCCCTGAAGCCGCTGGTCTTCGAGGGCGCGGTGACGGCCGGCGGTGCCCTGATGAACACCACCGAGGTGGAGAACTTCCCCGGCTTCCGCGACGGCATCATGGGCCCGGAGCTGATGGACAACATGCGGGGGCAGGCCGAGCGCTTCGGCGCCGAGCTGGTCCCGGACGACATCGTCTCGGTCGACCTGACCGGCGAGATCAAGACCGTCACCGACTCCGAGGGCACCGTGCACCGGGCCCGCGCGGTGATCATCGCCACCGGTTCGCAGCACCGCAAGCTCGGCCTGCCGCGCGAGGACGCGCTCTCCGGCCGCGGCGTCTCCTGGTGCGCCACCTGCGACGGCTTCTTCTTCAAGGACCAGGACATCGCCGTGGTCGGCGGCGGCGACACCGCGCTGGAGGAGGCGACCTTCCTCTCCCGGTTCGCCAAGACCGTCACCGTCGTGCACCGCCGTGGCGAGCTGCGCGCCTCCAAGGCGATGCAGGAGCGCGCCTTCGCCGACCCGAAGATCACCTTCGCCTGGGACAGCGCGGTCGAGGAGATCCACGGCGACCCGAAGCTCACCGGCATCACCCTGCGCGACACCACCACCGGCGAGCTGCGCGAGCTGCCGGTCACCGGCCTGTTCATCGCGATCGGCCACGACCCGCGCACCGAGCTGTTCGCCGGCCAGCTGGAGCTGGACGCCGAGGGCTACCTCAAGGTGGACGCCCCGAGCACCCGCACCAACGTCTCCGGCGTCTTCGCCGCGGGCGACGTGGTGGACCACACCTACCGCCAGGCGATCACCGCCGCCGGCACCGGCTGCTCCGCCGCGCTGGACGCCGAGCGCTTCCTGGCCCACCTGGCCCACGCCCAGCAGGAGAACGACGAGCAGGAGCCGGCCGCCGTCGCGGTCTGATCCCTCGGAACCACCGGCGGGCGGAAACAACGCGGCGCCCGCCGGCGTTGAACACCACTGCAGCAGCCGAACAACGAACCCTAGGAGATCCCGTGGCCGGCGCCACCATCACCGTGACTGACGCGAGCTTCGACGCCGACGTCCTGAAGAGCGAGAAGCCCGTCCTCGTGGACTTCTGGGCGACCTGGTGCGGCCCGTGCCGCCAGGTGGCCCCGGTCCTGGAGGCCATCGCCGATGAGCACAAGGACAAGCTGACCGTCGCCAAGGTCGACGTCGACGCCAACCCGGCCACCGCCGCCCAGTACGGCGTGGTGTCCATCCCGACCCTGAACGTCTACGTCAAGGGCGAGCTGGTCAAGAGCATCGTCGGCGCCAAGCCGAAGGCCGCGCTGCTCCGCGACCTCGAAGGCATCATCTAGTCCCAGTGCGGGGACGACGAAGGGGCGGGCCGTTCGGCCCGCCCCTTCGTCGTCCCCGGGTGACGGCGGCTCAGAACGGCCGCAGCGCGGGCTCCTTGGGCGCGCCGCCGAGCAGCCGCTCCAGCGCGGCCGGCCGGCGCCAGGAGAGCGTGTTCCTGGCCTCCAGGCGCAGCCTGGGGTAGCGGTGGTGCGGTCGCACCGTCTTGAAACCCACCGCCAGCAGGTGCTCGGCCGGCAGCAGGCAGCTCGGCCGCTCCTTGCCACTCGCTCCGGTCACCCCGATCGCCTCGATCGCCCGGACCTCCCGCCGCAGCAGGTCCTTCGCGGTCGCCTGCACCAGCACCCGGCCCAGCCCCTGTCCCTGGAACGGCGGCAGCACCCGGCTGATCATCAGCTGAACCGCATCGGGCGAGACCGGGCTGGTCGGGAAGGACTGCGAGCGCGGCACGTAGGCCGGCGGGGCGTACAGCACGAACCCGGCCGGTTGCTCGTCCACGTAGGCGATCCGCCCGCAGGACCCCCACTCCAGCAGCACCGCGGAGATCCACCCCTCCTTCTCCGCCTCCGACTTGCCCGCCTCCACCGCCGCCCGCCCGCTCACCGGGTCCAGCTCCCAGAACACGCAGGAGCGGCAGGGCCCGGGCAGGTCCGCGAGATTGTCCAGCGTCAGCGGGACGATCCTGCGACCCATCCAGCACACCTCCTCGTTCGGTTCCTCCCCCTGGCGGCCCGGACCAATCCGCTCCGGTCCGCCAACACCTCCAACGACTGTGGGTGCATGTTTCACGTGAAACATGCACCCACAGCTGGTTCGCCGGCCTCGCTCAGCCGTTCAGGCGCAACCCGTCCTCACCCGGCGCGAGGCTGTCCAGGATCCGGTTCAAGTCCTCCACCGAGGCGAACTCCAGCACCACCTTGCCCTTGCCCAGCTTGCCGTTGCGCTGCGAGACCTCGACCTTGACCCGGGTGTCGAAGCGGTCGGAGAGTCGGCCCGCCAGGTCGTTGAAGGCCGGCGAGAGCAGCTTGCCGGCCTTCGGCGCGGCGGACTTCTTCGGCTGCTCCGCCGACTCGCTCATCAGCGAGGCGAGCTCCTCGGTGGTCCGCACCGAGAGGCCCTCGGCGACGATCCGCACGGCCAGCGCGTCCTGCTGCTCGGGGTCCACCACTCGCAGCAGCGCCCGGGCGTGACCAGCAGTCAGCACCCCGGCGGCCACCCGCCGCTGCACCGCCGCCGACAACTTCAGCAGCCGCAGCGTGTTGGTGACGTGCTCCCGGGAGCGCCCGATCCGGTCGGCCAGGGCGTGCTGGGTGCAGCCGAAGTCCTTCAGCAGCTGGTCGTAGGCGGCCGCCTCCTCCAGCGGGTTGAGCTCCGCCCGGTGGAGGTTCTCCAGCAGCGCGTCCAGCAGCAGCTTGTCGTCCTCGGTGGCCCGGACGATCGCCGGGATCCGCTCCAGCCCGGCCTCCTGGGAGGCCCGCCAGCGGCGCTCACCCATGATCAGCTCGTAGCGCTCGGCGGCAACCTGACGGACCACCACCGGCTGGAGCAGGCCCACCTCCTTGATGGAGGCGACCAGCTCGGCGAGCTTGTCCTGGTCGAAGACCTCACGCGGCTGCCGCGGGTTCGGCGTGATCGAGTCCAGCGGAAGCTCGGCGAACCGCGCCCCGGCCACCGGAGCGAGCTCCGCCGCCGCCTGCTCCACCGCCTTCTCCGCCACCGTGCCACGGCCGGGCGGGGGCAGCAGCGGCACCGCGCTGGGGGAGACGGTGCCGACGGCGGCCAGTCCCACCGCTCCGCCGGCCGGCCGCGCCGGAGCCGGCGCGACCGCACCCGCCCGTCCCGCCGATCCGGCGGCCGGCGGGATCAGCGCCCCGAGCCCCTTGCCCAGACCCCTGCGACCACTCACCGATTGCCCTCCATCGTGCTCTGCTCTGCCAACGGCCCCGCCTGGGCGCCGATCGTGTGCCGCCCCACGGCGCCCAGCGCCTCGGCCGCCGCCTGCTCCACCGCGGTCGGCGGTGCGGTGTCCAGCCCGACCGCCCGCAGCGCCAGCTCCCGGGCCGCCTCCAGGTAGGAGAGCGCACCGGTGGATCCGGGGTCGTAGGTCAGTACCGTCTGCCCGTAGCTCGGGGCTTCGGAGATCCGCACCGAGCGCGGGATCGCGGTCCGCAGCACCTCGGTGGAGAAGTGGTTGCGCACCTCCTCCGCCACCTGGGCGGCCAGCCTGGTCCGGGCGTCGTACATGGTGAGCAGGATGGTCGAGACGTGCAGCGCCGGGTTGAGGTGCGCCCGCACCAGTTCCACGTTGCGCAGCAGCTGCCCCAGCCCCTCCAGCGCGTAGTACTCGCACTGGATCGGGATCATCACTTCCTGACCGGCCACCAGGGCGTTGACCGTCAGCAGACCCAGCGAGGGCGGACAGTCGATCAGGATGTAGTCCAGCGGCTGCTCGTACGCCGCGATCGCCCGCTGCAGCCGGCTCTCCCGGGCCACCAGCGAGACCAGCTCGATCTCCGCACCGGCCAGGTCGATGGTGGCCGGCACGCAGAACAGGCCCTCCACCTCCACGACCGGCTGCACCACGTCCGCCAGCGGCTTGCCCTCCACCAGCACGTCGTAGATCGACGGCACCTCGGCGTGGTGGTCGATCCCCAGCGCGGTGGAGGCGTTGCCCTGCGGGTCCAGGTCGATCACCAGGACGCGCAGTCCGTGCATCGCCAGCGAGGCGGCCATGTTGACGGTGCTGGTGGTCTTCCCCACCCCGCCCTTCTGGTTGGCCACCACGATCACCCGGGTCGCCGGCGGCCTCGGCAGGCCCTCGCCCGCCCGCCCCAGCGCCTGGACCGCGGCCTGCGCCGCGCGCGCGATGGGGGTGTCATCGATCTGGTCGATGGTGTCCGACTCCTGCATGGGAGCCAGTGTTTCACGTGAAACCGGAGCGGCAACAGTCGCCGCCCGGCCCCGACCGAGGATGCCCGAGAGCAGAGAGCGACGTTTCACGTGAAACACCATGCCCGCTATGTCGGAAATCTGACGGCGCGACACTCCGAAGGCAGCAAAGAGCCCCTGGCCGCACCCAGTGCGACCAGGGGCTTCCCGCGGAACGCGGTCAGCGCCGGCGGCGACCACCGCCGCGCGGGTCCCCCGCGCGGCCCGTGGAGCGCCCGGCCCGGGCGGCCCGGGCTCGCCGGTTCGCCCCCTTCACTCCACCGGGGCTCTCCCCAGCCTTCACCTGGACGACCCGGGTCGCGGCACCCAGCGCGGCCTCGCCGACCGGCAGCACCGCGAACTCCACCGCACCCAACTTGGCCAGCGCCGACCGGGATTCGGCCAGCTCCTGCTCCGCGGTGTCGCCCTTGAGCGCCAGCATCTGGCCGTACGGACGCAGCAGCGGCATCCCCCAGCCGGCCAGCCGCTCCAGCGGAGCCACCGCCCGCGCGGTGACGAACTCCACCGCGATCTCGCCGACCATCTCCTCGGCCCGACCGCGCACCACCGTCACGTTCTTCAGGCCGAGCTCCCGCACCACCTCCTCCAGGAAGTTGGTGCGGCGCAGCAGCGGCTCCAGCAGCGTGACCGAGAGGTCGGGCCGGGCCAGCGCCACCGGAATGCCGGGCAGGCCGGCTCCCGAACCCACGTCGCAGAGCGAGGCGTTCTCGGGCAGCAGCTCCGCCAGCACCGCGCAGTTGAGCACGTGCCGGTCCCAGAGCCGGGGCACCTCCCGGGGACCGATCAGGCCGCGCTGCACCCCGGCGGAGGCCAGCAGCTCCGCGTACCGCTGCGCGGCCGGGAAGTTCTCCCCGAAGATCTCCCGGGCCACCGAGGGCGCCTCGGGCAGGGCCTGGGCACCTTCCTCGGGAGCCGCACTCTCCGTCGCCATCTCAGTCTCTCCGCTCAGAGGTTTCACGTGAAACATTCCCAGCCATTGTCCGATGCCCCGCCCCCGCCGGCACAGTACGAATGAGGACCCCGCCCGCACCGGCCGTGCGAGCGAGGTCCTCAGTGTCCTCGGCGGTCGCTTCCACGACCGCCCGGTCCCGGTCCGCCGATCAGCTCGCCAGGACGACGACGCAGCGCTGCGGCTCCTCGCCCTCCGACTCGCTGCGCAGGCCGGCCGCCGCGACCGCGTCGTGCACCACCTTGCGCTCGAACGGCGTCATCGGCCGCAGCTTCACCGACTCGCCGGTCCGCTTGGCCTCCTCGGCCGCCTTGGCGCCCAGCTCGGCCAGCTCGGCCCGCTTGCGCGCCCGGAAGCCCGCGATGTCCAGCATCAGCCGGCTGCGCTCACCGGTCTCCCGGTGCACCGCGAGCCGGGTCAGCTCCTGCAGCGCCTCCAGCACCTCGCCGTCCTGGCCCACCAGCCGGTGCAGGCTGCGGTCGTTGCCGTCACCGACGATGGAGACCAGCGCCCGGTCGCCCTCGACGTCCATGTCGATGTCGCCGTCCAGGTCGGCGATGTCCAGCAGGCCTTCCAGGTAGTCGGCCGCGATCTCGCCCTCCTGCTCCAGGCGGGCTTCCAGGGTCTCCGAGTCGGCCGCCGCGGCCGCCTCGGACTCGGCGGCGGAGGTGGTGCCTTCCGTCACGGGAGGGACTCCTTCTTGGGTGATACGGGCCCGGCGAACGGGCTGCGAACGACGATCGGACAGGCTCCGAGCCAACCGGCGCGGCGCTAGGACTTCTTCTTCGGCCGCTGGCCGCCCTGCTGCGGACCGCGCTTGGCAGCGCCGCCCGGCTTGGCCGCCGGGCGCTTGGCGCTCCCGCCGGAGCTGCGACCCGCACCCTGACCGGTGGGCACCGCGTCCTGCGGCTCGGCCTTCGAGGTCTCCGCCTCGGCCACCGCGGCGGCCTCGCCCGAGTCGTCCGGCGTGGTCTGCGGAGCCTTGGCCAGCCCGGTGTGCGCCTGGCGCTGCGACTTGGTCTGCTTGCGCGGCTGCTGCCGGCGCACCTGCACCGACTCCTCGACCAGCGCGGCCGCCTGCTGCTGGGCCGCCGGGGCCTTGCCACCGCGGAGGAAGCCGAACGGGCCGCCGCCGGTCTTGATCTCCGTGCCGTCCGGGTTCAGCCGGCCGGCCGCCTTCAGCCGGGCCTGCCGCTCGTCCCAGGCCTTGGAGCCCGGCGTCGGGTTGTTGCGGATGACGATCAGCTGCTGGCCCATCGACCAGACGTTGGTGGTGAGCCAGTAGACCAGCACACCGACCGGGAAGTTGATGCCCATCACGGCGAACATCACCGGGAAGACGTACATCAGCATCTTCTGCTGCTGCATGAACGGCGTCTTGACCGAGAGGTCCACGTTCTTGGTCATCAGCTGGCGCTGGGTGATGAACTGCGACAGCGACATCATCACGATCATCACCGCGGTGACGATCTTGACGTTCAGCGCACCGGTGTGGACGAAGGTGGCCGACAGCGGAGCACCGAAGATGTGCGCCTGTCCCGCGCTCGCCAGCAGCGAGCCGTTGATGACGCCGATCTCCTTGTTGTGCGCGACCGAGCTCAGCACCCCGTACAGGGCGGTGAAGAACGGCATCTGCACCAGGATCGGGAGACAGCTCGAGAAGGGGTTGGTGCCCGCCTCCTTGTAGAGCTTCATCATCTCTTCGGACTGGCGCTGCTTGTCGTTCTTGTAGCGCTCCTGGATGGCCTTCATCTTCGGCTGGATGGCCTGCATGGCCCGGGTCGACTTGATCTGCTTCACGAAGAGCGGGATCAGGCAGATCCGGATCACGACCACCATCGAGGCGATGGACAGGCCCCAGGCCCACCCACCGTTCGGGTCGAAGACGTGGCTGTACAGCGAGTGGAACTGGACGATGATCCAGGACACCGCTGTGTAGAGGGGGTTCAGGAAGGACCAGGTCACCGGTCAGACTCCTTGAGCATTGGGCTTGGTCGTCGGCTCCGGGAGCGCGGCGCTACCGGTGGTCCTGGACTGCACCAGCGCACGCAGGCGCTGGTGCCAGACGGGACGCTTGCGCGGCGGTACGTGGTCCACTCCACCCGGGGACCATGGGTTGCAGCGCAGGATGCGCCAAGCGGTCAGCACGGAGCCCTTCACGGCGCCGTGCACCCGCACCGCCTCGTACCCGTAGTGCGAGCACGAGGGGTAGTAGCGGCAGACCGGTCCGAGCAGCGGACTGATCGTCCACTGGTAGAGCCTGATCAGCCCCATCAGCAGGTACTTCATCGCCCTGATCCTGTCGGCCCTGATCCGGTCGCTGCGGCCGGATCCGTCCGGAGCAACCGCTTCAGTGCGGCATCCAGGTCATGTGCAAGATCCGAGTACGAGGCCTCCGCCGCCGTGGGCAGCGCCCGTACCACTATCAGGCTACCTGCGGGCAGCGCGACCAGACGTTCCCGGACCAGGTGACGAAGCCGACGCTTCACCAGGTTGCGCACCACGGCCGGGCCGACTGCCTTGCTCACGACGAAACCCGCACGCACCGAGGGAAGTCCCTCGGTGGCGTGCGGGTGGGAGTCGCTGTGCTCGTCGACCTGCCCCGCCGACTGGTCCGCCCATCTCAGGTGGACCACCAGCAGGGGCCGTCCGGCCCGGCGACCGCGTTTCACCGCGGTCGCGAAGTCCTGGCGCCGCCGCAGCCGATTTTCGGAGGGCAGCACTGCAGACCCTGGACGCGGATCAGGCGGAGATGCTGGAGCGGCCCTTGCCACGGCGGGCCGCCAGGATGGCGCGGCCGGCGCGGGTCCGCATCCGCAGCCGGAAGCCGTGGGTCTTGGCGCGACGACGGTTGTTCGGCTGGAAGGTGCGCTTGCTCACTCGGGGGCTCCTGGGGTGAATCGTAGGGTGACGAGTTGCGGGTTGGCCGTCACCGTGCGTCCGCGCGATCTCCCCTCATATCCGGGAAATCCGGCCCGAATCCCCAGGTCCGCTGGGTCTCGGGCAATCCACGGCGCCCGTGCTGCGCGCCATCTGGAAGCGGGGTGACCCGCGGGCATGCGGCAGCGGCCATCGACAACTCGACCTGGTTACGGTACGCGGCGGGGCACCCGAGGGTCAAACCGGCTGCCCCGTGGCCATTAACCCACAGCCTGTGGACAACAACTTGAATCAGCTCTGTCCGCTGACTACCGTTGCAGGACTTGTCTGGTTTTGTTCATCCCCCCGACGGGGGAACGAGAAAGCGTGCACCAGTGGCTGATGTCAACAGCGACCTCGCCCCCGCCTGGGCGGAGGTCGTCGAGCGGCTGGTCAACGACACCTCGGTGGGGGACAAGGACAAGGTCTGGGTGCAGCGCACCCAGCCGATGTGGATGATGCACGACACCGCCCTGCTGGCCGCCCCGAACGAGTGGGCGAAGCAGGTGCTGGAGGGCCGGCTGCTGCCGCAGCTGACCGAGGAGCTGAGCCGGCTGTTCGGCCGCCCGGTCCGGATCGCGGTGATGGTGGACGCCAACGCCGCGCCGCCGGTCGCGCCCGCGGCTCCGGCTCCGCCCCGCCCGGCCGAGCCGGAGCCCGACCCCGGTTACCGAGAGCCGTCCGGCTACCAGGACTACCCCTCCTACGAGGAGCGCCGCCCGTCCGGCGGGTACCCCCAGCAGGGCGGCTACGGCGACTACCAGTACCAGGACCAGGGCTATCCGGGCCAGGGCTACCAGCAGCCCGGCGGTTACCAGGAGCAGCAGCCGTACCAGTACCGCGACTGGGAGCCCGAGCCGGAGCGCGGCCCCGGGCCGCCGCCCGGCCGGCCCGCCCAGGGCGACCTGTTCGGCGGCGCCTACGACGCGGCCGAGTCGGAGCCGCGCGGTCGCGTCCCCGGCCGCGGCATGCCGCCGCTGCGCCGCGACCTGCCGCCGAACGCGTTGCGCGGGCTGCCCGGTGGCGGCCGCCAGCTCGGCGAGCCGCAGGGCGGCTCCGAGCGGCACGGCCCGGACCAGCCCGAGCCCGCCGACCGCCCCGGTGGCGGCGGACCGCCCGAGCGGGTGGCCGACCGCACCCCGGTGGCCGGGGTGCCGGCCCCGCCCGGCGGGCCCTCCGGCGATCCGGTCCGCAAGGACGAGCCGGCCGCCCGGCTGAACCCCAAGTACCTGTTCGACACCTTCGTGATCGGCGCCAGCAACCGGTTCGCGCACGCCGCCGCGGTGGCCGTCGCCGAGGCCCCGGCCAAGGCCTACAACCCGCTCTTCATCTACGGCGAGTCGGGCCTGGGCAAGACCCACCTGCTGCACGCGATCGGCCACTACTCGCGCAGCCTCTTCCCGGGCACCCGGGTGCGGTACGTGAGCTCGGAGGAGTTCACCAACGAGTTCATCAACTCCATCCGGGACGGCAAGGCGGACGCGTTCCGCAAGCGCTACCGCGACATGGACATCCTGCTGGTGGACGACATCCAGTTCCTGGCGAGCAAGGAGTCGACCCAGGAGGAGTTCTTCCACACCTTCAACAGCCTGCACAACGCGAACAAGCAGATCGTGCTCTCCTCGGACCGGCCGCCCCGGCTGCTGACCACCCTGGAGGACCGGCTGCGCAACCGCTTCGAGTGGGGGCTGATCACCGACGTCACCCCGCCCGAGCTGGAGACCCGGATCGCGATCCTGCGCAAGAAGGCGATCCAGGAGCGGCTCAACGCCCCTGCGGACGTGCTGGAGTTCATCGCCTCCCGGATCACCCGCAACATCCGCGAGCTGGAGGGGGCGCTGATCCGGGTCACCGCGTTCGCCAACCTGAACCGCTCGCCGGTGGACCTGGAGCTGGCCGGGATCGTCCTGAAGGACCTGATCCCGGGCGGTGACGAGGACGCCGGGCCGGAGATCACCGCCCAGGTGATCATGCAGCAGACGGCGGCCTACTTCGGGCTATCGGTCGAGGACCTGTGCGGCTCCTCGCGCAGCCGGGTGCTGGCGACGGCCCGTCAGATCGCCATGTACCTGTGCCGGGAGCTCACCGACCTGTCGCTGCCGAAGATCGGTGCGCAGTTCGGCGGCCGGGACCACACCACGGTGATGCACGCCGACCGGAAGATCCGCTCACTGATGGCCGAGCGCCGCTCGCTCTACAACCAGGTCACCGAGCTCACCAACCGCATCAAGAGCTGACGACCCCGCAGAACCGCGCCCAGGGCCGGTGGACGACCGTTTTCGGTCGGCCACCGGCCCTTTTCGGCTACCCGGTGGAGTGCGGGTGTAGAGCGCGCCGGCCGGGGAAGGTTCCTCGCTGACGCTCCGACAGTCTCCGGGCCACCTCGCACAACTGAGCATCGATTCGAACAGTGCGGGCCCGTCGAGCCGTTCTCCACAGGACTGTTGGCCATTCGGCCGTCCACAGGGTGGGGACCTCGGAGTTATCCAGAATTCCTCCACAGGGCCCGCGCGGCTACGCTCTTCGGCGCAGGTCAGACCCCTGTGGACTTGTGCACAACAGTTATCCACAGGGTGTGGACAGTTGGGGGCCTGTCAGCGGGCCGGAAAAGTTGTCCACCGGCTGTCCCCAGGCATGGGCCGGTTATCCCCAGCTTCTCCACAGCGATGTCCACTGTTCGACAACTGACGGACCAGGTTCATCGGCCGGTGTGAAAGCCGTCACGTGATGTTGACCCACCCGTCGTGGATAACCCGGGGAAAACCTGGGGAAGGCCCTGGGGAAAACCTGTGGATACCCAGCGTGCCCTGTGGGTAACGCTCCGCCGTCCACAGCGGGCCCTGGTTATCCACCGGCGCCCTCCACAGGCGATGTGGACAAAAAACCGGCGCTGAGCTGCGCAAACGGGGTTATCCACGGTATCCACAGGCCCTACTACTACCGCTACACCTAGAGACCCCCCGAATCGCTCAACAGCGGGGCGGGCCGAAATCTGTGGACAAGCCGTTCCGACACTTGTTCCCCCGACTTGCACCGAGCGGCGTGAAGTGTCCGTGGAGTGCGTCAGACTGTCCTAGGCAACTGAACACCGGCCGACTGACAGCGGCGGCCGACGAAGATCAGCAAGCGACAGCAGGACCCAGGAGGCGGTTACCGGTGAAGTTCCGGGTGGAGCGTGACGTTCTCGCGGAGGCGGTGGCCTGGGCGGCCCGCAGCCTCCCGGCACGGCCGCCGGTGCCGGTGCTGGCCGGCCTGCTGCTCACCGCCCAGGAGGGCTCGCTGGCGCTCTCCGGGTTCGACTACGAGGTCTCGGCCCGGGTCGAGCTGGAGGCGGACGTCGAGGAGCCGGGCACCGTGCTGGTCTCCGGCCGGCTGCTCAACGACATCTCCCGCAACCTGCCCAACCGCCCGGTGGAGATCTCCACCGACGGCATGCGGGTCAGCGTGGTCTGCGGCAGCTCCCGCTTCACCCTGCCGACCCTGCCGGTGGACGAGTACCCGTCGCTGCCCCAGATGCCCACCGCGACCGGCACCGTGCCCGGCGACCTGTTCGCCACCGCGGTCAGCCAGGCGGCCGTCGCCGCCGGCCGGGACGACACCCTGCCGGTGCTCACCGGCGTCCGGGTGGAGATCGAGGGCGACCGGATCACCCTGGCCGCGACCGACCGCTACCGGTTCGCCGTCCGCGAGCTGCTGTGGAAGCCCGAGCAGCCGGACATCTCCGCCGTCGCGCTGGTCCCGGCCCGCACCCTGCAGGACATCGCCAAGTCGCTGGGCAGCGGCGACAGCGTCTCGATCGCGCTCTCCTCCGGCGGCGCCGGCGAGGGCCTGATCGGCTTCGAGGGCAACGGCCGACGCACCACCACCCGGCTGCTGGAGGGCGAGTTCCCCAAGTTCCGCAGCCTCTTCCCGACCGAGTTCAGCGCGATCGCCGCGGTCCAGACCCAGCCCTTCCTGGAGGCGCTCAAGCGCGTCTCCCTGGTGGCCGAGCGGAACACCCCGGTGCGGCTCAACTTCGAGCAGGGCGTGCTGACCCTGGAGGCCGGCTCCGGCGACGACGCCCAGGCCACCGAGCGGATCGACGCGGACCTGGAGGGCGACGACATCTCGATCGCCTTCAACCCGGGCTACCTGGAGGAGGGCCTCAAGGCGGTGGACGCCGCCTACGCCCAGCTGTCCTTCACCACCTCGACCAAGCCGGCCCTGCTCTCCGGCAAGCCCTCGGTGGACGCCGAGGCCGACGAGGCCTACCAGTACCTGATCATGCCGGTCCGGCTCTCCGGCTGACCTGCCGTCCTGACGAGGCGCGGGTGTCCACAGGTGGTCCACACCCTGTGGACACCCGCGCGGCGTAGGCTCTTGACCCGCGGCAACGGCGCCGCCGTCAGGCACGACACCACAGGTAAGGACTTGTCATGGAGCTCGGCCTCATCGGTCTCGGCAAGATGGGCGGCAACATGCGCGAGCGCATCCGCCGCGCCGGCCACACCGTCATCGGCTACGACCGCAACCCCGACCTCGCCGACGTCGCCAGCGTGCCCGAGCTGGTCAACAAGCTCCAGGCCCCGCGCGTGGTCTGGGTGATGGTTCCGGCCGGCGAGCCCACCCAGCAGACCATCGAGGAGCTGGCCGAGCAGCTGCTGCCCGGCGACATCGTGGTGGACGGCGGCAACTCCCGCTGGACCGACGACGAGAAGCACGCCGAGCTGCTGGCCGCCAAGGGCATCGGCTTCGTCGACTGCGGCGTCTCCGGCGGCGTCTGGGGCCTGCAGAACGGCTACGCGCTGATGTACGGCGGCGAGGACGAGCACATCGCCCGGGTCCAGCCGATCTTCGACGCGCTCAAGCCGGAGGGCGAGTTCGGCGCCGTGCACGCCGGCAAGGCGGGCGCCGGCCACTTCGCCAAGATGGTCCACAACGGCATCGAGTACGCCATGATGCAGGCCTACGCCGAGGGTTGGGAGCTGCTGGAGGCGGTGGACAGCGTGACCGACGTCCGGGAGATCTTCCGCTCCTGGAAGGAGGGCACGGTGATCCGCTCCTGGCTGCTCGACCTGGCGGTGGACGCGCTGGACAAGGACGAGCACCTGGCCAAGCTCAAGGGCTTCGCGGCCGACTCCGGCGAGGGCCGGTGGACCGTCGAGGCCGCGATCGACCACGCCGTTCCGCTGCCGGCGATCACCGCCTCGCTGTTCGCCCGGTTCGCCTCCCGCCAGGACGACTCCCCGCAGATGAAGATGATCGCCGCGCTGCGCAACGAGTTCGGCGGCCACGCGGTCGAGTCCAAGTAGTTCCAGTGGTTCCGGCAGTTCCAGTAGTCCACAGGCTGTAGACAGAAGGCGGGCGCAGTACCTCCCCATGCATGTCGCGCACCTGTCGCTCGCCGACTTCCGCTCGTACGCCCGGGCCGAGGTTCCCCTCGACCCGGGCGTGACCGCGTTCGTGGGCCCCAACGGCCAGGGGAAGACCAACCTGGTCGAGGCGGTCGGCTACCTGGCCACCCTGGGCAGCCACCGGGTGGCCACCGACGCCCCGCTGGTCCGCCAGGGGGCCGAGCGGGCGGTGGTCCGCGGCTCGGTCGAGGACCGCGGCCGGACCACCCTGATCGAGCTGGAGATCACTCCGGGCAAGGCCAACCGGGCCCGGATCAACCGCTCCGACAACGTCCGCCCGAAGGACGTGCTGGGGCTGCTGCGGACCGTGCTGTTCGCCCCCGAGGACCTGGCCCTGGTGAAGGGCGACCCGGGGGAGCGCCGCCGGTTCCTGGACGAGCTGCTGACCGCCCGGGCGCCCCGGCTGGCCGGTGTGCGGTCCGACTACGAGCGGGTGCTCAAGCAGCGCAACGCCCTGCTGAAGACCGCCGCGATGGCCCGGCGGTCCGGCGGCCGGGGCTCCGACCTGTCCACCCTGGAGGTCTGGGACGGCCACCTGGCCCGGGCCGGCGCCGAGCTGACGGCCTTTCGGCTGCAGCTGGTGGCGGCGCTGCGGCCGCTGGTCGCCGAGGCCTACGAGCGGCTGGCGCCGGGCGGCGGGCCGACCGAGCTGGAGTACCGGGCCTCCGCCTTCGAGGGGGAGCCGCCGGCCAGCCGGGAGGAGGCCGAGCAGCGGCTGCTGGCCTCCCTCCAGGCGGTGCGCAAGCAGGAGACCGACCGCGGCCTGACCCTGGTCGGCCCGCACCGGGACGAGCTGGGGCTGCTGCTCGGCCCCCTGCCGGCCAAGGGCTACGCCAGCCACGGCGAGTCCTGGTCCTTCGCGCTGGCCCTGCGGCTGGCCTCCTACGAGCTGCTCCGGGCCGACGGCGGCGAGCCGGTGCTGGTGCTGGACGACGTCTTCGCCGAGCTGGACGCCCGCCGCCGGGACCAGCTGGCCGAGCTGGTGGCCGGCGGCGAGCAGGTGCTGGTCACCGCGGCGGTGCCGGAGGACGTGCCGAAGGCGCTGGCCGGCGCGCGGTACGCGGTGTCGGGCGGCGAGGTCACCCGGCTCCAGTAGCAAGGAAGGTCCGGCCGAGTCGTACCCTGGTCTGTCCACAGCCTGGGGAAGAAGGAGCGCACCGCCGATGGGCGAGGAACGAGAGCTCTCCGGCGTCGACCTGGCCCGGGTCGCGCTGCGGGCGGCCAAGGAGCAGGCCCGCCAGCGCGGTGAGCAGGTGCGCGAGAAGCGCGAGGCGAAGCGGCACGGGCTGCGCAGCGGGGCCCGCGCGGACGGCCGTGACCCGGTGCCGCTGGGGGCCGCGCTCAATCGTTTGATCACGGAGCGTGGCTGGGAGGCGCCGGCCGCGGTGGCCGGGGTGATGGGCCGCTGGCCGCAGATCGTCGGCCCGGACATCGCCGCGCACTGCGCCCCGGAGCACTTCGACGAGGCCGAGGCGATCCTGACGGTGCGTTGTGACTCCACCGCCTGGGCCACTCAGTTGCGTTTGCTGGCACGGCAGTTGGTCGCCCGGTTGAACCACGAGCTGGGGCACGGCACGGTCCGGGTGATCCGGGTGCTCGGGCCGGCGACCGCGCAGCGGCGGTACGGCCGGCTGCGCGCGCCGGGCAGCCAGGGTCCGCGCGACACCTGGGGCTGACGCCGTCGGGCCCGCCGGTCGGGGAAGCGGTCTTGACGGAGCGCACACTTCCGGAACCGCTGACGGCCGGTGTGAAGCCGCTGAGCCCCCCAGGCGAGTATCGGGACATGTGCGGAGGGGATTCGGGGCGGTGAATCCGCCTTCAGGGCCTGCCAAACGCCCATCTATGTCAGTGGTACCGGTAGACTGAGAGTCAAACACTGCCGCTTGCGGTAACTGAGTCGAAACGCCGTGGTCGCACGCTCGCCCGAATCCGGGCGGGGATGCGGCCCGTGTTGTGCCAGAGAGGGCGCTTCGTGGCCGATTCCGGCGAGTCCAGCCAGTCCCCCGTCCCCACCGACCCGTCCACCGGGAAGGCCTACGACGCCAGCGCCATCCAGGTGCTGGAGGGCCTCGACGCCGTCCGCAAGCGCCCGGGCATGTACATCGGTTCCACCGGTGAGCGCGGTCTGCACCACCTGGTCCAGGAGGTCGTGGACAACGCCGTCGACGAGGCCATGGCCGGTCACGCCGACACCATCGACGTCACGATCCTGGCCGACGGCGGCATCCGGGTCATCGACAACGGCCGCGGCATCCCGGTCGGCATCGTGCCCGGCCAGGACAAGCCCGCCGTCGAGGTGGTGCTCACCGTGCTGCACGCCGGCGGCAAGTTCGGCGGCGGCGGCTACGCCGTCTCCGGCGGTCTGCACGGCGTCGGCGTCTCGGTGGTGAACGCGCTCTCCACCCGGCTCGCGGTGGAGATCCACACCGACGGCCACCGGTGGACCCAGGAATACAAGATGGGTGCCCCGACCGCGGCGCTGGTCCAGCACGAGGCCACCGACCGGACCGGCACCAGCGTGACCTTCTGGGCCGACGGCGACATCTTCGAGACCACCGTCTACTCCTTCGAGACGCTGGCCCGCCGGTTCAAGGAGATGGCCTTCCTCAACAAGGGCCTGACCATCCGGCTGACCGACGAGCGCCCCGAGCACATCGACGACGAGGGCAAGCCGGTCTCGATCACCTACTTCTACGAGGGCGGCATCGCCGACTTCGTGCAGGACCTCAACTCCCGCAAGGGCGACGTGATCCACCCCTCGGTGATCGACTTCGAGGCGGAGGACAAGGAGAAGGCGATCGCGGTCGAGGTCGCCATGCAGTGGAACGCCTCCTACACCGAGGGCGTCTACTCCTTCGTCAACACCATCCACACGCACGGCGGCGGTACCCACGAGGAGGGCTTCCGCGCGGCGCTGACCGGCCTGGTCAACCGCTACGCGCGGGAGAAGAAGCTGCTCCGGGAGAAGGACGAGAACCTCTCCGGCGAGGACATCCGCGAGGGCCTGACCGCGGTCATCTCGGTCAAGATCGGCGAGCCGCAGTTCGAGGGCCAGACCAAGGACAAGCTCGGCAACACCGAGGCCAAGACCTTCGTCCAGCGCGTCGTGCACGAGCAGCTGAACGACTGGCTGGACCGCAACCCGAACGAGGCCGCGGACATCATCCGCAAGTCCATCACCGCGGCCACCGCGCGGATGGCGGCCCGCAAGGCCCGCGACCTGACCCGCCGCAAGGGCCTGCTGGAGAGCGCCTCGCTGCCCGGCAAGCTGAGCGACTGCCAGTCCAAGGACCCGGCCGAGTGCGAGATCTTCATCGTCGAGGGTGACTCCGCCGGCGGCTCCGCCAAGCAGGGCCGCGACCCGCGGGTGCAGGCCATCCTGCCGATCCGCGGCAAGATCCTGAACGTCGAGAAGGCGCGGATCGACAAGGTGCTGCAGAACACCGAGGTCCAGGCGCTGATCTCGGCCTTCGGCTGCGGCATCCAGGAGGACTACGACGAGTCCAAGCTGCGGTACCACAAGATCGTCCTGATGGCCGACGCCGACGTGGACGGGCAGCACATCCGGACCCTGCTGCTCACCCTGCTGTTCCGCTTCATGCGCCCGCTGGTCGAGGCCGGCTACGTCTACCTGGCGATGCCGCCGCTGTACAAGATCAAGTGGGGCAAGGACGACTTCGAGTACGTCTACTCCGACCGCGAGCGCGACGCCGTGATCGAGGCGGGCGTTTCGGCCGGCCGCCGGCTGCCGAAGGACGACGCGATCCAGCGCTTCAAGGGTCTGGGCGAGATGAACGCCGAGGAGCTGCGGATCACCACCATGGACGCCGCACACCGCCTGCTCCAGCAGATCACCCTGGAGGACGCGGCCCGCGCCGACGACCTCTTCTCGGTCCTGATGGGCGAGGACGTCGAGGCCCGCCGCTCGTTCATCCAGCGCAACGCCAAGGACGTCCGCTTCCTGGACGTGTGACGAGCAGTCTGCTCCGCACACCCCAGTCACGCGTGAAAGGAAACTGACCACCAGTGGTCGACGACAACCGTCCCGACGGCGGGCAGCCGGACACCGGCTCCACCGACACCTTCGTCAGCCGGATCGAGCCGATCGAGCTCGAGACCGAGATGCAGCGCTCCTACCTCGACTACGCGATGAGCGTGATCGTCTCCCGCGCGCTGCCCGAGGTCCGCGACGGCCTCAAGCCGGTGCACCGCCGGGTGCTGTACGCCATGTACGACGGCGGGTACCGGCCGGAGAAGGGCTACTACAAGTGCGCCCGCGTGGTCGGCGACGTGATGGGCAACTACCACCCGCACGGCGACACCTCGATCTACGACACCGTGGTGCGCCTGGCCCAGCCCTGGTCGCTGCGGATGCCGCTGGTGGACGGCAACGGCAACTTCGGCTCGCCGGGCAACGACCCGGCGGCGGCGATGCGCTACACCGAGTGCAAGCTGATGCCGCTGGCCATGGAGATGATGCGCGACATCGACGAGGACACCGTCGACTTCGCCGCCAACTACGACGGCCGCTCGCAGGAGCCGACCGTCCTGCCGGCGCGCATCCCCAACCTGCTGGTCAACGGTGCCACCGGCATCGCGGTCGGCATGGCCACCAACATCCCGCCGCACAACCTGCGCGAGGTGGCCTCCGGCGCGCTCTGGGCGCTGGAGCACCCGGACGCCTCCAACGAGGAGCTGCTCGAAGCGCTGATCGAGCGGATCAAGGGCCCGGACTTCCCGACCGGTGCGCTGATCGTCGGCCGGCGCGGGATCGAGGAGGCCTACCGCACCGGCCGCGGCTCGATCACCATGCGCGCCGTGGTCGAGGTGGAGGAGATCCAGGGCCGCCAGTGCCTGGTGATCACCGAGCTGCCGTACCAGGTGAACCCGGACAACCTCGCGCTGAAGATCGCCGACCTGGTGAAGGACGGCCGGATCGCCGGCATCGCCGACGTCCGCGACGAGTCCTCCTCGCGCACCGGCCAGCGCCTGGTGATCGTGCTCAAGCGCGACGCCGTCGCCAAGGTGGTGCTGAACAACCTCTACAAGCACACCGACCTGCAGACCAACTTCGGCGCCAACATGCTGGCCCTGGTCGACGGGGTGCCGCGCACCCTCTCGCTGGACGCCTTCATCCGGAACTGGGTCAACCACCAGGTCGACGTGATCGTCCGGCGCACCCGGTTCCGGCTGCGCAAGGCCGAGGAGCGGGCGCACATCCTGCGCGCGCTGCTCAAGGCGCTGGACATGATCGACGAGGTGATCGCGCTCATCCGCGCCTCGGAGTCGGCCGACGCCGCCCGCAGCGGCCTGATGAACCTGCTCACCATCGACGAGCTGCAGGCCAACGCGATCCTGGAGATGCAGCTGCGCCGCCTGGCCGCCCTGGAGCGGCAGCGGATCATGGACGAGCACGACGAGCTGCAGCGGAAGATCGACGAGTACAACGCGATCCTGGCCTCCCCGGCCCGGCAGCGGGAGATCATCTCCGAGGAGCTCACCGCGATCGTCGAGAAGTTCGGCGACGAGCGGCGCTCCACCCTGATCCCCTCGGACGGCGACCTGTCGATCGAGGACCTGATCGCGGAGGAGGACATCGTCGTCACGATCACCCGTGGCGGCTACGTCAAGCGGACCCGCTCCGACCTCTACCGTTCGCAGAAGCGCGGCGGCAAGGGCGTGCGCGGTGCCCAGCTGAAGCAGGACGACATCGTCGACCACTTCTTCGTGACCACCACGCACAACTGGATCCTGTTCTTCACCAACAAGGGCCGGGTCTACCGGGCCAAGGGCTACGAGCTGCCGGACGCCGGCCGGGACGCCCGCGGCCAGCACGTGGCCAACCTGCTGGCCTTCCAGCCGGAGGAGCACATCACCCAGGTGATGGCGGTGCGCACCTACGAGGACAAGCCCTACCTGGTGCTGGCCACCCGCGAGGGCCTGGTCAAGAAGTCGCACCTCAAGGACTACGACTCGCCGCGCTCCGGCGGCCTGATCGCGATCAACCTGCGCACCGACGAGGACGGCCGGGACGACGAGCTGATCGGCGCCGAGCTGGTCTCCGCGGACGACGACCTGCTGCTGGTCTCCAAGAAGGCCCAGTCGATCCGGTTCACCGCCACCGACGAGTCGCTGCGGCCGATGAGCCGGGCCACCTCCGGGGTGAAGGGCATGGCCTTCCGGGAGGACGACGAGCTGCTCTCGATGAACGTGGTCCGTCCGGGCACCTTCGTCTTCACCGCGACCGACGGCGGCTACGCCAAGCGGACCTCGGTGGACGAGTACCGGCTCCAGGGCCGGGGCGGCTTCGGCACCAAGGCGGCGAAGATCGTCGAGGGCCGGGGCTCGCTGGTCGGCGCGCTGGTGGTCGAGGAGACCGACGAGATCATGGCGATCACCCTCTCCGGCGGCGTGATCCGCACCAGGGTTTCCGGCGTTCGTGAAACCGGACGTGACACCATGGGCGTCCAACTGATCAACCTCGGAAAGCGCGACGCGGTGGTGGGCATGGCCCGCAACGCGGAGGCCGAGGAGGACGAGGCGGCCGACGACGTCGATGGCGTCGACGGAGTCGAGTCCGCCGTGGAGGGCGAGGATGTGGCGCAGGCCGCAGTCGAGCCGTCCGAGGGCACTGAGCAGGCCTGATACCACTCGGGCAGCCGGCGTCCCGCCGAATCGGCGGGACGCCGGCTGCCCCGGTTACGGGTTTCTCAGCTTGATGCCGCACAGTGGAGTGTCAACCGGGACGCGGCCGCGCCCCGGTGAGGAACTGCGGGAGGATCCAGAGTGAGTGGGACCACGGGTGCTGCGGGAGGTGCCGCGCCGGGCGGTGCGCCGTACGGAGGTGTTCCGCAGCCGCCGGCCGAGCACCCGGCGGCGTCCACCTCGCTGATGTCCGCGATGGGCTCCAACGTCCCGCCGCCGCCGAACGCGCCGGCCCCCGGGGCGGGCGGCTACTCGCAGCCGACCACCTACACCAAGGGCCAGCCCCGCGGCGGTCGCGCCGGCGGCGCGCCCGCGGGCCCCGGCCCGGGCGCTCCGCGCCGGCCGGCCCCGTCCGCGCCCGCGCAGCAGGGCGGCGGCGGCGCGATGGGTCGGCTGCGCAAGGCCCGGCTGCGGGTGGTCAAGGCCGACCCGTGGTCGGTGATGAAGGTCAGCTTCCTGCTGTCGCTGGCGATCGGCGTGATCATGATCGTGGCCGCCGCGGTGCTCTGGACCACCCTGGACTCGCTGGGCGTCTTCGACTCGGTCGGCAAGACCCTCAAGGACGTCACCGGCTCCGGCACCGGCGGCACCGGCGGCATCAACATCATGGACTACGTCGGCTTCGGCACGGTGATCACCTACACCGCGCTGATCGCCGTGGTGGACGTGGTGCTGCTGACCGCCCTGGCCACCCTCTCGGCGTTCATCTACAACGCGGCGGCCGGCTTCACCGGCGGCATCGAGCTGACGCTCGCCGAGGAGGAGTGATCCGGCCAACCCGCCGGTGATCTGACTGAAAGTCACTCGGTACGAACCAGCTTCGCCGAATGCGGCATAGCGGGTCCCACTCGGTTGTTCGACCGGGAGGGGCCCGCTTCGTCATTCGGGTGACTGCTCTCCGGGCCCCGGCGTGCCGCCGGGGCCCGGAGTCGTCGTTCCGGATTGGCTGGTGCGGCCGCCCGCACGGTCACCGGTACGGGTTCGAGGGGCGGCCGGCTCGGCGCTCGGCTGCCCCCAGTTGCGCGGAGGTTCCTGATGGCACAGATCGCACCGCAGCTCGTCGAGGCGCTGGAGGGGCTGCTCGGCAGCCGGCTCCCGTTCCGCCTCCAGGCCTGGGACGGCAGTTCGGCGGGGGCGCCCGAGGGCCCGGTGCTGGTGCTGCGCAACCGGCGGGCGCTGCGCCGGCTGCTCTGGGCCCCCGGCGAGCTCGGCCTGGCCCGGGCCTACGTCTCCGGCGACCTGGAGCTCGGCCCCGGCGAGGACCTGTACGCGGTGCTGAGCGAGGTGGCGCAGTTCGTCGACCGGCCGGAGATCCGCGACCTGCACCTGGGCCCGCGCGACCTGACCGGCCCGGCCGGGCGGCGGGCGCTCGGCGCGCTGGCCCGGGTCGGCGCGCTCGGCCCGCAGCCCGCGCTGCCCCCGGAGGAGGCCCGCCAGCAGGGCCTGCTCCACAGCCGCGGCCGGGACCGGACGGCGATCAGCCACCACTACGACGTGGGCAACGACTTCTACCGCCTGGTGCTCGGCCCCTCGATGGTCTACTCCTGCGCCTACTGGACCCCGCAGGGCCGCAGCCTGGAGGACGCCCAGGCCGCCAAGCTCGACCTGATCTGCCGCAAGCTCGGCCTGCGGCCCGGCCAGCGGCTGCTGGACGTGGGCTGCGGCTGGGGCTCGCTGGTGCTGCACGCGGCCGAGCACTACGGGGTGCGGGCGGTCGGCGTCAGCATCTCCGCCGAGCAGGTCGCGCTGGCCCGGCAGCGGGTCGAGGCGGCCGGACTGGCCGACCGGGTGGAGATCCGGCTGCAGGACTACCGGGAGATCCCTGACGGTCCGTACGACGCGATCTCCTCGGTCGGCATGGCCGAGCACGTCGGCAGCGCCCAGTACCGGGTCTACGCCGAGGGCCTGTACGGCCTGCTGGCCCCGGGCGGCCGGCTGCTCAACCACCAGATCGCCCGCCGCCCCGACCAGCCCGGCGCGGCGCACAGCACCAGCGACTTCATCGACCGCTACGTCTTCCCGGACGGCGAGCTCTCCCCGGTCGGCAGCACCGTCGCCAGCCTGGAGGAGGCCGGCTTCGAGGTGCGCGACGTCGAGGCGCTGCGCGAGCACTACGCGCTGACCCTGCGGGACTGGGTGGCCAACCTGGAGGCGAACTGGGCCCAGGCGGTCCGGCTGGCCGGCCGCGGCCGGGCCCGGGTCTGGCGGCTCTACATGGCCGCCTCCGCGCTGGCCTTCGAGGAGAACCGGATCGGGATCAACCAGGTGCTCGCCGTCCGCACCGCCGGCCGCGGCGAGAGCCGGCTGCCGGCCACCCGGGAGCAGTGGCTGGTCCGTTCCGCCGATCCTGAGCTGCGGGTTGCCAACCAGGGGTAGCCGCGGGGCCGCCGGTATCGATTTGGGGGATCGGGCATCGGTCCGCTAATCTTTCAGTGCGGCAAGGGCCTATAGCTCAGACGGTTAGAGCGCTTCCCTGATAAGGAAGAGGCCACAGGTTCAAGTCCTGTTAGGCCCACCTGCGGAGGAGCCCGCCGACTCATCGGAGTCGGCGGGCTTTCTCGTTGCCGCACGCCAACGGCCCGCAGCGGTGAACGGCCGTGGGCGGACCGGGAAACCGGAACCCGCTCCGGTCCGCTAATATTTCGGTCCAGCGAGGGCCTATAGCTCAGACGGTTAGAGCGCTTCCCTGATAAGGAAGAGGCCACAGGTTCAAGTCCTGTTAGGCCCACCGCGATCGCGGCCCCGGACGGTTCACCGTCCGGGGCCGCGCTGTTCTACCGTGGCTCCCGGTTGAGGAACGGGGACGGCGCGGGAGAGGAGCCGCGGATGCGGATCGAGTACCTGACCGAGGCGATGCCGGGCGGCCGGGGCAACGAGGACTTCGTGCTCGCCGGGGACGGCTTCGCGGTGCTGCTGGACGGGGCCACCGCGAGCGGGTCCGAGACCGGCTGCGTGCACCAGGTGTCCTGGGTGGCCCGGCGGCTCGGCGCGGAACTGGCCCGGATCCTGGTGGCCCGACCGGAACTGTCGCTGCGTGAGGTCCTGCGGGCCGGCGTGACGGCGCTGCGGGAGCTGCACGGGGACGGCTGCGACCTGACCAACCCGGACAGCCCCTCGGCCACCGTGGCGATGGTCCGCTGGGGGAGCGGGCGGCTGGACCACCTGGTGCTGGCCGACTCGCCGGTGCTGGTCGAACTGGCCGACGGCGAGCTGCTGACGGTGCTGGACGACCGTGTCGAACGTCTCCCCGCCTACGACCGCGCCACCGTCGCCCGGCTGCGCAACGCCCCCGGCGGGTTCTGGGTGGCGAGCACCCGCCCGGAGGCCGCCGACCAGGCGCTCACCGGCTCGCACCCGCTGGCCGGGGTGCGCCGCTTCGCGGTGCTGACCGACGGGGTGTCACGGCTGGTGGAGCGGTACGGCTGGAGCTGGCGGGCACTGCTGGACGGCTTGGCGCAGGGCGGCCCGGCGCAGCTGCTGGCAGCCGTCCGGGAGGCCGAACTGGCCGATCCGCCGGGCCGCTTCGCCGGCAAGCGGCACGACGACGCCACGGTGCTGTTCGGCCGCCCCGACCCGGCGGACCTGGTGGGTTGACCGGGAGCGGATCGCCGGGCGCGCAGCGGCCGTTCGAGGACCGACACGCCCGGGCGGGGGACGCCGCCCGCCGGGGGCCGGGGGGAGCTGGTGCCGGATGCGGACGCTGCGCCGTCAAACTGTCGGCAAGGACCGCCGGTTGGGCCCCCGATAGCCGGTCTCGAACAGGACACGGGTGTGTATCATCGGCCGCAGGGCAGTGCGGTCCTGCGACCGCAGGCCCGCCCTGAACATTCGAGGCTCGCCACCCCGGCCGCTCGGTCGGGACCCTTGTGGTCGGGCCGACCCAGCTGAGAAGGACGAGGTCCCGCGGTGAAGAAGCTCCTCCTGGTCGCCCTGGTCGCCCTCGGCGGCTTCTTTGTCTACCGTCAGGTCCAGGCCGACCGCGCCGAGCAGGACCTGTGGACCGAGGCCACCGACCCGATCCCGGCCGGCCGCTGATCCTCCCCCGGCCGCAGGCCGGGAAGTGATCCCCCGGCCCGCCACGGCCGGGGGCACGGCATCGCCCCTGGTCCGGTGCGGGCCGGGAACCTGCGCACGAACTCCGGTGGACCCGGTACGCTGTTGTCCGACGGCGACCCAGGGTTCGCCGCGGGGCTTTAGCTCAGTTGGTAGAGCGCTGCCTTTGCAAGGCAGATGTCAGGAGTTCGAGTCTCCTAAGCTCCACAGCCCAGCAGTACGCCGATGGCCGGCACCGTTCCCACGGTGCCGGCCATCGGCGTTCTCCGACGGTCCGTCAGACCTGCTCGGGCCCGTCCGGCTCCTCCCTGGTGCCGGCCGGCCCGGAGCCGTTCGGGCCGGAGGCGCCCGGGGTGCCGGGAGTGCCCTCGCCGCCCGCCGCGGTGGCGCCGGCGGGGCGCGAGACCGGGTGCAGCGGGTCCGGCGGGCTCTGCACCTCGGGCGGCTCGACCAGCCACTGCGGCTCGCTGCGCCGCCGGCACCAGCCCCAGGCCAGCAGGCCGCCGCCGATCGCCAGCAGGCCGGCCACCGCGAGCAGCCGGCCGGAGCGGGCGCGGCGGTGGCAGGCGCGCTGGTTCCGCTCGGCCAGCCGGCCGATCTGCTCGGCGCTCACCCGGCCCTGCAGCGCCGTCAGCGCGGCCGTGCCCCGGGCCTGTGCCTCCTGCACCACGGGGACCGCGGCGGCCCGCGCGTGGTCCGCGGAGTGCCGGGCGGCCAGGGCGGCCTCCTGGGCCCGGTGCACGGCCTTCAGCGCGCTCTCCTGACTCTTCGGCGGGAGCGCGGCGAAGGCCTGTCCGACGCGCGGGGCGACGTGCCTGACGTACCCCTCGCGGGCCGAGGCGGCGGCCTGGTGCCCGCCGCTGCGGGCCTGTTCGGCCGCCGCCCCCAGAGCCGGCCCGAGCCGCTGCCTGGCCTCGTCGGCGTACTGCGCGGCGGTCTCCCGGGCCGTGGCCGCGTACGGGCCCAGGCTCTCCAGGGTCCGGCCGGCCGTCTCACGTGCGCCTTCCAAAGTGGGCATCGCGGGCAAATGGGTCACGAGGATCCTCCTCCAGGGCTTCGTACCAGGCACTTATCCACCTGATTGGAGATCATGCATCCCGATTTGTCCTTTTGCATGACAGGCTGGGCCGTCTGCCATGATGCTGAGGTCATTGATCCACAGAAGGAAGGCAACCTCGTGGCCGAGGAACTGTTCGCGACCCTCAAGACCAACCACGGCGACATCGTGGTGAAGCTCTTCCCGAACCACGCCCCGAAGACCGTGGCGAACTTCGTCGAGCTGGCCGAGGGCACGCGCGAGTGGACCGACCCGAAGACCGGCCAGAAGACCAACGCCAAGCTCTACGACGGCACGATCTTCCACCGGATCATCGAGGGCTTCATGATCCAGGGCGGCGACCCGCTGGGCCAGGGCATCGGCGGCCCGGGCTACAAGTTCGGTGACGAGTTCCACCCCGACCTGGCCTTCACCAAGCCGTTCCTGCTCGCCATGGCCAACGCCGGCCCGGGCACCAACGGCTCGCAGTTCTTCATCACGGTGGCCCCGACCACCTGGCTGACCGGCAAGCACACCATCTTCGGCGAGGTCTCCGACGAGGCCAGCCAGAAGATCGTCGCCGCGATCGCCGGCGTGCAGGTCGGCCGCAACGACCGCCCGGTCCAGGACGTGGTGATCGAGTCCGTCGAGATCAAGCGCGGCTGACTCCTGCCGATGCCCCTCGGGCGGCAGTAGCCTTGACGGTCCCGGTGCCCCGCCGCCCTGCGGCGGGCGCGCCGGGACTCGTCGTGTCGGGAGTCTCAGGAGGAACAGCCGCGATGGTCCAGGACGACCCGACCGGCCCGGTCGCACCCGCCGGAGCCACCGGACCCGCCGGGCACGCGCTGCCGCGCTGCTACCGGCACCCCGAGACGGAGACCGGGATCGGCTGCTCGCGCTGCGGCCGGCCGATCTGCCCGCAGTGCATGGTCGACGCCGCGGTGGGCTTCCACTGCCCGGAGTGCGTGCGCGGCCCCGAGGCGCGGGCGCAGAGCCGGGCCCAGGCGCCGACCACCCGGTTCGGCGGCCGGCTCACCGGGGACGGGGCGCTGGTCACCAAGGCCCTGATCGGGATCAACCTGGTGGTCTTCCTGCTGGCCGGCTACCTCTACAAGCCGCTGGCCGACGACTGGGTGCTCTACAGCTGGGCCTCCGGCGGTGCCCGGGCCGGGGTGGCCGACGGTCAGTACTACCGGCTGCTGACGGCCGTCTTCCTGCACACCGCGCCGCTGCACGTGGGTTCGAACATGCTGGCGCTCTGGTGGGTCGGGCCGAACCTGGAGCGGGTGCTCGGCCGGCTCCGCTTCCTGGCGCTCTACCTGGTCAGCGGGCTGGCCGGGAGCGCCCTGGTCTACCTGGTGTCGGGGAGCCTGGTCGCCTCGCTGGGCGCCTCCGGTGCGATCTTCGGCCTGTTCGGCGCCACCGCGGTGCTCTTCCGCGCGGCCCGGCAGCCGCTGGGCCCGGTGGTCGCGCTGATCGTCTTCAACCTGGTGATCACCTTCTCGGTGCCCGGGATCGACTGGCGGGCGCACATCGGCGGCCTGGTGGCCGGCGTGCTGACCGGGATCGGGCTGATGCACGCGCCGCGGGCCAACCGGAACCTGGTGCAGGCCGGCACGGTGGTGCTGATGCTGGCGGTGGTCGTCGGCATGGTGCTGGTGGAGACCGCCCGGCTGGGCGGCTGACCCTCGCACAGTTGTCCACAGTGTGCAGTGATTCGCACACCGTGGGTGCGGGACCGGTCTACGCGCGTCTCCCTGCGGCGTTACCGGGCGCTTGGGGATCGTCTCAGAGTTATCCACAGGCGGGGTGGACTTTTCCCCAGTGTGGATAACCGTGTGGACAAGCGGACGGTACGACCGCCGCGGTCCGGCGCCGGACAGCACTGCGAGCCGCCCCGCCCGGCACGGACGGAACGGCTCGCGGAACCCGGATCAGCGGGTCGGCGTTACTTCCACTGGGTGGAGACGCCGAACCCCGCCGCGATGAAGCCGAAGCCCACCAGGATGTTCCAGTTGCCCCAGGCCTGCACGGGCCAGCTGGCACTGGTCACGTAGTAGGTGACGATCCAGGCGAGGCCGATCAGGAACAGCGCCAGCATCACCGGGGCCACCCAGCCGCGGCCTGAACTGATCTTGACCGCGGTCGCCGTCGCGGGCGGGGTGTAGTCGGACTTCTTGCGGAGTCGAGACTTCGGCACGAGGGGCTCTCCTGTCGATGCGCTGTAAGACCGCGCAGGGTGCAGCGGGGCGGGGCGGCAGATGGCGGAGCCGGTCCGCAGCGGAGACCGCGAGGTACTCCGCACATGCCACCGGCGTCCGTTAGCGTAGTGGCTCGGCGGGTCGGAAGGAGATAAGGGTACGGTGCCGAATTCCGAGAATTCCGGGAAACCGGACCAACACCCCGCTTCCGGCCGCCGCAACACCACCCGAATTGTCGGTCGTGCCCTGACCTGCGGCGTCTTCGCCCTCGCCGGAGTGCTCTTCTACGTCAGCGCGCACGCCGCCCGGGGCATCGACCTGCGCACCGACAACTCCATGCTCAAGCTGGGCGACCTGATACAGCAGCGCAGCGACCAGAACCGGCAGACCCAGGCCGACAACTCGCAGCTCCAGCAGCGCGCGGACGCGCTCGCCCGGCAACAGGGGCGCAGTCCCGCCGACAGCGACCTGCTCGCGACCCTGCGCCAGCAGGCCGGCCTCGACCCGCTGCAGGGGCCGGGACTGACCGTCACCCTGAACGACGCGCCGCCCGACGCCACCGCCAGGATCCCCGGCGTCCCCGAGCCCGGGGTCAACGACCTGGTGATCCATCAGCAGGACATCCAGGCCGTGGTCAACGCGCTCTGGCGGGGCGGCGCGAGCGGCGTGCAGGTGATGGACCAGCGGCTGATCGCCACCAGCGCGGTGCGCTGCGTCGGCAACACCCTGCTGCTGCAGGGCCGGGTCTACTCCCCGCCGTACGTGATCCGCGCGGTGGGCCGCACCGACGGGCTGCGGGCCGCGCTGGACGGCGACCCGTCGATCCGCAACTACCTGCAGTACGTCGCGGCCTACGGGCTCGGCTGGAAGGTGCAGGAGAGCGGCGATCTGACGCTGCCCGGCTACACCGGCAGCACCGACCTGCACTCGGCCACCGGCCAGTAGCGCACGGCCCGGTAGCACGCCGCTCCGCCACCGGTCACCGGATCGGCCGCAGCAGGCCACGGGCGAAGGTTCGCGGTCTACTCTGGTCCCCACGGTCCGACTCAAGGGAGCAGCATGTACGGCTGGATCTGGCGCCACCTGCCCGGCAACACGCTGGTGCGCGCGATCATCTCGCTGTTGCTCGTGCTGGGCGTGGTCTACGTGCTCTTCCAGTACGTCTTCCCCTGGGCGGAACCGCTGCTCCCCTTCAATGACGTCACGGTGAACAACGGCGGAGGCCAAGGCTGACCGCCCGCACCCCCGCCGCACCCGTCCGAGCGCCGCTCACCGCGGCACCTCACCGCCGCACCTCACCGGAGTCAGCACCAATGGCCTCGCCCGTCACCGCCCCGCGGATCCTCGTGGTGGACAACTACGACAGCTTCGTCTTCAACCTGGTCCAGTACCTCTACCAGCTGGGCGCCACCTGCGAGGTGGTGCGCAACGACGAGCTGACGGTGGCTCAGGCGGTGCGCCGGGACGGCGACCGCGGCTACGACGGGGTGCTGCTCTCCCCCGGCCCCGGCTCGCCCGAGGAGGCCGGGGTCTGCATCGAGATGGTCCGGCACTGCGCGGCGACCGGGCTGCCGCTGTTCGGCGTCTGCCTGGGCCTGCAGTCCATCGCGGTGGCCTACGGCGCGGTGGTGGACCGGGCGCCCGAGCTGCTGCACGGCAAGACCTCGGCGGTCGAGCACGAGGACGGCGGCGTCTTCGCCGGCCTGCCCTCGCCGATGACCGCCACCCGCTACCACTCGCTGGCCGTGGAGCCGGACACCGTGCCGGCCGAACTGCTGGTCACCGCCCGGACCGAGAGCGGAGTCATCATGGGCCTGCGGCACCGCGAGCTGCCCGTCGAGGGCGTGCAGTTCCACCCGGAGTCGGTGCTCACCGAGGGCGGGCACCGGATGCTCGCCAACTGGCTGGCCGAGTGCGGGGACCCGGAGGCGGTCGGCCGCTCGGCCGGTCTCGCCCCGGTGATCGGCCGGGGCTGAGGTGACGGCGGTGCGCCCGGAGGGGCGCCAGGAGGAGTGGTACGGCGGCTACCAGCCGTACCCGCCGCAGCAGCCGCAGTACCCGCAGCAGCAGCCCGCCCAGCCGCAGTACCAGCAGCAGCCCGCCGCGCAGCCCGGCGCCGAGAGCGACGGCTGGGGCGTCTACCAGCAGGCCGAGCCCACCGGCTACCAGACCCCGGAGCCGGTCGAGCCGGCCCCCGAGTACCCCTGGCTGGCCGACCAGACCCTCCAGCTGCGGGTGGTCCAGCTGCCCGGCCAGCGGGCTGACGACGCGTCGGCGGCGCCCGCCGCGGCCGCGGAGGGCCGGCGCGCCCAGGGCCGGATGTCGATGCGCTCCGGCAACGGCCGGCGCCGGGCCGCCGGACGGCAGGCCCCGGTGGTGCGGCCCAAGGAGCGCAAGCGGGTGGTCGCCGCCCGGGTGCTCGGCGAACTCTTCATCACCACGGGCCTGGTGATGCTGCTCTTCGTGGCCTACCAGCTCTGGTGGACCAACGTGCAGGCCGACGCGATCGCCGACGGCACCCGCAACAAGCTGGAACAGCAGTGGAACAACCCGGCCGCCGCGCCCAGCGGCGGCCCGTCCGGCGCGGCCTCCCCGACCTTCGCGCCCGGCCAGGGGTTCGCCATCATCCACGTGCCGAAGATCGGCCTGACCGACCCGATCGCCGAGGGCACGGTGACCACCACCGTGCTCGACAAGGGCCTGGTCGGCCACTACACCGGCACCGCGCTGCCCTCCGACCCGGCCGGCAACTTTGCGGTGGCCGGCCACCGCACCACCCACGGGCAGCCGTTCAACCGGTTGGCCGAACTGCACCCCGGCGACAAGATCGTGGTGGAGACCGCCACCACCTACTACACCTACGAGGTCGAGGGCGGCATCCCGGAGACCCCGCCGAACAACGTCTCGGTGCTCAACCCGGTCCCCAAGGGCTCGCCGTTCACCCAACCGGGCCGGTACATCACGATGACCACCTGTACGCCCGAGTACAGCGCCCGGGGGCGGCTGATCGTCTTTGGCAAGATGATCGATGAACGACCCAGGAGCCAGGGGCAGCCGCCCGCGCTGACCAACTCCTGATCCACCGGGTCCGGCGGACGCGCCCGGGGCGCGTCCGCCAGGATCCCCCGGGAGCGGAGGCCGCGTGACGCAGCAGCAGACCGGAAGCAGCCCGGCGGCCCGCCGGCCGCGCACACCGCTGGCCCGGGCGCTGGGGGTGGTCGGGGAGCTGCTCATCACGCTGGGCGTGCTGCTCGCGCTCTTCGTCGCCTACTCGCTCTGGTGGACCGACGTGCTGGCGGGCCGTCAGGCCGACCAGGCGGCCCAGCGGTTGCGGCACACCTGGACCGCCCCCGCCGCCCCGGACCCGGCCTACCAGCCCGGCGGCGGCATCGGGTTCCTGCACGTGCCCGCGATGGGCAAGGACTACTCGGTGCTGATCAAGATGGGCACCGACCCGGACGTGCTGAACGAGGGCGTCGCCGGGGTCTACACCCAGCCGTACGCCGCCGCGATGCCCTGGGCCCCGTCCGGCAACTTCGCGCTCGCCGCGCACCGGGACGGCCACGGTGCCAAGTTCCATGACCTGGACGAGGTGCAGAAAGGCGCGCCGATCGTGGTGGAGACCCGGGACAGCTGGTTCGTCTACCGGGTGGACGCGGTGCTCGACCAGACCACCAAGGACGACACCGGCATCGTCGCACCGGTGCCGGAGAAGGCCGGCTACACCCAGCCCGGCCACTACATCACGCTGACCACCTGCACCCCGGTCTACACCTCGCGCTACCGGATGGCGGTGTGGGGCTCGCTGGTCCGGGTCGACCCGGTGGACGCCAAGCGCACCCCGCCGCCGGAACTGCGTTGACGGGACGTTCTGCGCCGACGGGACGGGAAAGGCCGTGGGGCCGCGGACGACCGGAGTCGTCCGCGGCCCCACGGCCTCGTTCAGCCGTTACCTGGGGTGCTTAGTTCCCGCCGTTGCCGAAGGGCGGGAACCCGGGGAGCCCGGTGCCCCCGGTCCCTTTGCTGGGCGACGCCGGGTCGGCCGGGCGGGTGGTGATCGTGATGCTGGTGCTCGGGTCCACCGGCAGGTTGGGGCCGGGGTTGGTGCTGACCACCACGGACTTGTCGTCACCCGGGCCGTTGAAGGTCCAGTTGCTGAAGCCGGCGGCGGTGAGGGCCGCGGTGGCGTCCTTGACGGTCTTGTTGGTGACGTCGGGGACCTGGGCCTTGGCCGGCGCACCGTAGATGGTCAGCGCGATGGTCGCGCCCTGGGCCGCCTTGCCGCTCGGGTTCTCCGAGGCCACGGTGCCCGGGACCTGGCTGGTCGGGTTGGTGCTCGGGGTGGTCTTGCTGGAGTCCACGTTGAAGCCCGCGGCCTGCAGCTGCGCCGTGGCCTGCGCGGTGGGCTGGCCGACCACGTTCGGCACGGTGACCTTGCCCGGGCCCTGCGAGATGGTCAGGGTGACCGCGCTGCCCGGGGCGGCCTGGCTGCCGGCCTGCGGGCTCTGCGAGATCACCGAGTCCTGCGGGACGGTGGGGTCGTTGGCGTAGGTCGGCGCGCCGACCGTGAAGCCGGCGCCCTGCAGCTGCTGGGCGGCCTGGTCCTTGTTCTGGCCGACCACCGAGGGGACCGGGCTCTGGCCCGGGCCGGAGGAGAGCTGCACGGTGATCTGGCCGTTGTCCGGCATCGAGACGCCGGCCGCCGGGTTCTGCTGGCAGACCATGTCCTTGGGGGTGGTCCCGCAGGGGATCGGGTCGCCCTTGACCAGGGTGATCTTGGAGCCGGCGGCGTGCGCGGCGGTGGTCGCGTCGTCGAAGCTCTTGCCGGTCAGGGTCGGCGCGGTGACCTGCTTCCCGCCGCCCCCGCCCTTGAACATCGCCGAGGCGACGAAGAACGAACCGACCAGGACCAGCACGGCCGCCACGGCCAGGATGATCCAGGAGGTGTTGCTCTTCTTCGGCTGGTCGTCCCGGCGCCGGCTGCGCGGCTGGTCGTCGTAGCCGTCCTCGCCGTTGCCGTAGCCGTCGTTGTAGCCGCCGTCGGGGTAACCGGTCTGGTAGCCGTTCTGGTCGTAGCCGCCCTGGCCGGCGACCGGCGGCAGCATGGTGGTCGGCGCGGCGCCGCCGGTCTGCGGCATCATGCTGGTCTGGCCGTACGGGTCGTGCTGGGCCGGGTAGCCGTTCTGGTCGTACCCGTAGCCGCCCATGCCGTAGGCCGCGGCCTGCTGGGCGGCGGCCACCGGGAGGCCGTCGAGGAAGCGCTCGATGTCATCGCGCATCTCGTCGGCGCTCTGGTAGCGGTAGTCGCGCTCTTTGGCCAGCGCCTTCAGCACGATCGCGTCGACCTCGGGGCGGACCTCGGGGTCGTAGCTGGACGGCGGCGCGGCCTCCTCGCGGACGTGCTGGTACGCCACCGCGACCGGCGAGTCGCCGACGAACGGCGGGCGCAGGGTCAGCAGCTCGTAGAGCAGGCAGCCGGTGGAGTACAGGTCGGAGCGGGCGTCCACGGTCTCGCCCTTGGCCTGCTCGGGCGAGAGGTACTGGGCGGTGCCGATCACGGCCGAGGTCTGGGTCATCGTCATGCCGGCGTCACCCATGGCGCGCGCGATGCCGAAGTCCATCACCTTGACGTTGCCCTGCCGGGTGAGCATCACGTTGGCGGGCTTGATGTCGCGGTGCACGATGCCGGCCCGGTGCGAGTACTCCAGGGCCTGCAGGATGCCGATGGTCATCTCCAGCGCGCGCTCGGGCAGCAGCCGGCGGCCGGAGTGCAGCAGCTCGCGCAGGGTCGAACCCTCGACGTACTCCATCACGATGTAGGGGATGGAGATGCCGTCGATGTAGTCCTCGCCGGTGTCGTACACGGCGACGATGGCGGGGTGGTTCAGCGAGGCCGCGGACTGCGCCTCGCGGCGGAAGCGGGCCTGGAAGGAAGGGTCCCTGGCCATGTCGGCCCGGAGCGTCTTCACTGCGACGGAACGGCCGAGCCGGGTGTCATGGCCGAGGTACACCTCGGCCATGCCGCCGCGCCCGAGGACGCCGCCCAGCTCGTACCTGCCGCCGAGGCGACGAGGCTCTTCCATAGTTCCGACCCTCTCCCCCACCGTCCGGTGAGGATGTGACGTAGGTGTCCCCAGCACGTTCCTGTAGTGACGCGGCCGACGCCCCGGTGGTTCTGGAGGCCGGCCCCACCCCCGGCCCCGGCCGGAGCCGGACCGAGCCGCGGCAGACCCCGCCGCTGCGGATACGCTACCGGTCCATCCGGCGGCAACTCGACACGCCCGGCAGCTGAGACCAGACCGGTACCGGAACCGCGCGGCCCTCGGAGCCTAACCGGTGCGGTCGGCGAACCGTGCCTAGTGGCCGATCGCCGCCTGCATCATGGCCTTGGCGATCGGTGCGGCCTGGCTGCCGCCGGCGATCTCCTCGCTCTGCGCCGCACCGTCCTCGACCACCACCGCGACTGCGACCGGGTAGTCGTTGCCGACCTTGGCGTAGGAGACGAACCAGGCGAACGGCAGGCCGGAGTTGTTCACGCCGTGCTGCGCGGTGCCGGTCTTGCCGCCCACCTCGACCCCCGGGATCTGGGCCTTCACGCCGGTGCCGTTCTGCACCACGGCGACCATCATCTGCTGGAGCTTCTGCGCGGTGGCCGGGCTGACCGCCTGGTCCATCTCCTTCTCGGTGTGCTTGGAGATCACCGTCCCGCCGGGCGAGCGCTCCTCGTCCACCAGGTAGGGCTGCATCAGCTTGCCGTTGTTGGCGATCGCCGCGGCGACCATGGCCATCTGCAACGGGGTCGCGGCGGTGTTGTGCTGGCCGATGGCGTCCATCGCGGTGCCGTCGGGGCTGGAGTCGCTGGGGAAGTTGCTGGCCACCGAGCGGATCGGGGTGTCCACGGTGTTGTTGAAGCCGAACTTCTGCGCCTGGGCCAGCAGCTTGGTCTCGCCCAGGTCGGCGCCGAGCTTGCCGTAGACGGTGTTGCAGGAGATCTGCAGCGCGTACTTCAGGGTCGCGCCGCCGCAGTTCTCGTCCGGGCTGTCGTTCTTCAGCTCGGTGTTGGTGCCCGGCAGGATGTAGTGGTCCGGGGTGTCGGTCTGGTCGTCCGGCGTCTGGTACTTGCCGGTCTCGAACGCGGTCGCCGCGGTGACCAGCTTGAAGGTGGAGCCCGGCGGATAGGTCTGGCGCAGCGCCCGGTTGAGCATCGGCTGGTCCGGGTCGTTGCTCAGCGCGCTGAAGTTCTTGCCGTCGGCGGTGCTCGTGTCGGCGACCGAGTTCGGGTCGAAGGACGGGGTGCTGACCATCGCCAGGATCGCGCCGGTGCGCGGGTCCAGGGCGATCGCGGCGCCCTTCTTGTTGCCCATCGCCTGGAAGGCGGCCTGCTGCACCGCCGGGTTGATGGTGGTGACGACGTTGCCGCCCTGCTTCTTCTTGCCGGTCAGGGTGTCCATCGCGTTGCCGAAGAAGAGCCGGTCGTCGGTGCCGGAGAGGATGCCGTTCTCCAGGTTCTCCAGGGCGGTGGACCCGTAGTCGGCCTGCGAGAAGTAGCCGGTGACCGGCGCGTACATCGGCCCGTTGGCGAAGGTGGGCTTGTACTTGTACCGGTAGCCGTTGACGAAGTCCGAGCCCGTGATGGCCTGCCCGTTCTCCCCGCCGACGATGATGCTGCCCCGCGGGTAGGCGAACTGGTCGAACCGGACCCGCTCGTTGTTGCTGTTGTCCGCGTAGCTGTCCGCGACCACCGCCTGCACCCAGTTGGCCCGCAGCAGCAGGGCGAAGACGAGCACCATGCAGAAGACGGCGACCCGTCGGATGGGCTTGTTCACGAGACGGGTCCCCTCCTAGGCGCCACCCGGGCAGGCGGCGACTGCCATTCAACCGCACCTGTGCTTGAGCCCGGCGCGGGGTCCGGTCGGGACCCTGCACCGGGCTCCGGCGCGGCCCTGGATCAGGACGGCGGCGGGCAGTTCGCCTCAAGCTTCTGCTCGTCCGGGCTGAGCGCCGGGGCGCTCGGCGCGGGCGCGGCGGTCGGCGACTGGCCGGCGTCGGCCGGGGTGCCGGTCGACGGGGCGGCCGGGCTGGGCGTGGCCGACGGGCTCGGTCCGGCCGGGGAGGCGCCGACCTTGGGGGCGCTCTTCGAGGTCGGGGTCAGGAAGGCGGCCGGGCTGGCCGGCGCCTGGGTGGGCACCGCCTGGGCCTGCGCCTGGCCGGCCGCGGCGGGCTGGGCGGCCACCTTCGCGCACACCGTGGCCTGCGCCTGGAAGGTGTTCAGCTGCTGGTTCACCGCGTCCATGCCGTTGACCTTGATGGTCTGGCCGAGCTGCTGCTGCTGGGCGGTGGAGAGCAGCTTGGCCTGCACGTCGGTCTGCTGCTTGAGCGAGGACAGGTCCAGGCCGGCCAGCTTCTGGCCCTGGTAGACCGCGACCTTGCCGTCGTTGACGGCCAGGTAGTAGTGGTCCTGGTTCCAGGTCCAGCCGGCGAAGCCGGCGCCGGCGAGCAGGCCGAGGGCCACCACGGTGATCGCCGAGCGGCGGAACCAGCGGCGCTTGCGCGGCGGCTCGGGGGCCGGCTCGCCCGGCTGCTCCGCCGGGTAGCCCTGGGGCGCCCCGGCGGGGGCGGCGCCGTACTCGGGCTGGCCCTGCGGGTAGCCGGCGGGCTGCTCGTAGGCCTCGCCGTAGCCCTCGGCGGGGTAGTTCTCGGGGTTGCCGTAGCCGTCGTAGCCGCCCTCGACCGGGTAGCCCTCCGCGGAGTAGCCCTCGGCGGGGCCGAAGCCGGGCGCCTGGTCGTAGCCGTTGGCCGGGCCGAAGGCGCCCTGCGGGGGCTGCTGGCGGCCCAGCCCGGCGGCGCGGCCGGCCGGGGTGTCGATGATCTGGTTGTCGACGGCGGTGCCGTGCGGGCCCTCGGCGACCGCGCCGACCACCACCGGGGTGGTGGCGAACTGGCCGCTCAGGGTGTCGCTCGGGCCCACGTCGAGCACGTCGGCCACGATGCAGGTGATGTTGTCCGGGCCGCCGCCGCGCAGCGCCAGCTGGATCAGCTCCTGGATGGTCGGCTCGGGGGCGTAGAAGCTCCCGAGCGTCTCCTCCAGGGTCTGGTGGCTGACCGGGCCGGACAGGCCGTCGGAGCAGATCAGGTAGCGGTCGCCGGCCCGGACCTCGCGGATCGACAGGTCGGGCTCGACCTGGCCGCGGCCGTCCAGCGCGCGCATCAGCAGTGAGCGTTGCGGGTGGGTCTCGGCCTCCTCGGCGGTGATCCGGCCCTCGTCCACCAGCCGCTGCACCCAGGTGTGGTCCTGGGTGATCTGGCTGAGCGAGCCGTCCCGCAGCAGGTAGGCGCGCGAGTCGCCGACGTGCACCAGGCCCATCCGGTCGCCGGTCCACAGCAGCGCGGTGAGCGTGCAGCCCATGCCCTCCAGCTGCGGGTCCTGTTCGACCATCAGGCGCAGCCGGTCGTTGGCGGTCTGCACCGCGTCGTGCAGCAGGGTCAGCAGGTCGGCGTGCGGATCGGCGTCGTCGAGCGCGATCAGCGAGCTCAGGACCTCGGAGGAGGCGACCTCACCGGCCGCGGCACCGCCCATTCCGTCCGCCACCGCCAGCAACCGGGGGCCGGCGTAGCCGGAGTCCTCGTTCCCTTCCCGGATCAGACCCTTGTGGGATCCGGCGGCGAAACGCAGCACGAGGCTCATGCGACGCCTGCTCCCCTCTGTGCCGCGCGCTGGTCAGCCGCAGCGGACTGGCCGCCTGCCCGGCTGCTGTTGGACGGGGTGCTGTCCCTCATGCGCTACTACTTCCGCAGTTCGATGACGGTCCTGCCGATACGGATCGGCACGCCGACCTGCAGCGGCATCGGCTGTGTCAGCCGCTGACGGTCCAGATACGTGCCGTTGGTGGAGCCTAGATCCTCAACGGTCCACTGCCCAGTCTGGTCGGGGTAGATCCTGGCATGGCGGGAGGAGGCGTAGTCGTCATCGAGCACGATGGTCGAGTCGTGCGCGCGGCCCAGGGTGATCACCTGGCCCTGCAGCGCGACCGTGGTGCCGGCCAGTCCGCCCTCGACCACCACCAGCTGGGAGGGCTGGGCCGGAGCGCTGCGGGCGCGCCGACCGCCGCCCTGCGGGGAGTTCGCGGGCGCGCTCTCCCGGGGGCCCGGCTGGGGCCGGGCGGGGGCGCCGGAGCCGGCCGCGGCACCCGCCGCGGCGGCGGTGGCCGCACCGCGGCGGCCGAGCCGGGTAGTGCCCTTGGCGCCGAACAGATCGCTGCGGATCACCTGCACCGCGACGATCACGAACAGCCACAGCACGGCCAGGAAACCCAGCCGCAGGACTGTCAGTGTGAGCTCGGACACCGCTGCTCGCCCTACCCTTCGACCTGTCGGTAGATGATCGTCGTGGAGCCCACGACGATCCGCGAGCCGTCGCGGAGCGTAGCGCGCTGAGTGTGCTGCCCGTCCACCACGATGCCGTTGGTGGACCCGAGGTCGAGCACCATGGCCGGGTTGCCGGGCCGGATCTCGGCGTGCTTGCGGGAGACCCCGGGGTCGTCGATCCGCACGTCGGCCTCGGTGGAACGGCCGAGCACGCAGGCGTTCCCGGTGATCTGGTGGCGGGTGCCGTTGATCTCGATCCAGCGGCGGCTGCCGGCGCCGGTGCCCGAGCCGGGGAACGGGCGGACGTTGCCGCCGGCCGGCGCGGGGGGCATCGCGGGCGGGGCGCTGGGGGTCAGCGGCGCGCTGCCGGCGTAGGTGGGCTGGCTGCTCTGGGCCCAGCCCTGGGCGGCCGGCGGGGCGGGCGGTTCGGCCTCCCGCGGGCGCCCGAAACCGGCCTCCCGGGGGGCGGCGGGCGGCGGCGTCGCCGGGTAGCCGGACTGGTAGCCGGCGGCCGGGGCCGACTCGGGGGCGTCCGAGGCGAGCGTGCGGCTGCGCACCCGGTAGAGCCCGGTGTCCAGGTCGTCGGCCCGCTCCAGGTTGACCTGCAGCGGCCCGAGGAAGCTGTAGCGCTGGGCCTCGGCGTACTCCAGCACCATGCCGGCCAGCTCCTGGCCGAGCTGGGCCGCGTACGGGCTGAGCCGCTCGTGGTCGTGCGGGCTGAGTTCGACGATGAAGTCGTTGGGCACGACGGTGCGGTCGCGGTTCCAGATGGTGGCGTTGTTGTCGCACTCGCGCTGCAGCGCACCGGCGATCTCCACGGGCTGGACCTCGGACTTGAACACCTTGGCGAAGGTGCCGTTGACGAGACCCTCAAGTCGCTGCTCGAACTTCTTCAGCACTCCCACGGGGCACCCCCTTCCAAGGGCTCTCGGGCTTCCGGACGGGCCCGGGGGCCCGATTGCGGTACTTCCGTACTGATCGTATCCACGCTGCGGCCATCTGTACGGTTCCCCGGCCACGTGGTGGACGGGCGTGCGTCGCACCACACCCGGGCGCCGCCGCGCCACGAGACGTACCCCCGGCCGACCGGCCTCACCCCTGCCGGTCCCGGCCCTGGTGGCGCGGGTCGGGCCGCTCCGGTGGCGGTCCGCGGCCGACTGTGCGGGTGGGCGCGCGGGAGGGATTCGTAGGTCGCGCCGCGGCCGTGCTAATGTTTTCCACGTCGGAAGGGGCACCCGAGAGGGAGTCGGAACCGGCCGAGTGGGAAAGAAACGGGTCCAAACCGGTTCGACCTCACCCGGACGATCGGCTAGCATCTTCTTCATCACCCAGATGCGCGGGTGGCGGAATAGGCAGACGCGCTGGATTCAGGTTCCAGTGCCCGAAAGGGCGTGGGGGTTCAACTCCCCCCTCGCGCACAAACCGGGAAGCCCCGGTCCGAAGAGATTCGGACCGGGGCTTCCGGCGTTTCCGGGCGCCGTCGCAGGAGCCCACCGCGCGGCCGAGGGGTGTGTGCGTCGGACCCCGACGATCGGCTAACATCTTCCACATCACCCAGATGCGCGGGTGGCGGAATAGGCAGACGCGCTGGATTCAGGTTCCAGTGCCCGAAAGGGCGTGGGGGTTCAACTCCCCCCTCGCGCACAAACCGGGAAGCCCCGGTCCGAAGAGATTCGGACCGGGGCTTCCGGCTTTTCGTGGTGGACACTGCGCGGGGTCTCGCTGTGCGGTCGGGGCGGGCGGCGGAAATCGGGGCGGCGGGCGGTTCAGGATTCGCCGCGTTCCTCGGAGGGGGTGTGGGGGAGGGTGATGCCGTGGCTGGCGGCCAGCCGCAGCAGGCCGGCGATCCGGCCCTCGCTGGCCTGGACACCGTCGAGATCGCCCTCGGCGGTGGCCTTCGCCAGCTCATCCCGGGCCAGGGCGAGCTGAGCGCGGAGCTCTTCTTCGAACATCGCGGTCATCTGACCAGGATGTGCCGGGTCCGGCCATTCCTCAACCGTGCCGATCCGGCCGCTGCCGGTGCTGCCAGCGGCCGCGCAGCCGCTGGCTGAGCGCGGTGAACCCGGCGGCCAGGAAGACCAGGGTGTAGCCGATCTGCAGGATCACGACCAGGCGGGCCGTCTGTCCGGACGGCGTGATGTCGCCGTAGCCGACGGTGGCCATGGTCACCACGGTGAAGTACAGCGCGTCCAGCCGGGTGTGCAGGCCGATGAACTCGCCGGGCTGCCGGGCCAGGCCGGCGTAGGCGGCGGCGAAGGCGACCAGGGCCAGGAAGGAGGCGGCGGCGATCACCGGGGCCGGTCGGCCGCGCTCGGAGCCGCCCATGACCAGGCCGATCTGACGCACCAGCAGGGCGGCCAGGCCGGCCAGCACCACGATGAAGAGGGTCCAGCTGAGCGCCGGGTGCTCGGGGCCGAAGACGCCGAGCGGCAGGGTGAAGAAGGCGGTCAGCAGCACTGCCGGCACTCCCGCGAGCAGCAGCCAGACCAGCAGCGCGGAGTGGCGGTCGGGCGGCTGTTCCATGGCCCCACCCTGGACCGCGCCGGGGTGGCGGGCCCGTCGGCTGAGCCGTCCGGGTAGCCCGGACCGGTGGGTAGGTTGGGGACATGGCAGACCATGCGCGCATCCACTCCGTGAACATCGGCACCGCCCGGCCCACCGAGCACTCCGCGCCCGGGCTGACCGGCATCGACAAGCGTCCGGTGGGCGGCCCGGTCCGGGTCGGGGCGCCGGAGCGGGGCAGCGGGGTGGCCGGCGACGCCATCTGCGACCTGCGCCACCACGGCGGCCCTGACCAGGCGGTGTACGCCTACGAGAGCGAGGAGCTGGCGGCCTGGGCCGAGGAGCTCGGGCGCGAGCTGCACCCCGGGGTGTTCGGCGAGAACCTGACCACCGCCGGGCTGCCGGTGAGCACCGCGCTGATCGGCGAGCGCTGGCGGATCGGCGACGGCCCGCTGCTGGAGGTGAGCTCGCCCCGGATCCCCTGCCGCACCTTCCAGGGCTGGCTGGGCGAGCGGGGCTGGGTGAAGCGGTTCACCGAGCGGGCGCTGCCCGGTGCCTACCTGCGGGTGCTGGAGCCCGGCGAGGTGGCGGCCGGGGACCGGGTGAGCGTGGTGCACCGGCCGGCGCACGGGGTGGACGTGGCCACCGTCTTCCGGGCGATGACCACGGAGCCGGCGCTGCTGCCCGGGCTGCTGGAGGTGGCCGAGCTGCCGGAGCCGATCCGCGACCGGGCCCGGCGCCGGGCCGCCGGGGGCGCTGACGGGGACTGAGCGGTCAGACCGTCAGGGCGGTCTCGATCGAGCGGATCCGGTGACGGGCCAGCGCCAGGTTGGAGCGGGCGCGGTCCAGCACCAGGTAGAGGAAGAGGCCCTCGCCGCCCGGGCCGGTGAGCGGGCGGATCAGGTGGTACTGGTGGGTCAGCGTGGTGAGGATGTCCTCCATCGGCTCGCCGGCCCGGCCCTGGAGCTCGCCGGCCCGCCGGGTGGCCCGGACCAGGTCGGTGCTGCCGGCGGCGGCCAGGGTGAGGTCGAGGTCGGCCGCGTGGCCCAGGGTGCCGAGCGCCATGCCGCTGTTCAGGTCCACCAGGGCGGCGCCGAGTGCGCCGTCGATGGTCAGCGCCTCCTTGAGGGCGTGCTCGACTCCGGCCATCGGGACCTCCAGGTGCTGGTGAGGTGATCGTCGTGCTGTCTCCGAGGGTAGGGAGATGGCGGGTGCATGCCGGGCTGCTGACCGTAATTGATCAACAGTTGTCCGGTCGTACGCGGATGATGTCCGGGTCGAGGCAACAGGTGGAAGGCAGGACAGGGGTGACGGGGCTACTGCACTGGGGGTACGTGCCCGCGGACGGGGCACGTGCGGTGGTGCTGCTGCTGCACGGCGGCCAGGAGCACGGGAGGGGGCCGGCCCGGCCCTGGCAGCCCGCGGCGCTGCGGATGGCCGCCTTCCGGCCGCCGCTGCGCCGGGCCACGGCGGACGGCGCGGTCGCCATCGGGCAGCTCCGCTACCGCCACCGGGGCTGGAACGGGGAGCGGGCGGACGCCGCGCAGGACGCGCTGGCCGCGCTGGACGCCGTGGCCGAGCGGTTCGGACCGGTGCCGGTGCTGCTGGTCGGCCACTCGATGGGCGGCCGGGCGGCGCTGCGGGCGGCCGGGCACCGGGCGGTCACCGCCGTGGTCGCGCTGGCCCCCTGGGTCCCCGCCGCGGAGCCGTGCGAGCAACTGGCCGGGCGGACCCTGGTGACCCTGCACGGCGACCGGGACACGGTGACCGATCCGGCGGCCACCCGGGCCTTCGACGCCCGGGCGCGGGCCGCCGGAGCGGCCGTGGCCGGCATCGAGGTGGCCGGCGGCGACCACGCGATGCTGCGGCGCCGGGGCGACTGGCAGCGCGGCACGGCCGGCCTGGTGGCGGCGCTGCTCGGGCTGCGGCCGGTGCCCGGCCCGGTGGCCGCGGCGCTGGCGCTGCGCGGGGCGGACGGCGAGGGGCTGCGGATCGCGCTGCCCGCCCGGGGCCGGCCCGGCGTCAGTTCGTCCGGACCGAACGGAGGCTGAGTACCGCCGCCGTCACCGCCAGCTGCCCGACCGCGCCGGCCGCGAGCACCGTGCCGGTGCCCAGCAGCGCGGCCACCGGGCCGGCCAGGGCCAGGCCGACGGGGCCCAGGGCGAAGGAGCCGAGGCTCTCGTAGGCGGCCACCCTGGCCCGCACCCGCTCCGGGACCAGCCGCTGCAGGGCCAGGCCGCCCAGGCTCTGCCCGACCGCCGATCCGAGGCCGGCCAGCACGGCGGCCGCGCAGACCCAGGGCAGCCCGGTGCGGGCGGCCAGCACGGCCGGGGGCAGCGCGAAGCCGAACATCGCCACGGTGGACCAGAGCACCGGGCGGCGCGGGTCGCGGCGCAGCAGCCCGAGCGAGCCCAGCACCGAGCCGGCCCCGAAGCACCCCATCACCAGCCCCCAGCCCCGGGCGCCGCCCAGCTGGTGCGCGGCGCAGACCGGGCCGAGCACCAGGAAGGGCGCCCACAGCACCAGGTTGAGGAAGCAGGCGTGCAGGCAGCCGGCCCAGAGCCAGCCGTGCGAGCGGAACTCGCCCCAGCCCTCGCGCAGTTCGCTCAGCAGGCTGGGACCGGCCGGGTGCGGCGCCGTGCTGACGGTCAGTCGGGCCAGCGCGAAGAGGCTGGCCGCGTAGCTGGCGGCGTCCAGTGCGAGCACCGTGCCGGGGCCGGCCCAGGCGGTCAGCACCCCGGCCGCGGCCGGGCCGGCCACCGAGGCGGTGGAGCGGGCCAGGGTGAGCAGGGCGTTGGCCCGGGCCAGCTGCGCGGGCGGGGTGAGCCGGGGGATCAGCGCGGTCAGCGCCGGGTTGAAGACGGCCTCGCCGACGCCGCCGGCGGCCGCCAGCACCAGCAGTGGCCAGAGCGGCGGGCGGCCGGTGAGCAGGGCCGCGGCGAAGCCGGCCTGGGCCAGGCAGCGCACCGCGTCGGCGGCGAGCATCACCCGGCGTCCGCCCAGCCGGTCGGCGGCGGCGCCGCCGAGCAGCAGCACCAGCACCATCGGCAGGATCCGGGCGGTGAGCACCCAGCCGAGGGCGTCCGCGCCGCCGGGTTCGCGCAGCAGCGCGAAGGCGAGCGCGACCGGGGCCATCGCGGAGCCGAGCAGCGAGGTCGCGTAGCCGGTGAGGAAGCGGCGGAAATCCGGTTCCTGCCGTAAGAGGGCGAGCGTGGAGGGCGCGCCGGGTGCGCGCAGCGCGGTGGTCATGGGCAGCAGCGTGCCCTTGGCGGGATCCTCGGACAAGGGGTTCGGGCACGAAAGTTGAGTTTTCTGGTGTCAATTCGGCGCGAGCAGTGACAGGGCGCAGTAAATTGCTTCTGAACTGGCCGAACGGGGGTTTTGGAATGAGTGATTTACTGCGGGAAACCGCTCCGGTGGAATACGCGGTCGCGGTCGAGCGGTACCTGGCGGCGGCCGGCCTGGGGGACGGTTCGCGGCGGGTCTACCGGATCGCGCTGGACACCTGGGCCTGGGCGCTGGCCGGGCGGCCGGCGCCCGGCGGGCAAGGGCGGCGGCGGGCGGCGCCGCCGGTGCTGCCGCTGGCGCTGCTGGACGATCCGCGGGCGGCCGACCGGCTGCGCGCGGCGCTGGCGCGGCGGGCGCTGGAGGCCGAGCCGCGCACGGTGCGGCGGGAGCTGTCCGCGCTGCGCGCGGCGCTGACCTGGTGGCGGGAGCGGGGCTGGCTGGCCGGGGCGCTGCTGGCCGACGACGGGCTGGCCGGTCCGGCGCTGCCCCCGGTTGGGCCGACGGCGCTCACCGGGGAGCAGGCGCGGGCGGTGCTGGCGCTGCCGGCGGCGCTGCGCGACCAGGTCTGCTGGCACCTGGTGTACGAGTCGGGCGCGCCGGTCGAGCGGCTGCTGGCGCTCGACGTGGCCGACCTCGACGCCACCGCGCGGCACGGCCGGGGGCGGGCCGCCGAGCTGGCCTGGGGCGCGGGCACGGCCCGGTTGCTGCCGCTGCTGCTGGTCAGCCGGGCGGGCGGGCCGCTCTTCCTGACGGACCGCCGGGCGCCGGCGGGCGTCCCGGCCCGGGACCGCTGCCCGCTGACGGGGCGTGGGCGGCTCTCCTACCGGCGGGCGGCGGAGCTGTTCGCGGCGGCGACCCGGGAGCTGGACCCGGCGGGGCGCGGCTGGACGCTGCGTCAGCTGCGGCTGGCGGGGGCGGGCGAACGGGGGCCGGCCCCGTCCTGAGGACGGGGCCGGCCGGGACGCCCGGGATCAGGCGTTGATGCAGGTGTTGCCGAAGGCCGGGTTCGCGATGCTGACCACGCCGATCGAGTTCCCGCAGATGTTGATCGGGATGTGGATCGGGATCTGGATGACGTTGCCGGACAGCACGCCGGGCGAGCCGATCGCGACACCCGTGGCGTTCGCATCGGCCGCGGCGGCGCCGGCGCCGCCCAGCACGAGCGCGCCTGCGGCGCAGGTCAGCACCAGGGCCCTGCGGAAGTCCTTCATGGGGTTCTCCAATTCCTTGCGGGATCGAACGAGTTCACACGAGGACCACCTGCGACCGTCGTTGGCCGAAAGTGTTCCACTGGTCACTCTTCGTCTTTGCATCCGATTTCGCCGGTTGCACCACCCGCTAGTGCCGCCAAGTCACCCGCACGGCCCAGCCGGGAGCTCGGCACGGACGGTGAACCCCGCGTCCAGGGTCGGCCCGGCGGTCAGCGTGCCGCCGAGCAGTTGGGCGCGCTCGCGAAGCCCGACCAGCCCGTGGCCGCCGCCCGGCAGCCCCGGGGCGGGCACCGAGGCCGGGGCCGGCCCGTTGCGCACCTCGACCAGCAGCCGCTCCCCCTCGTCACGCACCGTCACCCGCACCCGCGCCCCCGGCGCGTGCTTGCTGATGTTGGTGAGCGCCTCCTGCACCGTCCGGTAGGCGGCCCGCTGCACCGGCTCCGGCCACTCCTGCCCGCCCGGCGGCAGTTCCACCTCGGTGCACAGCCCGCTGTCCTCGATCAGCCGGGGCAGGTCGGCCAGCCGGGGCTGCGGCGGGGGCGGCGAGCCGTCCGGCACGGCGGGGCCGGCCGCCCGCAGCACCCCGACCATCTGCCGCAGCTCCTGCAGGGTCCGCACCGAGAGCTCCCGGATGGTCCGCGCGGTCCGCTCGGCCGCCGGATCGGTGGTGGACACCTGCAGTCCGCCGGCCTGCACGCTGATCAGGCTGACCTGGTGCGAGACCACGTCGTGCATCTCCCGGGCCAGCCTGGCCCGCTCGGTGGCCAGCACCCGCTCGGCCAGCAGCCGGGCCTCGCGCTGCTGGCCCCGGGTCAGCTCGGCCAGTCGGACCGTCAGCTCCCGGCGGGTGCGGGCCAGCCAGCCGACCGCCACCGGCGCGGTGCCGAGCAGCAGCGACTGCATCATCGCCAGCCCGTTGGACTGGGTGAGCGAGAACGGGTCGATCCCGGAGCTGGGTCCGGACTCGGACCAGGTGAAGTAGTCGGCGAGCGCGAAGGCCGCACCGCAGACCACCGCGGCGGCGGGCCGCCGGCGCTGCGCGGCGACCGAGTAGAGCGCCGTCCCGGAGGCGATCCAGCTGTCCGTGTAGAAGGTGCCCGGCAGGGCCAGCGCCATCGAGACCAGCGGCCACCTGGTGCGCAGCAGCAGCCCCGCGGCGCCCGCGCAGTTCAGCCAGGTCTTCCACCAGACCGTGTTGTGGTCCAGCAGCCAGCCCTCCAGCAGCGCCGTCGCCACCGGGAGCAGCAGCGCCGCCCAGTGGCCGGCGCGGGCGGGCCGCCGGGCGGACCCGGCGGCGGGCGGGCGCGCGCTCACCGCTGCGGGGGCCGGACCAGCCCGGCGCGGTGCGCGATCACCGCGGCCTGGACCCGGTTGGCCGCGCGGAGCTTGCCGAGGATCGCGCTGATGTGGTCCTTGACCGTGCCGGTGCCGAGGAAGAGCCGGTCGGCGATCTCCGCGTTGGCCAGGCCCTCGCCGAGCAGCGCCAGCACGTCCAGCTCCCGCCCGGTCAGGGTGCGGACCAGGGCGAGCGCGTCGGCGTCCGGCCCGCCGCCCTCGACGTAGCCGCCGATCACGGTTCTGGTGACCGCGGGCGAGAGCATCGAGCCGCCGCCGGCCAGCACCCGGACCGCGTGGACCAGCTGGTCCGGCGCGGTGTCCTTGAGCAGGAACCCGGCGGCGCCGCCGCGCAGCGCGGTGCCGATGTACTCGTCGGTGTCGAAGGTGGTGAGCATCGAGACGGCCGGCGGGTCGGGCAGCGCCCGCAGCAGCCGGAGCACCGAGAGCCCGTCCAGGTCGGGCATCCGGACGTCGAGCAGCACCACGTGCGGCCGCAGCCGCCTGGTCTGCTCCTCCGCCTCGCCGCCGGAGCAGGCGCCGACCAGCCGCAGGTCGGGGGCCGATCCGATGATCATCCCCAGGCCGGAGCGGACCAACAGCTCGTCATCCACGATCAGCACTCGGATCGGTTCCACGCCGGCTCCTCCTCGTCTCCGTGCACGGGACGAGCGTAGGGCTTCGGACGGTTGCCACCCCCGCCGATCGGCGGGGGCCGAATCCACTGCCCGCATCACGCGCACCGGTTCCCGTGTGAGCCACGATGGATGACGCGCCACCAGGTGCGGATGCGCGCCCCGACCTGATCGTTTGGAATTGAACCCGTGTCCTCCACCAGCAAGCAGCCGCCGTCGGTCCCGGATGCGCCCCGCCGCTCCCCGCTCGCCCGGATACGGCCCGTGGCCGCCGCCGGGACGGTCTGGTACCTGCGGCTGATCGCGCTGCTCAACCTGCTGGCGGTGGTCGCCGTGCCGTTCCGCAACACGGTGCGCACCCACTCCGAGGGCCAGTACTTCACGCCCTACCTGATGACGGCCGGCCTGGCCACGGCGGTGCTCTCGCTCTTCCTCGCGGTGGCGATGCGGCGGCGCAAGCGGGCCGCCTGGATCTTCAACTTCGGGCTCGGCGGCCTGACCTTCCTGCTCTACCTGCTGGCCCTGCTGGTGCCCGGCCAGGACCACTACGACAGCCACCCGTTCAACTACTTCTCCACCGTGCTGACCGGCCTGTTCATGCTCTGCCTGGTGGTCGGCCGCAAGGAGTTCACCTCCAAGGGCGACCGGTCCAACCCGCGGATGGCGGTGGCCACCTTCCTCGGCGGCCTGCTGGTCGGCGGCCTGATCGGCGAGGTGCTGGTCGACGTCAACAACACCCTGACCGGCTCGGGCTTCGGCGACCGGTTCCGGTACGCGATCTTCCGGATGATCACGGTCACCCCCTCGGACCGGGTGCTGGACGTGATCAACGTCCCGAACTGGGTGAACGCCTTCATCAACGCGATGGGCGCGGTGCTCTTCCTGCTGGTGCTCTACGTGGCCTTCCGCAGCCCGCGCGGCAAGGAGCTGCTCACCCGCGAGGACGAGGCCAAGCTGCGCGAGCTGCTGGACCGGCAGGGCGAGCGGGACTCGCTGGGCTACTTCGCCACCCGCCGGGACAAGGCGGTGATCTTCTCGCCCACCGGCAAGGCGGCCGTCACCTACCGGGTGGTCGGCGGGGTCTCGCTGGCCTCCGGCGATCCGATCGGCGACCCGGAGGCCTGGCCCGGCGCGATCGAGCTCTGGCTGGCCGAGGCCCGCGAGCACGCCTGGGCGCCCGCCGTCACCGGCGCCTCCGAGGAGGCCGGGGTGATCTACGCCCGGCACGGGCTGGACGCGCTGGAGCTGGGCGACGAGGCGATCGTCGAGCTGGACGAGTTCTCCCTGGAGGGCCGGGCCATGCGGGTGGTCCGGCAGGCCTACAACCGGGTCAAGCGGGCCGGCTACACCGTCCGGATCCGTCGGCACGAGGACATCCCCGAGGCCGAGATGTTCGCCCTGCTGGACGCCGCCGACCACTGGCGGGACGGCCAGACCGAGCGCGGCTTCTCGATGGCGCTGGGCCGGCTCGGCGACGTGGCCGACGGGCGCTGCGTGATGCTGGAGTGCCACGACGGCGAGGGCCGGCTGCGGGCCCTGCTGAGCTTCGTGCCGTGGGGCGAGAAGGGCCTCTCACTGGACCTGATGCGCCGTGACCGGGAGTCCGAGAACGGGCTGGTCGAGTTCATGGTGATCGAACTGCTGGAGAAGGGCGGCAAGGAACTGCAGCTGGAGCGGGTTTCGCTGAACTTCGCGATGTTCCGCTCGGTCTTCGAGCGCGGCTCCAAGCTGGGCGCCGGTCCGGTGCTGCGGCTTTGGCGCTCGGTGCTCGGCTTCTTCTCCCGCTGGTGGCAGATCGAATCGCTGTACCGGGCCAACGCGAAGTACCGGCCGATCTGGGAGCCCCGCTACCTGCTCTTCGAGAAGAGCAGCGAACTGCCCAGGATCGGCATCGCCAATGCCCGTGCGGAGGGCTTCATCACCGCACCGAGCCTCCCGTCACTCTTCCGTCGCCGGCACCGGCGCCCGCTCACCGCGGAGCCGTCGGCGCCCACGGCGGAAGGCGGCGGGCAGGGGTAGCCCTCCGCCGGGGGGCGGAGGGACCTGGGGGACCCGTACGGGGTGAATCGGGGTTTGCCCCTACCGAATCCCGGGCAACCGACGGGGTTTCGAATGTGACGACTCCCTCTCGAGGATGACGGGAATATCGGTATCGAGAGCGAGTCGCCGGTTGTTGCAACTGCCTAGGCTGGAGAGTGAAGCGAACCGGGTTCGGGGCCCGGGAACGGACCGTGATCGACGCAATTGCGAAGACGGACGAGAGAGGCTGTCGTGAATCAGAAGACCCACGCGGGGGACGCGCGACGGGGGCGGCTGGCAGTGGTCCAGCGGTTCGCCGTCGCCGAGTGGGGAACCCTGTTCGGCACGGTGTGGGAACGGCTGCGGACCAAGAAGTTCGCGGCCGTACCGATGGCCACCGGTGCCACGTTGTTGATCCTGGCCTTCAGCATCGTGCAGCACCTGCCGCACGGTGAGCAGCTCGTCGAGCGGGTCGGCGTGGTGAAGGCCGCGCAGCCGTTGGACGTGTCGCTGCTGCGCACGCCGTTCTCGCTGTTCGTGCCCGCGCTCGACCTGCCGGTCTGGGGGGCGCTGGCCCAGGTGCTGCTGGTCTTCGGGATCGCCGAGATCGTGCTGGGCCGCCGGGCCACCGTGGTGATCGCCTACGCCTGCACGCTGGCCGGCACGCTGTTCGCCCGGATAGGGGTGCGGATCGGTCCGGAGCACCTGTTCGGCTTCCCGTCCTCGGTCGCCCACCTGCGGGACACCGGTCCGTCGGCCGCCGTGGTGGCGCTGGCGGTCTGCGTGGCCTGGAAGACCCGGGCCTGGGCCACCGGCACCGGTGTGGTGGTGGTGATGGTCGCCGAGGTGATCGCGATACCGAACCTGGCCGGCATGGAGCACCTGGTGGCGATCACCACCGCCGTGCTGCTGGCCGCCACCGCCGAGGTCTTCGGCAGCTACTGGCCGCGGGTGCTGAACGGGGTCGGTGCGGCCAGGCTGTTCGCCGGCCAGCGCACCGCCTGACGCAGCGTCGCAACGGCAGAGCGCGCCGCCCGGAGTCGGGCGGCGCGCTCTGCCGTTGCGGGTCTCAGTCCTGGGCGGGGCGGGGCTGGCGGGGCAGCGGCTGCTCGAACCAGACCACCTTGCCGACCGCCTTGCGGGCCGTCCCCCAGCGCTCGGCCAGCTTGCTCACCAGGTTGAGCCCGCGGCCGTTCTCGTCCATCGACTCGGCCGGCTCCAGCGAGGGCAGGTTGTGGTTGTCGTCGCTCACCTCGACCAGCAGCTTGTCCACCCGGATCAGCTGCAGCTGCACGTAGTCCCGGGCCACCCGGACGGCGTTCGTGACCAGCTCGCTGACCAGCAGCTCGGTGGTGTCGCCGAGCGCCTCCAGCCCCCAGGCGGACAGCTGCGCGCGGACCAGCCCGCGGGCCCGGCCGACCTCGGCGGTGTCCACCGCCAGGGTCCAGGTGGCCACCTCGGTCTCCGCGACCCCGTCGAACCGGGCCACCAGCAGGGCCACGTCGTCCTTGCGGTCCTCCGAGTGCAGGCGGTCCAGCACGGTGTCGCAGGCCTCGTCCGGGGTGCGGCGCGGGTCGATCAGGTTGCCGCAGAGCGCGGCCAGCCCGGCTCCTATGTCGCCCCCGCGGACCTCGACCAGCCCGTCGGTGCACATCACCAGCATCGAGCCGTCGGTCACCTCGATCCGCTTGGCCACGAACGGCACCCCGCCGACCCCGATCGGCGCGCCGGCCGGGATCTCCAGCAGCTCGCCGCGCCCGTCCGGATGGACCAGCACCGGCGGCACGTGCCCGGCGCTGGCCAGGTCGCAGGTCCGGTTGATCGGGTCGTAGACGGCGTAGAGGCAGGTGGCCAGGTGGTCGTCGCCGATCTTCTGGGCCAGGTTGTCCAGGTGCCGCAGCAGCTGGCCCGGCGGCAGGTCGAGCGCGGCCAGGGTCTGCATCGCGGTGCGGTAGCGGCCCATCGCGGCGGCCGAGTGCAGGCCGTGGCCCATCACGTCGCCGACCACCAGGGCGACCCGGCTGCCGGGCAGCTGGATCGCGTCGAACCAGTCGCCGCCGACCTCGGCCCGCCGGTCGCCGGGCATGTAGCGGTGGGCGATCTGCACGCCGGGGATCTGCGGCGGGCGGGTCGGGATCATCGAGCGCTGCAGGGTGGTGGCGACCTTGGACTCGGCCCGGTGCAGCCGGGCGTTGTCCAGCGAGAGCGCGGCCCGGGCGGCCAGCTCCAGCAGGGTGGCCGCCTCCGACTCGTCGAACGGCGCGCGGTCGGGCAGCCGGAGCAGCTTCAGGATGCCCAGCACGGTGCCGCGCGCGGAGAGCGGCAGCACCAGCATCGAGCGGCCGGAGACCACCGGCACCAGGCCGGGCCCGCCGCCCAGCGAGGCCGCGTAGTCCACCGCGAGGTCCTCGCCGACGGTGGGCACCAGCACCGCCTGGTTGTTCTGCAGCGCCATGCCGGGCGGGGTGGAGCGCGGCATCGCCAGCAGCGCGCCCTCGTCCAGCACGTGGCTCCACTGCTGCGGGGAGTTGTGGAAGCTGCGGGCCACCCGGCGCAGCATGGTGTCGTCGTCCGGCCGCTCCTCGGGCAGTTCGGCGTCCGAGATCAGCCGGTCCAGCAGGTCCACGCAGGCGAAGTCGGCGACCCGGGGGACCAGCACCTGGCAGAGCTCGCGGGCGGTGGCGTCCAGGTCCAGGGTGGTGCCGACCTTGGAGCCGACCTCGTTGAGCAGGGTCAGCTGCTCGCCGGCCTGACCGTTCGTCAGCAGCGGGGTCAGCTGCTCGGCCGCCCTCCCCCGGATCCCGGCGTCCTGCGGGACGGCGGCCCGGGGCGCGGGCACCGCCGGCTCGGGCCGGACGGCCGCCTCGGGCTCCGGCACCACCCGCAGGCCCAGCGGGCCGCCCTGCGCCTCCGCGCGGGGCGAACCGCGCTCGGCGCTGGCCCGCTGCTGGGCGGTCGGGTAGCGCCGGCCCAGCCCGGCGGCCAGCGCGGCCACCCCGGCGGTCGGCGGCTCGTAGGGCACCACCGGCAGCTTGGTGCCGGCGTCCACCCAGAGCGCCGGCAGCCCCGCGGCGGCCACCTGACGGAGCAGCACCTTCTGCCGCCCGGCCGGCAGCCGGTTCAGCAGCGGGGCCAGCGGGCCGGCGCCGCCGGGGGTGATCGGGCCGAGGGTGGCGGAGATCCAGTGGAAGGCGCCCTGCCCGGCCTCGGCGGCCGCGTACGGCAGCAGCCGGCGGCCGATCGCGATCCGCGGTCCGCGGGCCCGCAGCGGCCGGGCGTCGGCGGCCAGCACCAGCAGGCTGCGGCCCTCCGGCTCGACCAGCGGGTAGGCCCACCAGAGCACCGAGCGGCCGCGGTCCTCCCGGTCGGTGACCGGCATCAGGCCGGCCCAGGCGCCGGCCCCGGTGAGGTCGTCCAGGGTGTCGAAGGCGTCGCAGCGCCGCCCGGCCGGGGACGGGGCCTCGCTCGGCACCCGCGGCTCGACGGCCGGCAGCAGCCCGCTGGCGGCCCGGCCCTGGACCGCCTCGGTGCGGTGGCCGAAGAGCTCCTCGGCCGCCCGGCTCCAGAGCGCGATCCGGCCGTCCGGGTCGATCAGCACGGCCGCCAGCCGCACCATCGCCACCACGCCGGCCGGCTGCTGCCCGGCCGGGTCGGCCGGGCCGTCCTGGGCGCGCGGGGCCGAGGCCAACGCGCCCAGGGCCCGGGGGAGTTCGCTCGTGGTGTCCGCTGTGGAGTTCGGGTCGTCCGCCATGGGTCTGGTACCGCTCCCGCCTGTCCGGCCGCGCTCGGGCCGCCATCTTCGCGGCTGTTCAGGCCTGTCTCGCTGTTGCCGCTCCCAGCGAAGCACGGACGGACCGGGGACCGGTACCGAAACCGTCAGATTCCTCAGTATCAGTTGCGTGTCACCCAGCGTGCGCCGTGCCGCACGCCCTGTCCATCGTTTACTGGCCGGAATTCGCCGCCGGAAAACGCGCCGACCGGTGGCGGGCGCGGCCCGGGTAGGCTCGCCGGGTGGATGAGCGAGGCGACGTGCAGACCCCGGTGCCGTGGTTCGACCCCGAGACGGCGATGCTGGAGGAGAGGGTCGCGGCCACCGAGCTGGCCTGGCTGACCCTGGACGTGGACGTGGCCACGCTGCGGGTGGAGATCGACAACTTCGCGCTGGTCCACCACCAGCGCCTGGGCCCGCTCTACGCGCGGCTGGACGAGCTGGAGGCGCTGGTCGCCGAGGCCCGGGCGGCGCGCACCGGCGACCCGGAGGACCTGCGGCGGGCCGCCGAGGCCCGCCAGGTGGTGGCCGAACTGCCCGACCTGGACGCGCTCTTCGACAGCGTCCGGCAGGCCGAGCGGCAGTCGCCGGACGAGCGGCGGGCTCCGGCCGAACCCGAGCCGGTGCGCCGGGTGCGCCCCGGCAAGGAGGCCCAGCGGCTCTACCGCGAGCTGGCCCGGGCCGCCCACCCCGACCTGGCCCAGGACCCGGCCGAGCAGGAGCGCCGCTCCGTCTTCATCGCCCGGGCCAACGAGGCCTACGGGCGCGGCGACGCCGAGGCGCTGCGGGCACTGGCCGAGGAGTGGTCCACCGCCCCCGAGGCGGCCCCGCTGCCGGGCGCGCCGGAGCGCGGCGAGTGGCTGCACCAGCGGCTGGCCTGGCTGACCGCGCGGATCGGCGAGCTGGCGGCCGAGCGGGTCCGGCTGGAGTCCACCGCGATGGGCTCGCTGCTGGTGATGGCCCCCGGGGACCCGGAGCAGCTGCTGGCCGAGTTGGCCGACCAACTGCTGGCCGGTGCGGCCGAGCGGCAGCGCGAACTGGAGGGGCTGCTCGGTGCTCCGGCCCCGAACGGCGGCCGCGGCAGGCACAATGGGGCCGCTGTGCCCCCACGACCCGAGCCCGGACAGGAGACCCCGAGCATGTTCCAGCAGATCCCCACCGCCCCGGTCGAGACGGTGCCCGCCGAGGCGGTGCTGATCGACGTGCGCGAGCAGGACGAGTGGGACGCCGGGCACGCCGCGGGCGCCCTGCACATCCCGATGAGCCAGTTCACCGCCCGGCTGGACGAGCTGCCGGACGCGCCGCTGTACGTGGTCTGCCGGGTCGGCGGCCGCTCCGCCCAGGTGGTGCAGTACCTGGTGGCGAACGGCCGGGAGGCGTTCAACGTGGACGGCGGGATGTTCGCCTGGGAGCAGGCCGGCCGCCCGCTGGTCTCCGGCTCGGGCGCCGAGGCCTTCGTCCTCTAGCGGCCGCGGGACGGGGAGGACGGATGGCGCAGCAGCCCGCCGAGGGCCGCCGCTGGTCGCTGCCCGCGCTGGTGGTGCTGACCGGCGCCGGGGTGGCGCTGCTGGCCGCGACCGGGGTGCTGCTCGGCGCGCTGCTGCTGGCCGACGCCCCGCCGAACTCCTTCTCCACCAGCCACCAGTCCCAGTTGGACGGCCTGGTCTACCCGGAGTTCGAGCAGAACTGGAAGCTCTTCGCGCCCGACCCGTTGCAGGTCAACACCGACGTGCAGGCCCGGCTGCGCAGCGCGGCCGGGGACGGCTCCTGGGTGGACCTGACGGCCCAGGACGTGGCCGCGATCCGGCACAACCCGTTCCCCAGCCACGCCGACCAGAACCTGCTGCGCCGCGCCTGGGACTTCTACGACGGCACCCACGACGGCCAGGAGGCGCCCACCTCCGGGGAGCGCAGCTCGCTGGCCGTCGAGTACCTGAAGCGGATCGCGCTGCAGCGGCTCGGGCACGTGGCGGGCGGCGAGCCGGTGACCGGGGTCCAGCTGCGGGCCCGGACCACGCCGGTCGCGCCGCCGAGCTGGGGCCCGGGCCGCTCCGTCGACCCGCCGCAGCTGCGCGAGCTGCCCTGGTGGCCCGTCACCTCCTACGACTGGCAGGACCTGTGACGAACCACCAGGAGCACGGCGCGGAGCACGACCTGGCGGCGGAGGGCACCGGGCTGCTGTCCGGCATCCCGCGCCAGGCCGGGCCCGCCCGCGCCGCCGCGCCGCCGCCCGCGCCGGCCGCCCGGCCCACCCCGGTCGAACAGCTCGGCGCGGCGGTGCTGGCCGCCGCGAACGCCTTCAGCGGCCCGCCGCGGGCCCGCCACCAGGCGGCCGCGGTGCGGATCGGCTTCGCCCTGGTGGTGCTGGTGCAGTTCCTGCGCGAGTGGCCGAACCGCCGCGAGCTGTACGGCGACCGGGCGGCCTGGAGCCTGCCGCTGGCCCGGTCGCTGCAGCAGCAGACGCACGCCTTCTCGGTGCTCGGCTGGCAGGACGGCCGCTGGTGGTTCGAGGGCTGCTACGCGCTGGTGCTGGTCGCCGCGGTGCTGATGCTGCTCGGCTGGCGGACCAGGTTCAGCTCGGTGCTCTTCCTGGTCGCCGTGGTCTCGGTGCAGAACCGCAGCGTGCTGGTCGGCGACGGGGGCGACAACCTGGTCCACCTGATGGCGATCTACCTGGCCTTCACCCGCTGCGCCGAGGTCTGGTCGCTGGACGCCCGGCGGCGGGCCCGGGGCGGCGGGGCCGGGGCGGCGGGGGTGCTGCTCTGGCTGCTCGCCGGCGCGGCCCTGGCCGGGGCCGAGGCGGCGGGACGGATCTCCTGGTCGGACCCGGGCTGGTCCGGCCCGGGCTGGGCGGCGCTGCTCTGGACCCTGTGGGCGGTGGCCGGGGCCTGGTGGGCCGTCGACCGCCGGTGGCCCGACGGCGAGCCGCGCGCGGTGCTGGACGCGCTGGGCAGCATGGTGCACCACTGCGCGATGCTGGTGATCGCCGGTCAGGTGGTGCTGGTGTACGCCACCGCCGGGCTCTACAAGGTGCAGGGCAGCCGCTGGCAGGACGGCACCGCGCTCTGGTACCCGCTGCACCTGGACTACTTCACGCCGTGGCCGGGCCCGGCCCACCTGCTGGCGGCGAGCTCGCTGGTGGTCCTGCTGCTCTCCTACGGGACCGTGCTGCTCCAGGTGGCCTTCCCGTTCGCGCTCGCGAACCGGCGGTTGAAGAACGCGCTGCTGGTGGTGATGCTGCTGGAGCACGTGGGGATCGCGGTGCTGCTCGGGCTGCCGCTCTTCTCGCTGGCGATGCTCGCGGCGGACGCGGTGTTCCTGCCCGGTGCGCTGCTGGTCAGGGTGGGTGGTTGGCGGTCCGTCAGGTCGATCGGGCCGGAGCGCCCCGCCTAGACTGACCGTTATGTCGTGGTTCGCAGCTCTTCGTCACACCGGACGGGCGGGGCTGAGCTGGGAACGCGCGCTCAGCGATCCCAAGCGGTCGGCCCGCGGCGCCCTGGCGGTGGCCCTGGTGGTCTTCCCGGTGCTGGCGATCGGCGGGCCCAGGGAGGCCACCTCGGCCGCGATGGGCGCCTTCATCGCCGGCACCGCGACCTTCCAGCGCAGCTTCCGGCCGCGGCCCACCCTGGCGCTGGCGGCCGGCATCGGACTGGGCGTCAGCACCTTCCTCGGCTACCTCGCGGTCAGCGTGCCGGGGATGTTCCCGCTGCTGCTGGCCGCCTGGTCGTTCGCGGCGGGCCTGGCCTGGGCACTCGGCCCGAGCGCCGGGGTGGTGTCCGCCAACACCGTCACGGTGATGCTGGTCGTGGTGCAGCTGCCGGTCAGCGTGCCGACCGCGGCGGCGCACGCGCTGCTCTGCGCGATCGGCGGCGCGGTGCAGGCGCTGGTGATCACCGTGCTGCCGATCCGCAACTGGGGCGCCCAGCGGGACGCGCTGGCCGACGCCTACGCGGAGCTGGCGCACTACGCCCGCCGGCTGCGGCACGAGCCGCACGCCGCCTTCGACCCCGAGGCGATGATGCTGGCCCGGCACGCCGCCGCCCTGACGGCCTGGCAGGAGCGCCGCCGCCCGCCCGAGCTGCACGGCCTGCGGGCGATCGCCGAGCGGATCCGGCCGGCCCTGGCGGCGATCGCCGACCCGGAGATCGGCGCCGCCCCCGAGGGCCCGGAGCGGGACCGGGCCCGCGAGGTGCTGGCCGGCGCGGCCCAGCTGCTGGACGCGCTGGCCCGGGCGATCCGCTCCGGCGAGCCGCTGGTCTACCCGAAGTCCACCCCGGCCGCCCTCGCCCCGCCCGGGCCGCCGGTGCTGCGCGGCCCCGCGCTGCGCGCCTCGCGCCGGCTCACCAGCCAGCTCAGCCGGGCCGCCGGCGCGCTGGAGCAGGGCCGGGAGACCCCGCTGGCCGGACCGGTGGCCGGCCCGGACGGCGTGCTGCACCGGCCGGGGCTGGCCGGCATGGTGCCGGTGGCGGTGCGGGCCGGCTGGCGGCAGGTCAGCCTGGGCACGCCGGTGCTGCACCACGCGGTGCGGCTGGCCGGCGTGGTCACCACCGCCTACCTGCTGGCCAAGCTGACCGGCCTGCACCACAGCTACTGGGCGGCGATGACGGCCGCGATGGTGATCCGCCCGGACTTCGGCCAGACCTACAGCCGGGGCGTGGCCCGGGTGGCCGGCACCGTGGTCGGGGTGGTGCTGGCCACCGCCGTGGTGGAGCTGGCCCGCCCCGGCCAGTGGATCTCCTGCGCGCTCGCGGTGCTCTGCATCGGCGGCGCCTACCTGACCCTGAAGACCGGTTACGCGGTGACCACCACGTGCATCTCGGCCTACGTGGTCTTCCTGCTCGACCTGCAGCCCGGCAGCGCGGTGCACACCGCCTGGGAGCGGGTGCTGATGACACTGCTCGGCGGCGCGGTGGCGCTGCTCGCCTACGCGCTCTTCCCGACCTGGGAGACCTCCCGGCTGCCGGAGCGCACCGCCGAGTGGATCGCCGCGCTGGGCCGGTACGCGGCGGCGGTGCTGGCCGGCTACGGCGATCCGGCCGGGCGCGACCCGCACACCGTGCGCACCGCCCTGCTGGACACCCGGGAGGCCCGGTCGGACTTCCTGCAGGCCCGGGAGCGGGCCGCCGCCGAGCCGGTCCGGCTGGCCACCCACTCCCCCCAGCTGACCCGCAAGCAGCTGGCCCGGACGCAGGAGGCGTTGAGCTACCTGTCCCGGGTCGGGCTGCTGATGGAGGCCCACCTGCCGCCCGGGGACGCCGAGCCGGTGCCGGGCGCGCGGGAGTTCGGTGAGCGGCTGGCCGAGGCCACCGCGGCGGCCGGGGCGGCGGTGCTGACCGGTGCGCCGGTGGACTTCGCCGCGCTGCGGGCGGCGCACCGGGACTGGGAGCGGTCCGAGCAGCCGGCCACCGACCCGGAGCTGGCCTACACCCACCGGGGCAGCGAGCAGCAGGACGTGGTGCGCTCCGGCAGCCGCCTGCTGCTCACCGCGCTCGGCGAGCTGGAGCGGGCGCTGAAGCGGGGCCAGCCGGAGTCGGCGTCAGTCTCCTGACGCGGTGTGCGACATCCAGTGGAACAGCCCCATGCCCACCGAGGTGGCCAGGTTGAAGCTGGAGACCTGCGGCCGCATCGGGATCGCCAGCAGGCCGTCGGCGCTGGCCCGCAGCTCGGCCGAGACGCCGTGCCGCTCGGAGCCGAAGACCAGCAGGGCGTCGTCCGGCAGCCGCACCGAGCGGATGTCCTCGCCCTCCGGGTCCAGCACGAAGCGCGGGCCGGGCGGCAGGCCGTCGGCGGGCAGCCGGGCGACGGCGGTGGCGTAGTGCAGCCCGGCGCCGGCCCGCACCACGGTCGGGTGCCAGGGGTCCAGGTCGCCGGTGGTGACCACGCCGGTGACGCCGAAGCCGGCCGCCAGCCGGACCACCGCGCCGACGTTGCCGAGGTTGCGCGGGTTGTCGAGCACCACCACGGGCGCGGGCCGCGGCAGCGCCCGCAGCCGGTCCAACTGGCCCTGCCGGTCCGGCCGGACGGCCAGCGCGGCCACCCCGGTCGGGTGCGGCCGGGGCACTAGGGCGCGCAGCTCGGCGGCCGGCACCGGGACGGCGGCGGCGAGCACCCGCTCGGCCACGTCCGGGGCCAGCCGGCCGGCCAGTTCGGCCAGGCCGGCCGGGTCGCTGGTGACCACCGCGCGCAGTTCGCCGCCGAACCGCAGGGTGTGCTTGAGCGCGTGGAAGCCGTCGATCAGCAGGCTGTCCGGCTCGGTGGCGGCGGCCCGCCAGTGCCGCAGCGCGGCGGCGGGCTCCTGGTGCGTGGTCATGGCAGCCACTCTCGCACGGGGGTCAGTAGTACTCCTGCATCAGCTCGGTGGCCCACGCGGGCTGGACGGTCGGCTCCAGCGGGCCGAACTCGGCCATCCACGGCTTGAGGTCGAGCACCGGGGTGCCGTCCACCGCGTCCAGGCCGGCCACGTGCAGGTCGAGGCCGTCCAGGGCGATCAGCCGGCAGCGGGAGATGCCGATCCGGTTGGGGCGGTTCTTGCCGCGCTGGGCGAAGATGCCCACCTCGGGCCAGTCCGGGTTGCCGCGCGGGCGCCGGGCGGTGGTCTCGATCTTCTCGGGGGCCACCTTGTGGAAGTGGAAGACCACCTCCAGGTGCGAGAAGGCGTCCAGCCCGCGCAGCGCCTCGGCGGTGTACTGCGCGCCGTCGAGGCGGATCACGGCCCGCTCGCGGCCCCAGTCGTCGTCCTCGACCGCCACCCGGCCGCCGACCACCAGGCCGATCGGACGCACCGTCACGTCGTCAGTCATCCCGTACCACTCCCCCTGTCCGTAGGTGGGGTCGATCCTGCCCTACCTGCCGGACCTACCAGGCGGCCGGGTAGCGCACCGCCGTCGGGCCGAGCAGGCCGGCCAGCCAGCCGATCAGCACCAGGAGCGCGGTGGCCAGCGCCAGCAGGGGGAGGAAGGGCAGCAGGTGGGCGCCCTGCAGGACGACGATCACCGAGGTGGCGGCGGCCGGGGAGTGCGGCAGCCGGGCGATCATCATGGTGATCAGGGCGATCCCGCCGGCCACCGCCGCGCCCCACATGGTCCGGCCGGTGACCGCCAGGGTGGCGAAGCCGACGACGGCGCTCACCAGGTGGCCGCCCACCACGTTGCGCGGCTGGGAGATCGGCAGCCGGGGCGCGCCGTGCACCAGGGCCGCGCTGGCCGCCAGCGGCGGGATCAGCAGCGGCGCGCCGAGCAGCACGCCGAGGCCGACCAGCAGCAGGAGGGCGCCGATCGAGAAGGCGCCGGCGCGCAGGGCGTTCAGCGGATGGTGCGGGAGGTGCGGGCGGTGCGGTCGGTGGGCGGTCTCGGGCACGGCGACTCCACGGGTGAGGGTGCTGTGGGGTTGCCGTCGAGACTAGGTGGAGCTGCGAGGACGCGGCCAGGCGTCTTGCCTCCTGGACAAGTCGTTTGGACGAAGGCACCAGCGCGTGTCAGTCCCACTCCCAGCGGATGCCGGTCTGCCCGGGCTGCTGCTCGGTGGCGAGCGCGTGCACGCTGGCCGAGGCGCCGATCCAGAGCCGTTCGCGCAGCCGGTCCCGCTCCTCGCCGCCGTCCCGCTCGTAGCGCTCGCAGTGCGCGGGCAGGGCGGCCGGGTCGAAGTGCACCTGGAGCACGAACTCGCGCACCGGCACCGCGAACCGCCGGGCGTACAGGGTGGTCGGGCCGGCCGGCGGGAGTTCGACCTCGTACTCGAAGACCGCCGAGTCGCCCAGGCCCAGCGGCCGGTCCAGCAGCAGTTCGGAGACCAGCAGTCCGGTCTGCTGGTTGCGCCGCACCCGGCCGAGCCGGGCGTGCCGCACCGAGGTGATCTCGGGGCAGCCGTTCGCGTCCTCGTCGGACTTCTGCACCACCAGGCAGCGGGTGACGCCGTTGGTGGTGGCCCGCACCACCTGGCGGGTGCGCAGCAGTTGGCCCTGCCGCTCGGCGCCGACGTAGTAGGCGTCGTGGATGCTCAGGCGCTCCAGTTCGCCGATCGGCGGCGCGTCGAGCTCCTGGAAGACCTCGGCGACCTGCTGGTTCTCCGGCCAGAGTTCGGTGATCGGCAGGCTGTCGGGGGTGTGTTGGGAGACCCAGCGGCCGCGCGGACGGGGCGGGCCGAGCAGGCTGGAGAGCGAGCGCTCCTCCAGGCCGAGCAGGTCCTCCAGCAGGGCGACGGCGCGCACCGAGGCGGCCCGTTCGGGCTGGCTGCGCCCGCGCCGCCAGTAACTCAGCGTGGTGACACTGACTCTGACGCCCTGTTGGGCGAGTTCGGTCCTGATCCGGTCCAGGCTGAGTCCGCTGGCCTCGATGGCGCCGTGCAGGGTCTGCGCGAAGCCGCCGTGGCAGCTCGGCACGGTGACCGGGGCGACCGCGGTTGCCTGGGAGCCCGCTGGGAGCGCGGGGGTGGCAGGGAGCCGGGTGGCCGGGCCGGGCGGGGCCGGGTCGAAGACGGTCGGGACGGGTGACCGGTGTGCGACCAGGCGCAGGTGTCCGGCGTTCTGCTGGTACTGCGAGCCCATGCGAATAACCTTCCCCACCAGCCGCCCCGTTTTGCCCGAGACTTAACGCGGCGGGACCGGCTCGATGGTGTTGTGGGGACACCATCGAGCTGCAGGAACCTTACGCAGGCACCAGAGGCTACGTCATCTGTCGTGCCCTATGACAGTGGTCACGACAAATTACTTTCACGCCGTGTCGCGGATCTGCGAATCCGTGAAACATGAATGCAACAAATCCCGCCGGGGACGGGGGTGACCCGTTCCCGGCGGGATCCTGGTGGTGCCCCGGTGGGCCGCCGAAATGGTGTCGGCGGGCCACCGGGCGATGACTCGGCGTTGTCAGCCGACGTTCAGGTTCGCGTCGTCGATGACGAAGCTGGTCTGGCCGGTGCCGTCCTCGGTGCCGGTGAAGGTCAGGGTGACGGTCTGTCCGGCGTAGGCCGACAGGTCGACGGTGCGCTGGGTGTAGCCGTTGCCGGCGTCCAGGTTGGACCAGGTGTTCAGCTGGGTGCCGTTGGCGTCGAGCACCAGGGTGTCGTGCGCGGTGCCGTCGTTCTGGTTGGTGTCGATGTGCAGCCAGAAGGACAGGGTGGCCTTGCAGCCGGTCGGGATCGTCACGGTCTGGGCGAGCGTGTCGGTGTGCGCCGAGTTGTAACCGTCCAGCCAGGCGTCGTAGTTGCCGGAGTGGGCGGGCTCGGACGTCGTGTCACCGTTGACCACGCCGGAGCTGGTGGTCCACGGGTCGGCGGCGCCGGTCTCGAAGCCGCCGTTGCCGAGCAGCTGGGCCGGGGTGCAGGCGGACTGCGCGGCGATGGTGAAGGTGAACACCGCGGAGCCGGTGGCGCCGGTCGAGTCGGTCGCGGTGACCGTCACGTCGGTGGTGCCGGCGGTGGTCGGGGTGCCGGTGATCAGGCCCGAGGAGCTGATCGACAGGCCGGCCGGCAGGCCGGTGGCCGAGTAGGTCAGGGTCTGGCCGGCGGCCGAGTCGGTGCCGTTGACCTGCACCGAGAGGGCGCTGCCGACGGTGCCGCTCTGGTTGCCGGGGCCGGTCACCGTGACGGTGTTGCCGGTGTTGCCGCCCGAGCCGCCGCCGAGCAGCGCGGTGGTCAGCGCGTCCGCGACCGGGGAGCCCCAGCCGGTCACCTGGTCGTAGCCGGCGCCGGCCGGGAAGTCCTGGTTGGAACCGGTGGTGACGTCGTGGAAGGTGCTGCCGTAGGCCGAGGAGTTGGCCACCGCGTAGAGCGCCGGGTTGGCCTGGCCGAGGTTGGCCTTGCCGGCCGACTTGGCCTTCTCGTTGAACAGCGCGGTGTAGCCGGACCAGAGCGGGGCAGCCGCGCTGGTGCCGCCGTAGACCTGCCAGCCCGGGCCGGAGGTGCCCTGGGTGTAGATCGCGAAGCCGCTCTGCGGGTCGGCGTTGGAGGCGACGTCCGGCACGGTGCGCATGGTGCCGGTGACGTTGGTGCCGGTCTGCCAGGACGGCTTGCCGAACTGGGTGGAGACGCCGCCGCCGGCGGTGCTCCAGGCGCTCTCCGAGCCGTAGGAGTTGCCGTTGACCTGGAGGTTGGTGCCGCCGACGCCGGTCACGTACGGGTCGGAGGCCGGGTAGTCCACGGCCTTGACGTTGGCGCCGCTGGTGGAGCGGGTGCAGTCGCGCGAGCCGTCGTCGCCGGAGGCCGAGTAGGCCGAGATGCCCTCGGCGGCGGCCTGCTTCATGGAGTTGTCGACCGCGGTCATCACCGAGGTGGTGGTGTCCGGCTCGCAGGAGCCCCAGGAGATCGAGATGACCGAGACCTGGTCGTCCGCCACGATCTTGGCGGCCATGTCGATCTCGCCCTGGTCGTTGTTGGGGGCTTCGTAGACCAGCTGGGTGGCCTGCGGGGCGACGCCGCGCACGATCTCCGAGTCCAGCTCGACCTCGCCCTGGCCGTCGCCCGGCTTGCTGTCGTAGTTGGCGCCGTCCACCGAGACGGTGGAGACGGCCGGGCCGGTCAGGCCGTACTGCTTGTCGTAGGTGGTGAGGTTCGAGGCGCTGTAGCCGTCGAACTCCCAGAGCGCGACCTTGACGCCGGAGCCCTTGCCGCCGACCTTGTCCAGGTTGTAGGCGCCGTCGTACTGGCCCGGGCCGACGCCGCTCGGGGTGGCGGCCGGGGTGGAGCCGTTCGGCTTGGCCAGGCTCGGGGTGCGCACGGTGTGGTCGGAGAGGCCGCCCACGCCGGCGACCACGGCGGCGACGTCGGCCGGCAGGGTGGCCGCGCCGTCGTTGGCGAAGAACTTCTTCTGCTGCGAGGCGTCGAAGTAGGCGCTCTCGTGGGTGCCGAAGGCGGCGGAGATCTGCGCCGAGGTGCCCTTGACGTCCACCACCTGGCGGTTGGCGCTGACCGAGGCGGTCAGGCCGTGCGAGGTCAGGTAGGCGACCACCTTGGCGGTGTCGGCCTGCGAGGGCGCGTACCGGTCGGCGAACTGCTGGGGGGTCAGGTAGTGGCCGTACTGCGGCGACTTGGGGTCGGAGACCTTCGCCAGGAAGGCGTCCAGGTCGGCGGCGTTGCGCAGCTTGAGCGAGACCGCGACCGAGAGCTGCTGGTCGGCGGGGACGTCGCCCTGCTTCTGCGAGTGCGCGACGGCGGGCGTCACGGTGTTCGACAGGATCACCCGCGGGGTCGCGGCGTTGGGGGTGGCGGCCTGGGCGCTCTGGATGCCGAGTGAGGCGACCGAGAGCGGGAGCAGGGCTATGGCGGCTGCGAGCGCGAGCGGGCGGGGACGCACGGGGGCTCCTCCTCTGACCGGCGTGCAGAGCCGGCGGGGCAGTCGGGGCAGTCGAACTGAGTGGGGGTCGAAACGCTGCGCAGAAACATTCCAGAAGTTCCCTGTGAATTGATCAAAGTCCAGGCAATGAAAAACCAAATAACAGTCAAGTGTGAAAGTGCGTCAATTCAACGGAATGAAGCAACTTCCATACACTGTATGGAAATGGTCCAGACAAATCGGGGTCGCCGCGGCGGCCCCGGTCATTCGTCCACGTCCGCTGCCGCGGCGACCGGGCAGCCGGCCCCCGCGGTGGGGAAGGTGCCGAGCCGGGAGATCCGGAATCCGGCCGGGTAGCTGCGGATCTCCGGGTTCGGCCGGGGCTGGTGCGCCAGCTCGCGCGGGGACGGCGCGCAGACCAACTGGGCGCGCAGCCGCAGCGCGTTGGCGGCCGGCGAGACGGTGCGCGCAGCCGGCTCCGGGTGGCGGAAGGCGCGCCGCAGCGGCTCGGCCGGCAGGGCGATCACGGTGTCGCGCAGCGGCCGGCGCAGCGGGGCCGGGTATCAGGAAACCATCAGGTTCAGGGTCGCGTCCGGGACCCGCCGGCCGCGTTGAGCGAAGGTCAGGTCACGCTGCGTCAGTTTCGCCCAGCCAGTGGGCCAGCGCCCGGCGCAGCTCGGCCCGGCTCGGGTCGGCCGCCGCCCAGGCGGCGTACCCGTCGGGGCGGACCAGCAGCACGGTGGCCCGCAGCTTGCCGTGCCGGTCGGCCGGGGCGGCGTGCACCAGCCGGTCCTCCCAGGGCGCGGTGACCTCCGGCTGCTGGGCGGTGAAGACCGTGCCCGGGCCCCGCTCGTCGGCGTTGACCAGGACGAACCGGCCCGCCCGCAGCGCCTCGTAGAGCCGGGCCGGGGCCTGCGGGGAGTCCTGGGCCAGGCGCAGGTCGGGCACCCGCTTGCCGGCCAGCGGGTGCGCGCCGCGCTCGGCCGGGTACTGGATGCCGATCCCGGAGACGGTGCGGGCGCCCCGGACGGCCAGCGGGTTGACCACCCCGCCCAGCCCGCCGACCACCGAGCGCAGCGCCCGCAGCCCGCTGGACTGGGCGAGCGCCATCCGGATCAGCCCGCCGGAGGCGCGCACCACCTGCCTGCCGACCGGGTGCCGCTCGTCCTGGTAGCTGTCCAGCAGGCTGTCCGGGCTGTGCCCGTTGACCACCGAGGCGAGCTTCCAGCCCAGGTTGGCCGCGTCCTGCAGCCCGGTGTTCATGCCCATGCCGCCGGCCGGCGAGTGGCAGTGCGCGGCGTCGCCGGCCAGCAGCACCCGGTCGGCCCGGTAGCGCGGGGCGATCCGCTCGTCGCAGTGCAACCGGGAGACCCAGCGGACCTCGCGCACGCCCAGGTCGGTGCCGAGCGCGCGGCTCGCCGTCTCGGTCAGCTGCTCGATCTCCACCGGTTCGCCGTCCGGGAGTTGGCGGTTGCGGTCCCAGGCCATCAGCCGGTACCAGCCGTCCCCGAACGGGGCGACCAGGGCGAAGCCGTCGGCGCTGGCACCGGTGCTGATCGCCCCGGCGGGCTCGTCCGCGAGGCGCACGTCGGCCAGCTCCATCGAGGAGACCACCGACTCGCCGGGGAACGGGATGCCGGCCAGTTCGCGCACCGTGCTGTGCACGCCGTCGGTGCCGACCACGTAGCCGGCCCGGTGGTCGGCGGTGCCGTCCGGGGTCTCGACGGTGAGCAGCACGCCGTCCGCGTCCTGCCGCAGGCCGGTCACCCGGTGGCCCCGGCGGATCACCGCGCCGGCCTTCAGGGCCCGTTCGTGGAGCAGCCGTTCGGTGTTCGACTGGGGGGTGATCAGGACGAACGGGAAGCGGGTGGGCAGCTCCGACATGTCCACCTGCAAGGAGCCGAAGGCGCGCAGGCCGGCGATGGTGCGGCCGGTGGCGATCAGCTCGTCGGCCAGGCCCCGGGCGTCCAGCTGCTCCAGGGTGCGGGCGTGCACCCCGAAGGCCCGGGTCAGGTTGGACTCCTCGCTGCGCTGCTCCAGCACGGTCACCGCGACCCCGGCCGCGGCCAGGTCGCCGGCCAGCAGCAGACCGGTGGGGCCGGCCCCTACCACGATCACCTCGGACTGAGTTACCGTACCGGCCATGCCATCTCCAAGGGTCGCGGTGGGCAGCTGCGGTGGCTTCTCAGCCCCATCTCAGCTTCCCATCATGGCGGGCCCATCAGGCGCTGTGAATCTCCAGTCATGACGGACTCCGAGCTGCTCCTGGACCCGACCGGTCTGACGATCGTTCAGACGGTCGAGGTGGTCGTGCCGGTCCACAACGAGGAGCGCGTGCTGGCCCGCAGCGTGCGCCGCCTGCACGGCTACCTGGAGCAGACCTTCCCGTACCCGTTCCGGATCACCATCGCCGACAACGCCAGCACCGACCGCACCTGGGAGGTGGCCCGCGGGCTCGCCGAGGAGCTGTCCGGGGTGACGGCGGTGCACCTGGAGCTCAAGGGCCGCGGCCGGGCGCTGCGCCGGGTCTGGAGCGAGAGCTCGGCGGACGTGGTGGCCTACATGGACGTGGACCTCTCCACCGGCCTGGACGCCTTCCTGCCGCTGGTCGCCCCGCTGCTCACCGGCCACAGCGACCTGGCGATCGGCACCCGGCTGCACCGCGGCTCGGCGGTGGTGCGCGGGGCCAAGCGCGAGCTGGTCTCGCGCGGCTACAACGCCCTGCTGCGCACCACCATGGCGGCCTCCTTCAGCGACGCCCAGTGCGGGTTCAAGGCGGTCCGCACCGAGCTGGTCCGGCCGCTGCTGGCCGAGGTCGAGGACGAGGCCTGGTTCTTCGACACCGAACTGCTGCTGCTGGCCGAACGGGCCGGGCTGCGGATCCACGAGGTGCCGGTGGACTGGGTCGACGACCCGGACAGCCGGGTGGACGTGCTGCGCACCGCGCTGGACGACCTGCGGGGGATGGCCCGGATGGCCCGGGCCTCGTTCCGCCGCCGCCCCGCACTGCCGGGCCGGCCGCGGCCCGGCGCGCCGGGGCGGGGCCTGGTCCGGCAGTTGGCCAGCTTCGCCGTGATCGGCTTCGTCGGCACCGTGTCCTACCTGCTGCTCTACCTCTGGCTGCGCGGGGCGATGCCCGCGCTGGCCGCCAACTTCCTGGCCCAGGCGGTGACCGCGGTGGCCAGCACCACCCTCAACCGCCGCTTCACCTTCGGCGTGCGCGGCGGGCAGGACGCGCTGCGCCACCAGCTCCAGGGCGGGGCCGCGTTCGTGATCGGCGTGGTGCTGAGCAGCGGGGCGATCGGGCTGCTCGCCGCGACCGAGCCGCACGCCTCGCACGGCGTCGAGCTGGCCACCCTGGTGGTGGCCAACGCCTGCGCGACGGCGGCGCGGTTCACGCTGATGCGGTTGTGGGTGTTCCGGCCGGCACGCTGACGGACCGTCAACCCACCTGCAGGTCCTGGACCGTCAGGTGGTGGTCGCGGCGGATCCGGCCGTCCTCGGCGAGCAGCAGGAAGACCCGGGCGGCCCAGAGCCGCTCGCCGGCCTGCTCCAGCTGGATGGTGAAGGCGGCGCAGTCGTGGTGGGCGCGGGCGTCGTCGGCGGCGGTCACCGCCCAGCCGCGCTCGGCGCAGAAGGCATGCTGGGCCTCGGCGACCCGCCCGGTGAGCGCCGAGTGGCCGGCGAACTCGGCCTCCTCGGTGAGCTGCACCGCGTCGGGGGCCCAGAGTTCGGCGACGGCGGCGGCCCGGCGGGCGGCGTCCGGCTCGGCCCAGACGGCCAGGTAGCGGGTGACGAGGTCGGTCAGGGTGGTGGTGTTCACGGTGTTCTCCGTTTCCCGGTGGGTTGGTGCGTCCAGCCTCCGCAGTGCGGCCGGGGCAGGGTCAACGGCCGCCGGGCCACCGCACTCTCCCCCCGGGGGAGACCGCAGAATGAGCGGCATGCTGCTGCCGATCGGTGACTTCGCCCGGGCCACCCTGCTGACCGTCAAGACGCTGCGCCACTACCACCAGGCCGGACTGCTGGAGCCGGCCGACATCGACCCGCGCACCGGCTACCGGCGCTACACCGCCGAGCAGATCCCGGCGGCCCAGGTGATCCGGCGGCTGCGCGACCTGGGGATGCCGCTGGAGCAGGTGCGGGGAGTGCTGACTGCGCCCGGGCCGAACGCCAGGGCCGACCTGCTCGCCAATCACCTGGCCCGGCTGGAGGGCGAGTTGGACCGCACCCGACTGGCCGTCACGGCGCTGCGGGACCTGCTGGACGGCCCGCCGCAGGGGGAGGTGGAGGTGCGCGGCGTGCCGGCGACCAGGGCGCTGGCGATCCGCGAGGTGGTGGACGCGAGTGGGGCCGGGCTCTGGCTGCAGGGCGCGCTGGGCGAGTTGTACGCGGTGCTGGAGGCGCAGGGCGCCGCCGCGGACGGTCCGCCCGGCGGGGTCTACGCCGACGAGGTCTTCACCCACCACCGCGGGGAGGCCACGGTGTACCTGCCGTGTCCGGCGGGTCTGCGGCCGGCCGGGCGGGTGGTCGAAACGGTGCTGCCCGCCGTCGAGTTGGCGGTGATCACGCACGCCGGGCCGCCGGAGGAGAACGACCGGGCCTACGGCATGCTGGCCGCCCACGTCGCCCGGCACGCGCTGGCGGTGGCCGGGCCGGTGCGCGAGCACTACCTGGTGGGGCGGCGGGAGACGGCGGACCGCTCGCGCTGGCGGACCGAGATCGGCTGGCCGGTCTTCGCCACCGGGCGGTCACCGCGCGTCGAGTGACTCCAGGGTGTCGGCCAGCCAGGCGAGTTCGGTCTCGCTGGTGGCCCGGGCGATGAGCAGCACGCCGCGGCGGAACGGGTCGTCCAACTCCTCGGCGCCGAGCGGGCGCTCGCCCTGGTGGAAGAAGCTGCTGGGCTCGCTGAGGAAGGCCAGCCGGCGGCGCAGCACGGCGGCCTGCTCGGCGGGGGCGGTGAGGTGGCGCAGGAAGGCGAGCACGGTGAACCAGTGGTTCTCGTCGGTGAGCGCCGTGCCCTCGGCCTCGCGCAGCCGGCGGCGCAGTTCGGCGCGGCCCGGCTCGGTGAGGGTGAGCACGTGGCGGGGGGCCGCGCGGGTGCCGGGCTCGGTCTGCCGGCCCAGCCAGCCGGCCTGTTCCAGGCGCTTGATCGCCGGGTAGAGCGTGCCGTCGGAGATCGGGCGGACGTGCCCGGTGAGCTGCGCGACCCGGCGGCGCAGCTCGTAGCCGTGCAGCGGCTGGTCGTACAGGTATCCGAGGATCGCCAACTCCAACATGGAGAGCAGTATGCCTCACCCTCGCTATACCTCGATATCGATGTATAGTCCTCGCGATGTATGACCGCATCGAGACGCATGACCGCATCGAGGAGGGGACGACATGCGCGACGCCCAGGTGACGCCCGGGGGAGACCGGATCCGCTGGATCGACATCCCGGGGGACGCGGGGCGGCCCGCCCGGGTCTACCTGCACGGACTCGGCGCGAGCGCCGGCCCGTACTTCACCGCGGCGGCGGTCCACCCGCTGCTCGCCGGGCCGCGCTCGCTGCTGCTGGACCTGCTCGGCTTCGGCATCAGCGACCGCCCGACCGACTTCGGCTACACGCTGGAGGACCACGCGGACGCGGTGGCCACGGCGCTGCGGGCGGCGGACGTCGGCCCGGTCGACCTGGTGGGGCACAGCATGGGCGGGGCGGTGGCCATCGTGCTCGCCGCCCGGCACCCGGAGCTGGTGGCCCGGCTGGTGCTGGTGGACGCCAACCTGGACCCGGTCCCGCTCGACCCGCCCCGCCCCGGCTCCAGCGGCATCGCCGCCCACACCGAGGAGGAGTTCCTGGCCGGCGGCTGGCGCACGGTCCGCGACCGGGTCGGCCCGCACTGGTGGTCCACCATGCGGCTGGCCGGCCGCGCGGCGCTGCACCGCACCGCCGTGCACCTGGCCCGCGGCACCACCCCGACCATGCGCGAGCTGCTGCTCGACCTCCCGGTCCCCCGCCACTACCTGCGCCCGGCCGCCGACGGCCCGCTGCCCGGGGAGCCGGAGCTGCTGGCGGCCGGCGTCGCCGTGGTGCCGGTGCCGGACTGCGGCCACAACATCATGCTGGACAACCCGCAGGCCTTCGCCGAGGCCACCGCCCGGGCGCTGCGGGTAAGTTGACGGCGGACCGGTGCGCGGGCGGCCGCGCTGGCCGGGATCAGTCGAGGGTGTGGGTGCGGACCGCCGCGTCGCCCCGGGTGCGGGTGGCGTTGAAGGTGAGCCCGGTGGCCAGCCAGCCGTCGGCGGTGCGGGTGAAGGGGATCTCGTAGGTGCCCCACACCTCCCAGACGGCGCCGCCGAGTTCGGCGTCCAGCGCGTTGTAGGCGTAGCCCTTGACGTGCACGTGGGCGGTGTCGCCGTCGACGGTGACCCGGTGGTGGGCGGCCAGGTGGAAGCTCTCCTTGCGGGCGTGCAGGCCGACCCGCCAGCCGCCCACCAGCTGGACGTTGGTGATCTCGGCGGGCTCGCCGCCGGCCAGGCTGGTGAAGTCGGCGTGCAGCTTCGGGGTGAAGAGCCGCTCCGCGGCGTCCCAGTCCTTGGCGTCGACCGTGTCGAAGATGGCGGTCACCGCGTCGACCAGGGCGGCGCGGTCGATCAGACGGTCCAGCTCGCTCATCAGAATTCCTCTGTTTGACGGGTTGGTTGCTGATCTTTTTTTATCTCATGACGGACCGTCAGACGTGCAGCGCCCCGGGCGGCGGTTGGTGGTCAGCCGTCCCGGGGCGCCGGTTCGTGGGGGATGATCAGGCGGGGCGGCGGACCTCGACGGTGCGGAACCGGTTGGCCACGAAGGCCGCGTCGGTGTAGGCGGAGTTGGCGGCCCGGTTGGCGCCGGTGCCGTGCAGGTCGGAGAAGGCGGCGGTCTGGTTGGGGTAGACCCCGCCGGTCAGGTTGAGCGAGAGGCAGACGCCGGTGTCCAGGCAGGCCTCGACCAGCGCGTGCTCCACGGCGGGCGAGGTGGTGTAGCCGGTGGCGGTCATCGCGCCGTGCTCGGTGACGGTCTGCCGGAGCAGGTCGATCGCGTCGGTGGTGGACTCGGTGGCCACCGCGAAGTAGATCGGGCCGAAGCACTCGGTGAGGAAGTGCGAGCGGTCGTCCGGCTTGTGCGCCTCGACCTTGACCAGCGCCGGGGTGCGCACGGTGGCGCCCGGGAAGTCGGGGTGCTCGATCACCCGGGGGGCCAGTGCCAGGTCGCCGTACTCGCCGCCGGCCGCCGCCGCGCTGCGCTGCAGCACCGCCGGGTTGACCACGGCGCCGAGGATCGCGGTGGCCCGGGCGTCGTCGCCGAGCAGGCCCTCGATGGCGCGGGCCAGGTCGGCCACCACCTCGTCGTAGCTCTTCGGGCCCTGGTCGGTCTCGATGCCGGCCCGCGGGATCAGCAGGTTCTGCGGGGTGGTGCACATCTGGCCGGTGTAGAGCGAGAGCGCGAAGGCCAGGTTGTTGAGCATGCCCTTGTAGTCACCGGTGGAGTCGATGACCACGGTGTTGACGCCGGCCTTCTCGGTGTAGACCAGGGCCTGCTCGGCGTTCTTCTCCAGCCAGTCGCCGAACTCGGTGGAGCCGGTGTAGTCGATGATCCGCACGTCCGGGTGGAGCGCCAGGGTCTTGGCGACGCCCTGGCCGTCCCGCTCGGCGGCCAGCGTGACCACGTTGGGGTCGAAGCCGGCCTCGGCCAGCACCTCGCGGGCGATCCGCACGGTGAGCGCCAGCGGCAGCACGGCGCGCGGGTGCGGCTTGACCACGACGGGGTTGCCGGTGGCCAGCGAGGCGAACAGGCCCGGGTAGCCGTTCCAGGTCGGGAAGGTGTTGCAGCCGATCACCACCGCGGTGCCGCGCGGCACGGTGACGAAGTCCTTGGTCAGGACGAGCGGGTCGCGCTTGCCCTGCGGCTTGGTCCAGGTCGCCCGGGCGGGCAGCTTGGCCTGCTCGGCGTAGGCGTAGGCGACGGCCTCCAGGCCGCGGTCCTGGGCGTGCGGCCCGCCGGCCTGGAAGGCCATCGCGTAGGCCTGGCCGGTGGTGTGCATGACGGCCTGGGCCATCTCGTGCGAGCGGGCGTTGATCCGGGCCAGGATCTCCAGGCAGACGGCGGCGCGGGCGGCCGGGCTGGCGGCGGCCCAGTCGGCCTTGGCCGCGGCGGCCGCGGTGAGCAGCGCGTCGGTCTCGGCGACCGGGTAGGCGATGCCCAGCTCGATGCCGTAGGGGGAGGCCTCGGTGCCGGTGGTCTCACCGGTCCCGGGGTGGCCGGGCAGCGTGAAGACGGTGCCGAGCAGCGCGTCGAAGGCGGCCTTGCCGTCCGCGGGGGCGCTCTCGCCGTAGGCCTTGGCGATCTCCGGGTACGGAGTCCAGTAGTCGCGTTCGGCGAGCGCCGTCAGCGCCCGGGTGAGGGTCTCCTGGTGACGGGCGATCAGGTCGTCGACGGGGGCCATGCGGCGCTCCTCGGAGGGCGGGAAGAGGCTGACGCTCCTCAGCGTAACCGAACGATCGGTCGGGACAACAGCCCCCGCGCCGTCCGGCTGTCCCCGGGGCGTGGATACTCGGAGCATGGCCGAGATTCCCACCCGCACCACGTACACCGTCGACTCGCTGCTGGCGGTGACCGTGCAGGTCTTCAACGCGCGTGGGTACGACGGGACCTCGATGGAGGACCTGTCCCGGGCGGCCGGCATCTCCAAGTCCTCGATCTACCACCACGTGCGCGGCAAGGAGGAGTTGCTCCGGCTCGCGGTCGGCCGCGCGCTGGACGGCCTGTTCGGCATCCTGGAGGAGCCGGAGGCGAGCAGCGGCCGCCCGGTGGACCGGCTGGAGCACGTGGTGCGCCGCACCGCCGAGGTGCTGCTCGCCGAACTTCCGTACGTGACCCTGCTGCTGCGGGTGCGCGGGAACACCGGGACCGAGCAGTGGGCGCTGGAGCGCCGGCGGGACTTCGACCACCGGGTCGCGGAACTGCTGCGCGAGGCGGTGGCGGCCGGTGAGCTGCGGGCCGACGTGGAGCCCAGGCTGGCCACCCGGCTGCTCTTCGGCATGATCAACTCGATCGTCGAGTGGTACCGCCCGGACCACGGGCAGACCGACGAGATCCCGGACGCGGTGGTCCGGCTGGCCTTCGACGGCCTGCGGGCGGTCTGACGTCCTAGAACGGCGGGACCCGGTCGGTCTCCTCGAAGACCAGCAGGGTCTGGGTGGAGAGCACCTCGGGGATCGACTGGACGCTGCCGAGCACCAGCTCGCGCAGCGCCCGGTTGTCGGCGGTGTGCACCAGCATCAGCACGTCGAACTCGCCGCCGACCAGCGCGATGTGCGCCACCCCCGGCAGGTCGAGCAGCTGCTCGCGCACCGTCCGCCAGGAGTTCTGGACGATCTTCAGGGTCACGTAGGCGCAGGCGCTCTGCCCGGCCCGTTCGTGGTCGACCCGGGCGGTGAAGCCGCGGATCACCCCGTCCTCCATCATCCGGGCGATCCGCGCGTAGGCGTTCGCCCGGGAGACGTGCACCCGCTCGGCGACCGAGCGGATCGAGGCCCGCCCGTCCTGCTGGAGCAGGCGCAGGATCGAGCGGTCGACCCGGTCCAGCCCGCGGTCCGTCGCCAGCCGGTCCCCCGCCGTCAGCTGCCCGGGCAGCCCGGGTCTGCTCGCGCCGTTGCCACCCGGTCCGACCATTTGTTCAGCCACCATGTCCCCCAAGCCTCCGAGAATGGACGTGCTGCGTTCAGCAGACTGCCGTGGCGGCCGATTGTCCAGCACCTGTGTTGCGCTGTGGCCACAATGAAAAGACAACCGAACAATCGGTTGGGAGGCAATCCCCCGCTGCGTTCCCGCTGCCCTCCCCACCCCTTGGAGGTGCCCGATGACCGTTCTCGATCACCGGCCGACCGATCCGGTACCCGGCTGGCTGCCCGGTGCCACGGCACCGCGGACCGATCCCGCACCTCTGCTGCCCGACGCCGCGCCGGTGCGCGTGCTCGGTGCCGCCGACCTCGCCAAGTACGACCCGGCGCTGCTGCTCGACCTGTACCGCCGCCTGGTCGCCGGCCGCCGCTACAACCAGCAGGCGACCACGCTGACCAAGCAGGGCCGGCTCGCCGTCTACCCGTCCTCCACCGGCCAGGAGGCCTGCCAGGTGGCCGCCGCCACCGTGCTGGCCGAGGACGACTGGCTCTTCCCGAGCTACCGCGACACCCTCGCGGTGGTCGGCCGCGGAGTGGACCCGCTGGAGGCGCTCACCCTGCTGCGCGGCAACGCGCACACCGGCTACGACCCCAAGGCCACCCGCACCGCCCCGCTCTGCACCCCGTTGGCCACCCAGGCCCCGCACGCCGTGGGCCTGGCGCACGCCGCCCGGCTGGCCGGCGACCCGACCGTGGCGCTGGCGCTGCTCGGCGACGGCGGCACCAGCGAGGGCGACTTCCACGAGGCGCTGAACTTCGCCGCCGTGCTGAACGCCCCGGTGGTCTTCCTGGTGCAGAACAACGGCTACGCGATCTCGGTGCCGCTGACCCAGCAGTCCGCCGCGCCGACCCTGGCCCACAAGGCGGTCGGCTACGGCATGCGCGGGCGGCTGGTGGACGGCAACGACGTGGTCGCCGTGCACGAGGTGCTCGCCGAGGCGGTGGACCGGGCCCGGGCCGGCGGCGGCCCGACCCTGGTGGAGGCGCTCACCTACCGGCTGGAGGCGCACACCAACGCCGACGACGCCACCCGCTACCGGCAGGACGCCGAGGTGACGGCCTGGCAGGAGCACGACCCGCTGCTGCTGATGGAGCGTCAGCTGCGCGCCGCGGGGCTGCTGGACGACGCCGCGGTGGCCCGCGCCACCGAGGAGGCCGAGGCGCTGGCCGCCCGGATGCGCACCGAGTTCCACGCCGAGCCGCAGCTCGACCCGTTCTCGCTGTTCCAGCACGTCTACGCCGAGCCGACCAGTCAACTACTCGAACAGCAGGCGCAGTTGGCCGCCGAGCTGGCAGCGGAGGACGAGCGGTGAGTACGATGACCCCCACCCGCACCGCGAGCATGGCGCAGGCCCTCAACTCGGCGCTGCGCGACGCGATGCGCGAGGACCGCTCGGTCCACCTGCTCGGCGAGGACGTCGGCAAGCTCGGCGGCGTCTTCCGGATCACCGACGGGCTGGCCGCCGAGTTCGGCGCCGACCGCTGCCTGGACACCCCGCTGGCCGAGGCCGGCATCCTGGGCACCGCGATCGGCATGGCGATGTACGGCCTGCGCCCGGTGGTGGAGATGCAGTTCGACGCCTTCGCCTACCCGGCGATGGAGCAACTGGTCTCGCACCTGGCCAAGATGCGCAACCGCACCGCCGGCAAGCTGCCGCTGCCGATCACCGTGCGGATCCCGTACGGCGGCGGGATCGGCGGCGTCGAGCACCACAGCGACTCCTCCGAGGCCTACTACGCGAGCACCCCCGGCCTGCACGTGGTCACCCCGGCCACCGTGCAGGACGCCTACGGGCTGCTGCGCTCCTCGATCGCCTCCGACGATCCGGTCGTCTTCCTGGAGCCCAAGCGGCTCTACTGGTCCAAGGCCGAGCTGGACCAGGCCGCCGGCAGCGAGCCGATCGGCCGCGCGGTGCTGCGCCGCCAGGGCCGCTCGGCGGTGCTGATCACCTACGGCCCCTCGCTGCCGGTCTGCCTGGAGGCGGCCGAGGCGGCCGCCGCCGAGGGCTGGGACCTGGCGGTGCTGGACCTGCGCACCCTGGTGCCGTTCGACGACGCCACGGTGGCCCAGGTGGTCCGCTCGGTCGGCCGCGCCGTGGTGGTGCACGAGGCCACCGGCTTCGGCGGGGTCGGCGCGGAGATCGCCGCTCGCGTCACGGAGCGGTGCTTCCACCACCTGGCCGCCCCCGTGCTGCGGGTGACCGGCTTCGACATCCCGTTCCCGCCGCCGATGCTGGAGCACCACCACCTGCCCGGGGTGGACCGCATCCTGGACGCGGTCGCCAAGCTCCAGTGGGAGGCGTGAGCGTGATGCCGATCGTGCGCGAGTTCACCCTGCCCGACCTGGGCGAGGGGCTCACCGGGGCCGAGGTGGTGCGCTGGCTGGTCGAGGTCGGCGAGGTGATCGCCGTGGACCAGCCGGTGGTCGAGGTGGAGACCGCCAAGGCGATGGTGGAGGTGCCCTGCCCGTACGGCGGGGTGGTCACCGCGCGGTTCGGCGAGGTCGGCGAGGAGCGGCTGGTGGGCCAGCCGCTGGTCACCGTCGCCGTGGCGCCGGAGCCTGGCACCACGGTGCCGGACGCCGCGCCGGAGCGGCCGCTGGTCGGCTACGGGGTGGCCGAGGGCGGCAAGGGCGCCCGGCGGCGCCGGGTCGGCGTGCCCGTCCCGGTGGCCGAGGTGCACCCGGTGGCCGTGGTGACGCCCGCCGTGGTCGCCGTCATCTCGCCGCTGGTGCGGCGGCTGGCCCGGGACAACGGCGTCGAGCTGACCGGGCTGGCGGGTAGCGGGCCGGACGGGCTGATCGTGCGGGCCGATGTGGACCGGGCGATCTCGGCCCGCACGGCGGCGCCGATCTCGGGCCGGACGGCGGCGCCGGCCGTCGCCGATGGTTCTGCCGATGGTTCGATTCCGCTGCGCGGCCTGCGCCGCACGGTGGCCGAGAAGCTGACCCGCAGTCACCACGAGATCCCGGCCGCCACCTGCTGGGTCGACGCCGACGCGACCGAACTGCTGGCCGTGCGCGCCCAGATGAACCAGGACGCCCGCCTGCCCAAGGTGAGCCTGCTGGCGCTGCTGGCCCGGATCAGCGTCGCCGCGCTGGCCCGCTTCCCGGAGCTGAACGCCAGCGTCGACCTGGACGCGAGCGGCGCCCCGGTCGCGATCCGCCGCCACCAGGCGGTGCACCTCGGGTTCGCGGCGCAGAGCGACCGCGGCCTGGTGGTCCCGGTGGTGCGCGACGCGCACCTGCTGAGCACCGAGCAACTGGGCGCGGAGCTGGCCCGGTTGACCGAGGCCGCGCGCGCCGGGAAGCTCACCCCGGCGGAGCTGACGGGCGGCACGTTCACGCTGAACAACTACGGCGTGTTCGGGGTCGACGGGTCGACGCCGATCCTGAACCACCCCGAGGCGGCGATGCTCGGGGTCGGCCGGATCGTCGCGAAGCCGTGGGTGCACGAGGGGCAGCTGGCGGTGCGTCAGGTGACGCAGCTGTCGTTCACCTTCGACCACCGGGTCTGCGACGGCGGCACGTCGGGCGGCTTCCTGCGGTTCGTCGCGGACTGCCTGGAGCGGCCGGGGATGCTGCTGCGGCAGGTGTGAGGCACGTGAGTTGCGTGTCCCGGTCGGCTCAGGGCCGACCGGGGCCGCGGTAGGGCAGGGTCGGCCGGTAGACCACGCTGGTGGTGGTGCTGCCGAAGCCGGCCAGTTCGTCGACCAGGGTCTCCAGGTGCGCCATGGAGGTCGCGGCCACCTTGAGCGTGTAGCAGTCGTCGCCGGTCGTGCGCAGGCACTCCAGGATCTCGCGCCGCTCGGCGAGCAGCTGGTGCAGCGGCTGGTGGCGGCTGCCCGGGTACTTGAGCCGGACGACGGCGAGCACCGGGTAGCCGACCTTGGCCAGGTCCACGGAGGCGTGGTACCCCGTGATGACGCCCAGCGACTCCAGGTTCCGCACCCGCTCCGTGGTCGCCGACGGGCTGAGATTGACGCGCCGCCCCAACTCGCTGAGCGAGATCCGGGCCTCCTGCTGGAGCTGTTCGATGATGGCCCAGTCGGTCTCGTCGAGGTTCGCGGTCATGGCGCGACGGTACCGGGTGCTCTCACGGACCGTGGAGTTCCGTCTCCCAGGCCTGGAAGGGCGGTTCGATCCGGTAGGTCGGGTCGCAGCAGCGGCGGATCCACTGGGCGGCCCGGTACTGCGCGTCGCCCTCGTTCAGCACGTTGCCGTCGGGGTCCACTTCGAGCACGTTGGTGTAGATCGCGAAGACCTGCTCCAGCGACGAGCCGGAATGGAAGACGGTGGAGCGGTAGTCGAACCCGTCGAGCAGGTCGAGGTCGAGGGTGCCGTTCGCCAGGTAGAAGGCGAAGAGGCGGAGCGACGCGCGTACGTCGGCGGGGAGGTGTGCCACACCGGTCATCATGACCGGTGGTCAGGGCGCATGATGACCGGTGTGGCAACGAGGAAGTACAGCGTGACGCTGCCCGAGGAGCTGGCGGAGGAGATCCGTGCCGCGGTGGGGTCGGGTGGGTTCAGCCGGTACGTCGCACAGGCCATAGAGCGCCAGCGTGAGCACGACCACCTGGCTGACGTTTCGCCGTTGCTGCAGAGGGTCACTGTTGGTAACGGACTGGCATGTCCAGCTACAGACGACTACAGACGACTACAGATACACTCTGATGCTGTAGACGGGTGCCACTGGGGAGCTTCAGATGGATGTCGCCGAACTCCATGCCTTGCTGGATGAGCTTCGTCAGCTGGGTGGTGACCACAGCACCTGTGAGGTGAAGAAGGCGCAGGGTGGGCTGCCGCACACCCTGTGGGAGAGCATCAGTGCTCTGGCCAATGCACAGGGTGGCTGGATTGTCCTTGGCGTGGACGAGAAGAGCGACTTCCGGATTGTCGGGGTAAATGAGCCATCGGCCATGGAAGCTCAGCTCGGCGCAATTTGTTCTGAGCTTGAGCCGCCGGTGCGGACCGAGATCGTCACGGTCCGGATCGATGGTGTTGCGGTGGTCACGAGCTATATTCCGGCGGTGCCGCGGGAGCAGCGGCCGTGCCACAAAAGGAATCTGGGTCCTTATGCCGGGTCCAGGATTCGCGTGGCCGATGGAGACCGCAAGTTCACCGACTACGAGGTCTCGGTTCTGCTGTCGAATCGCAATGAGCCTCGGCACGATACATCGCCGGTGGCCGGCGCATTGCCCGATGACCTGAATGAAAACCTTGTTTCCGGATTTCTTCGTCGGATTCGTGACGTCAAGGGAGAGATCTTCAGGAGGGTTGACGACGAGCGTGCTCTGATGATGCTCAATGTGCTCACGCGCCATGAAGGGCGAGTGGTTCCCACTCTGGCGGGACTGCTGGTTTTCGCGGACTATCCACAGACCTTCGAGCCTCAGTTGGATGTCACTTTTGTTTCCTATCCTGCGGTAGAGGCCGGGATTCTAGGACCGGCTGGGGAACGATTTTCTGAGAACCGATCGATCGATGGTCCGATTCCGCTGATGGTCAGCGAATGTATTCGGGTCTTGAAGCGAAACATGAAGCGGCGGAGCATCGTCACCGGAATCTACCGAGTGGACGAGTGGGAGTACCCGGAAGAGGTGCTGAGAGAGGCGCTGGTCAACGCCCTGGTCCACCGCGACTACTCGGAGCACTCACGTGGCATGCAGGTTCAGGTCGAGATGTATCCGGATCGCCTGGTGATCACGAATCCTGGTGGTCTCTACGGTCCGGTCGAGATCAGTTCGCTCGGGACCAGCACGATCTCGTCATCAAGGAACAAGGCCTTGCTGAAGATCCTCGAAGACACTCCCTACGGTGACGGGCACATGGTTTGCGAGAACCGCGGAAGCGGAGTTGCCCGAATGCGCATCGCGTTGGCGACGGCGTGGATGGAGCAGCCGCGGTTCGTTGACGACATCGCCTCGTTCACGGCGGAGTTTCCGAACCATACGCTCTTGGATGAGGACTCCTTGTCCTGGCTTCAGGCGTTGGACGGTAATCCACTGACCCGATCGCAGATGGCTGCCCTGGTCATGATGCGAAGTGGTGCGGTGATGTCGAACAGCTCTTATCGATCTGTGACCGGGATTCAGGACAGTCGAACTGCCAGTCGGGAGCTCAAGGAGCTGGTCGATCGCAATATTCTTGTCCAGCTCGGAACCCGTGGCGGTGCAACGTATCGGCTGAAATCGCTGACAGCGGATTCTCCAGTCGTGGCCGAGCTGGATCTCGTCAGCGAGATGAGTGCATCCGAGGAATCGGAAGCAATCGACGACCTACCGATCTCCGAAACCCAGCGGATGGTGCTGGAGGCCATCGGCGAGGCCGATGTCTCTCGCGCTGAGATCGAGCAACTGACGGGCCTGGCGCAGCATCAGGTGATCAGCGCCTTGCAGGCGCTTCGGGCCAGGGGCCGGGTCGCGATGTTGGGTAAGCCCAGGTCAAAGCTGGCCCGGTGGCGCGGCCTCAGGTGATGTCGGGCAGGGCACCTGAGCGGCTGGTGGGCAGGTCTGTGGCAACCAGCCGGCCGGGTTCGGTGAAGCGGGCCTGCTCATGCTGTCGGACAAGGAGGAAGGTGCCGGCAAGGGTGGTGGTCATGTGGGTGTCCTCGGTGCTGGCGATGAGGGGCGATCGGTTCAGCGGTGGATGCCGATGAGGCGGTGGCCGAGGTGGTTGGCGAGGTCGTGGAGGAGGTCCTCGGCCTGGCGGTGGGTCAGGGCGAGGGTGAGGTGGTCGCCGGGGGCGAGGTTGATGTCGAGGTCGACGGCGGCGCGGAGTTGGAGGGCGGCGTCGGGGACGGTTTCGACGTCGAGGTGGGCGACGGTGGTGCGTTCGGTGTGCACCTGTCGGCCGGTCAGGGGGATCAGGACTCCCACGGGCTCGCCTCCTCGATGAGGGTGAGGAGGTTGAGGAGCGTGGAGACCGGGGCGTTGCCGAAGTTGATCAGGGTGTGGCCGTTGACGGTGCCGTTGGTGCGGGCGGATCCCCAGAGCAGGCCCAAGGCCTGGCCGCGCTGGTGGAGTTGGGTGATGAGGTCGGTGAGTTGGGTGTCGGTGTAGTCGCGGGTGGTGGGGTCGCTGGGGGTGATGGGCTCGCGGGGGCTCATGCGACGGCGTCCAGTTCGAACCAGACCCGTTTGCCTCCGCGCTTGTGGGGGTCGGCGCCGAAGCGGTGGGTGAGGGAGCGGACGAGGTGGAGTCCGCGTCCGGAGGGCTCGTAGGGGTCGGTGGGGGTGGTGGTGCGGTGGTCGGGGAGGGCGGGGCTGTCGTCGGCGACGGAGACGCGCAGGGTGCGGTAGGCGTGGCTGGCGAGGAGCACGACGACGACGGTGGGCGCGGGGCTGCCGCCGTGCTTCCAGGCGTTGACGAAGAGCTCGTGGAGGGCGAGTTCGGCGTCGGCGATGAGGTCGGAGTGCCAGCCGGCGGCGGTGAGGAGGTCGCGCAGCTCGTGGCGGGCGGCGGACCAGTCGGGGGGTTGGGGGCGCGTGGGCATGGTGGGGCAGGAGGTGGGCATGGGTGCTCCCTGGAGGGGGTGAAGGGTGGTGAGGTGGTGATCGGCGGATGCGTCGCCGTGAGCCAGGCCAGGACGGGACTGGTTGGGGTCGCGTGTGGCTGCTTCTGCGGTGCGAGGGCAGCAGGCGCCTACTGCCCTGTTGACAGGCGTTACTGACGATCCGTCGGATCGGTACATGAACGACCATAGCGCAGGCTCGGTTAAATTTACCCGCGTTGGCGGAAGGTTCCCCCGCCAGAGTGATGGCTGGCCCGCGAGGCGGCTCGCGCGGCACACTGATCCGACGAGATGGAGAGGACGCCATGGCAAGTCGCACCAACCCAACGCTCCGTCAGCGACGCGTGGGGGTTGAGCTGCGGAGAATGCGGGAGCAGGCCGGCATTGGAGGCAGTCAGCTCGCGCGCCTGCTCGGCGTCACCCCTGCGCACATCACGCAGTTGGAGAGCGGCAAGACCACGGTGAGCGTGGAACGCCTGTACACCATCGCTGGGATGTGCCTGTGCACCAATGAGCCGCTGCTCGAAGCACTCGCCGACATCATCGCGGATGGGGGTAAAGGCGGCTGGTGGGAGGAGTATCGGGGCGAACTCCCGATTGACTTCCTCGAAGTAGCGGAACTCGAAGGCCATGCGAAGGAGATCGTCGCGTTCAACATGGCCTATATCCCAGGGCCGCTCCAGACTCGTTCGTACGCCAGGGCCTTGTTCGCGGAAGGCCTCGTCCCTCTCCGGGGCCAGGAGATCGACCTCAGGGTCTCCTTTCGTCTGCGCAGGCAAAGGGAGATTCGCGCCGTCGGGACGCCGTACCTGGCGCTGGTGTACGAAGCCGCGCTGCACGGCCATTACGGCGGCCGTGAGGTGCTCATCGAGCAGCTCGCCTCCCTCATCGAGAGTTCGGAGGACCCCGGTATCTCGATCAGGATCGTTCCCTTCGAGGCGGTCGCCTTTCCGGTCCCGAGCGAAGATCTCATCCACCTGGTAGGCGTTGTGCCGGAGCTGGATACGGTCCAGGTCGATGCCTCGTACGGTGTGCACATCCTTGATCAACCCGCGCGGCTCGCACGCTACCGTGTGACTCTGAAGCGTATTGAATCTGTTGCCCTCTCAGAAGATGACTCACGGGGCTTCATTAAGTCGACCATGAAAGAGGTTGAACGCAAACATGGCTAGCTCGTCGTGGCAGAGGTCCAGCTACACCGGCAGTAGCAACGACTGCGTCGAGGTCCGCACCACAGACGACGGCATGGTGGAGCTCCGCGAGTCCGACGATGGCGAGGTCATCGTCCGCACTACCCCGATCAAGTTCGCCAAGTTCCTCCAGGGCGTCAAGGACGGCGAGTTCGACCACTTCGCCGACCCTGCCAGCTGACCGATGGCGGCGGCCCCTCGCTCGCAACGTGCCCGAGCAAGGGGCCGCCGCCTCCGTTTGGTGCCCGAAGCTGGGGCTTCTCGGCAACCAAGGGGAGTGGGTGTTTGACGCTCCGTAACCTGTGGGAACGGTGTCACAGGAAGCGGCAGTTCGCTTGAACAAGGAGGGGACCATGGATCTGGAGTTCGTCGGGATCGACCCCGAAACCGAGCACGAGGGCTCTCCCACCGTGTGGCTTCGTCGGGAGGTGGAGGAGATCGTGGTCCAGGGTCTGAAGGCCGATGGGGAGTTGGAGTCGACCGTCGCCTCTCAGAGCTGGTCCCCGGGCCACGCTGTCGGTATCCCTGACCACGAAGCCGTCGTCCGGATCCCCTTCCGAATGATCCCGATCCTGCGAAAGGCGTGCGATGACGCAGAGCGTCCCGACGTTCGCTGAGTTGTTGGCCACCGCCCGGCACAGTGCGGTGCACCTGGAGATGCGCGACACCTACCACGGCCAGGACAGCGGCGGGTTCGCCGAGTACCTGCGCAGTGGCTACGCCAACACCGACATCGCCTCGGCGCACTGGACCCGGTGGGGTGACATGGTGGCGGAGGCGGCCGGACGCGGTGTCGCGCTCCGCCGAGCTCGGATCGTCTCGCAACCGGTCACCGACTACATCCGGTACGAGCACGCTCTGACCCAGGCCAACGTCGCTCTTGGTGAGCAGGTCCGGTGGCTGCCCCGCCGCCTCGCCTCCGATCTCGCACTGCCGGGAAACGACTACTGGCTCTTCGACGACGAGCGCGTCCTGTTCAACCACTTCACGGGCGACGGCGCGTGGGCCGATCCCCGCCTCACCCATGTCGATGACCCCGCCGTGGTGAAGCTCTGCGCCGACGCGTTCGAAGCCGTCTGGGACCGCGCCGTCGATCACGCCGACTTCACCGTCTGACCCTGACCTCGCAGCTGGCCGATGCCCAACTCCCCGTCCTCCAGTGCCCAAGCCGCACGGCATGCCGTGGCCGCACGCCTGCGCGAGTTGATGCTGGACGCCGGACTCACCGGGCAAGAGTTGGCTGCTCGATGCGGGTGGCACGAATCCAAGACCTCCCGCATCCTCAACGCCAGGAAGGTCCCCTCCGAGGGCGACATCCGCGCGTGGTGCCACGCCTGTGGCGCTGATGACCACGTCCCTGACCTGATCGCCACGGTCCGAGCCGTCGAGTCCATGTACATGGAATGGAGACGGAAGCACCAGCGCGGCCTGCGCCGCACCCAGGAGCAGGCGATCGGCGAGTACGAGAAGACCGTGCTGGCCCGCGTCTACGTCTCCAACGTCATGCCCGGCTTCTTCCAAACCGCCCCCTACGCCACCGCTTTGCTCCGCTCGATCCGCCGGTTCAAGGACTACGACGACGACGTGACCGAGGCCGTCGCCGCCCGTGTCGCCCGGGGCCGCTTCCTCCACGAGGGCAACCACCGGTTCGTCGTGCTGATGGAGGAAGCCGTCCTCCGACACCGGATCGGCGATGCCGAGGTGATGACCGGTCAGCTTCGCCACTTGCTTGCGGTGATGCCGCTGCCTTCGGTGTCGCTCGGCATCATTCCGTTCGGAGCGGAGCGTGCCGTCTGGCCACTGGAGGCCTTCTACCTGCACGACAACGTCAGTTGCACCGTCGAGACGCTCACCGCCGGCATCAGCATCACCCAGCCCCGCGAGCTGGCCGACTACGCGAAGGCGTTCACCGAGTTGTCCACGATGGCTGTGCACGGCAACGCCGCTCGCCGGCTGATAGCCGCTGCCATCGCTGCTCTCGCCTGAGAAGCGCAAGAACTCGCAAGTGCTTTGAGTAGTCGAGCGGTTACTCCCTACGCTCATTGAGGAGCCCTTGTCGAGGCGAACCTCTGTGGGCTCGGCAATCACCGTGGGGAGTCATCCCCCCAATGTGAGGAGACCCGGATGGGCAAGCACGGCGACGGTCAGGGTGGACAGCAGGGCGACCAGAACCCGTCCCCGCAGGAGCAGGACGGCCAGTGGACCAGGCCCATTCCCGGGCCCGAGACCGACCCGGCCCCGAACAAGAAGTGAGCGGGCCATCAACTCATGGACACCTACGCACGGTTGCTCGATGAGCTGAGCACGTCGGGTGCACTGGGCGAGGAGTGGCGGGGCGCGTTCGAGCGCGCCCCGCGCTCTGCCTTCATCCCGGACAGGGTGTGGATCCAGGCGAAGAGCAGCCCCAACGGGTTCGTCCGGCTGGACCGGGCCGTTGACCCGGAGCGGTGGGAGGGCCTGGCCGACTCCGACGCGGTGGTGGTCACCCAGCTCGACGACGGCTTCGAGGAGGGGCCCGGGGTGGCGACCTCCTCCGCTTCTCTGCCGTCCCTGGTGGCGATGATGCTCGGTCGGCTCGGCTTGTCCGGAGGAGACCGGGTGCTGGACATCGGTACCGGTACGGGCTGGACGGCCGGCCTGCTGGCCGCTCGGCTCGGTGGGGACCGGGTGACCACGGTGGAGGTGGATCCGGAGCTGGCGGCGCAGGCCGAGGCCGCGTTGAGGGCGCAGGGGCTCTCTCCCACGGTGGTGGTGGCCGACGGCCTGGCCGGATGGGAGGCGTCGGCCCCGTATGACGCCATCCATTCCACGGCTGCCGTCCAGCGGGTTCCGGCCGAGTGGGTGGCGCAGACCCGGCCTGGTGGAGTGATCGTGACTCCTTGGGGCACCACGTACGCCAACGCCGGGCTGTTGCGGTTGGTGGTCGGCGAGCCGGGTGAAGCGGCGCACGGACGGTTCGTGGAGAACGCCAGCTTCATGTGGATGCGGGCGCAGCGCCCGCACGCGGTCACCCGCCCGGAGGCCGGGCCGGAACACCGGGGGCCGGCACGGCTGGATCCTGACCTCGCGATCGAGAACGTGCACGCCGCGTTCGGAATCGGCCTGCGGATCAGCGGAGTTCGGTACGCCCACACGTGGGAGCCGGAGGACCCCGCAGGGACCGCCCGGATGCAGCTCTCGGACGGCGCCGGTTCCTGGGCATCCATCAGGTACGTCCGGTGGGAGGAGGCGGACGCAGTGCACCAGCTCGGCCCTCGGCGGCTTTGGGACGAAGTCGAGTCGGCCCGCCTGTGGTGGGAGGAGCGGGGCAAGCCCGAACTGACCCGCTTCGGCCTGACCGTGCACCCGGAGGGCCGCCAGGTCGTGTGGCTGGACGATCCGCGACATTCGGTGTCCGGATCTCGACTGACGTAGGGCGGCTACCAGCACGGCTCGGACCAGGTCGCCTTGCGCGGCCTGATCCGAGCCGTCAGCGAGATCCTCGGCTCAGGTACTGGTCGAAGGGGACAGCATGGGCGAGGCAGATGTCACGCCAGTGCTGGTAGTCGGAGATGCTCGGGCCCTCGGCCAGTTCTCGGTTGACCTGCGTTCCGTCCGGTCGGAAGTTGAGGTGCACGATGCGCGAGTCATCGAACATCCACCAGTCCTGACCGGTCAGCGGTAGCCCGTAGTCCTCGTTGGTGACGTCGAGAACACGAATGTCCTCGGCAGCCTCGATGTTGCCCGGGATTCCCCAGGCGAACTGGTAGCGCTGATAGTCCGTCAGTGGTCGACGAACGACCCTGACACGTCCGATTTGCTTCCCTGCCGCCACGTACGACTTCACCCGTTGGTGCCAGCGAGTGTTGTGGCCGTCCGGTCTGGCGCCACCTCGGAGGAATCCGGCGAGGCTCTCAGCCTCCTTCGGCATGGTGTAGGTGGGTTGGGCCTCGAAGCGCCAGGCGTCACGCTCGAACGAGTCGAACACCTCCCGCCATGACTCACCGTCCAAGAGCACGGACAGCCTCCCTCGTCAGACGGCGTACTGCCTGTCCGAGCAGGTCAGCGAAGCTGGGCGGGTTCGACGACATCGCACGTCTCCGTGATCACGGGCACCGTTCGGGCCGGGACATTCATGGGGCCAGGACGTCACCGGACTTGAGTACATGAAGAACCGTTGGCCGGCTCACGGCAGCCAGTGCACCGGGGAGACCTCACCGATGTGGACGAAGACGTCGAAGGCTTCGGCCAGGGAGGCGACCGACACGTACTCGGCGGCGTCGCGCTCAGGGGTGTAGACGCCGCTGATCACGCGGGCCTTCGCCGGGCCGTCCCATTGGCGGCGCACGTCCTCCTGGCGCAGGTCCAGCCAGCGGGCCGGGAGGTCGGCGGCGCCGATCTTTGCGTCGACCAGGTCTGGGGCGGGGGCCGGGACCACGGCGGCACCGAGGTTGCCGTGGTGGAAGCCGATGGCCGCCGAGACGTAACGCTCGCCGTAGTGCTCGCGCAGCAGGCTGCCGACCGTGGGGCGGGAACCGCGCTCCGGGGCCAGGCCCAGCACCGTTTCGGCTGCCGAGGTGTGGGCGATGCCGTCCCAGTAGACGGTGCGGCCGTGCGACTCGGTGATGGCGTCGGCCCACAGCGCGGCCTCGCCCGCGTAGTCGCCCCGGCCGGCGACGCTGTGCTCGTGGAACCGCACGATCAGGCGCATTCGGGCGGCCGCCTCGGGAATGGATTCGACCAGTGCGAGGGCGTCGCGGGCGTGGTCGGCGAACGGGCGGCCGGGGTGGACCCCGCGCGCCCGCTGCACGTGCTCCTCGGTCTGGTGGGCGGTGCGGATGGGGTCCAGGTGGGCCGCCAACTCCGCGAGCCGGTCCGGTGCCGACGCGCGCACGTGTGCCAGCACGGCGTCGTAGTCGGCGGGCGTCGCCTGGACCGGCTTCACGCCGAGGATGCGGACCGGGTCGTCCCGGTGGTCCTGGTTGAACGCCCGGATCCACTCCAGCGCGGCCGCCATCTCGGCGGTGCGCCAAGGCTTCCAGGCGTCGGCCAGCGCTGACGCGGCCGAGCCCGGGCCGCCGGCCGCGTACGCGTCGAGGGCCTCGCCGGTGCCCGCGCCGTCCTGGACGGCGAGGGTGCGGAAGCCGTGGTCCCGGACCAGCCGGCGGAACAGCTGGTCCCGCAGCTCGAAGGTCTCCCGGGCGAAGCGGGTGGACTCCCCGATGCCGACCACCGTCGCGCCGGAGGCGAGGCGGCCGGCGATCTCGTCCAGGGGGAGGCCGGGTTCGCGCTCGATTGTGCTCTCGGTTGACATGCCATCAAGTCTCATAGCTGAAGCCGACTTGAGGTCAAGCCCTGCTCACTCGACCGTCAGCACCACCTTCCCCGCCACCCGCCCCGTGTCGCCCAGGGCGTGCCCCTTCGCGGCCTCGGCCAGTGGGAAGGTCGCCTCGACAATCGGGCGCAGCTTCCCCGACTCGACCAGCTCGCGGATCGCCAGCATGCCCGCCTGGTCGGCCTCGACCAGGATCGGGTGGAGCTCGACGCCCAGTGCGGCGGCGCGGTCGGGCAGGTCGGCCGGGAGGGAGGTGAGGGCGATCGAGACCAGGCGGCCGCCGGGCTTGAGCACCTGGAGCGAGCGCTCGGCGGTGTCGCCGCCGATGGTGTCGAGCACGACGTCGACCGGGGCGATGGTGGTGAAGTCGGTGGTGCGGTAGTCCACCGCCTCGTCCACGCCGAGGTCGCGCAGCAGGTCGTGCTTGGGGGCGCTGGCCGTGCCGACCACTTCTGCGCCACGGGACTTGGCGATCTGCACGGCCAGGTGGCCCACGCCGCCGGCCGCCGCGTGCACCAGGATGCGCTCGCCGGGCTGGAGGTCGGCCGTGTCGACCAGGGCCTGCCAGGCCGTCAGGGCGGCGAGCGGGAGGGCGCCCGCCTGTACGTGGTCGATGGTGGCCGGCTTGCCGACCACCGCGCGGGCCGGGGCGACCGCGTACTCGGCGAAGGAGCCCACGCCGTGCGGGTAGGGGAGCATGCCGAACACCTCGTCGCCCACCCGGTGGATGGTGACGCCGAGGCCGACCGCCTCGACCGTGCCGGAGACGTCCCAGCCGAGCACCAGCGGCAGCCGGTCGATCATGCCGGGGCGCTGGCGGTGCTTCCAGTCCGTCGGGTTCATCCCGGCGGCGCGGACCCGGATCAGCACCTCCGAGGGGCCGGGCTGCGGGCGGGTGGTCCGCACCTGGTGCAGCACCTCCGGGCCGCCGTAGGCGTCCTGGCTGATCGCGGTCATCGTTGCTGAGTCGGTCGTCGCTGAGTCGGTCGTCGTCGAGTCGGTCGTCGTCATGGGATCCAGCATCCGATTCCGTGAGCTGGGAAGTCAGTGGCCCGGAGGTCATGATGTGCAAGAATCGGGCCATGCATCGTGTCGTCGTCCTGGCCCTGGACGGGGTGATCCCGTTCGAACTCAGCCTGGCCTCCCGGCTCTTCGGCACCGCGACCGACGGCGACGGCGCCCGGCTCTACTCGGTGCGCACCTGTTCGCTCGACGGCCGTCTGGTGCGCACCTCGGCCGACTACGCGATCACCGTGGAGCACGACGCGGCGCTGCTCGCCGAGGCCGACACCCTGGTGATCCCGGCCTCGGGCCAGTTCGCCGGGATCACCGAGCGCGCCGCGCTGCCGCCCCGGCTGGCCCGGGCGCTCGCCGAACTGCGGCCCGACACCCGGGTCGTGGGCATCTGCCTGGCGACCTTCGTGCTGGCGGCGGCCGGTCTGCTGGACGGCCGGCGGGCGGCCACGCACTGGCACCACTCGCCCCACTTCAAGCGCTGCTACCCGCAGGTCGACCTGGCGCCCGACGTGCTCTTCGTCGACGCCGGCCGGGTGCTCACCTCGGCGGGCGCCGCGGCCGGCATCGACCTGCTGCTCCACCTGATCCGCAAGGACCACGGCAGCGCGGTGGCCAACCACGTGGCCCGGCGCTGCGTGGTGCAGCCGCAGCGCGAGGGCGGCCAGGCCCAGTACGTGGAGCGCCCGATCCCGACGAGCCCGGACAGCGGCACCGCCGCCACCCGGGCCTGGGCGCTGGAACGGCTGCGGGAGCCGCTCCAGCTCGCCGACCTGGCCCAGCACGCCGGGATGAGCCGGCGCACCTTCACCCGCCGCTTCCGCGCCGAGCTCGGCCTCAGCCCCGGGCAGTGGCTCACCCAGCAGCGCCTCGACCTGGCCCGCCACCTGCTGGAGAGCAGCGATCTGACGGTCGGTCGGATCGCCGAGCGGGTCGGCTTCGGGACGGACGTCTCGCTGCGCCAGCACATGCGCGAGGCGATCGGGGTGTCGCCGGGGGCGTACCGGCGGACCTTCCGGGGCTGACGCCACCGGTGGCACCGGTGGCGTCCGCGCACCCCGCCGCGGTCACTGGTACTGGACGACCACCTGACCGTTCTCGGTCCGCTGGCTGAGCTCGTACGTGGCGGAGGTGGCGCTGTAGCTGCTGCCCCCGCCGCCGCCGGCACCGCCGCCGCCACCGGCCCCCGCGGTGAAGAGGTCGTCGTTGCCCTTGCCGCCGCCCCCACCTCCGCCACCGCCACCGCCGTAGTAGCCGCCGCCCCCGCCGCCGCCGGAGCCGCCGGGACCGCCGGGCTCGCAGGCGCCGCAAGGAGACTGGCCGCCGGTGCCACTGGGGCCGCCGTTGCCGCCGAGGGCGAGCGAGCCGCCGGTGCCGGCGTGGCCCGGGCGGCCGCTGAGCGGGACGCCCGGCGCGTACGCGTTGCCGCCGATACCACCGCCGCCACCGGCGCCGGGGCTGTCGGGAACGGCTCCCAGGCCGGCGAGGCCGGGGCCGCCGCCGCCGTCCCCGGGGGCGCCGTCGCCGTTGCTCGCGTCGCCGCCCGTGCCGTTGCCGCCGGTGCCGCCGTTGCCGCCGCCGAGGTGGCGGAAGGGCGAGCTGAAGGCACCTCCGTTGCCGCCGCCACCACCGCCGCCACCGGCGACGATGATCCGGTCGTCGGGCGCGTAGGCGCCGGTGCGCACGTCGGAGGCGCCGCCGCCACCGCCGCTGGCACCGGCGTCGCGCGCCGCGATGTTCTCGGCCTCGGGGGTGTCGATGTGCACCACGATGCTGGCGTGGTGGCCCTTGCCACCGCCGTTGAACCCGGCGCCGCCGTTCTCGAAGTCGGCGTAGGTCGAGAGCCGGCCGGTGCCGCCGACGGTGATCTCCAGGACCTGACCGGGGGTCACGGCGATCCCGGTGGTCACCTTGGCGCCGTAGCCGCCGAAGTTGCCGCTCCCGCCGCCGACGCCCGCGCCGTTGCCGCCGTGGGCGCCCTCGACGACGAAGGTGACGAAGGTGACGCCGGCCGGCACGGTGAAGGTGTGGCGGCCGGGCAGTCCGTAGCCGCAGAACCGGTGGGAGCCGAGGGTGAACGGGACGCCTCCGCCGCAGGTGGGGGCGGCCGATGCCGGGCCGGCCAGCCCGATCAGGCTGGTGGCGGCCAGCGTCGCCGCCGCTGCCGTGGTGAGTGCCGTCCGTCGGCGGTGGTGAGGGGGGTGGGGGTCCATGGGGTCTCCGCTCGCGTGGGGGAATCCGGCAGGGCTGCCTCTCGCCACTGTGGAGCACGCAAGGTTTGAAGGGAGGGACCCTAGCGTCCCCGGCGGCTGTCCGTCCGGCGTTTGCACGATTTGTCGGATCAGCTGTTCGCCCGTGCCACGCTACCCGAGGCGTTGCTGGGACGACCGGAGGCGAAACGATTCTCTTGAGTACGCGTCAGTTAGCGGTGAAGCCGCTCTCCGCGCTGCTGGTCAGGTCCGGTCAGGGCTCGGCGGCGGCCACCTCCGTACCGGGCATGCCGCGGACGGAGCCCGAGCCGGAACCGGAGCCGGTTGCGCTTCCCGAGCCCGAGCCCGAGCCGCTCGTCGCGCCGGAGCCCCCCGCCCCCGTCGCGCTGGTGGTCCCGCCGATGCCGACCGAGCCGCCCCTGGTGCCCGCGCCCGAGCAGCCCGCGCACCCCCAGCCCGCGCACCCCGAGCGGCCCGCCATAGAGCCGCTGTTCTCCTGGGCGCCGGGCCTCAACTGGGCCGGGCAGGGCGACCATTGGAGCCAGGCGTGGGACGCCGCCGCGCACCCCGTGCCGCCCCCCGCGCCGCTCGGCGCCGAGCCGGCCGGCGGGGCCGCCCAGGAGCCGCCCACCCCGCGCGACCTGGAGCTGATCCGCTCCACCCTGACCCTGGTCGAGCCGGTCGCCGACCGGGCCACCGCGCACTTCTACGCGCTGATCTTCCTGCACCACCCGGAGGTCCGCTCGCTCTTCCCGGCCGCCATGGACGTGCAGCGCGACCGGCTCTTCCGGGCCCTGCTGCAGACCGCCCGGGGCGCCGGCGACCCGGCCGCGCTCACCGCCTACCTCGGCCAACTCGGCTGCGGCCACCGCAAGTACGGCACCCTGACCGGGCACTACGGTCCGGTCGGCGAGTGCCTGATCGCGGCGCTGGCCAAGTACGCCGGGGCCCGCTGGGACGCCGAGACCGAGCTGGCCTGGCGCCGGGCCTACCACCTGATCTCCACCATCATGATCGAGGCCGCCGAGCGGGACGCCCGCACCTCGCCGCCCTGGTGGCAGGCCGAGGTGGTCGCGCACCGGGCGGTCGGCCGGGACGTCGCGGTGCTCACCGTCCGCCCCGACCAGCCGTACCCGTTCCGGGCCGGCCAGCACACCACGCTGGAGACGCCCTGGTGGCCCCGGGTCTGGCGGCACTACTCGTTCGCCGCGGCGCCGCGCGGCGACGGGCTGCTGAGCTTCCACGTCCGGGCGCTGCCGACCGGCTGGGTGAGCAACGCGCTGCTGCGCCGGGCCCGTCCGGGCGACGTGCTGCGGCTCGGCCCGCCGGCCGGCCGGATGGTGCTGGACCACGCCGACCCGGCCCCGCTGCTCTGCGTGGGCGGCGGCACCGGGATCGGCCCGGTGACCGCCCTGGTCGAGGAGGTGGCCGCGCACGGCGCCGGCGCCCGCACCCTCCAGGTGCTCTACGGGGTGCGGCACGACGACGACCTCTACCAGCTGGACGCGCTGCGCGAGCTGGAGCGCCGCCACCCCTGGCTGACGGTGCGTCCGGTGGTCTCCGAGCAGCGCGGTCAGCGCGGGCTGCTCGGCGACCTGGTGGCCCAGCTCGGCCCGTGGGACGGGCACCGGGCCTACCTGGCCGGGCCCGCCGCGATGGTGCGCCGCTCGGCCGCCGCGCTGGCCCGGGCCGGGGTGCGGCCCGAGCACATCCGCCACGACCTGCCGGAGCAGTGAGCCTGACGACGGGTCAGAGGTCGGTGGCGAGCAGGGCCCGGACGCCCTCGATGTTGGCGGCCAGGTAGGCACGGAGGGAGGGTGGGACCAGGTTGACCGCGGTGACGCCCTCCCGGGTGAACGGCAGCCGGACGATCTCGTACTCGCCGCGCGGCTCGTCCACCTCGGGCCCGTGCCGCCGGGCCGGGTCCATGCCGGCCAGCCGGCAGACGAAGAAGTGCTGCACCTTGACCCCGTGCGGGTGGGCGAGGGTGCCGTCCTCGTGGTGCGAGTGGGCGACGGTGTCCACGAAGGCGGGCACCACGTCCACCACCTTGCCGCCGAGCTCCTCGTCCACCTCGCGGTGCAGGGCGTCGGTGACGCTGCGGTCCTCGGGCTCGACGCCGCCGCCGGGCGTGATCCAGTACGGGTTGCAGCCGGGCCTGGTGCGCTTGATGACGACCAGTGAGGCGGGGCCGTGGACCGGGTCGTCGGTCGGGAAGTCCAGCAGGATCGCCCGCGCCGTCCGCTTGACCACCGGTCGCGGGTGGGGCGTGACCGCCCCGGGAGCCGCCCCGGCCCTCGGCCGGCCGGCCGTTCCACCAGCACTCGGTCCACCAGCAGCCGTTCCAGCGTCAGCCGTGCGCACCGCCACCGTGCTCACCTCCAGGAGCGTTGTGCGGGAGCATCCCGCACCCCGAGGTGGCCGAAACTCGTACAAACGGACGAACAGGAATGGCGGATTCCGACACGTGTGCCGGTGGGGGAGGGCGTCGTGCGGGGTGCGGTCCGCCGACCGGCTCCGTCGCCGGCACGGCGCCGAGCTGGGGTTTTCCCTCGGGCCAATGGCCTGGTCTGGACCATCTTGCGGAAGTTCAGAGCGATTTCGGCAGTTAAGGGTGACTTACACGTGATTGCGACCGCCGGAGCGCTGTGCTGCAATGAGCCGGGCCGGACGAAGCGGATCAAACTCTTCCGATTGGCTTACGGACCATCAAGACCGGGGTTGGGGGCTGAGCGTGGCCGTGCGGCACACCGCGAGTTCGATCGGTACCCGGCCCCCCGGCTCCGGCCCCACCCTGATCGGCTCGGTGCAGCGCGCGCTGCGACTGCTGGAGGCGGTCGGCGGTTTCCTCCAGGGCGCCACCGCGAAACAACTGGCCCGGGCCGCCGACCTCCCGCTCGGCACCACCTACCACCTGCTGCGCACCCTGACCCACGAGGGCTACCTGCGGCGCGCCGACGGCCGGTTCTACTACGGCGCCTCGGTGGCCGGGATCAGCCGGGCCGAGGACCGGCAGCGGGCCCGCCGCCGGCTCCGGGCCGCGCTGGCCGAGCTGCGCGACGAGCTGGACGCGGCCGTCTACTTCGCGGTCTACCGGGAGGGCGAGGTCGAGCTGGTCGAGGTCGCCGCCTCCGAGCGCCGCCCGGCCGTGGCCGAGTGGGCCGACTTCAGGGCGACCGCGCACGCCCACGCGATCGGCAAGTGCCTGCTGGGCCAGCTCACCGGGGAGCAGCGCCGGGACCACCTGGCCCGGCACCGCCCGGTCGAGCTCACCGCCGCCACCACGACCGAGGCGTCTGTGCTGCTGCGCCGGTTCGCCGCACCCGCGCCCGGGCCGGTCTTCGAGCACCAGGAGTACGCGGTCGGGACGGTCTGCGCGGCCGTCCCGCTGGCCTGCGGAGCGACCGTCGGGACCATTGCCATCTCTTTGCCGATCGAGCAGGAGGGCCGACTGGCCCGAACCGCCGACACCCTGCTGACCAGCATCAACGGCCTGGCGGGAACCTTCGGCGCCTCGTTCACCATTTGAAAAAGCACGGCTTGTCCACGTCTCACCCATACGTGGACGATGGTGTCAGCCGGCGCGGCGGACCAGGCGACCGCGCGCACGGCGACGCACCGGCACAGCAGACGAAGCGAACGGCATGCCCGGCACCAGGCCGCCACCAGGTGCGGACCAGCCGGGCGGAACGAGAGGTACTGGCGCATGCAGAGCACAGTCCAGGGACACGTGGTGATGAGCCTGGTGGTGTCCGCCGAGCTGTCCTTCCGGCTCGTGGCGGACCTTGAGTACGACGCGGCCGACCCCTACGCGGTCCGGCTGACCTTCCACCTGCCCGGGGACGCCCCGGTGACCTGGGTGTTCGGCCGGGAGCTGCTGCTGGACGGGGTGAGCGCGCCGAGCGGCGAGGGCGACGTGCACATCCACCCGACCGGGGACGGCGAGGTCTGCCTGCTGCTCCGCTCGCCGGAGGGCGACGCGCTGCTGCGCTGCACCGCCGCCCCGCTGGTCGCCTTCCTCAACCGGGCCGACCGGCTGGTGCCGATGGGCGCGGAGCTGGCCGCCGGCTCGCTGGAGGCCGAGCTCGCCGACATCCTCAGCCGGGGCTGCGAGAACGCCGGCTGAGCACGCGCGAACGGCCCGCCCCCGGAAGTCCGGGGACGGGCCGTGCGGTCCAACGGTCGGTCAGTCCTTGTCGTCGATCGCCAGGTGCAGGCCCCAGGCCACCAGGCTGATGATCAGCGAGCCGAAGAGCGCCGGCAGGAACCCCTCGACGTGGAAGTCCAGCTTCAGCCGGTCCGAGGCGAACGAGGTCAGCCACAGCATCAGCGCGTTGATCACGAAGGTGATCAGCCCCAGGGTCAGGATGAACAGCGGGAAGGAGAAGAACTTCACCAGCGGCTTGATCAGCCAGTTCACCACCCCGAAGATCAGTGCGACCGCCACCACGGTCAGGGCCTGCTTGCCGAAGGAACCACGGGACAGCGTGATCCCCTTGACCAGCCAGGCGGCCACCCAGATTGCCGCGGCGTTGATCAGGGTCTTCAGAACGAAGTGCTTCATGCCTGTGCATGGTGGCAGGCTCGGGCGGTCGGCGGAAGCATCCGAGGCACGAACCTTTGGGAGTGGGGCGCGGCGATGAAGGTTTTCCGACTGGACCAGCTGGATGCCGAGCGGGCGGCCGAGGAGGGCGCCTACCTGCGGTTCCTGCGTGAACGCAGCATGTCGGTTGGGCTCTACGCACTGGCGCCCGGCGAGACCGACACCCAGACCGCGCACCAGCAGGACGAGCTCTACCAGGTGGTGAGCGGCCGGGCCTACCTGACCGTGGGCGAGGAGACCACCACGGTCGGCCGGGGCAGCGTGGTCTTCGTGCCGGCCGGGGTGCCGCACCGGTTCCACCACATCACCGAGGAACTGCGGGTGCTGGTGGTGTTCTCCCCGCCGGAGAGCTGAGGCCGTCTCCCCTGTCGGAGAGCTGATCCGGGCCGAACACCGGGTTGGCTAAGGTCGAACGCATGACGCAGACGCAGACGCTGACCGAGGAGCTGTGGGCGGCCGTCGAGCCGGTCTACGCCGAGATCCTCGCGCACCCGTTCCTGGCCGGCCTGACCGACGGCACCCTGCCCCGGCAGGCCTTCCGGCACTTCGTGGTGCAGGACTCGCACTACCTGCGCGACTACGCCCGGGCGCTGGCCGTGTGCGCCGCCAAGGCCCCCGGCGAGGCCGAGGTGCGGGCCTTCGCGGACGACGCGATCGGCGCGCTCGCCGCCGAGCAGGGCATGCACGCCGAGTTCCTGGACGCCTTCGGCGAGAGCGCCGAACAGGCGGCGGCCGAGCCGGTGCTGCCCACCACCCGCGCCTACACCAGCTACCTGCTGGCCACTTGCTACGGCGGCTCGTTCGCCGAGGCGGTGGCCGCCGTGCTGCCCTGCTACTGGATCTACGCCAGGGTCGGCGAGGAGCTGCTGGCCAAGTCGTCCCCCGACCCGCTCTACGCCCGCTGGATCGCCACCTACGGCGACGAGGCCTTCCAGTCCGTGGTGCGCCGGGTGCTGGCGCTCACCGACCGGCTCGGCGAACAGCTCTCGGAGGCGGAACGGCGGCGCGTGCACCAGCACTTCACCACCACCACGCGGTACGAGTGGATGTTCTGGGACGCCGCCTGGCGCGGTGAGCGCTGGCCGGTCTGAGGGCCAACCCGAGGAGGGTCCCTCAGGGCTTTATCCGGGTTCTCTCCGGGGCGGATCCGCTCGTTTCCGCTCCCCCGCCCTCCTACGATCGAAGTACCGGAAGCGGACAGGGTGCGGCACCGCAAGGCCGACCCGAACGGAAGAAGAGGTAACGGAGATGGCTGAGATCTGGAAGTCGCTGCCCGGCTGGGTGCGCAACATCGTCGTCCCGATCATCCTGCTGGTGATCGCGTTCAACATCATCGGGGCGATCTTCAGCGTGGTCAGCGCGCTGGTCTGGTTCGGGGTCAAGATCCTGGTCGTGGTCGGCATCGCCGCCGCGGTGGTGGTGCTGGTGAAGAAGGCGGCCAAGGGCTGACCCCGGCCCGCACCCATCCGCCCAGGCGCCCGCCCCCACTCGGGGGGCGGGCGCTCGGCGTTCCCGTCACCCGTGCGGGGTGACAGCTGTCATGCGGAGCCCCGGACGCAGGGCACTGACGGTGGATCAGCCCAGCTGGGAATCTTGATCTCGTCAGGGAGGACGGGGAAGGGATCAGGATGATGAGCACCACCGAACTGCCGGTCCAGCAAGCCCAGCAGACCCAGCAGGCCGAGCAGGCCGAGCCGGCCGCGGCGGTCAAGGCGCGCAACCCGTTGGTCGAGGCGCTGCTGCCGCTGGTCGTGGACGTCGCACTGCCGCTGGCCGCCTACTACGCGGCGCGCGGCTTCGGGGTCGGCCTGGTGCCCGCGCTGATCGTCTCCAGCGTGATCCCGGCCGTCCGCACGATCTACGGGCTGCTGCGCTCCGGCAAGGTGAACGCCTTCGCCGCGCTGATCCTCGGGGTCAACGTGGTGGGCCTGCTCACCACCTTCATCACCGGCGACCCGCGGCTGATGATCGCCAAGGACGGCCTGGTCAGCAGCTCGATCGGGATCGGCATCCTGCTCTCGGTGCTGCGCGGCCGGCCGATGATGAGCGTGGGCCTGCGGCCCTTCCTGACCAAGGGGGACGCGGCCCGCGAGGCCGCCTTCGAGGCGCTGGGCCACGGATCGGCCGGGCTCGCCGCGGCCGGTTCCGCCGCCTTCCGCCGGGCCGAGCGGGTCTTCTCGCTGGTCTGGGGCCTGGCCCTGGTGCTGGAGTGCGCCGCCCGGGTGGTCGGCGCCTACACCCTGCCGCTGGCCACCATGGCCTGGCTGCCGACCGTCCTGCTGATCGGCGCGATCTGGCTGGCCTCCATGGTCACCGGGCCGTCCACCCAGCGGATGAAGCAGCTGATCGCCGAGTACACGAAGAACGGGGAGTGAGTGCGGTGCGGGGCAAGGGGATCAACTACGACACGGGGTTCGCACCGATGGGCGACCTCTCCCGGAGCCGGTTCGAACCGGCCGAGGTGCGCGAGGAGATGCGGGTGATCGCCGAGGAGCTGCACTGCACCGCGGTGCGGATCTCCGGGGCGCTGCCCGAGCGGCTCGAACTGGCCGCCGAGGCGGCCGCCGAGCAGGGCCTGGAGGTCTGGTTCGCACCGTTCCCGTGCAACCTCGGGGAGGCCGACCTGGTGCCGCTGCTGCTGGACTGCGCGCGGCGGGCCGAGCGGATCCGGCGCGCCGGGGCCGAGGTGGTGCTGCTGCTCGGCTGCGAACTGACCCTCTTCGCCGACGGGTTCATCCCCGGCGACGGCTTCGGCCCGCGGCTGGCCGCACTGATCGCCCCGGACCGCACCCCGCTGGCCGACGCCGGCCGGCGGCTGGACGCCTTCTTCGCCCGGCTGCTGCCGAAGGTGCGGGCCGAGTTCGGCGGCCGGGTGAGCTACGCCTCCGGGGTCTGGGAGCAGCTCGACTGGAGCGGCTTCGACCTGGTCGGTGTGGACGCCTACCGGGACGCGCACAACGCCGACCACTACGAGCGGCTGCTGGAGCGCGCGTTCGCCGCCGAGCTGCCGGTCGCCGTCACCGAGTTCGGCTGCTGCGCCTACCAGGGTGCCGGGGCCCGGGGCGGGATGGGCTGGGCGGTCGTGGACAGCGAGGCGGAGCCGGCCCGGGTGACCGAGCCGGTGGTGCGGGACGAGCAGGAGCAGGTGCGCTACCTGGAGGAGCTGCTGGCGGTCTTCGAACGGGCCGGGGTGGACTCGGCGTTCTGGTTCACCTTCGCCGCCTTCGACGCGGTGCACCGGCCCGAGGACCCGGAGCACGACATCGACCTCGGCTCCTACGGGGTGGTGGCGATGCTGCCGGAGGGCGGGTGGCGGCCGAAGGCGGCGTTCGCCGCGCTGGCCGCCGCCAACCGGCGCTGAGTGTGCGTCAGGCCGGTCCCCGCGTACGGGGGCCGGCCTGAGTGCTGCTCGGCGGAGCGTCAGTCGGTCGGGTCCGACTGGACCGGGATCGACTGGGCGGTCGGCTTCGCGGGCGCGGCCGGCACCGGCTCCGCGGAGCCGGCAGCGGTGCCGGTGCCGGGAGCCATCGAGCCGAGCAGCTGGCGGGCCAGGCCGAGGCCGGTGCCGCCCATGGTGAGGGCCTTGGCGAACATCTCGCCCATGCCCTCGGCGCCGTTCAGCAGCACCATGTGCTCGACGTTGCCGAAGGCGTCGGCGCCGGCCCGGACGATCTCCGGCCAGTTCTCGGCGAGCTGCTGGGCGACCACGGCCTCCTGGTTCTCGGCCAGCGCCGCGGCCCGGGCCTTGATCGCCTCGGCCTCGGCCAGACCCAGCGCGCGGGCCGCCTCGGCCGCCGCCAGACCCTTCGCCTCGGCCGACGCGGCCTCGGCCTGACCGGTCGCCCGGGTGGCCTCGGCGCTGGCCAGACCGCGGGCCTTGGTGGCCTCGGCCTCGGCGACCGCCGCGATCTTGACCCGGTTGGCCTCGGCCGCGGCCTTCAGCTCGGTCTCCTTGGCCTGCGCCTGGGCGGCCGAGATCCGGGCGTCGCGGTCGGCGTCGGCCTTGGTGCGGGTCTCGTAGGCGCGGGCGTCGGCCGGCTTGCGCACCTCGGCCTGCAGCTGCTGCTCCTTGCGCAGACCCTCCAGCTCGGCGACCTTGGTCTCCTGGACCACGACCTCCTGCCGGGCGGCGGCCTCGGCGAGCGGGCCGGCCTGCAGCGCGCGGGCCGCGGCGGTGTCCATCTCGGCCTGGTAACCGGCCTGCTGGATGCCGGAGTTGCGGGTCGCCTCGGCCTTGCGGGCGAAGGACTCCTGCTCGGCCTCGGTGGCCTCCCGGTCGGCCGCGGCGGCCGCGATGCGGGCGTCGCGCTGGACGGCGGCGGCGTGCGGGGCGGCCAGGTTCTTGATGTAGCCGGTCGGGTCCAGGATCTCCTGGATCTGCAGCGAGTCGATGATCAGGCCGAGCTTCTCCATCTCGGAGCCGGAGGCGGCCCGGGTCTCGCCGGTCAGCCGCTCGCGGTCGCGGATCATCTCCTCGACCGTCAGACCGCCGACGATCGAGCGCAGATGACCGGCGAAGACGTTGTGCACCCGCTGGCCCATGAACTTCTGCTGGTCCAGGAACCGGCGGGCGGCGTTCGCGATGGAGACCGTGTCGTCCCCGACCTTGAAGATCACCACGCCCTTGACCTGCAGCGGGATCCCCTGCGAGGTCACGCACTCGACGTCCAGGTCGGCCTCGTTGAGGTCCAGCGAGAGCTTGCGGACGGCCTGGATGCCCGGGGTCACCAGGGTTCCGCGACCGGTGACGACGCGGAAGCCCAGGCCCTCACCGACCCCCTCGGTGCGGTGCCTGGACCCGGAGATGATCAGTGCCTCGTTCGGCTCGGCGACCCGCCAGCAGAGCTTGAAGAGAACGATCAGGACGATGACGGCGGCGACGGCCGCCGCGATGATGCCGATCAACATCGGCTCTTTCCCCCTTCAGGGCGCACCGCTCCGTGGCTGCGCTCGGTTGTGCAGGATTGCGCGGAACGCGGTGGCGAGCAGGATTCTGCGCTCGATCGCTCCGGTTGGGAAGCCGGGGGCGGCGTGTCGTCGCGGTTGTCACGCACCGGTGACGAACCACGGACGCTCCGGCCCCGGCTGACCGCTGGTCAGACGGAGGTGGAGGCCACGAAGACCGTGCGCGGCGGCTGGTACTCGACCACCACCACGGTGGTGCCGACCGGCAGCGGCTCGCCCGGCACCGCCAGGTACGCGAGGAAGGCCTCGCTGCCCACCCGCTCCGGCACGTGCACCATCACCTCGCCGACCAGGCCCTGGCCGACCTTGCCGGTGACCCGGCCGGTGTATCCGATCATGCTGTGCTCCCCCCTTCGACGTGCGTGATCCCCCAGTGTGCTCCCGGCAGCCGACACGGCGACAGATCGGGGTGCCCCGTTCGCCCGGCGGACCCCCACTGGACGCTCCGCTGAGCTGCGGCTACCGTGTGGGACGTCTTTGGGCAGGCATCCGCCTGTCAACGGGAGCTCGGAGCACCGGGCTGAGAGGGCGCTGAACGGCACGTCGACGGACGGGCCAACGGCTGCGCCGACCGCAGGAACCTGGACCGGGTAATGCCGGCGTAGGGAGTAGAAGGTCTGATGACCAGCATTGATGACGCACGCCCCGGTACGGTCGGCTCCGCCACCTCGGGCTACCCGACCCCGGCCTGGCGCAAGGCCTACCGCGAGGGATCCCGCCCCGATCTGCGGGTCCCCTTCCGCGAGGTGCACCTCACCAACGGTGCCGTCGTGCCGCTGTACGACACCTCCGGCCCGTACACCGACCCCGACCACCAGCCCGACGTGCGCCGCGGCCTGCCCGCGCTGCGCGACCCGTGGATCCGCCAGCGCGGCGACGTCGAGGAGTACGACGGCCGCGAGGGCCGCCCGGAGGACGACGGGATCCGGCACACCTCGCCGCGCGGCGGCGACCTGCGCAACCTGGACGCCGTCTTCCCCGGCCGCCCGCGCCGCCCGCTGCGCGCCCGCGACGGCGTCGCGGTGACCCAACTCGGCTACGCCAAGCGCGGGATCGTCACCCCCGAGATGGAGTTCGTGGCCCTGCGCGAGGGCCTGCAGCCGGAGTTCGTCCGCGACGAGGTGGCCCGCGGCCGCGCGGTGATCCCGGTCAACGTCAACCACCCGGAGGTGGAGCCGGCCATCATCGGCACCAACTTCCTGGTCAAGATCAACGCCAACATCGGCAACTCGGCCGTCACCTCCTCGATCGAGGAGGAGGTGGAGAAGATGACCTGGGCCACCCGCTGGGGCGCCGACACCGTCATGGACCTCTCCACCGGCCGCAACATCCACACCACCCGCGAGTGGATCCTGCGCAACTCCCCCGTGCCGATCGGCACCGTGCCGCTCTACCAGGCGCTGGAGAAGGTGGACGGCAAGGCCGAGGAGCTGAGCTGGGAGGTCTACCGCGACACCATCATCGAGCAGTGCGAGCAGGGCGTCGACTACATGACCGTGCACGCCGGCGTGCTGCTGCGGTACGTGCCGCTGACGGCCCGTCGCAAGACCGGCATCGTCTCGCGCGGCGGCTCGATCATGGCCGCCTGGTGCCTGGCGCACCACCAGGAGAACTTCCTCTACACGAACTTCGAGGAGCTCTGCGACATCCTGCGCGCCTACGACGTCACCTTCTCGCTCGGTGACGGCCTGCGCCCGGGCTCGACCGCGGACGCCAACGACGAGGCCCAGTTCGCCGAGCTGAAGACCCTCGGCGAGCTCGGCCGGATCGCCCGCGACCGCGACGTCCAGGTGATGATCGAGGGCCCCGGCCACGTCGCGATGAACAAGATCAAGGAGAACATGGATCTCCAGAAGGAGATCTGCGACGAGGCCCCCTTCTACACCCTGGGCCCGCTCACCACCGACGTGGCGCCCGGCTACGACCACATCACCTCGGGCATCGGCGCCGCGATGATCGCCTGGTGGGGCACCGCGATGCTCTGCTACGTCACGCCCAAGGAGCACCTGGGTCTGCCCAACCGCGACGACGTCAAGACCGGCGTGATCACCTACAAGATCGCCGCCCACGCCGCCGACCTCGCCAAGGGCCACCCCGGCGCCTCCGCCTGGGACGACGCGCTCTCCGACGCCCGCTTCGAGTTCCGCTGGGAGGACCAGTTCAACCTGGCCCTCGACCCCGAGACGGCCCGCGCCTTCCACGACGAGACCCTCCCGGCGGAGCCCGCGAAGACGGCGCACTTCTGCTCGATGTGCGGGCCGAAGTTCTGCTCGATGAAGATCAGTCAGAAGATCCGCGACGAGCACGGTGACGGTTCGTCGGCCGTGGCCACCGAGTTCGACGCCGACGCACTGGCCGGCATGGCCGAGAAGTCCGCCGAGTTCGCCGCCCAGGGCAACCGCGTCTACCTGCCCCTGGCGGACTGACCACCACCCCCCGCCGGTCCGGCCGGGAGCACCGTCCTGCTCCCGGCCGCGCCGGCCGCTGCTCCGGGAGGCAGGAGGGGGCTTCCCGGGGCGGCTCGGCGGGCTGGTATCCGGGTCTGCATTTTGCAGATGGGGAAGCTAAAATGCAGACATGACGGCTCTCACCATCCGGGACGTCCCGGACGACCAGATTCAGACCCTGAAGGTCCGCGCAGCCCAGGCCGGCAAGTCGCTCCAGGCGTTCATGCAGGAGTTGATCGCCCGGGAGACGTCGAAGCCCACGATGGCGGAGATGATGAACCGGCTGAACCGGGAGGCCACTGCCACCATCAGCACAGCCGATGTCCTCGCCGCCATCGACGAGGGGCGAGCCGGGCGTTGATCGTCATCGACTGTTCGGCACTCGTCGTGGTGCTCGCTGCCCAAGGTTCCGACGGAGAGCGCGTGCGCAGCCGGGTGGCCGAGGCCGGGGACGTCTACGCGCCCACTCTCCTGGACTACGAGATCCAGTCGGCCCTCCTCGGCATGCACCGCGGCGGCAAGCTCACCGAGAAGGAGGTGGAGAGGGCGATCGCGGCGTACCGGATGCTTCCCATCGCCAAGCTGGACACCTTGCCCTTCTGGGACCGGGTGAGGAAGCTGCACGCCAACCTCAGCACCTACGACGCCCAGTACGTCGCCCTGGCAGAGGCACTGGGCGTACCGCTGATCACCAGCGATGCGAGGATCGAACGCAGCGGTGCGGCGAAGTGCGAGATCGAGGTCTTCGCCTCGATCCGCCCCTGATCGGCTCGATGAGGACCAGTCAGGAGGCAGCTGAGGGCTGCCGTGCGATCACGCGGCGGTTGCTGCTGCTGCGGTCGTGGCGAGGAGGCCGGCGGCGTGGTCGGCGGTGAGGACGCCGAGGAGGAAGCCGTCGTCGTCGACCACCGGCCAGACCGCGAGGTGCTTGAGCCGCATGGCGGTGGCGGCCAGGGACAGGTCCATGGTCGGCCAGGCGAAGGGGCCGCGTTGGTGCCGGGTGGAGCTGATGGCGGTGCGCTCGGTGTACCAGGAGCGGGTCAGGAAGGGGTGGAGGGCGGTGCGGGTGACCAGGCCCTCGCAGCGGCCGTTGTGGTCGCGGACCAGTAGGTACTCGACGTGGGCGCTGTGCAGGATGTCGTTCGCCCGGTCGACGGTGCTGTCGTCGGCGATCTGGTAGTCGCAGGGAGCCATGGCGTCGGCGACCGTGAGGCCTTGGCCGGGCCCCGCCGGTTGTCGGGTGTGAGTGGTCACGGCGTTCACCGTTCCCCGGCCTGTCCTTCACCCAGAACGAAGCCGGAACGGGACCGGAATGCGGGATGCCCTGGATGTCTCCGAGGCTACTCCGCGGCGAGCGGCCGCGGGCAGCATGGTCTGGCACAGCTAACGCGCACCGAAGCGGCCGCTCGCAGCGGCCGCTTCGTGCTGTACGTCCGCACCGGGGCGGCGGAGGTCCTGCTCGCCGCCGCCGACGCGGTGGACGGCTGCGGTCAGGGCAGCAGCAGGCCCCAGTAGAGGGCCCAGGGGAGGAAGACCGCGCTCGACGTGAGCAGCAGGCCGAGCCTGGTCCGGGAGCCGGCGGTCAGCGCCCGGCGCCCGCGCAGGGCGCCGGCCGCGGCCCAGCCGGACGCCACGACGGTTGCCACGGCGAGGAGTTGGACGGCCAGCCAGACGACGGGGCGGCCGAGCAGGACCGGGCCGGTGATGCCCGCGGCGGTGATCGCCAGGAAGAGCAGGTAGCCGAGGGAGACCAGGGTGGCCGCCGTGCCGGCCAGGGCCGCCCAGCGGGCCGCGCGCGGCAGGTCGGCGGGGCGCGGGCGGCGGCGCAGCCGGCGGGCGGTGCCGGTGAGCAGGTAGCCGGTGAAGCCGAGCAGGATCACGCCGGTGGCGAGGGCCTGGAGCCAGACCCGCTCGTACCAGGCGAGCGGGGCCAGCGGCCGGCTCGGCGCGTCCTGGTGGGGCGCCGGGTCGACGGACACCGCGGGCAGGCCGGTGCTCAGCCGGTCGATCCAGGCCGTCTCGTAGGCGGCGTAGTCGCCGGGCAGTTGGTCGGGCCGGTCGTAGCCGTCCGCGTGGGTCAGTTCCAGGTTGTGCCGGACGCCGGGCACGGTGCGGAACGTGTAGTGGGTGTTGCCCGCGCGGTCGAGCGCCTGACGGATGATCGGCTCGCTCTCGGCCGGGGCCGCCTCGCGGTCCAGGGCGCCCCACTCGGCCAGCACGGGCTGGTGCACCCGCTGCCACACCGGCACCGGGTCGTAGTCGGCCTCGGGGAAGAGCCCGGCGCCGACGAGCTGCCGGATCGCGGTCACCTGCATGGTCGGCAGGAGCGACCCCGACACACCGGCGTGGCGCAGGAAGCCGCCGTACGACCAGGCCTGCTGGCGCGCCGGGGTGATCCCGACGGCGCCGGCGGTGATCAGGAAGTCCACGTCGGCGGACCGGGAGGCGGCCAGCGACACCACCCACGCGCCCTCCGACAGCCCCCACAGGCCCGCCTGGGAGGGCTGCACGTCCGGCCGGGCCCGCAGCACGGCGAGCGCGGCGAGGGCGTCGTCCGCGAGCTTCCCGTAGTCCCGGTGGGTGGTCGAGTACCCGGCGGTGCGCTTGTCGTAGACCAGCGTGGTGATCCCGCGCCGTGCGTAGGCCGCGGCGGCGTCCTGCAGGTCGGCCGCCTTGACCGGACCGGCCCCGCCGACCATCACCAGCCCGGGCCCGCGGGCCCCGGCCGCTCTGTGCGGGGCCAGCACGATCCCGTGCAGCACGGTGCCGTCGGCGCTGCTGAAGGAGACCGCGGTCCGGCTCGGGTCGTCGGTCCCGGCCCCGGCCCCCGTCGCGGCGGACGCGGGCACCGCCGCGGGCACCAGCACCGCCAGCACGGCGGCGAGCAGCAGGAGCAGCCCTGCCCGGACCGTCCTGACGACCCGTCGGGCCACCCCGGTCCGCACTCCCCACGAGCCGATCGTCACAGCAGTCACCTTGTCCTCCAGCACGGCGCCCGGGCCCTCCCGGTGCGGTCAGTGCTCCAAGCCTGGCCCGGCGCAGGGCCGTTGAGGATGGCGGCCGCACCCGGATCGGGGGTGGGGAAAGCCCCCGCACGGGCGGTGTCCGACCTCCGGAGGCACCAGGGCCTGGTGCGTTTCCGGGGCCGCTCCGGTCGGCGCTGCTATATTCAGAGATGTTGTTGGTCTTATATATCGGAGGCATGTATGAGCGTGACGACGATCGATCTGGATGACGACGCATTGGCGAAGGCCCTGCGCTTCTCCGCGGGTGCTACCAAGAAGGACGTGGTGAACACCGCCCTCCGCGAGTACGCGGAGAGGCATGAACGCGCGGCCCAGCGCGCCCGACACATGCGGGCGGCCCAGGAGTGGGACTACGAGGGGTGGCAGGAGCTCCACGACGCGGAGAAGCGGGGACCGGAGTGATCCGGTACCTCGTGGACTCCTCCGCCGTGTGGCGCCTGCTACGTGAGCAGGACCTGAACGACGCCTGGGGAGAGGACATCGACCTGCGTGTCATCGGATCCTGCGCGCCGCAGCGCACCGAGTTCCGCCGCTCCGCCCGCAACCTCGTCCACTACGAGCAGATGGGCGAGATGTTCGACGACCTGTACCCCGACGTGCCCCTGCCGAAGAACATCTGGGCCTGGATCGAGGCCGCCCAGTTCCGGCTCGCCCGCAGTGGCGGCGCCGTGCGGGCGCTCTCCACGGTCGATCTGATGGTCTGTGCCACCGCCGCGCACCACGGGTTGATCGTGTTGCACGACGACAAGGACTTCGCCACGGCAGCCGGGGCGCTGACCGATGTCCTCCAGCGGAGCGTCCGCGACGTGCCTCGGTAGCGGTGCCGGCTCAGGCCGGGTCCGGGGTGAGGTGGTGGGGCATGTTCCAGCCCTCGGCGAGGCGGGAGGGGTGGATGTTGGCGGCGCCGGCGAAGTACTCGCAGAACTTCATGATCAGCGGGTCCCAGCGGAGCGGGTCGACGTAGTGGGTGCCCGGGATGAGCAGGTCCTCCTCGACGTGGGCGCGCAGGACCTGGACCTGGAGGGCGGTGGCGCGGGTGGCGGGGCTGCCGAGGGGGTGGGAGGTGAGGAGCCGGCACTCCAGTTGGATCGGGCACTCGGCGACGCGGGGGGCCCGGACGAGTTCGGCGGGCTGCTCGGTGAGGCGCGCGGTGGCGAACTTGTCGGGCTCGTAGCGGTGGCCGAGGGCGGCCTTGAACTCCGGCACGTCCGGGGTGCCGGTGGTGAGGGCGAGGCGGTCGACGGCGTCGACCAGTGCGGCGGTGGGCAGGTTGAGCACGCACTCGCCCTCGCGGAGCAGGTTCTCGGTCGTCCGGCTGCTGGTGCCGAGACCGAGCACGCAGGTCTGGTCCAGCCACCAGGCGGAGGACATCGGCGCGAGGTTCGCCGTGCCGTCCTCGTTGCGCGTGGTGATCAGCACCACCGGGGTGCCGAAGTACAGCACCTTGAGCCCGGGTACGACGTGCATGGGTCTGCCTTTCATCGTGGGGCAAGGGATCTGACTCGGTGTCAGAACTGGACTCTGCCCGAGGCCGTCCGGTGCGGCTGGCAGTAATCGGACCTCGCGTTCGGTCGGGTGCGATGATCCGTGGCATGCAACTTTGGGACACGCTGAGCCCGGCCGAGCAGACGCTGGTGCGGCAGGCGCTGTGGCGGTCGGGGCTGGCCGGGACGGTCGAGCAGTACAACACCGGGCTGCGCTGGGCCGGGGCGCCGGGGGCCGTGCAGCGGAGCCTGGGCGAGGCGGAGCAACGGGTGCTGGTGCCGGAGCTGGCGGCGGTGCTGGTGGACCTGGCGGAGCGCGGGCTGGTGGTGGTCCGGATGCGGACGGGGATGAGCGCCGCCGCGACGGATCCGGTGCTGACCGAGGCCGAGCTGCTGGAGGTGCTGGCCGAGCCGGCGAACTGGTTCCGGCGCGCGGACGCCGCGATGCGCTTCGACCTGGACGCCACCGGGATCGCCCGGGAGTGGTGGCAGGACAGCGCCGTGCCCGAGGAGGTGCCCGACGGGCTGCCGCGCTGGGACGGGCTCACCCGTGAGCAGCAGGAGGTGCTGGTCTGCGCGAGCGAGGCCAGCGGCCTGCTCACCGGGCCGTTCGGCGTGCTGGCGGACCTGCCGGACGGGCTGACCGGCGCCGAGCTGACCGACTGGCTCGACGAGCAGCTCGCCCCGCTGGTCGAGTTCGTGGGCCGGGGCTGGCTGGAGGTGCGGCACTTCGCGACCTCGTCCGGCTCCGCCTACACGGTGGTCCCGCAGGCGCAGCTGCGCACCGCCTTCGCGGACCGCGAGCTGCGGCACGACGACGGGGACGAGTGGGGCGTCGGCTTCACCTGCGTCTTCACCTACGCCGGGCTGGGCGTCTGGCGCGGCAGCGGGTGGGGCGCGGCCTGGGGCAGCACGCTGCGGTTCGACTGACCGTCACTGGGTGCGGAACTCGGCGTGAGGCCGTCCGAACCGGCCGTCACCTGAGGGTCCTTCAGGCCGGGCGGGGCGCACCGGAGGTGCACCCCGTCACCAGCAGGCCGCCGGGGAGCAGGGCGGTCACGGTGAGGGCGCGGTGAGGCGACGTCATGATGCTGATTCCCCCTGGGGCGGATAACGGTGGCGACAGTTGACGGTGCGGCACGGTACTGTGCGCGGGCGTTCGACTTGATGTTTATCTGATTCTTACGGGGAAAGTCTGTGAATCTCGACTTCAGCAACCAGCCGATGTTCTCCTGGTACGTCGTCCTCCTGCTGCTCAGCGGTATCGCCATGGTGGGCTTCGGGCTGGTCGGGTCCGGACTCAGCAAGGGCATGCGGGCCGTCAACCTGGTCTTCGGCGTCGGCTTCGTCGGCTACGGGATCTACCTGGCGTTCATCTTCCAGGGCGGCACCTACTTCATCTTCTTCAAGGCGTTCATCCTGCCGGTGGCGCTGATCGTCCGGTCGATCGCCGCGATGAACGGCAAGCGTCGGCAGGCGGCGGCGCAGCCGATGGTCCAGGCCCAGCAGGCCGCGTACCAGCAGGGTGCCTACCAGCAGGGCGCCTACCAGCAGCCGTTCGCGCAGCAGGGCGTTCCGGCCCAGCCGCAGGACGCCAACCCGTACCAGCAGGGCGCCCAGGCTCAGCCGAACCCGTACCAGCAGGCTCCGGCCGCCGCGCCGTACGACCCGAACCGCTGACGGCACGTCTTAGGAGAGCGCGTCCTCGGTGAGGTCGAGGTAGTGCTCCATCCGCTCGCGGTTGGCCACCATCCGCAGTGCCAGGTGGCGCAGTTGGGCCAGCTCGGCGGGCGTGAAGTCGTGGAACAGGCCGGCGATGGCGCGCTGGGTGGGCTGGCGGTAGGAGTCCAGCCAGTTGCGCCCGGCGGCGGTGATCCGGGTGACGGCGCAGTCCGCGCCGTCGGTGCCGGGCAGCCGCTCTACCAGGCCGGCCTGCTCCAGGGCGCCCACCAGGGCGTCGACGGACGACTCGCCGACCTGTGCGGCGCGGGCGAGTTCGGTGCAGGGCAGCGCCTCGCCGGTGGTGGCGTTCAACCGGAGCAGGATGTCCAGCGCGCCGCTGCTGAGGTCCGCCCCGCGGGTGTCGCGCAGCCGCAGCCATTCGACGGCGCGGCGCGCGGCGCAGACCGCGGAGGCGGCCTCCAGGTGCAGGGTTTCGTCGCTCAGCGTGAACTCGGCCATCACCGCGCGGACGGCCGGGTCGAAGAGGCAGTCGTCGGCGTCGTGGGCCAGGCTGCTCCGGTGCATCAGCGGTGACTCATGTACCTGCTCCATAATGAAGTCATACTTTAGTAGCGGTCTATGACGGTGCGTCAAACACGCAGGTGAGAGCTTGGTTCACGTACCGGTCACGAGTTGTGTACGGACTCAAGACCGGAGAACTCGTAGGAGGTCCGGCCCTGCGAGCTCCGCGCCGCGGCCAGCCACTGCTGGTTGGAGTCGTCCAGCTCGGGGACCTCGTCCGGCTCGAACCAGGCCACCTCCAGTGACTCCTCGTCATTGACCCGGGCCTCGCCGCCGACCGCGCGGCACCGGAAGGCCAGCTCCAGGTAGCGCATCTGATCGCCGTTCGGGTAGGTCACCAGCGGCGAGACGGTCACCGAGGACAGCAGCTCCGGCTCGGCCAGCACCCCCGTCTCCTCCAGGCACTCCCGCACGGCCGCGTCGGCCGGCTGCTCGCCCGGGTCCACGATGCCGCCGACCAGGGCCCAGCGGCCGGTGTCGGCCCGCCGGCCGAGCAGCACCCGCCCCTGCTCGTCGAAGACCACCGCGACGGCGGCCGGGAGCCAGAGCGGACGGGTGCCGACCAGAGCGCGCAGCTCGGCCAGGAAGGGAGGGATAGCCATGGGGCAGAGCCTATGCGGTGGACCCCCGCGCCGGTCAGCTGCTCAGGAAGGTGTGGCTGCGCCCGATCTCCCGGAAGCCGCGCCGCCGGTACCACGCGTGCGGCCAGTCGGCGGCGTCCGCGAGCAGGAAGAACCACGGGATGCCGGCCCGCTCGGCCAGCGCCAGCCCGGTGGCCAGCAGCCGCTCGCCGTACCCCTTGCCCTGGTGCGGTTCGGCCGTCACCAGGTCCTCCAACTGGGCCAGCCCGGCGGCCCGGTCCAGGTAGAGGTCGGCCCAGGCGGCCACCTCGCCCGAGCCGGGGTCGCGGACCGCGAGGAACCGCACCTCCTCGGCCCCGGCCAGCCGGACCGCCCGACGCTCGGTCAGCTGACGGCTCAACTCCTCGTCGCCGAACCAGCGCAGCTGCTGGGCGTGCACCGCCGCGCACAGCTCGGCCAGCTCGGCGCTCGCCGCGGCGGGCCCGGGCAGCGCGCAGCCGGCGGTCTCCCGGGCCAGCACCAGCTCGGTGTCCCGCGCGAACCCGGCCGCCTCCAGCACCGGCGCGGCCCGCTCGCCGAACGGTCCGTCCAGCACGTTGACCCGGTACCGCCGGCGCGGCCCGAGCCCCCGCTCGGCCAGCCCGGGCAGCTCGGCCGGCTCGGGCAGCCCGGTCGGCCCGGCGGCGGAGCCCGCGACGATCAGCTGGTTGTGCTCCTGGGAGAGCCGGAAGGCCGGGTCGCGCACCGCGAAGGCCCCCGGCAGATCGACGAGTTCGGCGGCCTGGCGGCGGGCGAAGGCGACCCGGAAGGCGGTCACCCGCGAGAGGAGATCGGACATCCCGCCATGCTCGGCGGGCCGGCGGTCCGGGGCAAATGGATTTGCCCGAGGGCCTATGCTGCGGCGCATGGACAGACGGGGGATCAGGGTCGCCAACGAGCTCTTGGCGTTCCTACTGGAACTGGCGGCACTCGGCGCGCTCTCCTGGTGGGGCTGGGCGGTCGGCCCGAACCTCGCGGTGCGGCTGCTGCTCACGCTCGGCGCGCCGCTGCTGGCCGCCGTGCTCTGGGGCCGCTACGCCGCGCCCCGGGCGACGGTGAAGCTGCCGCTGGCCGGCGTGCTGGTGGTCAAGGCGGTGGTCTTCCTGGCCGCCTCGGCCGCGCTCTGGGCGGTCGCGGGCGCGGTGGCCGGCACGGTCTTCGGCGCGGTCTGCCTGGTCAACACCACGCTGGCGTACACCGTGGTGGGGCGCGGGCTCGACGAGCAGCGGTGGTCCGGGCCCCGGCCGTGACCGGGGACCGGGCCCGCCCGGTCAGTCCACCGGCAGCCGGGCCACCAGCAGTCGGCCCTCCATGGTGACCCCGCCGTCCATCGCCACCGCCAGCTCGTCGGCGTAGATGTACGGCCCGGGCACGTAGGGCGGCTCGCCGCTGTCCGAGTTGGCCTCGCCGGTCAGGTACGGGATCGGGCTGTGCCCGTGCACCACCCGGTGGCCGCCGTAGGTGGAGAGCAGCTCGCCGGCCGCCATCGGGCCGCCCGGGCCGCGGAAGGCGAACCGCTTGGTGAACCGCCGGAAGGCGTCCCACCACTCGTCCGCGCCCTCGTCGGCCAGCAGGTCGTGCACCGCGTCGTTGACCTCGGCGATCGAGTCGCCGAACTCCAGGTAGGCGGTGGTGTCGGAGTGCAGCAGCAGGTGGCCGTCCTCCAGCGCCATCGCCGGCAGCCGCTTCAGCCAGCTGACGTGGTGGCCCTGCAGCCGCTCCAGGTCGTGCTGCTGGCCGCCGTTGAGCAGCCAGGCGGCGCGGAACGAGGCGGTGCCGGCGGTGGACTGCACCGGCTCGTCGCCGTACCGGTGGGCACCGAGGAAGAGCAGCTCGTGATTGCCCATCAGGGCCCGGCAGTAGCCGCCGGCCGCGGCCGCCTCGGCGGCCAGCTGCATCACCAGGTCGATGACACCGATGCCGTCCGGCCCGCGGTCGGTGAAGTCGCCGAGGAACCAGACCCGGGCCCGGCCGGCCGTCCAGTGCCCGTCCGGGTCGACCAGGCCCTGCTGGTGCAGCGCGCCGATCAGCTCCTCCAGGTAGCCGTGCACGTCGCCGACCACGTAGAGCGGGCCGACCGGCCCGGGGTCGCCGAGCGGCGGGAGCTGCGCCAGCCGGTGCAGGTCCTCCTCGCTGATCGGCGGGCCCAGCTCGATCGTCGGCGGGTCCTCGTCGCGCACCCGGGCGGGCGCCTCGGCGGGCAGCTCGGGCGGCAGCTCGGGGGCCCGGAAGATCGGCAGGGTGCTGCCGGGGCCCGGGGTCGGGTGCCCGGCGACCGGCCAGTGCTGTTCGAGGTAGCGCGCGCCGCCGTACCCGATGTGGGTGGCGTCGGACCCGACCGGCAGGCCCTCCGGCTCGCCGGTCGAACCCGGTTGCTCGGCAGGGGTGTTGGGCTCGTAGTACGAGCCGTACGGCAGCACGTCGAGGTCCTGCTGCGGGTGTCGGCCTGAGTGGTCCGGTTCAGGCCCGGGGTAGCGGTCCTCGGGTGTCATCCGCCCATCATAGGAAGACCACTCTCCCGTCGTCCTCACCCGGTCGGCATCCAATCGATTCGGTTCGGCTCGGTCCGGCGCGGCCGGTCCCCGCGCGACGGCTCCGGCAGGTGGTTCAGACCTCACCCGGGGCGCGTGGCGCGCTGACGGTGGTTCGGGGACTGCGCCGCTGCGAAGAGGCCCGCACGATCAGCTCGGTGGGCATCAGGGTGCCCGGCGGCGGCCCGTTGCCGGCGGTGCGGTAGCGCGGCGGGAAGAGCCGGGCGATGTCGACCCCGGTGCCGGAGTCCACCCCCTCGATCGCGTCGATCAGCAGGTTCACCACCGTGGTGCCGATCCGGCGCGGCTTGAGCGAGAGGGTGGTGATCGGCGGTTCGGTGCCGGCGTAGACGTCGCTCTCGCTGCAGCAGACCAGCAGCAGGTCGTCCGGCACCCGCAGGCCGTAGCGGCGGGCGGCGGCCAGCAGGTCGGTGCCGTTCGGGTCGAACAGGCCGTAGACCGCGTCCGGCCGGTCCGGGCGGGCCAGCAGCCGGTCGGCGGCCACCGCGCCGGCCGCCGGGTCGTGCGCGGGGTAGGCCTCGTAGACCGGCTCCTGGCCGACCCGGGCGCACCAGGCGAGGTAGGCCTCGGTGCTGAGCCGGGTGTAGGTGTCGGTGCTGGTGCCGGTGAGCAGGCCGATCCGGCGGGCGCCGGCCGCGCTGAGGTGGTCCAGGATGTCCAGCACCGCGGCCTCGTGGTCGTTGTCCACCCAGGCGGTGACCGGGCAGTTGCCCGGCTTGCCGTCGCTCACCACCGGCACCCCGGACCGGTAGAGCTCGCTGACCAGCGGGTCCTGGTCGGCGGGGTCGATGACGACGGTGCCGTCCAGCGCGACGTTGCTCCACACGTCGTGCCGGGAGGAGGCCGGCAGCACCACCAGGGCGTAGCCGCGGCCGAGGGCGGCGCTGGTGGCGGCCCGGGCCATCTCGGCGAAGTAGGCGAACTCGGTGAAGGTGAAGGGCTCCTCGCCGTAGGTGGTGACGGTCAGGCCGATCAGTCCGGAGCGGCCGGTGCGCAGCGTCCGGGCGGCCGCGGACGGCCGGTAGCCGAGGCGCTCGGCGACCTCGCGCACCCGGCTGCGGGTTTCGTCGGGCAGGCGGCCCTTCCCGTTCAGCGCGTCGGAGACGGTGGTGATCGACACTCCGGCGGCTGCTGCCACGTCCCGGATGCCGGCCCGCTCCAGACGTCGTGAGGTGGTGGGTCGCCGACCGCTCTGGTTGGCTGCTGCTGTCATGGCGGACCGATCGTATGGTGCGTCAGCGGGTGGTCGAACCACGGTGCTTGCGGCCTCGGAAGAACCGTTTCTCCACGCCGAGTGCTCGTTCCGACCCTTGGATCGATGGTCTGATTTCGGCCGATTACCTCTGACATGTGCCATCGGAACGAGCGACAATGGCTGATCTGCGGCGGTGTTCCGGGGGCAACTCTCACCCTCATGGGTGAGCGCGCTCGGTATCGTTCAGGGCACCCGACCGGGGAACGAACGCCGCGAGCAGCACCGGCGCGCGATCTCGCGCTGGGGCGTGCAGACGGCCCGGGAGTGCGCCCCGACCGGGCGGACCCCGTCCACACCTGAAGGAGCACCATCGTGAGCGGTACGGCAGCGCAGGGCCCGCGGCTTCGGCCCAGCCTGGCGGGCATCCCGACCTACAAGCCGGGCAAGCCCGCCGGCGCGGAGGCCTTCAAGCTCTCCTCCAACGAGAACCCCTACGAGCCGCTGCCCGGTGTGCTGGAGGCCGCCGTCTCCGCCGCCGGTTCGTTCAACCGCTACCCCGACATGGCCGCCACCGAGCTGACCGAGGAGCTGGCCAAGCGCTTCGAGGTGCCCGCCGAGCACGTCGCGCTCGGCACCGGCTCGGTCTCGGTCGCGCAGTCCCTGGTGCTCTCCACCGCCGGCCCGGGCGACGAGGTGATCTTCGCCTGGCGCTCCTTCGAGGCCTACCCGATCATCACCCAGGTCGCCGGCGCCACCCCCGTCCCGGTGCCGCTCACCGCGGCCGAGGAGCACGACCTGGACGCGATGCTGGCCGCGATCACCCCGCGCACCCGGCTGATCTTCGTCTGCAACCCGAACAACCCCACCGGCGTGGCGATCCGCCGTCCCGAGCTGGAGCGCTTCCTGGACGCGGTGCCGGCCGACGTGCTGGTCGTGGTGGACGAGGCCTACCGCGAGTTCCTGCGCGACGAGCGGGTGCCGGACGGCGTCGAGCTCTACCGGGACCGCCCCAACGTCTGCGTGCTGCGCACCTTCTCCAAGGCGTACGGCCTGGCCGGCCTGCGGGTCGGCTTCGCGATCGCGCACGAGCCGGTGGCCACCGCGCTGCGCAAGACCGCCGTCCCGTTCGGCGTCAGCCAGCTCGCCCAGGACGCCGCGGTGGCCTCGCTGCGGGCCGAGGACGCGCTGCTGGTCCGGGTGCAGGCGCTGGTCGACGAGCGCACCCGGGTCGCCGCCGCCCTGGCCGCCCAGGGCTGGACGGTGGCCGACTCGCAGGCCAACTTCGTCTGGCTGCGGCTCGGCGAGCGGACCATGGACTTCGCCGCCGCGGCCGCCGTCGCGGGCGTGATCGTCCGGCCGTTCCCGGGCGAGGGCGTGCGGGTGACGATCGGCGAGACCGAGGCCAACGACATCTTCCTCACCGTCGCCGAGGCCTTCCGCGCGGAGCTCTGACGCGCCGAGCGCAGCATCGCCGCGCCGCGGGCGCCCCTCGCCGACGGGAGAGGGGCGCCCGCGTCGTCGCGTCGTCGCTGGACCCGCGGTCGGCATCCTCACCATCCGTCAGATCATCCCCGCGGGGCGGTGCGCGGCCCGGGGCAGGCCCTAGAGTCTGGGCATGACGTGGGAGTCTCGGGAGTCGAGGGAGCCGCGCGGATGACGCCGGCGGGGGCGGACGAGTGGAGCCGGCGGGCCGCCGAAGTGGCCGCGCTGCGGGCCTCCGGCCGGTGGCTGCGCGGGCCCTCCACCGGGCTGGCCGTGCTGGAGCGCGGCGCCGAGGAGGAGGCGCACGAGCGCTACCTGGCCTTCCTGCTCGACCCCTGGGGTGCCCACGGCCTGGGAGCCGGACCGCTCGCCGCGCTGCTGCGCCGGGCCGGGCGGCCCGACCTGGCCGCCGATGCCGCGGTGCTGGCCGAGGCGGTGGTGGAACCCCTCCCGGCGCCCCGGGAGCGCCGGCCCGGGCTTGTGGTGGTCGCGCCGCGGTTCACCCTGGCGGTGGAGCTGCGGCTGCGGCCGGGGGCGGCCGGACAGCGCTGGCCGGCCCGGGAGTTCGGGCACCTGCCCGACCCGGTGCTGGTGCAGCTCACCCCGAGCGGGCGGCCGACCCTGTCGGCCGCCGTCCGGCCGGTCTCGCTGCTCGACCTGGCCCGCGACCTGTCCGCCGCGCTCGCCGCCCCCGCCCGGGCCGGCGGTGCCCGCGAGGGGCGCGGGCGGGCGGTCGCCCTCGACTACCTGAACGCCCTGGAGGACCTGCTCGGGATGAACCCGGTGGACGAACCCGCCGCCCGCTTCTGGCTGACCCACGTCCAGGAGATGACGGCGGCCCGACGGGCGGCCCGCGAGCTGCTGGCCGGCCTGCCCGAGCGCAGCCACGCGGTGCTCGACGAGCTGGCGTCCCGGCTGGGCGAGGGGCTGACGGTGGAGTGGGTCGAGTACGAGTCCGGCGACGGGACGCCGCACGTGGCCGTGCTGCTCGGGCGGGTCGAGTGGCTGGCGCCCGGCGGGCCGCGGTGCGGGTTCGGGCTGGGGCAGCGGCTCGGGCCGGGCGCGGACCCGGACGATCCGGACGCGGCGCCGTTCGTCGGCTTCTACTGCGAGGACGACCGGCTGCGCGAGGCGGTCTCGGCGCACTTCGACCGGCGCCCGCACGGGCGGCACTGGGCCCGGCGGGCCCTGCTGCCGCTGCGGCCCGAGCCGCGGCTGCCGGTGCTGGACGGGCTGGCCCGCCGGGTCGCGGAGAGCGTCGCGATGGGCTGGCGGGAGGACGGCGAGGTGATGGAGCGGCTGCGGGCCGCCGTGTCCGGCGGGAACGAGGGGTCCTGACGGTTCGTCTGATCCGGCATGGGAGTCAACAAGGAGCGGATGCTCGCGGGTCGCTGGTTCATCCCGGACGACGAGGAGCTGGCCGAGGCCTCGCGCCGGCGGGCCAGGCTGCTCGACGCCTACAACGCGCCCGGGGCGACGGCGGCCGGCCGCCAGCGGGTGCTGGAGCAGCTGATCGGCTCGCTGGGCGAAGGGGTCGGGATCCGGCCGCCGTTCCACTGCGACTTCGGGCAGTACATCAGGATCGGTGACCGCACGTTCGTCAACTTCAACGCGGTCTTCCTGGATACCGCCCAGATCACCATCGGCGCCGATGTGCAGATCGGCCCGAACGTCCAACTGCTCGCGGCCACCCACGCGTTGTACCCGGTGCGGCGCCGCGAGGGCTGGGAGCGGGGCGAGCCGATCACGATCGGGGACAACGTCTGGCTCGGCGGCGGTGTGATCGTCTGCCCGGGCGTCACCATCGGGCGCGACACGGTGGTGGGCGCGGGCTCGGTGGTGACCCGGGACCTCCCGGCCGGGGTGCTCGCGGTGGGCAACCCGGCAAGGGTGGTGCGGGAGTTGGGGCCGGAGGATAGTGCTCCGTATGAGTAGACAGTCGTACCCGCTCCCCGATGTCCTGCGCGTGCTGGCCGAGTTGGTCGCCTGGACCGCCTTCCCGTGGGCGATGGGCCGGATCTCGCTCTGGCTCGCCCTCGCCTCGCTCGTCCTGCTGATCGGCGTACCGGCGGTGCTGGCCACCCCGGGCGACAACGGCAAGACCAACGTCCCGGTGCCGATCCCGGGCTGGGGCACGATCCTGCTGGTGCTGATGGAACTCGGCGCAGCGGTCGCCGGCGGCTGGCTGGTGCTGCCCGCCTGGGCCGCGGTGCCGGTGACCCTGCTGGCGCTGGCCTGCGTGGTCACCGAACAGCCTCGCTGGCGCCGACTGCTGGGTGGCTGACCGTCGGCAGTCGATGTTTCACGTGAAACAACCTGGTTGACCAGCCGTCAGAACTCGGAGAACCCCCGGAACACCCCGTCCTCCTCCGCCGCCGCGCGTTCGAACTCCTCGAAGTCCATGGTGGCGAGCGAGAGGTTGCTCTCCACCGACCAGAGCTGGCTCGCGACCGCCCGCAGCTCGCGGCGTGCGAGCAGGTCGACCACCAGGACCGGGAGTTCGTGGGAGGAGAAGGTCTCCCGGTCGGCGAGCAGCAGTAGGCGTTGCGGGTCGGGGGAGTGCAGGAGCGCGAGGAGCTGGACGGGGGACAGGTCCGCGTACTCGGGCCGTTCCAGCAGGGCGACGTCGGCGAGGAGACCCTCCTCGGTGGGGGTGGCCAGGACGGCGCGGAGCTCGTCCCAGCGCGCCTGGTCGGTGAAGTCGGTGCGGATCAGCAGGGTCACGGGGCAAGCGTATGCAGCGTTGGCCGACGGAACGTCAAGTGACACGGCGTCCGGTCGGGCCGGGTGTCCGCTCCGCGGAAACCTGTTCCGCGGCGCGGGCCGGTCGCGAAGAATGAGGGCATGCTGACGATCGAGAAGCTCACCGCCGCCGACCGCGAGGCCTGGACGGAGCTGTTCCGGGCCTACCTGGACTTCTACCGGCGCGACGAGCCGCAGGCCACCTTTGACCGCGCCTGGGCCCGCTTCCAGGAGGACACCGAGATCCACGCGCTGGGCGCCCGGCTGGACGGCCGACTGGTCGGGATCACCCACTTCCTGGTGCACGCCAACACCTCCGGGCCCGACGTCTGTTACCTCCAGGACCTGTTCACGGCGGCGGACGTGCGCGGGCGCGGGGTGGCCAGGGCGCTGATCGAGGCGGTCACCGACTTCGCGCGGGAGCGGCAGTGCCAGCGGGTGTACTGGATGACCCACGAGACCAACGCGACCGCCCGGCTGCTCTACGACAAGGTGGCCGACAACCGGGGCTTCATCCGCTACCAGATCGACCTGTAGTCCGGCGGGCCCCGGTCGCGGGTCCCTGTGAGACGTGCGCCCGAGGTGGCTGGGAACATGCTGGGAGTTGCGCCAACAGTGTTTCCGGCGGGGCGCGGGCGGTAGGTGTTCTGTCCTGATTTGTCGGGGGCCGGGGAGAGTGGGCGATTCAGCGTCCGCTCAGACGCCGCTCAGGACTTCGCAAGAGCACCGGGCGAACCTTGTGCGCTATGAAGGTCCTCCCGCGACGGCGTGGCGCCGTCCTCGTCAACTCAGTGCTCGCCGTGGCCCTCCTCGTCGGGGGCGCCGTGGCCTACTCCACCGTGAACAGCACCAGCAGTGCCGCGGCCGGGAAGCAGACCTCCCGGACGGCGACCGTGACCAAGGGAACGGTGCTGGCCACGGTGTCCGGATCCGGCTCCCTGTCCTCGCCGACCGACGCGGCCGAGGACTTCGTGACCGGCGGCAAGCTGACCGCGGTCCGGGTCTCGGTCGGCGACACGGTGACCGCGGGCGAGGTGCTCGCCACCGTGGACACCACGGCGGCGCAGCAGGCGGTGGACTCGGCCAACACCGCGCTGACGACCGCGCAGGCGGGACTCAGCTCGGCGCAGGCGAACCTGACGAAGGCTCAGGCCGGCACCACCACGACCAGCACGGTGCCGGTGGGCCAGGCGGGCAACGCCGCCGTGCAGGCCTCGTACACCGCGGGAGGGAGGCCGAGCGGGTCGCCCAGCAGCTCCGACAGCAGCTCCCCGGCGCCGAGCTCCAGCGGCACCGGCAGCAGCAGTGGCAGCGGCGGCAACAGCGGCTCCGGCGGTTCCGGCGGTTCCGGCGGCAACAACGCCCCCGCGCCGCAGACCACCACGATCACCACCACCAAGGTGGACCCGGCCGCGGTCGCCCAGGCCCAGCAGCAGGTGGCGCAGGCCCAGCAGCAGGTCGACACCGCGCAGACCACCGTGACCAACGCGCAGACCGCGCTGGCCGGCACCACCCTGACCGCGACCGTCTCCGGCACCGTCGCCTCGATCTCCAACAAGGTCGGCGACACCGTGGACGGCACCGGCAGCTCCGCGGGCTCCGGCTCCGGCGGCGGCAGCACCGGCAGCAGCGGCACGAGCAGCACCAAGACCTCCAGCTCGGGCTCCACCCCGTCCGGCTTCATCGTGATCACCAACCCGACCGGCATGCAGGTCACCGCCGACTTCTCGGAGCTGGACTCGCTGAAGCTGCAGAAGGGCCAGGCGGCCACCGTCACCCTGAACGCGCAGTCCGACACCACCCTGAACGCCAGCGTGCTGAGCGTCAGCCCGCTGCCGGTCTCCAGCGGTTCGGGCAGCAGCGCGTCCGGCAGCGCCGTCCAGTACGCCGCGGTGCTGCAGATCAACGGTGACACCAGCAAGCTGCGCACCGGCATGAGCGCCACCATCTCGGTGGTCACCGGCGAGGCCGACAACGCGCTCTCCGTCTCGGCGTCCGCGCTCTCCGGCACCGGCACCACCCGCACCGCGACCCTGGTCAAGCCGGACGGCACCACCTCCCGGGTCAGCGTCACCGTCGGCGTCCAGGGCGACACCACCGACCAGGTGGTCTCCGGCCTGAGCGAGGGCGACAAGGTGCAGATCATCCCGACCACCTCGGGCGGCTCCAACGGCTTCCCGAGCGGCGCCTTCCCCGGCGGCTTCGGCGGCGGTGGCGGCTTCGGTGGTGGTGGCGGTCGTGGTGGCGGCGGTGGCGGCCTCGGTGGCGGCGGCAGCAAGGGCGGCAACTGATGGGCCGTCGGTCCCGCGGGTCGGCCCCCCGGGCCGGGGAGCCGCAGCAGGAGCAGCGGCCCGGCCCGCCGCCCCCGGTCATCCAGGTCCGCCGGCTCACCAAGTCCTACGGCCACGGCGACGCGACCGTGCACGCGCTGCGCGGTCCGTCCGACCCGCAGACGGGGGAGCCGCTCGGCGTCAGCCTGGACATCGAGCAGGGCGACTTCGTCGCGGTGATGGGCAGCTCCGGCTCCGGCAAGTCCACCCTGATGAACATCCTGGGCTGCCTGGACGTGCCGACCGCCGGGCGCTACCTGCTGGACGGCATCGACGTCGGCCACCTGGACGAGCAGCAGCTCTCGCTGGTCCGCAACCGCAAGATCGGCTTCATCTTCCAGTCCTTCAACCTGGTCCCGCGCACCACCGCGCTGGCCCAGGTCGAGCTCCCGCTGGCCTACGCCGGGGTGCGGGCGGCCGAGCGGCGCCAGCGGGCCGAGGCCGCGCTCTCGCTGGTCGGCCTCGGCAGCCGGATGGACCACAAGCCCAACGAGCTCTCCGGCGGCCAGCAGCAGCGCGTCGCCGTCGCCCGGGCCCTGGTCACCGCGCCGGCCATGCTGCTGGCCGACGAGCCCACCGGCAACCTCGACACCCGCTCCACCGAAGAGGTACTGGCGATCATCGACGCACTGAACGCCGCCGGCCGCACGGTCGTGCTGATCACCCACGAGGACGAGGTGGCCGCGCACGCCAAGCGGGTGCTGCGCCTGGTGGACGGTCAGGTCATCTCGGACAAGCGGCAGGGCCCGGTGGTCGGGCCGCCGCCGGTGCTCGCCGCCCAGCAGCGCTCCCAGCTGGTCGGGGGCCCGCGATGATCCTCTTCCAGATGCTCCGGTTCGCCGTCGCGGGCCTGAACGCCAACAAGGTGCGCTCCGCGCTCACCATGCTCGGCGTACTGATCGGCGTCGCCTCGGTGATCCTGCTGCTGGCGGTCGGCAACGGCTCCTCACAGGCCGTCAAGAACTCGATCACCGCGCTCGGCACCAACTCGCTGACCGTCTCCTCCGGCGCGAGCGGCGGCGCCCGCACCGCCTCCACCGTCAAGAAGCTGACCGTGGACGACGCCAAGGCGCTGGCCAACCCGACGGCGGCGCCCGACATCAAGTCGGTCGCGCCCGAGGTCACCACCACCGCGGCCGCCACCTACGGCAACATCTCGTACACCCCGGGCTCGGTGATCGGCACCTACCCGGCGTACTTCGAGACCACCAACTCGAAGATCGCCCAGGGCGACTACTTCAGCAACGACGACGTGCTCAACTCCCGCAAGGTGGCGGTGATCGGCTCGACCACCGCGCAGCAGCTGTTCGACACCGAGAACCCGGTCGGCAAGCAGATCACCCTCGGCGGCACCCCGTTCACCGTGGTCGGCGTGCTGGCCACCAAGGGCTCCTCGACCGGCTTCACCGACCCGGACGACGTGGTGATCGCCCCGCTGCCGACCGTGCAGAACGCCTTCACCGGCTTCAGCTCGGTCAACCAGATCCTGGTGCAGGCGACCTCGGCGGAGACCACCACCCAGGCGCAGTCCGAGATCACCCAGATCCTGATGGGCACCCACTCGCTGACCGACCCGACCAAGCTCGACTTCCGGGTCAGCAACCAGGCCTCGCTGCTCAGCACCCGGGAGTCCACCAGCCAGACCTTCACCGTGCTGCTCGGCGCGGTGGCCGCGATCTCGCTGCTGGTCGGCGGGATCGGCATCACCAACATCATGCTGGTCACGGTGACCGAGCGGACCCGGGAGATCGGCATCCGCAAGGCGCTGGGCGCGCCGAAGGCGGTGATCCTCGGGCAGTTCCTGGCCGAGTCCACCCTGCTCTCGGTGCTCGGAGCCGGGCTCGGGGTGGCGGTCGGGATGATCGGCTCGCACTTCAGCGTGGTCGGGATCAAGCCCGTGGTGATCCCGTCCTCGGTCTTCGGAGCGTTCGGGATCGCGGTCGCGATCGGCCTCTTCTTCGGCAGCTACCCGGCCAACCGGGCCGCCTCGCTGCGCCCCATCGACGCCCTGCGGCACGAGTGAGGAACCCCATGGCTACCAACAACAGCGACCTGGTCAGGTCCGACGACACGATGCGCCTGCCGGTCGTGCCGGCGGCCGCGACCCTCTCGGCCGAGGCGATGGCGCAGGCCGAACTGCTCGCCACCCCGCCGGACGCCCGCGACATCGGGGCGGAGCTCGCCGCGCCGCCGCGCCGCAAGCTGCCCTGGCTCACCCTGCTGCTGGCCGGCGGGGTGATCGCGGCCGGGGCGTTCGCCGGCGGCGCCTGGTACCAGAAGAACGACGGCGCCTCGAACAGCGCTAACAGCGGCCGGTCCGCGATCGCGGCCGCGCTGCAGAAGGCCGGTGCCGGCCAGGCCGGCGGCCGGGGCAAGGGCACCGGTGCCTCGGGCCAGGCCGGCGGCGGCAGCGGCGGCTTCACCCGCGGCACGGTGAAGCTGGTGGACGGCAGCACCGTCTACCTCACCGACGCCAACGGGAACATCGTCAAGGTGACCACCGGCGGGTCCACCAAGGTCTCGGTCACCCAGGACGGCAAGGTCAGCGACCTGCAGCCGGGCCAGAGCGTCACGGTGGTCGGCACCCCGGACGGCTCGGGCGGTTACACGGCGAGCCAGCTCACCGAGGGCGGCAGCGCGGCCGGCGGCGCGGGCGGCTTCGGTGGCGGCGGGTTCGGCGGCGGCGGCTTCGGCGGGGCCGCCGGCGGCTGATCGGCACCCCTCGCCGCACAGGTGACCCCGGGTCAGGCTGACCCGGGGTCACCTGCGTTCCGCGCCAACCGAAGTGGCGGCTCCTCTAGGCGACTCCTCCATGGTTCCGCCACAATGTGCGTCGGCCCGGCGATCCCTGCCGGCGCTTTCGCACAGCACGTCTCGCACCACTTCGGGGGCACCACCTTGTCCAGCACCACCGCGCCACCGCCCGCTCCTGCCCGCAAGCGCTCCAGCGCCGCGCTGGGCTGGGTGATCAGCATCGCCTTCAACGTCGTCGCGCCGATCCTGATCTACAACCACTTCCACGGGCACACCAGCGAGTACGTCGCGCTGCTGCTCTCCGGCCTCGGGCCGGTCCTGGACATCGTGATCTACCTGGCCTGGCACCGCCGGGCCGACGAGTTCGCGATGATCTCGCTGCTCTTCGTGGCGATCACCGTGGTGGTCTCCTTCATCGGCCCGCACGACGCCCGGCTGCTGCTGGCCAAGGACTCCGCGGTGACCGGGCTGTTCGGCCTGCTCTGCCTGGCCACCCTGGCGGCGCCGCGGCCGCTGATGTTCTACTTCGGCCGCAAGTTCGCCACCGACGGCACCCCCGAGCAGGTCGCCTGGTGGAACGGCCTGTGGCAGTTCGAGGGCTTCCGCACCGTGCAGCGCAACCTGACCATCGGCTGGGGCGTGGGCATGCTGGTCGAGGCGGTGGTCCGGATCGCCTGCGTCTACTCGCTCTCGCACGGCACGGTGGTCACCGTGAACAGCGTCCTGCCGTACGCCTTCACCGGCGTGCTGGTGTTCTGGACCATGAGCTACGCGCGCCGGGCGCAGGCCCGCGGCGCGGCCCGAGCCGCTCTCGCCACGGCGACCGCGGAAACCGTCTGAGACCAGGTTCGGTCGCGAACCGGCCGGGTCCCGCTTGGGACACCCGGTGTGACCAGGCCGATCCGGTTGGTCCCTGCGAATACGGAGGGACCAACCGGCTCATGCATTTCTCACGGATTTCGCGTAGCCTCCGGAAGCTGTCATCCGATCGGTCTGTAATCCGATAGCCACTGCCCAGAACCGGGAGGCACACGCCGTGATGTCAGGGACCGCCACCCAGGACGCCACCCGCCAGGCCACCGCTCCCGCCGCGCAGGCGCCGAGCAGTCAGTCCAGCGGCGAGGCCTTCCTCCTGGTGGTGGACGACGAGCCGAACATCCGCGAACTGCTCTCCGCCTCGCTGCGCTTCTCCGGTTTCCGGGTGGAGTCCGCGGCCAGCGGCGAGGAGGCCCTCGCGCTGATCACCGAGGAGCGCCCCGACCTGGTGGTGCTCGACGTGATGCTGCCGGACCTGGACGGCTTCACCGTGGTCGAGCGGCTGCGCGAGCAGACCCGCCGCCAGCAGATCGCCAACCCGGCCGGCCTGGCCGCCCGCCCGGGCCGCCCGCGCCCGGCCGACCACCTGCCGGTGCTCTTCCTCACCGCCAAGGACGGCACCGAGGACAAGGTGCACGGCCTGGCGGCCGGCGCCGACGACTACGTGACCAAGCCGTTCAGCCTGGAGGAGCTGATCGCCCGGATCCGGGCGATCCTGCGCCGGGCCGGCGGCCCCGCCGAGGACGGCCGACTGGTGGTGGCCGACCTCACCCTGGACCCGCTGGCCCACGAGGTGACCCGGGACGGCCGTCCGGTCTCGCTCTCGCCCACCGAGTTCAAGCTGCTGCACTACCTGATGGCCAACGTCGGCCGGGTGGTCTCCAAGACCCAGATCCTGGACCACGTCTGGGCCTACGACTTCGGCGGCGACCTCAGCATCGTCGAGTCCTACATCTCCTACCTGCGCCGCAAGCTCGACTCCGGCCCGGAGCACGGCGCCAAGCTGATCCACACGGTGCGCGGCATCGGCTACGCGCTGCGCCGGCCGCCGCAGCAGGCGCAGGACTGAGCTGGTGGGTCGGCTGACGGGGGTGCGCCGGCTGGTCGGCCGCCCGTTCTCGCTGCGGGCGCGGCTGTTGGCGCTCACCCTGGTGCTGGTCGCCACCGGGCTGGTGGTCAGCGACGTGGTGGTGCTCGGCACCGTGCGCTCGCAGCTGACCAACCGGCTCGACCAGCAGCTGGAGCGGGTCGGCACGCCGATGTCGCACCGCGGCGGGCAGCGCCAGTCCGCCGGGCCGCCGGTCTCGCCGTTCGTCACCGACAACTCCGTCGCCAGCAAGCGCTCGGGCAACCTGGCCGGCCTGCCCAGCCTCTACGAGGTGCGGATGCTGAGCGCCGACGGCAGCGTGCTGCGGTCGATGGCGCAGCCGATGACGCCCTCCGACCCGGTGCTGCGGCTGCCGCACTTCACCCCCGCCGAGCTGACCGAGCACCTGGGCGAGGCCTTCGACGTGCCCGGCACCGATGGTGACGACCCGTGGCGGGTGCTGGTGCTGCCGGTGGTGCGCAGCTCCCCGGCGCCGGCCCCGGCCAACTCCTCCGCCTACGTGGTGGTCGGCGCCTCGCTGGGCGAGGTGAACTCCACGGTGGAGAAGCTGCGGGTCGGCTTCCTGGTGATCGGCGGCGCGGTGCTGGTGCTGATCGGCGGGCTGGGCGCGCTCGCGGTGCGGGCCGGGCTGCGGCCGCTGCGCCGGATCGAGCGCGGCACCGAGCTGATCGCCGGCGGTGAGATGTCCTACCGGATGCCCGAGCCGTCCAACGCCACCGAGGTCGGCCGGCTCTCGCTCGCATTGAACGGGATGCTCGACCAGATCGAGACGGCGTTCGCCGCGCAGGCCGCCTCCGAGTCGCGGATGCGCCGCTTCGTCGCCGACGCCTCGCACGAGCTGCGCACCCCGCTGGCCGGCATCCGGGGCTTCGCCGAGCTCTACCGGATGGGCGCGCTGCGGTCCGAGACGGACGTCAAGCGCACCATGGACCGGATCGAGAGCGAGGCCGTGCGGATGGGCGGCCTGGTCGAGGACCTGCTGACGCTGGCCCGGCTGGACGAGGAGCGCCCGCTCGACCTCGCGCCGATGGACCTGCGCACGCTGGCCGCCGACGCGCTGCACGACGTGACCGCGCTGGACCCGAGCCGTCCGGTCTCGCTCACCGGCCCCGGCGGCACCGGGGCGCCGGCCGCCGCGCCGGTGCTGGGCGAGGAGGCGCGGCTGCGCCAGGTGGTGACCAACCTGGTCGGCAACGCCGTGAAGCACACCCCGCCGGGCACCCCGGTGCGGATCGCGGTGGGGCGGCTGGACGGCTGCTGCGTGATCGAAGTGGCCGACTCCGGGCCGGGCCTGACGGACGATCAGGCGGAGCGGGTGTTCGAGCGGTTCTACCGGGTGGACGCCTCGCGCAGCCGGCAGGACGGCGGGGGAGCGGGCCTCGGGCTGGCCATCGCGGCCGCGCTGGCCCGGGCCCACGGCGGCGAGCTCGGGCTGGAGACGGTGGCCGGCGAGGGCGCGGTGTTCCGGCTGGTGCTGCCGGTCGCCCTGGGCTGAGCGGGCTCGTCGTCCGCTTCGCCTTCGTTCCTGTGGGCCGACCCGCTTCTACACCTTCCTTATGGGTGTCGTTCACCCCACCCCCGCCCTTCCTCCTCGAACGCCCGTGTGGTCTACTGTCACCACGCTTGTGAACGTGTTCACGTTCACAAGCTCGCAAGCCTGACATGCATTGGTGTGCTTTGCGGCAAAGCGCACTTTTGTCTGGCGTGTACGGCAGGATTCTGGGTGAAACCAGGTCAGAACGGGCAACGATCGGCAAGGAAGAGGCCGAAGTGGAGCTAGCACTCGCTCACGAGACCATCGCTCGATGGCAGTTCGGGGTCACGACCGTCTATCACTTCCTCTTCGTCCCGCTGACGATCTCCCTCGCGGCCCTGGTCGCCGGGCTGGAGACCGCATGGGTCCGCACGGGGAAGCAGAAGTACTTCCACGCGACCAAGTTCTGGGGGAAGCTCTTCCTGATCAACATCGCCATGGGCGTGGTGACCGGGATCGTGCAGGAGTTCCAGTTCGGCATGAACTGGTCCGACTACTCGCGCTTCGTCGGTGACGTCTTCGGCGCCCCGCTCGCGATGGAGGCGCTGATCGCCTTCTTCTTCGAGTCCACCTTCATCGGCCTGTGGATCTTCGGCTGGGACAAGCTGCCGAAGAAGCTGCACTGCGCCTGCATCTGGATGGTGGCGATCGGCACGGTGCTCTCCGCGTACTTCATCCTGGCCGCCAACTCCTGGATGCAGCACCCGAACGGATACACCATCGACCCGGTCACCAAGAAGGCCCGGCTCACCGACATCGGCAAGGTGCTGTTCCAGGACACCACCCTGGCCCAGGTCTTCCACACCCTGACCGCCTCCTTCCTGACCGGCGCCGCCTTCATGGTCGGCATCGCCTCCTACCACCTGTGGAAGGCCAAGCGGCGCCCCGAGCGGACCGACGGCCGGCAGATCGCCTCGATGCGCACCTCGCTGCGGGTCGGCCTGGCCGTGGCGGTGGTGGCCGGTCTCGGCACGGCGGTCAGCGGCGACACCCTGGCCAAGGTGATGTTCGAGCAGCAGCCGATGAAGATGGCCTCCGCCGAAGCGCTCTGGGACACCCAGGCGCCCGCGCCGTTCTCCATCTTCGCGATCGGCGACGTCTCCAAGGGCCACAACTCGGTCGAGCTGCAGGTCCCCGGGATACTGTCCTTCCTCGCCAAGAGCAACTTCCACGACGCGGTGCCCGGCATCAACGACACCGCCCGGGCCGAGGCCGCCAAGTACGGCGGCAACCCGCAGGACTACATCCCCAACATCTTCGTCACCTACTGGGGCTTCCGGTTGATGATGGGCTTCGGCATGACCTCCTTCGTCGCCGCCCTGATCGGACTCTGGACCACCCGCAAACGGCGGTTCCTGGCCCCCGAGTTCCGCACCGGCGAGGAGGAGGTGCCGCGCCTGATGCTCACCCGGACCAGGGAGATGGGCCCGTTCCTCACCAAGTGGAGCTGGCGGATCGGGATCCTGACCATGGGCTTCCCGCTGATCGCCAACAGCTTCGGCTGGGTCTTCACCGAGATGGGCCGTCAGCCCTGGTCCGTCTTCGGCCTGATGACCACCGCCGACTCGGTCTCGCCCAACGTCAGCATCGGCATGCAGATCGGCGCCTTCGCCACCTTCACCGCGCTCTACGCGGTCCTCGCGGTGGTCGAGGTCCGACTGATGGTCAAGTACGCCAAGGCCGGACCCGACGTCGAGGAGCAGCCCCCCGCCAAGGACCCGACGCTGCGCGGACCGTCCTCGGACGAGGACGCCGACCAGCCGCTCGCCTTCGCCTACTGAGCCCGGGAGAGGGACATGCAACTCCACGACGTCTGGTTCGTGCTGATCGCGGTGCTGTGGATCGGCTACTTCTTCCTGGAGGGCTTCGACTTCGGGATCGGGATCCTCACCAAGCTGCTGGCCCGCGACCGGGCCGAGCGCCGGGTGCTGATCAACACCATCGGCCCGGTCTGGGACGGCAACGAGGTCTGGCTGCTGACCGCCGGCGGCGCCACCTTCGCCGCCTTCCCGGACTGGTACGCGACGCTGTTCAGCGGCTTCTACATCCCGCTGCTGGTCATCCTGGTCTGCCTGATCGTGCGCGGCGTGGCCTTCGAGTACCGGCACAAGCGCAGCGAGGAGCGCTGGCAGCGGAACTGGGAGGAGGCCATCTTCTGGACCTCGCTGCTGCCGGCCTTCCTCTGGGGCGTGGCCTTCGCCAACATCGTGCACGGCGTGCACATCGACCAGGCGAAGAACTACACCGGCTCGTTCTGGGACCTGCTCAACCCGTACGCGATCCTCGGCGGCCTGACCACCCTGGTGCTCTTCACCTTCCACGGCGCCGTCTTCAGCTCGCTCAAGACGGTCGGTGACATCCGGCTGCGGGCCCGGGCGCTGGCGCTGAAGCTCGGGCTGGTCACCGCGGTGCTGGCGCTGGCCTTCCTGATCTGGACCCAGGTGCACCAGGGCGACGGCTGGAGCCTGGCCGCCCTGGTGGTCGCGGTGCTCGCGCTGGTCGGCGCGCTCGGCGTGCTGCGGGCCGGCCGCGAGGGCTGGGGCTTCGCGCTCTCCGGGCTGACCATCGTGGCCGCCGTCGCGATGCTCTTCCTGGCGCTCTTCCCGAACGTGATGCCCTCCACGCTCAACCCGCAGTGGAGCCTGACGGTGAGCAACGCGGCCTCCTCGCCGTACACGCTGAAGCTGATGACCGTCGTGGCGGCCGTCTTCACCCCGATCGTGCTGCTCTACCAGGCCTGGACGTACTGGGTGTTCCGCAAGCGGATCGGCGTGCAGCACATCCCGGCCGAGCACTGAGAACGGAGCACTGAGATGCGTCCGATCGACCCCCGGCTGCTCGCCGAGGCCCGCGCGACCCGCAGCTTCCTGGCCGCCTCGGTGCTGCTCGGCGCGGTGGGTGCGGTGCTGCTGCTGGCCCAGGCCACGCTGATCGCCGAGATCACCGTGCGCTGCTTCCAGCACGGCGAGGGCGTGGGCCGGTTGGCGTGGCCGCTGGGCGGGCTCGCCGCCGTCGCGGTCGGCCGGGCGCTGGTCGCCTGGCTGACCGAGCTGGCCGCGCACCGCTCGGTGGCGGCGGTCAAGTCCCGGTTGCGCGGCCGGCTGGTCGAGCACGCCACCGCGCTCGGCCCCGGCTACCTGGCCGGCCGGCGCACCGGTGAGCTCACCACCCTGGCCACCCGGGGGATCGACGCGCTCGACGACTACTTCGCCCGCTACCTGCCGCAGTTGGCGCTCGCCGTGGTGGTGCCGGTGGTGCTGCTGGCCCGGATCCTGGGCGCCGACTGGATCAGCGCCGCGATCATCGTCGGCACGCTGCCGCTGATCCCGCTCTTCATGGCGCTGATCGGCTGGGCCACCCAGGGCCGGATGGACCGTCAGTGGCGCTCGCTGGCCCGGCTCTCGCACCACTTCCTGGACGTGGTCGGCGGGCTGCCCACGCTCAAGGTCTTCGGCCGGGCCAAGGCGCAGGCCGCCGCCGTCCGCAGGATCACCGACGACTACCGCCAGGCCACCCTGCGCACCCTGCGCCTCGCCTTCGTCTCCTCCTTCGCGCTGGAACTGCTGGCCACCATCTCGGTCGCGCTGGTCGCGGTCTCGATCGGCTTCCGGCTGGTGGACGGCACGCTCGACCTGGAGACCGGCCTGCTGGTGCTGGTGCTGGCGCCCGAGGTCTACCTGCCGCTGCGCCAGGTCGGCGCGCTCTACCACTCCAGCGCCGAGGGCCTGGCCGCCGCCGGCGAGGTCTTCGAAGTGCTGGAGACGCCGCTGCCGGGCGGCGGCACGGTGCCCGCGCCCTCGCTGGTCGGGGCCACGGTGCTGGTGGACGGGCTGACGGTGCGTCACCCCGGGCGGACGGATGCCGCCGTCGACGGGTTCGACCTGCTGCTCCCGGCCGGGCGGACGGTCGCGCTGACCGGGCCGAGCGGGGCCGGCAAGAGCACCATGCTCGCGGCGCTGCTGGGGTTCGTCACGCCGGACGCCGGCACGCTGACGGTGCGGGCGGCCGACGGTCGGGAGTACCCCCTCGATTCGCTCGACCCCGCCTCGTGGCGGGCCCAGGTCGCCTGGGTGCCGCAGCACCCGCAGCTGTTCGCCGGGACGGTCGCGGACAACGTCCGGCTGGCCCGGCCGGCGGCCACGGACGCCGAGCTGCGGGCGGCGCTGGCCGCCGCCGGGGCGGACGGGTTCGCCCCGCCGGAGCTGGTGCTCGGCGAGGGCGGGGCCGGGCTGTCGGCGGGCCAGCGGCAGCGCCTCGCGCTCGCCCGGGCGCTGCTGACGGACCGTCCGCTGGTGCTGCTGGACGAACCCACCGCCCACCTGGACGCGGAGAGCGAGGCCGCGGTGGTGGAGGCGGTGCGGGCGCTCGCCGCCGACCCGCGCCGCACGGTGCTGCTGGTCGCGCACCGGCCGGCGCTGCTGGCGGTGGCGGACGAGGTGGTGCGGATGGGGTCAACGCCGGTGACCCCGGGTGAGGTTGTGCCCGCGCCTCGGAACAGCGCACCGAACGTCGGCCCGGCCGACGGCCCCGTCCTGACTCCTGAGCTGGGCACCTCCGGGGGCACCCCGCTGCGCCGCATCTCCCGACTCTTCCGCGAGGCCGAGGCCGGGCGGGCCCGGCGGCGGTTCGCGCTCGCCGTGCTGCTCGGCTCGCTGGCGCTCGGCTGCGCCGTCGCGCTGCTCGCCACCTCCGGCTGGCTGATCTCCAAGGCCTCGACCCAGCCGCCGGTGCTCTACCTGATGATGGCGGTCACCTCTGTGCGCGCCTTCGGCGTCGGCCGCAGCTTCTTCCGCTACACCGAGCGGCTGGTCTCGCACGACGCGGTGCTGCGCACCCTGGGCAGCCTGCGGGTCACCGTCTACCAGCGGCTGGAGCGCCTCGCCCCGGCCGGGCTGCCCGCCTTCCGGCGCGGCGACCTGCTGTCGCGGCTGGTCGCCGACGTGGACTCGGTGCAGGACTGGTACCTGCGCTGGCGGCTGCCCGCGCTGGTGGCCGGCGCGGTCTCGCTGGTGGGTTCGGTCGCGCTCGGGCTGCTGCTGCCGGCGGCCGGGGCCGTGCTCGCGGTCGGCCTGCTGCTCACCGGCCTCGCCGTGCCGCTGCTCACCGCCCGGACCTCGGCCCGCACCGAGCGTCAGCAGGCGCCGGCGCGCGGCGAGTTGGCCACCGCCGTGGTGGACACCTGCACCGGGACCGCCGAGCTCACCGTGGCCGGTGCGCTGCCGCGCCGGATCGCCGCCGTGCGCGCGGCCGACGCCCGGCTCACCGAGCTGGCCACCCGCTCGGCCGGCACCACCGCGCTCGGCGCGGGGCTGACCGCGCTGCTCACCGGGCTGACCGTCGCCGCGAGCGCGGTGGTCGGCGTGCAGGCGGTGGCGGCCGGGCGGCTCTCGGGGCTCTGCCTGGCGGTGGTGATCCTCACCCCGCTGGCCGCCTTCGAGGCGGTCGCCGGACTGCCCGGCGCGGTGCAGGTGCGCGAGCGCAGCCGGGCGGCGGCCGAGCGGCTCACCGAGGTGTTCGACGCGCCCGACCCGGTGCTGGAGCCGGCCGCGCCCGCCGAGCCGCCCGTGGACCCGTTCCCGATCGCGGTGCGCGGGCTGGGCGTCGAGCACCGGCTGGCCGGGGTGGACCTGGACCTCGCGGCCGGGCGGCGGATCGCGCTGGTCGGCCCGTCCGGCTCCGGCAAGACCACGCTCGCCCAGCTGCTGCTGCGGCTGCTCGACCCGTCGGCGGGAGCGGTCACCCTCGCCGCCGGTCGTCCACAGGCTGTGGACAGCCGCGCGCTGGACGGCGACGCCGTCCGCCGGCTGATCGGGCTCTGCGCCCAGGACGCCCACGTCTTCGACAGCTCGCTGCGGGAGAACCTGCGCCTGGCCCGGCCCGACGCCACCGACGACGAGCTGCGCGCCGCACTCGCCGCAGCCCGCCTGCTCGCCTGGGTCGACGGCCTGCCGGACGGCCTGGACACCATGGTCGGCGAGCACGGCGCCCGCCTCTCCGGCGGCCAGCGCCAGCGCCTCGCGCTGGCCCGCGCGCTGCTCGCCGACTTCCCGTTGCTGATCCTCGACGAGCCCGCCGAACACCTCGACCTGCCGACGGCGGACGCCCTCACCGCCGACCTGCTCGCCGCCACCACGGACCGCGCCACCCTGCTGATCACCCACCGCCTCGCGCCGCTCGCCTCGGCCGACCTCGACGAGGTGCTCGTGCTGGACGCGGGCCGGGTGATCGAGCGCGGGACGTGGCACGAGTTGCTGGCGCGCGAGGACGGGCGGCTGCGGTCGCTGTGGGAGCGCGAGGTGACGGGTGATCAGTTGGTGGCGATTGGGTAGGGATCGTGGGTATTGACGGACCGTCATGTGATGGATCTCATGCCAACCATCGGCCCCGTTCGTGCCACTGTGGACCCGGCAAGGTCGATCGTCGAGTGATGGGGGTTCCGCTGATGCTGGGCAAGTTGAAGGCGAAGTCGGCGCTGGTGGTGGCTGCGGCCGGCATGGCGGTCGTGGTCGGCGCGGGCACCGCGAGCGCGAACCCGAACGCGTCGTACATCGGGTACGGGTACACCACCTACGGGTCCGGGGTCTGGTGCGTCCAGCACCTGATCAACTACATGACCAACCACCCGGGGTACACCCCGATGCTGCCCGGTGCCGTCACGCTCGGCGAGGACAACTCCTTCGGGCCCGCGACGCAGGGCATGGTCGAGCTCCTGCAGCGGAGCTACAACGCGCAGCCGGGCGTCGCCCAGCTCAGCGTGGACGGCGTGGTCGGCCCGGCCACGGGCAACGTCATCCTCAACTGGGCGCACCAGGACCCCTACCAGCCCTACTGCCAGGGGTACATCCCGTCGTCGTGATCGGGCCGGGGCCGGGCTGATCATCCGTCAATCTACGGTGACGATCGGGCATATGTCACGCGCAGTGCGTGTTAGCTTACGTACTGATGCAAGACAAGGTTGACCCCGGCGGTGCGCCAACACCCCGGGGCCCGGCACGGGAGCTGACACTCCATATGCACGTTCATCGTACCCAACACCCCAACCGCTTCACGGTTCTACCGAACGGCCTGTTGCAGGCGCGCGGCCTCAGCTACACCGCGCGCGGCCTCCTCGCCGACCTGCTCTCCCGCCCCGACGGCTGGCGGGAGGACGGCCGCCACATGGCCGACAGCAGCACCCAGGGACGCGGCGCCGTCAACCGCGCGCTGCGCGAACTCACCCTCGCGGGCTACTACGTGGTCCACCGGGTGCGCCAAGCCGACGGCACCATCCGCTCCGAGACGCACGTGTTCGACACGCCGCAGCGGCCGAAGCTGCCTTGCGCACCGGAACCACCGGAACCAGCGCAGCCACCGGATGCCAGGAAACCGGGACCCGGTGACCCGAAGCCTGGTCCGCCTGTCGTTCCATTGCAAAGGAGGAAGACCAAGGAACCCACCCTCCCCACCTCCCAGGTCTCGCAGCCGGCCCAGCCCGACGGCGAACTCCGCGCCGCCGTCGCCCTGCTCTTCCGGGTGCTCCGCCCCGAACCCCGCCTGCACATCGGCGAACGCGAGGCCTACCGGCTCGCGCCGCTGGTCCGCCAGTGGGTCGAGCGCGGGGCCACCCACCTCGACCTCACCACGGCCCTGCTCCCCGGCCTGCCCGCGACCGTCCACTTCCCGGGCGGCGTGCTGCACGACCGCCTGACCCGCAAGCTCCCGCCCCCGCCCGACCCCGGCGACCAGCCCCTCGCCTACACCGAATGCCCCACCTGTCGGGGCCCCGCGCCCAGGTACGGCCTCTGCCGCCCCTGCGCCGGCCTCGAACCCCCGCCGCCGCGCCGTGACCCGAACGCCATCGCCCGCGGTGTCGCCATCGCCCGGGAAGCCCTGCACGGCCGTACGGTGTCCCAGCGAAGGCACAGTCCGTAGCGGAGCGGAGGAGCACATGCGGATCGGGATCACCGGGCACCGGGGGCTGCCGGAGGAGCTGGAAGGCGTGGTGCGGGCCATGCTCGCGCAGGAGTTGGCGCAGGCCGGGGCCCAGCTCACCGGTGTCTCCTGCATCGCGGACGGGCCGGACGCCTGGTTCGCCGAGGAGGTGCTCGCCCGGGGCGGGCGGCTGGAGGTGGTGATCCCGGCCGAGGCGTACCGGGCCGGGCTGCCGCCGGAGTACCACGAGACCTACGACCACCTGCTGCGCTCCGCCGCCGAGGTGCACGACACCGGGCTCGCCGTGGCCGACGAGCAGGCGCACATGCGCGGCAGCGAGCTGCTGGTGCAGCGGGTGGAGCGGCTGCTCGCCGTCTGGGACGGCCGGCCCGCGCGCGGCTACGGCGGCACGGCCGACGTGGTGGCCTACGCCGGGCGGTTCGGGGTGCCGGTCACCGTGCTCTGGCCGGACGGCGCGGTGCGGTGAAGCCGGGCGAACCGGGGGAGACGTCTTAGGGTCGTAGGCGTGAACGCCGACGAGCCCGCCCCGCACCGCGTGCCCGAGATCTCCTCGCTCGGGTTGGACACGCTGGTGACCGAGGTGTCCGAGCGGTTGCAGTCGGCGGCCGCGGTGACCGACCGGATGCAGCGGCTGCTGGAGGCGGTGGTCTCGGTCGGCGCCGGGCTCGACCTGCACGCGACGCTGGAGCGGATCGCCTCCGGGGCGGCCGAACTGGTGGACGCCCAGTACGCCGCGCTCGGGGTGGTCTCGCCGAACGGGCACGGGCTGTCCGACTTCATCCACGTCGGCATCGACGCCGAGACCGCCGGCCGGATCGGCGACCTGCCCTCGGGCAGGGGGATCCTCGGCGTGCTGATCGAGACGCCCGAGCCGCTGGTGCTGGACGACCTGTCGCGGGACCCGCGCTCGGCCGGCTTCCCGCCGCACCACCCGCCGATGCGGTCCTTCCTCGGCGAGCCGATCCGGGTGCGGGACGAGGTCTTCGGCAACATCTACCTGACCGAGAAGCGCGGCGGCGGGGGCTTCACCCCGGAGGACGCCCAGGTGGTGCACGCGCTCGCGGCCGCCGCCGGGGTGGCGATCGAGAACTCCCGGCTGTACGAGGAGGGTCGGCGCCGCGAGCGGTGGATCGCCGGTGCCGCCGCCGTCACCACCGCGCTGCTCTCCACCGACAAGGCGCACGACGCGCTGGCCGTCGCGGCCGAGCGGGTGCGCGAACTCGCCGACGCCGAGCTGGGGATGATCATGCTGCCGACCGGCGACGGCGGCCTGCGGGTCTCGCACGCCTCCGGCGAGGCCGCCGAGCACGTGGCCGGGGAGCTGGTGCCCGGCACCGGCTACGCGGCCCGGCTGGCCGAGGGCGAGCAGATCTTCATCGACGACATGTCGCAGGACCCGGCCCTGGTGATGCGGCTGGCCCGCGAGTACGGGCCGTCGATGGCGCTGCCGATGGTCGCCGTCGGCCGGGTGCTCGGCGCGCTGGTGGTCTGGCGGGGGCGCGGCGCCCGGCCGTTCAGCGAGGTCGAGAAGGAGCTGGCCGCCACCTTCGCCTCGCAGGCCGCGCTCGCCCTGCGGCTCGCCGAGGGCCAGCGCGACCAGCAGCGCCTCGCGGTCTTCCAGGACCGCGACCGGATCGCCCGCGACCTGCACGACCTGGTGATCCAACGGCTGTTCGCCACCGGGATGATGCTGGAGGGCGCGGCCCGCCGGGCGATCGTCCCCGAGGTGCAGGAGCGGCTCGGCCACGCGGTGGACGAACTGGACGCCACCATCCAGGAGGTCCGCACCACCATCTACGCGCTCCAGCACGACGACACCGGCAACGAGCCCGACACCCTGCGCACCCGGGTGCTGCGGGAGGGCAGCCAGGCCGCCGCCGCGCTCGGCTTCAAGCCGTCGATCACCTTCATGGGCCCGGTGGAGAACATGATCGGGGAGCAGACGGAACGCCAACTGCTCGCCGCGCTGCGGGAGATGCTCTCCAACACGGCCCGCCACGCGCGGGCCTCCCGGGTCAGCGTGCAGGTCGACACCACCGTCTACCTGGACGCCGAGGGGCACCCCGTGTCGGCCGACCCCGAGGCCGCCGTGCGCCCCGGCCGGCCGGGGGTGCTGCTCACGGTCACCGACGACGGCGTGGGGATCCCCGAGACCGGTCGCCGCAGCGGCCTGGCCAACCTGCGCCGCCGGGCGGAGAACCTGGGCGGCGCCGCGTGGCACGAGCCGGGCCCGGCGCGCCGGGGGACGCGGGTGCGGTGGTCCGCCCGGCTGTGAGTGCGGAATCCGGCTGATCGTCGGGCTCAGGCGAACTGCGCCATCGCCTCGTCCACCGGAGCCCCCGTCAGCCGGTTCGCCAGCGTCGAGATGGTGTACACGCCCACCCCGAGCACCACCTCCAGCGCGTTCTGCGGGGTGTAGCCGTGGGCCAGGAAGGCGTCCATGACCTGCGGGTCCACGGCGCCCCGGCTCTCGACGAGCTCCACCGCGAACACCCGCAGCGCCTCCAGCCGCGCGTCCGGCAGGGGCCGCTGCTCCCGCAGGGCGGCGATCAGCACCGGGTCGGCGTCGAGCCCGGTGAGCACGGCGGTGTGCATCGCCACGCAGAGGTGGCACTCGTTGCGGGTGGCCACCGTGAGCACCACGACCTCGCGCGACAGCGGGTCCAGCGAGGTGGCGCCGAAGGCGGCGTTGGCGCGCTGGAAGCCTTCCAGGGCCTGCGGGGAGGTGGCCATCCGGGCGACGGCGGACGGCAGGTAGCCGAAGTGCTTGGTGATCCCCGCCATCATCGGCCGGGCGGCCTCGGGGGCGGTCTGCGGGGTGTGGTCGGGGAAGTGGGCGGACACGGCGGCGGGCGTGGCGGACATGGCGTGCTCCTCATCGGTACGATGGACAACGCGGTTGACTAAAAAGGTAAACCAGGTTGTCCATCATGGCAAGGGGAGAACGTTGTCCGAACCATCGCCACTGCCGGCCGAGTCGCGGGAGAGCTACGGCTTCGAGCTCCCGCTGCTGCTCTTCGCCGGATTCCGCTCGATCATCGACGAGTTGCACGCCGACCTGGCCCGCCAGGGCCACCCCGACGCCCGCCCGGCGCACGGCTTCGCCCTCCAGGCGGTCGGCCGGGGCGGCGCCACCGCCAGCGAGGTGGGCCGTCGGCTCGGCATCTCCAAGCAGGCGGCCGGCAAGACGGTCGACCGGCTGCTCCAGCTCGGGTACGTCGAGCGGGCCGACGACCCGTCGGACGCCCGCCGCAAGCTGGTCCGGCTGACCCCGCACGGCGTCGACCTGCTGGCCCGCTCGGCCGAGGTCTTCGAGCGGGTGCGCGGCGACTGGATGGCCGCGCTCGGCGCCGAGCGGGTGCGGGCGATGGAGGCGGACCTGCGCAGGATGGTCCCGCAGGCGTTCTTCCGGCTGGACGTGGCCGGCTGGCTGGGCGGTTGAGCGGGGGAACCCTCTGCGACTCATCCGACATAAGACACTTGGTAGCAGCGGGAGTTAGCTCCGTCATGGACTGATGCACCATCAGCTGTGGCCGGTTCAGATTAACGAGAGAGAACTTCCCGGCCAATAGACCCGCCGAACGGGCCATCAGCACTATCAGGAGTCATCTGCGCACACATACGGTTGCCCTGCTTGAGAGCCGAGCACGAGATCTCTACGCGACGCCCACGTGTCGCTGCCCAGGGGCGGGCCGCACGGGGTCGGGGAGTGGGACGGGTGGGCCTGGTGGGTCAGGTGGGTGGGGGCCGGGCTGGGGCGGAGGCGGTCCGGGGCGGTTTCCAGATCGAACGGGCGGCGAACGGGCGCTACCAGTGGCAGCTCAAGGCGCCCAACGGCCGGATCGTGGCGGTCTCCTCGCCGGTCTTCGAGACCGTCGCGGAAGCCGGCCGCGCCTTCGGCGCGCTGCGGGAGGAGGCGGCCGGGCTGACGGCGCGGATCACGCACGTCCGGGACGGGATCGGCTGGATCTGGGTGGTGCCGGGGCCGCGCGGCCTGCCCGAGGCGCGCAGCAGCCGCGCCTACGAGCGGTACGCGACGTGCCAGAACGCGTTCCGGCGGTTCGTCGCCCTGATGGAGCGCCAGTCGGCGCCGCCGCCGGACGAGCCGCCGCCACCTGAGCCGTCACCGTCCGGGTCGTCGCCATCCGGGCCGACGGCGCGGGAGCGCTCCCTGGTCAGGACGGTCGACTCGATCGAGCAGAGATCCGCCGGCGATGACTGACCGCGCGCTGCCCGCGCGCGGGCCCCGGCTGCTCGCCGTGCAGGGCGCCGGGCGGCTGGTCGGCTGGTCGCTGGCGGCCGGCAACGGGCGTCAACTCGCCGTCTCCTCAAGGCTCTACCGCAACGAGGTGGAACTCGTCGCGGCCCTGCGCGAGCTGCTGATCGAACGCGGCTCGTTGCGCTTCGCGTTCAGTCAGGACCAGACCCGCGCCTGGGGCTGGGCCGCCTTCCTGCCGCCGCGCAGCACCCGGCCCGGTCCGCTCGCCGAGGAGCCGGTCGCCCGCAGTGCCAGAGGCTACCTCCGGCGCGACCAGTGCCGCCAGGGCGTGGCCAGCTTCCGCACCGGACTCAACGCGCTGGAAAGGGAGTTGCGCACTTCAGGCGGCGAGGGCCGGTGGCCCTGGTGACCTGGAGGTGGCCGAGCGCGACCCGAATCGCCACCGCGAGAAGAACACCAGGCGGCGCACGCTCCCACTGACCGGTTCGACCGGCCTACGAACCAGTACCCCAGGCCAGCGGTTAAACCATCAAGTCGACAAAACTCTGAAGTTCACCCGCTCCGGGGCCGCCGAGCAAGGTCCTTCCCCGCCCGGCCGCCGACCGATGAGGATCAGTCCCGCCGCCAGGGCCGACGGCAACTCAGGCCCGGGGCAAGCGGGTTCAAACCGTTCCCGTGGACGTCATGCGCACCTCTCCCACCGGAGGAAGAAGCACGATGCGTTACACCGCTGCCAAGCTGTTCGCCGCCGTGGCGATCGCCACCTCGCTGACCACCGTCGCCGCCGGCACCGCCCTCGCCGACCCGACCGGGACCCCGGCCGCCCAGGACATCGTGGGCACCGGTTCGGACACCATCCAGGCCGTCCTGAACCAGCTCTCGACCGACTACAACGCCTCGCTGACCGCCGCGCACGACACCACCTCGCCGCGGCTGTACAGCTGGGACGCGACGGGCAGCTCCCCGATCGTCCCGAAGACCGGTGCCAGCAGCATCACCCGCCCGAACGGCTCCGGCGCCGGCATCAGCGCGCTGAACGCCAACACCAGCTCCACGGTGAACTTCGCCCGCTCCTCGCGCGGCCCGGTCTCGACCGACCCGACCAGCGACGACTTCGTGACCCTGGCCGAGGACGGCGTCGCCTGGGCGGCCCCGAGCGGTGGCGTCGCCCCGAGCAACCTCAGCACCAACGACCTGTACGCGATCTACGTGACCTGCTCCATCACCAACTGGAACCAGATCACCGACGTGTCCGGCTACACCGGCCCGAACGCCCCGGTGCACGCCTACCTGCCGCAGACCAACTCCGGCACCCGGGCCTTCTTCCTGGGCGCGATCAACACCGCCAACCCGGGCGTCGCCGCCACTCCGGGCTCCTGCGTGCAGAGCACCCTGGTGGAGGAGAACCAGGGCGTCGCCCCGTCGGCCTTCGCCTCCGACAACGACGCGCTGGCCCCGTACTCCGCCGCGCACTACATCGGCCAGACCGTCGGTGGCCACACCACCAGCTCCGACGCGCCCGGCACCTACACCATCCGCAGCATCGACGGTGTCGCGCCGGAGGTCAGCAACGCGCTGAACGGCGACTTCACCGCCACCAACTACGGCCGCAACGTCTACGACGTGGTCCGTGACGCCGACTGGACCGCCAACGGTGGCAGCAACGCGCTGCAGAACATCTTCGGCACCAACGGCTACCTCTGCAACAACGCCACCGCCGAGGCCGACATCGCCAGCTACGGCTTCCAGGTCCTGCCGGCCGGTGCCTGCGGTTCCGTGACCCACAACTGACCCACCTGACCCACCTGACGCACCACCAGCACGACCAGCGCCACCAGCCCAACCAGCAGCACTAGTTGAACCAGCAGCACAGCCGGCGGCCAGGGGACCCCTCCCCTGGCCGCCGGTCCCGCTAGAAGCCCAAGCCCGTGCACGAAGGAGATCAACCGTGACCCGCATGACCGTCCGCCTCGTCGCCACCGCCGCCGTCGCCGCCAGCGTCGCCATGGTCGGCCTGAGCGACACCGCGACCGCTGCCACTACCCCCGCCAGCGGCAGCCTGGTGGTCCAGGAGGACAACACCTTCCTGCAGAACTCCCTGCAGAACGGCATCATCGCGGTGGCGCTGCCCAGCGCCACCGTCGGCTACAACCCCAGCACGGGCTTCTCCGGCACCTTCCCGGTGACCGGCGGCTCGGTCAATGTCAGCCGGTTCTACGGCGCGGCGCAGCTCGGCGGCCAGATCCTGGTCGTCAACCTGGGCACCGGCCAGACCGTGATCTTCAACAACCTGGCCTTCGACGCCAGCAAGTGGGCCGTCACCGCCGTGCCGCAGGGCTCGACCACCGCGGTCAAGCTCTTCGACCCGAAGAGCACCGTGATCACCAAGAGCGGGACCACCCAGAACCTCGCGGCCGGCGAGCTGGACATCGACGCCGCCGCCGCGCAGTACGCCGACAACGCCCTGGGCACCAGCTACTTCACGGCCGGTCAGAACGTCGGTTCGGCCAACTTCTCCTTCACGCCCGCGAGCTGAGCACTCCGATCGCCCGGCGTCGGGGTCCGGTTGGGGCCTCGTACACCTGAACTGACATCAACTGTCATGTGGTCATGGACGAATGGGCCCACGGGGATCCGTGGGTCCATTCGCATGCCCGTACACATCGCGCATCCGCACCGCGTCCAGCCGGAGGTATCCCCATGAGAGTGCGAGATCGGAGCCCGAGAGGCCTGGGGTGGTGGACCCGGGCCTGGTCGGCCGCAGTCGCGGCCTGGTCGGTCGTCGCCCTGCTGGCGGTGCTGCCGCTCGGTGCGGGCACGGTGCCGCAGGCGCACGCCGACTCGGGCTCAAGCGCCAAGACGGTGGCCGCCCAGCCGCCGTGGATCCCGGCCACCAAGACGTACGGCACCGCGGGCACGGTCACGGTCTCCTCGGTCACCAACCTGACGGACCAGATGCTGCACGTCTCCTGGACCGGCTTCACGCCGAGCGTCAACCGGGTGGGCGGGGCGCAGGCGACCAAGGTCTCCTTCGGCTCGAACGTCGTCCTGTACCCGGTCCGGGTGTACGAGTGCCGGGGAGCGGACCCGAAGATCACCGACTGCTACGGCTCGACCCTGTTCGGCGGCGACGCGACCGCGGGCTTCCAGCAGCCGGCCCGGCCCGCCGGCACCACGACCCCGGACCTGCCGAGCAACGCCCAGATCGCCGTGACGGGTGCGGACGGCACCGGTTCGGCCGACATCGAGGTGTGGACCGCCGCCCAGAGCCCGAACCTCGGCTGCGACAACACGCACGCCTGCTCCGTCGTCGTGGAGCCGAACTACGGCGGCGACCCGCTGGCCAACACCCAGTCGCACCTGCACGGGAAGAACGGCGACCCCTCGCCGGCCTGCGAGGACCGCGCCTACGACACGAGCAACATCTGGCAGGTCTACGCCGCGACCGACCTGGTGACCAAGAAGGGCAACGCGGTCAACGGCGACTGGTCGGGCGAGGCCTGCTCCTGGACGCACCGCACGGTGGTCCCGCTGTCCTTCGCGCCGACCCCCAACAGCTGCGCGGCCGCCAACAGCGACTTCGGCACGGCCGGTTCGGCGCTGGCGGAGCGCGCGATCCAGCAGTGGCGCACCGGCGCCTGCCTGAACGACAACCCGATCAACGCGGGCTACACCTCGTTGAGCGAGTCGATGACCCGGCAGCAGTTCGGCCAGGGGGGTGGCGCGGACGTCGGGCTGGTGCTGCGCCCGGACAGCGCGCCGGCCACCAGGCCCTACGTCTACACCCCGCTCGCCAACAGCGCGGTCACCGTGGCGTTCCTGGTCGACGACCCCACGACGGGCAAGCAGATCGGCCAGATGAAGCTCAACGCCCGGCTGCTGGCCAAGGAGCTGACCCAGTCCTACACCGAGTCGGCGGCCTCCGTCGCACCCCAGTCGGTGGCCGGCAACCCGGACTGCCTCTTCTCCGACCCGGAGTTCCTGGCGCTGAACCCGGCGAGCTCGATCGCTCCGCTCCAGTGGCCGAGCTGCACGGACGGCACGCCCAACAGCCTGCCGATCGTGCTGGGCAACTCCAGCGACATGATCTACCAGCTGACCTCCTGGATCGCCGCCGACCCGGACGCGAGCAACTTCCTGGAGGGCCAGCCCGACGACTGGGGCATGCGGGTCGACCCCAGCTTCCTGCGCTCCTCCTCGTACGCCGGCTTCCCGACCGACATCCTGGCCCCGCGGGACAGTTCGGGCTGGCAGACCACCAACTCCAACGGCGTCGTCATCTCCCTCGACCAGAAGCTGTACGAGTGGAGTCCGGTGCTCTCCGGGCTGGACGACGCGGTCCGGGACTTCCTCTCGTACACGCCCACCTGCCAGAACCCGAACGTCAACGGCACCGGGGGGCACGACCACTGCGTCGCCCAGCCGCGCGGCACCCGGCAGTTGATCGCCATCATGGACAACGCCGACGCGCAGGACTTCAGCCTCCCCGCCGCCCAGCTGGTGAACCCGTCCGGCACCGCCGTCGCCCCGTCCATCCGGACCATGCAGGCCGCGGTCAACGACATGCCGCTGGACCCGACCACCGGTACCCGGGAGCTGCCCTACGGCGTGCCCAACACCCCGTTCACCGTGGACTCCCAGGCCTACCCGCTGACCGTCGTGCAGTACGCGATGGCGCCGACGGCCAACCTGGGCTCGAAGTCGATCGCGATCAGCAACTTCCTGCAGCAGATCACCAACCAGGGCGGCGGCCAGCTCTACGGCGTCAACCCCGGCAACCTCGCGCCCGGTTGGGCGAGCCTGACGCCCGCCCAGCTGAACGACGCCCAGGCGGCGCTGGCCCACGTGACCGCGCAGGACGGCGCCTACCCGGGCAACCAGCAGCCGCCGGCCAACCCGGCGGCGGGCAACAACGGTTCGACCCAGTCCACCACGGCGAACCAGGCCGCGCAGACGACGCCGAACAACTCGACCGGTGACAACGCCAGTTCCAGCGGATCGGGGAGCAGCGGCTCGACCGGCGCAGACACCGGCAGCACCGGTGACACCGGCACCACGGGCAGCACCACCGGTGCGGCCCCGACCGACAAGACCGGTGCCGCGCCGTCCGCGAGCCCGAGCAGCCCGGCGATGCAGCAGGCGGCCCTCGGCACCCCGACCGCCGACCGGTCCGGCGCGGCCCGGCTGCTGATGCCGGTGGTGCTGATCGCCGGCGCGGTGCTGCTGGTCGGCGGCCCGGCCGCGCTGGTGGTGGGCGGCACCGCCTTCGGCGCCCGGGTGCTCAGCCGGCTGCGCCGGTTCACCGGCGGCAGCTGAGCCGGAGTCGGTCGGCCTCCCGGGCCCGGTCCGCGACGGACCGGACCCGGGAGGCCGACCCCCAGTGCCCCCACCCCATCGGCGCCTCGGAGAGCTGACCCACCATGACTTCCGCACTACCGGCCGTGCCACCGCCCGTGGCGGCGCCCGATCCCGACCGGCCGCGCCGCCTGACCGCGCCGGCCACCCGCGGTGACCTGGTCTTCCGCGGCGTCCTGCGGGTCGCCGGCTACTCGGTCTTCGCCATCATGGGCCTGATCGCCTTCTTCCTGCTGTTCCGCGGCACCAAGGCGCTGAACGCGGCGGGCTGGCACTTCTTCACCGAGTCGAAGTGGAACCCGCAGTCCCACGTCTTCGGCATCGCCGCGGCGCTGCCGGACGGCATCCTGATCGCGCTGATCGCGCTGCTCTTCTCGGTGCCCGTCTCGCTGGCTGCCGCGCTCTTCATCTCCGAGTACGCGCCGCAGCGGATCCGGCCCGCGCTGGTCTCGGCCGTCGACCTGATGGCGGCGGTGCCCAGCATCATCTACGGCCTGTGGGGCTTCTTCTGCCTGCAGCCCCAGGTGATCGGCCTGATCAGCTGGACCTCCCGGCACTTCGGGTTCATCCCGTTCCTCAAGGTGCGCACCGGTGACTACGGCACCTCGTACACCTCCTCCACCTTCATCGCCGGCCTGGTGGTGTCGCTGATGATCACTCCGATCATCACCTCGCTCAGCCGGGAGGTGTTCTCGCAGGCCCCGCAGGGCGAGCGGGAGGGGGCCTACGCGCTGGGCAGCACCCGCTGGGGCATGGTCCGCTCGGTGGTGCTGCCGTTCGGCCGGGGCGGGGTGATCGGCGCCGTGATGCTCGGCTTCGGCCGGGCGATGGGCGAGACCATCGCCGTCGCGCTGATCATCTCGCCCGCCTTCAAGTTCACCGGCCACATCTTCGAGGCCGGCGGCAACTCGATCTCCTCGCTGATCGTGCTGCGGTTCAGCGAGTCCGACGGCCTCTCGCTCTCCGCGCTGATGGCGGCGGGCCTGGCGCTGTTCGCCGTCACCCTGGTCGTCAACGTGCTGGCGGGCATCGTGGTCAGCCGCTCCCGCTCCGGCGCCTCGACGGCGGACTGATCGCCATGACCGACACCTCTTCTCGCTACCCCCGGGGGGCCGCGCCGTGACCACCGTCGACCTGACCGCGAGCCCCGCGGCCGCACCGGACGCGACCGCCGCCCGGTCCGCCGGGCCCGGCACCGAGCGCAGGCGCAAGCTCGGCGGGGTGACCGCCGCCGAGGTGGTCACGCTGTTCGCCGCCGCGGCCGCCTCGCTCGGACTGGACTGGCTGCTCTACGAGCGGGTGCTGCCGTTCAGCGGCGCCCAGGGCTTCCTGCTCTGCTGGTACCTGCTCTTCCTCGGCTTCACCTACGCCATCGGGACCACCCAGTGGCCGCCGCTGCACGTGCGCGAGCGACTGGTCACCCTGGTCGCCTGGAGCTCCGGGCTGCTGCTGCTCTGCCTGATCTTCGCGGAGGGCTACTTCATCGCCGTGCGCGGTTGGGACGCCTTCCGGTACGGCAACTTCCTCACCCAGACCATGTCCACCACCTCCGCGATCTCGCCGATCACCTCCGGCGGAGCGCTGCACGCGGTGGTCGGTTCGTTGGAGCAGATCGGCCTGGCCACGCTGTTCGCGGTGCCGCTGGGCATCGCGGCCGCGGTCTTCCTCTCCGAGATCGGCGGCCGGACGGCCCGCCCGGTGCGCACCCTGGTCGAGGCGATGACCGCGCTCCCGTCGATCGTCGCCGGCCTGTTCATCCTCGGTGTGGTGATCCTCTCGCTGGGCATGCAGGCCTGCGGTTTCGCCGCCTCGCTGGCGCTCACCGTGATGATGATGCCGATCGTCACCAGGGCCGCCGAGGTGGTGATCCGGCTGGTGCCGGGCACCCTGCGGGAGGCCTCCTACGCGCTCGGCGGCAGCCAGTGGCGCACGGTGTGGAACGTGGTGCTGCCGACCGCCCGCCGGGGCCTGGCCACCGCGGTGATCCTCGGCATGGCCCGCGGCATCGGCGAGACCTCGCCGGTGCTGCTGACCGCCGGCTTCACCTCCGGGATGAACGCCAACCCGCTGAGCGGCCACCAGGTCAGCCTGCCGCTCTACATCTGGAACTACGTCCGCCAGCCCTACCCGCACATGGTCTCCCGCGCCTTCGCGGCCGCGCTGACCCTGATGATCCTGGTCCTGGTGCTGTTCGTCACCGCACGCCTGCTCGGCGGCGGCAGGCCGGGCGAGCTGAGCCGCCGTCAGCGGCGCCGGCTGGCCCGTCAGGCGGCCGCCCGGTGACCAGGACAACCGCCCAGAACCGTCACGGAGGAACCGTCATGCCGTGGGCCGCAGCTCACCGTCCGAGGGCCGGCCGGGGCACGGCCCTGCTGGTCTCGTTCGCCGTCACCCTGTTCGCCCTGACGCTCGGTCAGGCGACACCGGCGTTCGCCGACACCACGCTCAACGCCGACGGGTCCAGCTGGGCCGGCCCGGCGATCGAGAAGTGGCGCACCGACGTCGCGAACCAGGGCATCAACCTCAACTTCACCCCCAACGGCTCGGCCGCCGGCCGCCAGCAGTGGGAGAACGGCCAGGACGACTTCACCGCCTCGGACGTGCCGTTCCGCACCCAGGAGGACACCGGGGCCTCGCAGTCGATCCGCAGCCAGGGTGCGGGCGACCGGGAGAACCCGACCTACGGCTACTCCTACGTGCCGATCACCGCCGGTGGCACGGCCTTCATGTACAACCTGACGCTGGCCGGCCAGAAGGTCACCGACCTGCGGCTGTCGCCGGACACCATCGTCAACATCTTCACCGGCAAGATCGCCTACTGGGACGACCCGCAGATCACCAAGGACTACGGCAAGGCGCTGCCGCACATCCCGGTCACCCCGGTGGTCCGGTCCGACGGCTCCGGCGCCACCGCGCAGTTCAGCCGCTGGATGGAGCACACCCACCAGAGCCAGTGGGACGCCTACTGCACCAGCGTCAACAACGTCGCCTGCGGCGACTACACCGAGTTCTTCCCGCCGTCCGGCCGGATGATCGCGCAGAACGGCTCGGACCAGGTGGCGCACTACATCGAGCAGCCCTCGGGCCTCGGCGCGATCGGCTACGACGAGTACGCGTTCGCGCTGACCTCCGGCTGGCCGGTGGTCAAGGTGCTCAACCCGGCCGGCTACTACAGCCTGCCGACCGCCTCCAACGTGGCGGTCGCGCTGACCGCGGCCAAGATCCGCGGCGTGGACGACAACACCCCGCCGAGCGACCCGAACTTCCTGCAGCAGAACCTCGACGGCGTCTACAGCAACACCGATCCGCGCTCCTACCCGATCTCCAGCTACAGCTACGTGATCGTGCCGCGGGCCAACGCGCCACTGCCGGTGCCGCCGAAGTTCGACAACCAGAAGGGCGCGGCGCTCAGCCAGTACCTGGACTACGTGCTCTGCGGCGGCCAGGCCACCGGGCACGACGGCATCGACTCGATCGGGTACTCGCCGATCCCGCGCGGCCTGGTCCAGGGCGGTCTGCTCCAGGTGCAGCACATCCCGGGCTACGCCGGGAACGTGGACCCCAACACCCTGAACAACTGCCCGAACCCGACCTTCACCGGCACCCAGCTGACCATCCTGCTCAACGCGCCGCAGCCCAACGCCTGTGACAAGGCGGGCCAGCCGCTGACCTGCAACCGGAACAACCCCAGCGCCAGCGCCTCCACCGGCGGCTCCTCGAACGGCGGTTCGGCCGGTGGCACGGGCGGCAGCGGCAGCAAGGGCGGCACCGGCGGCGGCACCGGCACCGGGGCCGGCTCGGGCACCGGAACGGGCGGCGCCAACGGCTCCAACGCCGGTGGCGGCACCGGTGGTTCGGGCGCCGGCGGGACGGGCGGCGGCGACGGCAGCGGCGCCGGCACCATCGACCCGCAGACCGGCCAGCTGATCCAGAACGGCTCCGGCGGCGACGGCGCCGGCAACACCCAGGTCGCCGCCAACGTGGTCAACGTCGGCGGTCGGCCGGACAACTGGGTGCTGACCGTGCTCACCGCGGCCGAACTGCTCGCCGTGGTGGCCGTGCCGCCGCTGCTCGGCAGCTGGCTGCGGCGGCGCCGGGCCGGGGCGACCGCCGGGGGGCCGCGGTGACCATGACCGCCGAAAGCTCCGCCACCGACGACACGGTGGTGCTGCCCAAGGTCGAGGAGGCACCGGCGGCCCCGCCCGCCGGGCCCTCCCGGGCCCGCCGGATCGCGGTGCAGACCGGCTGGGCCGCCACCCTGCTCTCGGGGCTGCTGCTCGGGTTCGGGATCTTCCTGTTCGGGCTCTCCCCGCTCCAGGAGATGCACTACCAGGCGGCCGCCCACCGGACCTTCCAGGACCGGCTGGCCAACGCGATCGCGCCCACCGGCGCGGCCACCGACGGCTCGCCGGTGGCGATCATCGACATCCCGCGGATCGGGCTGCACGACGAGGTGGTGGTCGAGGGCACCACCGGCCGCGACCTGATGCGCGGCCCCGGGCACCGGCGGGACACCGCGCTGCCCGGGCAGGCCGGGGTGGCCGTGCTGTTCGGCCGGGGCGCCGCGTTCGGCGGCCCGTTCGGGCGGATCAACGAGCTGCGGGCCGGCGACAAGATCCAGGTCGCCACCGCCCAGGGGCAGTTCAGCTACACCGTGAACGCCTACGGCACCGGCGCCCACCCGATCCTGGACCCCGACCCCAACCGGATGGTGCTGACCACCAGCAACTCCGACTGGATCCCGACCAGCACCGTGCTGGTCGGGGCCCGGCTGGACGGCGACCCGCAGGACAACCCCGGCGGCCGGCCGGCGATCATCGCCGCCGACCACGCGCTGGCCCAGGACACCGGGGCGCTGGCCGCCCTGCAGCTCTGGTCCGCGGCGCTGCTCGGCGCGGTCGCGCTGAGCACGCTGGCGGCGCGCTACTGGGTGCGGCGGGCCGCCTACCTGGCCTGCACCCCGGTGCTGGCCGCGCTGCTCTGGGCGGTCTACGAGAACGCCGCCGCGCTGCTCCCCAACCTCTACTGACACCCCAGTGCTGACTCAGCATCAGGAAGGATCGCGCCCGATGACCACCACCGCCCCCCACCCGAGTGCCGGGGCCCAGCCCCGGCTCTCCGGTCTGGAGAGCCGGGACGTCTCCGCCTGGTTCGGCTCGCACAAGGTGCTGGAGCGGGTCTCGCTGACCATGGCCGCCGGCGAGGTGACCGCACTGATCGGCCCCTCCGGCTGCGGCAAGTCCACCTTCCTGCGGATCCTCAACCGGATGCACGAGATGGTCCGCAGCGCCCAACTGGCCGGCGAGGTACTGCTGGACGGCGAGGACATCTACGAGCACGGCCGCCGCCCCGCCGAGGTCCGGCGGCGGATCGGCATGGTCTTCCAGCGGCCCAACCCGTTCCCGGCCATGTCGATCGCCGACAACGTGGCCAGCGGCCTGAAGCTGGCCGGGATCAAGGTGAGCAAGGACTACCGCGAGCACCTGATCGAGGACAGCCTGCGGCAGGCCGGGCTGTGGAACGAGGTGAGCAGCCGGCTCGGCACCCCGGGCGGCTCGCTCTCCGGCGGCCAGCAGCAACGGCTGTGCATCGCCCGCTCGTTGGCCGTCGAGCCGGACATCCTGCTGATGGACGAGCCCTGTTCGGCGCTGGACCCGACCTCCACCCGCCGGGTCGAGGAGACCATCGCCGAGCTGCGCGGGCGGCTCACCATCGTCATCGTCACCCACAACATGCAGCAGGCGCAGCGGGTTTCGCAGTCCTGCGCGTTCTTCCTGGCGACCCACGACACGCCGGGGCGGATCGTCGAGGCCGGGCCGACCGAGCAGCTGTTCACCGACCCGGCGGACCAGCGCACCGCGGACTACGTGAACGGGCGCTTCGGGTAACCGGCGGCCGTTCACGCCAGGGGAGTCGGCCCGCACGGGTCGACTCCCTTCGCGTTCCTCCTCGCGCTTCCGCTCGCTTTACAGAGAGTTGACGATCTGTTCGATCACCACGGCCACCCCGTCGTGCTCGTTGCTGACGGTGTGCTGGGCGACCGCCGCCAGCACCTCGGGGTGGGCGTTGGCCACGGCGTAGGAGGTGCCGGCCCAGGCCAGCATCTCCAGGTCGTTGGGCATGTCGCCGAAGGCCACCACCTGCTCCCGGGCGATGCCCTGCTCGGCGCACCAACGGGCCAGCGTGCTGGCCTTGGTGACGCCGGCCGCGCTGATCTCCAGCAGCGCGATCGGGCTGGACCGGGTGATCTCGGCCAGCGGGCCGACCACCTCGCGGGCCCGGCGCAGGAACTCGTCCGGGGCCAGCTCCGGGTGCTTGACCAGGATCTTGTAGCAGTGGGCGGCCTCGGCGGCGAGCAGCCGCTCGGCGGGGGCGACCGAGTGCGGCTCGTCGTCGCCCCACATGGTCACCTGGTAGCCGGGCTCGCGGGAGAAGCCGGTCGGGTACTCAAAGGCGAAGGCGCTGCCGGGCAGCGCCTCGCGCAGCAGGTCCACCACCTGGCCGGCGGCCGCGGTGCCGAGCGGGAAGGTCTCCAGCAGCCGCTCCTGCCGGACGTCCACGATCGCGCCGCCGTTGGAGCAGATCGCCACGCCGTGGCCGCCGATGTGGTCGCTGAGCAGCCGCATCCAGCGCGGCGGCCGACCGGTCACGAAGACCACCTGCAGTCCGGCGTCCTCGGCCGCGGCCAGTGCGGCGGCGGTGCGTGCGGAGACGGATCCGCCCTGGCAGAGCAGGGTGCCGTCGAGGTCGGTGGCGATCAGGCGGGGGGCAGGCGTCACCCGTCCATCCTCGCAGAGGGGGGAAGGCGTCCTCGGGGAGGGGGAAAAGCGGGCGGCCGGAGGGGAAAAGCGGACGGCGCGCGGTCAACCCCCGTGTGACCGTGCGCCGTCCCGGCGGCCGTCTATTTTGTTGGACGGGCCGCACTTGAACATACGCTGAACCCTCCCCAGCCTGTCAACCGTGATACTGGGCGTAAACCTGTGATCCCAAGTGATTTCCGGGGCATAACTTTCACGATCTCCTCGATTTATTCGTCTACTTCAGTGGATACTGGGAGCAACAACCCAAACGGACAAGGGAGCGACGATGCCGTCGGCTGAGCAGACTCCGGCCCGCCGCTCCCTGGCGCAGAAGCTGGACCACCTCTTCCAGGTGATCCACCCCGCCGGCCGCGGCCCGTTCAGCTACCACGAGGTGGCGCAGGCGATCCGCGAACAGGCCGGTCCGGACGGGCCCACCGTCTCGCACGGCACGCTCCAGCAGATCCGCACCGGCGCCAAGGCCAACCCGACGGTCAAGACCCTGGAGGCGATCGCCGCCTTCTTCGGGGTGCCGGCCGCCTACTTCCTGGACGACACCGTCGCCGACCGGGTCGACGCCCGGCTGCGCGAGCTCAAGTCGACCGCCGGGGCCCGGCCTTCGGCGGAGCCGGCCGGCCGTGCCGACTCGTCGCGGACGAGCCCGGTGCGCACCGAGCCGGCCCGCACCGAGCCGGCCCGCGACGAGCTGGCCGACGAGTTGGCCGACGTGCTCGCCGACAGCGACATCCGCGCCGTCGCCTTCCGCCTCGCCGGCCTCTCGCCGCGCGCGCTCAAGGGGCTGCGGGCGATCGTCGACCAGGTCCGCGAGGTCGAGGGGCTGCCCGAGGTCGGCCGCCCCAAGCGCGACGGCTGATGGGCGCTCCACCCCGCCGAGGCACACCCGCGACCGGTCGGCCGACCGATCGGGCGAGGTGAAAGTCGCCGTGTGCGGACCACACCGGACCCGCACCGGATCGGCTGTGAGCACACGTGACCGGCGTGCGAGCGGGCGTTTATGCTGCTTGCTCGAACGTTTCGCGGAGAGGGCAGGGCGGGCCATGGGATGGCGCAGGAAGCCGCGCTCCGAGCTCGCCGCCCTGGTGGCCCGCATCGAGGTGCCGCAGCCGTTCCAGCTCGACCGGTTCTGTGACTCCATCGCCCGGGAGCGCGGGCGCCCGCTGCGCCTGGTGCCGCTCTCCGACGCGGCCGGCCGGGACCTGCCGTGCGGACTCTGGCTCGGCCTGCCCGAGGCCGACGTGATCTTCTACGAGGCCGGGGCCGCCCCGATCCTGAAGACCCAGATCGTGCTGCACGAGATCTCCCACATGCTGCTCGACCACGGCCGCCCCGCGGGCTCGGTACCGCCCCAGCGCGCCGCACCCGCCACCGACCGGGAACTCGGGCTGGACACCGACCGGGTGCTCGCCCTGCTCGCCCGCAGCGGCTACACCGACCGCCAGGAGGCCGACGCCGAGTCGCTCGCCACCCTGCTGCTGGAGCGGGCCACCCGGGCCGGCGCGGGCACCGGATCGGCCGGCACCGTGCGGGTGCTGACCCGGCTGGACGAGGCCTTCGGCCACCCGACCCGGCGGAGCTGATGGTCCCGCTCGCCCTGCACCTGCCCGGCATCCACTTCTCCCCGGTCAAGCTGCTGATCCTGCTGCTGATCTGGGCGGTCACCCTGTGGCGGCTGCCGGCCGCGCTGCGCAGCCCGCAGCAGCGGCCGCTGTGGAACGCCTTCGCCGGGGTGACCGGGCTGCTGACCATCGGCCTGCCGGCCGTCGCCTCCCAGGTGGACCGGCTCGGCGGGGTGCCCGACCTCGCCCTGCTGCTGGAGCACCTGCTCGGCCTGTTCGCCTGCTCCGCCGGACTCACCTTCTGCGGCCGGACCGCCCGGCCCGAGCTGGCCGCCCGCTGGCGCCGCCCGCAGCTCGCCACCCTGATCACCGCTCAACTCGGCCTGGTGCTCTGCTTCGCGCGGTTGCACCACCCCACCGAGACGGCCGACTTCTACCAGGACTACCCCCGCTCCGGCACGGCCTGCCTCTACGCGCTGATCGTGGTCGGCTATCTAGGCGTATCGATGGGAACGGGCAGTTGGCTCTTCGGCACCTACGCGCGCCGGGCCGGCACCCGCTCACTGCGGCTCGGCCTCGCGGTGCTCGGCCTCGGCACCGCCACCGGGTTCGGCTACGCGCTGCTGCGCGGCTGGCAGATCCTGCTGGAGACGGCCGGCCGGCCGATGTGCCTGGCCGACCGCTGGCTCTACCGGGTCGAATGGACGGCCACCGCCCTGGTCGTGGTCGGCAGCCTGATCCCCGCCCTCGGCGTGGCCTGCCGGGGCCTGCGCGACCGGCTGATCGCGCGCCGGCTGCACCCGCTCTGGGCGGAACTGACGGCCGCGGTGCCCGAGGTGGTGCTGGCCGAGCGGCTCGGGCGCGGCCCCCGGCTGCGGCTGCACCGCCTCGTGATCGAGATCCGGGACGCCGCCCTGGTGCTCGCCCCGTACGCCGCCGAGGAGGCGCGCCACCGGGCCGGCGCGGCCCCCGACGAGCGGACGGGCGCCCTCGCCGAGGCCTCCTGGCTGCGCACCGCGATCGCCCGCCGGGCCGGCGGCCAGCGCCCGGCCGAGCACCGCGAGGCACCCCCGCCGCCCGCACCCGCCGGCCCCGCCTGCCCCGACGAGCTCGACGAGCTCGACTTCGACAGCGAGACCCGCCGACTGGTCCGGCTGGCGGCGGCCTACGCCCGCACCGCCGCCCCCGGCTGACCGGCACTCAGCCCAGCTGGGCCAGGCCCTCGGTGGCGATCCGCTCGAAGGTGCCCAGGTCGTTGGCGAAGATCGAGTCGGGCACCGGCCAGTGGATCACCAGCTCGGTGATGCCGATCTCCCGGTACCGCCCGGCCCAGTCGACGAACGCGTCCAGCGACTGCAGCGGCTTCTCCGCCGTCGAGCCCTGCAGCAGCACCTTCGCCAGCTCCGCCACGTCCCGCCCGGTCGCCGCGCAGGCCGCCGTCAGCTTCTCGACCTGACCCCGGATCACCTCGGGCGCCTGCTCCACCGGCACGTCCCCCGGCCCGCGCGGGTCACCGTAGGTCACCCAGCCCTGCCCGTACTCGGCCGCCAGTTTCAGCCCCTTCGGCCCCGTCGCCGCCACGTAGAACGGCACCCGCGGCCGCTGCACGCACCCCGGGATGTTCCGCGCCTCCACCGCCGAGTAGTAGGTGCCCTCGCGCGTCGTCGAGTCATTGCGCAACAACTCGTCCAGCAACGGCACGAACTCCCCGAACCGCGCCGCCCGCTCCTTCGCCGACCACGCCTCCTGCCCCAGCGCCGTCGCGTCGTACCCGACCCCGCCGGCCCCGATCCCCACTGTCAGCCGCCCGCCCGACACGTCGTCGACGCTCACCAACTCCTTCGCCAACGTCACCGGGTGCCGGAAGTTCGGCGAGGTGACCAGCGTGCCGAGCCGCATCCGCTCGGTCGCCGCGGCCGCCGCGGTGAGCGTCGGCACCGCCCCGAACCACGGCTCGTCCCGGAACGACCGCCAGGAGAGGTGGTCATAGGTGTACGCGGCGTGGAACCCGAGGTCCTCGGCCCGCCGCCAGATCTTCTGTCCCTCGTTCCACCGGTGGATGGGGAGGATCACTGTGCTCAGACGCATGCCGTCGACCCTAGCCGGACGCACCGGCAGCGCGGCGAGCACACGCAGCCGTCGCGGTCCCGGGGATGGCTCAGGGGTGGCTCAGGGCCGTCCCGTCGGCCCGGTCGGCCTGCCGGGCGCCGAAGGGCAGCGCCGGTGGGCGCCGGGGCGCCGGGGTGCGGAGCAGCCGGTAGTTGACCGCGCAGCCCAGCACGATGCCCGACCAGGCGAGGACCGCGTTGCCGGTCAGCAGGCCCGCGAGGAAGACGGGCAGGGCGATGCCGAACTGCTGGAGCAGGCGCAGGCGCAGCACCACCCCGAAGCGGCCGGCGGCCTTGTGCCGGCCTTCGGCGGTGGCGGCCAGCAGGCGCAGCGGGAGGGCGGTGGCCTGAGCGACCATCAGCCAGCTGAACCAGGTCGCCGCCGTGCCGTGCAGACCGTAGAAGCCGGGCAGCACCGTCCAGGTCGCGGCCGCGACGAGGACACCGACGGTCGCGGAGACGGCCAGGACGCCCGCGCGCAGGTTCCGCCAGTCCCGGGCGGAGGGGGCCGCACCCGTGCAGACCATGCCGGTCGCGTTGACCAGGGCGGTGATCGGGATCTCCAGCGTCGCCGTGAGGACGGCCCCGGCGGAGAACGCGGCGAGCCGGGCGTCCCACGAGGCCCGGAAGGTCAGCGCGAGGACCAGCAGCAGGTCGAAGCCGATCACCGAGAGCATGTGCCCCCACTCCGTGAGCACGGTGCGCGCCACCTGGCGCAGCCAGCGTGCGCTGTCCCGCAGCCGCAGCGAGCGGGACAGCTGGTCACGCAGCAGCCACACGGTGACGGCGCATTCGAGGACGGCGATGAGGGAGGTCGCGGCGTAGGCGCCGGCGAATCCCAGTCCGGCCCCGTGCACGAAGAACCAGTCGAGCGCGGCGTTGGCGACGACGGCCACGGCGTACAGGGTGAGGAGCGGGCGCGAGCGCCGGAGCGCGAACAGGGCCATGGCGCCGACGAACTGGGCGAGGCGCACGGGGGCGGCCAGCAACAGCCAGAAGAGGGCCGACCGCGTGTCCTCGCGGATGCCCGGCGCGACGCCCAGGGTGTCCACCAGGTACGGCAGCACGGCCAGGCCGATCGCCGCGACGAGCAGCCCGGCCGCCGCGGCACCGATCAGCCCGCTCTGCACCGCCCGCCGGCGGGCGTGCGCGGACAGCGCCCCGGCCACGGACAGCCCGACGACGGGCCCCATGGCCATGGCGGTGATCGAGTCGAGCAGGAGCAGGCGCTGCGGCAGGGCCGCGGCGGCCACCGCCTGCTCGCCCAGGGTGCTGATCACCCACAGGTCGGTCTGGGCGATGGCCTGGCCCATGACGGACGCCACCATCATGGGGCCCATCAGGGCGAGGACGCGCCGGCCCAGCGACGGGGCGGAGGTGGTCGCGCCGGTCACAGCGGGCTCCAGGTGAGGACGGCGAAATCGCCGGAACGGGAGAGCGACCACCGGATGCCCGGTGCCGGGTACAACCCCGGCACCTCGGCGAGCTTCACCCGGCCGCGCTCCAGGGATGCGTGCCCCTTGAGCGCCACGACGACCTTGGGGGCGGTGGTTCCGGTGGTGAGGGCCAGGCCCCGGTGCCGGTGCTCCGGTGAGGCGAACCAGCGTGCGGCCGAGGCCGCGAGCAGTTCGATGTGGTCCTGCGGCCGCAGCGCGATTCCCTCGCGCTCCAGGAATTCGAGGAAGTGCAGGTGCATGCGCCAGTCCAGCCGTCGGCCCGCGGCCACCGCCCACTCCAGGAAGGCCTCGTAGAGGTCGGTGGTGTCCGGCAGGCGTTCGGCCAGCTGCGGGATGCGGTCGAAGAGCTGGTGCCAGCGGATGCGGAGCGATTCCTGGGCGATCAGCCGGTCACGGGATCCCGCGGCGAGGGAGTCACGCGCGGCGGGGCTGATGCAGGCGTCGAGCCGCGACGACTGCGGCGCGGGTGCGGTCAAGGTCCGTTCTCCATTCGTCCAGGTCGTGGTTGGCGTCGCGTTCGACGACGAGCGTGGCGTCCGGTGCGGCGCGGCCGGCGAACAGCGTCACCAGGTCGAGGGTGTCGTCGCTGACGGGGGAGTCGTGGCTGTCGATGATCAGCGAGTCCGACGTCGGCGAGGGGCTGTAGCCGGCCAGGTGGAACCTGCGGCCCACGCCCGGCACCTCGGCCCAAGCAGCGGCGGGCTGCCCGGTGTTGAGCTCGGCGACCACCGCGTTGGAGACGTCCATCAGGACTTCGCACCCGGTGGCTTCGACCAACTCGGCGTAGGCGCGGGCCTGCGGGATGTCGCAGGGCGCCTGCGAGGGGAAGTTCTCCACGGCGAGGACGGTGCCGAGCTCCTCCTGCCACGCGCGCACGGAGTCGATCACCGGCTGCCAGGCGCGGTAGTCCACCTCCAGGGCCAGCGACAGCGGCTGGCCGTTGTGGGAGAAGTGGGCGATGTGGTCGCTGACGTAGAGCAGGCCGCAGTCCGCCCGCCACCGGTTCACCAGGTCCAGGTAGTGGTCGAGGCGCGCCCGGTCCGGGTCGAGGAACCGGGACAGCATGATGTGGCAGCCGACCGGGAGGTCACCGACCGTGCGGCGGAACTCCTTCGGGTCGAGGTGGGCGAAGCCGTCGATCAGGACCTCGACGAAGTCGACGTGACCCGAGTCGCGCAGCGCGCAGGCCAGCTCCAAGGTGTCCGGCGAGGTCACATTGACACCGATCAGCATCAGCGCAGCTTCCCCTTGGCGTAGGCCAGCAAGTCCTGGGGCGCGCTGACCGCGCCGGGACGTTCGGCCGGCGGTATCTCGTCGAGGTTGAGGACGATGCGCTTGCCGCGCGCGCGGACGTCGTCCACCCACTGGTCGAACAGGTCGACGTAGGACAGGCCGCGTTGTTCGGAGGCCTCCGCGAGACCCGGGATCCAGCCCTTGCACAGCTGGCGGAGGTAGGCGCGGCAGTAGGGGACGCCGTAGTCGTGCGGCTCCTTCTCCCCGGCTCCCGCGGTGCCCGCCGACCGGTGCCGTTCCAGGGCCGAGGCCGCCCGGGCGAAGTCGGCGTAGTACTGGTCCGGCCGGTCCGTCCAGGTGAGGTCCGCGTGTTCGACGATCACGGTGACGGGCTGGTTCTCGGTGATCAGCCGTTGGTCCAGCACGGTGTCCAGCAGCGACCACACGCCTTCGTGGACCGCCACGGAGTGGCCGTCGTGCAGGGCGCCGTCCCGTCCCGTGCGGATGCCCGACAGGTGCAGCTCGACCACCTGGGACCACGGGATCGCGCCGAGCAGCACCTCCACGGGGACACCGCAGTTGACGGCGTCGATGTAGAGGTGGGCCAGGTCGACGATGAGGCCGGTGCCGGTCTTCTCGCAGATCCGCGTCACGGCCTGCCAGGCGTCCAGGATGCCTCGGGCTGAGGCGGAGTAGCAGTTGGCGTTCTCCACCCAGACGGGCAGGCCCGAGGTCCGGTGAAGGTCGGTCAGGAAGCGCACGGCGCGCTGCTCTTCCTCCTTCGTGCCGGTGAAGTACGAGTGGAGTCCGAAGGAACCGCCGCCCAGGGCGCGGTCGCCGGTGACGTGGACCCCGATGGAGGTCGGCTTGTTGCGGCGGGTGGCCGACTGGTCCATCACGTAGTCGATGTAGCGGGCCTGTTCCCGCGGGCCCTCGCAGATCGCGGTGCGCCCCAGGTGCAGGGAGAACTCCGGGACGGCCGGTACCCCGTCGAGGCTCTCCCATTTCCGCCACTCGTTGAACCCGAATTCCAGGAAAGGGTTCTCGCCGACGATGGCGAGCCGCCGGGACGGGTCCGGGTCGAGGAATCCCGGCGTGAATGATCCGCCCACGCGGAGCAGGTCGTCGCGGACCGGCAGAACTGTCGCTTGCATATCTTTCCCTCCACCTGCTTCCGGGTACGGCGGGGGCGCGCTCCGCATTCGGAGCGCGCCCACATGATTGGTCAGCCCTTGTTGTAGCTGCCGCAGGTCAGGGCCTCGGCCATGACCTCGATGTCCTGGATGTCGATCATTGTGTTCACCTCCCCGGGTGATTCCGGTGTGCTGGCTGTGTTCGCCGGCAGGCTTCAACCTGCTTGCGTTCAGCCCTTGTTGTAGCTGCCGCAGGTCAGGGCCTCGGCCATGACCTCGATGTCCTGGATGTCGATCATTGTGTTCACCTCCTCGCGTGATTCCGGTGTGCTGGCTGTGTTCGCCGGCAGGCCTCAGCCTGCTTGCGTTCAGCCCTTGTTGTAGCTGCCGCAGGTCAGGGCCTCGGCCATGACCTCGATGTCCTGGATGTCGATCATTGTGTTCACCTCCCCGGTGAATTCGGCGCACGAGTGGAGCGACGGCCTTTTCGGGATTCCCCGGGGATCCCGGGTTTTTCGCTTTCGGCCGGTGCTCCCTGGCGATGTCTCTACTGTGCCCGGTCCCCGGAGCGGCTGGAAGGGATTTCCGGTGGACGGATTCTGCACTGGCATATCCCGTCCACCTCGACCTGCGGCGCAATGGGCCACGGAACGACGGAAGCCGCGTCCCGGGGGGACGCGGCTTCGGTGGAAGGGGGGTCGGGCGGGGCTCAGACCCGGGTGGCGGGGAGCCAGCCGTTCTGGACGGCGTGCGCGCCGGCCTGGAAGCGGCTGCGGGCCTCCAGCGCCTCCAGGAGTTCGGCGGCGATGCGTCGGGCGGTGCGCGGGGAGACGCCGAGGCGCTTGGCGATGGCCTCGTCGGTGAGTCCCTGGAGGAGCAGGTGGAGGGACTCCTGGTGCTGGCGGGTCAGCCCGTCCATGTTGCGTTCCACCGCGGCACCCAGCCGGTTGGCGCTCTGCCAGACGCTCTCGAAGAGGGCGCACAGCGCCGCGATGGGCCCCTCGTAGGCGATGACGACCGCGCCGGTCTGGGCGTCGTTGGTGTCGAGCGGGAGGACGGCCTCACGGCGGTCCGAGATGATCATCCGCACCGGCAGGGTGGGAGCGGTGCGCACCTGTCCGCCGTGGCGGTGCAGCCAGTCCATGTGGTCGAGGGTGGGCTGGTGGTTGCGGACGCTGTCGAGGTAGACGGTGCGCATGGCGATGCCCCGGTCGAGGAGCGCGGCGTTGGGGACGCGGCTGGCTTCGAGGTCCTCGATGCTGTGGCCCCCGCCGGGCGCGAACGTCATGATCTCGTGGCGGGTGTTGGCGGCCAGCCGGGCCAGCCGGTCGCGGATCTCCTCCGGCCCGTGCAGACTCTCGGCCCCTGCGGTGGCGCCCCGCGGACGCATCGAGGAGCACTCGGCGATGAGCTGCGCGGCGGCGGCCCGGGAGGCGTCCACCTTCTGCTGGTGGGCGGCCAGTTCGGCCTGCTGACGGGCCAACAGCAGTTCCATGGCGTCCTCGGGGTCCAGGGCACGGAATCCGAGGCCGCCCCGGGACGAGGGCCGGACCAGCGAGAGGCGGCTGAGCCGGTCGAGGCAGGCGCGCAGATCGCTCTCGGGCAGCGCGATCCGCTGGGCGAGAGCGGTCACCCCGTCCTCGGGGTGGGCGAGGAGTGCCCGGTAGACGCGTTCCGCTTCGGCGTCCAGCCCCAGCAGTTCCAGCATGGCGATGCCCCCAGAGGTTAGTACACGTGCGCCTGCACGGAACTATACGAAGAACCCCTGGTCAGGGGTTCGACACACGGGGGTCCCAGAGGGCGGTGACTGCGACCGTGTCGGGGCCCGATCCCCTGGTCGGTTCCTGTCATGGCATAAACAGTCCCCGGCGGCGGCCTGTACCGCGGTGCCGGGCGCTGCGGAGGATGGCCGCATGTATCTCGTGCATGCCCGACTCCGGGCCCCGGATCACACCCCCTTTCCCCCGGACGCGGCACAGCTGTTCCTGGGCTGCGCGCTCGACGGAGAGGGCCTGGAACACGTCAGCGCGCACGGCGATGCCACCGGCGGCCCGGTCGTCGGCTTCTACCTGACCGCGCCCTCGCTCGCCATCGCGGAGCAGGCCGCATCGGCCGTCTGCCACCGCGCGCTCCTCGCGCACCCCTCGCTCGCCGAGGTGCACGTGGTGTCCTTCAGCGCGGCCCTGGCCCCGCCGCACCGCAACGCACTCCGGGGATCCGGTGGACGGGATATGCAGATGCAGGATCCGTCCACCGCGAACCTCTTTCACCCGTTCTGAAGTCCCAGCAGAGTAGGGCCATCGGCAGGGGAACCGGCCGGAACCGAAATCCGGGCAGGGTGCCTGGGACGTAACCGAAGCGACTGTGCTCAGGGGGAAACAGATGTCCGTGTTCGCCACTCGAATCGCCAAGACCGCGGCCGTTGCCGTCATCGCCGCCGGTGCTCTGGGACTGGCACATTCCTCCACCACGGCGAAGCCGATGGACGCGCACCACGTCTCCGCCGCCGGCCCCGCCCTCAGCGCGACCATCGCGCTGAACCCGACCAACCTGGGGAAGCAGTCGGCCACCGACGACGTCACCTGGGGCCACTGACGGCGCTTCTGGCTGTCGACGGACAGGGCGATTCCGGTCTTGGGGGGCCGCTACCCGGCGTCGCGGCGCTCCAGGTCGACGCCGGCGTCGCGCAGGACCGCCAGCACGTAGCCGAGTTCCGCCTCGTCGATCCGCTGCTCGGCCGCGGCGAAGTTCTGCCAGACCAGTTCGAAGCGCGCCTCGCCCGGTCCGCCCGCGGCGAGGCAGTCTTCGAGGGCGCTGGGGTTCGAGCCGAAATACCCGCCGGCCCCGTTGACCGCTTCGCCGAGCGCGCAGTAGAAGCTCGCGATGGTGGGCATGTCCGCGCCGTCGACCAGGTAGCGCGGCGCCGCGCTGTGGCGCTTCGCCCGGCGTCCGGCGCCGAACCAGGACTGCTGGACCACGTGCAGCCAACTCCCGTGCAGGTCCGGGCGGTAGGAACGCCACTCGCCCCGCTCGACCGGAACTCCGGATGCCCAGCGGCGCCAGATCTCGCGCGCCCCGGGGTAGGGCAGCGAATAGCCGCCGAGTGAGGCCAGCACGTCCGTGGCACCACTCGCGTCATCGGCGACGGCACTGGCCGTCAGGTCGACGGCCCCGATGTAGTAGCGCGCCATCGGCTGCCCCGACCGGTCCAGCACCTGCAGCTCCACGTCCTCGAAACTCTGCGGCCGGGCGGCTGCGGGCAGGGTCGTGCCGAGGAAGCCGACCAGCGCGGACTCGGGCTGGGGCGCGTCGGTGAAGAAACCGTCGACGTCGTCGGCGGAGAGGATCTCCCGGCGCAGTTCATCGTCGAAGAGTCGGTAGTAGGGGGCCACGGCGGGACCTGCTGAAGTCCTACGGGATCCCCAGGATGTTCTCCACCGATTCCTGCACGAGGGTCGCGATGCGGGCCAGCTGCTTGTCCTCGGGTTCGGTCAGCGCCAGGCGTTCGGTCTGCCACTCCATGAACAGCGGGGCGAACCAGATCAGTTGGACGAGCCTGGCATCGATCACGTCCCCCGGCTGCGGGATGCGCCCCAGGAGGGCCACGTAGGCGTCGCCGGCCTCGGGGTCGAACGTCCCGGACCGGAGCTTCCCGAGGAATCCGTCTTCGTCGTCCCAGGCCTCGTCCAGCTGGTCCAGCAGCTCTTCCACGCCTATCTCCTCACCAGATACCGACGATCGCTTCGGGCGGAATGAAGCGCCATGCTAGCACCTCGGAGTCTTTTCTGGCGTAAGCACTGTGACGTCGGCTCGACGGAAACGGGCCATCCGATATATCCGTGTATTTGTACGGTATTCGGCGCAGGTCGATGGCCACCACGCCGTTCCCTTGGTTGTATTTGTCGAAGGCGATGTCAGGGTTTTTGCTGAGGGATATCCAAGGCGTCCGCTTCTTGCCCGCCACATGCGAAAGCGGCCTCACGGCAAGGTTGTTCGGGTCCCGTGCGGTCAGCCCCACGGACGGGTCCTCGCCCTTCGCCAGGGCGCGGTAGACGATATGTCCATTGGGGTCCGGGCCGGTCGGCCGGGGATTCGCGTGCGGAGAGAGCCCGAGCGGATCGGACCACGTGTGAGGATTGTGGACGTAGGTATCCGGATTGGGCGCCGGCGTGAGACCGAGCGGGTCCGGGGTGATGTAGCGGGCGGTCTCGGGGTCGTAATAGCGGTGATGGTTGTAGTTGAGGCGCGTCTCGGGGTCGAAGTACTGGCCGGGGAAACGCAGCGGGGTGTACGTCGTGCTCGCGCTCGGCCAGGCGGTCTGTCCCCACAGTGTGGAACCGGCTTGCCAGGCGATGCTCTCGGTCGCGGGGTCGACGAGTTCGGTCGGGGTGCCCACCAGGTCGGTGACGATCGCGAAGAACCGCTGGTCGACGCGGGCCTGGTCCTGGTCGTCGGCGATCGGGACGGTGATGGTCTCGGTCTGCGCCAGCGGGTGCAGGTCCTGGTGGTCCCAGCTGATGGTGTGCGGACCGGGGAGGTAGGAGGCCTGGGTGGTCTGCTCCGCGAGGACCGGGCCGTCCCAGGTGAAGGTGGTGACCTCTTCGACGGTCGTCCCGTCGGCGGCCAGCCGCTCCTTGGCGATGCGACGCCCGAACGGGTCGTAGCGGTAGCGCCAGCGGGTGCCGTCCGGGGTGGTGACCTCGCTCAGGCGGTTGTCGGAGTCCCAGGTGTAACGCCAGGTGTCGGGTTTCCGGGACAGCCGCACCGCCTGACGGAGCGTCATCCGACCGGCGGAGTCGTACTCGTACCGTACGCGGCCCGCGCTGGTGAGTTGGGTGCCACTGTAGCTGCGGGCGCCCACGGCGGGCTCGTTGGCGGCCGTCGCCGGCCACTCGGCTGAGGTGAGATTGCCGTTGAGGTCGTACGCGTACGCCTCGGACCAGTCCGCGGCGTGCACACCCGTGACCCGGCCGGCCAAGTCCAACTCGAAGGTGCGCTTGCCGGTCAGACGATCGTCGACGCCGCTGAGACTGCCGTCCTCGCGGTAGGCGTAGGTGCGGCGCTGCAGGACGTGCTGCTGGCTCGTCCGCAGCTCCTGGGCAGAGAGCAGATCGCTGCTGTTCCAGTGGCTGGTGAGGGTGAGCCGGTCGTCGAACGTCCGCTGTTGTTCCCGTCCGGCCGCGTCGTAGCTGAAGTCGATGGTGCCGCCCGGTGTGTCGAGACCGGTGAGCCGACCGGCGGTGTCGTACGAGCGTGCCGTGACATGGCCGGACGGCGTTGTCCGCCGGGTGCGGCGGCCGAGCACGTCACGATCGAAGGTGATGGTCCGCCCGTTGACGGTCTCCGAGAGGAGGCTGCCCAGCGGATCGAACGTACGGCGGACATCGGCGTCCTGATTGACCGCCCGGATGACGTTCCCCGCCTGGTCGTAACCGAAGGTCGTCGACCGGCCGTGGGCTTCCTTGGTGATGACGCGTCCGAGCTCATCGCGGTCGTAGCTGGTCAGGGAGCCGAAGGCGTCGGTGTGCTCGATGAGTTGTCCGGCCGCGTCCAACCGGTAGGCGAGGGCGCGACCGTGGAAATCCGTCTCCGCGATGACCCGTCCCGCCGGGTCGTAGGTGTACGTCCACTGCTGGCCGGTGGCATTGCCGACCGCCACCAGTTGCATGCAGCTGTCGTGGGTGAAGGTGATCCGGGAGCCGTCGGGTCCGGTCCGCGCGGCGAGCAGCTCGAAGTGGGTGTACTCGAACGTCGTCGTCCGTCCGAGCTGGTCGGTGTGCGCGAGGCAGTTCCCCTCGCCGTCGTACGTCCAACGCTCGACGGTGCCATCGGGCCCGGTACGGCTTTCGGGCTTCCCCTCGATCGTCCAGGTCATCCGAGTGACCTGGCCGGCCGGATCGGTCACCGTCACCGGTCGGCCGAAGGCGTCACGCTCGATCCGGGTGACCGCGCCCGTCGGGTCGAGGGTCTCGACCGCCATTCCGGCGTCGTCACAGCGCAGCGAGGTGGTGTCGCCGGCCGGGTCGGTGACGGTGCTGAGGTGGCCGCGGCTGTCGTACCCGAAGGTCGTGACGTTGCCGAGCGGGTCGGTGGCGGAAACCCGCCGTCCGAGCGCGTCGTACGCCTGGCGCCAGGTGGTTCCGCCGGGCTCGGTGATCGCCTCGGGCAGGCTGAGACCGGCACCGTAAGTCGCCGTGGTCTGCTCGCCGTTCGGCCGGGTGACGCGGATGAGGTCGCCGGCGCCGTCGTACTCGTGGCGGGTGGTGCGGCCGAGCGGGTCGGTTTCGGTGAGGAGGCGGTGGTACTCGTCGCGCTCGTAGGTGCTGGTGTTGCCGAGCGGGTCGGTGATCGCGGTGATCTGGGCGCGTTCGTTGACGGTGTAGGTGGTGGTGTGGCCGTGGGCGTTGGTCTCGGTGTGGAGCTTGAGGCCGGTTTCCGGGTCGGGTTCGTCGTAGGTGAAGTGGAAGCGTAGTGAGCCGTCGGCGCCGCCTTCGTCGGTGACGCGGTTGAACTCGTCGTACTGGTAGAGGTATTGGGAGTTGGTGCGGTCGGTCCAGGAGAGGATGCGGCCGGTGGGGTCGTTGGCGAAGCGCATGGGCTTGCCGCTGGAGTTGTAGACGCTGGTGAGGTGTCCGTCGGTGTAGCCGTAGCGCGTGATGAGCGTGTCGCCGCCGTCCGGGGCGCCGCCTGCGAGGCGCAGGGCGGTGATGCGGCCGCTGTCGGTGGTGACGAGGAGGTGGTAGCCGCCGGAGTGGGTGATGGACTGCGGGGTGCCGTGCTCGTCGTAGGCGAGGGTGTAGTGGTGGCCTTGGCGGTTGCGGACCTTGGTGAGGAGGGCTTCGGTGCCGCCGGGGGCGGTGGTGAACTCGCGGGTGAGGCCGGTGGTTCGGTCGTGCAGGTGGTAGCCGCCCTTGGCCAGGCGCAGGTGGCGGCGTTCGCCGGTGGTGGCTTCGACGGTCTCGCCGGGGTCGGGGTGGGGGTAGGCCTGGGTGCGGCGGTCGGCGCGGATGTGGACGAGGCCCTCGGTGTCGATTTCGAGGCGTTCGTCGAAGGTGCAGACCCAGCGGGGGCCCATCCAGCGGCCGGCGAGGTAGCCGGATTCGTGGTTGCGGGTGAAGAGCAGGGGCAGGGAGCCGGGCAGGGTGGTGTCGACCTGGTCGATGAACATGCGTCCGGTGGCCATGTCGACGGGTTCGCCGCCGGGGCAGATGGCGTCGTCGGCGCGGGCGGCTTCGTCGGGGTTCTGGACCTGGACGCGGCCGGGGCCGGGCTCGCCGGGGTGCTCACCGCCCGGGTGGCCGCCGCCGGGGAGCTTGGGGTCGTGCGGCAGGTCCTTGCCGGCGTCCTTCTCCGCGCCGTTGAGGATGTCGTCGAGCGCGCCCTTGTGCTTGGCGTCGGCCTCGGCGGTGTTCTTGGCGACGGTCTTCAGCTTCGTGCCGGCCGAGTGGTAGAAGTCCTTGACGGCTTTGCCGGCGTCCTCGGCGAGGGACTTGCCGATCTTCTTCGCCGCGTCTTCGAGGGCCTTGACGATCTGGTTGCTCATGACGAGAAGTCCACTCCGTCGACTCTGCCGCCCACGGCGCCGGCGAAATCGCGCACGCGCGCGGCGAGGTCACGGACCCCGTTCTCATTGGTCCCGGGCCAGTTGGCGTCGATGAATTGAGGCATCGACACCGCCTCGCCGGATTGCTCGATCGCCATGGCGCTCCCCCGATCCACGCGTCCGGAGCACGACCGTAGCCCACGACGCGTCGGCTCCGGAAGTCAGTGCCGGTTCCTTCCGCGCGACTTCGCAATGACTCGACGGAGGATTGCCCGGAATCGGGTCCGTCGGCCTGCCGGACTATGCTCGGTGCCGTCTCGGCAGAGACCGCGCCGGACGGCCGGCACATCGTCAGCGGCTCATCGCCCGGCGACCGAACGGGTCGGTGACCGAACGGGCCGGTGACAGAACAGGCTGGCAATAGAACAGGCCGGCAATAGAACAGGGGAGTCCCAGGATGCCGATCCACGTCGCCAGCCGCCGCCGCTCACCAGCGACGCTCGCCACCATGTTCCCCGGCGCCCAGGTGATCGACGTGACCTCCAAGGCGTCCGAGCCGTGGGTTCGACTGAGCCCGTTCTACCCCCACGGCGGCATTCCCGTCCCGTTCACTCCCGGTGTGACGAGCCAATCCGTGGAAGGGATCTGGCAGGCACTCAAAGTATTCGAGAGCACCGACGTCGACCCGGCCAAGCTCGACATCACCTCCATGAAAGGCCTGAAGCGGACGGTCCGCCGCTACGGAGCCGTCCGAGGGCATCGTGCGGGCCTGCACGGGGATGAGCTGCTTCCCTACGAGACGGCCCGTCGGGTGATCTACCTGCCGGCCTTCCGATGGGTCCTCGACAACCGGGTCGGTGACCTCGTGCGAGAGCTCCGGGACATGCAGGACGTCGTCCTTCTCGACTACACGACCAATGGCGACGTGGCCGATCCCCGGACCCCGCTCTCGCACGCGGCACTGATCCAGCGGTACGCCGAGGGCGATTGGCCCGGCGAGGACGGCGCTGCGTAGCACCTGCCGCAGGCGGGCGCACTTGCAAGTGCGTACTTCCCCGTGGATCTCAACTCTCCAATAGCGATCAGGAGTTGCCCGGCCGCCCGGCCGTGGCGGACGGCCAGTCAGGAGAGAACCATGGTCCAGCCCGCGCTCCGCGCCCAAGTCGCCATCGGTGGGACGACGGTGACCTGCCTCCCGGACGGGGAGGCGTGGCTCAACCCGGCCGCGTTCTTCCCGGCGAGCGTGCCGGACGGGTGCGTGACGCACTCGGAGTTCCTGGACGAGCGGGGGGTGGTTCCCGGTGAGCGTCGGGGCGTTCCTGATCCGGGTCGGCCTCGGCCGCGGACCAGGATGTCTGAGGCGGAGAACCTGGGTATCACCGCAGTGGCGGTGCGAGCGAGCGGAGGCGCGGTGGACCGGGAACGGATGCGGTGGACCCCGGCGCGGGCGCGGGCGGAGTTCCGGGCGGGACTGTCCGTGCCGACGGCCGGGCTGGCGCCGGGGTACGTGCAGGCGAACCTGCTGGTGGTGCCGGCCGACTGGGCGGCCGACTTCCGGCTGTTCGCCGCCCGCAACCCGCGGCCCTGCCCGGTGCTGGAGGAGGCCGCGCCGGGCGCCTGGCACAGCCGGCTGGCGCCCGGGGCCGACCTGCGGACCGACCTGCCGGGCTACCAGGTCTGGGTGGACGGCGAGTTGGTGGACGAGCCGGACTCGGTGACGGAGCCGGAGCTGGCCCGGGCGCGGACGGGGGAGCTGGTCTGCTTCCTGATCGGGTGCAGCTTCACCTTCGAGGCGGCGCTGCTGGCGGCGGGGGTGCCGCTGCGCCACCTCGAACAGGGGCGCAACGTGGCGATGTACGTGACCGACCGCTGGTGCCGACCGGCGGGGCGGGTGCGGGGGCGGCTGGTGGTGTCGATGCGGCCGGTGCCGGTGGGGCTGGTGGCGACGGCACGGGCGGTGAGCGGGCGGATGGCGCGGATGCACGGCGCGCCGGTGCACGTCGGCGACCCGGCGGAGCTGGGCATCGCGGACCTGGGGCGTCCGGACTACGGCGACGCGGTGGCGGTCGCCCCCGGCGAGGTGCCGGTCTTCTGGGCCTGCGGGGTGACCGCGCAGCAGGCGGTGATCGGGTCGCGCCCGCCGTTCGCGATCACCCATGCGCCCGGTCGGATGTTCATCACGGACCGCCGGGAGAGCGAGCTGTAGGGGTCTTGGTGCGGAATTGGTCGTCAGGCAGAGGATCTCTCATACTTCCTGATGATCGGTGGTTAGCACCTGGGGGGGTCCTTTGTCCGTGCCAGACGGCACTGCTGACGCTGCGTCCGAAGAGCCCGGGGCGGGTCCGGCCCCCGCCGCCCGGTCGCCGCGCGGCGTGGCGATCGGGCTGGCCGCCTTCGCCCTGCTCGTCGTCACCGCGGCGAGCGCGACGGTGACGGTGGCGGCCGGCCGGCCGGGCGGCTCCGGGCCGACGACGGTGGCCGCCCCGCCGGCGCCCGCCGGTGCGGCCGACGGCCCCGGTCCGGCGCCTTCCCCGCTGCCGGGCATCACCCTGCCCCCGCCGCCGGGCGGCTCGCTGCACGGCACGGTGAACGGCAGCACGCACGGCGGCGACCTGCGGTACTTCCTGCTGCCGCTGCCGGACGGCGCCGAACCCTACGGCGCGCCCGACGGTTCGACGATGAGCACGGACGACCTGGCCAAGGACTACAGCGACGCCGGCGGCCTCGCGAGCGTGCTCGACTCCTACGGCTTCCAGGAGGCGGTGACCCGGCGGTACCGGACCGCCGACGGGAAGACCGACGTGCGCAGCCGGCTGATGCGGTTCTCCTCGGACGGCAACGCGCAGGCCTTCCTGCAGGGCGCGACGTTCAGCAACACCACCCCGGTGGACGTGGCCGGGGACGGCGCCGCCCGCGGCTTCGTGACCAAGCCCGCGCAGCCGGGCTACACCGGTCACCTGATCGGAGTCTCCAGCGTCGGGGACGTCGAGTACGAGGTGACCGTCTACGTGAAGGGCGACCCGGACCCTTCGCTCCTGACAGATGTGATGAAGCGTCAACACGATCGGCTGACCAGTGGCGGATGAACCGGTGACCGAACCCATCGGTTCGGTGGACGAACTGCCAGGTGCGATGAACGAACCGTCGGAGTCGGTGGACGAACCGTCAGGTTCGGTGGGCGAACCGACGGCCGAGGCCGCGCGGCGTCCACCGCGCACCTCGCGCACGGTGCTGCTGCTGGTCGGCGCACTGCTGCTCGGACCGCTGGTCGGCGGCGGGATCGGGTACGGCATCCAGGCGGCCCGACCGGCCACCGCGCTGCCGCCGCTGACACCCGCCGCGCCGCCGGCCTACCCCGCCGGGGCGCTCGACCCCGCGTCGGCCGCCGCAGCCGCACCGAAGCCGCTGCCGATCGACGGCGACCTGCGCAAGCTGCTGCTGCCCAAGCCGGACGGCGCCCAGGACTGGGACTACGCCTACGCCGAGTCCGGCGAGTGGGAGACGGCCGGCCGGATCGCCCAGCAGCACGCCGACGGGGCGGACAACCTCGCCAAGCTGCTCGGCGCCGGCTTCCGGCGGGCGGCCGCCGCCACCTGGCAGCAGGACGGGGTGAAGTACCTGGTCGAGCTGGTGCAGTACGCCTCGGACAGCACCACGTCCGCCAAGGCGCTCACCCTGGCCGCGAACACCGCCGGGTACACCCCGCTGCCGAACGGCCTGGAGGGCGGCTGCTCGGCACCGGACCAGCAGCAGCCCTACGCGGACAACACCGCCACGTACTACCCGGGCAACGCCGTCACCCGGCGCGGCGACGTGGTCGTGCGGGTCACCGCCTTCGGCGACCACCAGGTCGACCTGGCCACGCTGTGCGGCCTGGTCCAGCAGCAGTGGGAGCGGCTGGGATGACCGAGCAGCCCGCCACCCCCGAGGACCCCGCCGTCCCGCGTCCCTCGCGGCCGCTGCGGCCCCCGCGCCCGCTGCGCGCCGCCGCCCTCGCCGTCACCGCCGTGCTCGCCACCGCCGCGGTGGGCGTGGCCGTCGGCCTCGGCGTCCTCGCGGCCACCCGCCCGGAGCACGCCGGGACGGTCGGGCCCACGCCGGTCCCCGGCACCGCCCACGAGACGCCGGCAGCCGGCGGGCCCGTTTACGGCGCGCACTCCGACGGCACCCACTTCGGTGCGCTGAGCGACCTGCTGCTGCCCGTCCCGGCCGGCTTCTCGCTGGGTCTGAACGGCGGCGACGCCGGCGCGGACACCGAGGCCGGCGCCGATCTGACCGGCGATCAGCTGGCCGGCGAACTCGACGCCCAGCTCGACCTGCTCCCGGCCGCACAGCGCTCCGCCGCCAGGACCCGGCTGCAGGGCGCCCACCCCAGGACCGGTACCCGCGGCTACACCGCGGCGGACGGCCACCTGGTCGCCTCGATCTGGCTGGACCAGTTCGCCGGCAGCGCCGACGCGGGCCCGGCCGGGGCCGTCTTCGCCACCGCCTGGAGCGGGGCCGGGACGGACTACCGCCAGGGCCCGTCCGTCCCGGGCCACCCGGAGGTGTCCTGCGTCCTGCCGTCGACCCGGCCGAGTGCGCCGATCGACGAGCTGGACTGCGCCGCGGTGGTCGGCGACGTGCTGGTGACGATGCGGGTCGAGGGCGCCGCACCCCTGCCGAAGAGCGAGGCCGTGTCCATGTTCCGTCAGCAGCTGGAGCGGCTGGCCATTCCGGGAGCGTCCGCATGACCGACCAGCCGAGCCCGGACACCGTCGACGCACCCCTCGACGCACCCCGCGACGCACGTGCCGACGTGCTCTCCAGCGACGAAGCCACCGAGCCGGCCCGCCGCTCCCGCGCCCGCCACCCGGACAGCGTGCTGCGCTGGGCCACCGCCGGCGTGGTGCTGGTGGCGACGGCGGCCGCCGCGGCCGCCGTGGTCACGGCCGTCCCCCGCGACCGGCTGCCCGGCCTGGCCGCCCCGAACGACGGCCGGTACGACTTCGCCCCGCTCAGCCTGCCCCCGCTGCCGTCCGGCCGGCCGGTGCCCTCGGCCAAGTCCGCGGACGGCCGCCACTTCGCCGCGCTGCCCGACCTGCTGCTGCCGCCGCCGAAGCAGGCGCCCGGCGCGGCCCCGGCGGCAGCCGCCGGCTGCGCCGACTACGCCGAGCTGCACGCCACCTCGGCCCACGTGCCGACGGTCCTCGCCACCGACGCCTGCCGGGCGGCCGCCTCCCGGACCTGGACGGCCGAGGACGGCACCCGCACCGAGATCTGGCTGCTCCGCTTCGGCTCCCGGGACGAGAGCCGGCTCTGCTTCGGCTCCCTGGGCACCGCCGGCGCGATCAACCGGGTGCCGAACGCGTCGACCGGTACCGGCGACTTCGCGCTTGGCCCGGACCAGCAGTCCTACAGCCTGGCCGGTGCGGCCGAGGCCGGCGGCCCGGCGGGCTCCCGAGCCGGGCGGCCCACCGGCAGGGTGGCCTACCTGCTGGCCGGCGACGTGGTGGTCACCGTGGTGATGACCAACGCGGCCGGCGTTCCCGACCAGGCCTTCCACCAGGTGGTCACCCTGCAGTCCGAGCTGCTGAGCTGACCACCCGACCATCCACCTGACCATCCACCCGACCGGTCGTCCGACCAGTCAGAGCGTCCGGTTCCGCCCGGCGCCCCAGCCGGCCACGGCCACCACCGCGGCCAGCACCAGCAGCACCACCAGCACGGCGGTCCACCCGCCCGTCAGCTGGTGCAGTGCACCCGCGCCCACCGGCCCGACGGCGGCGATCAGGTAGCCGACCGCCTGCGACATGCCGCCGAGCTGCGCGGCGCCCGCCGCCGAGTCGGTGCGCAGCACGATGAACGCCAGGCCGAGCCCGAGCGAGCCGCCCTGCGCCACGCCGAGCACGGCCGCCGCAACCCAGGCACCCGAGACCGGTGCGATCAGCAGACCGGCGATGCCCACCCCGTTCAGCACGGCCATCAGCACGGCGAGCCCGCGCTGCCGGGTCATCCGCCCGGCCAGCAGCGGCACCAGGAAGGCGCCGGCCACCTGCACCAGGTTGGAGAAGGCGAAGACCAGGCCGGACTGGTCCCGGCTCATCCCGTGGTCGGCCAGGATCGTCGGCATCCAGGCGACCAGGGTGTAGACCATCAGCGAGGAGATGCCCATGAAGAGGCTGATCTGCCAGGCCAGCGGGATCCGCCAGATCCCGGCGATCGGCTTGGCCGCCGGCTGCACCACGCCGCCGGTCAGACCACCGGCCGGTCCGCCGGCCAGTGCGCCGCGCTCCTGACGGGCCCTCAGCACCTGCGGCAGCCAGGCCACCGCCGCCACCAGGGCGAGCAGCGACCAGGCGCCGAGCGAGGCCCGCCAGCCGCCGCCGAGCGCGTGCTCCAGCGGCACCGAGCTGCCGGCCGCCAGCGTCGCGCCGACCAGCATGGTGGTCGAGTAGACGCCGGTCATCGCCGCCGCCCGCTCCGGGAACTCGCGCTTCACCAGCCCGGGCATCGAGACGTTCAGCACCGCGATGGCGACGCCGATCACCACGCAGCCCAGGTAGAGCGCGGCCACCGAGGGCAGCACCCGCAGCAGCACCCCGGCGCCCAGCACCAGCACCGCGCCCAGCACCACCCGCTCGGCGCCGAACCGCCGGGTCAGCCGCGGGGTGAGCGGCGCGCCGAGGCCCTGGAAGAGCACCGGGACGGTGGTGATCAGACCGCTGACCGTGGACGACAGTCCGAAGGTCCGCTGGATCTCGCCGACCATCGGGGAGACGGCCGCCAGACAGGCCCGCATGTTCAGCGCGACCAGCACGATGCCGGTGAGCAGCAGGGCGGGGTGGGCGAGCTTGCTACGGACCGGGGCGACCGGAACACCCAGCGCCTGCTGGGTTCGGGTGACGGACATGGTGGTGCGGCTTTCTGAGCAGGAGTGACCGGTGCGGCCCGGGAACCGGGAGCAGCCGGGAGAAAGGGGGAGGAGAAGAGGAGAAGAGGAAGGGCGGAGCAGGACCGCGCCCGGCACTACTTGCGGGCGGCGAACTCCGCGAGCAACTGCTCGACGGCGGCGGTCGGCTCGGCCAGCAACGCGCGACACGCGGCCTCGGCCAGCTCGGGATCGCCGGAGGCGATCGCGTCGACCAGGGCCTGGTGGGTGGCGACGACCACCTCGGGCATCTCGTGGTCGCCGAAGGCGGTGCGCATGGCCTCCCGCACCGAGGCGCCGAAGTAGCGGTAGACCTCGGTCAGCGCCGGGTTGTGCGCGGCCTCGACGACGGCGGTGTGGAACTCCAGGTCGTGCTCGACGGTGGCCTCGCGCCCGACCCGCTCGGGGTGGGCGGCGATCACCTCGGCCTCGCGGGCCAGCGCGGCGCGCATCCGTGCCAGGTCCTCGGGGGTGTGCCGGACGGCGGCCAGCCGGGCCGCCTCGGCCTCCAGCGCGGCCCGCACCTCCAGCACGTCGCGGACGCCGGAGCGCTGCACCCCGCGCAGCACGGCGGCCGGGTCGCTGGTGCTGCGCACGAAGGTGCCCTCGCCCTGCCGGGTGACCAGCATGCCGGCGTGCACCAGCACCCGGATCGCCTCGCGCACCGTGTTGCGGCCGACCCGCAGCTGCTCGGCCAGCTCGTGCTCGGTGGGGATCCGCTCGCCCACCGGCCAGTCGCCGGCGGCCAGCCGCTCGCGCAGTTGGTCGATCGCGGCGTCCACCAGCGAGCGGCGTCCGGCGGCGTGCAGGTTGGCGGTGCCGCCCGTGCCGCTCGTGCCGCTCGTCTGAGGGCTGGTCATCCCGCCACCTCCGCTCAACGCTCGCTCGTCCGCCACCTGTCCGGTCATCCTACAACCGCTTGCCCGGTCATCCTACAACCGACCCGCCGTACGAGAAGCAGCGAGAAGCAGCGGGAGAACGCCGACGGGGGCCGCACCGAAGTGCGACCCCCGCCCCGCCCGCCGGTGTGGATCAGTCCACGCAGGCGATGCCGCCCATCTGCACCGGCGGCCCGACCTGTTGCACGCTGTTCGGGTCCGCCGCGGGCGCCGCGGGGGCCGTCGCCCCGCCGGCGGCCGGCGCGGCCGCCCCGCCGCCGGAGCCGCCCGACGGGGTGTAGTCGCCGCCCAGCACCACCTCGATGTGCCCGGCCTTGACGCTGCCGCTCGGCGCCGCGGTCACGTTGTACCGGGCGGCGACCAGCGCGGCCGCGTCCTTCTCGCCGGTGCCGTACAGCACGGTGGTCTTCGCCTGGTGGGTGCCCTGGCCGACCTTGCCCGGGGTGAAGCCCATCCCGGCCAGCGCCTTGGACTCGGTGGCGGCGGCCCCGGTGACCGTCGAGGTGTTGGTGACGTCCACGGTGCCGGTGGCCTGGGCGTTCGGGGCGGCCGGGGCCTGGCTGGCCGGGGCCTGGGACGGCGCGGAGCTGGGCGCCGGGGCGGAGCCGCCGCCGTCCACCGCGTTGTCGGCCGGGGTGTCGTGGCCGGTCAGCTGCTGGACGATCTTCTTGACCTGGCCCGGGTCGACCTTGTTGACGTCCTCCTTGGTGCCGCCCACGTTCACCGTCTCGAAGCCGGCGATCGGCAGGGTGATCGCGGTGACGTGGCCGCCGGCCAGGTTGGGCGCCTGCTGGGCGAAGTCCAGCACGTTCCACTGGTCGTCCAGCACCACGTCCTGCTTCACCACGTTGAACAGGTCCTGCATCTTGCCCAGGTCGCCGACGACGCCCTGGTCCTTCAGCTTCTTGATCACCGAGGAGATGAAGGCCTGCTGGCGGTGGGTGCGGGCGAAGTCGCCGAAGTCGCTGGGGTCGTTCGGGTTGACCAGGTTGTGGCGCTGGCGGACGAAGGAGAGCGCCTGGGCCGCGTTCAGCGTGTTGATCCCGGCCTGGAAGTCGGCGCCGGAGCCCTGGCCCTCGATCGCCGGGTCCTTGGTGGCCCGCTTCAGGCAGACCTGGATCGGGCCGACCGCCTGCGCGATGTCGTAGAAGCCCTTGAGGTTGACCTCGGCGAAGTGGTCGATCGGGATCCCGAGGAAGTTCTGCACGGTGGCCAGGGTGGCCTTGCGCCCGGCGTCCCGGCTCTGCTTCTCCATGTCGGGCTTGGAGAGGCCCTTGCCGCTGTTCTTGGCCTCGTACATCGACTTGGCGATGCCGTAGGCCTCCTTGATCTTGTGCATCCGGCCGTCGGCGTTCAGCGTCTGCACGTAGTCGTCGCGCGGGATGGAGATCGCGGTGACCTGGCCGCCGTTGGCCGGGATGTGCATCACCATCAGGGTGTTGGTGTTGTAGCCGCCGACGTCGCTGCTGGAGCCCGCGTGCAGCTCGTCCTGGACGAACTGGCCCGGCAGGTCGTTGCCGTTCATGTCCTTGCGGCTGTCCAGGCCGATCAGCAGCAGGTTGACCGAGTTGTCCAGGTGCGGCGGGGCGGCCTTCTTGATGTCGTCCAGCGCGCTGGAGGTGGTCAGGCCGTCGGTCAGCGAGGTGTAGGCGTACCAGCTGAAACCGCAGGTGCCGAGCACCGCGAGCGAGGTCGCGCAGGCGACCGTGCGGCCGGCCATCACGAGCGGCTTGGGACGGCGCGCGGGCGCGGACTTGCGCCGACCGGTGGCCCGGGGGCCGTTCTGCTCAGCCACGGGGACTCCTTCGATCTCGGACAGTGCGCACCAGGATGACCAGCAGCGCCGCGCCCATGGCGTACAGCATCACCGGGAACCCCTGGATGGCCCACTTGGCGGCGCCGGCGGCGAGCTTCTTGCCACCCTTGTAGTCGTCCGAGTGGGCGAGGTAGGCGGTCGCGGCCGTGACGGCCAGCACTATCGGCGGCGGCGCGGGCAGCACCCACCACCAGCCGGTCCGGCTGCACACCGCCGCCGCCCCGGCGAAGCCGGCCACGCTGCAGAGGAGCAGGCCCCAACCGCCGATGCCGAGGCCGAACAGCTGGTCCGCCAGCCCGCCGGCGGCCGGCAGGCCGAGCGAGAGCAGCACCGCGACGCCGCTGAACGGGCGGGTGGACGGGGCCTGCGCGCGCGCCGTGCGCCGGCTGTCCGCGCGCCGCTGCTGCGCCCGGCCGCCCCTGGCGGGACCGTCCTGGGCGTGCGCGTCGCGGGCGCGGCCGTCCTGCTCCGGCCCGGCCTCGGACCACTCCTGGGGCGCCTGCCGCTGGGCAGGCGGGTAGCCACGACCGGTCCGACCGGTGGCCCCACCCTCGGGTGTGCGTACCCGCTGTCCTGCCATGCTTCCCACCTCTGTGATCGGCCCGGCACCGCCGGATGTCGCCGCGGCGACTGCCCGCGGTGCGCCGGTTGCACCATGGTGCCCCAGTGACGCGGAGCCGGACCCCGGGTCCGGGTGAGGCACGTGTCGCCCTCACCGTTTAGACGGTCGAGCACGCACTGAGGTTGCAACAGTTGCGCAGCTTAGCAAGTGTTCCATGATTGTCATACGGGCCCGTGGGGCCCCCGTGACCGCGTGAACACCACTGAGAACGGCCGCTGCTGACGCTTCATCATGGCCAGTAAAACGGACATTTGATCAGAAAAGACACGGCGGGCGACCGGAAGAATCCGGTCGCCCGCCGTGTGCGGTTCGTCAGGGGGCCGCGGGGGAGGCGCGGCGCGCGGTCAGCGGAAGAGCCGCTCCAGCACCTCGGCCACGCCGTCCGCCGCGTTGCTCGCGGTCACCTCGTCGGCGACGGCCAGCAGGTCGGGGTGGGCGTTGGCCATCGCCACGCCGTACCCGGCCCAGCGGAACATCGGCAGGTCGTTGGGCATGTCGCCGAAGGCGATGGTCTCGGCCGCGGTCAGCCCGAGCCGGCGGGCCGCGACGGCCAGGCCGGTCGCCTTGGACAGGCCCAGCGGCAGCAGTTCGACTATCCCGGGCCCGGCCAGCACGGTGGTGACCAGCTGGCCCAGCACCTGCTGCCCGGCGCTGACCAGCTGGTCGTCCGTCAGCTCGGGGTGCTGCACGTAGAGCTTGCTGATCGGCAGGGCCAGCAGCTCGGCGGTGCCGGCCACCCGCTGCACCGGCAGGTCGGGGTTGGAGAGCCGGTAGTCGGCGGTGGCCAGCACGGCGCCGTCCAGGCCGTCCTGACCGGCCGCCACGGCCAGCGGGCCGAGCTCGGCGGTGAGCTTCTCCAGTGCCACCGCGGCCAGCCGGCGGTCCAGGGTCATCGAGGTGAGCAGCCGGTGCTCGCCCGCGTCGTAGACCTGGGCGCCCTGGCTGCAGACCGCCAGGCCCCGGTAGCCGATCTGGTCCAGCACCGGCCGGGCCCAGGAGGCCGACCGGCCGGTGACCACGATGTGCACCGCGCCGGCCGCCACGGCGGTGGCCAGCGCAGCGCGGGTGCGCTGCGAGACGGTGTCCTCGGGGGTGAGCAGCGTGCCGTCCAGATCGGTGGCGATCAGCCGGAACGGCAGCGCGGGGGTCACTTGACCGGGTCCAGCGTGGTCCGGCCGCCGAGGTAGGGGCGCAGCGCCTCGGGCAGCACCACGGTGCCGTCGGCCTGCTGGTGGTTCTCCAGGATCGCCACGATCAGCCGCGGGATGGCCGCCAGGGTGCCGTTGAGGGTGGCCAGCGGGCGGACCTTGCCGTCCTCGCGCATCCGGATGGAGAGCCGCCGGGCCTGGTACTCGGTGGTGTTGGAGGTCGAGGTGACCTCGCGGTACTTGCCCTGGGTCGGGATCCAGGCCTCGATGTCGAACTTGCGGGCGGCCGAGGCGCCGAGGTCGCCGGAGGCGACGTCGATCACCCGGTAGGGCAGTTCGAGGGCGTTGAGGAAGTCCTTCTCCCACTGGAGCAGGCGGCGGTGCTCGGCCTCCGCCTCCTCCGGGGTGGTGTAGACGAACATCTCGACCTTCTCGAACTGGTGCACCCGGATGATGCCCCGGGTGTCCTTGCCGTAGGTCCCGGCCTCGCGGCGGAAGCAGGAGGAGAAGCCGGCGTAGCGCAGCGGGAGGCGGTCGGCCTCCAGGATCTCGTCCATGTGGTAGGCGGCCAGCGGGACCTCGCTGGTGCCGACCAGGTAACGGTCCTCGTCGGGCAGGTGGTAGACGTTCTCGGCGGCCTGGCCGAGGAAGCCGGTGCCGTCCATGGCGGCCGGGCGGACCAGCGCCGGGGTGATCATCGGGATGAAGCCGAGCGCGGTGGCCTGGGCGATCGCCATGTTCACCAGCGCCAGCTCCAGCAGCGCGCCGGAGCCGGTCAGGTAGTACGACCGGGAGCCGGCGACCTTGGCGCCGCGCTCCATGTCGATGGCGCCCAGCAGCTGGCCGAGCTCGACGTGGTCGCGCGGCTCGAAGCCCTCGGCGGCGAAGTCGCGCGGGGTGCCGATCTCCTCCAGCGTGACGAAGTCCTCCTCGCCGCCCACCGGAGCGGCCGGGTCGAGCAGGTTGGCCAGCGCGCGCAGCAGCCGCTCGGCCTCCTCCTTCGCCTCGCTCTGCTCGGCGTCGGCGGCCTTGACCTCGGCGGCCAGCTCCTTGGTGCGCGCCAGCAGGGCGGCCTTCTCCTCGCCCTTGGCCTGGGCGACCTGCTTGCCGAGACCCTTCTGCTCGTTGCGCAGCTCGTCGAAGCGACTGCCCGAGGAGCGGCGGCGCTCGTCGGCGGCGAGCAGGGAGTCGACGAGGTCGACGTCCTCACCACGGGCGCGCTGCGAGGCGCGCACTCGGTCGGGGTCCTCACGAAGCAGGCGAAGGTCAATCACGGGGCCAGCCTACCGGGGCGGAGGGCGGCTGTGGATAACCTGTGGATAACTGCGGCCCCACGAGTCGCCCGTCGTGTTTTTTCCACAGGCCGTTCGCAGACCCTGTGGATTGCGGCCGTGTCGGGAAAGTCTCAGGGCAATTCTGGGATTTACAGGTTTCAAACCCGAATCAGCCTGCACGGCGGAGGGAAATAGACCACTCGGCCGGGTGAATTATCGGCAGAAGGGTGACTCTGATGGCATCAGTCCGATCTGCGGCGCTTCCCGATGATCCGACCGCACCTGGGAGTGGCTTAGCCGTTTTGTCGATTCATCCCCAGGGCTGTGGATAACCGGTGGGTCACGGCGGTCGTGCACACCTGTGGATGACTGTGGACAGCCGACCGCCCCGGGCGGTGGAACCGGGCCCGGGGCGGTCGGTGGACCGGGTGGGGTCAGGCCTCGCCGCGCCCGTCCAGGCAGCGGGCCAGCCAGTCGGCGGCCCGGTCGAAGTCCTGGTTCGAGGTGCCGGGCTGGCGGGGCGTCGGCTCGCGGCGGTCGGCCCGCGGATAGGAGCCGAGGAACCGGATCTGCGGGCAGATCCGGCGCAGGCCCATCAGCGTCTCGCTGACCCGCCGCTCGGTGAGGTGGCCCTCGCAGTCGATCGAGAAGCAGTAGTTCCCGAGCCCGTGCCCGGTCGGCCGGGATTCGATCCGCATCAGGTTGACCCCGCGCACCGCGAATTCCTGCAGCAGTTCCAGCAGCGCGCCCGGGTGGTTGTCGCCGAGCCAGACCACCATCGAGGTCTTGTCCGCCCCGGTCGGCGAGGAGACCCGGCCGGGCCGGCCGACCAGCACGAAACGGGTGGTCGCCTCGGCCGCGTCGTGGATGTCGGTGGCCAGCGGCTCCAACCCGTACAGCGCGGCCGCGAACTCGCCCGCGAAGGCGCCGTCCGCCTGCCCCTCCTGGACCAGCCTGGCGCCGTCGGCGTTCGAGGCGGCCGCCTCCCAGACCGCGTCCGGCAGGTTGTCCCGCAGCCAGCCGCGTACCTGCGGCTGGGCCACCGGGTGGCTGGTCACCCGCTTCACGTCGGTCAGCTCGGTGCCCGGGCGGACCAGCAGCGCGAAGCTGATCGGCAGCAGCACCTCGCGGTAGATCATCAGCGGCGCGCCGTTGGCCAGCTCGTCGGCGGTCGCGGTGACCGCGCCCTCCACCGAGTTCTCGATCGCCACGAAGGCGCCGGCCGCCTCGCCGGCCCGCACCGCGTCCAGCGCGGCCGGCACCGAGGGGAGCGGGACGAGCTCCCGCGTGGCGGCCTCCGGCAGGGTGTGCAGCGCGGCCTCGGTAAAGGTGCCCGCCGGGCCGAGGTAGGTGTAGCGGGTTGCCGACATGTCCGCGCCTCCGTGCGTCTCCCGAGGGGGCACCCGCCCCCGGCCTTCGGCCGGGGGCTCCCCCAGGCCGAAGGCCGGGGGAGGTACCAGACCTGCCACCTTAGCCACTCCGGGCACCCGCCGTGGACGCGTCCCGACCGGTGGTCACCTGGTCAGGACTCCAGCAGCGCCTGGCCGAGGTAGCCCCCGTCCGGCACGCCCGGCAGCACCGCGTACAGCCCGCTCGCCTCGTGCCGCAGGAAGGTGGTCAGCCCGTCCCCCCGGGAGAGCGAGCGCTGCACCGGCACGAAACCGTGCGCCGGGTCGGCCTGGAACGCCAGGAAGAGCAGCCCGGCGTCCGGGGCGCCGTCCGGCCGCACCCCGTCGGAGTACGAGAAGCCGCGCCGCAGCATTGCCGCACCGCCGTTCGAGGCGGGCGCGGCGATCCGGACGTGCGCGTCCGCCGGGACGGCCAGCGAGCCGTCCGGGTCCTGCTTGCCCAGGTCCACCGGGGTGGTCTCGGTGCCGCCGGACAGCGGCGCGCCGTCGGACTTGCGGCGCCCGACGATCCGCTCCTGACGGTCCGTCGGCAGCTGCTCCCAGTTGTCCAGCAGCATCCGGATCCGGCGGAACACCAGGTAGCTGCCGCCGGCCAGCCAGTCGGGGCCGGTGGCGAAGACCTTGGCGGCGAAGTCCGGGTCGGTCGGCTTGGGGTTGTTGGTGCCGTCGACCTGGCCCATCAGGTTGCGGCCGGTGCGCGGCTGGGCGGTGGCGCCGGGGGAGCGGGAGAAGCCGGACATCTGCCAGCGGGTGCCGGCGGTGCCGGCCGCCAACTGCTGGAGCACCCGCAGCGCGTGGTAGGCCACCAGCGCGTCGTCCGCGCAGACCTGGAGCAGCAGGTCGCCGTCGCTGCGCGAGCGGTCGATCGCGTCCTGCGGGAAGTCGGGCAGCGGGGCGAGCTGCGGCGGGCGGTGCGCGGCCAGGCCGAGCTTGTCGAAGAACGTCGCGCCGAGCCCGACCGTGACGGTGAGCGAGCTGGGTCCGGCGTCCAGCGCGATCTGGTTCTCGTGCGAGTCGGCCGGCTCGCCGAGCGCCATGTCGCCGGCCGTCCTGGTCCAGCGCTTGAACAGCTCCTGCACCGCCTGCCGGGTGGCACCCGGCGCCAGGTCGAGGGCGAGCAGCTCGATCCGGGCCTGCGGCGGCTGGACGATCCCCGCCTGGTGCGGCCCGTGGAAATCCACCCGGGCCGCGCCCAGGCTCACCTGGTGCGGCTGCCCGGGCACCGCCACCGCGCGACCGAAGGCCCCCGCCGCCGCCCCCGCGGCCAGTCCCGCCCCGGCCCCGCCGAGCAGGGTGCGGCGGGAGAAGCCGGCGTACTTCATCGTGTCTCCTTCTCCAGCGCGTGAACGCCGGTCGACCGGCCCCGCCGCCGACCCGACCGGGCCGGCGGCGGGGCGGCTGTCACTTGATCGTCAGCTGCTTGGTCTCGGTGTCCTGGTCGATGTCGTCGGAGCGGACCACCACGGCGGCCACCCACTCGCCCGCGATCGGCAGCTGGGCGGTGCCGGTCCAGGTGCCGGTGCCGCTCTTGGTGAGGGTCACCGGGAGCGGGCCGAGGTCGCGGTCCGGCAGCGTGAACGAGACGTCGGTCTCCGGCACGTCGACCGGCGCGCCCGAGGCGTCGGACACCACCAGGGTGAGCTGGTTGGGGCCGCTGGTCGCCGGGTTCACGGTGAGCGTGGCGGTGCCCTTGGCGCCCGGGCCCTTGCCGCCGGTGTCGTAGGGCAGCTTCAGCTCCACCGGACGCCCGGTGCTGCTGCCCGTGCCGGCCGAGGGTGCGGCCGGCGCGGCCTGGGCCACCTGCGCGGCCACCCGCCCGGGCGGGGAGTTGGTCAGGACCGTGGTCACCGCCAGCACGCCGATCGCGATCACCGCCTCGATCAGCACCGAGCGCCGCAGACCGGCGTGCACCGGCGTGCCGTCCTGCGCCCGGCGCTGCTTCGCCCGGGCCAGCGCGGCCCGCTGCCGGTCCAGCTGGGCCCGGCGCTCGGGATCGGCGTCGGCCCCTGCGCTGTCCCCGGCCCCGCCGCTGCCTTCGGCCGCCGCGGCGGCCGGCACCTCGACCGGGACGTCGGCCCCGTCGACAGCCGTGTCCGCGGTGCCCGCCGTCCGCAGCCGCCCGGTCCAGCGCCGGGAGAACCAGGCCGTCCCCAGCATCCCCAGCACCAGCGCGACCTTGACCAGCACCAACTGCCCGTACTCCGTGCCGGTCAGCGCCGACCACGAGCCGACGCCCCGCCAGGCCTGGTAGACCCCGGTGACCACCAGGACCCCGACCGAGACCAGCGCCACCGTGGAGAACCGCGCCGCCACCGCCGCCCCGGCCCCGTGCCGCAGCCCGACCAGCAGCGTCACCAGGCCGCCCAGCCAGCAGGCCATCGCGATCAGGTGCAGCAGGTCGAACGGCAGCGCCACCCCGACCTGGATGCCGACCGCCGCGTGGTCCGCCGCCGACCAGGTGGCGGCCAGCCCGAGCGCCAGCAGCAGCCCGCCGACCCCGAGCGCGAGCCGGGCCTCGCGCTGCGGCCGCTCGGCGGCCCGCCGCTCCAGCTCCCGCAGCTCCCGCTCCTCGGGGTCGTCCGGGTCGGCACCGGCTGCCGCGGGCCGTGCTGACGCCCCGTCAGTGTCCTCTTCTTCCGGCTCGGTCGCCCCGAGCTGGCCGACCAGCAGCGAGAGGAACACCCCGCCCGCCGCGAGCAGCAGCAGCCGGGCCGCCAGCGCGGTGCCCAGCCGTTCGTTCAGCGTGCCGCGGACCAGCGTCAGGTTCAGCACCTGTCCCAGCCCGGTCCCCTGCTCGTACGGCCCGCGCAGCAGCAGCACCGCCACGGTGGCCGCCAGCAGTGCCACCCAACCGCCCATCAGCAGCCGTTGCACCGGCCGCACCGAGGCCCCGCGCGGCCAGCAGAGCAGCACGAACGCGGCCACCCCGACCAGCACCGCGAAGGCCCCGTAGGCGACCGCCCGCCCGATGCCGTAGAGCGCGGCCACCGTCTGGTCGGCGTTCTCGCCCTGCACCGCCGCCGGGTTGACGCTGGTGTCGGAGGGCGCGCCGATCGAGAAGGTGAAGGCCCCGCCGACCACGTGGGTGTCCTCCGAGACCGCCCGCCAGGCCACCGTGTAGGTGCCGTTCGCCAGCCCGGGCCGCAGCCCGACGGTCGCGGTGTCGCCCTTGCCGTCCGCGTGGCCGGGACTCCCGGTGTCCACCTGCTTGCCGGCCGGGTCGAGCACCCGCACCGCGTCGTCGGAGAGCGTCACGTTCTCGCTGAAGGTGAGCGTGACCGCGGTCGGCTCGGTGGCGACCACCGAGTTCTGCGCGGGGTCGGTCTGCAGCAGCGCGGCGTGCGCGCTGGCGGCGCCGGCCGTGCCGAGCACCAGCAGCAGCGCGGCCGTCAGGGTGGTGAACCAGGCAAGGGCTTTGCGCATCGGTGGGTCAGCTCCCGGGACGGTAGGTGAGCGGTTTGACCGGAACCTGGACGGCGATGGTGCCGCCCTTCGCGAAGGTGAGGTCGAGTTCGAGCTGGTCGCCGACGGCCGGCTGCTTCTGCCAGCCCATGATCATCAGGTGCGCGCCGCCGCGGGCCAGCTGGAGCGTGCCGTGGGCCGGCACCGCCATGCTGTCCACCTCCTCCATGCTGGTGTCGGTGGACCGGTGCATGGTGATCGATCCGGCGCCCGGGCTGGACACCCGGACCAGGGTGTCGGCGGTGGAGCCGGTGTTGCGCACCGTCAGGTAGCCGGCCGCCATGGCGTCCCCGGCCGGCATCGGGATGTACGGGTCGGCGACGGTCAGCCGCACCCCGGCCGGGGTCTGCGCCGAGCCTCCCTCGGCCACGGCTATCGCGCCGGCGGTCAGCACGGCCGCCAGGCCCGCGCCGGTCAGCGCCACTCGGTTGAAGCGGGCGGCCATCAGGCGGGCACCCCCTTGGCGAGCAGCGGCAGGTCGTGGGCGAAGACGTCCTGGCTGGTGTTGCTCAGGTAGAGCACGTGGGCCTTGTCGTCGGAGGGGAGGAAGGCCAGCACCTGGGCGCCGTGCGAGGAGGTGACGGTGCCGTCCTTGTTCACCACCGGGTCCTCGACCAGGATGCCGAGCGACCGGGCGGCCGCCTTCACCTGGGTCAGGTCGCCGGTCATCCCGATGAAGTCCTTGTCGAAGGAGTCCAGCCAGGTGCGCAGCACCTTCGGGGTGTCCACCTGCGGGTCGGTGGAGACGAAGACCACGTCGATCTTCGCGCGCTCCTCGGGGGTCAGCTTCTGCATCGCCACGCCGATGTCGCCCATGGTGGTCGGGCAGACGTCCGGGCAGCTGGTGTAGCCGAAGAAGAGCAGCGTGGTCTTGCCGGCGGTCCGCTGGCGCAGGTCGAACGGCTGGCCGCTGGTGTCGCTCAGGGTCAGGTCGGGCTTGTCGAAGTGCTTGCTCAGCACGGTGCCCTGGTAGGGCGAGTTGCTCGCCTCCTTGGAGACGATGGCGGCGGCCGAGTTGGAGTTCGAGCCCGAACCGGAGCCGCAGGCGGTCAGCGAGAGCGCGGCGGCCAGCGCGAGGGCGGCGGCCCCGGCGATCCGGCGGCGGTTTGTGGTCGGCAGGGGAGGCATGGCGGGTCCTTCGGTTCGCGGGAGGGGCCCGCCGGGACCGCCGCCACATGGCGGCGGTCCCGGCGGACGGTGGATCAGGAGGCGCTGCCGGCGCCCTTGCGGCGCAGGCCCAGCACGCCGAGGGCGGCGCCGAGCGCGCCGACCACGATGCCGACCACGGCCAGCGTGCGGGCGGTGGAGTCGTCGGACTTCGGCGCGGCACTGGTGGTGGCGCCGTCCTGGGAGGCCGTCACCTGCTGGCCGGCGGCGGGGGAGGCGGTGGCCGCGGCCTTGGTCAGGTGCAGCACGGGGGCCGGGTGGGCCGGCTCGGGCTGGCCGTCCTTGGCCTCGTCGATCCACCGGACCACGGTGCCGTCGTCCTTGGTCTGCAGGGCCTTGAAGACCAGCTGGTCGGCGTCGGCGGGCAGCGGGCCGAGCGAGACCTTGAACTCCTGGAACTGGCCGGGGCCGATCTTGCCGGTCTGGTCGGCGGTCCAGGTGATCTTGGAGACGGCGCTGGTGATGCTGCCGCCCTCGGTCTTGACCGGCGCGGGCAGCTGGCTCTTGTCCACCTGCACCGTCCAGCCGGGCAGCGGCTGGGTGTTGACCGAGCTGATCGGGTGGTCGGCGGGCAGGGTGACCTCCAGCTTCACGGTGCTGGCGGTGTCGCTCTCATCGGGCACCCGGAAGGCCACGGCGGTGTAGCCGCCCTGGGTGGCGGTGCCGGGCTGCACGGTGACGTGCGCGAAGGCGGGGACGGCGGTGGCCAGCACGCCGGCGGCGGCGAGCACGACGGCGCCGGCCGAGAGCCGACGGGTGGAGGCGGGAAGCGAACGCATCGGTGCGGTCTCCATCTGGGGCGGGGCACTGGAGGTGCCTCCCAGCCGTCGGGCTGGGGGCGGGTGCCCCGGAACTGTGGGGTCGGTCGGGCGTCTGACGCGCCGACACCACCCCCGCAGTCGGATGGGGGTACCCCGGCCGAAGACCGGGGGAGGCTCAGCGCGCCCAGGCCGCCGCGGGCGGACCGCGCCGCACCACGCTGTGCCGCAGCACCACCGCCACCGGCAGCCGGTGCCGTTCCGGGCGGCGGCGCACCGGCCGCGGCCGCTCGGCCGTCAGACCGCGCAGCAGCGCGGCCAGCAGGGCCAGCGCCCGGTAGAGCGGGGCGGTCCAGCGGGTCAGCTCGCGCGCCGCCCGGCCGGCGCTGCGCACCAGCCGCCACAGCGCCGCCTCGCCGCAGCGCAGCCACCAGCCCGCGACGACGGCGGCCAGCAGGTGGCCGAGCAGCATCGCGGGGGTCAGGCCGAACAGCCACCACGGGCCGTGCGCCATCGGGGCGGCGGCCGCGACGGCGTGCGGGTCCAGGCCCGCCGCGCCGACCAGGGCCGCCGGGTCGGTGCCGGGCGGCAGCATGCCGCGCATCCCCGGCATGTCGTTGCAGACCAGTCGACCCGCCAGCTGATCCAGCGTCAGGCCGCCGGTGCCGGCCGTCGCGGCCTGGCCGACGGTGTGGAAGAGCAGGTGCAGGCCGAGCTGGCCGATCCCGAGCGCGCCGGCGATGCCGGCCAGCGAGCGCTCCCGGCCGCCGAGCGCGGCGCTGGGCAGCAGCACGGCGGTGAAGCCGAGCGCCACGGTGCGCGGGGCCACCGGGCAGCCCTGGGCCAGGTGGTGGCCGAGCGCCGCGATCAGCGTGCAGACCGCCGCGAACGGCACCGCACGCAGCAGCCGCAGGTCCCAGCCCGCACCGCGCGGCGCGGGTACGCCGAAGCGCCGGGGGGCCGGCTCGGCGGCGCCCGGGGTCGCGGCGGGACGGTGGCTGCTCATGGCCGGGTCATCATCTCACCGGCCCGCCGCGCCGCCTGGGGGCACCCCCGGCCGAAGGCTGGGGGAGGGCGCCCCCAGGCGGACCGGCGCGCGGGGCGCGGCACGCCATCGGCCGAATGGGCGGACCGCTCGCCGAGCGACGGTTCACCGCGCGTACCCGAGGCAATACCTAGTTGTATGTGGAGCCCCAGCCAGGAGGGACCGGTCGTGGACATCTGGTGGACTCTGCACCTCAAGCGCGAGCTGGCCAGCGTTCCGCTGGCCCGGCGGATCCTGCTCAACACCCTGGCGACGGCCAAGGTGGCGGAGAGCATCGCCCAGGACCTCGCGCTGGCCCTCACCGAGGCGTGCGCCAACGCGGTCGAGCACGCGCGCGGTGACGACGGCTTCCAGGTGACCGCGGCGCTGGACGGCGAGCTGCTGCGGATCGAGGTGGTGGACTCCGGGCCCGGACTGCCCGCCGCACCGCGCCTGCTGCCCCCGCCGCCCCCGCACCGGCCGTCCACCAGTCGCTCGCTAGCCCCGCACGGCCACCCGCGCCGCCGCCGGGGCCGCGCCTCGCTGCCCGCCCCGGGCCCGGTGCACCGCTCCCGCCCCACCGCCTACGACGTGCACGTGCTCCCACCGCGCCGCCCCGCCCCGGCCGCCCCGCGCCTGCCCGACCTGGACCACTTTCCCGACCCCACCGCCGAGAGCGGCCGCGGCCTCCTGCTGATCCGCGCCCTCACCGACCAGGTCCGCCTGCACAACCACCCCCAACGCGGCGCCATCGTCAGCTTCGAGAAGCACCTCACCCCCACCCCGGACCCCCTGCTGCGCGTCGCCTCCTGATCCCGGCCCGCCGGCGGCGGCCCCCTACCCTGCCCCCATGACCGACTGGGACCTCAGGAAGCTGCGGATTCTGCAGGCGCTGGACGAGTGCGGCACGGTGACGGCGGCGGCCGGGCGGTTGCGGCTGACGCCGTCGGCGGTGTCGCAGCAACTCGCGGCGCTCGCGCGGCAGGTGGGGGCGCCGCTGCTGGAGCCGTACGGGCGGCGGGTGCGGTTGACCCCGGCGGCCCGGCTGCTGCTCCGGCACGCCGACCGGGTGTTCGGTCAACTGGAGCAGGCCGAGGCCGAGTTGGCCGGCTACCTGCACGGGGAGGCGGGCGAGGTGCGGATCGGTGCGTTCGCCACCGCGATCACCGCGCTGGTGGTGCCGGCGGTGCTCGCGCTGCGGGAGCGGGCGCCGGAGCTGCGGGTGCGGGTGGTGGAGGCCGAGGCCGCCGAGGCGGTGGAGCTGCTGGCGGCCGGCGAGGTGGACCTCTCGCTCTCGCTCAACGTCCAGGGCGCGGACCCCCGGTTCGTCCAGCGCACCGTGCTCGACGACCCGCTGGACCTGGCGCTGCCGCTGGACCACCGGCTCGCCCACCGGCCGCTGCGGCTGGCCGACCTGGCCGACGAGCCGTGGATCTTCGGCGGCGCCGGCCCGTGGCGGGACATCACCCTGGGCGCCTGCGCGGAGGCCGGTTTCGTGCCGGAGCTGGCGCACGTGGCGGCCGACTGGGCGGCGATCCTGGCGCTGGTCGGGGCGGGCCTGGGGGTGGCCCTGGTGCCCCGGCTGCTGGGCGGTGGCGGCCGGGGCGTGCTGGTCCGGGCGCTGCCCGCGGACCGGCCGAGCCGCCGGGTGGTGGCCGCCGTGCGCACCGGCACCGAGCAGGTCCCGCCGGTCCGCCGGCTGCTGGACGCGATCGTTCAGTCTGCCTCAACGATTCAGTCAGTTATTTGAGATGGACCTGAACGGTTGCCCGCTCGCACAGTTGAGCCATGACCTCCGACGACCTCGGCTACGCCGACTACCAGCCCCTGCCCGCCGACCTCCCCTTCCTGCTGCTGCCCGACCTCGCCGACCGCCGCCTCGGCGCCGGCGTGCCGGCGGCCGGCGACGAGTTCTTCGCCGAGCGGGAGAACCTGCTGCGCCCCGAGCGTCCGGTCTTCCGCCCGCACACCTTCGGCCCCAAGGGCCAGCTGATGGACGGTTGGGAGACCCGCCGCCGGCGCGGCAGCACCGCCCACCCGCACCCCGCCGCCGAGGAGCACGACTGGGCGCTGATCCGCCTCGGCCTGCCCGGCACGGTGCACGGCCTGGTGGTGGACACCGCCCACTTCCGCGGCAACCACCCCCAGCTGGTCTCGGTCGAGGCCGCCGCACTGCCCGGCACCCCGAGCCCGGCCGAGCTGCTCGACCCGGCCACCGAGTGGCACGAGCTGCTCGCCCCCGCCCCGGTGCGCGGCCACGCCGCCAACGCCTTCCCGGTCGCCGACCCGCGCCGCTGGACCCACCTGCGCCTGCGCCAGTACCCCGACGGCGGCATCGCCCGCCTGCGGGTGCACGGCGAGCCCCGCCCCGACCCGGCCTGGCTGGCCGCCCTGGGCAGCTTCGACCTGGCCGCCCTGGAGCACGGCGGCCGGGTGGAGGACGCCTCGGACCGCTTCTTCTCCCCGCCGGTCAACCTGATCCTGCCGGGCCGCTCCCGGGTGATGGGCGAGGGCTGGGAGACCCGCCGCCGCCGCGACGGCGGTCACGACTGGGTGCGGCTGCGGCTGGCCGGCCGGGGCACCGTGCGCGCGGTGGAGATCGACACCGCCAACTACCTGGGCAACGCCGCCGGCTGGGCCGCCCTGCACGCCTTCGACGCCGCCGCCCCGGGCGCCGGCGACCCGGCCGACCCCGCGGCCCCGGGCTGGTCCGAGCTGCTGCCCCGCACCGAGCTGCGGCCGGACACCCTGCACCGCTTCGTCCTGCCGACCTGCCACCCGGCCACCCACGCCCGCCTGGACGTCTTCCCGGACGGCGGCATCGCCCGTCTGCGCCTGCACGGCAGCCTCGCCTAGCGTCTGCCCCCGCCGGGGAGCACTGTGGAGTCATGTTGCACAAGATGCACGCCGAATACGGCGATCAGGGCAGGTCAGGACCGGTGGCGCGGTGGCACATGGTCCAGGACGAGAAGCACGTGGGCCTGTGCGGCCGTGACCTGCCCGAGGACGCGGCCACCCTGGACTCCACCGAGTGGGGCCGCACCGAGGAGCCGTGCTGCCGCCAGTGCGGGGTGGTCTGGTTCCAGTCCGTCCCGTTCCTGGCGGACGAGCACGACCGCTCGTCCTACCTCAACAAGTAGCACGAGCAGCCCGGCGGTCAGCGGTAGGCGGCCGTCCCGGTGATGGCCTCGCCGAGCACCAGGGTGTGGATCTCGCTGGTCCCCTCGTAGGTCAGCACGGACTCCAGGTTGTTCGCGTGCCGCAGCACCGGGTAGGCGGTGGTGATCCCGTTGGCGCCCAGCACGGTCCGGGCGCTGCGGGCGATCTCCAGCGCGCTGCGCACGTTGTTCAGCTTGCCGAAGCTGACGTGCGCCGCCCGGGCCGCGCCGGCCTCCTTGAGCCGGCCGATCCGCCAGGCCACCAGGTGCGCCTTCTCCAGCTCCAGTGCCATCTCGACCAGCTTCTCCTGGGTGAGCTGGAAGCCCGCGATCGGGCGGCCGAACTGCACCCGGCTCTTCGAGTAGTCCAGCGCCGCCTGGTAGCAGTCCCGGGCCGCGCCGACGGTGCCCCACAGGATGCCGTAGCGCGCCTCGTTGAGGCAGGAGAGCGGACCGCGCAGCCCGCTCACCCCGGGCAGCACGGCGTCGTCCGGCAGCACCACCTCGTCGAAGTGCAGCTCGCTGGTGACCGACGCGCGCAGCGAGAGCTTGCCGTGCACGTCGGTCGCCGTGAAGCCGCGGGTGCCGCGCGGCACCAGGAACCCGCGCACGCCCTGCTCGGTCTGCGCCCAGACCACGGCGACGTCGGACGCGCTGCCGTTGGTGATCCACATCTTCGAACCGGAGAGCACCCAATCTCCCCCACCCTCCGGGCGGGAGGTGCCCCCACGCCCCTTGCGGCGGGCGGTGGTGCGCATCCCGGCCGGGTCGGAGCCGAAGTCCGGCTCGGTCAGGCCGAAGCAGCCGATCAGCTCGCCGGCCGCCATGCCCGGCAGCCACTGCTGCTTCTGCTCCTCGGAGCCGAAGGCGTGGATCGCCCGCATCGCCAGCGAGCCCTGCACCGAGACGAAGCTGCGCAGCCCGGAGTCGGCCGCCTCCAGCTCCAGGCAGGCCGCTCCGTACGCCACCGCGCCGGCCCCGGCGCAGCCGTACCCGTCCAGGTGCATGCCGAGCAGGCCCAGCGCGCCCAGTTCGGGGGCGAGTTCGCGGACGGGGAAGACGCCCCGCTCGAACCAGTCGGCGATGTGCGGGCGGATCCGCTCGTCGGCGAACCTGCGCACGGTGCTCTGGATCAGCCGCTCCTCGTCGGTGAGCAGGTCGCCCACGGCCAGCAGGTCGATCGGGTCGGGTCCGGTCATGCGAGCACTCCCTGGTGGGTGAGGGTTACTGAGGGGTTGTCGTGTGCCGGACCATCCGTATCAGCCTTTACGCTGGCGGGAAAGCAGTGTGCGGAGCAGTGTGTGCGCCACGCCGCACGGGCGGCGGTTCCCAGGGAAAGACGGTGGTGGGCAGTGACGGATCCCACGACGGACGGCCGGGTGCAGAAGGGCAACGAGACCCGGCGGCTGGTGCTTTCGCGCGCGGTCGCGATCGCCTCGGTCGAGGGACTCGGCGGGCTCTCGCTGGGTCGGCTGGCCACCGAGCTGGAGCTGAGCAAGAGCGGGGTGTTCGCGCTCTTCGGCTCCAAGGAGGAGCTGCAGTTGGCCACCGTCCGGGCCGCCCAGCGGATCTACTGGGACGCGGTGCTGGCGCCGGTGCAGCAGCTGCCGGTCGGGGTCGGCCGGATCTGGGCGCTGGCCGAGCAGTGGCTGGAGTACTCGCGCACCAGGGTCTTCCCGGGCGGCTGCTTCTTCTACGCGGTGGGCGCGGAGTTCGACGCCCAGCCGGGGCGGGTGCGGGACGCGCTGGCGGAGGCCAGCCTGGCCTGGCACCGGATCGTGCTGGACGAGCTGGTGGCGGCCCGGGCGGCCGGCGAGCTGCGCGAGGACGCCGATCTGGACCAGCTGGCCTTCGAGCTGACCAGCTACCTGGAGATGGCCAACGCGCTCTCGCTGCTGCACGGGGACGAGACCCCGTACCAGCGGGCCCGGCGCTCGGTGCTGCTGCTGCTGCGCTCGGAGGCGCGGGACGAGACGCAGGTGCCCGCGGTCTGAGACCGCGGGCACCCGGTGGTGCGGGGCGGATCAGCCGCCGCTCTTGCGGCGGAAGGTGCGCTTGCCGCCGGCCGCGCCGTGGGCGCCGTGGATCTTGGAGTCGCCGGACTTGCCGCCGCCCGCGGCGTCGCTCTTCGCGCCGTGCTTGCGCTCCAGGGCGGCCAGGAACTTGGCCTTCACGTCCTCCGCGGGAGTCTCGGCGGGCTCGGCAGGGGAGCCCTCCTGTTGGTCGGCCGCGTTTGCCTCGGTGCTGGTCATCCGAACCTCCTGGACGGTCTGGCTGCTTCGTACTGGAGCCACTGTGTCACGTCCGGCTGTTGGCGTGCGGTCAGTTTCCCCTGGTGGGCCGGGTGGGCCGGTCGCGGAAGGTGGGGCCGCCGATGAAGAAGAGCAGGGCCAGGGTCGGGAACCCGAGACCCGCCAGCGTGACCAAGATCGCCTGCCACCACATGCGCTCTGCCCGTCTCTTGAGGGACTGTCCGATATGTGACGCTAAGTGAAGTTCTGACGGTGCGCCAGCCAACCCGCCGCAACCGCCCGTCCGGGCGAACCGCGGCCGGATGCTGCCGGATCCCGCCCCCGGCGGCGCACACTGGGGCCATGCAGGTAGAGCTGGCCGCCGCCCCGCCACCACCAGGCCTGGGCTTCGCCGCGGCCACCCCCGAGGCGGTGGTGCTGCTTGAGGGCGCCCCGACCGCCGCCGCGCCCTCCGTCGAGTGCCGGCACGGCACCGCCTGGTTCGTCCGCCGGCTCGGTGTGCACCTGCTGGCCCGGCTGACCGACCGCCCCGACCGCTCGATCGCCGAGTGCCTGGCCGACGCGGTTGCGGAGACGGCCGCGCTGCACGGCGGGCGGTGCGACCTGGCCGACCCGGCCAAGGCACCCGCCGCCGCGGTGCTGGCCGCCCGGGTGCACGGGGGCTCGCTGGAGTACCTGGTGTTCGGCGCGGGGCAGCGGCTGCGGCTGGAGCGGGTCGAGGGGCCGGCGCTGGTGGTGGCCGACCGGGGCGGCGTCGGGCACCCGGTCGGCGCCTCGCCGCGCGCGGCCGAGCGGGCCCGCACCGGCTTCGAGCCGCTGGCCGGGCTGCACGCGCTGGCCGTGCCGGACGGCGGGGCCGGGCACCTGCTGCGCGCGCTGGTCTGAGGCCGCGCCGGACAGCCGTCTGACGCCGGGTCAGAACGGGATCGGCCGGCCGTCCCGGAAGAAGCCGCCGGTCGGCCCGTCGTCCGGCAGGGTGGCCGCCCAGACCACGCCCGCCGCGCCCTCGGCGACCGGGCGCCCGCCGCTGCCGCCCATGTCGGTGGCGACCCAGCCGGGGCAGACGGCGTTCACCAGGATCCGGTCGGCGGCCAGATCGCGGGCCAGCATCCGGGTCAGCCCGTTCAGCGCCAGCTTGCTGATCGAGTAGGCGGGGGCGCCCGGCCCCAGGTCGTCCAGGGCGCCGGCGCCGCTGGAGACGTTGACGATCCGGGCGTGCCGGGAGGCGCGCAGCAGGGGCAGCAGGGCCTGGGTGAGCTGCCAGGGGCCGAGCAGGTTGGTCTCGGCGGCCTCCCGGACCACGGCCAGGTCGGCGGTGCTGACCCGCTGCCAGGTGTCGTAGTGGATGGCCGCGTTGTTCACCAGCACGTCCAGCCGGCCGTAGCGCTCGCGCAGGTGCTGGGCGAGCCGGTCGGCGTCGGCGGTGCTGGTGACGTCCAGCCGGGCCGGGTGGACGGCGGGGCCGATCCGCTCGGCGGCGAGCCGGGCGGCCTCGGGGTCGCGGGCGGCCAGCACCACCCGGTGGCCGAGCGCGGCGAGCTGGCGGCAGGTCTCCAGGCCGATGCCGCGGTTGCCGCCGGTGACCAGGCTGACCGGGCCGTCGGGGCTGTCGGGGCTCTTCGCGCGGGTGTCTGCGGGCATCGGCCCAGGCTACGCGGCGGGTTTGAACCTAGAGGAGTTATTCCTTTGCCTAGAACCCCTAGGCAACTTAGAGTCGGAGTCATGAAGCCAGTCACCGATCAGGACATCCGCAACTCGTTCGTCAACTGCTCGAAGGGCGAGGCGAAGCGGCTCAACCTCCCGCGCGACCTGGCCGAGCTGCCCTGGGCCGACCTGGACTTCCTCGGCTGGCGGGACCCGGGGGCGCCGGACCGCAGCTACCTGGTGCTGGAGCGCGACGGCGGGCTCACCGGCCTGTCGCTGCGGTTCTCCGCCCAGTACCGCGGCTACCTGCGCAGCAACATCTGCAGCCTCTGCCTCACCGTGCACAGCGGCAGCGGCGTCGCGCTGCTCACCGCCCGCAAGGCCGGCGCGGCGGGCCGCGAGGGCAACTCGGTCGGCGCCTACATGTGCACCGACCTGGCCTGCCCGCTCTACATCCGCGGCAGCCGCCAGCCGCAGGGCACCGGCGGCCGGATCGAGGAGTCGCTCACCGTCGAGCAGCAGATCGCCCGGCTGCACGCCAACCTGGACGCCTTCCTGGTCAAGGTGCTGGCCTGACGGCCGGCCGGACCAGGCCCAGTTGGAGGGCCAGCGCCGCCGCCTCGGTGCGGGAGGCGGCGCCCAGCTTGGGCAGCAGGTTGGAGACGTGCACCCCGGCGGTCTTCGCCGAGATGAAGAGCCGCTCGCCGATCTCCCGGTTGCTCCGGCCCTGCGCGACCAGCTCCAGCACCTCCAGCTCGCGCGGGGTCAGGCCGAGGCGGTCGGCGGCCGCGCCGGCCAGCCGCTCCCGCGCGGTCAGCTCGGCGATCCGCCCGGCCAGCGGGCGGGCGCCCAGCCGCTCGGCCAACCCGGCGGCTTCGCGCAGCAGTTCGGATCCGTCGGGGCGGTCGCCGGCGGTCAGTGCCGCCTGACCGGCCCGGAGCAGGGCCTGGGCCAGTGGATACGGCTGGTCCAGCGCCCGCCAGGCGGCCACCGCGGGCGCCCAGTCGGCCCCGGCCCAGGCCTGCGCGGTGACCCGCTCGGCGCGCTCGACCGGTCCTGGTGCGGCCATCGCGTCCGTCAACTGGCCGAGTTTCGCGGCCCGTTGACGCACCGTGGCAGCCGCCGCCGGCTGCCGCGCGCCCAACGCCGCGCCCAGCTCGTTCACCTGGTACCCGGCCAGCAGCAACGGCCATGCCTCGGTGGCGTGTTCGGGCAGCTCGGGATCGTCCAGCAGCTCGCCGAGCAGCCGGTCGGCAGCCGGCCAGTCGCCCTCGGCCAGCCGGTGCAGCACGGCCAACTCCCGCTCCGGCAGCCGGAACCCGGGCCCCGGGTAGCCGGCCGCGAACGGCACTGCTGCCGCCTCGGCCGCCGCCGCGGCCTGCGCCGGCTCGCCCTCCGCCAGGTCGAGCAGCCCCCGGGTGGTGAGCAGCACCGCGCGGTAGAGCGGGGGCGGCTCCTCGGACAGCGCCCGCTCCAGCACCTCCCGGGCCTGCGGCCAGCGGCCCAGCCGGAAGAGCGCGTCGGCCAGCATCGAGGCCAGCACCGCGCCCCGGTTCCCGGCCAGCCCGCGCCGGGTGGCCAGCGCCAGCCCGCGCTCGGCGGTCCGCACGGCCTCCGGGTAGTCGCCGACGGCCTTGTGTGCCATGGTCAGCATCACGGTCGCCAGCACCAGGGTGTCGTCGTCCTCGGCCACCGCCGCCAGCCGCAGCGCCTCGGCGCAGGCCGCCACCGCCGCCGGGTGCTCGCCGGCCCGGGAGCGCCCGGCGGCCAGCGTGACCAGGGCGAGCGCCCGCACCGCCGGGTCGTCCGCCGTCTCGCCCAGGCGCAGCGCCTCGCCCGCCGCCGTGGCCGCCTCGGCATGCCGGGAGAGCACGGCCAGTCGGCTCGCCAGGGTGGCGAGCAGCCGCCCGCGCACCCCGGAGGGCCCGCACGGCAGCAGGCCCACCGCCTCGCGCAGGTCGTCCAGCCCGCTCTGGCCCTGACGGTGCTTCAGCAGGCTGCGGGTCTCCAGCAGCAGCGCCCGTTCGGCGGGATCGGCCGTGACGGCCAGTGCGGCGTCGGCGAGCTCCAGGCCGCGCACCGTCGCCCGGGCGTCCAGCGCCGCCCGCACGGCCGCCCGCAGCACCTCGGGCTCGGCCCGCGGCTCGGTCAGCATCCGTTCCAGCAGCCGGAGTTCCTCGCCGTAGGCGTAGCCGGCCCGGGCCGCCGCGGCCGCCGTCCAGGCCGCCCGGTAGGCGGCCTCCCGTTCGCCCGCCGCGTGCCAGTGCAGGGCCAGCGCCGCCGCGGCCTGGCCGGCCGGCAGCAGCGCGGGATCGGCGGTCAGCGCCCGGGCGCAGGCCGCGTGCAGCCGCCGCCGCTCGCCCGGCAGCAGTTCCTCGGCGACCGCCGCGCGCAGCAGCGCGTGCCGGAACGCGTAGCCCTCCTCGCCGGCCAGCAGCAGCCCGCGCCGCACGGCCGGCCGCAGCGCCGCCTCCAGCTCGGGCTCCGGCTGCCCGGCCACCGTGGCCAGCAGCGCCGGGCCGACCGGCTCGCCGAGCACCGCGGCCGCCCGCAGGCCCGCCTGGGCCGACTCGGGCAGCTCCCGCACCCCGGCCAGCAGCAGGTCGCGCAGCGGCGCCGGGGTGCGGTCGCCGGGGGAGTCGAGCAGCGCGCCGGCGAACAGCGGGTTGCCGCCGCTGCGCCGGTGCACCTCGGCCAGCCGGGCGGCGGAGAGCCCGTCGCCGGCCAGCCGGGCCAGGTCGGCCGGGCCGAGCGGGCCCGGGTCCACCCGGCGCACCTGCGGCAGCCGGGCCAGCGCGGCCAGCAGGGCGCGCACGGGGTGGCCGTCGGCCGGTTCGTCGTCGCGGTGGGTGACCAGCAGCAGGGTCCGGGGCGCGGCCAGGTTGCGGACCAGGAAGAGCAGCAGTTCGGCGCTGGCCGGGTCGGCCCAGTGCACGTCCTCCAGCACCAGCACCAGCCCGCGGTCGGCGGCCGCGGCCTCCAGCAGCGCCAGCAGCTCCTCGAACAGCCGGGCCCGGCGGTCGCCCTCGGGGGCCGGGCCGAGGCCGGGCAGCCAGTGCGCGAGCGCGTACGGGCCGGGGCCGGGCAGCCGGGTGGTCAGCCAGTCGGGGCCGTACAGTCGCAGCAGCCGGCGCAGCACGGCGGTGAACGGCGCGTACGGCAGCCCGTCGGCGCCGAGCGCCAGGCAGCCGCCGGTCAGCACCAGGTCCGGCAGGCCGGTGGTGAACTCGGTGACCAGGCGGGTCTTGCCGATCCCCGGCTCGCCGCCGACCAGCACGGTGACCGGTTCGCCGGCCGCGGCCTCGCGGTGGGCCGCGGCGAGGGCGGCGAGCTCGGCGTCCCGGGCGAGGAGGGTCATGCGGGGATCCTAGTCGCGGAACCAGCCTGATGATCATGGGATCTGAGCCTGCGTCGGTTGGGGAGCGGCCGAATCTGAAGACCCGACTAAGCCGTTTGCCCAAGGTGCTCAGCAGGCCTGCCGGGCGAAGCTCGGTGCCGGCGGCGCCCGTCGCCGAACCGCTCGCCGAACGGGGACGCACACGATGATCGACACGCTGCGCCGCAGACTGCTGCTTCCGGTGATCCTGCTGGCCACCTTCATGGCCTCCTTCGACTACATGGTGGTCAACGTGGCCGCCCCCTCGCTCGCCCACGACCTGCACGCCGGCCAGGCCGCGCTGGAACTCGTGGTCGGCGGCTACGGGTTCAGCTACGCGGCCGGGCTGATCACCGGCGGCAAGCTGGGCGACCTGTTCGGGCACCGGCGGGTCTTCCTGCTCGGGGTCGGCGCCTTCACGGTCGCCTCGCTGCTCTGCGGACTCGCCGGCAGCCCGGGGCAGTTGGTCGCCGCCCGGCTGCTCCAGGGGCTGGCCGCCGCCGCGATGGCACCGCAGGTGCTGGCGCTGATCACGCGGCTCCTCCCGGGCGAGCAGCGGGCGCGGGCGCTCGGCTGGTTCGGCGTCGCGCTGGGCACCGGCGGCATCGCGGGGCAGGTGCTGGGCGGTCTGCTGCTCCAGGCCGACCCGTTCGGGCTGGGATGGCGGGTGATCTTCCTGGTCAACCTGCCGGTCGGGGTCGGCACCGTCGCCGCGGCCACCCGGCTGCTGCCGCGGCCGGTGCGGACGGCCGAACCGGTGCAGCCCCAGCCGGTGGCCGCGCGCAGCGGTGGCCGGACCGCACTGGCCGACCCGCCCGCGCCCGCCGCAGCCGTTGCGCCGCCGACCCGGCCGAGGCTCGACCTGCCCGGCGTGCTCGGCCTGGCCGCCTCGCTCGCGCTCGCCCTGGTCCCGCTGGTGCTCGGCCGGGAGGCCGGCTGGCCGCTCTGGAGCTGGCTCAGCCTGGCCGCCGCCGCGCCCGCGCTCGCCGCCACCCTGTCCTGGGAGCGCCGGCTCGCCCGGACCGGCCGGGAGCCGCTGCTCGACCTCGCGCTCTTCCGCGGCCGCACGTTCAGCACCGGGCTGCTGATCAACGCCTGCGTGCTGGCCGCCATCGGCAGCCAGCTCTTCACCACCACCCTGCTGCTGCAGGCCGGCCTCGGCCTGGACTCCCGCGCCGCCGGGCTGGAGTTCCTGCCGCTCGGCCTCACCACGATGGCCGCCTCGCTGCTCGGGCGGCGCCTGATCGCCCGGTTCGGCCGCCGGGTGCTGGTCGCCGGCACCCTGCTGAGCACCGCTGCCGCCGTGCTGCTCGCGCTGACCCTGGAGCTCTCCGGGGGCGGGGTGCGCCCGGTCGAGCTGATCGCCCCGCTCGCCCTCACCGGCTTCGGCAACGGCCTGACCCTGCCCGCCCTGATGGCCGCGGTGCTGGCCACCGTGGCCCCGGCCCGGATCGGCGCCGCCTCCGGAGTGCTCACCACCACCCAGCAGTTCGCGGGCGCCTCGGGCGTGGCCGCGGTCGGCGCGGTCTTCTTCGCCACCCTCGGCACCGCCGGCTCGCCCGGCGCCTACGCCGCGGCCGCCGCCTCGGCCGCCTGGGTGATCGCCGCGCTGATGGCCGCCGCCACGGTCCTGGTGGGCGTGCTGCTGCGGCCCGGCCGGTCCTGACCTTCGCTCAGCTGCTCAACTTCTTCACTGCGGCGCACAGTTCGGTGGCCAGCCGGTCGTCCACCGGTCCGTGCAGGTCGATCATCCGGTACCACATCGTGCCGAACACCATGTCGACCGCCAGCTCCAGCGGCACGGTCCACCGGGCGTCCAGCCGCTCCAGCAGTCCCCGGAGCAACTCCCGCCGCCGGCCGGTGTGTTCGGCGAGCCCGGCGGCGATCTCCGGGTCGTCCAGCGCCTCGGCGACCAGGATCAGCAGCACCGTGCGGCTCGGCCCGTCCTGGGTGAGCGCGAAGGTCGCGGTGAGGAAGGCGAGCAGGTCGGCCTCGGGGTCGCCGGTCAGCTCGGGTTCGGCCCGCTCCCGGCTCAGCTCGGTGAGCGCCTCCATCAGCACCGCGGCCGGGGCGGACCACCAGCGGTAGACGGTGGCCCGGCCCACCCCGGCGGCCTCGGCGATGCCCTTCATGGTCACGGCGGGGTAGCCGTCCCGCTCCAGCAGGGTCAGCGCCGCGGTCAGCACGGCCTGCCTGGCCTCGTCACTGCGCGGTCGGCCGCGCGCTCGGTCGTTCATGCCGCCACTTTACAAGACAGGGTGACTCGAAATATAAATGAGTCATCGTGACTCGTAACTTTCTCGGGGGAGTGGCACCCATGTCGGAACGCATCGTGATCATCGGCGGCACCGCGGGCATCGGACTCGCGGCCGCCAAGCACTTCGAGAAGGACGGCCACCGGGTGGTCATCGCCGGCCGCGACGCGCAGCGCCTGGCCGCCGCACTGGAGCAGCTGGGCAGCACCGCCGAGGGCCGCACGGTGGACGCCGGCTCGCCCGAGTCGCTGGCCGAACTCTTCGCCGCAGTCGGCGAGTTCGACCACCTGGTGGTCACCGTCGCGCCGCACGGCGGTGCCGGCCCGGTGGCCGACCTGCAGCGCGAGCAGCTGCGCGCACTGACCGACGGCAAGCTGGCCGCCCACCTGCTCGCCGTCCAGGCCGCGCTGCCGACGCTGCGCGCCGACGGCTCGATCACCCTGGTCGGCGCGGTCACCGCGCACCTGGGCATGGCCGGCACGGCGGCACTCGCGGCGGCCAACGGGGGCGTGGAGGCGGCCTCCCGGGCGCTCGCGGCCGAGCTCGGCCCGCGCCGGGTCAACGCCGTCTCCCCGGGCGTGGTGGACACCGACTGGTGGGACTGGCTGCCCACCGAGGCCCGCGAGGGCGCGCTCGCCCAGACCGCCGCCGCCCTCCCGGTCGGCCGGATCGGCCGCCCCGAGGACGTGGCCCACGCCATCGCCTTCCTGGTGGAGAACACCTACACCACCGGCATCAGCCTGATCGTCGACGGCGGCGCGCGGTTGCAGCGCGGCTGACGCCCGGGCCCGGGGCCGGCCCGTGCCGGCCCGGCCCCGGGCTCACTGCTCCAGGTCCGCCGCCCGGCCGGCGTTGCGCGCGGCGATCTCCTGCAGCGCCGCCAGGTGGGCGGCCAGCCGGGCCCGGCCGGCGGGTGTGAGGGAGAGCCAGGTCCGGGGCCGCTTGCCCACGTAACCCTTGCGGACCGCCACGTGGCCGGCGGCCTCGAACGCGGCCGCCAGCTTGCTCAACGCCGGCTCCGACAGGCCGCACTCCTCGCGGACCGTCCGGAACTCGGCCTCGGCGCAGCCGGAGAGGAACGCGACCACCGCCAGTCGGTTGGGGTGGTGGAACGCGCTCTCCAGGCCGTCGGCCGCGGTCACCGGGCCCTCCGGGCCAGCCGGAACCACTCCGAGGCGCCCAGCGCGATCCCGGAGAAGACCAGCATCCAGGCGAGGCCGACCGTGGCCCAGAGCGCCACGTCGACGACCATCACGACCAGGCTCGGCAGCACGTCGATCCAGCGCTGCCTGCTGTCCCGCTCGGCCAGCCGTGGGACGACGCCGCCCCGGCGGCCGAGCCGGGCGCTGAGGCCGAGCACCCCGGCCCAGGTCACTACCGCCACGGCCAGCAGCGGCCAGCGCAGCGCCGGTTGAACCGACGTCATCAGTGCGACCCCGAGCGCGATCGACCCCGCGGCGTGCAGGCCCGCGCCCACCGGCGGGTACCAGCCGGGCAGGCGGCTGCGCGCGGCGGCCCGTCGTGCGTCGGCGGCGATCCCGAGGGCTTGCTGCGCGTCCATTCCCCACCCCTGACTCGACCTCGGGCCGGGCCGGAAGGGCCCGCCCTGTTGATCTGATGATGGCATCTACTTTCCAAAAGAGAAAGTAGATGCCATCACTGGGCGCGCGGACGCCTCCAGTCGTCAGTTCGGCCGGCGCGGGAGCCGGGTGGTCCGTGACCGCCACACGCAGATGACGGAGGTGGCGGTCCACACCAGGGGGACCGCCCACGGGATCCACCACATGAGCGCCGGCGAGACGGCCGCGGCCGCCAGCAGCGCGACGGTGACCGGCAGCACGACGTCGCGCCGGTACCGCCTCTGCCGCTCGCCGAGGACCTCTTCGACGATCTCGGCGACCCGGTCGTCGATGGTGTCCCCGTAGTGCACGAGGAACTGCTCGATGTCGTCGGTCATGTCCCCACGATGTCGCACCGGGCGGCGCCGGGTCGGCAGCGTGGACCCACCGGCCGGACGGGGGGTAAACCCTACCCCCGCTGGTGGGTTGTCCTCGCTGCTGACGGGTGGTCGGGTTGGGTACCGTCCCCTTGTCGAAACGAGGCGCGGACGGTGACCTGGTCGCCGCCCGCACTGTCCAGGAGAGCGGGTCTGAAGCAGTTGGCCGAGAACATCGCCGGCCGTGCCACCGGCAGAGCCCGGACGGACGCCCGGCCACCCCGCGAGGTGGTGCCGGGCAATCCGCTGCGCGCGCTGGCCTCCCCCGTGCTGTGGCGGGCGTCGATCCACCTGGCACTCGACGCTCTGGTGGCGCTGGCGGGACTGGCCGTGCTGGTCGTGCTGGTCGTCGCCGTCTGCCTGGCGCCGGCCGGCCTGGTGGGCCTGCCGGTCACGGTGGCCGCGGGGTGGGCGCTGTTCCGGCTGGCCGCCGTCGAGCGCGCCCGGTTCGCCGTGACCTGCGGGCTGGAGCTCGACGAGCTGCCGGCGCCGGTCAGTTCGTGGCGGCTGGTCAAGTCGCTGCAATCGCTCGTCCACAACCTCTGCACCTGGCGGCTGATCGGCTACTTCGTCCTGCTGCTGCCGGTGGCGGTGGTGACCGTGGTCGGGGTGGCGCTGACCTGGGCCGTGCCGCTGACCCTGGTGCTGCTTCCGGCCTACTACCGGGGCCTGCCCGGCGGGCAGGCCCAGATCGGGCCGTTCGTGGTGGACTCCCTGCCCCGGGCGCTGCTGGTCGCGGCGGTGGCACTGCTGGTCGGCACGGTGATCTCCCCGCTGATCGTCAAACTCCTGCTGGCGCTGGACACCGCGCTGGCCCGCGCACTGCTCTCCCGGCCCCGCGGCATGGAACTGGAGCAGCGGGTCATCGATCTGACGGAGAGTCGGGCCCGGGTGGTGGACGCCGCCGAGGCGGAGCGCAAACGGATCGAGCGGGACCTGCACGACGGTGCCCAGCAACGGCTGGTGGCGATCTCGATCACCCTGGGCCGGGCCAGCTCGCGGTTGAAGAAGTCCGGTGACCACGAGACCAACAAGCTGGTCGAGGACGTCCGGCGGGAAACCCTCAGCACCATCACCGAGTTGCGCAACCTGGCGCGCGGCCTGCACCCGCCGGTGCTGACCGACCGCGGCCTGGAGGCGTCGCTCTCCGCCGTCGCCGCGCTGGCTCCGGTGCCGGTGCGCCTCGACGTCCTGGTGGAGCCGCGCCCCAGTGCCGCCATCGAGGCGGTCGCCTACTTCACGGTGACCGAGGCGCTCACCAATGTGGCCAAGCACGCTCGTGCGACCCGCGCTTGGGTGGAGATCCGGCGGGAGGGTGCCCGGTTGGACGTTAAGGTCGGCGACGACGGGCGTGGCGGGGCCGACCTCGCGGCCGGCACGGGTCTGACCGGTCTGGCGGACCGGGTGTCCGGCGTGGACGGGCGGTTCCGGCTCAGCAGCCCGGTGGGTGGACCGACCGTGATCGAGGTGGAATTGCCATGCGGGTAGTGCTGGCCGAGGACTCCGCGCTGCTGCGCCAGGGCATCGAACTGCTGCTCAGCGAACAGGGCATCGAGGTGGTCGCCGCGGTCGGCGACGGGGAGCAACTCCTGCGCGCGGTGGCCGAACACCGGCCGGACGCCTGTGTGACGGACGTCCGGATGCCGCCCACCTTCCTGGACGAGGGCCTGCGCGCCGCACTGGCGGTACGCGCCCGCTGGCCGGAGACCGGCGTCCTGGTGCTCTCCCACTACGTCGAGGAGCGCTACGCCATCGACCTGGTCAACACCAATGACAACGGGGTCGGTTACCTGCTCAAGGACCGGGTGTCGGACGCCGAGGAGTTCGTGGACGCGCTGCGCCGGGTCGCCGCGGGCGAGACGGTCCTCGACCCGGAGGTGGTCAAGCAGTTGCTGGCCGGCAGCCGGCAGCGGGACCCGCTGTCCACCCTGACGCCGCGCGAGCGGGAGGTCCTCACGGCCATGGCGGAGGGCCGTTCCAACGCCGGGATCGCGGCCGACCTGGTGATCGGCACGGCGGCGGTGGAGAAGTACATCCGCAGCATCTTCGTGAAGTTCGACCTGCAGCAGGAGGCGGGGGACCACCGCCGCGTGCTCGCCGTTCTACGCTACCTGGGAGCTTGAGATCAGTACCGCACCGTGGAAGCGCCGCGGATTCCTCCTCGTGGGGCTGGCCGTCCTCGTCGTGGTCGTCACCGTGGCCAGTTGGACTGTGGTCGCCTCGCTCCCGGTGCACCACCCGTACAGCGGCAGCTGGCAGCAGGACGCGGCCGGCGCCGGCCGGGTGACGGTCCAGGCCGACGGGCTCGACGTGACGCTGGGTCAGGACGACTCCACGCAGGTCACGGTGGCCATGAGCGGCAGCTACACGGGCCGTGTCCCGCAGGTCTCCGTCGCCCGGTCCGGGGCGGACGTCACGGTCACCGCCGGCTGCTCCGACGACTGCTCGGGGCACCTGCGGATCACGGTGCCGTCCGGCCTGGCCGCGCAGGTGAGCACCGGGGACGCCGGGATCCGGGCGAAGGGCCTGACCGGCCGCCTGGACCTGACCACCGGGCTGGGCGGGGTCGAGGTGGACCAGTCGTCCGGCCCGCTGACCGTGCGGAGCACGTACGGCGCGGTGACCCTCGCCGACAGCAGCGCCCCGACCGCCGAGGTGACCACCACCGACGGCGCGGTCAGCGCCTCCTTCACGGCGGCACCCGCCTCCCTGGAGGTCACCACGGGCTACGGCGGCGTCGACCTCAAGGTGCCGCACGACGCCACCTACCACGTCGACGCGCAGAGCCCCTGGTCCCCGCCGAGCGTCTCCCTGCCGAACACCGCCACGGACGCCCCGCACAGCGTGGTGGTGAGGACCACGCGCGGCGACATCACGGTCCACTGAGCACACCCGTGCCGCGAACGACGGTGGCGCCCCCGGGATCTCCCGGGGGCGCCACCGTCGTTCGGGCGGTCAGCCGGCGACCCCCGGGCCTGACAGGTGGGTTATCCCTACCCCGGTTCGGTGGGCTGGCCACGTGTCAGGCCCGGCCGAACTCCGGTTGGCTGGAGGGCAGATGGACGGTGCGGCGCGGGTGCGCCGCCCCGCAGCATCCACCGCGCGGGCACCACCGCCCCACGCCGACGACCAACGTTGGAGAAGAACCATGCGCCACGCCTCCTCACCCCTGCGCGCCCCGTTCGGCAAGGCCGGCATCTGGGCCCTCGCGGGCGCCTCGGCCGCGGCCGCGGCCACCGCCTGGTGGGTGACCGACTCCGCACCGTACCCCTACGCGCAGCACCGACTGCTCGACCTGCCGCTGCCGTTCCTGTCCTGGGAGCGGCTGGCCGAGCAGCTCCAGCCGCTGCCGGGCGAGCGGATGCTGGAGATCGGTCCCGGCACCGGGCTGCAGTCGCTCCAGGTGGCGCCCCGGCTCGGTGCCGACGGCCGGCTGGACATCGTCGACATCCAGCAGGAGATGCTCGACCACGTGATGCGCCGGGCCGCCGGATCCGGCCTCGACACCATCGCCCCCACCCTGGCCGACGCGCGCGAACTCCCCTTCGACGACGCCACGTTCGACGCCGCCTACCTGGTCACCGCGCTGGGCGAGATCCCGGACGTCCCCGCCGCCCTGAGCGAGCTGCGCCGGGTCCTCAAGCCGACCGGCCGCCTGGTCGTCGGCGAGTTCTTCGACCGCCACCAGATCCGCCCGGCGGCCCTGGCCCGGCAGGCCAACGCCGTCGGCCTGCACGTCATCCGGCAGTCCGGACCGGCCCTGGCCTACTTCGCGCTGCTGCGTCCGTGCACCTCGGGCTCCGCCGACCGGCCGCACGCCGGTGCCGCGGACCGGTGCGCCGTCACCATCGACTCGTGATCGGGACCGGGGGGACCCTCATGAACAATTCCGTCATCCAGCGCGCGGCCGAGAGCGAGTGGGGCCCGTTCTACCGCCGGGCGCGCGCCCGGCTGCGGGCCAGGGGCGCCGCCGCACTGACCCTCACCGCGGTCTCCAGCTGCCTGGTGCTGCTGTTCGCGGCGGTCGACGAGTTCCCGAGCGGGGCGGCCTTCGTCTCCCGGATGGGCGTGGTCCGGGCCACCGAGCCGTGGGACGTCGCACTGCTGCGCTTCCCGGTCTCGATATTCGTGCCGGCCATCCACCTGCCCTGCTGGACCGCCGTGTTCCTGGTGGTCCTCGCCTTCGGCGCCGCCGAGCTGACCATCGGCCCGTGGCGCACGCTCGCCGTCGGGTACGCCTGCTCGCTGGTGGGCACCTGCTACGCGCGCTTCGGGGTGTCCCAGGCGCCCGGCCACCTGCTCCACCTGCCCGCCGCCTTCGCCCAGGTCCGGGACACCGGGCCGTCGGCGGCCGTGGTCGGGCTGGGCCTGCTGGTCGCCTGGCGGTTCGGGGCGCGCTGGACCGCGCTGGGCGTGGTGCTGCTGACGGCCGCGATCACGGCGGTGGACCCGGAGCTGGCGGGTTACGAACACATGGCCGCGCTGGTGACCGCCGCCTTGCTGCTGCTCGCGGACGGGGTCGCCCGCAGGCTGGCCGCCCGCGGTGCGCACGGCTCCGCCGCCGTGGCACCCCAGCGGGTGGCGTAGCCGACGACGGCCCGGACCGGTCGTACCGGTCCGGGCCGCTGCGTCGTGGGATCAGCGTCCCAGGGTGGTGTCGGCCGGGATGGTGCCGAGGCGGCCGGCCTGGAAGTCCTCCATGGCCTGCTGGAGCTCCCGGTGACTGTTCATCACGAACGGGCCGTAGTGGGCGACCGGCTCGCGGATCGGCAGGCCACCGAGCAGCACGACCTCGAAGTTCTCGCTGCGCGAGTCCTGCTGCTCGTCGGCGCGGATGGTGAGGCTGTCGCCCTCGCCGAAGACCACCGCCTGGCCCATGTGGAACGGGCGGCGCTCCTCGCCGGCCGAGCCGCTGCCGGCCATGCCGTAGGCGAGCGCGTTGAAGTCGGCCCGCCAGGGCAGGGTGACCTGGGCGCCGGGGTTCACCGACACGTGGATCATGGTGATCGGGGTGTGGGTGGCACCGGGGCCCTGGTGGCCGTCGATGTCGCCGGCGATCACCCGGACCAGCCCGCCGCCGTCGGCGGAGGCGAGCAGCTTGACGCTGTTGCCGCGGATGTCCTGGTACTTGGGCGCGATCATCTTGTCGGAGGCGGGCAGGTTCACCCACAGCTGGAGGCCGTGGAAGAGGCCGCCGGACAGCACCAGCGACTCGGGCGGGGTCTCGATGTGCAGCAGGCCCGAGCCGGCCGTCATCCACTGGGTGTCGCCGTCGGTGATGGTGCCGCCGCCGCCGTGCGAGTCCTGGTGGATGAAGGTGCCGTCGATGATGTAGGTGACGGTCTCGAAGCCCCGGTGCGGGTGCCACGGGGTGCCCTTGGGTTATGCCAGTTAGGGGAGTAGTACGATCCGGTTTTATGTCCACGACCTCGCAGCTCAGCGCCATGGACATCCATGCGGCCGTATACGCACGACAGTCCGACGCGCGGGAGAACGCCAGCGAGGTCTCGACCACGGTCCAGCGCGAGCAGGGCTACGCGGAAGCTGAGCGGCGGAGCGCGTCGAGCATCACCTACTACGAGGATCTCGGCATCTCGGCGTTCACCGGGGTGGAGCGTCCCGACTTCGAGAAGCTGCTGAAGGACTGCCGCGCCGGCAAGATCAACCTGCTGATCGTCTACTACATCAGCCGCTTGTCCCGCCTCGAGCCGGAAGACGCGATCCCGATCGTCGTCGAGCTGCTCGGCCTCGGCGTGACCATCGTCAGCGTCACCGAGGGCGAGTTCCGCAAGGGCAACCTGCTCGACCTGATCCACATGCTGATGCGGCTCGACCAGTCGCACAACGAGAGCAAGAACAAGAGCCAGGCCGTCCGGGAGGCGAAGGCGAAGGCCGAGAGCCTCGGCGGCTACCTCGGCGGGAAGCCGCCGTACGGGTTCGCCCTGCAGGAGGAGACCCGGTACACGGCTGACGACCGTCCGATCGCCATCCAGTTGCTCGTGCACAACCGGGACGAGGCCGAGGTGATCCGGCGGGTCTGGGCCACCATCAAGCAGCACATGGACGAGCCGTACGACCCGAAGAGCAAGCGTCATCCGGGCTCGCTGAACGGGATCGTCTCCGACATGAACAACGGGGACGAGCCGGTCCCGACCCGGGGTGCGGTGACCGGCAAGAAGACCAAGGACAGCGCCTGGGACCCGAAGACGCTGAAGCGGATCCTGCGGGACCCGCGGATCGCCGGCTTCGCGGCCGAGCCGATCTACAACGTGAAGGACGACGGCACCGCCACCAGCCAGGTGGAGAGCTATCGCATCCTCCGGGATCCGGGGACGATGCTCCCGCTGCAGCGGCACGAGCCGATCATCCCGTCGGCCGACTGGCACGAGCTGCAGACCTGGCTGGACAGCCGGGGGAGGGGCAAGGGCCTGTCCCGGGGGCAGTCGCTCCTCTCCGCCATGGACGTGCTCTTCTGCGAGTGCGGCTCGGTGAAGACCTCCCACGCCGACAGCGCCAAGCCCGTGAAGCGGTCGTACCGGTGCCGCCGCCGGAAGGTCCAGCCGGGCCAGCACCTCGGCGAGTGCACGATCAGCCAGGCGGCGCTGGATGACCACGTGGCCCGAAGCATCTTCGCGCTCCTACGGGAGGTCGAGCACGACCACGAGGCCCTGGCGGTCCTCGCCGAGGCGACCCGCCGGTTCGGCGTCGCCACCGAGTCGCCTGAGCGGGCTCGGGAACGGGCCGCTCTGATCGCCGACCGCGCGGATGCGGCGCGGGCGCTCGAAGAGCTCTACGACGACCGCAAGGCCGGCGGCTTCCGCAGCGACATCGGACGGCGTCGGTTCATCGCCGAGGAGGACGCGCTGGTGAACCTGCTGGAGGCCACCGAGGCGAGGCTCGCCGTCCTGGAAGAGGCCATCACCCCGGTCATCCCGATCGGCGAGTGGCTGCCCGAGGACCCGGCGGTCGACCCGATCGGGCCCGGGTCCTGGTGGCACGGCACGCCGATCGACGGCCAGCGGACGTTCGTCAGGCTCTTCGTCGACCGGATCACCGTGTCCAAGTCCGAGCAGCGGGGCGGACGAGGGCCAGTGCATCAACGAGTAAGGATCGACTTCGCCAAGCGGCAGGAGACAGCCGAGAACGGTGAAGGCCAGCGCGTGGTGTGACGAGCGCTGGAAAGCAGAGCAGGCCCCAAGCCGAGACGCCTGGGGCCTGCTCTGTATGCGGTTCTAGCTCCACGGCCCGATGACGTTGAGCCTCGGCCTCCGGAAGGACACGTCAGCGCTACCGGCGACCGTGACCGTGACGAGGTCGAGCGAGAGCTCGCAGAGCGCCTCGCCCACGACGCTGGAGAGCTTGGTCCGGATGTCGCCTGCCTCGTCTGCGAGCATCCGCGAGGGCGAGCTGAACTCGAACCACCCGAGGCTGTAGTGGTCCGCCAGGCGGAATGTCACGGTGGTCTCAGGCTGCGGCGCCCGCAGCACCTTGGCGAGGGCGACCCGTTCCTTGGCAGAGTCGGGACAGCCGCACGGAGTTCCCTGGACCTTGGCCGGAGTCAGGAATCGGGCGCCGTCGCAGTGGTGGAGGACTCCCTTCGGACCCCACAGCCGCATCTCGGTCGAGATGGAGTGTGGGCCGTCGAGAATGACGCGGACGACGTGGGAGGTGGTGAGTACCTCGGCCGTCTGGTCGCCGACTGCTGCTGTACCGCCCAGGAGGCGGCCGACTGCGATGGCTACCTCCGAACTCGTGCTGGATACCCGCCACTGGGGGAGCGACTCGGGGCGGTTGTCCACCCGGCGGCCGGCGTGGAACCTTCCGACGGGTGGAGGCACCACAGTGGGGTGCAGCCTGTCTGCACCGGAGCCGGGCGCGGACACGATGGTGGAGTGGGACGTCCGCGCGAGGGCGGTTGGGGGCATGGATCTCCTGTCTGGCGGCTGGCTCCTTGCAGTCGGGCAGAACTGGGAGCCGGTGACGTGCGCTCGGGATGGGGTGGGGTTCGCTCCGGATCGGGGAGCGGTGAGACGAGCCGGGCAAGGGGCAGCGTCGGGAAGCCGGCCAGGCGTCAGAAGGCGTGGCGGCGGGGAAGCCGCGCCGCAGCGGCAGGGCGGGTGGTGGTCCCCGGTGGCTGGGGCAGCTGGGGGAGACCGTCAGCTCGGTCTGGGGAGCGAGGTGGTGGGTGCCGGCGGCAGGCTGATGCGCAGGGGAAGTGCGGGCGGCACGGGGTTCCTTTCTCACCGGCTGGCCGTGGGGTTGTGGCCTGTTGCCGGTGTCGGTGCAGCGCGGACGGGCTGGCGGGTTGGCGTGTCGGGGACAGTAGCTCGGCATTCCGGCCGCACCAAGCAACAGGTGGCCGACCAGGGGTGGGCACTCTAGGCGGTGGTCGGCCGAAGGCCTAAAACGATCTTGAGCGCGGTTGAGTCGGTGGAGCAGAGCCCTCGGTGATCGGCTGGGTCATGTCCCTATCGGAGAAGCCGGCAGGCAGGCTGAGGAGTTCCTCCAGCGGCAGGTCGAAGCCATGGAAGTCGGTCGTCATTCGCATCCCCAGCCGAGCTTTTTTGCCATCGGCCGGTCGATAGGTACCGTCAGCCGCCGCACTTCACGTCGAGAATCTGGAGCCCGTCACGCCCCGCCGTACCAGAAGCTGCCAGGGACTGCCGCACCCTGAGCCAGGGCCGTCTGGCCATTGACCTGTTCGCCCGTCCCCGTCCCCGGTCCCGGATGGTCAGTCAAGGCAGCCGCCAATTCTGAGCGGCCCGCCCGGGTCGGAGGGGACGACTTCGGTGGACTGGTCCGTCCCCGCGGTCAGAACGGTTTGGTCCGTTCCGCAGTCCCCCGCTGAGCCGGTCCCCCGGTCCCTCCGGCGTGAGCGGAAGCGGTTCGTTCGGTGGGGCCCACTGCCGCCCTCGCCCAGCCCGGTTCAGCCGGGCGACCGGCCTGACCGACGGGCTTACCGGGGTGACCGATCGGGGACCGGTCACCGGTCGGTCACCTCGGTCACCGGTCTTCTGCCGATGCGCGGAAGTCGGTTGACCGGTCGTCCCCTTGGGGACCGGTGCCCGTCCCGGTAGGGGACCGGTCCCGGAAACCGCCCGTCTTTATCAGCGATGTCCGGCATCGCCAAGCCCCGGTACCGCCTCGATACTGCCCCGTCCCCGTCCCCGTCCCCGTCCCCGTCCCCGTCCCCGTCCCCGTCCCCGTCCCCGTCCCCGTCCCGCTCCCCGTCCACGCCCCGGTCCCCCGTCCCCGGTCCCCGGTCCCCCGTCCCAGGGGACCGGTCCCCTGAACGCCAGTCCCAAGGAGTACCCCTGACTGCCGCCCGTCCCGTACCGCACGCCCAGCCCGCCGATGCCGTAACCTCCGAGAACTACAAGGCTGTTGACCTCCTCCACCTCAACAGCGGAGCAAGCGAGTGCGTACGAGGCCCCTACGGGGCCACGTACGCGGACGTCCACGCCCAGGGGGGCGTGGACGTGCCGGTGCTGCCGAGGGCGGCAGCACCGGAGCTTCACCGCGAGGGCGCGGCGAAGCAGGAGAAGCCCGTCGTCGACCCGCCTGAGCCTGCTCGTGCTGCGCCTGTCAACGCCCGTCCTCCCAAGCGCCGCCGACGTGACAACGACGACCCGAAGACGAAGAAGGTCGGCTTCCGCTGCACCGAAGAGCAGAAGACGCGCGTCGAGCAGTTGGCCGCCGCAGCCGAGCTGACCGTGGCCGACTACCTGGAGCGCCGGGCCCTGGCTCCTGGCGGCGCCGGCGCGGCGACCCGTGACGAGCAGGTGGACAAGGCCGTGCAGGCCCTCGACGCCACCCGGTTCCAGCTCGCCAAGGTGGGCGTCAACCTCAACCAGATCGCCTTTCAGCTCAACGCCCACCTCGGCGTCGACCATGGCTCCGCGCAGGCCACCCTGGCAGCCGCCGCGCACCTGGTGGCCGAAACGAGGCGTGCCGTCGCCGAGGTCGACGCCTCGGCGATGCGCTTGGCGAAGGCCGGCCGGGGGTGATCACCACCGCCCGCTCGGGCCGCAACACCCTCAAGGCGCTGGAGTACCTGTACGGTCCGGGACGGCGCAACGAGCACACCGACCCGCACCTCGTCGCGTCCTGGGACGGCTTCGCCCCCGACCCGGGCCGCGACGGCGAGGCCACCCTCGCACAGCTGCGTGACGCCCTGGACCTGCACGTCGTGCGCTACGGCAGGCCGATCAAGCAGCACGTCTACCACCGCATGGTCCGCGCCGACCCCACCGACCGGAACCTGACCGACCAGGAGTGGGCGGATATCGCCCGCCGGACCGTGGCCGCCGCCGGCATCGCCCCCGACGGCGACCCGGACGGCTGCCGGTGGGTCGCCGTGCACCACGGCGACAACCACATCCACATCCTCGCCACCGTGGTCCGCGCCGACCTGACCCAGGCCCGCCTGCGCGGCGACCAGTACCGCGCCGAGGCCGAACTCACCACGATCGAGCGCGGCTACGGGCTCAAGGACCTGTCCGACACCCGGACCCCGGCCTACCGGGCCGCGATCCCCAAGCGCGCCAAGAGCGGCGAGCTGCGCAAGGCCCAGCGCCTAGGCCGGGAGGACTCCGAGCGCGAGCGCCTGCGCATCGGGGTTCGCCGGGCACTGGCCGGCGCCGCCGACCAGGAGGAGTTCCTCGCCCGCCTCGCCCTGGCCCGCATCCAGGTCGAGATCCGCCGCCTGCCCTCCGGCGACGCCCAGGGCTACAAGTTCGCCCTGCCCACCAGAGAACCGGGAGGCCCGGTGTGGTTCTCCGGCAGCCAGCTCGCCGCCGACCTCACCCTGCCCAAGATCCGCGAACGCTTCACCACCGGCCTCGACCACCCCAACCCCACCCGCCCCGGCGACCAGGCGAACCCGGCCACGGCCCGGTACCGGACCAGCACCACCACCGACCACGCCGCCGCCACCCTCGACGACCAGCCCCTCCCCGGCCAGGTCGCCGCCGTCGTCGCCGGCACCATCGAGGTCCTCGACACCCTCGCCCTCACCAGCCCGACCCTGTCCCGACGGGAGATCAACCAGGCCGCCCGCGCCCTCGAATACACCGCCATCGCCCGCACCCGCGCCGCCCGCACCGAGGTCCGCGCGATGCGCTCGGCCGCCCGCGAACTCCTCTACGCGGGCCCCGCCGGCAGCCAGGCCCCCGACGGCACGGCCGCCGCGACGATGCTCGCCAGCCTGGTCCTGCTCGCGATCGTCATCGCCAAATGGCACACCGCCCAAGGCCACCAGCGCCAAGCCGAAGCCGCCCACACCGCCGCAGCCCACCTGCGCACCGCCTACGGCCGCCACGCCGCACGCCCCCTCGCCCTCCTCGACACCCAGGGCCGCCAACTCCCCACCCCGGACTGCGACCGGCACGAGACCGCGGTCCGCCAGGCGCTGCCCGCCGACCAGGCCGCTCGCATCCTCGCCGAGGCGGACTGGGCGGCACTCGCCGCCACCCTCACCGAAGCCGAGCAGGCAGGCCACGACCCCGCCACCCTGCTCACCCACGCCGCAGGCCGACGCGAACTCGCCACCGCCGACTCCCCAGCAGCCGTCCTCACCTGGCGCATCCGCCGCAACACCCGACTGCCCGACCCCACCCGCCCGCTCACAGCCGAAGAGCAGCGCGCCAACGCAGCCCTTGCCCGCACCACCACCCACCGCCCCACCACACCAGCACCCACCCCCGCGCCAACACCGGCACTCCCCGCACCGGAACAGGCACGCCGCGCACGGTGACAAGCGACGGGGCATAGCCTCACCGGTCCCACTCACTGATTTCGCCGGAGAATTGCCACCGGAGTCTCCGGAAACCCGCCGGGATTATCCGGGAGGAATCGGTTGGTCCGGCCTGCCGTCAACCGGCTTGGAAGAGCATTCGATGTCGACTCGATGTCCTTCTTGCCGTGAGGGGTCCATTTCGGTGCCGAGTGTCGTATGGTCCGTCGTCCCCCCGCCAAGGCGAAAGGACTGCATGACCGACTACGACCACGACTTCTACGACCCTGCTGCTGAATTCGCCCCCACGACGATCTTCGCCGTCCCGCACCCCGCCGAACTCGACCCCCGCGGCACCGTCATCACCTGCGCCCAATGCGGCGCCCGCCGCGACTGGCTCCTCCTCGCCGTCCGCGACCTCGTCTTCGTCCGCTGCCGCTGCGCTTACGAATGGCACGAGCCGGACCTCGCCCGCGCCGACTTCGACTCGCACTTCACGGCACCCGAGCGCCGCTGGGAGAGCTCCGAGGACGCCATGAGAGCCCTCGGCTTCGACGGCCTCCTTGCCGGCACCACCTGGAACCTCGGCTGAGACCCGTGCCGCTCCTGCCGCTCCGATTCCGGAAAGCCATGCTGCCGGGATCGGAGCGGGTGGCTCCTGCTGAGACTGGATAATCGACGGGACATTCACCCGGCGAACCGCTCTCTAAGTCCGGACGAGCCCACGATGAATGTGATGGTGATCGCTAGACGATCCCGTGGATCTTCGAACGGTGCGTGTGCTACGTTCCGTGGTCCAATCGAAAATAGGCGACCCCGGCGGTGCTGGAACACCCCGGGGTCCGGCAACAGGAGCTGGAACTCCCGATGCGCGTCCATCGTACCGAACACGCGCGGCACTTCACCGTGCTGCCCAATTCCGTGCTGCAGTGCCGGCGGCTGTCCTTCACCGCCCGCGGCCTGCTCGCCGACCTCCTCTCCCGTCCAGACGGCTGGCGCGAGAACGCCCAGCACATGGCCGACACCAGCCCCCAGGGCCGCAGTGCGGTCCGCAAGGCGCTCAAGGAGCTGACCGAGGCCGGCTTCTACCGGGTCGAGAAGATCCGCATGCCCGACGGCACGATTCGCAGCGAGGCCCACGTCTACGACACCCCGCAGCTCGCGCTGCCGGGTGTCACCCGTCCGGCGTCCGGTGGAGCGACCACCGGTGGTCCTGACGTCCCTGTAGTAAAGAACCTGGTCAAAGAACCCACCCACCCTGCCGACGGTCAGCAGACCGCTGACGAGGCGGGCGGGGAACCGGGAGGGCGGGAGGGGGAGAACCGCGAGATCGAGCAGGCTCCGCCGATACCGGATGCGCAGACCCGCAGGGCCGTCGCCACGTTGTTCCGAGTGATCCGGTGTGAGCCGCGTCTGCACCTCGGCGAGGCCGAAGCCCGCTCCCTTGCCCCGCTGGTCGCCCAGTGGCTGGCCCGAGGCGCCACCCCCGCTGATCTCGCCGCTGCCCTACTCCCCGGGCTGCCCGCCCAACTTCACGCCCCGGCAGCGATGCTCCGCAACCGCCTGGAGCGCAAGATGCCGCCCGCCGTGGGCCCTGCGCAGCCGCTGACGGCCCGGTACGCCGAGTGCGCCAAGTGCCACGACCCCGTGCCCCAGCCCGGCATCTGCCGCGCCTGTGCAGGCCTGGTGCCGCGCCAGATCGCGGTCGGCGGAGGCGAAGCCGTCACCCGCAACGGCGCCGCACGCGCCCGAGTCGCCCTCCGTGCTGCGAAGACCATGGGGCTGCAGGTGAGTGCCCTGGCGACAGGGTGATCCGGCTCGTTGGCGCGGGGCACCTGACCGTCCCGCAACGAACGGGCCGTGGTGGACCGGGAGCACAGGCCTGCCACCGGCGCACCGATTCCCGTCGGCGAGCGGCTCCTTCAGGGTACGGTTGCGCCTTGTAGTGGATTGATCACGGGATTCGGGGTGTCCAGTGATGGAGATCGACAAGATCATCGGCCAGCGCGTCGAGAGGGGAAGACGGCGGCGGGGGTGGCAGCAGCGGCAGCTCGGGGCCGAGGTGGGGCGGTCGGAGTCCTGGGTCGGGCAGGTGGAACGCGGCGTCCTCTCGCTGGACAGCGTCAGTCTGGCGGAACGGCTTGCCCGCGTCTTGGGGATGACGGTTGATCACATCCTGGCGTTCGATATTCGCTACCCGGACGCTGTTGTGGTAGCACAGTCAGGCAGATCACCGGCGGTCACCCCGCCTCCGGCCCGCGCGAAGGCGCCTGAAGCGGAAAGCCCTGAGACCGTGCTCCGACGTACCTTCACCCTCGGCTCGCTCGTCGGCATGACCACAGCCTTCACCGCCCTCTCGCCGGACGCCGAGGCTCAGGCCGCCAGACCCGGTGCTCCCGTGGACCAGTCGGTGGTGGACGAGCTGAGGTCGATCGGTGCGTCATATCGGCGCTCCTACAAGAGCTTCCCGGCGTCCAGCCTGGTGCCGGTGGCCCACCACCAGATCCAGCTGGTCACCTCGCTCCGGCCGAAGGACCAGCCGGCCGCCGTTCGGAACTCGCTGCTGGCCCACATGGCGGAGATGGCCGCGCTGGCCGCGATCCTGCTCTCCCTCGACCTCGGGGACCAGGAGCAGTCCGACGCCTACACCGACTTCGGATACCGGATCGCGAAGGAGATTCAGAGCCCCGAGCTGTGCGCCCTGCTGCTCGGCGGCCAGGCCTTCCGCACGTCCTACGGCGGCGACCCCGACGGCGGCCTGGACTACGCCCTGGCCGCGGTGGACGCCGCCGAGCGTGGTGCCTCGGCCCGGATGCGGGCCTGGACGCACGCGGTGGCCTCCGAGATGTACTCCTCCACCCGGGACGAACACGGCTTCCGCTCCTCCCTGGAGGAGTCCCGCACCGTGCTGTCCGGGCCGATGGACGACGAACGCTGGGGCGGTATCTCCTGGTTCGACGAGTCCAAGGCGGCGGCATACGAGGGCAGTGACCTGATCAGGCTCGGCAAGTACGACGAGGCCCTGCCCTCTCTCGACCAGGCGATCGACCGGCTCGGCCCGGAGATGCTGCGGCACCGCTGCACCGCCTACTTGGCCCGCGCCGAGGCACACGCCGGCGCCGGGCACGTCGACGCTGCCTGCCAGGACGGCCACGCCGCGCTCGACCTGGTCACCCGGATTCAGCACCGCGAGACCCTGCGGAGGGTCGGCGAGCTGCACCGTCAGCTGCGGTCGGCGAAGACCGCCTCCACGAGGAGCCTGGGCGAGCACCTGATCGACACCCGGTCCGCGCTGGCGGCGTGAGGCGCGGCCTGACGGCACCAGGCGGCCGGGCCCGGAGCAGGAGCACCGCAGACTGATGGTCGTCAGAGACTGCTTCTCAGCTCGATGCCCGCGCGTGCGGGTCTATGCCTATGCGTCGGACCCGGCCGAGGTCCGACTCTACGCGGCTTTCGTGCGGCTGTGATGCGCTTCCCGACGCGTGACGCCAGGTCAGACCATCTCCGGCTGACTGTGGTTCAGACCGACCCGCAGCCGGGCTGCGGGCCCGCAATCCGCCTGCGTATCCGATCTTGAGTGGGGCGGCATCGTGGTGTCCGAGCCGCCCCGCGAGCCACGGGCCCACGCATCCCGGGGCGGCTGGGCACGTCGCAACCCCTGCCGCGCGAAGCGGCAGCCTCAGCCACCCAGCGAAGGAACCGACATGGCACCGACACAGCTCATCCCCGCATCCCTGAAGGACGTCGACCTGCTTGACCTCGACGTCACGGTGACCGCCGAGGCCGGCGCCGAGGCGCGGCCCGTCGCGTGCGGCTCGTCCGACGGCTGCGGGGCCTCCTGCGCGTCGGCGTGCATCAGCGCGGTCTGACCAGCCATCAGCCCGGGGCCGGGAGGCACCAGCCTTCCGACCCCGGCCGACCCCGTCTCACGGCGGGCGCACGACGCGCCCCCGAGCGGGGTGCTCCCCAGCTTCTGCACGACCCGATCGGCGGAGGAACGGATGCACACCCCCTACCGGCACACCGGCGCCGCCCTCCTGCGCGCCGCTGCCGCACCACTGGCTGCCACGCCCACCTGGTGGCCGGACCCGAACAACACCGCCCAGTGCCGCACCTGGCTGGCCGAGGTCTGGACCCGGCCCGGCTTCGCCGCCGCGGTCCGGGAGGCCACCGGCGGCCTGGCGGACCGGATCGAGGACCTCGTGAACGGCCGCCCGGTCCCCGACAAGCAGGTCCGCCGGGCGGCCCTGTCCGCCGCCCGCTACCTCCTGCGGTTCACCGGCCGCCCCACCCCCTTCGGCCTGTTCGCCGGCGTCGCCAGCGCCTCGCTCGGGCCGGGCACCACGGTCGAGTGGGGAGACGGGCACCGCCCGGTCGCCCGGGTGGACACCGAGTGGCTGGCCAGCATCATCGAAGCCCTGGAGTCCTACCCCGAGTTGCTGGACCGGCTCGACGTGGTCTTCAACAACCTCGCCGCCGAGCGGGGGAGCCGGCTGCAGGTCCCACGAGGCGGCTCGAACCGGGTCAGCGTCCGGCACAACGCCGTGATCCGCTTCGTCCAGCAGAACGCGTCCGACCCGGTGCCCTTCGCCGTGCTGGCCGAGCGGCTGACCACCGCCGTCGGTCAGGACCCGGCGAAGGTCAGCGCGATGCTCACCGAACTCGTTCGCCGCGGCTTCCTGATCACCGCATTGCGGGCCCCGCTGACCGTCACCGATCCCCTCGGCCACCTCCTCGACCAACTGCACGACGCCAAGGCCGACACCCTGCCCGTCACCGCCCAGCTGGTGCGCGACCTGGAGACCGTCCACGCGGAACTGCACGCCCACAACCGGGCCGAGCTCGGCAGCGCTCTCGCCGAAGCCCGCCGAGCCGTCCGCGACCGGATGCGAAGCCTGTCCGGAGCCGGGCGGACACTGCTGGCCCTGGACCTGCTCCTCGACTGCGACGTCCGGTTACCCGACGCCGTGGCCACCGAGTTGGAGCGGGCCGCCGGCGCCCTGCTGCAGCTGACCCGCGAGCCCTCGGGCGAGGCGGTCTGGCGGGACTACCACCGCGCCTTCTGGGAGAGGTACAGCACCGGCACGCTGGTGCCGCTGACCGAACTGGTCGACCCGGCAACCGGGCTCGGATTCCCTGCCCAGTACCCGGGCAGCACCCTGCCGGAGCCGGTCATCGAGCCGTCGCGCCGTGACGAACGGCTCCTCGCCCTCGCCTGGCAGGCCGTGGCCCAGGGCAGCAGGGAGATCGTCCTCACCGACGAGGCCATCGACGCCCTCACCGAGGGCCGCCGCGTGGACTCCTGGTTCGCACCGCCCCACGTGGAGATGGCCGCCCGGGTCCAGGCCGCGGACACCGACGCGCTCGACCGGGGTGAGTTCACCCTGACGGTCTCCCCGGCCCGCTCGGCCGGCACGCTCACCTCCCGGTTCAGCCCCGCCGCCACCGGCACCAACCTGGCAGCGGTCTACCGCACCGTCCCGACCCTGGTCGAGGGCGCCCTGCCCGTCCAGCTCTCCTTCCCGGCCCTGTACGCGCATGCCGAGAACATCGCCCGCATCCCCGCCTACCTGCCGCACGTCATCGCGCTGGGCGAGCACCGCCCGCCCGGCCGAGCGGAGGCGATCGGGCTCGACGACCTCGCGGTCACCGCGACCCGCGACCGCCTGTTCCTGGTCAGCATGTCCCGCCGGCAGGTCGTCGAGCCGCAGGTGTTCCACGCGGTCGCGCTCGACAAGCAGGCCCCGCCCCTGGCCCGGTTCCTGGCCCATCTGTCCCGCGCGTTCGCCCCGGCCTGGACCGGCCTCGACTGGGGTCCGACCGCTGCCACGCTGCCGTTCCTGCCGCGGGTCCGGTACGGGCGCTGCGTGCTGACCCCGGCCCGCTGGCGACTTACGCGGGCCGACGCGGCCGACCTGGACGCCTGGCGCAGCCGCTGGCACTGCCCACAGGTGGTGGACCTGCGCGACGACGACCGCACCCTGCGCCTAGACCTCACCATCCCGGCCCACACTGCCCTCCTTGCAGCCGAGTTGGCCAAGCGCGGCACCGCGACCCTGACCGAGCCGCCCGCCGAAGAAGGGCTCGGCTGGATCGGCGGGCACACCCACGAGGTCGCCCTGCCCTTGACCGCCTCCGGCCCCCAGCTCCCGTCACCGCTGATCGGCTCGCTGCCCCGCCTGGCCACCCGCACCCACGGCCACCAGCCCGGCAGCGACGCAGTCCGCTGGCTGAACGCGAAGATCCACACCCACCCCGAGGTGCTGACCGAGATCATCGCCGACCACCTGCCCAAGCTCCTGGCCGTCCTCGACGAACCCGCCTTCTGGTTCGTCCGCTACCGCTCCCCGAACGAGAGCGACCACCTGCGCCTGCGCCTTCGAGTCACCGGCTCTGGTCGGCAGGCGGCGTTCGCTCGCGAAATCGGCGAGTGGACCGAGCACCTGCGGCACGACCCTCTCTGTCAGCCTTGGGTGAGACATCCCGCTTTGTCGGGTTAGCCTGAGAGGGCCCGAGTAGGAGTTTCACCCCTGATGACCAGCAGTAATCCGTCCGCCACTGACCCGGCTCCCCGGCCGAAGCGCCGCACGTTCAGCCCCGAGTACAAGCTGCGGATCGTCGCCGAGTACGACGCCGCGCCCGAGGGCGAGAAGGGTGCGGTCCTGCGCCGCGAGCGCCTGTACCACTCGCACGTCACCGAGTGGCGGGCCGCGCGCGACGCCGGGGCCCTGGAGAGGCTGGTCGACCACCGCACGAGCCCGGCCCGCCCGAAGAAGTCCGCCGCCGAGGCCGAGAACGAGAAGCTGCGCCGGCAGGTGGAACGGCTGGAGAAGGAACTCGCCCGGAACAAGGCCGCGCTGGAGGTCCTGGGAAAAGCGTCGGCGCTCTTGGAAATGATCTCCGAGAGCGCGGACTGACACACGCCGCCGACCCCGTCGTGGACGAGGCGTTCACCGCCGTCGAACACGAGTTGGGCACCACGGCCGCATGCCGGCTGACCGGCCGCTCCCGGGCCACCCACTACCGAAGACTGAAACCGCCGCCCGCGCGCCGGCCCCGATCTCCGCAGGTCCAGCCCTCCGCCCTGACGGCCGAAGAACGGCATGCGGTACTGGCCTTGATGAACAGCCCCGAGTACGCCGAGCTGCCGCCCGCGCAGATCTGGGCCCGCGAGCTGGACACCGGGCGCTACCACTGCTCGGTCTCCACGATGTACCGGATCCTGCGCGAGCGCGGGCAGTCGGGCGAGCGGCGCAGGCAGGCCACCCACCCGGCCAGGACGGTTCCCGAACTGGTCGCCACCGCGTCCTCGCAGGTGTGGTCGTGGGACATCACCAAGGCCGCCGGCCCCCGCAAGGGCATCTGGTATCACGCCTACGTCATCATCGACATCTTCAGCCGCTACATCGTCGGCCATACCGTCGAGCCGGTCGAATCGGCCGAACGGGCCGAGGAGTTGATCCGCGAGGCCATCGAGCGCAACGGCATCGTCCCCGAGACCGTGCACGCCGACCGCGGCACTTCCATGACCTCCAAGAAGGTCTCCCAGCTGCTGACCGACCTCGGCGTCACCAGGAGCCACTCGCGCCCCAAGGTCTCCAACGACAACCCTTACAGCGAGGCCCAGTTCAAGACCGTCAAGTACATGGCCGACTTCCCGCCGCGCTTCGATTCCCTGGCCCATGCACGTGAATGGTTCGACGCCTTCATCTCGTACTACAACCACGAGCACCGGCACTCGGGCATCGGCCTGCACACGCCCGCCAGCGTCCACTTCGGCACCGCCGAACAGGTCCGCGACCAGCGGGCCGTCACCCTCGCCGAGGCATACGCCCGGCATCCCGAACGCTTCGGACGCCGTCCCCGGCCGCCCGAGATACCGCAGACAGCATGGATCAACGACCCCAGCAAGCGCAGGGAACCCACACCACAAACCTCATAGCATCACGACCGTCTCACTGGACTTGAAATCTTCCGCGACGGCCTGGCCGGCGCACTGACCTTCGACGCCTACACCCCGGAGATCGGCCGCTACGGCACCGGCCGGGTGCTGGAGGCCGCCGAGGAGGTGTTCACCGCCGACTCCCGAGCGGTCGCCGCAGCCCTCCGCCACCTGCCAGCAGCCCAGGTCCACCCGACCGCGCTGGTCGCCGTCGGCATGCTCCACATCACCCAGGGCTTCTTCGGCCAAGAGGCGGGCGCCGCGTGGCTCGCCGAACACCCGAGCCGCCCAGCACCGGTCGAACGGGCGACCGCCAGCCAGGCCACCGCCTTGGCCAGCCTCACCGGCTGGCCCAGCGAGCTGGCCGAGGCCAAGCATGACCGCGCCCAGGCCCTGGGCGCCTACCAACTGCTGCTGCCCGAGGACGCCGACCGCACCTCCGTCGTGGAGTCCCTCCTGCACATGCACCACAACCGCCTGGTGGGCCTCGACCTCGACGCAGAGGCCGCCGCCCGCCGACTGGCCCGCCAACTCGCCCGCGCCCAACAGGAAGGGCAACGCCGATGACCGCCCTCGCCACCGAACGGTCGGCGGCACCGGGCTGGGCCCAGTCGCTCGACGCCGGCGCCCTCGGCCCGGTGCTCGCCCACATCGAGTACGCCCACACCGGCGACGGCGACTGGGCCACCGCCCACCGGCTTGCCGCCGCCACGGTCGCCGCGCCGATCAGCTCCGACCCCGCCACGACCGGGCTGTTCCACGGCGCCCCCGCCGTCGCGTTCACCCTGAACACGGCCGGACCCGGCGCCTACCAGCGGGCCCTGGCCGTCCTCGACCAGCATGTCGCCGACCTGACCCGCCACCGGCTGGAGGCTGCCCACGCCCGCATCGACGCCGGCCGCCTCGCCGAACTACGCGAGTGGGACCTGATCAACGGCCTGACCGGTATCGGCGCCCACCTGCTCGAACGCCACGGCGACACCCAGCAGGCCCGGGAAGTGCTGGCCTACCTCGTCCGCCTCACCGAGCCGGTCACGGTCAACGGCGAACAGCTGCCCGGCTGGTGGTCCGTCAACGGCCCGTCCGACACCCCCTCGCCCCGCTGGCCGGGCGGGCACGCCAACTTCGGCATCGCTCACGGCATCGCCGGTCCGCTGGCACTACTGTCGAGCGCGATGAGACGGGGCATCACCGTGGCCGGACAGCCCGAGGCGATCGAGCGGATCTGCGCCTGGCTGGACCGCTGGAGGAGCTACAGCCGGGCCCGCACCTGGTGGCCGGAGATGATCTCCCGCACCGAGTGGAGCGCCGAGGCCAGCCACCACCCGGGTCCGCAGCGGCCGTCCTGGTGCTACGGCACTCCCGGCTTGGCCCGAGCCCAGCAACTCGCCGGCCTCGCCCTCGCCGACCCACGACGCCAACGCGCCGCCGAGGACGCCCTGCTGTCCTGCGTCCGCGACCCGGTCCAGCTCTTCGACCTCTCCGACGCCACGCTCTGCCACGGCTGGGCCGGACTCCTGCTCACCACCTGGCGAGCCGCCGCCGACGCTGCCGACGACCGACTGGCAGCCGAACTGCCCCGCCTCGCCGCCCGCTTCGACCAGCACCTCCACCGCGCCGGGATGCCCGCCGAGACCGGCCTGCTCGAAGGCACCACCGGCATCGACCTGGTCCGCCACACCACCGCCACCGAGCCCCCCACCCGCTGGGACGCCTGCCTCCTGCTGGCCGGCTGACCTCTAACGAACGAAGGAGCACGATGAACACCGCAGCCCCCGCCACACCCGAGCACCTGCGCGAGCGCATGGTCGACACCATCGCGGCCACCCACCACCTCACCCCCGCGGTCGAGGAAGCGATGCGCACCGTCCCCCGGCACGAGTTCGTCCCCGACGCCACCGCCGAGGACGCCTACAAGGACATCGCCGTCACCATCAAGGACAACCCCGCCGGCGGCCTCCCGCTCAGCTGCGCCTCCGTGCCCTCGCTCGTCGCCGACATGCTGGTCCAACTCGACGTCCACCCCGGCGACCGCATCATCGAGATCGGCGCCGGCACCGGCTACAACGCCGCCCTCCTCGCCCGCCTGACCGGCCCGACCGGCCACGTCGCAACCGTCGACATCGACGAGGACGTCACCGCCCACGCCCGCCACACCCTCGCCGCCACCGGCAACAAGGACGTCGTCGTGATCACCGGCGACGGCGGCCTCGGCGCCCCCGCCCACGGCCCGGCCGCCCGGATGATCGTCACCGTCGGCGCCTGGGACATCCCGCCGGCCTGGTGGGACCAACTCGCCACCGGCGGCCGCCTCGTCGTCCCGCTCCGCTGGCGCGGCACCACCTACAGCATCGCCTTCGTCCGCCACGGCGACCGGATGGTCTCCGACACCATGGAACTGTGCGGCTTCGTCCCCATGATCGGCCAGGACGGCGAGCACACCGCCACCATCGACCCCGACGGCCTGATCTCCCTCTACTGGGACGCCGACCAGCCCATCGACCCTACCGCCCTGGCCGGCGTCCTCGACCAGCCCTCCACCCAGACCGGCTCCGGCGTGCTGATCCGCGGCGACGAGTCCTTCGACGGCGTCTGGCTGCGTCTGGCCGCCACCGACCCCGCCACCTGCCGCATCGCCGCCGACCAGGCCGCCATCGACAGCGGCCTGATCAAGCTCGTGATCCCCACCCGAACCCCGGCCCTTGCCGAGGGCACCTCCCTCGCGTACCTCACCATCACCCGCACCGAGACCGAGGACCCGGCCCGCTGGGAACTCGGCGCCACCGGCTACGGCCCCGTCGGCCCCCAGCTCGCCGACCGCCTGACCGACGCCATCCGCGCTTGGTCCAAGGACCGCAAGGCCCGCCCGATCACCACGATCCACCCGGCCGGCACCCCCGACGATCGGGTTGACGGTTACGTCATCGACAAGCCCGGTACTCGGGTGACTTTCGCGTACTGATCCACCACCACGACGACCTGCGGGCCTGACAAACCCGCAGGCTGGTCCATCGGACGCATCAGCTCCTGCTGCGGCTTCCGCGCTTGTTCTTCCGCCGGGGGAGCACGTAGAGCACGAACTCGTCCGCCAGCAGGAGCACGCGGACGAGGAGCCCCGTCACCGTCTCGGTGACTCGCCACGGAACGGATGCGCCTGACCGGACGACAGTGGGTTTGCGCGGAGAGTTCTTCACGTTGGTTCCCTACGGCTCATGGGACTCGTCCTGCACGGTCGTCCGGGGGACTGCGACAGCCGGGGGCCTTCGCCTGGTGATCCGAGACTCCAGTGGGCGGCTGATCCGGACCGGCGCAACGAGTCGTGGCGGTCGGTTCGGATGTCAGGAAGCTCTTGACAGGGCGAGGACGACGTTGTGGCCACCGAAGCCGAAGGAGTGGCTGACGGCCGTCTCCACCTGCTGATCGCGCGGTTGTTTGGTGACGCAGTCGATGTCGAACTCGGGCGCGGGGGCGGTCAGGTTGGCGATCGGCGGGATGCGGCGGTGCTGGAGGGTGAGCACGGTGAGGGCCGCCTCGATGGCGCCGGCCGCCCCGCAGCTGTGCCCCAGGACGCCCTTGGGCGCGGTGACGCTGGGGCGGTGCGGCAGCACGCGGGCGATCAGGGCTGCTTCGCCGGCGTCCCCGAGCGGGGTAGAGGTGCCGTGCGCGTTGACGTGGTCGACATCGTGCGGGGCCAGTCGCGCCTCTGTCAGGGCGGCGCGCAGTGCTTTCTCAGCGCCGTTGGCGTCCTGCGCCGGTGCCGTGGGGTGGTAGGCGTCCGAGGCGCTGCCGCAGCCCACGAGCAGAGCGCGCGGGCGGATGCCGCGCGCGGCGGCGTCTTCGGTGCGTTCCAGGACGAGGACGGCAGCGCCTTCGCCCAAGACGAAGCCGTCGCGGTCGGCGGCGAAGGGCCGGGATGCTCCGGTGACCGTGTTGGTGCGCTGGGAGAGAGCGCCCATGCGCCAGAAACCGGTGGTCGTCAGCCGGCTGATGGGCGCTTCTGCGGCTCCTGCAAGCGCGACATCGCATTGGCCGGTGAGCAGTAGGTCACGGGCTACGGTGATGGCGGTGGCGCCAGAGGCACAGGCGGTAGCCGGGGCCATGCTGGGCCCGTGGGCCTTGAGATCGATGGAGACCTCGCCGGCGGCCATGTTCGGGATGATCAGCGGAATGGTGAGGGCGGAGACCATGTCAGCGCCCAGTTCCTCCAGACGTCTGCCCTGTTCTTCCCGCTCCGTGGCTCCTCCGAGCCCGCAGCCGATGACGACGGCGACCCGGTCGCCGTTCCATGCTCGCGGATCGAGGCCGGCGTCGCGTACGGCCTCGCGTGCGGCGAGCACCGCGAACTTCGCGTACCGCGCCATGCGCCAGGCGGTGCGTCCGACGCGCTGGTCGAGGGCGTCCTGCGAGAGGGGGAGGCGGCAGGAGAAGTCGACGGGCAGGCCGGTGAGCGCTGGGTCGGGTCCCGCAGTGCTCACACCGGCGCAGACCGCGTTCCAGGTGGCATCGACGCCTTCTCCCGCTGGGGTGAGCAGGCCGAGCCCGGTGATTGCCACGGGTGCTGTCATGGCGACGTCACCGCTCCTGCGCGCAGGGCGTCGATGTGGTCAGCGACCTCGGCGACGGTGGTGGTGCGGGCGGCGTACTCCTTGTCGATCTTCACGCCGCAGCGTTCGTGCAGGAGGAGCACGAACTCCGCGAGGGCCAGGGAGTCCAGCTCCAGCCGCTCCAGGGTCGCCTGGGGGTGGATCTCGTTCTCCGGTACGCGGAAGGCGGTGGTCAGGAGGGAACGGATGGCGTCGTAGGTTTCCGACACGGTGATTCCTTGCTGTTGTCCAGGGCGGGCGGTGCGGTTCGGGTCAGCTCGTCCAGACCGTCGTCGAACCCGATCGGCGGCTCGAACCGCAGGTCGCGGCGGGCCGCGGTGAGGTCGAAATGGTGAGGGTGCAGCATTTCGGCGACCAAGAGCCGGCTCAGGGCGTGGGTGCGACGACTGCGGGTCAGGCGCAGGTACGCCTCGCCGACGGTTGCGGTAGCTGTTGCCAGGCGCGGCGGCACGGTGCGCCAGCGGGCGTTGATGCCGGCTGCCTGCAGGAGGCGCAGGGTGATCTCGCGCAGGGGGCGCGGGTCGTCCTGGCCGATGAAGTAGACGCGGCCGCCCGCTTGGCGGGGCTGCTGGAGGGCGTCCAGGGCGAGGAGGTGGGCATGGGCGGCGGTGCGGACGTGGGTGGTGTCGATCAGGTTGTTGCCCTCGCCGGGCATCAGCAGGTGCCCGGCGCGGACGGCGCGGGCGAGGGCGGGGGCGAAGTGCGGGTCCCCGGGGCCCCAGATGATGTGCGGGCGCAGCGCGAGGGTGGCCAGTTTGGGGCTGTGGGCGGCCAGGACGAGCGCCTCGGCCTCGGCTTTGGTGCGGGTGTAGGCGGCCAGGTGGCGGCGAGGGTAGGGCAAGTCCTCGTTGACGCCTTCCAAGCCGCCGGGTCGGAAGACGACGCTGGCCGTCGACGTGTGGACCAGCGCGGGAACGCTTTGCACGCGGCAGGCGGCGATCACGTTCAGCGTCCCGGTGACATTGGCTCGCCAGTACGGGCGCAGCGGGCCGCTCGCACCCGCGAGCGCCGCGCTGTGGACCACGGCCTCGCAGCCGGCCGCCGCGCGCGAGAGCAGTGCGAGATCGGCGGTGTCAGTGATGTCGACCTGGTACTGGCGCACGCCGAGGTTTGCGAGTTCGGCGCTCGGCCGGCGGCTGATGGACACCGTCTGTGAGCCGCGCGCGATCAGCTGCCGGCAGATCTCCAACCCGAGGAAACCGCTGCCACCGGTGACCAGGACCTTCACCGGGTCCTCCTGCGCAGGCGCTTGGCGGCCCAGGCGGCCAGGCGGGGACGGTCGATCTTGGAGTTGTGCCGGGGATCGGTGGGAAAACCGGGATGGAGCAGCAGAGCACCGATCCGGTGGCCTTCCGGATGGCTGCGCAGAGCTGTGCGTACGGCGTCCAGAGCGGTGGCGCGGGGAGCAGAGGGTAGGGACTCCACGCACAGGACGGGTTCCTGGCTTCCGGCCGGACCGAGACCGACCAGGGCGGTGCGCCGGACGCCGGGGGTGGTGTCGGCCAGGGTCTCGATGTCCTCGGTGGTCAGGGTGAAGCCGGAGCCGGTCACGAGGTGGGCTTTGCGGCCGAGGAACCAGAGCTGTCCCTGGTCGTCCAGTCTGCCCATGTCACCGGTGCGGTGCAGCACACCACGGCTGGTGGTGATCTTGGCTGTGGCGTCGGCGTCGGGGCGGCCGTGGTAGGCGGGGCTCACGGTGGGGCCGGAGACGGCGATTTCGCCGAGCCCGGTGGCGTCGGCGTCCAGGATCTGGGGCTGCATGCCGGGCAGGGGGTGGCCCAGGCAGGTGCCGGTGTGCCCGGGGGGCGGCTGGATGGCCGCGGTGCGCAGGTCGTGGTCGGTGATGGCTGAGACGGGCAGGCATTCGGTGGCGCCGTAGACGCTGCGGAGCTTCGTGTCGTGAGGCAGGGCCCTGCGGAGCGCGTCGGCGAGTCGGGGGCGCAGGGGGGCACCGAAGGACAGGGCCTGGCGGGCGGAGGGCAGGCGCACGTCGTGGCGGGCGCAGTGCCCGGCGATCAGGGTGAGGACGGCGGGCGAGGCGGCGATGGTGGTGACCTGGTGCCGGAGGATGGGGTCGATCAGTCCCTGTGGGGGTGTGCGGGCCGGCGCCAGGTGGTTCACGGCCGGGGTGACAGTGGTCAGGCCCAGGAGCGGTCCGAACAGCACCAGTGGCAGGAACCCTGCGAGGAGTACGTCACCGGGCCGGGGGGCTAGCAGCGTGGCCAGGGCTTCGAGCTGTCCAGCCAGGGTGGCGTAGCGGTATTCCGCGCCTTTGGGTCTTCCGGTGGATCCGGAAGTGAAGGCGATCATGGCGAGGTCATCGTCGGTCGGCTCCTCCTGCTGCCAGGGTGGTCCGTCGGCGTCCGGTGTGTGGACCGCCAGCCGCCGGCCGAGGGCGAGGCGCTGTCCGGGGAAGGAAGGGCCAGTTACCAGGGGCAGACGGACGTGGCCGCGGCCCCAGCCCAGAACACGGCGTCCCAGGTGTGCAAGGGGTTCGCCGATGAAGAGGTCCGGGGCGATCTCCCGCAGACAGCGGCCCACTTCGGCGCGAGGCTCGATCAGCGTGGGGACCGCGCCGATCGACCACAGGGCGTAGGTGATGGTCGTGAGGTCGTAGGCGTCGCGGGTCATGACGACGGCCTTGTGGCCGGGGCGGGCGCCGGCTGTGCGCAGGGCTGCCGCGGTGATCCGGCAGCCCTGAAGCAGTTGGCCCCGCGTGATGGTGCGGGATGATCCGGGACGGCAGCTGATGAGCGCGGTGGCGTCGGGTTCTTCGGCCAGGCGTGCCAGCCGGGCGAAGACGTCGGGTGCGGTCACGGTCATCGGGATCCCTGCAGGAAGTCGCGGATGTGGCCGCTGAGTTCGTCGGCGGCGTCTTCCATCACGAAGCGCCCGGCGTCATGGAAGCGGTGGATGACGGCGTGGGGGAACCGGCGGGCCCACTCCTGCAGCACCATCGGGGTGAACACCGGGTCGCGCATCCCCCAGCCGATGAGGAGCGGGAGGGCGGCCAGGTCGGCGGCCGGTGTGGGGGGTTCGAGTAGTCGCCACAGCGGGTCCGCGGCGTTCTGCGGGATCGCGCGGACGGCATCGGTGATCACCTGGCGTTCGGTGCGGCGGGCACAGGGCCGCAGGTAGGCGCGGCGTTCGCGGGCGTGGAGCGGGTGGTGGACACCGGCGTGCACGGCGATGCGCGCGAAGGCGTTGGTGCGGTGGACGGCGTCGGCCACGCCTTGGTGGTCGCGGATCCAGCGTAGGTAGAACGGCAGTTGGTAGCCGGCGGGCCAAGGGAAGGCAAGGGTGTTGCAGATGACCAGGCGGGCCACGACCCCCGGGTGACGTAGGGCCCAGGCGATGCCGAGCGGTCCGCCCCAGTCGTGCAGGACCAGTGTCCAGCCTTGTCCCGGAACGCCTGCGGTTTCCACCAGGTGGCGGTAGAGGGCATCGAGGTGGTCCAACTGCGTTTGGTGGAAGCCCTGCCCGCGCTGGGCGGGGGTCAGCGGGCGGGAGAGTCCGAAGCCCGCAAGGTCCGGTGCCAGGCAGCGCGCGTGCGGGGAGAGCGAGCCGAGGAGCTTGCGCCAGGCGTAGCTCCAGGACGGGTTGCCGTGCAGGAACAACACAGGGTCCCCGGCGCCGAGGTCGAGGTAGTGCTGGCCGGTATCGGCTACGCGCCGCCAGTGGCGTGGTAGCGGGTAGCCGGGCAGCAGCCGCTGCACAGCCGCGTCCCGGGCCGGCGATGTGGGAGAGCCGGGGGCGTGGTCGGGTTCGGTGGTCACCATCGGATCAGCGCCAGACCGAAGCTGAAGCCACTGGCCAGGCCGAGCATCGCCACGGTGTCGCCCGGTTCGATGCGGTCGGCCTCCCTGGCCTTGACCAGTTGCAGGGGGAGTGAGGCTGCGGCGCAGTTGCCGTGCTCGGCGACTGCGGGCATGCACCGGTTCTCGGGGAGGGAGAACCGGTCGAGCGTCTCGTGGTACTGCGGCATGGCGATCTGGTGGAAGGCGATGAAGGCGCCGGCCCGTGCTGCCCGGAGTTCGCTTCCGGCGGAGGCCACGATCCGCGGCAGGACATCGAGTACGCCTTGGCGCAGGTCTCCGTTCAGGCGCAGTGTGCTGTGGTCGTCATGTGTGGAGCGTGGGTGCATGGTTCCCCCGCTGGCCACGGTGCAGGCGTCCCACACGGCCGAGTTGGCGGCGAACCGCACGGCCAGGACGCCGGGGTCCTTCTCGCCGGCGGGGCCGGCGGTGAGCACCATTGCCGCGCCCGCGTCGGAGACGGTGTAGCCGGGCATGGCGCGCAACAGGGCCTGGCGGTCGGGGGCGTGCCAGCGGGTGGCCAGGGAGCCGACTTCTCCGCAGGCGATGAGGATCGTGCGGTAGCGGCCGGCGGCGATGAACGACTCGGCGACCTCCATGGCGTTGAGCACGCTGTTGCAGGCGTTCTTGACGTCGAACACCGGGCAAGAAGCGCCCAGTTTGGCGGCCACCAGATGTGAGGTGGCGGGTTCGATCAGGTCCTGTGCCGTAGCGGCGAACAGCAGCAGCTCGACATCGTCGATCTTCAGTCCGGCCTCGTCGAGGGCCTTACGGGCGGCGGTCACGGCCAGGTCGGAGGCATTCTCCCCGTCCTCGCGCACGTGGACCCCTCGGACCCCGGTGAGATCCTCCAGCAGCCCCGGCGGCGGGGCGTAACCACCGGTTTCGGCGATCTTGACGCGGATCTCGTCCATGGTGCGGTAGCGGGGCGGCAGGTGAGCGGCAACGGCCGTGATGCGGGCACGCGGAGCTTGGAGCACCGCATCACCGTAGCGGCGCCGGACATGTCACGGATCGGACGAAACACCTGGTGAGGACCTTCCACTCCAACGAGTGATCCGCGTTGGCTTTGTATGCCGACGGTCCTCTTGAATCCACGTCGAAGCCTCCAATCGGCGTGAAAAGGCGGGACCTGACGATGCGGCTCGAACGATCCGTGGCAGTGGTGGGCATCGGCTGCCGGCTGCCTGGGGGGATCACCGACCTGGACGGGCTGTGGTCCGTGCTGCGGGAGGGTCGGGACGTGGTTGGCGAGATGCCCGCCGACCGGTTTCCCAAGGACCGGATCGTCGACCCTGGGACCGTACGCCCCGGCCGCAGCTACACGGCCGCCGGAGGCTTCCTCACCGACGTCGCCTCGTTCGACGCCGGCTACTTCGGGATCTCCCCCAGGGAGGCTCGGCACATCGACCCGCAGCAGCGACTGCTACTGGAGATGGCTGCCGAGGCGCTCGACGACGCCGCCATCCCCGTCGAGGCACTGGCCGGGTCGGACACCTGCGTCTACGTGGGCGTCTCCGATCACGCCTACGGCACGCGCCTGATGGCGATGGGTGACCACACGAGTCCCCACACGATGCCCGGCGCCGTGTTGTCCATCACGGCGAACCGCCTCTCGTACGCCTTCGACCTGCGGGGGCCGAGCATGGCCGTCGACACTGCCTGCTCGTCGGCGCTGGTAGCCGTGGACCGCGCCTGCCGGACCCTGCGCGAGGGCTCCAGCCGTGTCGCCTTGGTCGGCGGTGTCAACGTCCTGACGAACCCCTATTCGTTCGCTGGGTTCAGCTACGCGGGCATGCTGTCGCGGAAGGGGCGCTGTGCGGCGTTCTCCGCCGACGCCGACGGCTACGTCCGTGCCGAAGGCGGCGCAGTGCTCGTCCTCAAGCGGCTGGCGGACGCGATGGCGGACGGGGACCGCATCCACGCCGTACTGGCAGCCACCGCCAACAACACCGACGGCCGCACCAACGGCATCACCCTGCCCAGCGCCACCGCGCAGGAGGAACTACTGCGGTCGGTCTACGCCGAGGCCGGGATCGGCGCGGACGATCTGGTGTGCTTCGAGGCACACGGCACCGGCACCCCGGTCGGGGACCCGGCAGAGGCCGAGGCTATCGGCCGGGCACTTGGCCGCCACCGCAGCACCGGCCTGCTTCCGGTCGGCTCGGTCAAGACGAACCTGGGCCATCTCGAATCCGCCTCGGGGATGGCGGGCCTGCTCAAGGCGATCCTGGTGCTGCGCCACCGGGTGGCGCCGGCGTCCTTGCACGCCCTCCCGCTCAATCCGGCGATCGACTTCGACGGCCTGGGCCTGGCACCGACCGTCGACCCTGTCCGGCTGCGCGGCGGGGAACGGGCCGCGGTGGGGGTGAACTCCTTCGGCTTCGGCGGAGCCAACGCCCACGCCATCGTCACCGCGCCCCCCGCGCCCCCCGCGCCCCGCGAGGCCGACGTCCCGGCGGCACCGCACGCGCGCCGAGTGCCGCTGATCGTCTCCGCTCGCTCGCCCAAGGCGCTGCAGCAGGCGGTCACCCGTATGGTCGAGCGCTTGCGCGACACGCCGCCTGCCGAGTTCTACGACCTTGCCTACACCAGTACCGTGCGCCGCAGCGCACACTCGCACCGGGCCGCCGTACTGGCCGCCGCCCCGGACGACGCCGCCCGGGAGCTGGCGCGACTGGCCGCCGGAGATCCCGCCCACGGAGCGAGCGTGCGCGTAAGCGGGCGGGAGGGAATCGCCTTCGTCTACTCAGGCAACGCCTCCCAGTGGCCGGGCATGGCCGCCGACCTGCTGGCGCAGGAGGCGGTCTTCCGCGAGACCGTCGAGGAGGCCGACGCGGCCCTGGCTCCGCACCTGGGGTGGTCGGTGTCCAAGGAACTGGCATATCCGTCCGCGCCTTCCTGGCAGCGCACGGAGGTGGCGCAGCCGGCCCTGTTCGCCGTTCAGGTGGGCCTGACCGCGCTGCTGGCCTCGCACGGACTGCGGCCGGCGGTGGTAGCCGGGCACAGCGTTGGTGAAGTGGCCGCCGCCTACGCCGCTGGTGCCCTGACGCTGGAGCAGGCGGCGCTGGTGATCGCGGAACGCAGCCGCACCCAGGGTGTTACGGCCGGGCGAGGCCGCATGGCCGCCGTGGGCCTGCCCGCCGTTCAGGCCCACGAGGAGCTGCTGCGTTTCGACGGGGCGCTGGAGATCGCGGGGATCAACAGCGACCGCGATGTGACCGTCGCCGGGTCCGCCGACGTGCTGGCCGTTTGGGGTGCCGAACTGGCCGGCCGCGGCGTCTTCTTCCGCGAGCTGGACCTGGACTACGCCTTCCACAGCAAGACCATGGATCCGATCGAGGAGCCGCTGCGCACTGCATTGGCGGGCCTGGCTCCCGCCGCCGCCCGGGTGCCGTTCGTCTCCACCGTCACCGGCACTGTTCTGGACGGGCAGGACCTGGACGCAGAGTATTGGTGGCGCAACGTCCGCGAGCCCGTTCGTTTTGCCGAAGCCGCAGCATGCATCGCGGCCGAGCACACCGACATCGTCGTCGAGATCGGCCCGCACCCGGTGCTGCGCCCTTACCTGCGCCGCACCAGTGCCACCTGCGTCCCCACCCTGCACCGCGACGGAGACGGCCCCCGCGAGAGCGCGGCGGCGGTCGCCGCGCTACTCGCTTCCCGTTCCACAGCCGACTGGCAGCTCCATTTCCCCCGCCCGGGCCGCGTGGTCGACCTTCCCGCCTACCCGTGGCAGCACGAGCGGTACTGGCACGGCACCCCGTACGACCTGATCGCCGGCACCGGTGGCAGTGGCGAGTTGGACCACCCGCTGCTGGGTGAGCGGATGCCCGCCCCGCACCCGGTATGGCACGGCACCGTCGAGCCGCAGCTGGTCCCTTGGCTGGGCGACCACCGGATCGTGGGCACTGTGCTGATGCCCGCCGCTGGCTACGTGGAGATGGCACTGAGCGCCGGCCGACGAGTACTGGACCGCCCGGTGGAGGTGCGGCACCTGGAAGTCAGCCGCATGCTGCCCCTGCGGTGGCCCGACCCCACACCGGTCGCTCTGCAGACCGCCCTCACGCCCGAGGACGGCGCTCTGACCATCAGCGTCCGCGAGGAGCATGGCGGCGAGTGCCAGCCTGTCGTGCGCGCCCAGCTGCGTACCATGCTCGGCTCTGCACCCGCCCCGCTCGATGTTCCCATGATCCGAGCACGCTGCCCACGCCCGCTGGACGGCCCCGGGTTCTACCAGATGGGCCGCGGAGTCAAGCTGGACGTCGGCCCGGCCTTCCAACTCATCGACCACATCCATGTCGGAGAAGAGGAGCTGCTCCTCTCCTACAGGCTCCGACACTCCACCGACGCCTACACGGCCCACCCGGTCCTGCTGGACGCACCGCTGCAGGCCACCATTGCGTTGGACGACCCGCAGGCGGAACCCGCCGTCTTTCTGCCGTCCAAGTTCGGGGCCGTACGTGTGTGGCGAACCCCCGCACTCACCGGCATCGTGCACCTGCGCCGCCGGCACCGCAGCGTCAACGAGGTCTGCTGGGACATCACCTACGCCGACCACGACGGCACCGTCACCATCGAGATCGACGGCTGCCGCACCCGGCGGAGCCATCTGTCCGAACACACCCCGCTGACCATCCAGCACACGGTGCTCCGGGCAGCCCCCCACCCAGCCGCTCCCGTCGCACCGTCCCCGCTCCCCTCGCCCTCGGAGGTTGCCCGAGCGGCAGAGCCGCGCATCGCCGCGGCCCGGATCGCCCTGGACAGCGTCGGCCACCGACTGTTCCTCGGCGCGGCCGAACTGGTTGGCGCACACTGCTGGGCAGCCGCGCTGCGCGGCCTGCTCACCGACCCCGCGGCCCCCTTCGCGATGCAGGACCTGCTGGCCGGCGGCCTCCAGCCCCAACACCGGCGCCTGGTGCGGCTGATGATGCCGCTCTTGGCCGAGCACGGACTCGTCCAGCCTGTCACAGACACCTGGCAGCTGACCGACACCGAGTTCCGCCCCGAGCAGCTGCTACGCGAACTGCTGGAGAACCATCCCGGGTTCAGTGCCGAGGCGCTGCTGCTCAACCGGCAGTTGCGCCACCTGTCCGACGTCCTGCGCGGACGCGTCAACGCGCTGGAGCTCCTGCCGGCCGGCGACAGCATGTACGAGCAACTGCGCGAGACTGGTCCCTCGCACCGCTTCACCCACCGTGCCGTCCAGGCGCTGCTCGGCGACCTCGTCAGCCGCTGGCCCGCCGACCGCCCGCTGCACGTCCTTGAGGTGGGCGCGGCCACCCCCGCGCTGACGGCCACCGTACTGCCCCTGCTGCCGGCCGACCGGACCCGCTACACCTGCACGGCCGCCACCCAGGCCGGCGTCACCCGGGCCGAGAACCGCTTCGCCTCGTACGACTTCGTCGACTACCGCGTCGTCGACCTGAACACTGGTCTGGCCGATCAGGGGCTGCCCAGGGCTGGCTTCGACCTCATCCTCGCGGACGACGCACTGCACGCCACCGCCGATCTGACCACCACACTGCGACACCTGCACGCCCTGCTGGCGCCCGGCGGATACCTGCTGGCCGCTGAACCCCACCATGTGCCGCTGCAAGCACTGCTGTTCGGCGCTCACGACGAGTTCTGGCAGCGCGGCGACCGCGCCCTGCGTCCCGACTCCCGTGTCCTGGTCCGCGATCGATGGGTACCGCTGCTGGAGCAGTGCGGTTTCCCCCATGCGGTGCGGACCGACACCGAGGACCGCACCGTTCTGCTGGCGGCCCGCGACCACGGCGACGACGGTCGGCCCGTCGTCTCCTCGCCGGCCCCCGGTACCGCCTGGCTGGTCGCCACCGAGGGCGGCACGGAGCTGCCGACGGCCCAGGCACTGGCTGCTCTGCTCGGCGACGCCACCGTCGTCCCCGTGTCCGACGAGACCAGCGCCTGGACCGAGGTCCTGTCCTCAAGCCGCTGCCCGCGGATCGCCCTGCTGCTCGGCGAAGGCGGAGGTGAACCCGGCCGGCCGGAGACCGTCGGCCTGACCACCCACCGCGCCGCCGTCCTGCGCGCCCTGGCCACCGCCTGCGAGAGCCTGCAGAGCGGTGCAACGCCCCACGTCTGGCTGATCACCCGCCCCACCGGTCTGTTCCCCGCGCCGGAGCTGCCCTCGCACCCTCAGGACGCGGCCGTCTGGGTGGCCTGCCGTACCCTCGCCAACGAGCGGCCGGACCTGCGGATGTCCCGCATCTCCTGCCACCGCACCGGCGACCCGGCCATCGACGCGCACCGCCTGGCCGCCGAACTCCTGGGCATGACCGGCGACGACCGTCAGGAGGACGAGATCGTCCTCACCGCCCAAGGCCGCTTCGTGCCCCGGCAGATCCAGCACCCGGCGGGCGAACCGCCCGCCGTCCCCGCCAGCACGCCGTTCCTGCTGGAGGCCCGCGACCCGAGCCTGCGACGGCGGTTGACCTGGCGTCAGGCACAGATCCCCGAACCCGGACCGGGTGAGGTGGCTATCGAGGTGCGGGCGGTGGCCCTGAACTACCGCGACACCCTGCGGGCCAACGGCCTCCTGCCGCCGGAAGCGGGAGAGCACGGCCACTCCGGCGACGGACTGGGCAACGACGGCGCGGGGATCGTTCACGCGGTGGGAGCGGGCGTGGGCCACCTGAAGCTCGGCGACCGCGTCTGCGGCTTCGTCCCGGCCGCCCTGGCCTCGCACGCCACCACCCCTGCCCACGCTCTCATCCGGATCCCGGAGGCGATGAGCTTCGCGGAGGCGGCGACGCTGCCCGTCGCCTTCCTGACCGTCCATCACACCCTGGTCGACCAGGCACGCCTGGCCCCCGGGGAGACGGTGCTCGTCCACGGTGGGGCCGGCGCCGTGGGCCTGGCCGTGCTGCAGTGCGCGCGGGCCTGCGGCGCCCGCGTCATCGCCACCGCCGGAACCGAAACCAAGCGCGACCTGCTGCGGTCCCTGGGTGCCTGGCACGTCCTCGACTCCCGCAGCCTGGACTTCGTCCCACAGGTGCGGGAGCTGACCGGCGGGCAAGGCGTCGACGTCGTGGTCAACTCGCTCAGCGGAGAGGCCATCGCCTACGGTCTGGACCTGCTGCGCCCCAACGGCCGGTTCATCGAACTCGGCAAACGGGACATCCTCCTCAACAACCCGCTGACGCTGCGTCCCTTCCACAACAGCCTGACCTTCACCGGCTTCAACCTCGACGCCATGAGCGACGATCCCGTGCGCGGCCCGCGCCTGGTCACCGACGTCGCCGCACAGATCACCCGCGGCACCTACCGGCCGCTGCCCCACACGATCTACCCCGCCGCACGGGTCGACGAAGCCTTCCGGCTCCTGCAGCACTCCCGGCACATCGGGAAGGTCGTCATCTCCTTCGATGCGCTGGACGAGCCCGTCCCCGTCGAACCGGCCCCCGGCATCATCGCCCTGGACCCCGCCGGCACCTACCTGATCACCGGTGGACTGAGCGGACTCGGCGCCGCCACCGCCGACTGGCTGGCCGACCACGGCGCCCGACACCTGGCCCTGCTCTCCCGCCGCGGCCCACAGGCGCCCGAAGCACCGGCCCTCCTCGCCCGGCTCACCGAGCGGGGCGTGCACGCCACTGCCCATGCCGTGGACGTCACCGACCGGGCCGCACTACGCGAGGTCATCGACGCCGTCGATGCCACCGGACACCCGCTACGCGGCGTCGTCCACGCCGCGATGCACATGGACGACGCGCCGCTGTCACAGCTCACCGACGACCGCTTCGCCGCCGTCCTGGCCCCCAAGGTCACCGGAGCGGCACTGCTGGACCAGCTCACCGCCGACCGCGAGCTGGACCTGTTCCTCGGCTACTCCTCGGTCTCCGCCGCCATCGGCAACCCCGGCCAGTCCGCCTACGCGGCGGCCAACGCCTACCTGGAAGCCCTCGCCCGCGCCCGGCGAGCCGCCGGACGACCGGGCACGGCCCTGGCTTGGGGGCCGATCGGCGAGACCGGGTACGTCGCCCGCCACGCCATGGAAGCCGCCATGGCCGAACGCGGCCTCGAGCTCCTGACCCCGGCAGAGGCCCTGAACACCGCCGACCGCCTTCTGGCCGCCCGCACCGACGTCGCGGGCGCGGGCCGCTACCGCTGGGGCGCCGCACGCCAGTTGCTGCTGGCGCTGGCCGCACCGCGCTTCTCCCTCTTGGCGCCGGCGTCTTCGGCGGCCGCCGCGGACGCCGGCGGCGACCTCCGCCGGGCCCTGGCCGACCGACCTGCGGACGAGGCCCTGCACACGATCACCGACCGGCTCGCCCACCTCCTCGCCGAAGTCCTCCAGACCGATCCGACCGACCTGGACCCCGCCCGCCCCCTCACCGACCTCGGACTCGACTCCCTGCTCGGCACCCAGTTCCTGGTCAAGGCCCGCGACCTCTTCGCCGTCCGCCTCACACCGGCCGACCTGGCCACCGGCCGCACCCTGTCCCACCTCGCCCGCCTGATCCAACAACGGCTTGACCTTCGCACGGGTGAGGCGGAGTAGGGAGAAAAACAGGAACGCCGTGCGCGGGCAGAACCTGCGTGGATGAGGGAGAGCCTGCCTGCGCAGCGAACGATGCCCGCGCGAGCTCGTCTCGGGTAGAGAGGGCCTGCGCGGGCAGCTTCACTCCTTCGTCAGCGTCCCAGGTTGCTGTCCGCCGGGATGGTGCCGAGGCGGCCGGCCTGGAAGTCCTCCATGGCCTGCTGGAGCTCCCGGTGGCTGTTCATCACAAACGGGCCGTAGTGGGCGACCGGCTCGCGGATCGGCAGGCCGCCAAGCAGCACCAGCTCGAAGTTGGCGCTGCGGGAGTCCTGCTTCTCGTCGGCCCGGATGGTGAGGGAGTCGCCCTCGCCGAAGACCACCGCCTGGCCCATCTGGAACGGACGACGCTCCGAGCCGGCCGAGCCGCTGCCGGCCAGGCCGTAGGCCAGCGCGTTGAAGTCGGCTCGCCACGGCAGGGTGACCTCGGCGCCGGGGTTCACCGACACGTGGATCATCGTGATCGGGGTGTGGGTGGCACCGGGGCCCTGGTGGCCGTCGATGTCGCCGGCGATCAGCCGGACCAGCGCGCCGCCGTCCGAGGAGGCGAGCAGCTTGACGCTGTTGCCGCGGATGTCCTGGTACTTGGGCGCGATCATCTTGTCGGAGGCGGGCAGGTTCACCCACAGCTGGAGGCCGTGGAAGAGGCCGCCGGACAGCACCAGCGACTCGGGCGGGGTCTCGATGTGCAGCAGGCCGGAGCCGGCCGTCATCCACTGGGTGTCGCCGTCGGTGATGGTGCCGCCGCCGCCGTGCGAGTCCTGGTGGATGAAAGTCCCGTCGATGATGTAGGTGACGGTCTCGAAGCCCCGGTGCGGATGCCACGGGGTCCCCTTCGGCTCGCCGGCCTGGTAGTCCACCTCGCCCATCTGGTCCATCATGATGAACGGGTCGAGGTACTTCTGGTTGATCTTGGCGAAGGCCCGGCGGACCGGGAAGCCCTCGCCCTCGAAGCCCTCCAGGGCGGTGGAGACGGCCAGCACGGGGCGGGCGACGGCGTCGGGCGCGGGGGCCGCGATACGCGGCAGGACGAGCGGGTTCTCAACGGTCACGGCAGGCATGTCGGCCTCCTCGGGCAGATCAGGATTTGGTGTTCGGGACCGCGTTTCCGCAGGTCAGATCCCCGTTGTGAGTAGTCCCCCAACTGGGTTAGCTTTTCGGCTCCCCGGCCGCGTAATCCACCTCGCCCATCTGGTCCATCATGATGAACGGGTCCAGGTACTTCTGGTTGATCTTGGCGAAGGCCCGGCGGACCGGGAAGCCCTCGCCCTCGAAGCCCTCCAGCGCGGTGGAGACGGCGAGCGCGGGGCGGGGCCGGGCGTCGGGGGCGGGTGCCGCGATGCGGGGCAGGATCAGCGGGTTCTCTACGGTCACGGCGGGCATGTCGGCCTCCTCGGTGGGGGTGCTCTGTGGGCCTTCGTCGGCAAGATTAGTTCAACCTTCAACCAGAAGCAAGTTGAAGATTGAACTAAATGGTTGTGGAGCGGAGCCAGGGCCTCCTGGCCGTCCTACCCGTTGGGGGTCAGCCGTACATCCGGCGCATGGTGAAGTCCACCATCTGCTCCACCGCGCGGGCGTCGAACACCATCCGGTGCTCGCCCTCCATGTCCAGCGCGAAGCCGTAGCCGGTCGGCAGCAGGTCCAGCACCTCCGCGCCGGAGACCGTGAAGTGCTTGGACTCCTTGCCGGCGTAGCGGCGCAGCTCCTTGAGCGTGCTGAACATCGGGATCACCGGGGTGGGGGTGTTGTGCAGGGCGAGGAAGCCGGGGCGGTCGCCGCGCGGGCAGTGCACCTTCGAGGTGATGAAGATCGCCTGGAAGTCCTCCATCGGCATCGAGCCGGTGGTGAAGGCGCGCACCGCGTCTGCCAGTGACGGCGGCGAGGGCTCGGGGTAGAGCGACTGTCCGGCGGACTGGGCCTGCTCGCCGTAGCCGGGGCCGGCCTGGGTGCCGTAGCCCTGCTGCCCGTACGCGCCGCCCATGCCCTGCTGACCCGCCTGCTGGTAGGGGTCGCCGGGGTAGCCGCCGCTGGCGCTCTGCTCGTAGCCGTACACACGGACAGGCTATCGGGCCGGGGTGTCCTCGTGCGGCGGCCGATCCGGACAACCCGGCCTACCGTCCGGCTGTGGGGAGCTGACTATCCGGTCCTTCCCGTTGACCGGAGTGATGGCCTTCACGTCGGATTAACGTGCAGGGGCTTGATGAAGTTACTTACCGGTAGCATCATGGCCTGTACTGGCGGGTAGGGGCGTGATGGCGCACCCTGAGCGACGAACCGGAGAAATGGCCATGGGTCACTACAAGTCCAACCTGCGGGACGTGGAGTTCAACCTCTTCGAGGTGCTCGGCCGCGACCAGGTGTACGGCACCGGCCCGTTCGCCGACATGGACGTGGACACGGCGAAGAACATCCTCAGCGAGATCTCCCGCCTGGCGGAGAACGACCTGGCGGCCTCCTTCGCGGACACCGACCGCAACCCGCCGGTCTTCGACCCGGAGACCAACACCGCGCCGGTCCCGGCCGCCTTCCGCAAGAGCTACGACGCCTACATGGACGCCGAGTGGTGGCGCCTGGGCATCCCGGAGGGCATCGGCGGCCAGGTCACCCCGTCCTCGCTGGTCTGGGCCTACGCCGAGCAGATCCTGGGCTCGAACCCCGCCATCTGGATGTACTCCTCCGGTCCGGCCTTCGCCGGCGTCGTCTACGACGAGGGCACCGAGGAGCAGCAGAAGATCGCCCAGCGCATGGTCGAGAAGTCCTGGGGCGCCACCATGGTGCTGACCGAGCCGGACGCCGGCTCGGACGTGGGCGCCGGCCGCACCAAGGCGATCAAGCAGGAGGACGGTTCCTGGCACATCGAGGGCGTCAAGCGCTTCATCACCTCGGGCGAGCACGACATGTCCGAGAACATCATCCACCTGGTGCTGGCCCGCCCCGAGGGCGGCAAGCCGGGCACCAAGGGCCTGGGCCTGTACATCGTCCCCAAGTTCGACTTCGACTGGGAGACCGGCGAGCTGGGCGAGCGCAACGGCGCCTACGCCACCAACGTCGAGCACAAGATGGGCCTCAAGGCCTCGAACACCTGCGAGATGACCTTCGGCGCCAAGCACCCGGCCAAGGGCTGGCTGGTCGGCGAGAAGATCGACGGCATCCGCCAGATGTTCAAGATCATCGAGTTCGCCCGGATGATGGTCGGCACGAAGGCCATCGCCACCCTCTCCACCGGCTACCTGAACGCGCTGGAGTACGCCAAGGAGCGCGTGCAGGGCGCCGACATCGCCGACTTCCTGGACAAGAACGCCCCGCGCGTCACCATCACGCACCACCCGGACGTGCGCCGCTCGCTGATGACCCAGAAGGCCTACGCCGAGGGCATGCGCGCGCTGGTCCTCTACACCGCCTCGGTCCAGGACGACATGCTCGCCGCCCGCCTGCGCGGCGAGAAGGACGAGGCCGCCGAGCGCCTGAACGACCTGCTGCTGCCGATCGTCAAGGGCTACGGCTCGGAGAAGTCCTACGAGCAGCTGGCCCAGTCGCTGCAGACCTTCGGCGGCTCCGGCTTCCTGCAGGAGTACCCGATCGAGCAGTACATCCGGGACGCCAAGATCGACACCCTCTACGAGGGCACCACCGCGATCCAGGGCCTGGACTTCTTCTTCCGCAAGATCGTCAAGGACGGCGGCCAGGCGCTGACCGCGGTCTCCGAGCAGATCCAGAAGTTCCTCGCCGCCGGCGAGGGCGGCGAGGCGCTGGCCGCCGAGCGCGAGCTGCTCGCCAAGGCCGCCGGTGACCTGGAGGCGATCGTCGGCAAGACCCTGGCCGACCTCTCCGCGGTCGAGCAGGACACCAAGAACATGTACAAGGTGGGCCTGAACACCACCCGCCTGCTGCTGGTCTCCGGCGACGTGGTGGTCGGCTGGCTGCTGCTGCGCCAGGCCGTGGTGGCCCAGGCCAAGATCGAGGCCGGCGCCACCGGCAAGGACCTCGCCTTCTACCAGGGCAAGGTGGCCGGCGCGAAGTTCTTCGCCCGCAACGTGCTGCCGACCATCAGCGCCCAGCGCCTGATCGCCGAGGGCATCGACCTGGACGTCATGGAGCTGTCCGAGGACGCCTTCTGAGCGGCTCCATCCTGACCGCCTGACCCACCCTCAGCACCGTGGGGCCCGCACTCGTGCGGGCCCCACGGTGCTGTTCCGGTGGGGTTCGGGTGCGGTTCGTGGTCGCATTCCGGTCGCAGGTCGGTCGTGTTCCGGTCGGTTGATGTGAAGGTCTGATGGGCATCTGATGGATGGTGAGGTATTGCGGCCGGCCGGATCGGCGCCGCGGCGGACCGCCTGACAGCCACGGGACCCGGGGCTCCCGCCGGGCTGGTCGGACGGGGCCCGCACGGGGTCGGACGGGGCCGGGCAGACCGCTCGGAGGGCCGATCGAGCAGGTCGGAGGCGATACCCAACCTTGACCGTTCTGTCGGTGTACGGGCATATGCTCATGTGGGGAGGCCCCACGGCACCGGTTCTCCGCTATCCCTCGACCCAGGAGCAGCATGTCGCACGACGCCCGTCCGGTCTTCTTCGACCGGACGCACACCGACGACCTGATCGCCTATCTGGCCGCCGCGCCGTCGCCGTACCACGCGGTGGCCCAGGCGGCCGAGCGCCTGGAGAAGGCGGGCTTCCGGCAGGTCGCCGAGGCCGACGCGTGGGAGGGCACCGCGGGTGGCCGCTACGTGATCCGGGGCGGCGCGCTGATCGCCTGGTACGTGCCGAGCACGGCCACGCCCGCCACCCCGTTCCGGGTGGTCGGCACCCACACCGACTCGCCGAACCTGCGGGTCAAGCCGGTGCCGGACACCGGGTCGGCCGGGTGGCGCCAGGTGGCCGTGGAGATCTACGGCGGGGTGCCGCTGAACACCTGGCTCGACCGCGACCTCGGGCTCTCCGGCCGGCTGGTGCTGCGCAGCGGGGCGACCCGGCTGGTGCAGCTGGACGAGCCGCTGCTCCGGGTGCCGCAGCTGGCCATCCACCTGGACCGCCAGGTCAACGACAACGGCCTGAAGCTCGACAAGCAGCGCCACCTGACCCCGATCTGGGGCCTCGGGCCGGTGGACGAGGGCGGCCTGATCCGGTACGTCGCCGAGCGCGCCGAGCTGGACCCGGCCGAGGTGCTCGGCTGGGACCTGATGACCCACGACATCCAGCCGCCGTCCTACCTGGGCCGGGACCGCGAGCTGCTGGCCGGCCCCCGGCTGGACAACCTGCTCTCGGTGCACGCGGCCACCGCCGCGCTCGCCGCCGTGGCGACCTCGGCCGCCGCCGAGGAGCTGCCGTACATCCCGGTGATGGCCGCCTTCGACCACGAGGAGACCGGCAGCGAGTCGGACACCGGCGCGCAGGGTCCGCTGCTCGGCCGGGTGCTGGAGCGCAGCGTCTTCGCCCGCGGCGGCCACGACGAGGACCGGGCCCGGGCGCTGGCCGGCACCATCTGCCTCTCCTGCGACATGGGCCACGCGGTGCACCCCAACTACTCGGAGCGGCACGAGCCGGGCCACCACCCGGTGCCGAACGGCGGCCCGATCCTCAAGGTCAACGTCAACAACCGGTACGCCACCGACGGCGTCGGCCGGGCCGTCTTCGCGGCGGCCTGCGAGCGGGCGGGGGTGCCCTGGCAGAGCTTCGTCTCCAACAACGCGATGCCCTGCGGCACCACCATCGGCCCGATCACCGCGGCCCGGCTCGGCATCACCACGGTGGACTGCGGAATCGCCGCGCTCTCCATGCACTCGGCGCGCGAGCTCTGCGGGGCGCAGGACCCGTACCTGCTGGCCTCGGCGGTCAAGTCCTTCCTGGAGGGTTGAGAACGGCAGTGACGGCGGGTCAGGGGAGCTCCCCTGACCCGCCGTCGCGTTCTCCCCTACTCCAGGCCGGCGAGCACCAGCGGCAGCCGGCTCGCGCCACCGGCCACCAGCTTCACCGGCACGCCCCAGTCCTGCTGGTGCACGTGGCAGGCCGGGTACTCGATGTCCGGGTCGTCGTCGCAGGAGGCGGCCATCGCCGAGACGTGCAGCACGCCCTCGGTCAGCTCCGCGGAGAGCACCAGCTCGCGGGAGAGCGCGGTGTCCGCACCCGCGCCGGAGACCAGCAGCTCGGGCGGGGTCGCGCTGACCAGCAGCCGGGTCGAGGGGCCGTAGCGCTCGTCCAGCTTCTGGCCGGTCGGGGCGGAGAAGACCACGTCCAGCCGGAGCGTGCCGGGGGCCACCTCGGTGGCGGCGCGCTGGGTGCGGTGGGCGACCGACTCGACCTGCACCGCCTCCTCGGGGAGCCGCAGCCGGGTCAGCCGGTGCCGGGCCGACTCCACCACCACGATGTCCCCGTCCACCAGCACCGCGCCGGAGGGCTCGCGCAGGTCGGTGGCCAGGGTGGTCACCTCGCCGCTGCGCGGGTCGAAGCGGCGCAGCGCGTGGTTGTAGGTGTCGGCGATCGCCACCGAGCCGTCCGGCAGCGCGGTGACGCCCAACGGGTGCTGGAGCAGCGCCTGGCCGGCCGCGCCGTCCCGGTGGCCGAAGTCGAACAGGCCGGTCCCGACCGCGGTGCGGACCTCGTTGGTTTCACGTGAAACCCACCGCACGGCGGAGGTCTCGGAGTCGGCCACCCAGAGCTTCTCGCCGTCCGGGGAGACCGCCAGCCCGGACGGCTGGGCGAACCAGGCCTCGGCGGACGGGCCGTCCACCAGGCCCTCGTTGGTGGTGCCGGCCGCCACGGCGACCGTGCCGGCGGCCGGGTCGAAGGCCCAGAGCTGGTGCACGCCGGCCATCGCGATCCACACCCGGCCGTCGAAGAAGGCCACGTCCCACGGCGAGGAGAGGTCCACCCCGGTCGCCGGGCCGCTGGTCGGCGAGCCCTGCCACCACTGGCGGCCGGTGCCGGCCAGCGTGGTCACCGAGCCGTCGGCCAGCCGCAGGCCGCGCAGCGCGTGGTTGACCGTGTCGGCCACCACCACGTCGTAGCCGAGCTCCAGGCCCTCGGGCACCAGGGCCAGCCCCTGCGGCTCGCTGAACCGGGGCGCGGCACCGTCCACCAGCCCGCGCTCGCCGTCGCCGATCCGGCGCAGCACCGTCTCGCCGTCCGCGGCCAGCTCCACCAGCGAGTGGTGGCCGGAGTCCGCCACCAGGAAGCCGCCACCGGGCAGCCGCACCGCCTTGCCGGGGAACTTCAGCGCCCCGGCCACCGGCTCCGGCGGCACGTACGGCCCGTCGCCGCGGCGCAGCGTGCCCTTGGCCGCGTGCTCCTGCTCCAGCTCCTCCACCAGCCGCTCGATCGCGTGCGCGTGCCCCTCGCCGGCGTGCTGCGCGACCACGTACCCCTCGGGGTCGATCACCACCAACGTCGGCCAGGCCCGCACCGCGTACTGCTTCCAGGTCACCAGCGCCGGGTCGTCCAGCACCGGGTGCTCCACCTCGTACCGCGCCACCGCGTCCACCACCGCCTGGTGGTCGGCCTCGTGCACGAACTTCGGCGAGTGCACCCCCACGATCACCACGGTGTCGCGGTGTTTCTCCTCCAGCTCCCGCAACTCGTCCAGTACGTGCAGACAGTTGATGCAGCAGAAGGTCCAGAAGTCGGCGATCACGATCTTGCCCCGGAGGTCCGCCAGGGTCAGATCCTTGCCACCGGTGTTCAGCCAACCGCCCTCACCGACGAGCTCGGGGGCGCGGACACGTGCACGAGAAGCCATGCCCTCATCCAACCCCATCCGGGCGCGGCGGCATTCCACCCGCCCGCCCGGACAGGGCCTACGGTCGGGCGGCGGTCAGATCGTCGACGTACACCGAGCTCCGGCCGCTCGCGCCGGCCGCGGGGGTGAACTGGACGCCGATCTCCCGGACGTCGTCGAGGTCGGCCAGGCCGGTCAGCGGCAGGGTCAACGTCGTGCCGTCCGGGCCGATCGCCGCCGCCCCGCCGTCGTGCCAGGTCTGGTTCGGGCCGGTCTTGACGTAGAGCTTGGCCTGCATCCCGCCGGCCTGGCCGCCGCCCCAGGGCGCGGTGCGGGCCACCACGGAGAGGCCCGCGTACTTGCTGAGGTCGAACTTGCCGACGTGGCGCAGGGAGGTGCCGGGCCGACCCAGGTCGATGTCCTCCTTGAGCGAGTAGCTGCCGCTCGCCGACCACTCGATGACCGCCCACGGCCCGTCGAGCTGCTGGTCGCCGGTCCAGCCCTGGGCGGTGCCGTCCTCGAAGCCGGCCAGCAGGTCGCCGGGCGGCCGGGTCGGGCGGACCGGCGCCGTCGTCCCGGCGCGCGGCGGCAACTGGATCCCGCCGCGGTTGACCGTCCAGGGGGCGGTCAGCAGCTTCTGGCCACCGCGCTGGCTGGCCGGGCTCCAGCCGTCGTTCCAGGCCAGGAAGTACCTGGTGGCGGGGAACCGGTTGTGGATGGCGTCCGCCCACCGGCCGTAGTCGTAGGAGGAGGTGGCCGGCAGACCGGACCTGGAGTTGTTCGGCGGGCCGATCTCGGCGAAGGCGAACGGCTTGCCCAGCGCGACCAGCTCGTTGTAGCCCTGCGCGGCGGTCGGGTCGGCCAGGTAGCAGTCGAGGGCGACGACGTCGGTGTAGCCGGCCCCGGGGTAGTAGCCCGCCCGGTCGCCGGCGTTGCACAGCGGGGAGTAGACCCAGAGCAGGTTGTGCAGGCCCTTGGTCCGGGTCAGGTAGGTGTACATGTAGCGCCAGACCGTGGCGTACGCCGCCGGGTCCTGCCCGCTCCACCAGAACGCCTTGTTCCCGGAGCCGTTCATTTCGTGCATCGGCCGGAACAGCACCGGGACTCCGGCGGCGTTCAGTTCGGACAGTCCGGCCGCGATCTGGTCCATGGTCCGCTGCCAGGCCGCGCCGACCGCCGTGGTCGGGTCGGTGATCTGCCGGAAGTCGGCCAGGTGGGTGTAGAGCCCCTGGAGGTTCGGCTGCGCCGGGTTCGGCGCGTGCACGCTCACCGAGACTAGGCCGCCGCTCTGCCACCAGCTCTCCAACGTCGCGTCGCAGGAGGTGTCGATGGTCGAACTGCCGTCGGCCCCGTAGTCGCAGGCCAGAACGCCGGGGGACTGGCCGGTCTGCTGCTGCAGCCGCTGGGTCTGGGCCAGCGAGAAGGTGGAGCCGCTGTACCCCCCGAAGAAGCCGGAGGCCACGGGGCTGCCCGCCGGGCCCGGCGGTTGCGCCAGCCAGTCGAACACCTGCCTGGCGGCTGCGCTCGCCTGCCCGTCCGACGGTGCGACAGCTGACGGTGCGACGGCCGACTCCGAGGTGACGGGCGCGCTCAGCACGAGGGGAACGAAGAGCAACGCCCACACCAGTGCGCCTCGGTACTCCCGGAGTCTCTGCTTCATGGGTGCCAGTAGTAGCAGCAGGCGGTGAAGCACTCGCAGGCACCCGGACCCGGTTCGGCCGGTCGCGCCGGGAAGCGGGCCGAGTCCGTGTCGCAGCGGGGCGCCCGGGCCGGCGGGTGGTAGGCCGGGGGAAGGACGGTGACGAGCGCGGTGGAGGCGGCTGATGAAGTACCAGGTCAAGGAGCGGCTGTTCAGCATCGGTGAGGACTTCTGGATCGAGGACGACCACGGGGCCAAGGCGTTCCTGGTGGACGCGAAGGTGCTGCGGCTGCGGGACACCTTCGAGCTGAAGGACGCGGGCGGGCGGGTGGTCGCGGTGATCAAGGAGAAGACGCTGTCGGTGCGGGACGCCATGAAGATCGAGGACGCCCGGGGCACGGTGATCGCGACCGTGCACAAGAAGCTCTTCACGCCGTTCCGCGACAAGTACCACGTGGAGCTGCGGGACGGCGGGGAGCTGGAGATCCACGGGAACCTGATCGACAAGGACTACCGGATCGAGTCGCACGGCGACCGGATCGCCGAGATCTCCCGCAAGTGGTTCCGGCTGCGCGACAGCTACGGCGTGCGGATCGCCGACGGCGCGGACGCCGGTCTGCTGCTCGCCGTCGCGGTCTGCGTGGACCACCTGGTCGAGCAGGAGTGACGGGGGCCCGGGCGGGCGTCGGCTGACGGACGGTCAGAATGGGCCGCATGAGGATCGATTCACCGCAGGGACCGCTGGTGGTGCCCGAGGCCGTGCTCGCGCTGGCCGACGGGGACACGATCGAGGGGGTGTGGCGCAACGAGGCCGGCGGGCTGACCTTCCGGCTGGGGGAGCGGTTCGTGAAGTGGGCGCCGTCCGGGAGCGGGCTGGACCTGGCGGCGGAGGCGCCGCGGCTCGGCTGGGCCGGGCGGTTCGCGAGGGTGCCCCGGGTGCTCGGGCAGGGGGCGGAGGCGGCGGGGCAGTGGCTGCTGACCGCGGCGCTGCCCGGCGGGATGGCGGTGCTGGACGAGTGGAAGCGGGAGCCGGCCACCGCGGTGCGGGCGATCGGGCGCGGGCTGCGCGCGCTGCACGAGGCGCTGCCGGTCGAGGACTGCCCGTTCGACTGGTCGACGGGGACCCGGCTGGCCAGGGCCCGCCGGGGGAGCGGGCCGGCCGACTGGCACCCGGAGCACCGCCACCTCGGCACCGCCGAGCGCGCGCTGGCCCTGCTCGCCGATCCGCCGCCGGTGGACCGGCTGGTGGTCTGCCACGGCGACGCCTGCGCGCCCAACACCCTGATCGGCCCGGACGGCGAGTTCGCCGGCCACGTGGACCTCGGCGCCCTCGGCCTGGCCGACCGCTGGGCCGACCTGGCCGTCGCCACCTGGAGCACCAACTGGAACTACGGCCCCGGCTGGGAGCTGCCGCTGCTGGCCGCCTACGGGGTCGAGCCCGATCCGGTCCGCACCGCCTACTACCGGCTGCTCTGGGACCTGACCTGAGGCCGGCTCAGCCCCGGGCGGCCAGCGCGCCGGACAGCCGCTCGCGCGCCGCCGGCCACTCCTCGGCGAGCATCGCGAAGTAGACGCTGTCCCGCCAGCTGCCGTCCTTGCGGCGGCGGGCCCGGCGGAAGGTGCCCTCGTGCTGGGCGCCGAGGCGGCGGATGGCGTTCTGCGAGCGCTCGTTGAGGTTGTCGGTCTTCCACATCACCCGGCCCATGCCGAGCTCCTCGAAGGCGTGGGTGAGCAGCAGCAGCTTGGACTCGGTGTTGACGGCGGTGCGCCAGACGGCGCGGCCGTACCAGGTGCCGCCGATCTCCACCCACTCCTGCGCGGGGTTGGCGTCGTAGAAGCAGGTGACGCCGACCGCGCGGGCCGCCGGGCCGTCGGTGGCGATGACGGCGAAGGCGACGCAGCCCTCCGTGCCGAGGTAGCCGTCGACCACCGCGGCCATCTCCGCCTCGGTGCGCGGCTCGGCCCAGCCCAGCCAGCGGAACACCTCCTCGTCCCCGCCGGCGGCGGCGAACAGGTCGGCGGTGTGCCCGGGGGCCAGCGGCTCCAGGCGGACGTGGCGGCCGGTCAGGGTGACGGGGGCGGGAGTCTGTGCGCTCATGCCCGGAACGGTAGTGCGCAAATGAACTAGATGCAATGGTTGATTGAACTAGTGCAAATAGGAAAGCCCATGGAAAGGGCCCCGGGCGGCACGCCCGGGGCCCTGTGCTTCCGTCCTGACCGGAGCCCGGCCTACAGGAAGGAGTTGATCTCGATCGTCTCGGTCCGGCCGGGGCCGACGCCGATCGCCGAGATCGGCGCGCCCGACATCTCCTCAAGCGCCTTCACGTACGCCTGCGCGTTCTTCGGCAGCTCGGCGAAGGTGCGCGCCGCGCTGATGTCCTCGCTCCAGCCGGGCAGGTACTCGTAGACCGGCTTGGCGTGGTGGAAGTCGGTCTGGCTGTACGGCAGCTCGTCGACCCGGCGGCCGTCGATCTCGTACGCGACGCAGACCGGGATCTGCTCCCAGCCGGTCAGCACGTCCAGCTTGGTGAGGAAGAAGTCGGTCAGGCCGTTGACCCGGGTCGCGTAGCGGGCGATCACCGCGTCGAACCAGCCGCACCGGCGGTCACGGCCGGTGGTGACACCGCGCTCGCCGCCGATCCGGCGCAGCGCCTCGCCGTCCGCGTCCAGCAGCTCGGTCGGGAACGGGCCGGAGCCGACCCGGGTGGTGTAGGCCTTGAGGATGCCGATCACCCGGTCGATCTTGGTGGGACCGATGCCGGCGCCGGTGCAGGCGCCGCCCGAGGTCGGGTTGGACGAGGTGACGAACGGGTAGGTCCCGTGGTCGACGTCCAGCAGGGTGCCCTGGCCGCCCTCCAGCAGCACGACCTTGCCGGCCTTCAGCGCCTCGTCCAGCACCAGCGTGGTGTCGGCGAGGTAGGGGCGGATCTGCTCCGCGTAGCCCAGGTACTCCTGGACCACCAGGTCGGCCGGCATGGCGCGGCGGTTGTACAGCTTGACCAGGATCTGGTTCTTGTGGTCGAGCGCCGCTTCGACCTTCTGGATCAGGATCGACTCGTCGAAGAGGTCCTGGACCCGGATGCCGATCCGGTTGATCTTGTCCGCGTAGGCGGGGCCGATGCCGCGGCCGGTGGTGCCGATCTTGCGCTTGCCGAGGAACCGCTCGGTCACCTTGTCCAGGGTGCGGTGGTACGGCGTGATCAGGTGCGCGTTGCCCGAGATCAGCAGCTTGGAGGTGTCGATGCCGCGCTCGTTCAGGCCCGCGAGCTCGGAGAGCAGCACGCCCGGGTCGATCACCACGCCGTTGCCGATCACCGGCACGACGTTGGGGCTCAGGATGCCGGAAGGCAGCAGGTGCAGGGCGTACTTCTGGTCGCCGATGACCACCGTGTGACCGGCGTTGTTGCCGCCCTGGTAGCGGACGACGTAGTCGACGGAGCCGCCGAGGAGGTCCGTCGCCTTCCCCTTGCCCTCGTCTCCCCACTGGGCACCAACGAGCACGAGTGCCGGCACAGGCGTACACCCCTTCCGGTTGGGGCATCCTGCGTAGGCCGCAGTCTGCCCCGAGATAGACGAAGCCCCTGGCGCAATAGCGCAAGGGGCTCTTGCACCGAGAGATTACCTGAGGAAGGACCGGTCGTGTCGTCCCAGTCCACGCCCGCCCCCCAGCCCCCCGACGCAGCCGGACCGCCCGGCGCCGCACCGTTGCTGGTGCTGCTCGACCCGGCCGCCAAGGCCGCGGACGGCGAGGCGGTGCGGATCGCCCGGGACGTGCTCAGCGGCGGGACGGACGTGAAGGTCGCGGTGCCGGCCAGCGCGACCGAGTTGGACAAGGTGCTCTCGCACCGCGGACGGCGCCGTCCGGTGGTGGTCGGCTCCGACCTCGCGCTCCAGCGGGTGGTCCAGGCCCTGCACCGGCAGGGGGAGTTGGCGGCCGGCCCGGTCGCCCTGGTGCCGGTGGGCAGCGGCCGGGAGGTGGCGCTGGCCCGCGCGCTCGGGGTGCCGCTGGAGCCGGTGGCGGCGGCCCGCGCGGTGCTCGCCGGAGTGCCCCGGCAGCTGGGGCTGCTGCTCGACGACGGGGACGGCGTGGTGCTCGGCGAGGTGCGGATCCCCGGTCGGCGGGGCAGCCATTCGGGCGGATGGCGTTCGCTCTGGGCGAAACTGATTGCAGCCGAGCAGGTGGAGCATCCCGGCGAGCGGCTGCGGGTCGAGGTGGACGGCCGCGAGCTCGGCGGCGCCGGGCGGCCGCCGCGACTGGTCGCGCTGCGGCTGCCGGCCGGCGGGGAGGCGGTCGAGGTGGTGGTCCGGGCGGCCGGCTCCGGGCGCACCCTGCTGCGGGTCCGGGCCTCCCGGGTCACCGTGGCCGGCCGCGCCTTCGGCTACGAGGCGGACGGCTGCCCGGCCGGCCCGGTGCCCGAGCGCACCTGGACGGCGCACCCGGGAGCCTGGCGGCTGGTGCTCCCGGTGGCCTGACGGACGCCCCGCGGACACCTGCGGGCCACCCGCCGGCCGGAGAGTGAGCGAGGTCACCGTCGAACACCCGATCCCCCTCCAGCCTGGCGACCCGCTCTGGTAAGGGGTTTCGTCTACGCGCGTCGCTGGTCAAACCGCCTGGCCCGGGCCACTCCCGGCGGCCAGAACCGGTGCGAACTGCCCTAGACTCGAAGGCGTGCCACGTGGTGACGGAAGACTCAACCACGATCTTCTTCCCGGCGAGAAGGGCCCCCAGGACGCATGCGGCGTCTTCGGGGTCTGGGCTCCCGGCGAGGAGGTCGCCAAGCTCTCGTACTTCGGCCTCTATGCCCTGCAGCACCGCGGACAGGAATCCGCGGGAATCGCAGTGAGCAACGGCTCCCAGATTCTCGTCTTCAAGGACATGGGACTGGTCTCCCAGGTCTTCGACGAGGCCTCGCTGGGGTCGTTGCACGGGCATATCGCCGTAGGACATGCCCGCTACTCGACCACCGGGTCCTCGGTCTGGGAGAACGCCCAGCCGACCTTCCGGGCGACCGCGCACGGTTCGCTCGCGCTCGGTCACAACGGAAACCTGGTGAACACCGCCGAACTGGCGGAGATGGTCGCCCAGCTGCCCGGTGCGGAGCACGTCTCCCGCTCCGGCCGCACGGCCGCGACCAACGACACCGACCTGCTCACCGCCCTGCTGGCCGGCCACCCGGACCTGTCGATCGAGGAGACCGCCCGCACGGTGCTCCCGAAGGTCCGCGGCGCCTTCTCGCTGGTCTTCATGGACGAGCACACCCTCTACGCGGCCCGCGACCCGCAGGGCATCCGCCCGCTGGTGCTGGGTCGGCTGGAGCGCGGCTGGGTGGTCGCCTCCGAGACCTCGGCCCTCGACATCTGCGGCGCCTCCTTCATCCGCGAGGTGGAGCCGGGCGAGCTGATCGCGATCGACGAGAACGGCATGCGCAGCTCGCGCTTCGCCGAGGCCAAGCCCAAGGGCTGCGTCTTCGAGTACGTGTACCTGGCCCGCCCGGACACCTCGATCGCCGGCCGCAACGTCTACCTCTCCCGGGTCGAGATGGGCCGCCGGCTGGCCGCCGAGGCCCCGGTCGAGGCCGACCTGGTGATAGCCACCCCCGAGTCCGGCACCCCGGCCGCGATCGGCTACGCCGAGGCCAGCGGCATCCCGTTCGGCGCCGGCCTGGTGAAGAACGCCTACGTCGGGCGCACCTTCATCCAGCCCAGCCAGACCATCCGTCAGCTCGGCATCCGGCTCAAGCTCAACCCGCTGCGCGAGGTGATCGAGGGCAAGCGCCTGGTGGTCGTGGACGACTCGATCGTCCGCGGCAACACCCAGCGCGCCCTGGTCCGGATGCTCCGCGAGGCGGGCGCCGCCGAGGTGCACATCCGGATCTCCTCGCCCCCGGTGAAGTGGCCGTGCTTCTTCGGCATCGACTTCGCCACCCGGGCCGAGCTGATCGCCAACGGCATGACGGTGGAGGAGATCGGCCGCACCCTGGGTGCCGACTCGCTCTCCTACATCTCGATCGACGGCATGATCGAGGCCACCAAGCAGCCCAAGGACAAGCTCTGCCGGGCCTGCTTCGACGGCGAGTACCCGATGGAGCTGCCGGACCCGGCGCTGCTCGGCAAGCTGCTGCTGGAGGCGGAGATCGCCGGCAGCCAGCAGCCCCCCGCCACCCGGGGCAAGCCGACCTCCGACCTCGACGGGGTGCAGTCCCTGCTCGGCGGTCACGGTGCGGCCGACGCGCTGCGCCGACCGTAGGACCACACGGCGGGGCCCCGAAGAACCGGGGCCCCGCCGTTCTCAGCAACCCCCACTTGACCCGAGAGGGCCGCACGCAGTGACCACCAATGAGAGCGGCGCCACCTACGCCGCCGCCGGAGTCGACATCGAGGCGGGCGACCGCGCCGTCGAGCTCATGAAGCAGTGGGTGAAGAAGACCAACCGGCCCGAGGTGGTCGGCGGCCTGGGCGGCTTCGCCGGGCTCTTCGACATCTCCGCCCTGAAGCGCTACGAGCGTCCGCTGCTGGCCTCCGCCACCGACGGCGTCGGCACCAAGGTCGCGCTGGCCGCCGCGATGGACAAGCACGACACCATCGGCCACGACCTGGTCGGCATGGTGGTGGACGACCTGGTGGTCTGCGGCGCCGAGCCGCTCTTCATGACCGACTACATCTGCGTCGGCAAGGTCCACCCGGAGCGGGTCGCGCAGATCGTCAAGGGCATCGCCGAGGGCTGCGTGCTGGCCGGCTGCGCGCTGGTCGGCGGCGAGACCGCGGAGCACCCGGGCCTGCTCGGCCCGGACGAGTACGACGTGGCCGGGGCCGGCACCGGCGTGGTCGAGGCCGACCAGCTGCTCGGCGCCGACCGGGTGCGGGCCGGCGACGTGGTGATCGCGATGGCCGCCTCCGGCCTGCACTCCAACGGCTACTCGCTGGTCCGCCACGTGCTGCTGAACCAGGCCGGCTGGCAGCTGGACCGCGAGGTGCCGGAGTTCGGCCGCACCCTGGGCGAGGAGCTGCTGGAGCCCACCCGGATCTACTCGCTGGACTGCCTGGCGCTCACCCGGGCGACCGAGGTGCACGCGTTCTCGCACGTCACCGGTGGTGGCCTGGCGGCGAACCTGGCCCGGGTGATCCCGGACGGGCTGCACGCCCGGCTGGACCGCGGCACCTGGACCCCGCTGCCGGTCTTCCAGACCGTGGCCGAGGTGGGCCGGATGAAGACCCTGGAGATCGAGAAGACCCTCAACATGGGCATCGGCATGGTGGCCGTGGTGCCGCCGGAGTCGGTGGACGTGGTGCTGTCGATCCTGGAGGACCGCGGCGTCGAGGCCTGGCTGCTCGGCGACATCGTGGACCGCGGCGCGGAGCACGCGGACGGCGCGGCGCTGTACGGCGACTACGCGAGCTGATCGAACGGTCGAGCGGGCCCTCCGGGGCCCGCTCGCTGTTTTTCCCGGTCCGACCGGCCCCGAGCACGCCGAAAACCGGCCCGGCGCTCAGGCGCTCGGACCGGTCAGGGCAGGGACGTCAGACGCGTCGGCGGGACTGGTGGTGGCCGGCGTCGGCCTCCTCCTCGTCGTCCTCGTCGTCGTTGTAGTAGTCCGCGTAGGCGGCGTAGGGGTCGTCCTCGTCCTCGTCAACCGGCTCTGGGTTGACCGGACGGACGGGTGTAACGCCCAGCTCGCTGGACAGACGGTTAGCGTCGAAGCCGCCGCTGTTGTACTTCAGCTCGCGGGCGACCTTCGTCTGCTTGGCCTTGGCCCGGCCGCGCCCCATGGGTCGACCCCCTCAACGATGGGGCTCACGGCCCCGAGTCTGACACGTGTTCATGATCAGGAGCGGCTCGCCCGAATCGGGATAGCCGTCCCTTGGAGCATCAACGGTACCTGTTTCCGCCCCCGGACGGTACGTCGCCGGTGTGACGTGGCGCGCACTGTCGCCCCGCCGAACCAGGACCCGCCTGGTCGGACGGGGAATTCCGGGCGATCCCAGGGTGCCCGGCGGGTGGACCGGGACCGTCGTTCCGGCACTGATTATCCCCCGACCGTGGCGCCTGGGGCGCCCGATCGGGGGACAAGCCGCAATCCGGGTCCACATTGTGATGCGGCCGGTGCCACGGAGCGTCAGCCCCGGCGTGCGCCCGGCAGCAGGATCGTGCGCAGGGCGCTGATCTCGCGCATCCGGCGCTCGGCCAACCGGTCCGCGGCGACCGCCGGCGGGATCCCGTCGTCGGCGGCCCGGGTGAAGATCTCCAGGGTGGTGTCGAAGATCTTGGTGGCCTTGTTCTTGGCCCGCTCGAAGTTGAAGCCGTCGATCTCGTCGGCCACCTGGATCACGCCGCCGGAGTTCACCAGGTAGTCGGGCGCGTACAGGATGCCGCGGTCGGCCAGGTCCTTCTCCACGCCCGGGTGGGCCAGCTGGTTGTTGGCCGCGCCGCAGACCACCATGGTGCCGGCCGCGCTCAGCTGGGCGACCGTCTCGTCGTCCAGCGCGCCGCCGAGCGCGCACGGGGCGTACACGTCCAGGGAGGAGCCCAGCAGGGCCTTGGTGTCGGCGACCACCTCGACGTCCGGGTGGGCGGCCCGGACGCGGTTGACGGCGGCCTCGAACGGGTCGGTGACGACCACGGTGGCGCCGTCCGCGACCAGGTGGCCGACCAGGTAGTGGCCGACCTTGCCGACGCCGGCCACGCCGACCCGCTTGCCGCGCAGGGTCGGCTGGCCCCAGCGGGCCTGGGCCGAGGCGCGCATGCCCTGGAAGACGCCGAAGGCGGTCAGGATCGAGGAGTCGCCGGCGCCGCCGTGCTCCGGCGAGCGGCCGGTCACGTAGTCGCACTCGCGGGCCACCACGTCCATGTCCTGGACGTAGGTGCCCACGTCGCAGGCGGTCACGTAGCGGCCGGCCAGCGACTGGACGAAGCGGCCGTAGGCGCGCAGCAGCGCCTCGGACTTGTCGCCGCCCTCGGCCTTCGGGGCCGGGTTGCCGATGATCACGGCCTTGCCGCCGCCGAGGTCGAGACCGGCCAGCGCGTTCTTGTAGCTCATCCCGCGGGACAGCCGCAGCGCGTCCTCCAGCGCCTCCTCCTCGGAGGCGTACTGGTGGAACCGGGTGCCGCCGAGGGCCGGGCCCAGCGCGGTGGAGTGGATGGCGACGATCGCCTTCAGGCCGGTGGTGCGGTCGTGGCAGAGCACGACCTGCTCGTGCCCGTCGCCCGGGACGCCGTCCTGCTCGGTACGGAAGATCCGGCTCAGCACACCTGGTGCGGGGTGCACAGCGGAATCGGTGCGTACGTCGGTCACTGTGGTGACTCCAGTATCTGCGGGCCCGCTGCTGTGGTGCGGGCCATCTAGGGCGAAGCCTAGTGCGGAGCCCGGCCGCCGGACTCCCCTCGGTACGGACCGGATCCGGGCCCGCAGAACGGCCGGATCATGCGGTCCGGTGCCTCCCGCTGAGCCGGTGCCCCGTGCGACGATGCAGGGCGTGACCGCTGTGCGCACATCCGTGCTGCCGCCCTACGCCGCCCACCTGCGGGTGTACGAGCCGCTCGCGGCGCTGCCCGAGCCGGACCGGCTGCGTTGGCAGGCCAGGCTGGCCGCGCACGGCCCGGACGCGGCCTCGGCGGACGAACCGGTGGCGCGGGCGGCGCTCGAAGCGCAGCGGGAGGCGCTCGCCGGCCTGCTGCCCCGGCCGCCGCGCGCCCGGCCCGACGTCGAGGGCGACCGGGCCTTCCTGCGGGTGGTGGACTCGGTCACCTACGTCTGCCCGTGGGCCACCCGGCTGCGCAACTGGCAGGCGCTGGAGGAACTGCGGGACTCGCTGCCCGTCGCGCTGCTGGACACCGTGCTGCCGCGCCGGGCGCGGGAGGAGGCGCTGGCCGCCCAGGAGCGCTGGCGCTCGGCCCACCCGGACGCCCGGCCGTGGATCCTGACCAGCCGTTGGGAGGTTCCGGTGCGCTGGTTCCTGCCGTTCGGCGCCGAGGACCGGCGCTACCGGCCGGCGGGCGGGCCGGGCGACGGGGCGCGGGCGGAGGAGCCGGCCGCGCTCTTCTACCTGACCAGCATGGCCCAGGCCCGCCGCCGGGTGGCCCGGAGCTACCGGGTGCTGCGGGAGCGGGTCCGCGACGCGGCGCTGACCGGCGGCGCGGAGGAGGTGGGCCGGTGGCTGGAGGAGTTCCACCCGCGCTCGCTGGTGGAGCTGGACTACGGCGGGCTGGTGCACGTGATCGGCGAGCGGGCCCTGGCGGCCGACCACTCGGCGGGAGAACTGGCGGACGGTCTGGCGGCGCTGCGGGAGGGCGACGCGGAGGCGGCGGCGGAGGCGTATGAGACGGTGACGGAGCGCTGGCGGCAGGTGCAGGCACTGCGGTCGGCCAACTGACCGCTGACGGGGGATCAGGCCGCCTCGGTGGCCGGATGGTGACGAGTTGTCCGGGGGGACTGCTTGTATGACGGGGGAGCACGGGACACCGGAGCGCTGCGGCGCGTCCTGGTGCGTGCGAGTTCTAGGGGGTTCAGTGGAGTGCAATCGGCCGTCGGGCTGGGTAGGAAAGATGTTCGGGACCCTTGGGACCAAGGTCCCGGTTCGGGTCAATACTCCACTAACGTGACACTACTCACCGTTGACGCGAAGTCACGGCTAACGGTAAAAATGGGACAAGCCGCCCAACTCTCCTCAGTCCTGCCCACTTTTGGGTGGATCTGGGGTCGGTGTGCCCTTTGGGGGGAAACGATAGGTCTGGGTGGCCCATAACCGAATGTCGCGAACTCGTGACTGTCCGTTATGGGATGGTCCATAGCCTTCCGTCGCTCTTGAACCCGTGAGGGGCCAATTTTGGCGGTTTGGTCGATAGGGCTGGACGGATGGTGTAGTTGTAGACACCAGGACAAGCCGTTCGTCCTATAACCGACTCGGTCCGTCCGTGCCATTTCGGGCATCGCGGGCCAAGGTGCAGAATTTGAAGGATAGAACCGCCCTGGTTCGGTTCTCCGAGGAGGCCGCTCATGACCGCTCGTACCCCTGACGCTGAACCCCTGCTGACGCCGGCGGAGGTCGCCACCATGTTCCGGGTGGACCCGAAGACCGTGACCCGGTGGGCGAAGGCCGGGAAGCTCACGTCCATCCGCACGCTCGGCGGCCACCGCCGGTACCGGGAGGCGGAGGTGCGGGCGCTGCTGGCCGGTATCCCCGCCCAGCGCACCGAAGCCTGAGGCGCCGCGGCGGGTCGCTCAACCCGCCGCCGCAGCACGTGACAGAGGGGGTCGTCCCCCGGACTCCGCCGGGTCCGGGGAACGGCCCCCTCCGGCATGTCCGGGACCGCTTTCCCGCGGGCGCCCCCAGGGGGCGTCAAGGGCGCCCTAAGGGCCGTAAAAGTCGTGGGATGTTTATTCGGTCGCCATGTCGGGCGACATGAGCATCAACTATTACATGGCTGTCATTTGACCGGACAATGATGGTGCAATGGAGAACTTTTGTGACTCCAGTGGCGCTGGGAAATCCGGTTGGCGGGGGCGGGGAAAGCATCGGAAAGACAGTGCAATTTTACATATTAAATGTCGAGGTCCTGGAGGGGCGTCGGAGTCGCCCGAGTTCAAGGGAAGATAAGTGACGACGGTCACACATGTCGTCCTTGTGGCGCGGACCGGCGTGTCGATAATGCGGCTGACGGTCCGTCGGAGGCCGGGCGGGCCGGCTCGGCCGGAGAACGACGAGAGGCCCGGAACCTCTCGGTTCCGGGCCTCTCGCTCGTGGCGACCCTGACGGGACTTGAACCCGCGACCTCCACCTTGACAGGGTGGCGAGCTAACCAACTGCTCCACAGGGCCTGGAAGTTCACTGCTGTTCGCAGTGTTTGTCACTGCTCTGCGCGGTGACAAGACAGATCGTACTGCATCGCGGGGCCCCAGGTCGAACCGGCTGCCGAGGGCTCACCGGCCCGACCTGGGGCAGGGCTCAGAGGGTGGCCCGGGCCGCGTCCATCGCCTTGAGGATCCGCTTCTCCGAGACCGGCGCCGGGGTGCCCAGCGACTGGGCGAAGAAGCTCACCCGCAGCTCCTCGATCATCCAGCGGATCTGCCGGACCTCTTCGCTCGGCTGCTGGCCGGTCGGCACGGCCGCCAGCAGCTCGCCGTACGCCCGCTGCACCTCCTGCACCTTCGAGAGGTTCAGGGCGTCGCGCTGCGGGTGGTTGGGCAGCGCCTCCAGCCGGCGGTCCACCGCGATCAGGTAGCGCTTGACGTCCCCCAGCCGCTGCCAGCCGGTCGCCGTGACGAAGCCCGGGTGCACCAGCGAGGCCAGGTGCAGCTTCACGTCGTTCACGGCGGCCAGCAGCACCGGGCTCTGCACCGTCCGCAGCCGGTTGCCGGCCCGGTGGTAGGCGATCAGGGCGGAGGCGGTCTTCAACGTGGTGTCGGCGGACAGCTCGTACAGGTCGGCCCGGACCTTGTCGTAGAGCTTGGTGAAGGACTCGGCGTCCCAGGCCACCCCGCCGTTCAGGGTCATCAGGCGGTCCACCGCGCAGGCCGTGATGTCCTCGAAGAGGGCCGGGACCGAGCCGTGCGGGTTGTAGGAGAGTGCCAGCTTCGCCTGGTTGCCGAGCCGGGCCTGGATCTGCTTCGCGGGCGAGTTGCACACGAGCAGCAGCAGCCGGCGGGTGCCCTGCCACATCGCCTGCTGCTGGGCCGCCGGGGTGTCGTAGAGCCGGATCGAGACCGAGTCGCCGTCGTCGGTCAACGCCGGGTAGGCGCGCAGCGAGTGGCCGCGCGAGCGCTGCTCGAAGGTGCGCTGGATCAGCGGCAGGTCGTCCGGCCAGGCGGTCAGGCCGGTGCGCTCGATGCCCCGGCCGCTGGCTGCGGCCGCCGAGGAGAGGGTCTCCTTGAGCTTGGGGGTCAGCCGCAGCCGCAGCTCCTCCAGGTCCTTGGACTCGGCCAGCTTCCGCTTGCCGTCCACCACCCGGAAGGTGACCTTGAGGTGGTCCGGGACCCGCTCGTCGTCCCAGGCCTCCGGCGGGATCGGGATGCCGGACATCCGGTGCAGCACCCGCTCCAGCGAGGGCAGCAACGGCTCCTGGCGGTCGGTCAGTTCGCGCAGGGCGGCCTTGGCGAAGTCCGGCGCGGGCACGAAGTTGCGCCGGACCGCCTTCGGCAGCGTGCGGATGTGCGCGGTGACCAGCTCCTCGCGCAGGCCCGGGATCTGCCAGTCGAAGCCCTCCGCCGAGACCTGGTTGAGCACCGGCAGCGGGATGTGCACGGTCACGCCGTCCGCGTCGCTGCCCGGCTCGAACTGGTAGGTCAGCTGCAGCCGGAGCTTGCCCTGCTGCCAGTGGTCCGGGTAGTCGGCCTCGGTGACGCCGCCGGCGGCGTCGTTGATCAGCATCGACTTCTCGAAGTTGAGCAGGTCCGGCTGGTCGTGCCGGGCCTTCTTCCACCAGGAGTCGAAGTGCCGGGTGGAGACGACCTCCTCCGGCAGCCTCGCGTCGTAGAAGTCGAACAGGGTCTGGTCGTCCACCAGGATGTCCCGGCGGCGGGCGCGGTTCTCCAGCTCCGCCACCTCGCCGAGCAGCGTGCGGTTCTCGGCGAAGAACCGGTGGTGGGTCTCCCAGTCGCCCTCCACCAGGGCGTTGCGGATGAAGAGTTCGCGGCAGAGCGCGGGGTCGATCCGGCCGTAGTTCACCCGGCGCTGGGTGACGATCGGCACGCCGTAGAGGGTGACCCGCTCGAAGGCCATCACCGCGCCGGCCTTCTTCTCCCAGTGCGGCTCGCTGTAGTTGCGCTTGATCAGGTGGCCGGCCAGCGGCTCGATCCACTCCGGCTCGACCTTGGCGTTGATCCGGGCCCACAGCCGCGAGGTCTCCACCAGCTCGGCCGACATCACCCAGCGCGGCGGCTTCTTGAACAGGCCGGAGCCCGGGAAGACCGCGAAGCGGGCGCCGCGGGCGCCGCCGTACTCGCGCTTCTCCACGTCGAACAGGCCGATGTGGGAGAGCAGGCCGGCCAGCAGCGACTGGTGGATCCGGTCGGCGTCCGGCTCGACGTCGTCCCTGGCCTCCTCGATGGTCACGCCGAGCTGCTTGGCGACGGTGCGCAGCTGGACGTAGATGTCCTGCCACTCCCGTATCCGCAGGTAGTTCAGGAACTCGCTCTTGCACATCCGGCGGAACGCGGAGGAGGAGAGCTCGCGCTGCTGCTCCCTGACGTAGCGCCACATCGCCAGGTAGGAGAGGAAGTCGGAGGTCTCCGAGGTGAAGCGGCGGTGCCGCTCGTCGGCCGCCTGGCGCTTCTCGGTCGGCCGCTCGCGCGGGTCCTGGATGGAGAGCGCGGCGGCGATCACCATGACGTCCCGGACGCAGCCGTTGCGGTCCGCCTCCAGCACCATCCGGGCCAGCCGGGGGTCCACCGGCAGCTGGGCCAGCTTGCGGCCGAGCGGGGTCAGGCGCTTCTTCGGGTCCTGCGCCTGCGGGTCCAGCGCGCCGAGCTCCTGGAGCAGGTTGACGCCGTCCTTGATGTTGCGGGAGTCCGGCGGGTCCAGGAACGGGAAGGCGGCGATGTCGCCCAGACCGGCCGCGGTCATCTGCAGGATCACCGAGGCCAGGTTGGTGCGCAGGATCTCGGCGTCGGTGAACTCGGGGCGGGCGAGGAAGTCCTCCTCCGAGTAGAGCCGGATGCAGATGCCGTCGCTGGTGCGGCCGCAGCGGCCCTTGCGCTGGTTGGCGCTGGCCTGGCTGATCGCCTCGATCGGCAGCCGCTGCACCTTGGTGCGGTGGCTGTAGCGGGAGATCCGGGCGGTGCCCGGGTCGATCACGTACTTGATGCCGGGGACGGTGAGCGAGGTCTCCGCGACGTTGGTGGCCAGCACGATCCGGCGCCTGGTGGAGCGTTGGAAGACCTTGTGCTGCTCGGCCGAGCTGAGCCGGGCGTAGAGCGGGAGCACCTCGGTGAACTTCAGGTTCAGTTTCTCCAGGGCGTCGGCGGTGTCCCGGATCTCCCGCTCGCCGGAGAGGAAGACCAGGATGTCGCCCGGGCCCTCGGACTGGAGCTCCTCGGCCGCGTCGCAGATCGCCTGGACCTGGTCGCGGTCCCGGTCCGCCTCGTCGGGCGCGTCGTCCTCGTCCTCCCCCTCGCCCTGGGCCACCAGCGGGCGGTAGCGGACCTCGACCGGGTAGGTGCGACCGGAGACCTCGACGATCGGGGCGTCCTCGAAGTGGCGGGAGAACCGCTCCGGGTCGATGGTCGCCGAGGTGATGACCACCTTGAGGTCGGGGCGGCGGGGGAGCAGCTGCTTCAGGTAGCCGAGCAGGAAATCGATGTTGAGGCTGCGCTCGTGCGCCTCGTCGATGATCAGGGTGTCGTACTGGCGCAGTTCGCGGTCGGTCTGGACCTCCGCCAGCAGGATGCCGTCGGTCATCAGCTTGACCAGGGTGTCCTGGCCCACCTGGTCGGTGAACCGGACCTTCCAACCGACTGTCCCGCCCAGCGGGGTGCCGATCTCCTCGGCGATCCGCTCGGCCACCGTGCGGGCGGCGATCCGGCGCGGCTGGGTGTGGCCGACCAGGCCCTTGACGCCGCGGCCGAGCTCCAGGCAGATCTTCGGGATCTGGGTGGTCTTGCCGGAGCCGGTCTCACCGGCCACGATCACCACCTGGTGGTCCCGGATCGCGGCCAGGATCTCGTCCTTCTTCTGGCTGACCGGCAGTTCCTGCGGATAGCTGATCCGCGGGACGGCCGCGCGGCGCTCGGCCAGCCGCAGCTCGGCCCGGTCGATCTCGGCCGCGAGCTCGGCGGCGACCGCCTGCCGGGCCTCCGGCTTGCGGACCCGGCGGGCCCCGTCCAGCCGCCGGCCGATCCGCTGCTGGTCCCGCAGCATCAACTCGGGCAGCCGGGCCGCCAGCTCACCGATGGTGGTCGCGTCGGCGGACTGGGCGGCGGGGGAACTCATCGCGGGCATCCCTCAAGGGTCGCAAGGAGGCGCGGGCAGGCGCACCTCAGTTTTCCGGGCCCGTCAGTTTTCCGGGCCCGTCAAGTGTCACATCCGCCGCACCCTCAGCGGGCGGCCGCCGCCGCGGCCGGGGCGGGCTGCCGGTCGGCCGCGGCCGGCGAGCGGTCGGCCGACGGGTAGTCGGGCAGCGGGACCGCGTTGGCGGCCTTCATCGCCATCCGGGAGAACACCGCCCCGAACAGCCGCGTGGTGAGCATCCGGTAGATCCGGTTGCGCCGGCGCAGCGCCTTCGCGGTCAGCGGGGCGAGGAACGGGCCGGCCCCCTTGGCCTGCTTCTGCGAGACCACGGCGCCCGGGCGCAGCAGCTCCTCGTAGGCGGCGAAGGCCGCGCGGTGGTCGCCGGGGTGCGCGGCCAGCTCGCCGGCCAGCACGTAGGCGCCGGCCAGCGCCAGGCCGGTGCCGCCGCCGCCCGGGCCGGCGCCCCAGGCCGCGTCGCCGAGCAGCACCACCCGGCCGCGGGAGTACTCGGACAGGGTGATCCGGCTGAGCGAGTCGAAGTACCAGTCGGGCGCGGAGTCCAACTGCGCCAGCAGCGCGGGGGTGTGCCAGCCGACCCCGGCGAAGGCCTCGGTGACCAGCCGCCGCTGGGCGGCGACGTCGTGGCGGTCGACGCCGGACCAGCCGTCGGGCAGGGCACTGGTGTGGAAGACCAGGCCGAGGCCGGCGGTGGCCGGGTCGCGGTGGCTCATCAGGATCACGCCGCGCCCGGGGGTGTTGTGGATCCGGCCCTCGTGGTCCAGGCCGAGCAGGTTCGCCACCGAGCAGCCCGCGGTGTAGAAGCCCGAGTCGGTGCGGAACCGCTCCTCCGGACCCCAGACCAGGTCGCGGACCTTGGAGTGCATCCCGTCGGCGCCGACCACCAGGTCGAAGGTCCGGGTCGCGCCGTGCCGGAAACCGACCCGGACGCCGCCGGGGAGCTCGGTCAGCTCGGTGATCGAGTCGCCGAAGACGTACTCGACGTGCTGCGCGGTGCGCTCGTGGAGGATCCGGGTCAGCTCGCCGCGCTCGATCTCCAGCTCGCCGCTGAAGATCAGCGAGGGCAGTTCGACCACCGGGCGGTCGGCCTCGTCGACGATCACCTCGGCGCCCATCGCGGTCTGCCGGGCCCGGACCTCCGCCAGGATCCCCATCCGCCGCAGCACCTCCAGCTGCGCGCCGCGGAAGTCCACGGCGCTGCCGCCGTCGCGCAGCGCGGGGGCGTTCTCCACGACCGTGACGGTGTGGCCGGCGAGGTGCAGCCAGTGGGCCAGCGCGGGGCCCGCGATGCCGGCGCCGGAGATCAGAACGGTGCTCATGACGTCCTCCTGGACTTGGTCGGTCCGTGTCGTGCTGACGGAACCACCGTAGGACGGGTTTATCCAAACGGTCAATCCATCTGGATAAATCGTTTGGATGAACCTCATGGATGAACCGCTTGGATGATGGCTGCGCTAGCCTGTGGCCATGGGAAACCGTGAGGATCTGTTGGCCGGAGCCACCCAGTGCCTGAAGGAGAAGGGCTGGGCGCGCACCACCGTGCGGGACATCGCCGCCGCGGCCGGGGTCAACCACGCCGCGATCGGCTACCACTTCGGCTCGCGCGACGCACTGCTCACCGCCGCCTTCGTGCAGGCCATGGACGAGTGGGGACGGGCCGTCGGCACCGCGCTCTCGGCCGTCGGCGACCCCTCGGGCGCCGGTCCGGAGCAGTACGCCGAGATGTGGCGCCGGATGCTGGACTCCTTCGCCGGTACCCGTCAGCTCTGGCTCGCCTCGGTGGAGGCGGCGGTGCAGGCCGAGCACAACCCGGCGCTGCGCGAACTGCTGCAGGCCGCCCAGCGCGAGGGCCGGCGGGGGCTGTCCGCCGGGATCCTCGGCGTCCCCGAGGAGGAGGTGGACGGCGCGACCGAACGCAGCGTCGGCGCGGTGCAGTCGGCGCTGCTCGGCGGGCTCTTCACGCAGTGGCTGCTGGACCCGGAGGGGGCGCCGAGCGCCGAGGAGGTGCTGGCCGGACTGCGGGCGCTGGGGCGGCTGGCCGGGGCCTGACGGACCGTCGGCTCCGGCCGGCCGGTGCTCAGCCCTCCAGTTCGCGGACCAGCACGGCCGCCTGGGCGCGGCTGCGCAGGTCGAGCTTGCCGAGCAGGCGGCTGACGTGGGTCTTCACCGTGGTCTCGGCCAGCCGCAGGCGGGCGGCGATCTCGGCGTTGGACAGGCCCTCGCCGAGGTATCCGAGCACCTCGCGCTCGCGCGGGGTGAGCGAGGCCAGGGCGGCCGCGTCGGCCAGCCGCTCGGCGCGGGCGGCGGGGCGGGCGGCCGCGAACTCGTTGATCAGCCGCCAGGCCACGTCCGGCGAGATCAGGCTGTCGCCGGCCGCCACCGTGCGGACCGCGGCCACCAGCCCGGCGGCGTCCACCGTCTTCAGCAGGAACCCGGCGGCGCCCGCCCGCAGCGCGCCGAAGACGTACTCGTCCAGGTCGAAGGTGGTCAGGACCAGCACCTGGGCGAGCCGTTCGGCGACCACCGCGCGGGTCGCCGCCACCCCGTCGAGCAGCGGCATCCGGACGTCCATCAGCACCAGGTCCGGGCGCAGCTCGCGGGCCAGCGCGACCGCGCGCTCGCCGTCGCCGGCCTCGCCGACCACCTCGACGCCGGGCGCGGCGCGCAGGATCAGCACCAGGCCGGCGCGGACCGCCGACTGGTCCTCGGCGACCAGCACGCGGATGGTCATCGCGGGTCCTCCAGCGGGGGTGCGGTGGTGAGCGGCAGCACGGCGCGGACCTCCCAGCAGCGCCCCTGCTCGACCGGTCCGGCCCGGAACTCGCCGTGCAGCAGGGCGGCGCGCTCGCGCATGCCGATCAGGCCGGCACCCGAACCGGGGGCCCGGGAGACCGGGTGACCGTCCGTCAGGCAGCTGGTCACCCGCACCGTCAGGGCGTCCGGGCGGTGGGTGAGGCGGACCTCGACCGGGCCGGGGGCGGCGTGCTTGAGCGCGTTGGTCAGGCACTCCTGGGCGATCCGGTACGCGGCGAGCTCGACCGGGGCGGGCACCGGCGGGCGGGCGTCGGCGGTGTCCGGGACGGTGCGCAGGGCCACCTCCAGGCCGTTCGCCCGGGCCTGGGCGACCAGCGCGGACAGGCCGTCCAGGGTGGGCACGGCGAGCGGTTCGCCGTCCTCCCGCTCGCGCAGCAGGCCGATCATCCCGCGCATCTCGGTCAGGCCCGCGACGCTGTTCTCCCGGATCACGCCGAGCGACTGCCGGGAACTGCCCGGGTCGTCCAACGAGAGCGCGGCGGTGGAGTGGATGGCGATCGCGGTCAGCCGGTTGGCCACCATGTCGTGCAGCTCGCGGGCCATCCGGGCGCGTTCGGCGGCCACCGCCTGGGCGCGGTCCAGCTCGGCCAGCCGGGCGCTCTGCTCGGCCAGCCGCAGGTGCTGGGCGGCCTCCCGGCGGGCGGTCCGGGCGGCCTCCCGGTGGTTGCGGACCAGCGCGCCGGTGGCGGCCGGACCGAACGTCAGCACGCCGATCGGCACCGCGATCATCAGTGCCTGGGCCTGGCGCAGCCAGGCCAGGAAGCCGAGGGCCACGACCAGCGTGAACAGGCCGGTGCCGAGCGGGATCCGCCGGGCGAGGGCCGGGCTGCCGTAGAGCACCGAGGCGTAGACCAGGTCCGTGTACATCACCAGGGTGGCCAGGCTGCCGGTGGTGCACTGGTCGGCGACCGCGAGCGCGGTGCCGAGCGCGAACACCAGCAGCGGGCGGTCGCGGCGGCACAGCTCCAAGGCCGCCACGACGGTCAGCGGCAGCAGCACCCAGGGACCGCGCAGCGGGGCGTCCGTCTGGGTGTGCAGACCGACCAGCCAGAGCAGCAGCCCGCCGAGCAGACCGGCCGCGGCGATCGACGCATCGAAGCGGTGCGGCCGACGGATTGACACTTCGCCATCCAACCACGGGCGTTCTCGAACGGCGTACATCGAAGGATGCAGGACGGGGTCGTCTCTTCCGCCGATGCCCGCGGTGCCGCGCGGCTGCCAGGCTGGAGCGGAGCGAGCGGAAGGGCGCGGAAGGAGGCTGCGATGGTCGTCGCCCTGGTCATCACGTGCGAGGTCGCGTTCTGGGTGCTGCTCTGCGCGGGGCTGGCCGTCCGGTACCTGCTGGGGTGGCGGCGCACCGGCCTGGCGCTGCTGCTGGGCGAACCCGTGCTGGAGCTGGTCCTGTTGGCCGCCACCGCGGTGGACCTGCACGGTGGTGCCCGGCCCAGCTGGGAGCACGGGCTGGCCGCCGTCTACCTCGGCTTCACCGTGGCCTACGGCCGAAGTACCGTGCGCTGGTTGGACGGGCACGCCGCCCACCGGCTGGCCGGCTCGCCCCGTCCGCCGAAGCCGCCGCGCCACGGCCGGGCCCGGGCCCGGTACGAGGGCTGGGTCTGGCTGCGCACCCTGCTGGCGAGCGCGGTCGCCTGCGCCCTGCTGCAGCTCGCCGCCTGGTACGTGGGCGGCGGCAGTACGGCGGCGGCCCCGCTGCGCAGTTGGCAGTGGGTCTGCCTGCGGGTGGCCGGGGTGCACGGGGTGATCGCGCTCAGCTACCTGCTCTGGCCGAAGAAGCCGCCGGCCGGCTCACCGGTCGGGCGGGAGCCGCGCTAGCCGGTGCCCGGACCTCCGCGGCGCGGCAGGTCCGCCGCGGCGCTCTCGAAGGTGGCACGCAAAAGCCCCCGAGCGCTGTGCGCTTCGGGGGCTTTCGTGCTTTCAGCACCGGTGGCCAGGGCCGGGGTCGAACCGGCGACCTTCCGCTTTTCAGGCGGACGCTCGTACCAACTGAGCTACCTGGCCGCGTCCCTCGCGGGACGAGCGATCCTGACGGGACTTGAACCCGCGACCTCCACCTTGACAGGGTGGCGAGCTAACCAACTGCTCCACAGGACCTCAACAGAGCTTTGCGGCTCTGACTTTACTACATTCACTGCCTTTTACTGCGTGCCCCCAACGGGATTCGAACCCGTGCTACCGCCTTGAAAGGGCAGCGTCCTGGGCCACTAGACGATGAGGGCTTTCGGCCCGCCAACTGTTCTCCAGCGGTCGGGGACGTTGAGAAGCATATGGGATTCCGGCGGGATCGCCAAAACGCATTCCGCGCGGGGTGTGCGGGGGCGCAGGTCAGGACCAGCCCAGCTCGTCCAGCTCGTCGTCGTCGAAGCCGAAGTGGTGGGCCACTTCGTGGATCACCGTGGTGCGGACCTCGGCGACCGCCTGCTCCCGGGTCCCGCACAGCCGCAGGGTCGGGCCGCGGTAGACGATGATCCGGTCCGGCAGCACGCCGGCGTACCACTCGCCGCGCTCGGTCAGCGGCGTGCCCTCGTAGAGGCCCAGCAGGTCGGGGGTGGCCGGGTCGGGTTCGTCCTCGACGAAGACCGCGACGTTGTCCATCATCGCCGCCAGCTGCGGCGGGATCTGGTCGAGGGCGTCGCTGACCAGGCCCTCGAAGTCTTCCCGGCTCATCTCCACCCGCCCATTGTCGAGGCCCGGCTGATGGTGTGCCAGATGACGGGCCGTTGTTCGGCCGTGTCCCTTGGGCCGTTCGGGCGTTGGGCATCCAAAGGGCCGCCGGTCGGGGCGGTCAGGGTGGGGCGGCCAGGAGAGGCGGCGGCGATGATTCCGACGAAGCGTGCGACCAGGAGCCCCGGTGCGGTGCCGGCCGGTGCGGCGGTGCGGCCGGCCGGGCGGCGGCCGGTGGCGGTGGCGGCGCTGGTGCGCCAGGCCCGGGCGGTGCGCGGCACCGGCCGGGTCACCCCGGCCGGGCCGGGCCGGGAGCGGGCCGCGGTGTTCCGCTCGATGGCGGTGCGCACCGCCGTGCTGGCGCTGGCCGGGCTGAGCGCTAGCGGCTGCATGGCGGTCGGCTCCGGCGCCGACCAGCAGCCGGTCGGCCACGCCTCCGGGCTGCCCAGCCCGAGCGGGCGGGCCTCCGGCAGCCCGGCGGCCGCCCACGCGGCGGGCCGCGGGGGCAAGGGCGGCGCGAGTCGCGGCGAGTCCGGCTCGCCCGCCGCCGTGGCCGGGCCGGCCGCGGCGGGCGGCGAGGTGGCCCAGGTCGGTGACCCGAACGCGGCGGTGAGCGGTCAGCCCGCCGTGCCGGGTGCCGTGGTCGCGATCCCTGAGCAGCCCGGTCAGCCCGGCCAGCCCGGCGGTGCGGTCAGCGGGTCGACCCCGGCCGGCCGCTCCGGCGGCGGCACGCCGGCCCCGGGGGGCGGCGCGAGCGGCGACCCGAGCCCGGCGCCCAGCGGTCCGGCCGGCGGCACCGGCGCGCCGACCCCCAGGCCCTCCGCCTCGGCCAGCCGCCCGGCCCCCTCGGCCACCCCGACGACCGGACCGGCCCCTTCGGCCAGCGGCTCCGGATCCGCGGCCGGCGGTACCGGTTCCGCCGCACATTAGGGAGCGGACCAGGGCATTTGCCTGCGTACCGATGGCTCCTCTATGGTGGTAGATCGTTCGTTTGATCCTCGGCGCCCTGTTCTCTCATCGGCGCCCTTGGCGCGTTCCGGCGATCCGTGGCTGACCGCATAGAGGCGGTTGTACTCAGAACCCCGGACTTTGGCGCGTGCCACTTCCGGAAGGTTTTCTATGTCTCTCGTTGACGACGCCCGCTTCGTCATGCCCGCTGACGCCCAGCCCACCGATGAGGCGACCGCCGCCGACACGGTCACCGACCTCGACACCGAGCTCGACCTCGACACCGTCGCCGAGCTCGACGCCGACACCGACACCGTCGAGCCCGAGGCCGTCGAGGCCGAGGCCGAGCCCACCATCACCTTCGGCGACCTGGGCCTGCACGACGACGTGGTCCGCGCCCTCGCCAAGCGTGGCGTGACCACCCCGTTCCCGATCCAGGCCGCCACCATCCCGGACGCGCTGGCCGGCAAGGACGTCCTCGGCCGCGGCCGCACCGGCTCCGGCAAGACGCTCAGCTTCGGCCTGCCGCTGCTGACCCGCCTCGCCGACGGCGAGCGCACCAAGCCCAAGCACCCGCGCGGCCTGATCCTGGTCCCGACCCGCGAGCTGGCCATGCAGGTGGCCGACGCGCTGGAGCCGTTCGGCTCGGTGCTCGGCCTGCGCCTCAAGGTGGTCTGCGGCGGCACCTCGATGTCCAACCAGATCTACGCGCTGGAGCGCGGCGTGGACGTGCTGGTGGCCACCCCCGGCCGCCTGCGCGACCTGATGAACCGCGGCAGCGCCAAGCTCGCCGACGTCCAGGTCGCCGTCCTCGACGAGGCCGACCAGATGGCCGACATGGGCTTCCTGCCCGAGGTCACCGAGATCCTCGACCAGGTGCCGGCCGGCGGCCAGCGACTGCTCTTCTCCGCCACCCTGGAGAACGAGATCGACAGCCTGGTCAAGCGCTACCTGAACAACCCGGTCACCCACGAGGTCGACCCGTCGGCCGGTGCGGTCACCACGATGACCCACCACATCCTCGTGGTGAAGCCCAAGGACAAGGCGCCGATCACCAACGCGATCGCCGCCCGCAAGGGCCGCACGATCATCTTCGTCCGCACCCAGATGGGCGCCGACCGGGTCGCCGAGCAGCTGATCGAGGCCGGCGTGAAGGCCGACGCGCTGCACGGCGGGATGACCCAGGGCGCCCGTACCCGGGTGCTCGGGGACTTCAAGGACGGCCTGGTCAACGTGGTCGTCGCGACCGACGTCGCGGCCCGCGGCATCCACGTGGACGGCATCGACCTGGTGCTCAACGTGGACCCGGCCGGTGACCACAAGGACTACCTGCACCGCTCCGGCCGCACCGCGCGGGCCGGCCGCTCCGGCACCGTCGTCACCCTGGTGCTGCCGCACCAGCGCCGCGGCGTCTTCCGCCTGATGGAGGACGCGGGCGTGGACGCCTCGCGCCACATCCTGGACCGCGCCTTCGACGCCGAGGTGGCCCGGATCACCGGTGCCCGCTCGCTGGTCGAGGTGCAGGCCGAGAGCGCCTCCGGCATCGCCGGTGCCGCCGAGCGCGAGGTCGCCGACCTGACCCGCCAGCTGGAGCGCGTCACCCGCCGGGCCGTCGAGCTGCGCGAGGAGGCCGACCGACTGGCCGCCCGGGCCACTCGTGAGCGTGCCGAGCTGGGCATCGAGGACGAGCCGACCGGGACCGAGGAGTCGGCCGAGCCGACCTCCGAGGCCGCGGCCGTGGCGGCCGAGCTGCCCGAGCAGCGCGAGGAGCGGATCCCCGCCTACCGCGAGGCGCGCTCGGAGCGTCCGTCGTTCCGTGACCGCGAGGACCGTGGCGAGCGCCGTTCGTTCGGCGACCGCGACAACCGCGGCGGTGGCTTCCGTGACCGCGACCGTGACCGTGACAACCGCGGCGGCGGCTTCCGTGACCGCGACGACCGCGGCGGCCGTTCGTTCGGTGACCGTGACAACCGTGGCGGTGGCTTCCGTGACCGCGACGACCGCGGCGGCCGTTCCTTCGGTGACCGTCCGGCGCGTTCGTTCGGTGACCGTGACAACCGCGGTGGTGGCTTCCGGGACCGTGACGACCGTGGTGGCCGTTCCTTCGGTGACCGTCCGGCGCGTTCGTTCGGTGACCGTGACAACCGCGGTGGTGGCTTCCGGGACCGTGACGACCGTGGTGGCCGTTCCTTCGGTGACCGTCCGGCCCGTCCGGCCTACGGCGACCGCGACAACCGTGGCACCGGCGGCGGCACCGGCAGCAGCAGCCGTCCGTTCGCCCGCCGCGACGACCACCGCTCCGGCGGCCGTCCGCAGGGCGGCTCGTACGGCGACCGTGGTGGCCGTTCCTTCGGCGGCGACCGCTTCGACCGTGACAACGGCGGCGACCGCAAGCCGCGTTGGAAGAACTGACGCACTGCCGGTCTGACAGACCGTCTTGACTGAGGGCCCGCTCCACTTCGGTGGGGCGGGCCCTTAATCGTTGGCGGGCCGGCGCGGGGCGCACGTAGCGTCGGCCGGGTGAGCAGACTGAGCGCGGTGGCGGACCGGAACGAGGAGATCGCCGGGCGCGGACACTACCTGGCGGCGGACGGCACCGGGGTGGAGATCGGCGAGTGGCTGGCGCAGGCCCAGCGCGGCACCGTCGGCTACGGACCGGACTGGAGCGACGGGACGCGGTACCAGGGCCCCGCGCCCCGGCTGGAGGTCACCGGCGAGGGCAGCCTGCAGGCCGCCGCCCGGTTGGTCGGGGAGGGCGGCGAACCGGTCGGGGTGCTCAACTTCGCCTCCGCGCGCAACCCGGGCGGCGGCTACCTGCGCGGCGCCCGGGCCCAGGAGGAGGACCTCTGCCGGGGCGCGCTGCTCTACAGCTGCCTGCTGCGGGTGCCCGAGCACTACGCCGCGCACCGGGCCTCCAGCGACCTGCGGTACAGCCACCGGGTGGTCTTCTCGCCCGGCGTGCCGGTGATCCGCGACGGGCGCGGCGAACTGCTCGCCGCCCCGCACCGGGTCTCCTTCGTCACCGCGCCGGCCCCCAATGCGGGCCAGCTGGCGCTGCGTTCGCAGGGCTCACCGGCGGAGCTGGCCGAGCTGTTGACCGAGCGGGCGCACCGGGTGCTGGCCGTCGCGGCTCGGCACGGGGTGCGCCGGCTGGTGCTCGGCGCCTGGGGCTGCGGGGTGTTCCGCAACGACCCGGCGCAGGTGGCGGACGCCTTCGGCAGCGCGCTGGAGCGGTACGGGCCGGCCTTCGAGCGGGTGGTCTTCGCGGTGCTGGACCGGGCCGGCGGGCCGAACCGCGCGGCCTTCGACGCACGCTTCCCCGTGGCGGGCTGACCCTGCGTCAGCGGTTCGGCAGGGTCTCCACCAGGGTGATCGCCACCCCGCAGCAGACCATCGCCGCGACCAGCCCGACCGCCGCCTCGGCGGGGCCGACCCGGACGCCCGACGGCGGCCGCGACAGGCTGTCCACCCGGAACACCGACGGGTCCTGCGGCAGGTGGCGGACCGCGACCCGCAGCCCGTCCACGGCCGGGTAGCCGTGCCGGTTGTGGGTGCCCAGGTCCACCCCGGTGACCCGGTCGCCGTGGGCCGAGGTGAAGGTGACGACCGGGTGGTAGCGGTGCGCGCCGTCCGCCCCGCCGTCCACCACGAAGGTGCCGACCAGCTCGCCCGGCACCACCACGCCCCGGTCCCGCAGGCGGGAGCGCCGCTCATGCCGGTCGGTCCGGTGGTTCAACGCCCCGGCGGTGCCGAGCGCCAGCCCGGAACAGGCCAGCACGATGCTGGTCGCGATCGCGTCCGGATCGGTCCACCTGGTCAGCACCAGCGCCACCGAGCCCAGGGTCATCACCAGCAGCGCCGTCAGCGCGGCGTCGCCCGGACCGGTCTGCGGCCCGATCTGGAACCGCTCGGGCGCACCCGGCAGGTAGCGCACCACGATCGACTGGCCCGGCCAGCCGACCAGCGGCACCCGCCCGCAGGCCGGGCCGCCGACCACCTCGCGCTCACTGGCCGGGTCGGTGAACCGGACCACCAGCGCGACCGCGTCCACCCCGCGCCGCCGGTCCACCCGGACCTCGGTGACGGTGCCGCGCACCTCGACCCCGAGCCGGGCGAACCTGGTCAGCCGCAGCGCCACCGCCGGCACTCCGAGCAGCAGCGTCGCCAGACCCGCCCACCAGATGAACAGCGGTACCCCAGCGCTTATTTGGCCCATCGTCGTCCCCCCGACTCCGTTGCCGCCTGGTATCCCTCTCAGTGACTCCCCGTCATCCGTGCGGCCACCTCGGTAGCCGTCTCAGATCCTGCCCCGTTCCAGGGCTCCTGTCACCCCGCGGCCTCGGCGGGTCAGCGCCCCAGCCGTCGCTCCGTCAGCACCGAGGCGGCAGCGACCACACCCGTCACGGCGAGCACCGACGGCCAGGCGCCGATCCGCTTGGCCAGCGGGTGCGAGCCGCCGAACGCCGTGAGGTACAGACCGGTGAGCGCGGCCGCCGCCCCGGTGCCGGCCGACCGCCGCCACTGGTAGGCCGCCCCGGCGCCGGCCACCGCCAGCACCGCCCCGCCGGCCGGCCGGCGACCGGTGAACCGGGCCACGCCGTAGCCGCCGATCAGTCCGGCGGCGGCGATCGCGGCCGTGGGTACCTTCGTCATGGTGCACTCCTTCGGGTTCGCGCTCGGAAGACTCGCTCCCGACCCTAACTCCGGCCTCCCGCCACTCCTCGGCCGGATCCGCTAACCATTCGCCAAGCCGTGCGGCCGACCCGGTAGGATCGACCCGGCCGACGCGTACCGTCACGGTGCCCGACCGGCCACGGGCCACTAGCTCAATCGGCAGAGCTGCGGACTTTTAATCCGTAGGTTCAGGGTTCGAGCCCCTGGTGGCCCACGTACGGCGAGGGGCTGCACCCCTCGCGACCCGCAGTGCGGCACCCCGGCTGGTTCGAACAGCCGGGGTGCTGTTGCATTTCGGGGCGTATCAGCTCCCCGGGTGGGTTGATTGGCCTAGTGTGAAAGGCAGTTGACCTAGGGGAGCGGAGTTTTTCCGATGTCGAAGCACCTCGCCCGCGCGATTCTGGAGCAGCTGCCGCCCGAATGGCTGGCGCCTGACGAGCTTGCCGAGTTCGACGAGAACGCGGCGACCTGGGGTGAGGAGGCGCCGAGCCGGGAGGGGGTCAACGGGTTCGGGTTCGACAGCGTCACCCCCGAAGCCACCGCGCTCGCCGGGATGTTGGCGCACGCGGTGGTGGACATCGTGATCGAGAGCGGGCTGAAGGCGTGGTGGAGGCAGTTGCGCAGGCACCCGGAGCGGCGGGCTCCGCTGACGCTGGGCCAGTTGCGCGAGCTTCGGGCCCGGATGATCGAGGCGATCGTTGAGATGGGCGCGGACGAGGAGAAGGCCGCGGTGTTCGCGGATGCGGCGCTGGCCGCGCTGCTGCGGGGCGGGGGAGACGAGGAAGCAGCCTGATGGGGCCGGTTCGGGCGCTGGCCGGCCTGATTCTGGTGGCCGGCTGGTACCTCACCACCGGTGTGCTCGCCACCGCACTGCTGTGGCTGGGCATCGTCTGCCTGGAGAACCTCGCAGCCGCCCTCGACCAGGGGCTGGCGGTGTTCAACCTGCTGTTCTGGGTCACGCCGGCCGCCCTGAGCATCGGGGTCCTGGTCCTGGGCGGCATGATCCGTTCCGCCCTGCCACTGGCGCCGGTGCGCGAGGGGTCGCTGCCGGTCGGTCGGGCGCAGGCACCGGCGTTGTGGCGGATGGTCGACGAGGCTGCCGAGCGGATGGACGCCAGGGCGCCCGCCCAGATCCGTCTGACCATGGAGGCGAACGCGGCTGCCGTCGAACGGACCGTCCTGATGGGACTGCTGGGCGGCAAGCGGATCCTGTACGTCGGCGCACCGCTGCTGATCGTGCTGGACACCGACGAGCTGCGGGCGGTGGTGGCGCACGAACTCGGACACGACGCGGCTCGGCACACCCGCTTCAGCGCCCTGACGATCCGGGTCACGCAGGCCCTGGACTCGACCGTGAAAGCGTTCGAGAGCGACCTGGCGACCAACCGGTTCCTGCGCACGTACCAGCGGCTCGCGTTCGCTCCGCTGCTCATCTTCGCCGCGGTCTACCGGAACATGGTGCTGCCGTCCCGCCGCGAACACGAGTTCGCGGCCGACCGGGCGGCGGTGGAACTGGTCGGCACCAAGGCGATGGTGCGGGCTCTGCACGCCTACCACGCCGCGAACCGCGCGTGGCACGACTTCACCGCGAAGATCCTGCGGACGAGTCTGGCCGTGGGAGTGGTTCCTGACGATCCGTTCGCGGCCTTCGCGGCCATCGTGGACCGGCCCCAGTACCGGAAGGGCCTGCTGGCCGTCAGGGAAGGCCCGCTGCCCATCGAGCGCAGGGACGGGCCGAACCCGCACCCGAGCCTCATCGAGCGGGCGGAGCGCCTGTGCGCCGGCCGGCCGACCGGCGCGCCGAAGGGTGTCGAACCCGCGCCCGAGCGGCTCGACGGCGCGCTGGAACTGGTCTCGCTGCTCGCCGGGACGCCGTGGGTCCGGCACGTGGACTTCCCCACCGTCGGCCACCGGCGGAGCGTGCCCTGGGCGCAGTGGCTGTCCTCGATCGGGGAGCAGGCCTCGGTCGGGCAGCTGGACCGGCTGCTGCGCGCGGTCGGCCGACTGGACCCGCACGGGCCGGTCCGCAGAGCCGTGCCGGCGGAGCTGGTGCTCCGGACGGTGGGGAGTCGCCGCCAGCAGCTGGTGCAGCACGAGGCGGCCGTGGGGCGCAGGTTGACCCCGCGGTCGGCCGAACGCTGGCTGACCGAGGGCACCACCGCGCTGGTGCAGCGGCTACTGGTGGCGGACGGCCTGGCGGCCTGGCGCGTCGACTGGGGGGCCGTGGTCGTGGCGGACTGCCCGGCGCTGGCGGAGGGGGAACTCGGCGCGCTGGTGAGTGGGGTGCTGCGCAGCAAGGAGGGGGAACCGAGGCTCCGCCGGCGCTTGGGGGAGTTGGGCCTGGACCTGGGGACGGTGGTGAAGCCGACCGGCTTCACCACCTCCGTTCAGCGTCGGCCGATCGAGCGGAAGGTGAAGGCGCCTTTGGAGGCCCGGGCCGCCAGCGCCGTGACGGTGCTCGCGTTCGGCTGCTCCGTCGTCACCTTGCTCATGCACTCGACGACCTGACGGTCAGTCCGCCAGGAGCTGTTCCTTCAGCTCGCGCAGGTCCTGGTGGGTCAGGCCGAGGCCGTCGTGCAGGTAGGCGTCGAAGCCGCCGAAGTCCTTGGCGACCTCGTCGAAGCCGGCGTTGAGGTACTCGGGGCGGACCTCCAGCAGGGGCTTGTAGACGGGCTGGTAGGCCGCGGGGAGCTGGGCCAGGGTGGCGGCGTTGACCTGCGCCCGGTAGGTGTTGCTGGCCAGGTAGTCGGACATCACGGTGTCGCGCGGCACGCCGAGGGCGGTGAGCAGCACGGCGCTGGCCCAGCCGGTGCGGTCCTTGCCGGCGGTGCAGTGGTAGAGGACGGTGCCGCCGTCGCCGCGCGCGGCCAGGGAGTCGAGCACGGCCTGGTAGGCCGACTTGGCGGAGGGGGCGGCGACCATGGTCCGCTCGGCGTCCTCCATGGCCTGGACGGCGGCGGCCGGGGTGGTGACGTCGAACGCGCCGGTGCCGGCGACGCCGAGCACGTTCTCGCTGTGCTCGGTGGCGCCGGCCGGCAGCTTGTCGGGAGCGGCCTGCTGCTCGGCGGGGGTGCGCAGGTCGTAGACCTGGGCGATGCCGAGGCGCTGGAGCTTGGCCAGGTCGGCGGCGGAGAGCTTGCTGAGGTCACCGGAGCGGTAGACCTCGCCCATCCGGACCCAGCGGCCGTCGGTGGTGCGGTAGCCGCCGGCGTCACGGAAGTTGGGGGCGGAGGCAAGGTGCAGGTCGCGGTCGGCGATGGTCAGCGGGTCGCCGTGGTCGGGGACCAGCTCGAAGTACCAGCGGTCGGCGGCGGGGAGGGTGACGGTGACCGTGGTGGAGCCGGCGGCGCGGGCGACCGGCTTGCGCTGGGCGATCCGGTCGCGGTCCTGGCCGGCGTAGACGGTGACGTGGTGGACGCCGGGGGCGGTCCAGGTCAGGGCGAACGAGCCGTCGGCTTGCTGGGTGGCGGTGGCCGCGGTGAACGGGATGCCGCCGTGGTGGTGGCCCTGGGCGAGGGCGGGGGAGGCGGTGCCGAGGACGAGGGTGCCGGTCAGCGCGGCAGCGGCGGCGAGCAGTCGGGGGGAAGTCAGCATGCCGGGAGGCTAGGTGTGCCAAGGTGGCACGCCGTGACACTTTGATGGCCGGATGGCAACAGTTTGTTGAAGATGCGGAGGTGGTCAGTCCAGCAGGTCGAGCAGCCGGGTGACCGCGGCGGCCGGGTGGCGCGGATGGCGCAGCTCGGTGCGGTGCAGCAGGCGCGGCTCGCCGACCGGCACGGCGGCCAGCGCGGGGGCGGCGCACCGGCGGGGGAGCACCGCGAGGCCGTGGCCGGCCGCGACCAGCGCGGTGAGCGCGTGCGGATCGGTGCCCCGGTAGGCCAGGTGCGGGTGGAACCCGTCGGTGCGGGCGGCGGCCCGCAGGGCGGCCAGCGGGACGGCCGCCTCCGGCGCGTCCAGCCAGCGCGCGTCGGCCAGGTCGGCGAGCCGCAGCGCCGCGCGGTGGGCCAGCGGGTGGCCGGGCGGCAGCACCAGCACCAGCGGCTCCTCGGACACCGCCAGGGCGGCGGTCGGCGGCTGGTCGGCCTCGGGCAGCCGCAGCGGATCGGTGGGCGCCGCGATCCCGTCCACCAGCGCCAGGTCCAGCCCGTCGGTGGCGAGCGCGGCCAGCGCGGCGGCGGCGTCCGTGGTCTCGACGGTGACCCGCAGCAGCGGCTGCTCGACCCGCAGCCGGGCCAGCGCGGCGGCCAGCGCCCCGGAGTCGGCGAGCGGGGTGAGGCCGACCGCGAGCCGGGCGCTGGGCGCGGCGACCAGCCGGCGCAGCTCGGTGCGCACCGCCGCCAGCCGCAGCAGCAGCGGTTCGGCGTGCTCCAGCAGCCGGGTGCCCGCCTCGGTGGTGCCGACCGGGCGGCGGGTGAGCAGCGGCATGCCGAGGTCGGCCTCCAGCGCGGCGATCTGCTGGGAGACGGCGGACTGGGTGTAGCCGAGCTCCTGGGCGGCCGCCGAGAACGAGCCGGTCCGGGCGACGGCGGTGAAGGTGCGGAGCAGGTGCGGATCCATGGGGATAAGCATCGCTGATGTGGACTCAAGAGATCATCGTTGGCGCTGACCTCGCCCCGAGCGGCAGCATGGCGGCATGACCGAAACCCCCGTCGCGGCCCGGCTGGCCCTGGTCGGCGACCGCTCCGCCAACGTCCGTTCCCACACCAACATCCCCGGGCTGCTGGACCAGCTCGCCGAGCGCCACCGGCTGGCGATCGACGCCTACTGGATCCCCACCGAGGAGGGCGCCGAGGTCGCCGGCTTCGACGGCGTCTGGCTGCTGCCCGGCAGCCCCTACCGCAGCGAGCAGGGCGCGCTGGCGGCCGTGCGCACCGCCCGCGAGCAGGACATCCCGTTCCTCGGCACCTGCGCCGGCTTCCAGCACGCGATCCTGGAGTTCGCCCGCTCGGTCTGCGGGCTGGCCGACGCCGGGCACGCGGAGAACGACCCGGACACCGAGCGGGCCGTGATCGTGCCGCTCAGCTGCTCGCTGGTCGGCCACGAGGGCGCGGTGCTGGCGGAGCCCGACACGCTGGCCGGGCGGCTGTTGGCGGCCCGCCGCACCGTCGAGCGCTACCACTGCAACTACGGCGCCGCGCCCGCCCACCTGCCCGAACTCGCCGCCCGCGGAATGCGGTTCAGCGGCAGGGACGAGGCCGGCGAGCTGCGCGTGCTGGAGCTGGCGGAGCACCCGTTCTTCCTGGCCACGCTCTTCCAGCCGGAGCTGGCGGAGCGCACCGACGACGTGCACCCGCTGATCCGCGGCTTCGCCGAGGCCGTGGTGGCGCACGCCCGGGCCGGGAGCCTCACTGCCCCGGCGGGAGCGTCAGGTAGCTGACCACCGAGAGCGTGGCCAGCGCGGGGGCGAGCGCGCAGAGCACGGCGTGCCAGGCGCTGCGCCAGCGGGCGGCCGCCAGCCAGGCACCGGCCAGCAGCGGCAGCGTGCCGAGCAGGCACCAGAGCCCCACGGTCACGTGCAGGTCGGTGCCGGGGCAGCCGTCGGGGGCGCAGGAGTCGTAGGCGAAGCCGACGAACATGGTGATCAGGGTGCCGAGCGTGAGCGGCGGCATGGTGATCACGGTGCTGACGGTGGGGGCGACCCACCAGCGGGAGCGCGAGGTCATGCCCCGAGCCTGCCGCCGACGGGCCGTCAGCGGCACCGCCCGGGTACCCGGTTCGGCCTGAGTACCCGTACTCAGTCGCTCAGTCGCTCGGTCGCTCAGTCGGGCAGCACCGCGAGCCCCAGCTCCTGCCCGGCCGGCACCGGGGCGAAGTGCCGCGCCACCTCCGCCTCCCCGACCCCGGCCAGCTCGGCGGGGGACCAGCGCGGGTTGCGGTCCTTGTCCACCACCTGCGCCCGGATGCCCTCGATGAAGTCCGGATCCGCCAGCCCGGCCCAGGCGATCCGGAACTCCTGCTCCAGCGCGGCGGCCAGCGAGGGCAGTCGGCGGGCCCGGCGCAGCGCCGCCAGGGTGGTCTTCAGCGCGGTGGGCGACTTGGCCCGGATCTGCTCGGCGGCCTCCTTGGCGGCCGGCAGGTCGGCCGCGGTCAGCCGGTCGAGGATCTCCTCCACGCTGTCGGCCGCGTAGCAGTGGTCGATCCAGTCCCGCTCGGCGGCCAGCTCGGAGGGGCCGGCGGGCACGGTGAACTCCCGCACCGCGTCGAGGGGTTCCAGCTCGGCCAGGGCGGCGGTGAAGGCCGCCACCCGGTCGGTGGGCAGCAGGTGGTCGGCGAAGCCGCAGTGGATCGCGTCGGCGGCCGTCATCCGGCCGGCGGTCAGCGCCAGGTGGGTGCCCAGCTCGCCGGGGGCCCGGGCCAGCAGCCAACTGCCGCCCACGTCCGGCACGAAGCCGATCGCCGTCTCCGGCATGCCCACCTGGGCCCGCTCGGTGACCACCCGGACCGAGCCGTGCGCCGAGACGCCGACCCCGCCGCCCAGCACCAGGCCGTCCATCACGGCGACGTAGGGCTTGGGGTAACCGGCGATCCGGTGGTTCAGCAGGTACTCGTCGCGGAAGAAGGCCCGGGCCGCCGTGCCGTCCTGCTTGGCGCTGTCGTGGAAGAACCGGATGTCGCCGCCGGCGCACAGGCCCCGCTCGCCGGCGCCGGTGAGCACCACCGCGGCCACCGCCGGGTCCTCGGCCCAGGCGTCCAGCGCGGCGTGCAGGGCGAGCACCATCGGGTGGTCGAGCGCGTTGATCGCCCGGGGCCGGTCGAGCCGCAGCCGGCCCACCCGGCCGTCCCGCTCGGCCCGGACGTGGTCGGCGGGGGCGGGTTGCTGGGAGGTCATCGCGGGGTACTCCTTCTACCGGGGGTGCGGGCCGTGCCTGGCCCACCGTACGCGGGGCCGTCGCAGCCCCCGCGGAACGGGGTCAGCGCTACCGGAGCGCCCCCGTCGCACTCCGGCGTGCGCCCCTGGGCAACACACTCCCTGCCAACGCTCCTTTCGCACAACTAGGCTTTGCCTGGAACAGAGTTGACCATGTGTCACATCCGGATAAACTCGTCACACAACTGACGCTCCGTCATATGAGCCTCACCCGTTCGGGCGAAGCGGAGCCGGGACCCGACGCTCTACGACGCGCCGTCCGGAATGGCCACGCCGAAACGATTCCTGGGACAGACTTCAACCATGCTGGGGCTACCCGACCACATCCGCGCCTGTCTCTTCGACCTGGACGGTGTGCTGACGCAGACCGCCAAGGTCCACGCGGCCGCCTGGAAGGCGATGTTCGACGACTTCCTGCGGTCCGAGGCCGAGCGCACCGGCACCGAATTCGTGCCCTTCGACCAGACCACCGAGTACGACCGGTACGTGGACGGCCGCCCCCGGCTGGACGGCACCCGGACCTTCCTCGCCTCCCGGGGCATCGAACTGCCCGAGGGCGCCCCCGACGACGCCCCCGGCACCCGCAGCATCAACGGCCTGAGCACCACCAAGAACGAGCTGGTGCTCCGCCTGATCCGGGAGCAGGGCGTGCAGCCCTACCAGGGCTCGGTCGACTACCTGGACCGGCTGGCCGCGGCCGGCGTGCCGCGCGCCGTGGTCTCCTCCAGCGCCAACTGCCGGGACGTGCTCAAGGCCGCCGGCATCGACGGCTACTTCGACACCGTGATCGACGGCGTGGTGGCCACCCGCGAGGGCCTGCCCGGCAAGCCGGCCCCCGACACCTACCTGGCCGCCGCCCGCGAGCTCGGCGTCGAGCCCGGCGCGGCGGCCGTCTTCGAGGACGCGCTGGCCGGGGTCGCCTCCGGCCGGGCCGGCGGCTTCGGCTGCGTGGTCGGGGTCAACCGCACCGGCCAGGCCGAGGCGCTGCGCGAGAACGGCGCGGACCTCGTGGTCGACGACCTGAACGAACTCATCGAGGGGGCGGCGAAATGACCGCACAGGAGGGCTTCGCGGTCGATCCGTGGGGCATCACCGAGCACCGGCTCGACCTGCCGGGCCTGGCCCGCAGCGAATCCGTCTTCGCGCTCTCCAACGGCCACATCGGCCTGCGCGCCAACCTGGACGAGGGCGAGCCGCACGGCCTGCCCGGCACCTACCTGAACGGCGTCTTCGAGCTGCGCCCGCTGCCCTACCCGGAGGGCGGCTACGGCTACCCGGAGTCCGGGCAGAGCGTCATCAACGTCACCAACGGCAAGCTGGTCCGGCTGCTGGTCGACGACGAGCCGTTCGACCTGCGCTACGGCGAGCTGCGCGGCCACCGCCGCTGGCTGGACTTCCGCGAGGGCGTGCTGCGCCGCGAGGCCGAGTGGACCTCGCCGGCCGGTCGGACCGTGAAGGTCCGCTCGGCCCGGCTGGTCTCGCTCACCCAGCGGGCGATCGCCGCGGTGGACTACGAGGTCGAGGCGGTGGACGGCCCGGTCCGGATCGTCGTCCAGTCCGAGCTGGTGGCCAACGAGCAGCTGCCGGAGAGCTCGGAGGGCGACCCGCGGGCGGCCGCCGTGCTGGAGGCCCCGTTGGTCGCCGAGGCGCACCACGCGCACGGCACCAAGGCGACGCTGGTGCACCACACCCGCTACAGCAACCTGCGGCTCGCGGCCGGCATGGACCACGTGATCGAGGGCCCGGACGGGGTCAGCGTGACCAGCGAGGCCCGGCACGACCAGGCCCGGATCAGCGTCACCACGGTGCTGCAGCCCGGCGAGCGGCTGCGGCTGACCAAGATCATCGGCTACGGCTGGTCCGCCACCCGCTCGCTGCCGGCCGTCCGGGACCAGGTGGAGGCGGCGATCACCGCCGCCCGCTACTCCGGCTGGGACGGGCTGCTGACCGAGCAGAAGGCGTACCTGGAGGAGTTCTGGGCGACCAGCGACATCGAGATCGAGGGCGACGTCGAGCTCCAGCAGGCGGTCCGGTTCGCGCTCTTCCACGTCGTGCAGGCCTCCGCCCGCAGCGAGGAGCGGGCCATCCCGGCCAAGGGCCTGACCGGCCCGGGCTACGACGGGCACAGCTTCTGGGACACCGAGACCTTCGTGCTGCCGGTGCTCACCTACTGCCTGCCCGGCGCGGTCGCCCAGGCGCTGCGCTGGCGCTACTCCACGCTGCCGCTGGCCCGGGAGCGGGCCGCCCAGCTCGGGCTGGACGGCGCGGTCTTCCCCTGGCGCACCATCAGGGGCGAGGAGTGCTCGGGCTACTGGCCGGCCGGCACCGCGGCCTTCCACATCGGGGCGGACATCGCAGTGGCGGTGTCGCGCTACGTCCGGGCCACCGGGGACGTGGAGTTCGAGCGGCGCTACGGCCTGGAGCTGCTGGTCGAGACCGCCCGGATGTGGCGCTCGCTGGGCCACCACGACTCGGCCGGCCAGTTCCGGATCGAGGGCGTCACCGGGCCGGACGAGTACAGCGCGGTGGCCGACAACAACGTCTTCACCAACCTGATGGCGCAGACCAACCTGCGCGCCGCGGCCGACGCGGTGGGCCGCCACCAGCTGGAGGCCGACGCGCTCGGGGTGGACACCGAGGAGACCGCCGCCTGGCGGGACGCCGCCGCCGCGATGTACATCCCGTACGACGAGAAGCTCGGCGTGCACCCGCAGGCCGACGGCTTCACCAACCACCAGGTCTGGGACTTCGAGGGCACCCCGTCCGAGAAGTACCCGCTGCTGCTGCACTACCCGTACTTCGACCTGTACCGCAAGCAGGTGGTCAAGCAGGCCGACCTGGTGCTGGCGATGCAGGTCCGCGGCGACGCCTTCACCCCGGAGCAGAAGGCCCGCAACTTCGCCTACTACGAGCGCCTGACGGTGCGTGACTCCTCGCTGTCCGCCTGCACCCAGGCGGTGATGGCGGCGGAGGTGGGCCAGCTCGACCTGGCCTACGACTACACCGCCGAGGCCGCCCTGATGGACCTGCACGACCTGGGCGGCAACACCAAGGACGGCCTGCACATGGCCTCGCTGGCCGGTGCCTGCATCGCCCTGGTGGCCGGCTTCGGCGGCATGCGCGACCACGGCGAGGCGATCGGCTTCCGGCCCCGGCTGCCCGCCGGACTCACCCGGCTGGCCTTCTCGATGAAGATCCGTCAGCACCTGCTGCGGGTGGAGATCACCCACGAGGAGACCACCTACACGCTGCGCGAGGGCGACAAGATCCTGGTCGAGCACGAGCTGGAGCAGCTCTGGGTGGAGGTCGGCAGTCCGGTGAGCCGGGCCACCGTCACCCCGCCGGCCGGCGAGCGGCCGGTCCAGCCGGTCGGCCGCGAGCCCGCCCGCCGGGCCGCCCAGGCGGCCGCGATCGGCGGGTCGGCGATGGGGGAGCACCTGGCGGCCGAGTGAGCACGCGGCTTTTTGCCTCTGAGGCACATTTGTTGCCTGTCGGGCACGAGGGGTGTGCACTGGTGGCATGACCACCGAAGAGGAGCTGCCGGGGCTCGGCCCCCGGCTGCGGGAGCACCGGCAGAGCAGCCGGCTGACCCTGGAGGCGGCCGCCGCCCGGGCCGGCCTCTCGCCAGCCTATCTGTCGCGGCTGGAGACCGGCCGCCGGCAGCCCTCGCTGCCGGTGCTGCTCTCGCTGGCCCGGCTCTACGGCGCGACGGTGGCCGGGCTGCTCGGCGAGCAGCCCGGCGCCCCCGACCCGGTGATCCGCGGCGGGGAGATCGAGCCCAGCCGCACCGGCGGCTGGGGCTACCGCCGGGCCGGCGCGCCCGGCATGGCGATGCAGGCGCTGCGGGTGCAGATCCCGCCCGGCCTGCAGGACGCGGTGGTCCGGGTGCACGCCGGCGAGGAGTGGCTGCACGTGACCAAGGGGCGGCTGCGGCTGACCCTCGGTCAGGAGCACCACTTCCTCGAAGCCGGTGACAGCGCCCAGTTCGACTCGCTGACCCCGCACCAGTTCGCCGCGGAGTCGGCCGACGGGGTGGAGATGCTCTTCGTCCACACCCTGCTGCAGAGCCCGGCCAGTGACCTGTGCCTGCCGGCGCCCGCCGTCTCCCGCACCGCGCCCTGAGCGCTGCGGGCCCGGTGCTCAACACCCCCTCGTTCGACCCCCGTTCGACTGAAGGAGCCCGTGATGGCCGTTCAGCGCGTCCAGTACGCCCCCACCACCGACGGCGGCAAGCGGACCGACCGCCGGGTCGCCTTCCGGCTGTTCGTCTACATGGCCGCCGCCCACCTGTTCGGCGCCTTCCTCTTCCTGCTGTTCTGGCTCGGTGCGCACCGCTGAGCGGTTGATGCGCCATCTGGCGCGTTCACAGCAACGATCGGATCACAGGCGCGCTGAAACTGTGTCAGGGATCTTCCGGATGTGATCGAGTGCCGCCCGGCATCACCGGCCACATTCGACTGGGAGACTCCTTTGTCGGCACGACTCACAACCGGGCGCTGGCTCACGATCTGCGCCATCACCGCCACCATGACCCTGACCGTCGGCTCACCCGCCGGCGCGGCCCCGCTCCCGCACGCGGGCGGCACGGGCAGCACGGTGCGACCACTGGACAAGGGCGACGGGGGTGACGACGAGTCGGACTCCATCCAGGAGGGCGCCGACCAGCGCGCCGAGGCCCGCACCGCCCCCGGCGTGGTCGCCCCCGGCGCCTTCACCGCCGCCTGGGACGCGATGAAGGCACTGCCCGCCAGCGGCGGGGACTGGCGGCACACCACCGGGCTGGTCTACAACTCGGACGACCCGCGCTACCGCGACACCTCCTCCAACTCCTCGGCGGGCATGGGCGACGTGACCGGCCGGATGTCGGCCGTCGCCGCCGACGACCAGGGCCACGTCTACGCCGGCAGCGCGGGCGGCGGCGTCTGGCGTTCTTCCACCGGCGGCGGCCACTGGCAGCCGATCAGCGACCAGCTGCCCAGCCAGGCCACCGGCGCGCTGGCCCTGGACGCGCAGGGCCGGCTCTGGCTCGGCACCGGCGAGGCCAGCACCAACTCCGACGCCTACCTGGGCTCCGGGGTCTACGTGCTGGACCACCCGGCCAGCGGCAAGTTCTCCACCCGCTCCCGGGTCGGCGGCTCCGAGCTGGACAGCACCACCATCCACGAGCTGCGGTTCGGCGGGAACAAGGTGTGGGCCGCCACCAGCCACGGCGTGTGGAGCCACTCCACCACCGACCTGAGCGGCCCGTGGACCCTGGAGTTCGCGCCGAACCCGGACTACCTGCCCGGCGGCAAGCTGGCGAACGACCCGAGCGCGCCGTACAAGAACCTCGCCAACGACATCGCGATCGACGCCAACGACCCGTCCAAGGTGGTGCTGGCGATCGGCTGGCGCAGCGGCGACCCGACCAACGGCTTCTACAGCAAGGCCGCGGACGGCAGTTGGCAGCGGGCGAGCTCGCTCGGTGACCTGCCGACCGACGCGGCGAACGTCGGCGAGGTGACCTTCGCCCGCTCGGCCGACGGTTCCCGCTACTACGCCATCGACCAGTCCCCGGCGCTGCAGACCAGCAACCCGGCCAGCGCGCTGGACGGCATCTTCGTCTCCAAGTCGGGCTCCCCGCTGGGCCCGTGGACCCGGATCGCGGACGCCACCAAGCTCGGCAACTCCGGCTCGGCGCTGAACACCGCCAGCCAGCTGCCCGGCCAGCAGTCCTGGTACGACCAGTCGCTCCAGGTGGACCCGACCGACCCGAACCACGTCTGGGCCGGCCTGGAGGAGGTCTTCGAGACCAAGGACGGCGGCACCAGCTGGAGCACCCCGGGCCCGTACTGGAACTTCAACTTCCCCTGCTGGAGCATCGACCCGACCAAGCAGAGCGGCAGCTGCCCGCAGACCACCCACCCGGACCAGCACGCGCTCGCGGTGGGCAGCCTGAACGGCAAGCCCTACGTGGTGGCCGGCAACGACGGCGGCCTCTACTCCCGCCCGGTCAACGGCCAGGTCGACCCGCTCGGCCACGCCACCGACTGGAAGTCGCTGAACGACGGCACCATCGACACCCTGGAGTACTACTCGGTCGGGGTCGGCAAGGACCTGACCTACGGCGGCGTCTCGGTCACCGGCGGCATGCAGGACAACGGCCAGTCGATGCTGCGCGGCGGCCACGACAAGGTGATGGGCTCCAACTTCGGCGGCGACGGCGGCGGCACCCTCACCGACCCGGCCAACGGCTGCAACATCGCCCAGGAGTACGTCTACCTGGCCGTCAACGTGACCCAGAACTGCGCCGTCAACGACGGCAGCTACCTGACCGACCCGAGCAAGGCCACCAGCTTCTCGGTCGCCCCGCCCGACAACGCGGCCGGCCCGGACGGCGCCCGCTTCATCGCCCCGCTCGCCGCCGACCAGCAGAACAGCAACCTCTGGGTGGCCGGCGGCCGGCACGTCTGGGTGCAGACCCAGGGCTACGCGATCCGCAGTTCCACCGCCTGGCAGAGCGCCTTCGACCTCGGTGACGGCCACCTCGCCACCGCCGTCGCGGCCTCCGGCGGCAAGGTCTACGCGGCCTGGTGCGGCCCGTGCGACGTCAAGGGCTTCACCCGCGGCCTCGCGGTCGGCAACGCCGACGGCACCGGCTGGCAGCAGCTCACCCTGCCGGTGGACGGCACCGTGCCCAACCGCTACCTGGCCGGCCTGGCGGTCGACCCGAAGAACTCCAGCCACGTCTACCTCGCGGTGAACGGGTTCTCCCGGGCCTGGACCGGCGGCCCGGGCGCGGGCGTCGGCCACGTCTTCGAGTCCACCGACGCGGGCGCGCACTGGAGCGACATCTCCGCCAACCTGCCGGACGTGCCGGCCGACTCACTGGCCATCACCCCGAGCGGCGGCCTGGCGCTGGCCACCGACCTCGGCGTGGTCTACCGCCCGGCCGGCCAGACCGGCTGGGAGCGGGTCGGCCACCTGCCGGCCGTCGCGGTGGACGAGCTGCAGATCGGCGCCGACGGGCGGCTCTACGCGGCCACCCACGGGCGCGGCATCTGGTCCGTCGACCTGTGCGCACTGGACGGCAACGACCAGGGCGACCAGAACCAGCAGTGAACGAGCCGTCCCCCTGGCGGACGGCCGGCGGCGGCGCGGGCGTCACTTCCCGTGCCGCCGCACGGCGGTAGCGTGAGCCCGTGGCACACCTGAGCACCCTGGACTTCCTCACCCGGCTCGCCGTCGGCGTCGGCTGCGGCGCGCTGGTCGGCATCGAACGGCAGTGGCGGGCCCGGATGGCGGGCCTGCGCACCAACGCGCTGGTCGCGGCCGGCGCGACCCTGTTCGTGCTGTACAGCGAGGCGGTCTCGGACCCCGGCTCGGTCACCCGGGTCGCCTCCTACGTGGTCTCCGGCATCGGCTTCCTCGGCGGTGGCGTGATCCTGCGCGACGGGGCCAGCGTGCGCGGGCTGAACACCGCGGCCACCCTCTGGTGCTCGGCCGCGCTCGGGGTGCTGGCCGCCTCCGGCAACCTGAAGTTCGCGCTGCTCGGCACCGTCGCGGTGCTGCTGGTCCACCTGGTGCTGCGGCCGGCCGGGCGGCTGATCGACCGGGTGCCGCAGGACGACCCGGACATCGAGGGCGTGCGGGCCACCATCCACCTGCACTGCGACCGCAAGGCCGAGCCGCAGGTGCGGGTGCTGCTGCTGCAGGCGCTGGGCGCCAGCAACCTGACCCCGACCGGCCTGCGGGCCCGCCGGGAGGACGACCACACCACCCGGCTGCGCGCCACCATCGCCACCACCGGCGACCCGGCCCGCGCGCTGGAACAGGTGATCTCCCGGCTCTCGCTGGAACCCGGCATCCGCGACCTGCACTGGCACCTGGTCGAGGAACCCCAGGACGCGGGCGACGAGGAGGAGTGACGAGGAGGAGTGACGAGGCGGAGTGACGCCCCCTCGGCCGAGGGGATGTCACAGGGCGCGGGGCTGCCTCGTCCAAGGGTGTGCAAGCCACTGGACACCACCGAGGAGCACACCATGGAGCAGCGGCTCGACCTGTTCGCCCGGCTCGGCACCGACAAGACCCTGAAGCACTTCATGGCCGGCGCGATGGCCTTCAAGGAGTCCGCCGTCCCGCTCGCCACCCGCGAGCTGGTCTCGCTGCGGATCAGTCAGATCAACGGCTGCGCGGCCTGCATCGACATGCACGTCAAGGAGGCCGCGGCGGCCGGCGAGGCCGACCTGCGGCTGCACCTGGTGGCGGCCTGGCGGGAGGCCGGCGGCGTCTTCACCGAGGCCGAGCGGGCCGCGCTGGAGCTGGCCGAGCAGGGCACCCGGCTGGCCGACCCGGCCGGCGGCGTCACCGACGAGGCCTGGGCCGACGCAGCCAAGCACTACGACGAGGGGCAGCTCACCACCCTGGTGACGCTGATCGCCTTCATGAACCTGGCCAACCGGCTGAACGTGATCACCCGTCAGCCGGCCGGCACCTACCGGGCCGGACAGCTGGACTGAGACCGCGCGGGACGAAGGGGGAGCCACGGTGAGCAAGGTCGAGGAGTTCGAGGAACTGCGGCCGCTGCTGTTCTCGATCGCCTACCGGATCCTGGGCAGTGTGGGGGAGGCCGAGGACGCGGTGCAGGAGACCTGGCTGCGGTACGACGCCTCGACCACCGTGCCGGACTCCGCGAAGGCCTACCTGTCGGCGGCGGTGACCCGGCTCTCGATCGACGTGCTGCGCTCGGCCCGGGTGCGGCGCGAGGAGTACGTCGGGCCGTGGTTCCCCGAGCCGCTGCTCGCCGACCCGTACCAGGACCCGGAGCGGGCGGCCGAGCTGGCCGACTCGGTCTCGATGGCGGCGCTGCTGCTGCTGGAGCGGCTCAGCCCGCTGGAGCGCGCGGCCTTCGTGCTGCGCGAGGTGTTCGGCTTCGGCTTCGACGAGGTGGCCGGGGCGGTGGGCCGCTCCGAGCCGGCCTGCCGCCAGCTGGTGGTGCGGGCCCGGCGGCACATGGCCGAGGGGCGCACCCGGTTCGAGGCCGACCGCAGGGAGCGGGCGGAACTGGCCGCGCGGTTCTTCCGGGCGCTCAGCGAGGGCGACCTGGACGGGCTGCGCGGACTGCTCGCCGCCGACGTCTCGCTGGCCGGCGACGGCGGCGGCAAGGCCCCGCAGCTGGCCAGGGCGGTGCTGGGCGCGGACAAGGTGGCCCGACTGCTCGCCGCCGTGTACCCCGGGCTGCTGGCCCTCGGGGTCAGCTGCGAGCCGCGGCCGGTCAACGGCCAGCCCGGCGCGATCTTCCGCGACCGCGAGGGCGCGGTGCTGAACGTCATGGTGCTGGAGGTGCTGGACGGTCAGGTCCAGGGAGTGCGGCTGGTGGTCAACCCGGACAAGCTCGGCCACCTCGGCCCGGTGGCGGACCCCTGGGTGCTGCACGAGGAGCTGCGCAGGTCCCGGCAGGGCGGGGCGGGCAGCTGAGGGGGCGTCAGCCGCGGGCCTACTGGCCGTCCACCTCGCCGTAGCCCGGCTGCGGCCGGGCCGGCACGGTGGCGAGCGAGCGCAGGCCGCGGACGACCGCCAGCCCGCGGCGGACGGCGGCCCAGCCGGTGGGCTGCGCGGGGGCCGGCTCGGCGCGGAGCACCGGGGCGGCCGGCGCGGGCACCGGGCGGGTGCGCGGTGCCGGGATCACGGCGTCGGCGGTGCTGGGCTGCGTCATGGCCCCTCCAATGGTCCTCAGGGTGAGTGGGACTTTAGTCCTGTCCGATCCGCAGACCATCAGACCAGGGGATGATTTGAACCCGATGAACCACCCCGTCCCGGTTGCTACCCCCTGACAGGCCGCTCACTCCGCCCGTCGGGCCGGTCCGCCGGCCGTGGGCCAGCCGCGCAGCCCGCCGGTGAGCAGCCCGATCATCCGCTCCTGGGTCACCGCCAGGTCCTCGCCGAGCTGGAAGGCGCCGCCGATGGCCAGCGAGGCGAAGCCGTGCGCCAGGCTGCGCACCGTGCGGGCCGCGTGCACCGCCTCGGCGTCGGTGATCCCGTAGCCGGCCAGCACCTGGAAGATCGTCCCGACCAGCCGGCCGCCCTCGGTGGTCAGCCGCTCGTCGTCGTCGGCCGACGGGGCCTGCGGCAGGGCCGCGTACCGGCGCGGGAAGGCCAGCGCGTAGGCGTGGTAGGCCCGCAGCAGGGCCTGCACCGCGTCCTCGCCGTCCAGCCCGGCGACCGCGCCGGTCAACTGGTCGGCCAGGTCGCCGGTGACCCGCACCGCGACCAGCCGGCGCAGTCCGGCCAGGCCGCCGGGCACGTGCTTGTAGAGCGAGGGGGCGGCCACGCCGGCCCGGGCGGCCACCGCCGCCAGGGTCAGCTCGCCCGGCCCCTGCTCGTCGATCAGCGCGAGCGCGTGGTCGACCACGACGTCGGGGGTGAGTCCGGCGCGGGGCATCAGGCGGCCACCTCGGCGAGGAACGGGAGCAGCGCGTCGGCGGTGGCCCGCGGGGCCTGTGCCATGGGGTAGTGGCCGGCGCCGTCGATCATCACCTTGCGGGCGTTCAGCGCGGCGGCCTGACGGTCCGCCAGCTCCTCCGGCTTGGGGAAGTCGGGGTCCTTGCTGCCCATCACCACCAGGGCCGGGCAGCGCACCCCGGCGCTCCAGCCGATCGGGGCGGAGTCGCCGCGGACGTAGCCGCGGGTGGCGGTCTTGCGGCCCGGGGTGCGCAGCGCGGCCTCCAGGCCGGCGTTGTAGGCGCGGATCTCGGGGGTGGGGCCGCCGGGGTAGGCCAGCTTGTTCAGGTAGTAGCCCCAGACCTTGGGGAAGGCGAGCAGGGCCGTGCCGAGGCCCCAGCCGAGCGCCTTGGTGAAGGCACCGGCCGGCTGCTCGGCGAAGGCGTCCAGCAGCACGATGCCGGCCACCCGCTCGGGCGCGTCGGCGGCGACCCGGATCACGGTGGCGCCGGTGTAGGAGCTGCCGACCAGCACGGCCCGCTCGACGCCCAGGTGGTCGAGGAGCGCCAGGGCGTCGCCGGCCAGCGCGGTCGGGCTGTAGTCGTCCCAGGCGATCGAGGACTCGCCGAAGCCGCGCAGGTCCATGGTGATCACCCGGTGGCCGGCGGCGGTGAGCAGCGGGACGAGGTGGCGGTAGGCGGCCCGGGAGTCGAGCATCCCGGGCAGCAGCAGGACCGGGGTGCCGGCTCCCTCCGTGTCGTCGTAGGCGAGGGTGCCGCCGGCGAGCTTCAGGTACCGGGTCTGCGGAGCGAGGGTGCTGTTCACGGCTGCCTCCGAGGGGCTCTGCGCTGGTCGGCGTCCTGCCGACACCCACAAAGCTATGGCTAATAGCCTTAGCCGTCAACCCGGAACGGATCGTGCTCCGCCAGCAGCTTCTCCAGCCGGGCCTGGTCGACCCGGTTCACCACCTCCCCCACCTCCTGTCTGTCCCGGATCACCTTGGCCAGGGTGAACGCGGAGGTGACGGTGTAGAGCAGCCCGAGCGCGAGGAAGGCCCGCGTCCAGGTGCTGACCGGCAGGTAGGCGATCCCGATCGCGAGGCCGCCGCCGGCCAGCGCGAAGGAGAGGATCGCCTGCACGTAGTAGGCGGAGGTGGTCCGGGGCTGCACCGATGAAGTCATGCCTGAAGGATCGCCAACTCCGCTTCCGGGCACATGAGTACGCGTACTCAGGTCGGCACCCAGGGTGAGAGTGGAGTCGCCTCGGGAGAGTGGCTTGGAATCAGGGGCTCGTGGGATTAACGTTTGATAACGCAGCGCGGTCGGCAACGCCGTCCCCGACGGCACCGTGCGCGTCGCCTAATCCGCCGGCCTGCGAGAACGCAGGCCGGGGGAGCCGGGGAACCACGTTCCTTGGGGTGAATCGGGCCTTCACCGGCCCGTAGGAGACCTTCCTGCTCCGAACCCGTCAGCTAACCCGGTAGGCGCGAGGGAAGGAAAGGAGCGCCACCCGTGGCGTTGACGCACACCCCGGCCGGCCGCGGCGCCGTGCTCGACCCCACCGACGCGCCCCGTCGGATGCCCAAGCAGACCCGCACCAGCGCCCCGGTGCTCGGCGTCACCGCGATGGCCGCCGCGCTCGGCGCCACCACCGGGCTGACCGCCGCCGCAGCGGCCGCCGAACCCGCCGCCCCGGCGCCCGCCGTGACCGCGCCGGACACCGACCCGGGGCTGGCCCTGGCCGCCCGGATCCAGCAGCAGGCCGAACCGGCCCAGTCCGAGGCCCAGCAGACGGCGCAGCAGCCGACGGTGCGGCAGGAGACGGCGCGCCAGGAGGCCGAGCAGGCCGCCCGCGCGGAGGCGGCCCGCGAGGCCGCCCGGCTGGAGGCCGCGCACGAGGCCGCCGCCAAGCGCGCCGCCCAGCAGGCCGCCGCCGAGCACGTCGCGGCCCAGCAGGCCGTGGAGCAGGCCGCCGCGCAGCAGTCCGCCGTGGAGCAGGCCGCCGCCGAACCGGCCGCCGTCGAGCCGACCGGGACCGGCAGCACCGTGCTCCCGATCGCCGACCGCCCGATCGACCCGCCCGTGGCCACCCCGTGGGAGGGGCTGCGCACCGGCGTCGACTTCTCCGCCCCCGTCAACACCCCGGTGCGGGCCGTGGCCGGTGGCACCGTCAGCTCGGCCGGCTGGTCCGGCCGCTACGGCTACCGGGTGATCCAGACCCTGCCCGACGGCACCGAGGTCTGGTACTGCCAGCTGTCCGCGATCACCGCCACGGCGGGCGAGCTCGCCCCGGGCGAGCCGCTCGGCCGGGTCGGCGCCACCGGCAGCGGCACCACCGTGGCGCGGCTGCACCTGGAGGTCCGTCCGGGCGGCGGCGCGCCGGTCGACGCGGCGGCCTGGTTCCAGTCCCGCGGGGTCTAGGAGTTCACCCCTCCTCGGGGGCCGGCCAGTCGCCGATGTCCGGCAGCTCCACCAGGCCGCGCTTGACGATGTAGTGGTCCACCTCGGCGGCCCCCGGCTCCGGGGCGAGGTCCTGGTACTCCGTCAGCAGCAGCTCCGGCAGCCCGGGCACGGTCCACTCGCCGAGCAGCCGCAGCGCCTCCGCCTGCACCGCCGCCTCGAACTGCGGGAAGTCGCCGGACAGCTCGGCCGGCATCGGCAGGCCGAGCGCGTTCAGCCCGGCCAGGTTGCGGTAGCTGCGCTGCATCAGCCGGTTCTCCACCAGCAGCCGGGCGCCGTCGGTGGCCATGCCGATGGAGAGCAGCACGCCCTCGGTCCAGCCGTCCGTGCCCTCCGGCTGGTCCAGCCCCTCGATCCCGGCCAGCACCGCGACCTGGTCGTGCGGCTCCAGCTCGCGGTAGCCGTCCAGCCAGGACCGCACCGCGGCGGGGTCGGCGGTGTCCACCCCGGCCCCGCGCAGCAGCAGCGCGTACAGCCGGGGCCAGGTCAGCAGGTGCGGCTGGCGCAGCAGTCCGGCCAGCAGCTCGCCCTGCCACTCGGCCTCCGCGCGCAGCCGCTCGTGCCGCTTGGCGTTGAGCCGCTTGGCCGCCCGCTGGTGTTCGAGCAGCAGCAGCACGGCGGCGCCGTAGGCCAGCGGGTCCTGGTCCGGCGCCGGCTGCACGTAGAGGTGGATCCTTTCGTACAGCAGTTCCTGGAGGAGGGGGGAGGTGAGCTCCGGGAAGCCGTCGTGCAGCCGGGCGTCACCCAGTTCGAGCAGTGTGAGGACCGCGTTCAGCGGCCCCTCGGGCACCGGGTCCAGACCCTGTTCCTCGGCCCAACGCAGCAGCTCAGCGGTGTGCGGCCGGGGGGTGAGCCGCAGGTCCTCGTCGTCCATGACCGGTACGGTAACCGGTTCGCGGCGCACTACCGTACGTGCCATGCACCCCGTCCTGCTGACCGGGCCACGGCTGACCGTCCGTGAGTTCCACCACGTGGAGCGCGACATCGACGCGCTGCACGCGATCTTCGGCGATCCGCTGGCCGCCCGCTACCTGCCCTTCGAACCCCGGGACCGGGAGGACTGCGCCGACCAGGTGGCGCTCTACCTGGACGAGTCGGAGAAGGACCCGCGCACCGTCTACCGGCTCGCCGTCACGCTCACCGCCGACGGCGAGGACGCGGTGCCGCTGGGCAACGCGGTGCTCGGCGTCGAGGGCGCCGCGGAGCAGCGCCAGGCGTTCATCGGCTACGCGCTGCGCCGGGACGCCTGGGGCCTCGGGTACGCCACCGAGATCGCCCGGCTGCTCTGCGGCTTCGGCTTCGGCGAGCTCGGCCTGCACCGGCTGGCCGCCCGGCTCGACCCGGAGAACCTGGCCTCGGCCCGGGTGCTGCGCAAGGTCGGCTTCCAGCTGGAGGGCCGGATCCGGGACGACCTGTACCTGCGCGGCCGCTGGCACGACGCGCTGCAGTACTCGCTGCTGGAGCACGAGTGGCCGTCCGCCGCGGACCGGGCGGGGGGTTAACCCCACCCCGGGTCCGCCGGACAGCAGGATTTCCCGGGTCGGCCCCGCCCGGCAGGCTTGGGCACATGACGACGACCTTCGCCCAGGTCGGGCCGGCCGACCGCCCCGCCCGCTCCGCCTCCTTCCTCGGCCGGATCGGCCGCGAGTACGGCTACGTGGCCGGCTCGCTGTTCACCGGCATCCTCGGCTTCTGCTGGTCCGTCACCCTCTTCGCGGCCGGGCTCGGCACCCTGCCGACCATGCTGGGCATGCCGGTGCTGGCCCTGCTGCTCAGCGGCTGCCGCGGCCTGGCCGCGCTGGAGCGCGCCCGGGTGGGCGCCCTGCTCGGCGAGGAACTGCCCGCCCCGGCCCCGGTGCGCCGCTCCCGGGCCGGCTTCTGGGGCGCGGCGGTGGACCGGCTGGCGGACGGCGCCGGCTGGCGCGCCTTCGCCCACGAGCTGCTGATGTTCCCCTGGCGGGTGTTCAGCTTCGTGCTGAGCACGGTGCTCTACGCGGTGGGCCTGGCGATGGCCGCGCTGCCCGCCTACAACTGGGTGTTCAAGACCTACGTCGGCTGGCCGGGCTACCGGATCTTCGACTACTACGACAGCCACCACGTGCACCACACCTACTACGTGTCCTCGTCCTGGCAGCTGATCGGCGCCTCGCTGGCCGGGGTGCTGGTCCTGCTGCTGGCCGTCGGCACCACCCGGGTGCTGACCGGCGTCTCCCGCTCGGCCGCCCGGCTGCTGGCGGCCGGCTGACCCAGCCGATCGACCGTCACCAGCTGCCCCGACCGCCGAGCGGCCGTCAGGGCAGCTGCTGGTGGTTGATCAGGTAGCCGCCGGCCACCTGGGCGCAGTTCGCCCGCCAGCCGATCGGCAGGTCGGCCGCGAGGTCGTGCATCACGGTGAGGCTGTTCGCGTCGGCGGCGCCGCCGTGCTGGAGCAGGGACAGGGTCACCTGGATCTCGTCGGTCAGGCTCTCGTCGGAGTCCAGGCAGCGGTTGGAGAGGGTGCTGAAGGCGTCGTCGTACTGCTGCGGGCTGCCCACCCCGGCCAGCTGGGCGTGCAGGTCCTGCAGCCGCAGCCACTCGCCGCGGGGCAGCGCGGTGATCACGATCGGCGCGGGCCGCGGCGGGTGCTGGGTGGCCACGCCGACCGCCGTGACGGCGGCCACCACGGCCACCAGCACGACCGCTCCGGCCGTTCCCCGTCGCGACACGGCGACCCCCCTTCCGCTGCCCGGCGACCAGCCTGGCAGGCCGGCCCCGGATGCGCTCCGTCGTTTACGCAGCTGTGACCGCACAGTCTGGCGGACACCCGCACCCGGACGCCCCACCCGGACGCCCCCACCCGGCCGGCCCGCAGCGGATGCGCCGCTCCCGCGCGCGTGTTCGGCTGGCCGGGTGCTGATCACCTCGCGGCCGCTGGACGAGTACTGCGCCTTCTTCGGGCTGACCAGGGCTCAACTGGCGCTCCTGCCGGGGCCGGTGCTGGACTGCCCGGGCGGCGCGGCGGGACTGGTGGCGGAGGCCAGGGCGCTGGGCTGCCGGGTGGTGGCGGTCGACCCGGCGTACGCGCGGCCGACCGCGGAGCTGCTCGCCGAGGCCGAGCGGGCCCGCTCGGCGATGGCGGCCGCGATGCGGGCCCGGCCCGGGCAGTACCTGTCGGTCCGTCACCTGCCGCACCACAAGTACCTGCGCAGCTGGGACCGGGCCCGCGCGCTGTTCGCCGCCGACCGGGCGGCCCACCCGGGGGACTACCTGGCCGCCGCGCTGCCCCGGCTCCCGTTCGCCGACGGGGTGTTCGCGCTCACCCTGAGCTCCTACCTGCTCTTCGCCTACCCGGACCGGTTCCCGCCGGCCGCCCAACTGGCCGCCCTGCTGGAGCTGGTCCGGGTCACCGCCCCCGACGGCGAGGTCCGGGTGCACCCGCTGCACGACGCCGAGAGCCGGCGCAGCCCGCACCTGCCCCGGCTGCGCCGGGAGCTGGGCGGGCGCGGGGTGCACAGCGAGCTGCGCACCGTGCGCGCCCCGGGGGACGGGCGGCGGCGCTACGTGCTGGTGCTGACCCGGGTCCGGTTTCGGCCAACTCCCGGAAAGACCGGAAGGCCAGAGTCCGTGACCGCTAGCGTCCGCTGAGTGACCATCACACTGACGAAGAGCAGCCGTCTGTTCGCCGCCGCGGTCGCGGCCGCCGCCCTCTGCACCGTCGCCGCCCCCGCCGCCCGGGCCGACACCCCGCCCGCCGACCAGTGCTCCACCGCCTTCCAGGCCGGCGACGCCCGGCTCGGCCCGGCGCAGCTGCCCAGCACCGGACGGGTCGGGGCCCAGCTGATCGGCTACGACCGCACCGGCGGGCTCGGCGACCAGGCCTTCCTGCAGCAGTACTACGACCCGGCGGCCGGCTCCTGGAAGTACCCGCCGCAGAACGGCTACCTGATCGGCCTGAACGACCAGCCGATCGAGATCGACCAGACCCTGCCGGTCGGCCAGGACATCGACCGCTACGGCTCCGAGTACGGGTCCTTCCTGGCCCCCGAGGGCACCCCGTACACCATGCGCGCGATACCGCCGCAGAGCCTGGACGGCACCCCGGCCGCCGGCTGCAACTACCACGACTACAAGGTGGTCAAGCCGTTCGCCGTGCACGGCGGGCCGATCGCCCCCTGGTTCGGCCAGCTCGGCTACGGCTGGCAGTACCAGCTGGACGCCACCCTGCTGCCGGGCGCGCCGAGCCGGATCAACGTCGGCTGGCTGGTCGCCAACGGCTACCTGGAGCGCCTCGTCTGACGCCCCGGCGGCTCAGACCCCCGACGGCCGCGGCGTCGGCACCTGACCGATCGCGTCCAGCTTGGCCAGGATCCGTTCCGCCACCCAGCGGCGGTCGGAGGCGTCCGGGATGCCGTCGGGGGCGAGCAGCTGGTTGACCACCGCGTTGCGCAGCCGCATCCGCTGGTCGCGGCCCAGCCGGTTGAGCATGCCGCGGGCCGCGAGCAGCGCGTGGTAGTGCTCGAAGGCGCTGCGCGGGTGCTCGACGTACTCCAGCACGCTCTCGAAGTCGCCCAGCAGCGGGTTGCCCTGGGTGAGCGCCAGGGCCTGCAGCCGCAGCCCCGGGTCGTCCGAGGCGAACAGCCCGCGCACCTCGTCCGGCCCGGCCGGGGAGTTCTTGGCGCCGGCCCGGATCTCGGCCATCTGGGCGGCGGCGGCCGTCGGCTGGGCCGGGGTGCCGGCCCGCGCGGTGAACTTGCCGAGCCGGCCCATCGCCTGCACCCGCAGGTCCTCCGCGCCCACCTCGTCGCCCTGGCGCTGCTGCTCCTGGGCGGTGGTGAACAGGTGCAGCGCGTCGCCGTCGGCCCGGGTCAGCGCGCCGGCCAGCATCAGCCGGGTGGCCAGCCAGCCGCCGAGGAAGCCCAGGATCAGGAAGTAGAGCACCAGCGCGACCGCGAACGGGGTGGCGTCCTGCCGGCCGCCGAGCGCGGGGGAGAGCGAGTGGCCGAGCTGGCGGGCGCCGTGCCAGAGGCTGCCGAGCTGGGTCAGGCCGACGCCGAGCAGCAGCTTGGTGAGCCAGTCGGAGACCTGCTCCAGGTTGGTGTTGGCAGTGTACTGGCCGCTCTGCGCGGGCGCGGCGGCCGCGTTGGACCCGAGCACGTGCGGGATGCCGAACAGGAAGCCGATCAGCGCACCGACCACGGTGGTGGCGCAGGAGATCATCACCCCGGCGCCGAGCGCGCTCACCGGGTGCGGCGCGGCGGTGGTGTAGAGCAGCAGGCCGAGGAACCCGAGCCCGATCAATGTGCCGACGGCGACCGCCTGCCGGCGTCGCGCCAGCCCGTCCAGACCCAGCTGCCCCGCCATCCGCCCGCTCCCCGCTCGCTCCGGTCCGCTCCAGACGGCACGAACTGTAGCGCCAGCTCACCCGTTCGCGCGTCCGTCAGGCGGGTGAATGCCGAAGCCCCCGGCGCCTCGCCTTGAGGCATCCGGGGGCTCGACTACTTCTGCGCGGTTCCGTCCGCGGGGCGCCGGCTGATCAGGCCGACAGCTCCACGGAGGCGCGCCCGAGCGAGTCAGACGCGCGGAGCGCAGTCGTGTTGGTACTCAACTCAGGATCACCTCCTTTCATTTGGTTCGGTGCCCACCATAGGCAGGCGGTCCGCGCGGGGGCAACGGATTATTCGCGCGACCCGCGAACCGCGACCCGCGAACCGCACCCCGGGGAACGCCGAAGGCCCGGTGGATTTCTCCACCGGGCCTTCGTGCTACTGAGTAGCGGGGACAGGATTTGAACCTGCGACCTCTGGGTTATGAGCCCAGCGAGCTACCGAGCTGCTCCACCCCGCGTCGGTAGGACAGACAGTACGCGATGTCGTCCGGAATGCACAAACAGCCGTCCGGAGCGCCCCGGAAACGGGTCACGGGCCGGGTCCGGAACCGCCCCGGGGAATGCCGAAGGCCCGGTGGATTTCTCCACCGGGCCTTCGTGCTACTGAGTAGCGGGGACAGGATTTGAACCTGCGACCTCTGGGTTATGAGCCCAGCGAGCTACCGAGCTGCTCCACCCCGCGTCGGTGAACACCACACTACGCGATGCCGTCCGTTTCCGGAAATCGCTTTCACGAAACCTGCTGACCTGCGGTTCCTCCGGTCAGCGCGCAGCGGTTGCGGGGCGGGGCAGGCCGTGCGGGCGGCCGCGGGCCCAGAGCGCGAGGCCGGCCAGGGCGGCGAAGCAGGGGACCATCAGCAGGGCGTAGACGGCCAGGAAGTCGTGGGTGCCCAGGCCCGCCGCCGCGTTCCAGACGCCGTGCAGGGCCACCGCGGCCAGCCAGCCGGCCGGTGCGGCCAGCCGGGCCCGCCGCCGCCCGGCGCAGGTCAGCGAGACGGCCAGGCCCAGGCCGGTCAGCGCGGTGAACAGCGGGTGCGCGAACGGGGTGAGCAGCGCGCGCAGCACGAAGGTGTGCACGGTGTCGTCGTAGTCCCGCAGCGAGGGGGTCAGGCCCAGGCCGATCGACTCCAGCCGCTGCTGCTGGTCGTCGGTGAAGGCCCGGCCCAGGTAGAGCACGTTCTCGGTGAAGGCGAAGCCGCAGGCGGTCATGCCGCTCAGCACCAGGCCGGAGGCGATCGCCCGGTGCCGCAGCCGGGCCCGGGCCGCGGGCGAGGGGCCGGTGCCCCGGCGGGGCCGGCGGCGGTGCAGCGGCAGCATGGTGGCCAGCAGCACCAGGCCCTTGGCGGTCTCCTCGATCAGCGGGGTGGCGAGCTCGGCGCCGAGCGTCTGCCCGCGCTGGCCGCCCTGCACGGCGGTCAGCCAGGAGCCGGCCCAGCCGTTGGCCAGCAGGGCGATCAGGGTGGCGGCGCAGGAGCCCCAGGCCAGGCAGAGCGCCAGCCGCCGCCCGGGCAGCCGGGCCCCCTGGTTCAGCCAGGTGAGCGCGGCCAGCACGAAGGGCACCGGGAGCACCGCGAGCCCGAGGCCCACCAGCAGGCCGGTGGTGCCGGTCTGCCGCTGCACCAGGCGCACCATCAGCACCGCGCAGCAGGCCAGGCCCAGGACCACCGCGGCGCCGCGGGCACGGTGCGGACGGCTCACGCCGAAAAGCGTAGGGGACGATCCCGCTTCCGGACAGGGGTCGGTGACCGGCCGTCGGGCCGCGGTGACGCCCCGTCAGGCGTGCTGCGGCCCGCGGCGGTCAGCGCTTCTCGAAGAGCAGGTCGTGCACCACGTGGCCCTTGGCCAGGCCGGCCCGCTCGAACTTGGTCACCGGGCGCCAGTCGGGCCGCGGGGCGTAGCCGGGCACGGTGCCGTCGGCGCGGCCGTCGGTCCAGTCGCTGCCGTCGCCCTCGGGGTGCAGGTTGACCAGCTCGGGGCGGGCCGCCAGCACCTCGGCCATCTGCTCGGCGTAGGGCTCCCAGTCGGTGGCGCAGTGCAGCAGGGCGCCGGGCGCGAGCCGGGGCAGCACCAGGTCGAGGAAGCCGTGCTGGACCAGCCGGCGCTTGTGGTGCTTCGGCTTCGGCCACGGGTCGGCGAAGTAGATCCGCAGCCCGGCCAGCGAGGCCTCGGGCAGCATGTCGCGGATCAGGATGATCGCGTCGCCGGCGGCCAGTCGGACGTTCTGCGCGCCGCTGAGCTCCAGCAGGTTCAGCAGGGCGCCGTGGCCGGGGGTGTGCACGTCGGCGGCCAGGATGCCCTTGCCCGGGTCGGCGGCGGCCATCGCGGCGGTGGTCTCGCCCATCCCGAAGCCGATCTCCAGGGTGACCGGCAGGCCGCCGAAGAGCGTGCCCAGGTCCAGCGGGGTGCCGTCGATCGCCACGCCCCAGTGCTCCCAGAGCCGGTCCAGCGCGCCGGCCTGCACCTGGGTCATCCGGCCGCGCCGGGGCTGGAAGGTGCGGATCCGGTGCTCCCGGTGCTGGGCCTCGGTGGCCTTGTGCGGGTACATCGGTGCCGGGTAGCCGGCCGGGGCTGCGGAGAGCCGCTCGGACGGGCGCGGGGCGGGCAGCTCGCTCGGGGAGCCGGGGGCGCTCGGGGTGGTGGGGGCAGTCGCATTCACAATGCCGTCGAGTGTACGGGGGCGCTGCGGGGCGGCAGTAGGGTCAGCGGCCGCCCGCGTCCAGGGCGGCCAGCGCCCGCCGGGCCACCTCCGCGCCGATCGGCAGCGAGGCGGTGGCGGCGGGCGAGGGGGCGTTCAGCACGTGCACGGTGCGGCGGGGCGAGCGCGGGTCGGCGGGGTCGAAGCCGGCGAAGGCGAAGTCGTCCAGCAGGGCGCCGTGGCGGTCGACGGCCTGGGCCCGCACCCCGGCGCCGGCCCGGACCAGGTCCTCGGCGCGGACGGCGGGCAGCAGCCGGCGCACCGCCCGCAGGAAGGCCGGCTTGGAGAGCGAGCGGTGCAGCTCGCCGACCTCGCTGCGCCAGTGCCGCCGGGCCAGCCGCCAGGTGCCGGGGAAGGCGACCGTGTCGGCCAGGTCGGCCAGCCGCACGGTGCGCCAGTCGTAGCCCTCCCGGGCCAGCGCCGGCACCGCGTTCGGGCCGACGTGCACGTCGCCGTGGATGCCCCGGGTCAGGTGCACGCCCAGGAACGGGAAGGCCGGGTCCGGCACCGGGTAGACCAGCCCGCGGACCAGGCCCCGGCGGTGCTCGGCCAGCTCGTAGTACTCGCCGCGGAACGGCACGATCCGCACGCCGGGGTCGTCCCCGGCCAGCCGGGCGATCCGGTCGCCGTACAGGCCCGCGCAGTTGACCAGCACCGCGCAGCGCAGCTCCCGGCCGGTGGCCAGCCGCACGGTGACCGCGTCCCGGCGCCGCGCGATCCCGGTCACCTCGTGGCCGGTGCGCAGCTCGGCGCCGCGCTCGGCGGCCAGCCGGGCGTAGCAGCGGGCCACTTCGGCGAAGTCGCAGATCCCGGTGCTCGCCACCCAGAGCGCCCGCAGCCCGGCCACCGCGGGCTCGCGCTCGCGCAGCCGGGCGGGCGTCAGCTCCTCGACCCGCAGGCCGTTCGCCCGGCCGCGCTCGGCGAGCGCCGCGAGCCGGGGCAGCTCGGCCGGGGCGGTGGCCACGATCGTCTTGCCGGTCACCTCGTGCGGCAGCCCGTGCTCCCGGCAGAACCGGACGAGTTCGGCGGCGCCGCGCACCGCGTAGCGCGCCTTGAGCGAGCCGGGGCGGTAGTAGATCCCGCTGTGGATCACCCCGCTGTTGCGGCCGGTCTGGTGGCTCGCCGGGACGGCCTCCTTCTCCAGCACCGCGACCCGCAGTCCGGGCCGTTCGCCGACCAGCGCCCGGGCCGTCGCCAGGCCCACGATGCCGCCGCCCACCACCAGCACGTCGTAGCTCTCGTCCGCCATGCTGCGGATGGTGCCACGCGGACCGGTGCGGCGTCAGGAGGGCCGGGCGGTTCGGGCGGGCGCGGGTGTCAGGCGGGGGCGGTGAGCACCGCCCGGGCCCGCTCGGTGAGTTCGCGCACCCGCTGCTCGCCCTGGAAGGGCTCCAGCCGGCGCAGCATCTCCAGCACGTACTCCCGGCTGCGCTGGGAGGAGATCCGGCCGGCCACCTCGACGGCCCGGCCGCCGGCCTCCACGGCCGCGTCCAGGTTGCCGGCCTCGGCCTCGGCCATCGCCGAGACCACCAGCCGCAGGCCGTGCGAGCGGACGAAGCCCTCGGTCGGGCGGGCCAGCGCCTCCTGGGTGAACTGGCGCACCTTGGCGGGCATCCCGAGGTCGCGGAAGCACTCGGCGGCGTCGGCGGCCAGCCGGTCGTAGGCGTAGAAGTCGATCCAGGCCGGGTCGGGATCACCGGCGCGCGAGCGCTCCAGCGCGCCCTCCGCCGCCGCGAGCGCCGCGCCGCAGGCCGCCGAGTTGCCGGCCTTGGCCTGCGCCCGGGCCTCCACCAGGTGGAAGAAGCTCATCGTCCGGTTGGTGGCCAGCCCGCGGTTGCGCTCCAGCGCCGCCTGGGCCAGGTCCACCGCCTCCTCGGCGAAGCCCCGGTAGCAGGCCTGCAGGCTCATCGAGGCCAGCACGTAGCCGCCCAGCGGCACGTCGGCCGCGGCCCGGGCCAGCCGCAGCGCCTGGATGTAGTACCGCTGGGCCGCCTCGTGCTGGCCGGTGTCGAAGGCCATCCAGCCCGCCAGCCTGGTGAGTTCGGCGGTCGCGCCGAACAGCGCCCGGCCCACCGCGTCGCTGTAGGAGGCCAGCAGCAGCGGCGCCGCCTCCTGCCGCAGGCACTCCGGCACCATCGAGGAACGCCAGTCCCCGCCGCCGTACTTGGAGTCCCAGCGGCGGGCCTCCTGGGCCGCCTCGCGCAGCTTGGCCGCGTCGGACTGGCCCACCCGGCCGCGCCCGCCCGGGCGGACGGCCGCCGACTCCTCGCGGGCCACCGTGCTGTCCGCCGGGTTGATCAGCCAGCGCGAGACCGGGGTGGTGTAGGCCGCGGCGGAGAAGGTGCCGGCCAGCGCGTCGCTCCAGCGGCCGCCGCCCGCGCCCCGGCGCAGCTCCAGGTCCACCCGCCACAGGTCGGTGGCCGAGCGCACCGCGTCCGGCACCTCGCGCGGGAAGGCCAGCCCGAGTTCGGGGGCCGGGTCGGTGCCGCCCAGCCCGATCTCGTCCAGCGGCACCGGGCGGCCCAGCTTGCCGCCGATCGCGGTGGCGATCAGGTGCGGCACCGGGCCCTGCGGCACCATGCCCTTGCTCACCCAGCGGGCCACCGAGGTCTTGTCGTAGCGCAGCGTCAGACCGCGCTGGGCGCCCAGGTCGTTGACCCGCCGGGCCAGGCCCGCGTTGCTGATCTGGGCCTGGGCCAGCAGGGCGCCGAGCCGCTCGTTCGGTCCTCGTGAGGTGGTGCTCATGCGACGGCCCCCCTCTGTGGGTGTGCGCGCAGCGGCCCGATGCGGTGGCACCAAGCGTAGTCGGCCGGGTTCCCAGGGTTAAGGGTGGATATTCCGGTTGGCGCGATCGCGCACCCGGGGCGTCGGGGGTGCGGTGGCGCACGGGGGCCGTGGGAGTGGCGTGACGGTGCGTCAGGGGAGGCTGACGGGTGGTCATGGAGATCGCCGTGCTCCGGTTCCGTGTTGACGTGCGCCCACCTGTGCCCCCTGGTTCCACCGGCGTCCCGGCAGTTCGCTAGGGGCAGTGGGTCGGCCCGCCGTCGAGGACCCGGCGGGCCGGGGGATGCCGCTGCCTCAGTTCCCCGCGGGCAGTGGTGGAGGTCCGGGAGGGCATGCGGATGCCCTCCCGGGCTTTGCGCTACTTTCGGCCATTCCTCGGTGGCCGTGACCCGATCGGAACGCTCGGCGGCGGTGGGCCGCGGGCACCGCGAATCGGACGCGCGGTACCCGCGGCCCCACACTCTCGGACGGCCACCGGGTGCCCAGCTCCCCGCCGCGCCGTCCGCGCCGCGCGGCCCGGGCCACGGAGGGGGAGCCCCGGGCCGCGCGGCAGTCCACACCGCCGCCGCCGGACAGCCGGAGGGTCCCGGCCGCCGGGATTGCCGGGAATGGCCCGCCCCGGGTGGGAATCACCCGACCTCGCACGAGGGGCTGTTCGAATCCGCCGCAGTGGCACGATGTCCTTGGCCCGCCACCTCCTCGGCCGCGGGCCGGGACCCACGCTCTGGTGGAGGCGCGATGCGGTGGCTGGCGGGGTGGAGCGGCAGCGTCTCCCGGGCGCGCCCGCCCGGTCGCGCGCCGCTGGGCGCCGCCGTCGGCGGCCCCACCCTGCCGGACGCGCTGGCCGCGCTCGCCGCCGTCCGCCCGATCGCCGCCACCCCGCTCTGGCTCGGGCCCGACCCGCTCTGGGCGGTCGGCGACTGGCGCCCCGAGGAGATCCGCCAGTTCGTCCAGCGCCCCGGCGCCGGCCGCCCGGAGGCGGTCACCGGGACCGCCGACCTGAGCGGCGACGCCGAGTCCACCGCCCGGCTGCTGGTGCTCGGCCACTGCGGGGCCGGCGACCAGGAGCTGGCCGCCGGGCTCGCCACCGCCCGCGGCGGCGCGGTGCGCCACCTGACCGGTTGGCCCGGCAGCTACACCGTGGTGCTGCGGATCGGCACCCGGAGCACCCTGCTGCTCACCGACCTGGCCGGGCTGCAGCCGGTCTTCCACACCCCCTGGTGCGGCGGCACCGCTTACGCCACCGCCGGGCTGCCGCTGGCCGACCTGGTCGGCGCCGGGGTGGACACCGGCCACCTGGCCGCCGCGCTGGCCTGCCCCGAGTCCGCCGAGGCGCTCGGCACCAGCACCCCCTACGCCGGGGTGCACCGGGTGCCGCCCGGCCACACGCTGGCGATCCGCGGCGGCCGGCCCCAGACGGCCCGCTACGACGACGAGGGCACCCCCGGCGGCGGCCCGGGCGCGGGCGGCGAGGCGCCGGCCGTGCGGGAGTTGACGCGCACCCTGCTGGAGGCGGTGCGCTACCGGGTGCGGCTGGCGCCCGGCGGCGGGCCCGGGCCGCGGATCGGCGCGGACCTGTCCTACGGCACCGCCTCCACGGCGGTCGCGCTGCTCGCCGCCGCCGTGCCGATCGCCGCCGCTGCCTCCGCCACCGCGTCCGTCGCCGCCCCGGCGCTGCCGGCCGGGCCGGTCCCCGCGCCCCGGCGCACCGGCGCCACCAAGGGCTCCTGGACCCGGCCGGAGCCGGCCGGGGAGCAGGCGGCGGTGCCGGAGCTGCTGGCCGCCGTCACCTCGCACGAGGCGCCGCGCCCGGCCCCCGAGCCGCCGCCGGACGGCGGGCGCCCCCGGCTGCGGCACACCGTGCTGGCGACCGACGCCCAGCACCTGCCGTACGCCGAGCTAACCGACGACCCGCTGGCCGGGCCGCTCACCGACGCGCCCGGCCGGGCCCTGGTCACCGCCGCCGGCACCGCCGCCCGGCTCGGCGCCGGCGGCACCGACCACCTCACCGGGCACGGCGCCCGCCAGGTGCTGGACGGCCACCCGGCCCGGCTCGCCGACCTGATCCGGGACGGCCGACCGCGCGAACTGCTGCCCCCGGTGGCCGCGCTGGCCGGCGCCGACCGGGCGCTCACCGGCACCTTCAGCGACGCGCTGCGCACCCCGGTGACCGTGCTGCGGGCGGCCCGGCGGCTGGCCCGGGCCGGGTACGCGGAGGCGCTGGACGACGCGGCGGTGCAGCTGACGGTCCGTCGGCCGGCGGTGCGCCGGGGCAGGCGACCCGGCGCGCGGTACACCATGGGCGCCTACTCGGTGGCCGACCTGGCCTGGGTGGTGCCCGGGCCGGCCGCCCGCTGGCTGTCCGACGACGCGCTCGCCGCCGTCGCCCAGCGGCTGCGCATGGCCGCCCGGGGGCCGGAGCCGCTGCTCGCCCCCGGGGCGCACCGGGCCCGGCTGGCCCTGCACCACCACGCGGGCGGCTTCCGCACCCTGGTGCAGGCCACCGAGCAGCACGGGCAGCGGGTGCACGCGCCGTTCTTCGACAACCGGGTGGTCCGGGCCGCCCGGCTGCTCCCGGCCGACCTGCGCCTGCAGCCCGGGGCCCGGCACGCGCTGCTGCGCTCGGTGCTCACCGGGGCGGGCCGGGCCGACCTGCCCGCGGACTGGGGGCGGGCGCCCCGGCCGGACCGCGCGCAGGCCGCCCGGCTCGGGCTGCGGCGGTCGGGGGACGCGCTGGCCGACCTGTTCCGTGCGCCGCTGCTCGCCGAGGCCGGCCTGATCGACCTGCCGGCCGTGCACCGCGCGCTCGGCTCGGCCACCGACCCGTACGGCGACCTGCCGCCGGGCGCCCTCGACGGCCTCGCCGACCTGATCGCCACCGAACTCTGGCTGCGCCGCTTCACCGCCCGCCACCGCGGCACCTGCTGGACCGGGCTGCCCACCCCGCAGCGCCGGGCGCTGGCGGTCGGCACGCCGATCTGACGGCCCGTCCTCCGGCGTGCCGTCGGGTCGGCCGGTGCGGCGGGCCCCGATCATGGGCCGGTGACCACCCTCGATCCCGCGCCCGCCGCCCGGCCGGTGCACACCGGCCCGCCCGCGCCGCCGGGCGGGATCCTGGCGGCCTGCGACGGGTCGGACGGCTCGCTGTGGGCCCTGGACCGGGCGATGACCGAGGCCGAGCGGTACGGCCTGCCGCTGCACGTGCTCGGCGTGGTCAACCCCAGCCCCGGCGGGGCCTACCCGCCCGGGATGGCCGAGCTGGTGCGGGAGAGCGTGGAGCGGCTCGGGGAGAGCATGGCGGACGGGCTGCGCCGGGCCGTCGGCGCCGTCGAGCGGGCCCGGCACCGTCCGTTCACCGGCCCCTGCGCGCTGCACGTCGCGTACGGCCGGCCGATCGAGGTGCTGCTGGCGGCCTCGGCCGGCCGGCACACCCTGGTGGTCGGCGCCCGCGGCAACGGCGCGTTCGGCCGCCTGCTGCTCGGCTCGGTCAGCTCGGCCGCCGCCCACCACGCCGGCTGTCCGGTGCTCATCGTCCCCGCGCCGCCGGCCCGCTGAGAGAACTCCTCCGGTCCGGTCACCCCTCCCGCTTCTTGCGGTAGTGCCGGGCCGCCCGGGCCCGGTTGCCGCAGCCGGGGCCGCACCACTCGCGGCGCGGGTGGTCGCGGACGAAGTACTGCACGCAGCCCGGGCCCTGACAGGCCCGCAGGTCCGCCCGGGCGGGGGTGCCGAGCAGGCGGACGGCGTCCCGGGCGCGGTCGGCGAGGGCCGCGTCGGCCGGGCCGGCGGCGGACCGCTCACCGGTCGTCGGCGTGCCGTCCGGGCCGGTGAGCAGCACCGGCCAGCGCGGGGCCAGCGCGGCGGCCGCGTTCAGCACCGCCAGGTCGGCCGCCGGGTACGCGCCGTCCCCCGTCGCCGCGGCGAGCAGCCGCCGCACCGCGTCGCGCAGCTCGCGGAACCGCTCGGCGTCCGCCGCCAGTCCGTGCGCCGCGAGCCACCCGTCCAGCTCGTCCCGCTCCCGTCCGCGCACGGCCACCACGGTGTTCGCCAGCTCGACCGCCGGCGGCTCGGTCTGTGTCGTCTCCATTCTCTAATGGTAAGTCACTCTTGCAACCATAAGAATCCCCTGTCAGGATCTCACACCAAGACACCTTTCGAACCGTTAGAAACCCTGGGGGAAACCGCCGATGGCCACCGTCGCCGCCAGCACCGACAGCGCCGCACCGCCGATGCCACCCGCCGCCCTCCGGCACAACCGCGACTTCCTGGCCTTCTGGTTCGGCGAGTCGCTGTCCCTGCTCGGCAGCCAGGTGACCACCCTGGCGCTGCCGCTCACCGCCGTGCTCGCCTTCCACGCCAGCCCCGGCGAGGTCGGGCTGCTGCGCTTCCTGCAGCTGGTGCCCTACCTGGGGCTGGCGATGGTCTTCGGCGCCCTGGTGGACCGGATGCGCCGGCGGCGGGTGATGCTGGTGGCCAACGCGGCGCGGATGGTGCTGATCGGGCTGGTGCCGCTGCTGGCCGCCACCCACCACCTGACGATCGGTCTGCTGCTCGGGCTGGCCTGCGCGATCGGCGTCTTCTCGGTGCTCTTCGACGTCAGCTGGATGTCCTTCGTGCCCACCCTGGTCAAGGACCCCGACCAGTACCTGGCGGCGAACCAGCGGCTCGGCGTCACCTCCTCGGTCGGCGACGTGGCCGGGCCCGGCATCGCGGGCGTGCTGGTCGGGGCGCTGACGGCGCCGATCAGCCTGCTGGCCGACTCCGCGTCCTACCTGGTCTCGCTGGTCACCCTGCTGATGATCCGCACGCCCGAGGAGCGCCCCGCGCCGCCCGCCGCGAAGCGGCACCTGGGCGCCGAGGTGCGCGAGGGCCTGGCGTTCGTGCTCGGCCACCGGATCCTGCGCCCGCTCGCGCTGGTCGGGCCGTTCTGCAACTTCTCGATGATCTCGGTGTGGACCCTCTTCCTGCTGCACGCCGCCCGGGACGAGGGCCTGGCGGCCGGGCTGATCGGCGTGGTCTTCTCGGCCTCCTCGGTCGGCGGCCTGGTCGGCGCGAGCCTGTCCCGCAAGGTGGTGGCCCGGCTGCGGCCGGGGCGCGCCTACGCGGTGTCGATGTCGCTGATCTTCGCCGGGCCGCTGCTGATCCCGTTCGCGAGCGGGCCGAAGCCGGTGCTGCTCGGGTTCTTCGTGCTGGCGTTCTTCGTGAGCTACGCGGGGCTGGGCGTGGCCAACGTGGTGATGGTGAGCCTGCGTCAGGGCTGCACCCCGCCCGCGCTGATGGGCCGGATGAACGCCGCCTTCCGCACCCTGCTGTTCGGCGGCGGCTCGCTCGGCGGCCTGCTCGGCGGCTACCTGGCCGGAGCGGTCGGCATCCGCACCGCGCTCACCGCGGTGGCGATCGGGTCCGCGCTGATGCTGTTGCCGGTGGCCCTCTCGCCGGTCAGCCGGCTGCGCGAACTGCCCACGAAGGACTGAGCCGCCCCTACAGTGGGCCGATCACGACGACCGGGGGGACTCCCAGTGAACCGACACCACGACTTCGCCGCCGTCCACAACTTCCGTGACCTCGGCGGCTACCCGGCCGCCGACGGCCGCACCGTCCGCTGGGGCCGGGTCTACCGGTCCGACTCGCTCGGCAAGCTGCGGGGCGCGGACCGGGAGCGGTTCCGCGCCCTCGGCGTGCGCACCGTGATCGACCTGCGCTACCCGTGGGAGATCGAGCGCAGCGGCCGGGTGCCGGAGCTGCCCGGCCTCGCCTTCCACAACCTCAGCATCGAGCACCGCCCGTACGACCAGGCCGCGCAGGGCCCGGAGGTCGAGGTCGGCCCGTTCCTGGCGGAGAAGTTCTCCGAGGTCGCCCACGACGGTACCGCCGAGATCCGCCGGGCCCTGGAGGTGATCGCGCACGGCGACGGCCCGCTGGTCTTCCACTGCCAGTCCGGCAAGGACCGCACCGGCCTGATCGCGATGCTGCTGCTCACGCTCCTCGGGGTCGACCAGGAAGTCGTCGTGTCCGACTTCACCCTCACCAACCTGGCCACCGACCGGCTGGTGGCCGACTGGCACCAGAAGTACCCCGAGCTCACCCTGCGCTGGCCCGGCTACGGTCGTGCCCCCGCCGAGGTGCTGGAGCTCTTCATCGCGGAACTGACGCAGCGTTACGGATCGGTCCGCGGCTACGCCACCGAGCGGCTCGGCGTGGACGACGCCCTGGTGGCCGTCCTGCGGGAGAGGTACCTGGAGGGCTGAGGCCGCCGTGCCCCGCCGGCCGGCCGGGGCGGAATGGATTCGCGGACGAATTGGTTGAAACTTCACGTTCAAGCACGTTCGTCCACCGTCCGTCCTCCGTCGAAACAGGAAGCCACCCCCATGAAGGTCGAGATCTACTCGGACATCGCCTGCCCCTGGTGCTACATCGGCAAGCGCCGCTTCGACCAGGCGCTGGCCCGGTTCGACGGGGAGGTCGAGGTGGTCTACCGCCCGTACCAGCTGGTCCCCGACGCCCCGGCGACCGCCAGCCCGCACCGCGCCTGGCTGGCCGAGCGCTACGGGCCGCAGTCCCGCGCGATGGACGACCGGGTCACCGAGCTGGGCCGGGCCGAGGAGATCACCTTCGACTTCGACGCCGCGCTGCACGCCAACACCTTCCTGGGCCACCGGCTGCTGCACCTGGCCGAGGCCGAGTACGGACCGGCCGCGCAGGGCGCGCTCAAGGAGGCCCTGCTCAAGGCGCACTTCACCGACGGCGTGGACGTCGGCGACCGGGCGGCGCTCACCGAGGTGGCCGTCGCGGCCGGCCTGGACCGGCAGCGGGTCACCGAGTACCTGGCCGGCGAGGAGGGCGCCGACGAGGTCCGGCACCAGCTCGACACGGCCCGGCAGCTGGGCATCAGCGCGGTGCCGACCTTCGTCTTCGAGGGCCGCTGGGCGGTGCAGGGCGGTCAGGAGGCCGACACCTTCCTGCAGGTGCTGAACCAGGTGGCGGCGGAGACTACGGCCGAGGCTGCTGCGTCGGAAGTCGGCTCGGCCGACGTCGACGGCACCGGGGCCTGCGCGGACGGCTCCTGCGCCGTCTGAGCACCCGCCCGGTTCAGCAGCTGAACCGGGCGTCCGCCCAGTCGGCCAGGTTGGCGCCCGACCAGATGCCGTCCAGCGGGGTGACCACCAGCTCGATCCGGGTCTGCGCGCCCAGCGGCACGTGCACCGGCACCGCCGGGTCGCCCACCCGCAGCGGCGCGGAGGACCAGAGCGTGCCGCCCGCGCCGTCCCGCACGCTGAACCGGAACGCGCCCGGCGCGAGGCTGAAGTCGTCCATGCCGACCGTGGCGTCATAGGCCGAGCAGCTGCGGTTCAGGTCCACGGTCACCGTCGAGGGCGAGTGCACCGAGATGCCGCGCTTGTAGGCCGAGCCGCCGATCAGCAGCCCGTCCCGCTGGAGCAGCCAGTCGCTGTTGCGGCGGTCGATGCTCGGCCCGGACGGCGGCACCCGGTCGGACTTCTTGGAGAACGGCAGCGTGTCCACCCAGAAACTGGCCGGGGGCGGCGGGGCGACCGTCGGCTCCGGGGTGGGGATCGGCGGCGGTGTCGGCACCACGGTCGGCACCGGCGGCGGCGAGAAGCTGGGGACCGGCGGCGTCGGCACCACGATCGCCGGCGGCGTCGGGACCGGCGGCGGGCTGGGCACCGGCGCGGGGGGAGTCGGCGGGGCAGACTTCTGCGGTGGGGGCACCACCCGGGCGTGGGTCGGCGCGGGCGTGGGCACCGGCGGCGCCGGGCTCGGCGCCGGGGGAGTGGGCAGCGGTGCGGCCGCTGGCGGCGGGCTGGCCGGCGCCGAACTGGGCGCGGGCGGAGCGGCGGCCGGCGGCTTCGGCTCGGGGCTGCCGGTCAGCGCGTAGGCGACCGCGGCCACCGCGGCCACCGCGACGGCGGCGGCCACCGCGGCCTTCCCGACCGTGCCCAAACCCTCACCGGCCGCCCCGGCCACCCCGCCTGACGCACCGCCACCCGCCGCGCCGCCGGCCGCCGCACCGCCCGCGGCCGCACCCGACGCGCCGGCCGCACCCGCGGCCGCGCCCCCGGAGGCACTCGCCGCCGAGGCGGCCGAGGCCGCCGAGGCCGCAGCCGCCCCGCCGGCCGCCGCGCCCCCGGCCGCCCCGGCGATCCCGAGCGCCGCCGCGAAGGCCGAGAACGCACCGGCCCCGATCCACACCAGCACCCCGCCGGGCAGCACCAGGCGCAGCGCGTGGTTGATGTCCACCAGCTCCAGCAGCGCGGCCGTGCACTTGTCGCACTCCCGCAGGTGGGTGCCGACCTCGCTCGCCGCCCGCTTGCGCAGCGCACCCCGGGCGTACTGCCCGAGCCGGTTGGCGTACTCCTCGCAGCCCTGCTCCTGGGAGCCGGAGACGTGCGCCTGCAGGAACGCGGCGGCCAGCCGGGAGCGGGCCCGGTGGGCCTGCACGGCGGTCGCGTTGGCGGTCTTGCCGAGCAGCACCGCGACGGTCTTCGGCGACTCCTGCTCCACCTCGGTGTGCCAGAGCAGCACCCGGTCGTCCTCGGGCAGTTCGACGAAGGCCCGCATCACCATCCGGCGGTCGGCCATCGCCATCGCCCAGGCGTCGGCGCCCGGGTCGGCCAGCTCGAAGTCGATCGCGGCGGCGGCGGCCGACTGCTCGAACGCGCCGAAGTCGTCGATCAGCTGCTCGCGCCGCTCGCTGCGGGTCCAGGCGGCGGCCACGTTGCGGACCGCCGTCTGCAGGTAGGCGCGGACCGCGAACTCCGGCCCCTTGCCGGCCTTGAGCGCCTGCAGGGTGCGGGCGAACACCTCGCCGGTCAGGTCCTCGGCGGTGAAGCTGTCCCGGCAGCAGGTGCGGGCGTACCGGCGCACCGCCTCGACGTGCCGGCGGTAGATCTCCTCGTAGGCGGAGTCGTCGCCGGCCCGCACCAGTGCGGTCAACTCGGCGTCGGAGGGCGGCCGGTCGCCGTCCACCGGGTCGGCCGGCGGCGGCACCTTGCCGAGCGGCACCGGAACCTCGCGCTCGACCGGGCCCGGCTCGCCGGGGGCGGCCCGGTGCGCCACGAAGGCCTCCGGCGTCACCCCGCCCTGCCCGGCCACCGCCTGCCCGGGCACCCGGGGCGGGCTCTCGGGCGCGGGCGACTGGGCGAGCGACTCCCGCACGGGCGCGCCGCCCTGGCCGGGCACCTGCCCGGTCGAGGCCTCGGCGCCGGGCTCGGCGCTCCGCTCGTTCTGCTCCTCGGCACTCATCCGTCCGCCTCGCCCGATCCGCCCGTCCACCCGTGCCCGTGCCGCGGCCCGGGCCAGCGCCCCGCACGCCCGGGGCGCACGACCCGCCCAGGGCCGTGCCGCAGTGCGCCGCCGCGAACGGCACGCACCGGGACAATGGCTCCAACCACGGGCAAAGGATGGCATAGCGCAGCGGGGGCCGGAAGCCGTCAAGGGCCCGACCCACCCTTTGGGGGGAGGCGCCCGGGCGCCCTTCCAGCCGCTCCGGTGCGGCGGGTTGACGCCCGGCGGCCACCCGGCGCCCGCGACGGCCCGCCTGACCACCCGTCAAGCATCCCGCCCGTCAAGCATCCCGCGGCGCCGGACCGGCCGGCGCCGCGGGATGCCGGCCGGCCGAACCGGCCCGGTCAGGCGGCGCGCAGGCCGTCCAGCAGGATCTGCAGCAACCGCTCGCCCGGATCGGTGCCCTCCGGACCGACCGTGCGGCCGATCGACGGCGGCACCGCCGCGGTCAGCACCAGCACGATCTCCGAAACGGTGACCCCGGGCCGCAGTTCGCCCGCCGACGCGGCCCGCGCGACCAGCGCCGCGAGCAGTTGCAGCAGCAGCCGCGGATCGGCGTGCGGCCCGGTGGCCCCGCCGCCCGGCAGCGGGGCCGGCTCGACCGGGCCGGGGCCCGCGCCGAACGCGTGGCCGAACTCCTCCGAGGAGGGCCGCTGTTCGGGCACCCGGGCGAGCTCCTCGGCGTAGCCGAAGGCCTCCGGCGGCAGCAGCCGGCCGGCGCCGGTGCCCACCGCGTTGGCCAGGTACCCGGCCAGTGCCTCCCAGGGGCCGGCCGAGCCGTAGAGCGCCTCCCGGGCCCGGGCGGTCAGCCACGCCACCTCCTCGGCGGCGATCCGCTGCACCAGCACCTCCTTGCTCGGGAAGCGCCGGTACACCGTGCCGACGCCGACCCCGGCGCGCCGGGCGACCTCCTCCATCGGTGCGTCGTAGCCGAGTTCGCCGAACACCTCGCGGGCCGCGCGCAGCACGCTCTCCAGGTTCCGGCGGGCGTCCACCCGCAACCGGGTGGACCGGCGCTCCTCGGCGGGCGCCGGTGCGGGCTCCGGTTCGGCCTGGCGCTGTTCCGGCAAGCGCTGTTCCGGCACCGTGCAGGTGATCGGCCCGGTGGCCGCGCCGGCCCCCGGCACCGCCGGGTCCAGCAAGTGATCCTGTTTCATCATCCCCAACCCTCCCCCGGAGGAGCCTGTTCCGGGCTCCTAGTGCGTCGTCGTCGCAGCCGCCCGTGACCAGCACACGGGTCCGGCCCCCAGCACCCGGCCCCCGCGCCGGGCCCGCACGGCCCGCGCCACATCCGAGCAAGGATCATCCGCGGACTACCCTTCCCCGTTTGAGCGTGGGACAGTCGGGCTGGTCGGCCAACGGTAAATCAGGCCGTAATGGATTCACCACCCGGGGTGACGGTTTGTCGGTACGCGGTCGGGAGTGAATCCGGTCCGGGGTGTGGACAAGACCCCCCTCCGCAGGGCGTCATGGTTGCGTGAACCAGGTCACATCGACAGGGGGTGCACCATCCGGATCCTGATCGTGGGCGGTGGCTGCGCCGGGCTGACCACTGCCCAGCGGCTCCAGCGGGAGCTCCGGGACGACCTGCGGTCCGGTCGGACGGAGCTCACCCTGGTCGAGGCCGCACCCTACCTGACGTACCGTCCGCTGCTCGCCGAGGTGGCCGCCGGGTCGATCGACCCGAGACACGTGGTGGTCCCGCTCCGCCCCGAGCTGCCGCACTGCCGGGTGCTGACCGGCCGGATCGCCCGGATCGACCACGCCCGCCGGCTCGCCTGGCTCGCCCCGCAGGACGGCATCACGGTCGAACTGCCCTACGACGAACTGGTCCTGGCGGTCGGCTCGGTCTCCCGGACGGCACCCGTGCCGGGCCTGGCGGAGCACGGCCTGGGCTTCGAGACGGTCGGCGAGGCGGTGGCCCTGCGCAACCACGTGCTGGACCAGCTGGACCTGGCCTGCTCCACCCGCGATCCGGAACTGCGCGACGCCGCACTGACCTTCGTCTTCGTCGGCGGCGGCTACGGCGGGGTCGGCGCGATCGCCGAACTCGAAGACATGGCCCGGCACGCGCTGCGGGGCTACCCGGGCATCCAGCCGGAGGACCTGCGCTGGGTGCTGGTCGAGGCGGGCGACGCGATCCTCGCCGAGGCCGAGCCCGAACTCGCCCTGCACGCCCTGGTGGAGCTGCGCGAGCGCAACGTCGACGTCCGCCTCGGCAGCACCCTGGAGTCCGCCCGGGACGGCCTGATGGTGCTCTCCGACGGCACCAAGTTCGCCGCCCGCACGCTGGTCTGGACGGCCGGGGTGCGGCCGGCCCCGGTGCTCGGCGCCACCGACCTGCCGCTGGACCGCGAGGGCCGGGTGCGCTGCCTGCCCACCCTCCAGGTCGCCGACCGGCACGGCACCCCGCTGCCCGGCGCCTGGGCGGCCGGCGACTGCGCGGCCGTGCCGGTCGCCGCCGCCACCGGCACGGCGCCCTGCCCGCCCAACGCGCAGCACGCGCTGGCCCAGGGCGAGCTGCTGGCGGCCAACCTGCTCGCCGCCCGGGCGGGCACCCCGCTGCGCCCCTACCGCCCCGCACGCACCTACGCCTCCGCCTCCCTCGGCCTGCGCAGCGCCGTCGCCCAGCGGCGCGGCCGCAGCCTCACCGGCCGGCGCGCCTGGCTGCTGCACCGGGCCCGCACGCTGCGCCGGCTGCCCAGCGGCGACCGGCGGGTCCGGGTGCTGGCCGACTGGGTGCTCGGCGGACTCTTCGCCCGGGAACCCGTCTCGCTCGCCTCGGTCGAGGACCCGCGGGCCGAGTTCCGGGCCGCCGCCGGCACCCCGGACGAGTAGTCCGCGGCGCGCCATTGACGTTCCGTACAACACGACCAACACACGTACGACTTCCGGAATCACTGCTTCACCTGACAGGATCTGCGTGACACCCCGTCACGGCCAGTATGGACACCAGTACGAACCGTGACGGATCCCCGAGGAAAGCGACGAGCGGTTGAACCTGATGCGCTGGAGTGCGCGGCTCACCGGATCGCCGTGGCGTGTCGCACCGCCCAAGGACGACCAGGTCGCCCTGCCGGGGCCGCGCGACCCGCTCGGCCACGTCGACCTGCCCGGGCCCGACCAACTGCTCGACCTGCACGACCTCTACGACCTGCGCGACGTGCTCGGCCGGCTCCCCGCCCCGGTGGTGATCACCTACGGCGCCCGGCACCGGCTCGGCTACGCCAACGACGCCTACCGCGAGCTCTTCGGCACCCCGCCGAACGGCCAGCCCGCCGAGGAGGCGCTGCCCGAGCTGGACGGGCTCGGACTGCTGCCGCTGCTCGACCAGGTGCTGCGCAGCGGCCGCGGGCGCGGCGTCAAGGCCAGGAGCATCACCGACCCCGCCGACCCCACCCGCACCCGCTGCTTCAACGTCTCCTGCGTCCCCCTGCACTCCACCGAACGGGTGAGCTCGCGGGACGGGCAGCCACCCGCCGTCGGCGTGCTGGTCTTCGCCGCCGAGGTCACCGACCAGGTCGCCGCCGCCACCCGGCTGCGCGAGGCGGAGCGCCGCCAGCGCGAGGCCGCCGTCACCCTCCAGCGCAGCCTGCTCCCGCAGAAGCTCGAACAACCCGCCGACCTGCGGGTCGCGGCCACCTACCAGCCCGGCGGCGCCGACGCGGCGGTCGGCGGCGACTGGTACGACGTGATCAGCCTGCGCGGCGGCCGCACCGCCCTGGTGATCGGCGACGTGATGGGCCGCGGCCTGCGCGCGGCCGCCGTGATGGGCCAGCTGCGCACCGCCGTGCGCGCCTACGCCCGGCTCGACCTTCCGCCGCACCAGGTGATGACCCTGCTGGACGGCATCGCCATGGAGATCGACGCCAACCAGATCGCCACCTGCATCTACGCCGTCTACGACGCACCCTCGGCCTCCGGCAAGGCCGGCACCCTCACCTACTCCTCGGCCGGCCACCTCCCGCTGATGCTCCGCGGACCGGACGGCACCGTGCTCCAGGGCGAGCAGGTGAACGGCCCGCCACTCGGCACCGGCGGCGGCAACCACGTCTCCCACACCCTGCGCCTGTTCCCCGGCACCACCGGCGTCCTCTACACCGACGGTCTGGTGGAGCGCCGGGACCAGGACATCGACCAGGGCCTCGGGGTGCTCGCCCGCACCCTGGCCGGCGCCGTCGGCTCGCCGGACGTGGTCTGCTCCCGGCTGCTCCGGGCCATGGGGGTCACCGCCGAGCACGACGACGACGTCGCGGTGCTCGCCTTCCAGCTCCCCGGCACCGAGCCGGCCGTGCCCGCGCAGGGCCGCCTCACCTCCGCGGTTGACTCGGAGCTCGGAGAGGTCTAGTGTTCTTCGAGCTGCCCGTCAGGGAGCACCGGACGCGAGCTATGTGCGGACGGTCCCGGGTGCAGCCACTCTCCTGAAACACCACTTACGGCAAGAACGTCGGCTCCTTCCGTGCTGCTTTTCGCACATATTCGGAGCGGGCTTGTTTTGCTGTGCCGGTATTTCGACGAGAGGGCCCGGATTCGCTTTTCGGAGCGGGACTGAGCTAGAGTTCAACACGTCGGACGGGCCGTCAGGTCCGGTACGGCGAAGGCCTCCAGGGGCCGAACGGTGCGGAAGACCTGCTAAGGTTGGAAACACCGAGAGCGAGTCGGAAAAAGCCGCGAGGCGGATCTGATAAGCTCGAAGAGAAGAAAGAACGAAGCGCCCGGAGAGAACGCGAGAGCGGGATCGAAGGAAGCGTCCGTTCCTTGAGAACTCAACAGCGTGCCAAAAGTCAACGCCAGATATGTTGACATCCCCGGCCTCGGTCTTCTGATCGGGGTTGGAGATTCCTTTAGTAACAAAAACACTAGCGAGGACGCAGTGCACGGGGCCGCCCTATTCCGGTGGTTGCTGTGCCGCTCTGCGCGAGTGGCTTACCGGATTACCGGTAGACATTCACGGAGAGTTTGATCCTGGCTCAGGACGAACGCTGGCGGCGTGCTTAACACATGCAAGTCGAACGGTGAAGCCCTTCGGGGTGGATCAGTGGCGAACGGGTGAGTAACACGTGGGCAATCTGCCCTGCACTCTGGGACAAGCCCTGGAAACGGGGTCTAATACCGGATATTACCTTCCTCTGCATGGGGGTTGGTGGAAAGCTCCGGCGGTGCAGGATGAGCCCGCGGCCTATCAGCTTGTTGGTGGGGTAATGGCCTACCAAGGCGACGACGGGTAGCCGGCCTGAGAGGGCGACCGGCCACACTGGGACTGAGACACGGCCCAGACTCCTACGGGAGGCAGCAGTGGGGAATATTGCACAATGGGCGCAAGCCTGATGCAGCGACGCCGCGTGAGGGATGACGGCCTTCGGGTTGTAAACCTCTTTCAGCAGGGAAGAAGCGCAAGTGACGGTACCTGCAGAAGAAGCACCGGCTAACTACGTGCCAGCAGCCGCGGTAATACGTAGGGTGCGAGCGTTGTCCGGAATTATTGGGCGTAAAGAGCTCGTAGGCGGCCTGTCGCGTCGGATGTGAAAGCCCGGGGCTTAACCCCGGGTCTGCATTCGATACGGGCAGGCTAGAGTGTGGTAGGGGAGATCGGAATTCCTGGTGTAGCGGTGAAATGCGCAGATATCAGGAGGAACACCGGTGGCGAAGGCGGATCTCTGGGCCATTACTGACGCTGAGGAGCGAAAGCGTGGGGAGCGAACAGGATTAGATACCCTGGTAGTCCACGCCGTAAACGTTGGGAACTAGGTGTTGGCGACATTCCACGTCGTCGGTGCCGCAGCTAACGCATTAAGTTCCCCGCCTGGGGAGTACGGCCGCAAGGCTAAAACTCAAAGGAATTGACGGGGGCCCGCACAAGCAGCGGAGCATGTGGCTTAATTCGACGCAACGCGAAGAACCTTACCAAGGCTTGACATATGCCGGAAACGTCTAGAGATAGGCGCCCCCTTGTGGTCGGTATACAGGTGGTGCATGGTTGTCGTCAGCTCGTGTCGTGAGATGTTGGGTTAAGTCCCGCAACGAGCGCAACCCTTGTTCTGTGTTGCCAGCGAGTAATGTCGGGGACTCACAGGAGACTGCCGGGGTCAACTCGGAGGAAGGTGGGGACGACGTCAAATCATCATGCCCCTTATGTCTTGGGCTGCACACGTGCTACAATGGCCGGTACAAAGGGCTGCGATACCGTGAGGTGGAGCGAATCCCAAAAAGCCGGTCTCAGTTCGGATTGGGGTCTGCAACTCGACCCCATGAAGTTGGAGTTGCTAGTAATCGCAGATCAGCATGCTGCGGTGAATACGTTCCCGGGCCTTGTACACACCGCCCGTCACGTCACGAAAGTCGGTAACACCCGAAGCCGGTGGCCTAACCCTTGGGAGGGAGCCGTCGAAGGTGGGACCAGCGATTGGGACGAAGTCGTAACAAGGTAGCCGTACCGGAAGGTGCGGCTGGATCACCTCCTTTCTAAGGAGCACATGGCAGCTTCGGGCGAATGTCCTGGAGTGCTTGCTCATGGGTGGAACGTTGACTATTCGGCACAGTTCAGAGGATGAGCGTTAGTACTGCTTCGGCGTGGAACGCGGTTCGGATTCTGGGTGTGTCGGGCACGTTGTTGGGTCCTGAGGGAACGGAAACGTTGTCTCAGTGCCGGTCCCATGTGAGGTGCCTTCGGGTGTCGAGTGTGGGTGTCTGGTCGTTGTTTGAGAACTGCACAGTGGACGCGAGCATCTGTGGCCAAGTTTTTAAGGGCGCACGGTGGATGCCTTGGCACCAGGAACCGATGAAGGACGTGGGAGGCCGCGATAGGCCCCGGGGAGCTGTCAACCGAGCTTTGATCCGGGGGTGTCCGAATGGGGAAACCCGGCAGTCGTCATGGGCTGTCACCCATACCTGAACACATAGGGTATGTGGAGGGAACGCGGGGAAGTGAAACATCTCAGTACCCGCAGGAAGAGAAAACAACCGTGATTCCGGGAGTAGTGGCGAGCGAAACCGGATGAGGCTAAACCGTAGTGGTGTGAGACCCGGCAGGGGTTGCCACTTCGGGGTCGTGGGAAAGTTCTTCAGTCGTCTGCCGGCGGCTGGGTGAGTCAGAAACCGTATGGATAGTCGAAGGACATGCGAAAGGTCCGGCGTAGAGGGTAAGACCCCCGTAGGCGAAATCTGTACGGCTCACTTGAGCTTCTCCCAAGTAGCACGGAGCCCGAGAAATTCCGTGTGAATCTGGCGGGACCACCCGCTAAGCCTAAATATTCCCTGGTGACCGATAGCGGATAGTACCGTGAGGGAATGGTGAAAAGTACCGCGGGAGCGGAGTGAAATAGTACCTGAAACCGTGTGCCTACAAGCCGTGGGAGCGTCGTTCGTCAGCTTGCTGGCGGGCCGTGACTGCGTGCCTTTTGAAGAATGAGCCTGCGAGTTTGCGGTGTGTAGCGAGGTTAACCCGTGTGGGGTAGCCGTAGCGAAAGCGAGTCCGAATAGGGCGTTTGAGTTGCATGCCCAAGACCCGAAGCGGAGTGATCTAGCCATGGGCAGGTTGAAGCGCGGGTAAGACCGTGTGGAGGACCGAACCCACCAGGGTTGAAAACCTGGGGGATGACCTGTGGTTAGGGGTGAAAGGCCAATCAAACTCCGTGATAGCTGGTTCTCCCCGAAATGCATTTAGGTGCAGCGTCGCGTGTTTCTTGCCGGAGGTAGAGCACTGGATAGGCGATGGGCCTCACCGGGTTACTGACCTTAGCCAAACTCCGAATGCCGGTAAGTGAGAGCGCGGCAGTGAGACTGTGGGGGATAAGCTCCATGGTCGAGAGGGAAACAGCCCAGAACACCGACTAAGGTCCCTAAGCGTGTGCTAAGTGGGAAAGGATGTGGAGTCGCAGAGACAACCAGGAGGTTGGCTTAGAAGCAGCCACCCTTGAAAGAGTGCGTAATAGCTCACTGGTCAAGTGATTCCGCGCCGACAATGTAGCGGGGCTCAAGTACACCACCGAAGTCGTGTCATTGCAGCATGAGGGCCAACGCCCGCTGTGATGGGTAGGGGAGCGTCGTGTGCCGGGTGAAGCGGCCGAGGAATCGAGTCGTGGACGGTATACGAGTGAGAATGCAGGCATGAGTAGCGATACAAGAGTGGGAAACTCTTGCGCCGATTGACCAAGGGTTCCTGGGTCAAGCTGATCTGCCCAGGGTAAGTCGGGACCTAAGGCGAGGCCGACAGGCGTAGTCGATGGACAACGGGTTGATATTCCCGTACCCGCTTTGAAGCGCCAACGCTGAACCTCTGAATGCTAAAGCCGTGAAGCCGGCCTGGAGTCTTCGGACGAAGGGACGTGGTGGAGCCGCTGATCCAACAGGGTAGTAGGTGAGCGATGGGGTGACGCAGGAAGGTAGTCCAGCCCGGGCGGTGGTTGTCCCGGGGTAAGGGTGTAGGCCGAGTGGTAGGCAAATCCGCCACTCATTAAGGCTGAGACCTGATGCCGAGCCGATTGTGGTGAAGTGGATGATCCTATGCTGTCGAGAAAAGCCTCTAGCGAGTTTCATGGCGGCCCGTACCCCAAACCGACTCAGGTGGTCAGGTAGAGAATACCGAGGCGTTCGGGTGAACTATGGTTAAGGAACTCGGCAAAATGCCCCCGTAACTTCGGGAGAAGGGGGGCCGGAACTGGTGATGGCACTTGCTGCTTGAGCTGGGGCCGGCCGCAGAGACCAGCGAGAAGCGACTGTTTACTAAAAACACAGGTCCGTGCGAAGCCGTAAGGCGATGTATACGGACTGACGCCTGCCCGGTGCTGGAACGTTAAGGGGACCGGTTAGCTCTGTTTCGATGGGGCGAAGCTGAGAACTTAAGCGCCAGTAAACGGCGGTGGTAACTATAACCATCCTAAGGTAGCGAAATTCCTTGTCGGGTAAGTTCCGACCTGCACGAATGGCGTAACGACTTCTCGACTGTCTCAACCATAGGCCCGGTGAAATTGCATTACGAGTAAAGATGCTCGTTTCGCGCAGCAGGACGGAAAGACCCCGGGACCTTTACTATAGCTTGATATTGGTGTTCGGTTCGGCTTGTGTAGGATAGGTGGGAGACTTTGAAGCAGTGACGCCAGTCATTGTGGAGTCGCCGTTGAAATACCACTCTGGTCGTGCTGGATGTCTAACCTGGGTCCGTGATCCGGATCAGGGACAGTGTCTGGTGGGTAGTTTAACTGGGGCGGTTGCCTCCTAAAGAGTAACGGAGGCGCCCAAAGGTTCCCTCAGCCTGGTTGGCAATCAGGTGTTGAGTGTAAGTGCACAAGGGAGCTTGACTGTGAGACCGACGGGTCGAGCAGGTGCGAAAGCAGGGACTAGTGATCCGGCGGTGGCTTGTGGAAGCGCCGTCGCTCAACGGATAAAAGGTACCCCGGGGATAACAGGCTGATCTTCCCCAAGAGTCCATATCGACGGGATGGTTTGGCACCTCGATGTCGGCTCGTCGCATCCTGGGGCTGGAGTAGGTCCCAAGGGTTGGGCTGTTCGCCCATTAAAGCGGTACGCGAGCTGGGTTTAGAACGTCGTGAGACAGTTCGGTCCCTATCCGCTGTGCGCGTAGGAGTGTTGAGAAGGGCTGTCCCTAGTACGAGAGGACCGGGACGGACGAACCTCTGGTGTGCCAGTTGTCCTGCCAAGGGCATGGCTGGTTGGCTACGTTCGGGAGGGATAACCGCTGAAAGCATCTAAGCGGGAAGCCTGCTTCGAGATGAGCACTCCCACCTCCTTGAGAGGGTAAGGCTCCCAGTAGACGACTGGGTTGATAGGCCGGATGTGGAAGCCCTGTAAGGGGTGGAGCTGACCGGTACTAATAGGCCGAGGGCTTGTCCTCAGTTGCTCGCGTCCACTGTGTTGTTCTGAAACAACGACCCCCACCGTCAGGTCACGGGTGGGTGCGGTTGACAGTTTCATAGTGTTTCGGTGGTCATAGCGTGAGGGAAACGCCCGGTTACATTCCGAACCCGGAAGCTAAGCCTTACAGCGCCGATGGTACTGCAGGGGGGACCCTGTGGGAGAGTAGGACGCCGCCGAACAATCTTTCAGAAGAAGCCCCCATCACTTGGTGATGGGGGCTTCTTCGCGTTGTGGGCCAGGGGTCTGACGCGGCGTAAGGTCGCATACATGGCCATCCACAGCATCGACGCCCTCACTCCTGACGATCTCTCAGTCGTCCAAGCCGTCCTGTCGGCGGCCGTCACGGCCGACGGCCGGGAGGCGGTCTCCGAAGCGGGCCGGCTCCGGCTGCGGGCCGGCGAGGCCCGGCCCGGCCTGCACCACTTGCTGCAGACCGACCACCGGGGACCCGCCGGTTACGCGCAGGTCGAGGCGCCGGAGGGGGAGGCGACCGCGACGGTCGAGCTGACCGTCCATCCGGACCAGCGCCGGCGCGGGCTCGGCCGCGAGTTGGTGGACGCCGTGCTGGTGGCGGCGAGCGGACGGACCGTCGACTTCTGGGCCCACGGCGGTCACCCGGGGGCGGCCCGGCTGGCCGAGCACTACGGCGCCGCGCTGGTCCGCGAGCTGCGGCAGATGCGCCGCACCGGCCCCGCCCCGGAGCCGGCCCCGCTCCCTGGCGGCGTGACCCTGCGGACCTTCCGCCCGGGTCAGGACGACGAGGCCTGGCTGCGGTTGAACGCGCTGGCCTTCGCCCACCACCCCGAGCAGGGCTCGTGGACCGGTCGCGACCTCGCCGACCGGTTGGCCGAACCGTGGTTCGACCCGAACGGCTTCTTCCTCGCGGTCCGCCAGGAGGCGGCCGGCGAGCGGGTGGTCGGCTTCCACTGGACCAAGGTCCACCCGGCCACGGGCACCGACCCGGAGCTGGGTGAGGTCTACGTGGTCGGCGTCGACCCGGCCGAACAGGGCAACGGCCTGGGCCGGGCGCTGACCGCGGCCGGGCTGCGCCACCTGGCCCAGGACCGGGGACTCGGCACCGTCCTCCTCTACGTCGACGCGGACAACACGGCGGCGGTGCGGGTCTACGAGAAGGCCGGCTTCACCGTCCACGAAGTGGATCTGATGTACCAGGTCAAGCCGGGACGCTGAGTCCGTCCGGACTCCGTTCAGGGTCTGACCGCGTCAGCTTTCCTCCTGGCCATGCGGTGTTTACCGTGGATTCAATTGCCGCCGCGAAGATCACAGGATGACGTCCATAGTGTCTCGCTCCCGCAGCTTGGGCCCCGCGGCCCGGTCCGGTCGGATATCGACCGCGCCGGGCGGCTGGCCCATCCCGCGGCGGCCGGGGGACGCCGCAGCGGCGGACACCACGGACCTCACGGCCCTGGAGGAGCTGGAACCCATGAGCATCACCAACGCGCTCGGTCCGTCGGCGGAGAAGACCCCGGACTCCGAGCTGGAGGAGCTGCCGCAGGGGCGGTTCCTCGACCGCGAGCGGAGCTGGCTGGCGTTCAACGAGCGGGTGCTGGAGCTGGCCGAGGACCCGCAGGTCCCGCTGCTGGAGCGGGCCAAGTTCCTGGCCATCTTCGCCGGTAACCTGGACGAGTTCTTCATGGTCCGGGTGGCCGGCCTGAAGCGCCGGATCGCCACCGGGGTGGCCCAGCGCAGCGCCTCCGGCCTGCAGCCGCGCGAGGTGCTCGACCAGATCTGGACCAGGTCACGGGAGTTGATGGCCCGCCACGCGGCCGCCTTCCAGCACGACGTGCTGCCGGACCTGGCCGCTGAGGGCATCGAGCTGGTCCGCTGGGCCGAGCTCACCGACCACGAGCAGACCCGGTTGCACACCCTCTTCCGGCAGAAGATCTTCCCGGTGCTGACCCCGCTGGCGGTGGACCCGGCGCACCCCTTCCCCTACATATCGGGCCTGAGCCTCAACCTGGCCGTGGTGGTGCGCAACCCGGTCTCCGGGCACAAGCACTTCGCCAGGGTGAAGGTTCCGCAGTCGCTCTCCCGCTTCCTGGAGGCCTCCGCCCAGCGGTACGTGCCGCTGGAGGACGTGATGGGCGCCCACCTGGAGGAGCTCTTCCCCGGGATGGAGGTGCTCGCCCACCACGCCTTCCGGGTCACCCGCAACGAGGACCTGGAGGTGGAGGAGGACGACACCGAGAACATCCTCAAGGCGCTGGAGAAGGAGCTGATGCGCCGTCGGTTCGGTCCGCCGGTGCGCCTGGAGGTGGAGGAGTCGATCGACCCCTACATCCTCGACCTGCTGGTGCGCGAGCTGAACATCAGCGACGCCGAGGTCTTCCCGCTGCCCGGCCCGCTCGACCTGACCGGGCTGTTCGGGATCGCCGACCAGGACCGCCCGGAGCTCAAGTACCGCAAGTTCGTGGCCGGCACCGCGAGCGGGCTGACCGACGTCGAGTCGGCCTCCCAGCCGGACATCTTCGCCGCCATGCGCGAGCGGGACGTGCTGCTGCACCACCCGTATGACAGCTTCTCCACCTCGGTGCAGGCCTTCCTGGAGCAGGCCGCCGGCGACCCGCACGTGCTGGCGATCAAGCAGACGCTCTACCGCACCTCCGGCGACTCGCCGATCGTGGACGCGCTGATCGACGCGGCGGAGTCCGGCAAGCAGGTGCTGGTGCTGGTGGAGATCAAGGCCCGCTTCGACGAGCAGGCCAACATCAAGTGGGCCCGCAAGCTGGAGGAGGCCGGCTGCCACGTGGTCTACGGGCTGGTCGGGCTCAAGACGCACTGCAAGCTCTCGCTGGTGGTCCGCCAGGAGGGCGAGACGCTGCGCCGGTACTCGCACGTCGGCACCGGCAACTACCACCCGAAGACCGCCCGGCTCTACGAGGACCTGGGCCTGCTGACCAGTGACCCGCAGGTCGGCGCCGACCTCTCGGACCTGTTCAACCGGCTCTCCGGCTACTCCCGGCGGGCCTCTTACCGGCGGCTGCTGACCGCGCCGCGCGGTCTGCGGGACGGCCTGGTCGAGCGGATCGCCGGCGAGGTGGCGAACCACCGGGCGGGCCTGCCGGCCGCGGTGAAGCTGAAGGTCAACTCGATCGTCGACGAGTCGGTGATCGACGCGCTCTACCGGGCCTCGCAGGCTGGGGTCCCGGTGGACGTGTGGGTCCGCGGGATCTGCGCGATCCGGCCCGGGGTGCCCGGACTGAGCGAGAACATCCGGGTCCGCAGCGTGCTCGGGCGGTTCCTCGAACACTCCCGGATCTTCGTCTTCGAGAACGCCGGTGATCCCGAAGTCTGGTTCGGCAGCGCGGATATGATGCACCGTAACCTGGACCGGCGGATCGAGGCGCTGGTCCGGGTGGCCGATCCGGCGCACCGCAGGGAGCTCACCGAACTGCTCGACCTGGGCATGGCGGAGGACACCGCCTCCTGGCACCTCGGCCCGGACGGGACCTGGACCGGGCGAAGCCAGGACGCCGACGGCAACCGGCTCCGGGACATCCAGGAGCTGCTCATCGACTCGCGCCAGCGGCGCCGGGGTTCCACCGGCGCGCTCTGACCATCCGTCACTTGCCCCAGGGGTCGGCCAACCTCGGGGGAACGGGGAGTACCCACGATCATGACTGACGCGCCCATGACGGCCCCGGCGTCCACCGCGACCGCCGGGGAGGTCCTTGCCAGGTACCTGACCGAACAGGCCGGCAACTTCCTGCGCGCGCTGCCGCAGGCGGTCGGCGAGGCGGGAGCCCGCCCCGGCGCGCTGCCCTCGCTGAACAGCCCGGTGGGCGGTGGCGGGACGGTGGAGCTGCTCCGCGCGGTCCGGCGGATCGGTGGCGCGCTGCACACCTACGGCTCGGTCTTCGAGCCGCTCTGGGCCCAGGAGTCGCGGGCCGAGCTGCGCTGGCTGCTCAACCTGCTCGCCCAGGAGCCGGCCTACCTGCGGCGCTCGGCCCGGCTGCTGAGCGCGCTGGACTCGCTCAGCGCGGTGGCACCGGCCGGCGAGGCCGGCGGCCCGGGCATGCTGGCCGGCCACCAGGGGGCGCCCAAGGCCCGGGCCCTGCTGGACCGCCAGCTGACCCTGGCGCGCACCCGGGCGCACAGCACGGTGCTGCAGGAGCTGCGGTCGGCCCGGCTGCACGCGCTGGCCGACCGGATGACGCTGCTGGTGGGGGAGACCCCGCTGGTCGAGCCGGCCCGCGGGCGGGCCGGGGAAGTGCTGCTGCCGCAGGCCGCGGGGGCCTTCGGCGCGCTCGACTCGGCCGTCCAGGCGCTGCCGCTGCGCCGGGCCTCCGCCGCCTACCAGGGGGACGCGCTCCACCGGCTCGGCGGCGCCGGGGCCGGCCCGCAGGTGCCGCAGCAGAGCCGGCCGGCGCCGGCCGCCGCCGCGGGGATGGACGCGGACTCCGCGCTGGCGGCCGACGACGCCCCCTGGCACCGGGTGCGGATCCTGCTGAAGCGGGCCCGGTACGCACTGGAGGTGTGCGGTCGCCCGGGCGGCGAGCTGGCCGAGCTGGACCGGGTGCTGGACCGGCACCAGGAGGCGGCGGACGCGGCGGTGACGGCCGCGACGGCGGCACGCACGCCGCGGATCACCCCGGCGACGGCCTACGTGCTCGGGGTGGTGCATGCTGATCAGCGGTTGGAGGTGGAGGCGGCGCGGTTCGCCTTCGGCGGCCTCTGGCCGGACCTCCCGCCCAGCCTGGTGGACGGTTGGGAGGGCCCCCGGGCACAGCGGATGGGATGAATGGGCGAGCAGCGCGGCCTCGGGCCGGACCGACTGGGCGGGGCGGTGGCCCGGCGGCGGCTGCGGGAGGCCAAGCGCCTCGCGCCGTGGCCGGCGGAGCAGGCGGACCAGTCGTCGGAGCACCTGTCGCAGCACCCGGCGGGTCGCCGCGCGGCGGCGCTGCCCGGCACCGTGCTGGCGGCCGGCGCGGTGCTCTGGGTGCCGGGCGAGCCGCGCCCGGACGGCAGTGCGCGCAAGCCGCGGATCGCGCTGATCCACCGTCCCAAGTACGACGACTGGAGCCTGCCCAAGGGCAAGCTGCAGCCCGGCGAGACGCCCTGGCAGGCGGCGCTGCGCGAGGTGGAGGAGGAGACCGGGCTGGTCTGCCGGCTGCTCGCGCCGCTGCCCGCGCAGCACTACCTGGCGCACGGGCGGCCCAAGGAGGTCCGGTACTGGGCGGCGGTGCCGGTGTCGGGGGAGTTCCGGCCGAACCGCGAGGTGGACCGGATGAAGTGGCTCAAGCCGGGCAAGGCCCGGGCCAAGCTGACCCACGACCGGGACCGCGGGCTGATCGACGCGCTGATGGCCCATTTGTCGCGTTAGCCCGTCCGACGGTCGTACGTCACCTGACAGCGTGTCTTGGATGAACCCTTGCCGTGATGCAACCGTGACTACCGGACAGTGTTTCCTGGCATCCGTTCGAGGTTCACTCTCCGTTCACTTCCGACCGGCTGATGCGTCACCTACCCGGCTTAACTTCGGTCCTACCGGAGGGCCGGCGAGGCCCCGGACCACAGCAAGGTCCATGCCGGCCACCTGCACGTGGCAGGGCCGCGCGGACTGTGCCAAAGAAAGGGACACCCTGTGAAGCTCCAGCGGAACGGCCGCACCAAGGCCCTCGCGATCGGTGCCGTGGCGCTCGTCAGCTCGCTGTCGCTCGCGGCCTGCGGCTCGGACAACAACAACAGCACCAGCAGCAACTCGACCGCGAGCGGTAGCGCCAGCCAGGCCGCCGCGATCGCCTGCGCGAGCAAGCAGGCCAACCTGCTGGCCGCCGGTTCCACCGCGCAGGGCAACGCCATCGACGTGTGGAAGAACGCCTACGGCGCCGCCTGCTCCGGCACCACGCTGAACTACAACGGTGTCGGCTCCGGCGCCGGTGTCGCGCAGTTCAACCAGGGCAAGGTCGCCTTCGCGGGCACCGACTTCGCGCTGAAGCCGGCCGACGTCGACGCCTCCAAGGCGGTCTGCACCGGCGGTGGCCAGGCGATCGACCTGCCGATGGTCGCCGGCCTGGTCTCGATCGTCTACAACGTGGACGGCGTCAGCCACCTGACCCTGGACGGCCCGACCACCGCGAAGATCTTCAACGGTGCCATCACCAAGTGGAACGACCCGGCGATCGCCGCGCTGAACCCGGGCGTCACCCTGCCGGACACCGCGATCACGACCTTCCACCGCTCGGACGACTCGGGCACCAGCTACAACCTGACCTCGTACTTCGCCAAGACCTCGAACGGCGCCTGGACCGCCGCGCCGAGCAAGACCTGGGCGGGTCAGGGCGGTCAGTCGGCCGCCGGCAGCGCCGGCGTCGCCTCGCAGATCAAGGCCACCAAGGGCTCCATCGGCTACGTCGAGCTGTCGTACGCCCAGATCAACAACCTCTCCAGCGCCTCGATCTCCACCGGCGCCAGCAAGGCCGTCGACCCGACCGCCGCCAACGCCGCGATCACCCTGGGCAACTCCACCGTGGTCGGCACCGGCAACGACCTGGCGCTGCAGCTGGACTACGGCACCAAGGCCGAGAACGCCTACCCGATCGTCCTGGTCACCTACGAGGTCGCCTGCGACAAGGGCAACAACCCGGCCACCCTGGACAGCCTGAAGTCCTTCCTGAACTACACCATCAGCGACGCCGGCCAGCAGGCCATCGCGACCAAGGGCTACGTGCCGCTGCCGTCGGCCATCAGCACCAAGGTGAAGGCCGCGATCGGCAACCTCGCCTGACGACCGGTCACCGCGGGCGGCCCCCTCAGGGGGAGGGGGCCGCCCGCACCGCACCACCTCGTCCGACCACACCGCTCTTCCGGGGCACCGCCGCCATGGTGCCGCTCCCCGCGGGGGGCAGCGCCGCCAGACCGGAGTAGAACCTCATGACTTCCGCACCCCCTGACCTCCCCAGGGACAGGCCCGCAGCGTCCAGCTCCTCATCGGGGCAGCCGTCCTCGCTGCGGGGCAGCGGCCGCCTGGGCGACCGCGTCTTCCGCTTCCTCTCGACCGGCTCCGGCGTCCTGCTGCTGGTCATCATGGCCGCCATCGCGGGCTTCCTGCTCTACCGCAGCGGGATCGCGCTCAGCAAGGACAAGTCCAACTTCCTCACCACCTTCGAGTGGGACCCGGACAACATCCTGAAGCCCAGCTTCGGCATCGCCGTGCTGGCCTTCGGCACCATCGTCAGCGCGGCGATCGCGATGCTGATCGCCGTTCCGGTGGCGATCGGGATCGCGCTGTTCATCTCGCACTACGCGCCGCGCCGGATCGCCCAGCCGTTCGCCTACCTGGTGGACCTGCTGGCCGCGGTCCCGAGCATCATCTACGGCCTGTGGGGCGCGCTCTTCCTGGTGCCGCACATGGCCGGCCTGAACGCCTGGCTGAACCAGTACCTCGGTTGGACCTACATCTTCAAGGTCAGCCAGGCCGGTGCCCCCGCCCGCAACCTGTTCACCGTGGGCATCCTGCTCGCGATCATGGTGCTGCCGATCATCACCGCGGTCAGCCGCGAGGTGTTCCGCCAGGTGCCGCGGATGCACGAGGAGGCGGCGCTGGCGCTGGGCGCCACCCGCTGGGAGATGATCCGCACCGCGGTGCTGCCGTTCGGCCGCCCGGGCATCATCTCGGCCTCGATGCTGGGCCTTGGCCGTGCGCTCGGCGAGACCATCGCAGTCGCCACCGTGCTGTCGGCCAGCGACAAGCTCTCGCTGCACCTGCTGGACGCGGGCGGCGGCACCTTCGCGCAGAACATCGCGCTGAAGTTCGGTGAGGCCGGCAAGCTCGGCACGGACGCGCTGATGGCCTCCGGCCTGGTGCTGTTCGTCATCACCCTGCTGGTCAACGGTGCGGCCCGGCTGATCATCGCCCGCCGCAAGGAGTACTCGGGGGCGAACGCATGAGCACCGCGACTTCCGTCTCGGACCGGACCCCGGTCCCCGGGCTGAACCTCCAGCTCACCGCCGCCAAGCTGCCGCGCTGGGCGCCCGCCGGGGTGGCCGTGCTGGCCATCGCGCTGGGCTGCGGGATCGGCGCCGGCGCCGGTCTGGCCAGCCACATCCAGTGGGGCCTGATCGCCGCACTGCTCTACGTGGTGCTGAGCTTCGGCCTCTCGGCCAAGGTCGAGGGCGTCCGGCAGGCGAAGGACCGGCTGGCCACCTCGCTGGTCTGGGTGGCCTTCATCCTCGCCGTGGTCCCGCTGGTCTCGCTGCTGGTCTACACCGTGCAGCAGGGCGCCGGCGTGGTGAACGGCGACTTCCTCACCCACTCGATGCGCGGGGTGCTCCAGTCCGGTCCGGGCGGCGGCGTCTACCACGCCCTGCTCGGCACCCTGGAGCAGGTCGGCCTGGCCACCGCGATCGCCGCTCCGATCGGTCTGCTGACCGCCGTCTACCTGGTCGAGTACGGCCGGGGCCGACTGGCCAAGGTGGTCACCTTCTTCGTCGACGTCATGACGGGCATCCCGTCGATCGTCGCCGGTCTGTTCATCCTCTCCGTCTGGAACCTGGCCCTCGGGTTCAACTACTCCGGCTTCTCGGGCAGCCTGGCGCTGTCCATCCTGATGATGCCGGTGGTGGTGCGGTCCACCGAGGAGATGCTCAAGCTCGTCCCGAACGAGCTGCGCGAGGCCTCCTACGCGCTGGGCGTGCCGAAGTGGAAGACGATCCTGCGAATCGTGCTGCCGACCGCGATCGGCGGCATCACCACCGGTGTGATGCTGGCCGTGGCCCGCATCACCGGTGAGACCGCGCCCGTGATGATGCTGGTCTTCGTCTCGGACTCGATCAACCCGAACCCGTTCCAGGATCCGCAGATGAACCTCCCGGTCTACATCTGGCAGCAGTACGCCCAGGTCAACAACAGCTTCGGGTACGCCCGGGCCTGGGGTGCCGCACTGGTCCTGATCGCCTTCGTGATGGCGCTCAACCTGGTGGCCCGCGGCATCGCCCGCTGGCGCTCGCCCAAGACCGGCCACTGACCGTCCGACTGACGAACGAACAGACGAGAGAAGAAGAAAGATCATGGCGAAGCGCATCGACGTCAGCGGACTGTCGGCCTTCTACGGGGGGACCAAGGCCATCGAGGACATCTCGATGACCATCGAGCCCCGCTCGGTGACGGCCTTCATCGGCCCCTCCGGCTGCGGCAAGTCCACCTTCCTGCGCACCCTCAACCGGATGCACGAGGTGATCCCCGGCGCCCGGGTCGAGGGCAAGGTCCTGCTGGACGACGAGAACCTGTACGGCACCGGGGTGGACCCGGTGGCGGTGCGCCGCACCGTCGGGATGGTCTTCCAGCGCCCGAACCCGTTCCCGACCATGTCGATCTACGACAACGTGGCGGCTGGCCTCAAGCTGGCCGGCGTGCGGAAGAAGTCGGTGCTGGACGGCATCGTCGAGCAGTCGCTGAAGGGCGCCAACCTCTGGAAGGAGGTCCACAACCGCCTGAACAAGCCGGGTGCGGGCCTGTCCGGCGGTCAGCAGCAGCGCCTGTGCATCGCCCGGGCGATCGCGGTCGAGCCGCAGGTGCTGCTGATGGACGAGCCCTGCTCCGCGCTGGACCCGATCTCCACGCTGGCGATCGAGGACCTGATCGGCGAGCTCAAGTCGCGCTTCACCATCGTGATCGTGACCCACAACATGCAGCAGGCGGCCCGGGTCAGCGACCGCACCGCCTTCTTCAACCTGGCCGGGGTCGGCCAGCCGGGCAAGCTGATCGAGCTGGACGACACCCAGCGGATCTTCTCCAACCCGTCCGTGCAGGCGACCGAGGACTACATCTCCGGCCGCTTCGGCTGAGCCGGACCAGGAACTGCCCCGCGGCGCTGCATGGCGGTGCCGCCGCGGGGCATGAGGAAGGGCCCGCCCTCGGGACGCGAGGGCGGGCCCTTCGCCCTTTCCGGGCCGGGCGCCGGGGGGATGACGGCGGGTCAGCCGACCGCGAGGTCGGTGATCCAGTAGACGAGTGCCGCGACCAGGCCGGCCGCCGGCATGGTGATGAACCAGCCGAGCACGATGTTCTTCGCCACGCCCCAGCGGACCGCGCGGACCCGCTTGGTGGCGCCCACGCCCATGATCGCCGCGGTGATCACGTGGGTGGTGGAGATCGGGGCCTTGTAGACGTACGAGGTGATGTACATGATCGCCGCGGAGGTGGACTCGGCCGCGAAGCCCTGCGGCGGGTCGAGCTCGATGATCTTGCGGCCCAGGGTGCGCATGATCCGCCAGCCGCCCGCGTAGGTGCCCAGCGAGAGCATCGCGGCGCAGGAGACCTTGACCCAGATCGGGATCCCGTTGCCGTGCTGGTGGCCCGAGATGACCAGCGCCATCACCACCACGCCCATCGTCTTCTGGGCGTCCTGCAGGCCGTGGGCCAGCGCCATCGCGGCGGCCGAGGCGGTCTGCGCGACCCGGAAGCCGCGCTTGGCCCGGTGCGGGTTGGCCCGCTTGAAGATCCACAGGATGGCCAGCATCACCAGGTAGCCGACCACCAGTCCGACGATCGGCGAGATCACCATCGGGAGGATGATCTTCTCCACCACGCCGTGCCAGAACACCCCGGTGCCGCCGGCCAGCGCCGCACCGACCAGGCCGCCGAAGAGCGCGTGCGAGGAGGAGGACGGCAGGCCGAAGTACCAGGTGATCAGGTTCCAGACGATCGCCCCGACCAGCGCCCCGAACAGGATCGTCATGCCCTTGGAGCCGTGCGGGGTCTCGATCAGGCCCTTGGAGACGGTCGAGGCCACCCCGCTGCCGAGGAAGGCACCGGCCAGGTTCATCACCGCGGCCATCGCGAGCGCGGCCCTGGGGGTGAGCGCCCGGGTGGAGACCGAGGTGGCGATGGCGTTCGCCGAGTCGTGGAAGCCGTTGGTGTAGGTGAAGAAGAAGGCAACGCCGATGACGGCGATGAGTGCTGCCATGTCCACGCGGTTCAGGACTCCTTGACGGCGATGGTCTCCACCGTGTTCGCGACGTGCTCGAACGCGTCAGCGGCCTCCTCCAGGACGTCCACCACCTGCTTGAGCTTCAGCACCTCGATCGCCTCGTACTGACCGCTGAACAGGTGGGCCAGCAGCTTGCGGTGGATCTGGTCGGCCTGGTTCTCCAGGCGGTTGACCTCGATCCAGTACTCGTTGAGGTTCGACATGCTGCGCAGCCGGGGCATCGCCTCGGCAGTGAGCTCGGCGGCCCGGGCCAGCACCTCGATCTGCTGCTCGACGCCCTTGGGCAGGGTCTGGATGTCGTAGAGGACGACCAGGTCGACCGCTTCCTCCATGAAGTCCATGATGTCGTCGAGCGAGGAGGCCAGGCTGTAGATGTCCTCGCGGTCGAACGGGGTGATGAACGAGGAGTTCAGCTGGTGGAAGATCGCATGGGTGGTGTCGTCGCCGGCGTGCTCGGCGGCGCGCATGCGCTCGACGATCTCCGCGCGGGCTGACACGTCTGAACCCAGCAGTTCCAGCAGGAGCTTCGACCCGACGACCAGGTTCTCCGCGGCCGCGGCGAACATGTCGTAGAAGCTCGTCTCCTTCGGGGTCAGGCTAAAACGCACGGAGATCTCCGATGTGCGGGGGACGGACTGAACGATGCTAGGTGTTCGGCGTCAGGGTTGTGCAAACGGGGTGCGGGAGGAGGAACCGGATGCTCCCCTTCCACTGGGTGCGCCGGTGACGGAGACGGGCCGGAGCGCCCAGCACCGGTCGACGGGCGTAGACCCACAGTCTGACGGAACGGCGGCCCGTTGGCCCCCGTCCTGCACCGGCGATCACCATCAGCCCCCCGGACGGGGGAACCCCGCCGCGGTCCACGGTGCGGGAGACTGGGGGCATGACGACGACCGAGGCCCACGACGCCGACGACGCGCAGCAGGCGCCCGGCGCCCACGCCCACGGCGGGCACGGCCCGCACGGCTACAGCAAGAACAAGGCCGACCACCTCAAGCGGCTGCGCCGGATCGAGGGTCAGGCCCGCGGCCTGCAGCGGATGGTGGAGGAGGACGTCTACTGCATCGACATCCTCACCCAGGTCTCGGCCACCACCAAGGCGCTGCAGTCGTTCGCCCTGGCGCTGCTCCAGGAGCACCTGGGCCACTGCGTGGCCGAGGCCATCGAGGAGGGCGGGCCGGCGATGGACGAGAAGGTCACCGAGGCGATGGCGGCGATCAGTCGGCTGCTGCGGAGCTGACCCGGCCGTCGTCGGGGGCGTCGCCCGAGCCGGAGGGCGCCGGCTCGCCGGGCACGGCGCCGGGCGGCCGGCGCAGCAGCACCTCGTCGATCCGGTCGGTGGGCAGCCGCTCGGCGCTGCTGTCGGTTGCGGCGATCATCAGCTCACCGGCCAGCTCGATCTCGTCGAGGGCCGCGCTCTCCTGGCCGAACGTGCGATCCGCCGAGGACGACACCCAGCACCACCCCTTCAGCGCGCCCGGGAGGCGGGGCGGCCGCCACCCTCGCCACCCCAGCCTAGAGAGTGCCCGGCCGCCAGCCCCATGGCACGGACGGGCCATCTCTGCCGCACAGTCGGGTGGCCGACCGTGCGCCCGCTGACGACGGGTCAGCCGACGGGCGGTCACTTGGGCGAGGGCGAACCGTTGTCCTTCAGCTCCACCACGTCGGCGGCGGCCGGCTCGGCGACCGAGACCGCGGTGCCGAAGCCGGCGAGCGAGACCGTGGAGGTGACCTGCACCTGGTCCTTCGCGTCCTTGGAGCCGGCCACCCCGGCGAAGGAGAAGAGCTCGGTCACCTTGTGCAGCCGGCCCTGGGCGTCCAGCCAGGCGTCGAACGGCACCGCCTTGACGGTGAAGGTGGCGGCCGCCATCTGCAGCCCGTAGCCGGCCTGGCCGCCGGCCGCGTCGGCCGCCTTGGCCAGGTCCAGGGTGCCCTTGTAGTGCTTCAGCGGCGTCCCGTCCACCGTCTCGTCGCCGACCAGGGTGGCCTGCTGCACCCCGCGCAGCGCCGCGGCGGCGGTGGCCGGGTCGGTGGCGCCGTTGCTGATCAGGTTGCCGTCCGCGAGCTGGCGGACGTCCAGCTTGACCCACTTGCCGGGCGGCACCTTGGCGCCGCTGTTCTGCAGGAAGACGATGCCGGGCTCGTACACCTCGACCACCGGGCCGCTGGTCGCCGCGCCCGGCGGCACCTGCACCTCCAGCCGGCCGATCCGCTTCGCGTAGTCGTACGGGCCGCCGCCGGTGAACGAGGCCTTCTTGTCGCCCGCCGCGGTGGTCAGCTGGGTGGTGGCCTGCACCGAGCCGGCGTGGCCGGTGATGTCGGGGGCGTTGCGCACCGCGGTGGCCGGGTCGTCCGACAGCTTGTCCGCGACCGGGCTCTGGCCCGCCGAACCGGCGTCACCGGAACCGCCGGCGGCCGCACCGCAGCCGGCCAGCGCGGCGGTCAGCAGCGCGGCGGCCGCGGGGGCGAGGAGCCGGGCACGGCGCGACGTCGTCATGGTGAACGGGACCCCCATGGTGATCAACCCCCTCGGGCCGGCGAACCGGCGGGCCGCCGCCCCTGGGTGGGCGGGGCCGGTACTGCCGAGAACGAGCCCGGGAACCGGGGGTTACGCGCCACCCGGCGTGCGCCGGACGGCCACGCGCCGGGGGCGGGGGCGTTCATCCGGGTGGGTTACCGTGGGCCGCGTGTCGGCGCGAGCAACCGGACCGGAACCGGGCGAGCTGGGCCCCGCGGTGGGCCCGGAGCCGCCCGGCGGCCACCGGGCGGAGGTCACCGAGCGCGGCGCCTTCGCCTTCGCGGTCTGCGACTGCGGCTGGTTCGCCCCCGGTCGCCGCTCCCGGGACAAGGCCCGCCGGGACGTCGCGGAGCACCTCGCCGAGCCGGACTGAGCCGAGCCGGATTGAGCCGAGCCGCCCGCGGGCACCCGCCCTGCCTGACGCCGGGTCAGGCGGCCAGGTCGGACTCCCCGCCGGGCTGGCGGCCGGGCGCCGCCCCCAGCGCGGGCGGCTGCTCCGCGGAGGCCGGCCCGCCCCCGCGCCGCCGCCGGCGCGCCCCGCGGCCACCGCCCGGGCCCGACGGACCGGCGGTCACCAGCGGGGCCGCCGCGGTCCGCGCGACGGCGTGGCACAGCGGCACCAGCACGGCCATCGCGATCGGGGCCAGCAGCAGCACCACGGCCGCCGCCAGCGCGTAGCCGCCGAGCACGTCGGTCGGGTAGTGCACGCCCAGGTAGAGCCGGCAGAAGCCCTGCAGCAGGGCCAGCGCGCCGGCGACCGCCCCGAGCCGCCGGTTCACCAGGAAGAGCGCGATCGCGATCCCCATCGACATGGTCGAGTGGTCGCTGACGAAGGAGTGGGTGCCGGCCTTGCCGGCCACCAGCACGATCAGGCCGGGGTGGCTGACGAAGGGTCTGGGCCGGTCCACGATCGCGGAGATCGGCAGGTTGGCCAGCTCCGCCAGGGCCACCGAGAGCGGGGCCCAGAGCACCCCGGCGACCGCCGCGGGCGCGTCCGGTCGGCGGCGGGCCAGCAGCCAGCCGACCAGGCACAGGGCCAGCAGGCCGAGCAGGATGCCGTACTCGCCGATCCAGGAGACCAGCGAGTCCAGCCAGCCCGGGGCCGACTTGGCCCACCCGTTGACGGTGTAGAGCAGTTCGAGGTCGGGGTTGCCGTTGCCGGGGCCGGCCAGCGGCTGTGACACGCCGTACCTCCTGTGGTGGGTGGCGACCTGTCCTGTGCGGTTGCAGCCTACTGGAACCGGTGTACCCGAACTGGCACTCCGTCAGGGCGTGCGGGTGGCACCGGGGGACGGGCTCGCGGCGCCCGCCAGGGTGCTGTTGCCGCGCCCGTCCAGGGCCGAGCCGCCGCTGATCGTGCCGTCCGGGTTGCGGCTGGGCAGCGCGGCCGCGCCGTCCGGGGTGACCCGGGTCGCGCCGAAGTACTCCTTCTGATCGATGGTGTCGTAGCGGATCACCGCGCCGGTGTGCGGGGCGTCGATCATGTAGCCGCCGCCGACGTAGATGCCGACGTGGTGGATGCTGCGCGGATCCGTCAGGTCGGTGGCGAAGAACACCAGGTCGCCGGGCCGGAGTTGGTCGCGGCTGGGGTGCTGGCCGGCGTTCCACTGGTCGTTGGCCACCCGGGGGAGCTCGATGCCGACGCTCCGGAAGGCCATCATGGTCAGGCCGGAGCAGTCGAACCGGCCGTCCGCGCCGTCGCCGCCCCACTCGTACGGGGTGCCGAGCCTGGACTGGGCGAAGTAGATCGCGCCGGAGGCCTGCGCGGAGACGTCGACGGGGGCGCTCGCGGCGGTGAAGGTGCGGGCCAGCGCGAGGATCGACTTCACGTAGGACTGGGTCTCGGAGTACGGCGGCACGCCCTGGTAGCGCAACACCGCGTCGGTGCCCGCGTTGTAGGCGGCCAGCATGTTGGCCTGCGGGTCGCCCGGGACCGAGGCCACGTCCTTCGCGTACTCGCAGTCGATGTGTGCGGCCATCGGGATCGCCTGGCTCGGGTCCCACGGGTTCTGCCAGTTGTTCACCGCGTACTGGGCCCAGGTGGCCGGCATGATCTGACTGATCCCCTGCGCGCCCACCGGGCTGACCGCGTTCGGGTTGAAGCCGCTCTCCTGGTACAGCTGGGCGGCCAGCAGCGGGGCGGTGACCTGGGCGCAGGTGCCGGTGCCGGCCTGCTGGATCAGCGCCTGGTAGGCGGCCGGCACGGTGCCGGGCGCCAGGCCCAGACCGGAGCCGTCGGTGGTCTGCGGGACGCCGCTGGCCGCGTAGGTGCCGAGGCCGATCAGGAGCAGGAATCCCGCCCCAAGAGCTCCCGCCGCGATGGCCGCTCGCGGGCCGTTCCGGAGTACCATCAGCACCATCCCGATGCAGTGTCAGAGTGCTTGTGTCCGAAGGGCGGACCGAATGGTTCGGGCCTCGGGCAGGAGCCTCCGGCGCGGCACCGGATCGCATATGCCCCCCGCACGCGCCAAGTCGAACGGCCGACACCACCGCCAGTCTGCTGCAAGGCGTTGCTCAGCGCAATCATCGGAGATACAAAGAGTGAGCGCTATCCTTCTTACAGTGGACATCCTGGCAAACGTGTCCCTTGCCTCGCGACCAATCCTCCAGAAGTAGCCAAAGCGACATCAGATCCGGCCAAGAATAGGACTCGGCCCTTCGCGCAGTGGCAGGGCGGGATCTTCAATTGCCTGGATCGGGCGGTGAGACAGGAAATGCACGTGAGTGACACATTGAGCAGCGTGGGCAGCGTCGTGATGGGACGCACGGGCGCCCTGCTGGCGGACCCGTCGCCGGCGCCGTCGCCGGGGTCGACCAAGGGCAACATCGACACCATCATCGGCGGGATCGCCCCGGACTGGGGGCCGTTCAGCACGCTCGGCTCGGAAGCCCGGATCATGGTCGAGGTCGTGATGGCGGTGGCGATCCTCGCCTGCCTGGCGATCGCGGTCTGGGGCGCGGCCAAGCAACGGATCGGCGCCACCGCGCTGCGCGACACGTTCAGCGCCGAACAGGGCAAGGGACTGATCGTCGCCGGGCTGACCGGCGTGTTCATCATCGGATCCCTCGGCACCCTGTTCACCATTGTCTACGGCATGGCGATCTGACGATCAGACAGTCGGCCGGGCTCGCCGCCGAGGCGCGGCCGGGTCGGCCCACCGCCGCGTCCCGGGCCGCCGCCGACGGGGCGTGACGACCGGAACACCCCGCTGGAGCCCGCTCGCCGGCTCCCCGTCCCAGGAGGGCCGCCGTGCCGTTGCCCGACGACCAGCCGCACACCCGCACGCGGCTGCCGGTCGGCGACCCCGGACACGGCCAGCCGCCGGTCCGTCAGCCCCGGCCGCTGCGCACCCTGTTGACCGTCCTGGTGGTGGTCACCCTGCTGGTGGTGGCCATCTCCATCGCCAACAGCGGAAGTGACGGCCCATCGGGCACCGGCGGCACCCAGCACCCCGGCGCCGCCCCGCCCGCCGCCGCCACCGCGGCCACCGGCCAGACACCGGTCACCACCACCAGCAACGGCATCGGCACCGGCTACCCCGACACCGAGGAAGGCGCCCAGTCCGCCGCCGCCAACTACGCGGTGGCGCTCGGCGGCGCCGACATGTTCCGGGCCGACGGGCGGGGGCGGATACTCGACACCATCGCGGACCCGGCGGCGGTGGGGGGGCTGCGGGGGGTGTTGGACCAGGCCGCCGGCCCGGCCGTGCTGGCGGGGCTCGGCCTCGACGCGCACGGCAACCCGCCGGTGGACCTGACCTTCGTCAGCCGCACCGTGCCGATCGGCAGCAAGACCGACACCTACGCCGCCGACACCGCGAAGGTGGACGTCTGGTGCGCCGCGATGACCGGCCTGGCCGGTCAGAACTCCACCAAGCCGGTCACCGCGAGCTGGTTCACCTTCACCATCTCGCTGCACTGGACCGGCGGGGACTGGAAGGTGTCCGACCTGAGCCGGCAGAACGGCCCGGTCCCGCTGCCGGCCGACCAGCAGGCCGCAACGGCCGATCAGATCACCGGCGCCGTCCAGCAGTTCGGAGGCTTCCGCTATGCCCGCTGACGCACGCGAAGGCTCCCGGCTCCGGCGCGCGGGACGCCTCGGTACGGTCCTGGCGGGCCTCCAGCTCGCCGCCCTGCTGGCCGCCCAACGCGCCTTCGCGGCGCCCAGCCCGAGCGCACCGGCCTCGCCGAGCGGTTCGCCCGGCCCGAGCTCCAGCCCGTGCAACGTGCTGCCGCTGCCCGGCAGCGACGTGTACTGCGCCCAGGGCGGCGGCTCCGGCTCGCTGCCCGGCTCCGGCACCGTCGGTTCGGTGACCGATCCGCTCGGTTCGCTGGCGCGGGCGTGTGCGCAGGCGGCGGCGTGGGTGGTGCGGAACCTGTCGTCGGTGATCGACAGCACCACGCAGGTGGACTTCACCAACACCGACTTCCTGACCCAGTACGCGGTGGTGTTCGCGGCGTCCTCGGTGCTGACCCTGGTGCTGTGGTTGTTGGCGGTGACCAAGCGGGCGGTGCGCGGGGTGCCGCTGAGCCAGGCGTTTTCGGAGGCGATCGGGTTCCTCTGGCTGACCGTGATCGCCTCGGCCTTCACCCCGCTGTGCCTGTACACGCTGGTGGGCGCGACGGACGGGCTGACGGCGGCGATCGCGGCCGGCACCAAGTCCGGTACCAGCGGCTACCTGAGCGGGTTCGCGGACACCCTGGAGCACGGCACGATCGGCGGCGGGCCGCTGATCCTGGTGCTGGTCTCGCTGGTGGCCGTGCTGGCGGCGGTGGTGCTGTGGATCGAGCTGTGGGTGCGCACCGCGATGCTGTACGTGGGAGCGCTGCTCGGCACCGCGGTGTACGCGGGGCTGGTGGACAAGCAGTTGTGGAAGCACGTGCGCCGCTGGGCGGGGCTGATGGCGGCGATCGACCTGGCCAAGCCGGTGATCGTGATCATCCTCGGGCTGGCCCAGGCGGTGGCCGGCAGCGCCGGTGCCTCGGACGACTTCTCGCGGGTGCTGGCGGGCCTGGCGATCCTCTTCCTGTCGATCTTCGCGAGCAGCGCGATCTACCGGTTCGTGCCCGGCTTCGGCGACGAGATGATGCAGCTGCGGCACGCCCGGGCCAGCGCGGTCAGCGCCGGGCAGGCGATGATCAACGGGCCGGCGAACCTGGTCAAGCAGGGCATCTCGACGCACGGTTCGCGCGGTTCCGCGGAGACCGCGAACGCCAGTGGGGGCAGCGGCTCGGGCGGCGGCTCGGTGGCCACGGGGATCGCCGCGCACGCCTCGCGGACCCCGGCCGCCCCGCCGCCACCCGCCGCGCCGCCGGCCCAGCCACCAGCTCAGAACCCAGCGAAGGGAGGGTGACGCACCTTGAGCAGCGAACCGCTCGGCCAGTACGGGGGGCAGTACGCCCAGCCGTACATCCACCAGCGCCGCACCTACCTGATCGGCAAGTCCCGGCCGAACGCGCCGATCGGGCGCAACCGCGAGTCCGGAGAGATCGTCCTGATCATCTTCGGCGCCTTCCTGGGCATGCTCTGGGGCCTGCTGCTGCCGGTGCTGCCGCTGCGCATCGCGGGCCTGGTCGGCTTCCCGCTGCTGGCCATCGCCGCGGTCTACCTGCCCTACCGGCGCCGGACCTTCTACAAGTGGGTGGAGATCAACCGGACCTACCGGCGCACCGTTCGCTCGGGGCGGGGCCTCTGGCAGTCCACCGCGATGGACGCCGGCACCCGGTTCGACGGCCGGGAGATCGAGGTCGGCCCGCCGCCCGGGGTCGGCCGGCAGCGTTGGCTGAGCGCGCCGTTCGGCCCGGACGAGGTCGGGGTGCTGATGCACCTGGAACGCCGCACGGTGACCGCGGCGATCGAGATCGAGGGTCCGGGCGTCGGGCTGCGCGACTCGGAGGACCAGGAGGCGCTGGTCGACCGGTTCGGCACGCTGCTCAAGCACGTGGCCAACGGGGACGGCTTCGTGACCCGGCTGCAGATCCTGGCCCGCACCCTGCCGGCCGACCCGGACGCGCACGCCAAGGACGTGGAGCGGCGCGGCGACCAGGGCGCGCCGGCCTGGTTGCGCGACTCCTACGACCAGCTGCAGTCGATGGTCTCCACCTCCTCCGAGCAGCACCGGGCCTACCTGGTGGCCTGCATGCACTACACCCGCGACCTGGCCTCCGAGGCCCACGCGATGGGCCGCAACGCCTACGACAAGGGCCGCTCCAGCCGGGACGACGACGGCCTGGCCGCCGTGATGGCCCGTGAGCTCACCGACATCTGCGCCCGGTTGGCCGAGGCCGACATCCGGGTCCGGCAGCCGCTGGGCGAGGCCCGGCTCTCCTCGCTGCTGCACTCGATGTACGACCCGGACCACCCGATCGACCACATCCAGGCGATGAGCCGGCGCAACGCCTGGCCGGCCGAGCTGGACGCGACCCAGCCGCAGTACCTGCAGGCCAAGACCCGGGAGTCGCAGACCCGGGAGCCCTGGTGCCACGCCACCGCCTGGATCAAGGAGTGGCCGCTCACCCCGGTCGGCGTCAACTTCCTGGCCCCGCTGCTGGTGCACACCCCGGACGTGATCCGCACCGTCGCCGTCACCATGGACCTGGAGCCCACCGACGTGGCGATCGAGCGGATGCTCACCGAGAAGACCAACGACGAGGCCGAGGCCAGCCGGGCGGCCAAGATGAACCGCACCGTGGACCCGCGCGACCTGGCCCACACCGGGCGGGTGGACCAGCGCGGCGACGACCTGGCCTCCGGCGCGGCCGGGGTCAACCTGGTCGGCTACATCACGGTCTCCTCGCGCAACCCCGAGGCGCTGGCCCGGGACAAGCGGACCATCCGCGCCTCGGCCGGCAAGAGCTACCTCAAGCTGGAGTGGTGCGACCGGGAGCACCACCGCGCCTTCGTCAACACCCTCCCGTTCGCCACCGGCATCCGCCGCTGATCCGCAAAGGGGGCCGGCCGTGGCGCTCGGCAGCCTGACCGACTCGTTCACCAGCCTGATGTTCGGCAAGGTCGAGACCGCCCGGCTGCCGGTGCGCACCTCCACCGGCCAGGCGCAGGCGGTCTACCTGCCCACCGCCGCGCCCGGTCTCGGCGACTCCGGGGTGATCATCGGCCGCGAGGTGTACAGCGGCAAGGGGTACGTCTACGACCCGTTCCAGCTCTACGGCCAGCAACTCCCGGCCCCGCACTGGCTGGTGCTCGGCGAGTCCGGCAACGGCAAGTCGGCGCTGGAGAAGACCTACGTCCTGCGCCAGCTGCGGTTCCGCGACCGCCAGGTGGTGGTGCTGGACGCGCAGGGCGAGGACGGGGTCGGCGAGTGGAACCTGATCGCCGACGCGCTGGGCATAAAGTCGGTCCGGCTGGACCCGATGGCGGCCCGCGACGGCGGGGTCAAGCTCAACCCGCTGGACCCGGCGATCACCACCACCGGCCAGCTCTCGCTGCTGCGCACCATCATCGAGGTGGCGATGGGGCGCGGGCTGGAGGAGCGGGCCGGCTTCGCGCTGAAGGCCGCGCACGCGCACGTCCGGGCCACCGTGACGGACCGTCAGCCGATCCTCGGCGACATCATCGACACGCTGCGCCGCCCCGACCTCTCCTCGGTCGAGTCGCTGGGGGTGGACCCGGAGGAGGTGCAGTCCTGGGGCCTGGACGTGGCCCTGGTGCTGGACCGCCTGGTCGACGGTGACCTGCGCGGCATGTTTGACGGGTCGACCACCGACGGCATCGACCTGGACGCCCCGCTGATCGTCTTCGACCTCTCGCACATCGACCGCAACTCGATCGCGATGCCGATCCTGATGGCGATCGTCGGCGTCTGGCTGGAGCACACCTGGATCCGCCCCGACCGGAAGAAGCGCATCTTCCTGGTCGAGGAGGCCTGGCACATCATCAACAGCCCGTTCGTGGCCCAGCTGTTCCAGCGGCTGCTGAAGTTCGGCCGCCGGCTCGGCCTCTCCTTCGTCGCCGTGGTCCACCACCTTTCGGACGTGGTGGACGGCGCGGCGGCGAAGGAGGCCTCGGCGATCCTCAAGATGGCCTCCACCCGGACCATCTACATGCAGAAGGCCGACGAGGCCCGGGCCACCGGCCGGGTGCTCGGCCTACCGCGCTGGGCGGTGGAGATCATCCCCACCCTCTCCCCGGGCATCGCCGTCTGGGACGTCAACGGCAACGTGCAGGTGGTGAAGCACATCATCACCGACACCGAACGGCCCCTGGTCTACACCGACCGCGCCATGACCGAGGACGCGGTCGCCGAGCGGATCCGGGCGGAGCGTCAGCTGGAAGCGGAGCCCGGCGTCTGACCCGGGCCCTGGCCCTGCCCCGGGTGATCTGACGGGTGATCTGACGGGCGGGCTGACGGTGTGTCGGCCGGCGGCGGCTCGGAGGCACCCGGCAGCCGGATCACGGCCAGGGCGCCCGGTCCGCCGTCCTGCGCCGGGCCGAGGGTGACCTGGCCGCCGCTGTCCTGCACGGTCTGCGCCACGATCGACAGCCCGAGCCCCGACCCCGGCAGCTGCCGGGAGGACGGCGAGCGCCAGAACCGGTCGAAGACGTACTGCAGCTCGTCCGCCGGGATGCCCGGCCCGTGGTCACGGACCGTCAGCCGGCCGTGGTGCAGCCCCACGTCGATGGTGCCGCCCGGCGGGCTGTACTTGACCGCGTTGTCCAGCAGGTTCATCACGGCCCGCTCCAGGGCCGCCGCGTCCGCCCGGGTGTACCAGGGCTCCAGGTCCACCGCGAAGGTCAGCCCGGGCCCGCGCAGCTTGCCGCGCTCCACCGCCCGCTGGGCGATCTCGTGCAGTCCGACCACCGAGACGTTCTGGCCCGGGCGCGGCGAGTCCGGCCGGGAGAGCTGCAGCAGGTCGCCGATCAGGCCGGTGAGCTCCTGCATCTGCGCCTTCATCGAGCCGAGCAGCTTGGTCTTGGTCGCGGCCGGCAGCGGACGTCCGGTGTCGTCGCTGCGGATCATCAGGTCCACGTTGGTGCGCAGCGAGGTCAGCGGGGTGCGCAGCTCGTGGCCGGCGTCCGCGATCAGCCGGGTCTGCCGCTCCCGCGAGTTGGCCAGCGCGGTGGACATCGAGTTGAACGCGGAGGAGAGCCGGGCGATCTCGTCCGTGCCGTGCACCGGGATGGTGGTGCCGACCTCCTCGGTGCGGGCCATGTGCTCGATCACGTCGGTCAGGTCGTGCACCGGACGCAGCGCGGCCCGGGCGACGAACCGGCAGACCAGTCCGGCGATCAGCACGCCGACCGCGGCGACCACGACGAGGATGAGGGCCAACTGTTGGAGGGAGTTGTCCACCTTCGTCAGGGAGCTGGCGGTGATGACCAGCGCCGGTTGGTGTTTCACCTCCACCACCGTCAACCGGACCATCGCGGGTTCGCCGTCGGTGTAGCTGCCCAGCCGGTAGACGGTCTTCCCCACCGGGCCGTTCAGCAGGTCCTCGTCGCTCTGGTAGAGCTTGACCGCCCGTGGTGTCGGCCCGACCGGGACGAAGACGATGCCGTTGGCGTTGAGCTCCTGCATGTCCCAGCGGTTGCTGCCGGCGAGCACGCTCTGCTCCTGGGGCGTGTAGCCCTGGTAGGTGTGCAGGGCGTCGGCTGCGGCCGCGGCCGGCGTGTTGCCCGAACCCAGCGGCTCCAACGGACGGAACCCCAGCGGCGCCCCCGCCAGCGTGTCCTGCTGCAACTGGTACACCTGCGACTTGGCGAAGAACCAGGCCGCGGTGGAGCAGATGGCGATCGCCACCGCCACCGCCACCGAGGCCAGGATCGCCATCCGACTGCGCAGCGACCGGTCGTGGTACCAGCGCGACAGCCGCCCCCGTGAAACCGCTTCAGTGCTCATCGTGCTCAGTTCGCGGTGCTCGGCGCCCGCAGCGCGTAGCCGACGCCGCGCACCGTCTGGATCAGCCGCGGCATGCCGCCCTGCTCGGTCTTGCGGCGCAGGTACATCACGTAGACGTCGAGGGAGTTGGAGGACGGTTCGAAGTCGAATCCCCAGACCGCCTTGAGGATCTGTTCCCGGGTCAGCACCTGGCGCGGGTGCGACAGGAACATCTCCAGCAGCATGAACTCGGTGCGGGTGAGCTCGACCGGGCGGCCGTCCCGGGTGACCTCGCGGGTCGCGGTGTTCATCCGCAGGTCGGCGAAGGCGAGCACCTCGGAGTCGTCCTCCACGGCGGTGGCCCGGGCGGCGGCCTCGGTGGCCAGGGCGTTGCGCCGCAGCAGGGCGCGGACCCGGGCCAGCAGCTCGTCCAGTTCGAACGGCTTGGCCAGGTAGTCGTCCGCGCCCACGTCCAGTCCGGTGACCCGGTCGCCGACCGCGTCGCGCGCGGTGAGCATCAGGACCGGGGCGGTGTCGCCGCGCGAGCGCATCCGGCGCACGGCGGTGAGGCCGTCCATCCGGGGCATCATGATGTCGAGCAGCACCAGGTCGGGCTTGTCGCGCTCGACGACCTCAAGCGCTTCGTAGCCGTCGGTGGCGGTGGTCACCTCGTAGCCCTCGAAGGCCAGGCTGCTCTCCAGGGCGTCACGCAGGGCGGGCTCGTCGTCGACCACGAGCAGGCGCGCCGGGGGAGCGGTCTGTTCGGCAAGGGTGCGGTCGTCGGCGGGGGGAGTCATCGGCGGGGCTGCCTCTCTCGAGACTCGGCGGGATCGGTCGGGTAGGGGTCTTGCCATTGTGCGGTGCGGACCGCACGGATCGGCGGTTTGCGGGTCGGAGGCCTACAGCGTCTGGCCGGCCTGCAGCTTGGGCAGCACCTGCTTGACGGAGTCGATCGGGATGGAGAAGCCGAGGCCGACGCTGCCGGCCTGGCTGGAGGTGGCGCTGGAGTTGGTCCCGCTGCCGGAGTACATCGCGGAGTTGACGCCGATCACCTGGCCGGTCGCGTTGATCAGCGGGCCGCCGGAGTTGCCGGGGTTGAGCGCGGCGTCGGTCTGCAGGGCCGCGTAGGTCGCGGTGCTGCCGGAGGCGGCGCTCGGGCCGTTGCCGTTGCCGTAGCCGGGCAGGAACGGGTAGCCGAAGCCGCCGTTGCCGCGCGTGCTGCCCTCGTCGACCTGCACGGTGACCTGGCGGTTCTTGGCGCTGATGATGCCGGAGGTGACGGTGCCGGTGAGGCCGTCCGGGTTGCCGATGGCGACCACCGGGTCGCCGACCGAGACGCCGGCCGAGGAGCCCAGGGTGGCGGGGGTGAGGCCGCTGACACCGCTGGCGGTGATCACCGCGACGTCCAGCGACTTGTCGGTGCCGGTCACCGTGCCGGAGGTCTTGGCGCCGTTCTGGAAGGCGACGGTGATCTGGCCGCCCTCGCTGACCGCCCCGGAGATCACGTGGAAGTTGGTGAGGATCTGGCCGCCGGCGGTGAGGATGATCCCGGTGCCGGTGGAGGTGCCGGAGTTGGTCTGCACGGTGATCTGCACGACGCTGGGCGAGACGGCGGCGGCGATGGCGGCCACGTCGGCCGTGCCGCCGCTCTTGTCGGAGACCGGGCTGACCAGGGTGGAGGAGGCGGTGGTCGAACCGGAGCCGTGCCGGGCGTCCGCGAAGGCGCCGCCGGCCAGCCCGCCGAGTACGGCGGCGACCGCGGCGACCGCGGTGACCAGGGCCAGTCGGCCGCGCAGATAGCCGCTGCGGGCCTTGTGGGCGGGGCCGCCGCCGTACGCCGCGATCGGCTCGGTGGTCGGCTGGGCCTCGGGTCCGAAGGGCTGGCCCTCGGAGCCGGGCGTCGCGAAGTAGTCGTAGTGAGCGGAAGGTGCCCCGGCCGGCTTCGGCGGGAACGGGTACCCCGACTCATCTGCGGTGCTGCGGTGCTCGCTCATGGACCACACCGTCCGCCCGGCGGATGAGAGTCTCATGAGAGCCGGGTCAGAACGACCAGAGAAGCCTGTTGGCTTCTCATAAAGGCCCGTTACTCTGCGCGCTGCTCACCCGGGCAGCCGCAGGAGCGGCGCACCACCAGCCGGGACGGGAACTTGCGCACCCGCTGGGTTTCCGAGCCGGGCACCATCAGCGAGTCGTCCAGCACCAGCTCGACCGCGGCCCGGGCCATCGCCTCGCGCTCGCTGGCCACGGTGGTCAGCGGCGGGTCGGCCAGCGCGGCCTCCGGGATGTCGTCGAAGCCGGCCACCGCCAGGTCCTCCGGCACCCGCAGGCCCAGCTCGCGGGCGGCCCGCAGCACGCCGATCGCCTGGTCGTCGGTGGAGCAGAAGACCGCCGGCGGCCGGTCGGCCGAGGCCAGCAGCCGCAGCGCCACCTCGTAGGCGCCGTAGCGGTGGAACGGGGCGTCCACCAGGTGGGCGTCGGTGTCCAGGCCGGCGGCGGCCATCGCCTGCTGCCAGCCGGCCACGTGGTCGATGACCGGGTCGCCGGGCACCGGGGTGTCCACCGGGCCGCCGAAGCAGGCCACGTACGGGTGGCCGTGCTCCTCCAGCAGGTGACGGACCACCAGCTCGGCGCCGCCGATGTCGTCGGTGACCACCGAGACGTCGTCCGCGGCCTCCGGGCGGCGGTGCAGCAGCACCACCTTGGCGCCCTCCATCGCGGCGAACTCCTTGGCGGCCCGCTGCGGCGCGCCCTGGCTGACCAGGATCAGGCCCGAGACCCGCATGCCGAGGAAGGCCTGGATGTAGTGCATCTCGCGGTCTTCGACGTAGTCGGAGTTGCCGATCAGCACCAGCTTGCCGCGGTCCGAGGCGGCCCGTTCGACGGCGTGCGTCATCTCGGCGAAGAAGGGCTGCCGGGCGTCCGGCACGATCATGCCGATCAGGTTGGTCCGGCGGGAGGCCATCGCCTGCGCGACGCTGTTCGGCCGGTAGCCGAGCTGCTCGATCGCGGCGAGCACCTTCTCCTTGGTCGCCGGCGCCACCGGCCGGGGACCGTCGTTGATCACGTAGCTGACGACCGCGGTCGAGGTCCCAGCCAGTCGGGCTACATCGTCGCGCGTCACCTTGGCCACGGGGGGAGTCTACGCGTGTTTGTCCAATCGGCCAGTGGCCGGGCCCGGTACCATCCCCCGGGCCCGTGCCTGGTCAGGCCTCGACCGGGCGGCCCACCGGTTGTTCGGCGCCGCCCCGCTCGCCCTTCTCGCCCTGGTTGGGCACGACGAAGCGGTAGCCGACGTTCCGCACGGTGCCGATCAGCTGCTCGTGCTCGACGCCGAGCTTGGCCCGCAGCCGGCGGACGTGCACGTCCACGGTCCGGGTGCCGCCGAAGTAGTCGTAGCCCCAGACCTCCTGGAGCAGCTGGGCCCGGGTGAAGACCCGGCCGGGGTGCTGGGCGAGGTACTTGAGCAGCTCGAACTCCTTGAAGGTGAGGTCGAGCACCCGGCCCTTGAGCCGCGCCGAGTAGGTGGCCTCGTCGACCGAGAGGTCGCCGTTGCGGATCTCCATCGGGCTGTCGTCCACCACCGCCTGCTGCTGCCGGCCGATCGCCAGCCGCAGCCGGGCCTCGACCTCGGCGGGGCCGGCGGTGTCCAGCAGCACGTCGTCGACGCCCCACTCGGCGGTGACGGCGGCCAGGCCGCCCTCGGTCACCACCAGCAGCAGCGGGGAGCCGACCCCGGTGGAGCGCAGCAGTTGGCAGAGCGAGCGGATCTGCGGCAGGTCGCGGCGGCCGTCGACCAGTATGACGTCGGCGCTCGGGGTGTCGACCAGGGCCGATCCCTCGGCCGGGGCGACCCGGACCTGGTGCAGTAGCAGCCCCAGGGCCGGCAGTACCTCCGCCGAGGGCTGGAGCGCGTTGGTGAGCAGGAGGAGAGAGCTCATACCCGGGGCGTCCCCTTATCTTCTCCGTGGCCTACTGGCTGCCCGCGCCGGGACGGTGGGGTATCGCACGACGTTGTGCGACTTCCGGCACGGTGGGCTACCACTCGCAAGGACGTCCGGATGGGTGTCCTGAAAGCACAAAAGGACCCGGGGGCGACTCTGCCCGGATCCCTTGCGTTCAGAGAATAGCCGAACCGGCCTGCCCGGCGAAGGGGGCGACGCGGGTGACCGAGCTCGCATTCGGGGTCGTGCGCCCCCGCTGCGACCGCCCTGGCCTGCGGCGTTCCCGGTCCGGGCGGCGGGCGGTCCATCATGGGGCACGGCACCGACCGGAACCCGTCCGGGTTCACCTTCGAAGCCCTGTTCAAGAAGGGGGCGCCATGACCGCGACCACAGACACCGCGACGACAGACACCGAGACCACGGACACCGAGAGCGCCGGCAACGCCGTGGCGGGCACCATCCGCTACTGGGCCGCCGCCAAGTCGGCGGCCGGCACCGGCGAGGAGCCGTACCGGGCCGCCACCCTGGCCGAGGCGCTGGAGCAGGTGCGGCTGCGGCACGCCGACCGGCCCGAGCTGGTCCGCCTGCTGGACATCTGTTCCTATCTGGTGGACGGCGAGCCGGTGGGCACCCGGGACCGGCGATTCGTGCCGCTGCACGAGGGCGGCACGGTCGAGGTGCTGCCGCCGTTCGCGGGGGGCTGAGCGCGCCGCGCGGCGGAACCAAGCACACCGTCGGATCGTCGTACCGGCGAGTCACCCCGAGCGGGGTGGCTCGCCGAACCTTCGGGATGATGTCCCGGGAACACCGACAGTCGCCGACGGGGAGAGAGAACGCGATGCGGACCTGGATCAAAGTCACCGTGCCGGTCGTGGTCGTCGCCGGCCTGCTGGTCGGCGCGGACCGGGTGGCGGTCGGGGTGGCCGAGGACCAGGCGGCCCAGAAGCTGGCCGACCGCCAGGGCATCTCGGGCAAGCCCACGGTGACCATCGACGACATGCCCTTCCTCACCGACCTGATCGACAGGAAGCTCGGCAAGGTGCGGCTCTCGGCCAGCGAGATGAAGGTGACCGGCGACGGCGGCACGGTCCAACTCCAGGACTTCAAGGCCGAGCTGAACGGGGTTCAGGTGAACTCCGGCTACACCTCGGCGACCGTCGACTCCGGCTCCGGCTCCGGCCTGGTCGGCTACCAGCAGGTGCACGACCTGATGGGGCTGGACCCGAAGATCACCCTCGGCTACGGCGGTCCCGGCCTGGTCAAGGTGGACTACTCGGTGCTCGGCCAGAAGATCTCCAGCACCGTGAAGCTGGTCAACAACGGCGACGTCATCCACGTCGGCAGCGTCGGCGACCTGCCGCCGGAGCTGGGCGCGCTGCCCGGGGTCGGCGGCATGATCCAGCAGAACCTGGGCGCCAAGAGCTTCACCCTGCAGGATCTGCCGGTCGGCCTGCACCTGGACTCGGTGGCGCCGCAGCCGGGCGGGCTGGAGCTGAAGTTCACCGGCACCAAGGTGACGCTGACCAACAGCTGAGACGGACCGAAACCCGGCGGGACAAGGCCGGAAACCCTGCCAATCCCACAATCCGGTCGTTTTTGTCTCAGGATTCGACACGCTGGTGACAGCGCGGCGTTCGGCTCCCTAGCATCGTTCCCATGAAGCGACAGGCACATCTCACCAAGCGGCGGGCGGTAGACCTCTGCCGCGTGGCTGCCTGCCTGTGTCGCACGCGGTGACCGGCGGTCCGCTCCGGCAGAATCGAGCCGCCGCCCTGCCCGCATCCGTGGCCTGACCAGGCGCGCAGCGCCTGCGGCCACAGCTCTTCGACGAACTTCCGCAGCACCCGCCCGTGACGGCGTCCATGGCCGCCCCATCCCACTATCCGGACAGAATTTCGGACAAGTGGGACGGATGACCGGCTGTTGGACCCGCCGACCGGGACCACTCACCTTCCGCAAACCGCCCCCGGATGGAGACATCACATGAGCCGCAGCGACGTCCTGGTCGACGCCGACTGGGTCCAGGCCCACCTGGACGACCCGAAGGTCGTCGTGGTCGAGGTGGACGAGGACACCTCCGCGTACGACAAGAACCACATCAAGAACGCCGTCCGGATCGACTGGAAGAAGGACCTCCAGGACCCGGTCCGCCGCGACTTCGTCGACCAGGCCGGCTTCGAGGCGCTGCTCAGCGCCAAGGGCATCGCCAACGACGACACCGTGGTGCTCTACGGCGGCAACAACAACTGGTTCGCCTCCTACGCCTTCTGGTACTTCAAGCTCTACGGCCACCAGGACGTCCGCCTGCTGGACGGCGGCCGCAAGAAGTGGGAGCTGGACTCCCGCGACCTGGTGGACGGCGCCGAGGTCCCGGCCCGCCCGGCCACCGAGTACAAGGCCCAGGCCCAGAACACCGCGATCCGCGCCTTCCGCGACGACGTGGTGAACGCCATCGGCAACAAGAACCTGGTCGACGTCCGCTCGCCCGACGAGTTCTCCGGCCGCCTGCTCGCCCCGGCCCACCTGCCGCAGGAGCAGTCGCAGCGCCCCGGCCACGTGCCGAGCGCCCGCAACATCCCGTGGTCGAAGAACGCCAACGACGACGGCACCTTCAAGTCGGACGACGAGCTGCGCGCCCTGTACGCGGCCGAGGGCGTGGACCTGGGCCAGGACACCATCGCCTACTGCCGGATCGGCGAGCGCTCCGCGCTCACCTGGTTCGTGCTGCACCAGCTGCTCGGCCAGGAGAACGTCAAGAACTACGACGGCTCGTGGACCGAGTACGGCAGCCTGGTCGGCGTTCCGATCGAGCTCGGCAACTGAGCCCGCGCGGCTTCGCAAGCAAGGAGAACGAGACATGTGTGGTGCGAAGGCCGGCGGCCCGGACCTGGCAGGAGTTGACGTGGCGAACGAGACGATCATCCAGGGTTCGGTGACCCGCGACGGCGAGCCGGTCAACGGCTACGTCCGACTGCTCGACGCGAGCGGTGAGTTCACCGCCGAGGTGCCGACCTCGGCGACCGGCCAGTTCCGCTTCTTCGCGGCCGAGGGCCAGTGGACCGTGCGCGCGCTGGTCCCGGGCGCGACCGTGGACCGCAAGGTGGTCGCCTCCAAGGGCGCGCTGACCGAGGTCCCGATCGCGGTCTGACCCGTCCGAACGGTACGGATCAACGACGAGCCCCTGCCCGCGCGGGGGCTCGTCGATTTACCGTGAAGGTGTGCAGCAGCGCGCGCGACACCGCTACTACTTCCTGATGATGGCCGGCTGCCTGGGGCTCTTCGTGCTGGCCTGGGGAGTCGTGCGGTTCTTCTCGGTCGGTGCGGCGATCGGCATGTGCGTGGTGGCGATGGTGATCCCGCCGCTGGCCGCGATCTTCGCCAACCGGCGCGACCCGGAGGACGACTGGTGGCAGGACCCGCGCTGGGACGACCCGGAGTGGGAGAAGCCGGGCCACGACCGGGACCGACCGGACCAGGAACCCCCGCGCGACCCCGAGGGCCGTCAGTAGACCAGCGCCTGCACGCCGTCGGCCATGATCTCGCTGACAAAGACCTGGGCGCCCGCGATCCGGACACCGGGCAGCGTGTCGGCCGCCTCGATGCCGCGCCGGGCCGCGCACTGGGTGCAGAGCGTGACCGTGCCCGCCGCCAGCAGCGCCTCCAGCAGGTCCGGCAGCGGCGCCGAGTGCGGCAGCTCGAACTCGGCCGCCCGACCGGGCAGCGCGAACCAGGCGGACTCCCCGGTGAGCCAGAGCGAGACCTCGACCCCGCTGGCGACCGCCACGGCCGCCACGGTGAAGGCCTGCGAGCAGCGCTCCGGCGCGTCCGCCCCGGCGGTGACCTTGATGACCAGCTTCTTCGACACGCCGTCAGCCTAGACCCTGTGTGGCAGCCCTCACCGCGTCGGCGCGGTGGCCGACCGATAGACTCGCGCCGTCACCGTCCGTCCGTACCTCGCCGAATCCGGAGCGCACCATGAGTGGCCTTGAGATCTTCTTCGACGTGCTGCTTGCCGTCATGTCCATCGTGATCGTCTGGTTCGCCGCGTTCTCCGTGATGAAGCTGTACCAGGGCCAGCGCTGACCGCTCGCGTACCGTAGGGACCGCAGTCCTTCCGTCTCCGATAATTGATCAGGACCATGATCGAGATCCCCTCTGACCTCCACCCGGACGTCGTTTCGCTGGCCTTCCTCCTCGGTACCTGGGAGGGCGCGGGCGTCCATGACTTCCCTGGTTCGGAGAAGTGCAACTTCGGCCAGGAGATCGTCTTCCGGCACGACGGCCGCCCCTTCCTGGAGTTCCGCTCCCGGACCTGGGTGCTGGACGAGGCCGGCGAGAAGGTCCGGCCGCTGGAGACCGAGCACGCCTTCTGGCGGGTGACCACCAACCAGCGCGGCACCAGCGGCGAGCGCGAGGTCGAGGTCTCGCTGGTCCGCGACGACGGCACCGTGGAGATCTGGTACGGCCGGCTCGCCGACGGCAAGCCGCAGATCGACCTGGCCACCGACGCGGTCGCCCGGGTCGAGGGCTCGGCCCCCTACAGCGGCGGCAAGCGGCTCTACGGCTTCGTCAACGACGAGCTGCTCTGGGTCGGCGAGAAGGCCGCCCCCGAGGTGCCGCTGCGGCCCTACATGTCCGCGCAGCTGAAGAAGGTGCTCAACCCGGCGCAGCTGATCAAGGACGTCAACGACCTGCCGGACGACGGGATCGCCTTCTTCCGCTGACCGGCTTCCCACGAGCGAGGGACGTCAGACGCAGTGACCGACGGTACGACCGACTGGAAGGCCGACCTGCGCGAGCGCGGCTACCGGCTCACCCCCCAGCGCCAACTGGTGCTGGAGGCGGTGGACGCGCTCGACCACGCCACCCCGGAGGAGGTGCTGGCGCAGGTCCGGCGGACCGCCAGCGGGGTCAACATCTCCACCGTCTACCGGAACCTGGAGCTGCTGGAGGAGCTGGGCCTGGTCTCGCACGCCCACCTCGGTCACGGCGCGCCGACCTACCACCTGGCCGGGCGGCACCACCACCTGCACCTGGTCTGCCGGGACTGCGGCTCGGTCACCGAGACCGGCACCGCGATCGCCGCGCCGCTCACCGACGCGCTGCGCGAGCAGCACGGCTTCGACACCGACCTCAAGCACTTCGCCATCTTCGGCCGGTGCGCCGACTGCACCGCCAAGCTGGAGCACGGCGGGTCGTAAGCTGGCGGGCATGAAGAGCCCGCTGCTGTCGCTGCCCGGAGCCGTCCCCGCCGAAGGGCCCGACGAAGGGGTCGCGGCGCACTACGGCGACCTGTTCCGGGAACAGCGCGAACTGGCCGGCGGCCGGGCCTTCACCGACCTCTCGCACCGCGGCGTGATCACCGTGACCGGCCCGGACCGGCTGGCCTGGCTGCACCTGCTGGTCACCCAGCACGTCAGCGAACTGCCCGCGGGCCAGGCCGCGGAGGCGCTGGTCCTCTCCCCGCACGGCCACGTGGAGCACGCGCTCTACCTGGTCGACGACGGCACCACCACCTGGGCGCACGTGGAGCCCGGTACCCAGGCCGAGCTGCTGGCGTACCTGGAGAAGATGAAGTTCATGTACCGGGTGGAGGTCGCCGACGCCACCGCCGAGTACGCCGTGCTGCACCTGCCGGCCGGCCACGCCGCCGCTCCCGGGGCCGCCGCGGTGCGCGAACTGCCCTGGGGCCGCGACCTCTTCGTGCCCCGCGCCGAGCTGGCCGCGGTGGCCGCCGGGCTCGGCAGCCCGGCCGGCGTCTGGGCCCACGAGGCGCTGCGGATCGAGGCGCACCGCCCCCGGCTCGGCTTCGAGACCGACCACCGCACCATCCCGCACGAGGTGGACTGGCTGCGCACCGCCGTGCACCTCAACAAGGGCTGCTACCGCGGCCAGGAGACGGTGGCCCGGGTGCACAACCTGGGCAAGCCGCCGCGCAGACTGGTCTTCCTGCACCTCGACGGCACCGAGGAGACGCTGCCGCCGCACGGCACCGAGCTGCGCACCGCCGCCGACCCCACGGGTCGCCCGGTGGGCTTCGTGACCTCCTCGGCCCGGCACTGGGAGCTGGGTCCGATCGCCCTCGCCCTGGTGAAGCGGAACACCCCGGTGGACGGCGTGCTGCTGGCCGGCACCGTGCCCGGCACCCAGGACGTCGTGGTCGAGCCCTGAGCGGGCTCCCCCAGCCTTCGGCCGGGAGGTGCCCCCAAGCGGGGTTCTGGCGGCGGGTCAGACTTCCAGCAGCACGGTGAACGGGCCGTCGTTCACCAGCGCGACCTTCATGTCCGCGCCGAACCGGCCGGTCTCCACGGTGGCGCCGAGCGCCCGCAGCCGCGCCACCACCTCGTCCACCAGCGGCTCGGCGACCGGGCCGGGCGCGGCGGCGTTCCAGGTGGGGCGGCGGCCCTTGCGGGCGTCGCCGTAGAGGGTGAACTGACTGACCACCAGCAGCGGCCCGTCGAAGTCGGAGCAGGACAGTTCCCCAGCACTCCCATCGGCGGTCTCGCCCGGGAAGAGCCGCAGCGACCAGAGCTTGCGGGCCAGTTGGGCGGCCTGCTCCGGGGTGTCCCCATGGGTGACCCCGACCAGCACGCAGAGCCCGGGCCTGCTGATCGCCCCGACCGTCTCCCCGGCCACCGTCACGGAGGCCTCGCTCACCCGCTGCACCACTGCTCGCATGCGGGCCATTGTGCACCGGCCCCGCCGGGTGGCGGTGACTGCCAGGTCATATCAGACGCACCCGTTCGCCAGGCGGCCGTACGGGTGCATCTGCGCCGCGCGCCGGGCCCGGGGGTGGCACGATCGGGGAGTCAGCGCGCCCGTCGGGCTCGGACGGCCGTTCGTGCCGACCGAACACCGGTTCAGGCGCGGCTCGCCCGGGTGGGTGGCAGTGGCGGGGCGGGGAACCCCTGAGGGGCCGTCGGTCGTGCAACCCGTCGGGTGGGCGGAGCAAGGGTGGGACCGAGGTACGCGACGGCAGGTGGTTGCTCGATGGACACGACGGAGCTGGCCGGGCTGGGCCTTGCCGAACTGCGCACCGTGCGCAGGGACGCACTGGAGCAGGAGGCCGATCTGTCCTACCTGCGCCGGCTGCTGCAGGGGCGGGTGGACATCCTGCGGGCCGAACTGGACCGCCGGACCCTGGAACTGCGCCCGGTGCCGCCACCGGCCGAGACGCTGCTGCACCGGCTGCCGCAGATCCTCGCCGACAGTCCGTCACACGTGCGCCAGTCGGCCCGGCACGTCACGCTGGGCACGCCGCGCGGCGAGCAGTACCAGGAGCAGGCGGACGCCCTGATGGGCGACGTGCGGCTGGCCGACCTGGCCGCGCACGCCTCGGCCGAACTGCTGGCCGCGCTGGACCGGCTGACGGCGCACGAGCGGGAGGTCTCCGGCCGGCGCTCCGGGCTGCAGCGCACCGCGGACTGGTGCAGCGCCGAGATCACCCGGCGGTACCGGGAGGGCGAGGCCCGGGTGGAGGATCTGCTGGCCGACCGGCCGGCGGCCGACTGACCGACGACCGACTGACCGGGCCGGGAAAGCCGACGGGGCCGCCGGGCACCCAGTGCGCCGACGGCCCCGACGAGCGGATCAGTGGGAGTCGCCCTGGTCCGCCAGCCGCTTGATCGAAGCGGTGATCTCGGCCTCGGCGTCGGCACGGCCGACCCACTCGGCACCCTCGACCGACTTGCCCGGCTCCAGGTCCTTGTAGACCTCGAAGAAGTGCTGGATCTCCAGGCGGTCGAACTCCGACACGTGGTGGATGTCCCGCAGGTGCTCCCAGCGCGGGTCGGTGGCCGGGACGCAGAGCAGCTTGTCGTCGCCGCCCGCCTCGTCGGTCATCTTGAACATGCCGATCGCGCGGCACTTGATCAGGCAGCCGGGGAAGGTCGGCTCGTCCAGGATGACAAGAGCGTCCAGCGGGTCGCCGTCCTCGCCGAGAGTGCCCTCGACGAAGCCGTAGTCGGCCGGGTAACGGGTCGAGGTGAAGAGCATCCGGTCCAGGCGGAGGCGACCGGACTCATGGTCGACCTCGTACTTGTTGCGGGAGCCCTTCGGGATCTCGATGGTGACGTCGAACTCCAACGGTGCCTCCAAGGTAGGGACTGACAGAATCCAAGTGTCTCCTACGGGGGCAGGTGATCGGGAAAGGGGTTGGGCAGTGGCAGGGACTCGGCGGGGCCTGGTCGGGACGGGGCTCGCGGTAGCGACCGGATTCGCTCTTCTGGCGGGTGGCACACCCGCGCATCCGGCGGCGCCCGAGCAGGGCGCCGCGCCCGCGGCGAGCGCCGCGCCGGCCGTGCTGGAACCAGCGCTGACCGGGGCGGACGGGCTGCCCAGCACCGCCGGACTGCAGGCCGCGCTGGGCCAGCTGACCGGCGACAAGGCGATGGCCACGCTGAACTACGCGATCGCCGACGGCACCACCGGCAAGCTGCTGCTGGGCTCCGGCGAGGGCAGTCCGGCCACCCCCGCCTCCACCACCAAGCTGGCCACCTCGGTGGCCGCGCTCAGCCTGCTCCCCCCGCAGACCCGGCTGACCACCAAGGTGGTCAAGGGCGCCGGGGCGGACGAGATCGTGCTGGTCGGCGGCGGCGACCCGACGCTGACCGGGCTGAACCCGGATCAGATCCGGATCGGCGGCGCCCCGGTGGACGGCGACTCCGCCCCCGCCTCGCTGCCCGCGCTCGCCGAGCAGACCGCCGCCGCGCTGAAGGCCTCAGGCCTGACGACGGTGCACCTGGACGTCGACACCTCGCTGTACACCGGTTCGCCGTTCCACCCGTTCAACGACGGCACCAACATCGGCCCGATGTCCGCGCTGATGGTCGACGAGGGCCGGCAGACCGCCACCGACGACACCGACGCCCCGGTCCGGGTGGTCGACCCGGCCGGCCAGGCGGCGGCCAGGTTCACCGACCTGCTGGGCGCCCAGGGCATCAAGGTGGCCGACAAGCCCAAGGAGGCCGCCGCCCCGGCCGGTGCGGCCCCGCTGGCCCAGGTGCAGTCGCCGACCATCGGCCGGCTGGTCGAGCGGGCGCTGACCAACTCGGACAACACGCTGGCCGAGGCGATCGCCCGTCAGGTCGCGCTGGCCGCGCACCAACCGGTCAGCTACGACGGCGGCGCCGCCGCGGTCACCGCCGAACTGACCAAGCTCGGCCTGCCGATGCAGGGCGTGCAGCTGAACGACGGCAGCGGGCTGAACGTCCGCAACACCATCCCGCCGGTCTTCCTGGCCGACCTGCTGGCCATGGCGGCGGCGCCGGACCACCCGCAGCTGCGCCCGGTGCTGACCGGCCTGCCGATCGGGGCCTTCACCGGCACCCTGGCCAAGCGCTACCTGGCCTCCCAGGGCTCCGGCGACGGGGCCGGCCTGGTCCGGGCCAAGACCGGCTCGCTGACCGGGGTCAACACGCTGGCCGGCACCGTGGTGGACGCCGACGGCCGGGTGCTGGTCTTCGCCCTGATGTCCAAGGGCGCGCCGGACGCCAACGCGGCCCGGTACGCGATGGACCGGATCGTCACCCGGCTCGCCTCCTGCGGCTGCCGCTGAACGGTGCCGCCCGCGCCGTCCAGCACGTACGGTGAAGCCATGACGAGCGCGAGCGGCGGTGCGGACATGGTCGACTGGAATCTCGCGGTCGCGACCGCGACCAGGCTGGCCCGGCCCGGCCCGGCGGTCAGCCGGGAGGAGGCCGCGGCCGTGGTCGCCGAACTGCGCGAGCACGCGCGGGCGGCCGAGGGTGCGGTGCGCGAGTACACCAGGATGGTGGCGGCCCCCGCCGGCCGGCGGTCCGGCGGTCCGGACCCGGCCCGGGTGCTGGTGGTGGACCGGCCCGGCTGGGTGCGGGCCAACGTGGCAGGCTTCCGCACCGTGATCGCCCCGCTGACCGCCAAGCTGGCGGCCCGCCGGGCCGAGACCCCGGGCGGCGCGGTGCTCGGCGCGGTCGGCAGCAAGGTGACCGGCCTGGAGGTCGGTGCGGTGCTGGCGCTGCTCTCCGGCAAGGTGCTCGGCCAGTACGAGACCTTCGCCGCCGCCGAGCCGGCCCCGAGCGCCCCGGACAGCCCGGCCGGGCTGTTCGACCAGCCCCGGCTCGGCCGGGTCGACCCGGACGGCCCCGGGGGGTCGGACGAGCGCACCGCGCCGGTCACCGCGGGCCCGGGCCGGCTGCTGCTGGTGGCGCCCAACATCGTCCAGGTGGAGCGGGAGCTGGACGTCGATCCGCACGACTTCCGGCTCTGGGTCTGCCTGCACGAGGAGACCCACCGCACCCAGTTCAGCGCCGTCCCGTGGCTGCGCGACCACGTGCAGGCCGAGGTGCAGGCCTTCCTGGCCGAGACCGACGTGGAGCCGGTGGCCCTGCTGGAGCGGCTGCGCGAGGCGCTGGCCCCGGGGGAGCGCCCGGCGAGCGGCGCCGGCGGGCTGCTGGAGGTGGTCCAGACGCCCCGTCAGCGGGAGGTGCTGGCCCGGCTGACGGCGGTGATGTCGCTGCTGGAGGGCCACGCCGACGTGGTGATGGACGGGGTCGGGCCGGCCGTGGTGCCGAGCGTGACGGAGATCCGGGAGAAGTTCCAGAGCCGCCGCGACCGGGGCGCCGGCCGGCTGGACCTGATGCTCCGTCGGCTGCTCGGGATGGACGCCAAGCTGCGGCAGTACCAGGACGGCGCGGTCTTCGTCCGGGCGGTGCTGGACCGGATCGGGATGGACGGCTTCAACCGGGTGTGGACCTCGCCGAACACCCTGCCGACCAAGGAGGAGATCCACGACCCGGCGGCCTGGGTGGCCCGGGTCGGACGCCAGTCCCAACCGAAGCCCCCGGACGAGTGAGACCCCCGGGCGCCGATACGTTTCTGCATTCACCCGTCCGTGGGACCGAGGTCGTACCGGTGGCGCGGGGGGCTCGGGCGTGCTCCCCGTTCTGCGACGATCTGTGAGCACCCGGTCACCCGTTGGCCGGATCCCCCCGTCCGAGGAGCTGCTTCCCATGGCCCCACACCCCGCGGTCGCGGCGATACGCCTGGCCGTCCGCCGCGCCCTCGCGGACCTGGCGGCCGAGGCCGTCGCGTCCGGCGTGCCCGCGCCCGTCCCCGCCCCCAACCGGCAGCCCGCCGCCGTGCCGTCCCCCGCCACGGCCGGCAGCCCCGCCACCGTGCTGATCGGCAACGCCCGCCGCCACCCCTCCGGCCTGCCCCGCACGCCCGCCGCCGCCGACGCCCCGCTGGTGCTGGTCGCGGTCAGCGGCGGCGCCGACTCGATGGCACTGGCCAGCGCGACCGCCTTCGAAGCCCCCAAGCTGGGCCTGCGGGTCGGCGCGGTCACCGTCGACCACGGCCTGCAGTCGGGCAGCGCCGACCGGGCCCGCCAGGTGGCCGACCGGCTGCGCGCCTTCGGGCTGGACCCGGTCGAGGCCGTCGCGGTCCGGGTGGGCCGCCAGGGCGGCCCGGAGGCCGCCGCCCGGGAGGCCCGCTACGCCGCGCTGGACGAGGCCGCCGAGCGGCACCGGGCGCTGGCCGTCTTCCTCGGCCACACCCGCGACGACCAGGCCGAGACCGTGCTGCTGGGCCTGGCCCGCGGCTCCGGCTCCCGCTCGCTGGCCGGCATGCCGGGGCGCAAGGGCCGCTACCTGCGCCCGCTGCTGGACGTGGACCGGTCCGCCACCCGGCAGGCCTGCGCCGCGCAGTCCATCCCGGTCTGGGAGGACCCGCACAACCTGGACCCGGCCTACACCCGCGCCCGGGTCCGGCACGAGGTGCTGCCGGTGCTGGAGAAGCACCTGGGCAACGGCGTGGTCGAGGCGCTGGCCCGCACCGCCCGGCTGTTCCGGGACGACGCGGACGCGCTCGACGAGTGGGCCGGCCGCGCCGAGCAGCGGCTCTACCGGCGTGATCCGCACGACGGCCGGGGCGAGCTCGCGGTGGCCGACCTGGCCGAACTGCCCGCCGCGGTGCGCCGCCGGGTGCTGCGCCGGATCGCGCTGCGCACCGGTTCCCCGGCCGGCGACCTGTTCGCCCGGCACCTCGAATCGGTGGACCTGCTGGTGACCGGATGGCGCGGTCAGGGGCCGCTCCAGCTACCCGGGGGCGTCGAGGTCACCCGTAGGTGTGGCAACCTGGTGTTTCGGCGGCGGAAAGACTGACCGCCGGCACAGGACCACGAACCCTTGAGGACGTATTCCCGGTGGACGACAAGGACATGGGCGCCGACCTGGCGAAGGTGCTCATCAGCAAGGACGAGATCGACGCGAAGCTGGCGGAGCTGGCGGAGCGGATCGACCGGGACTACGCCGGGAAGGACCTGCTGATCGTCGGCGTCCTCAAGGGCGCGGTGATGGTGATGGCCGATCTGGCCCGGGCGCTGCACTCGCAGGTCACCATGGACTGGATGGCGGTCTCCTCCTACGGGATGGGCACCAAGTCCTCCGGCGTGGTGCGGATCCTCAAGGACCTGGACACCGACATCGCCGGCCGCGACGTGCTGATCGTCGAGGACATCATCGACTCCGGGCTGACCCTGTCCTGGTTGCTCGGCAACCTGGGCTCGCGCGGCCCGGCCTCGCTGGAGGTCTGCGCCCTGCTGCGCAAGCCGGACGCGGCCAAGGTGGAGATCGACGTCAAGTACGTCGGCTTCGACATCCCCAACGAGTTCGTGGTCGGTTACGGACTGGACTACGCGGAGAAGCTCCGCAACCTCCCGTTCATCGGTACGCTCGCCCCACACGTGTACGGCGGCTGAGTACCGACCGGCACTCAGGGGAACACCCCACCGGTTCCACCCGTTGGAGTCGGCGAACGGACAACTGCATAGACCGTACCGCCGCGCTTCCACAGAGCGGGGCATTACTGCTGTACGGTCAAATTACCCGTTCTTCGTACTGTCGCCTCCAGGTGTTGGAGGCGCGGTACCGCGGAGCGGGGTGCGCACGCACACCATCGGAAGCGCCGACGGCAGAAGGCCGCCAGGTGCCGTTTGAGTGGCAGGAGGGACGGGGCGGCAACGCCCCGCATGGATGGACGTCAAGCGATACTTCCGCGCGCCGATCGCATGGATCCTCCTGGCAGTCGTCGCCGTCATTGTGCTGATGAACGTCGTTTCGGACTCGAACGGCTACAAGACGGTGGACACCGGCCAGGTGGTCCAGGCGATCAACGCTGGCAACGTCAAGCAGGCGCAGATCACCACCGGTGACTCCCAGACGATCAAGATCGAGCTGAAGGACGGCACCTCGTTGTCGGCCGGCAGCAACGGCAAGGTCCCCTCGGGCACCAAGTTCCAGGCTTCGTACATCGGCTCGCAGGGCAAGGACCTGGCCGAGCAGATGTCGAGCAACCCCAACCTCATGCCCGCCCAGGGCTACACGATCAGCCCCGAGAAGCAGTCCACCTTCGTCAGCCTGCTGCTGTCGATGCTGCCGATCGTGGTCATCGTGCTGGTCTTCCTGTTCCTGATGAACCAGATGCAGGGCGGCGGCTCCCGGGTCATGCAGTTCGGCAAGTCCAAGGCCAAGCTGCTCAGCAAGGACACCCCGAAGACCACCTTCGCCGACGTGGCCGGGGCGGACGAGGCGGTGGAGGAGCTCCACGAGATCAAGGAGTTCCTGCAGGAGCCGTCGAAGTTCCAGGCGGTCGGCGCGAAGATCCCCAAGGGCGTGCTGCTCTACGGCCCGCCCGGAACCGGCAAGACCCTGCTCGCCCGCGCCGTCGCGGGTGAGGCGGGCGTGCCGTTCTACTCGATCTCCGGGTCCGACTTCGTCGAGATGTTCGTCGGTGTCGGTGCCTCCCGGGTCCGCGACCTGTTCGAGCAGGCCAAGGCGAACGCGCCGGCGATCATCTTCGTCGACGAGATCGACGCGGTCGGCCGGCACCGCGGCGCCGGCCTCGGCGGCGGCCACGACGAGCGCGAGCAGACCCTCAACCAGCTGCTGGTCGAGATGGACGGCTTCGACGTCAAGGGCGGCGTGATCCTGATCGCCGCCACCAACCGCCCGGACATCCTGGACCCGGCGCTGCTGCGCCCGGGCCGCTTCGACCGCCAGATCGCGGTCGAGCGCCCCGACCTGCAGGGCCGGCTGGACATCCTCAAGGTGCACCAGAAGGGCAAGCCGATCGCCCCGGACGTGGACCTGTCCGCGGTGGCCAAGCGGACCCCGGGCTTCACCGGTGCCGACCTGTCCAACGTGCTGAACGAGGCGGCCCTGCTGACCGCACGTTCGGACAAGAAGCTGATCGACAACTACCTCCTGGACGAGGCGATCGACCGCGTGGTGGCGGGTCCGCAGAAGCGCACCCGGATCATGTCGGAGAAGGAGAAGAAGATCACCGCGTACCACGAGGGCGGCCACGCCCTGGTCGCGGCGGCGTCTCCGAACTCCGACCCGGTGCACAAGATCACCATCCTGTCCCGCGGCCGGGCCCTGGGTTACACCATGGTGCTGCCGGAGGAGGACAAGTACTCGCAGACCCGCAACGAGATGCTCGACCAGCTCGCCTACATGCTGGGCGGCCGGGCGGCCGAGGAACTGGTCTTCCACGACCCGACCACGGGCGCCGCGAACGACATCGAGAAGGCCACCGCCACGGCCCGCGCGATGGTCACCCAGTACGGCATGACCGAGCGGCTCGGTGCGATCAAGTTCGGCAGCGACAACTCCGAGCCGTTCCTCGGCCGTGAGATGGGCCACCAGCGCGACTACTCCGAGGAGGTCGCCGGGCTGGTGGACGAAGAGGTCAAGAAGCTGATCGAGAACGCCCACAACGAGGCCTGGGAGATCCTGGTCGAGAACCGGGACGTGCTCGACAACCTGGTGATGGAGCTCCTTGAGAAGGAGACCCTGAACAAGGAGCAGATCGCCGAGATCTTCACCTCGATCGTGAAGCGGCCGGCCCGTCCGGCCTGGACCGGTTCGTCCCGCCGCACCCCGTCCACCCGGCCGCCGGTGCAGTCCCCGAAGGAGCTGGCGCTCACCAACGGTGCCGCCGGCGCCGCCCCGGTGGACGTGGTGAAGCTCCCGCCGGTCACCGGCGAGGCCACCGAGGGCTGAGCCCCGCGGCTCCGGCCGCAGTTGCACGACGGAATGGATGCCGCGCCACCCGGGTTTGTACCCTGGGGGCGCGGCATCCGTGCTGTTCAGCCCCTATACCCCAGCTACTCTGCGAGGCTCGCATGATCGATCCGGTCACGCTCGACGGACAGTCCGTTATCGGCACCTTCGACCAGAAGCGGGCCGAGAACGCGGTCCGCGAGCTGCTGATCGCCGTGGGGGAGGACCCGGACCGCGAGGGTCTGCTGGACACCCCGGCCCGGGTGGCGCGCGCGTACAAGGAGATATTCGCCGGGCTCTGGCAGCAGCCGGAGGACGTGCTGACCACCACCTTCGACCTCGGCCACGACGAGATGGTGCTGGTCAAGGACATCGAGGTGTTCTCCACCTGCGAGCACCACCTGGTGCCGTTCCAGGGCGTCGCCCACGTCGGCTACATCCCCGCCGCGACCGGCAAGATCACCGGTCTGTCCAAGCTGGCCCGGCTGGTCGACGTCTTCGCCCGCCGCCCCCAGGTGCAGGAGCGCCTGACCAGCCAGGTCGCCGACTCGCTGATGCGGATCCTGGAGCCGCGCGGCGCGATCGTGGTGATCGAGTGCGAGCACATGTGCATGTCGATGCGCGGGATCCGCAAGCCCGGTGCCAAGACCCTCACCTCGGCGGTGCGCGGACAGCTGCGCGACCCGGCCACCCGGGCCGAGGCGATGAGCCTCATCATGAGCCGCTGACGGACCGTCGGCCGTCGCGGCGCCGCGCACTGCGCCGACGGCCTGACAGGCCGCTGGAAGGCCCCTGGAAGCCCGCTGAGCCCGGCTCGGCGGGCTTCGCGGTGTCCGGGGGCGGGTCGGCGGGCCGTCCGTGCGGTGGTCAGGCCCGCGGTTCGCGGTCCGGGGCCGGGGCCAGGTGGTCGCTGATCCACTCCAGCGAGGCCGGCAGCTCCCGCCGCCAGGTGTCGAAGCTGTGCCCGCCGTCCGGCAGGAAGAGCGAGTCCACGGAGAACTCGGGGTGCGCCTGGCCGACCGGCGCCGCCGCGGCCAGGAACTGCTGGGTGGCCGGGTAGTCGTCCTCGGTGCGGGTGGAGACGATCAGCAGCGAGGTCCTCGGCACCGGCAGGTTGTGCAGCCGCCAGGCCAGGTCGTAGCCCTGGGCCAGCTGCTGGTTGCCGCCGAACAGGTCGCCGCCGGTGGACCAGTCCGAGCCGACCTGGTACTCGGCGTGCAGCGCGGCCGCGCTGCCGTAGGAGCCGGGGTCGCGCAGCGCCAGCCGGAGCGCGCAGCTGCCGCCGGTGGAGTAGCCGAGCACCGCCCAGGACTGGGCCGAGCGGCTGACCCGGTAGGCGGAGCGGAGCGCGGTCGGCAGGTCCTTGGCGAACCAGGTCTCGGTGGCCGGCCCGCCCGGCACGTCCACGCACTCGGTGTCGCGCGGCGCGGCCACCGTGGGGCGGGCCATCACGACCACGGTGGGCGCCATCCGGCCGGTCCGCTGGAGGTCCCAGACCTGTTGCGGGGTGTGCAGCTCGGTCAGCAGGTGCAGCGGGGTGCCGGGGTAGCCCGCGAGGGTGAGCAGGACCGGGAACCGTTCCCGGGCGTATTTCGGATTGAAGTACTCGGGTGGCAGGTAGATGAACATCTGGTCGGAGAGGCCGGACTGCTTGCCGCTCACCCGGATGGAGTCCACCCGGCCGACCTCCTCCGGCCGCCCCTGCGGCAGGTCGGTGACCCCGGCCAGCGACTCGTCGCCGGCCGGCCGGACCAGGGTGTCGCCGGCCGGCGGACCGGCCCGGCCGGCGCCCGCCGGACCGAGCGCGAGCCGGCCGGTGTCCCGCTGCAGCAGGTCGCCCCAGGAGGTGTAGAACCCGTACGCGTTGTTCAGCAGCAGCCCGGCGACCGCCAGGGCCAGCAGCTGAGCCGTGGTCAACAGGCCGAGCCGCCCGAGGACTTGCCAGGGGCTGTTGCGGGCCAGCCGGGGCCAGAGCCAGAGCGTGCCGGCGCTCGCGAGCACGGCGGCGACGGCGATCAGCCCCAGCAGCGTGGCGCTGGTCAGCTCCATCCCAGACCCCCTGGCGGTCCGTCAGCTCTGCGGCGGGCACCGCTGACTCATCATCGGAGACCGGTCCACGGGCGGCCACCCGAACCACCCCGGCCACTTGGGCAACGGTGGGCGAACGGTGTGCGGCACGGGCGGGGCACCGGCCGTGGCTCGGCTTCACCCACAGGAACCAAAGCCCTAGACTTCGGCGTCGCCACCCAGACGGGGGCCGCCACACCGAGGAATCGGCAGCTGCGGTGCTGGTGGGCCGCCCATTACCCGTTCTTGACGGTCTCTTGGCCTGGTGAAGGAAACAAGGATGAAGGACCCCCACGGCTCACTCCTCAGGGTGACCGGCCACCTCCGGGAAGCAATTACGCTGAGCTTCCATGAGTGTTCCCGTGTCCGCTGAGTCGTCCCCGGAGCAGCCCCGCAAGCGGGGCCTCCAGACGCTGCGCCACCAGGCGGCCGCCGTGCCGCGGGCCTGGCTGCCCGGTGTGGTCGGCTACGCCTGCCTGCTGATCGGCCTGATGGACATCGCGGCCGGGGCCTTCCCCCGGCTGCGCCGGACCCGGATGCACCTGTGGGCGGGTCAGCTGCCGGGAGCCACCACCACCATCGCCACCGCCGGCACCCTGTTGATCGGCATCCTGCTGGTGCTGCTGGCGCACGCGCTGCGCCGCCGCAAGCGCCGGGCCTGGCGGCTGGTCTGCGTGCTGCTGCCGGTCAGCGCCGCGCTGCACGTGCTGCGCTGGCACCAGGTCGGCCCGGCCGTCGTCTCGCTGGTGCTGCTCGGCGTGATGCTGCTGCACCGCCGCGAGTTCTACGCCAAGGCCGACCCGCGCACCCGCTGGCGGGCGCTGCTCAACTTCGTGGTGATGGGCGCGATCAGCCTGGGCCTCGGCTTCCTGATCGTCAGCTCGCACCCGTCCCGCGAGATGGGTCACCCCAGCCTGATGGCCAAGGTGCGGGAGACCGTCTGGGGCCTGTTCGGCCTGGACGGCCCGGTCCGCTACCACCCGGACCGGATCGGCGACCTGGTCGGCTACTCGCTGGCCGGCCTCGGCATGCTGACCGCCGTCTCCACCGCCTACCTGCTGCTGCGCCCGGGCAAGCCGGAGCCGGAGCTGACCGCCGAGGACGAGGCCAGGGTGCGGGGCCTGCTGGACCGGCACGGCCGGCGCGACTCGCTCGGCTACTTCGCGCTGCGCCGGGACAAGAGCGTGCTCTTCTCGCCCAGCGGCAAGGCGGCGATCTCCTACCGGGTGGTCTCCGGCGTGATGCTCGCCTCGGGCGACCCGGTCGGCGACGTCGAGGCCTGGCCCGGCGCGATCAAGGAGTTCATGACGCAGGCCCGTGAGCACGCCTGGGTGCCGGCCGTGATGGGCTGCAGCGAGGTCGGCGGCGAGGTCTGGACCCGCGAGGCGCACCTGGACGCGCTGGAGCTCGGCGACGAGGCGATCGTGGACGCGAGCACCTTCTCGCTCGCCGGCCGCGCGATGCGCAACGTCCGCCAGATGGTCAAGCGGATCGAGCGCAACGGCTACTCCTGCCAGATCCGCCGGGTCGGCGAGCTGACCCCGCAGGAGAAGCGCCGGATCGCCGACGCGGCCGCCCGCTGGCGCGGCACCGACACCGAGCGCGGCTTCTCGATGGCGCTCGGCCGGTTCGGCGAGCCGGGCGACGACGCCTGCGTCGTGGTGACCGCGCACAAGGCGCCGGGCGAGGGCGAGCCGCCGGAGGCGGACGACCTCAAGGCGGTGCTGCACTTCGTGCCCTGGGGCGAGGACGGCATCTCGCTGGAGCTGATGCGGCGCGACCGGGCGGCCGACCCGGGGCTGAACGAGCTGCTGATCGTCGCCGCGCTGCAGGCGGTGCCGGCGCTGGGCATCCGCCGGGTCTCGCTGAACTTCGCGATGTTCCGCTCGGCGCTGGCCCGCGGTGAGCGGATCGGTGCCGGACCGGTGCTGCGGGCCTGGCGCGGGCTGCTGGTCTTCCTCTCGCGCTGGTTCCAGATCGAGTCGCTGTACAAGTTCAACGCCAAGTTCCAGCCGGAGTGGGAGCCGCGGTTCCTGGTCTACCCGAGCACCCGGGACCTGCCGCGGATCGGCTTCGCGGCGATGCAGGCCGAGGCGTTCATCACCCTGGGCATGCCCCGGTTCGGCCGCAAGAAGCAGCGCCAGGGCCTGATGTCGGCCCCGGCCGGCGACCAGGAGTCGATTGCGCCGGCCGCCTGAGCAGCGCGGGCCGGGCGGCGGGAGGGACCGATAATGGCCCCATGAACAACCCGCTGCCCGGTCTGCCCCTCCTCGACCGCTGCGCCGTGATGGGCGTGGTCAACGTCACCCCCGACTCGTTCTCGGACGGCGGGCAGTGGTTGGACCCGCGGGCCGCGGTGGCGCACGGCCTGGACCTGGTGGCGCGCGGCGCCGACCTGGTGGACGTGGGCGGTGAGTCCACCCGCCCCGGCTCGCGGCGGGTGACCGAGCAGGAGGAGCTGCGCCGGGTGATCCCGGTGGTCCGCGAGCTGGCCGCGCAGGGCGTGGTGGTCTCGGTGGACACCATGCGGGCGGTGGTCGCCGAGCAGGCGCTGGCGGCCGGCGCGGCGCTGGTCAACGACGTCTCCGGCGGCCTGGCCGACCCCGCGATGGCCCAGGTGGTGGCGGACGCCGGCGCGCCCTTCGTGGTGATGCACTGGCGCGGCCAGTCCGCCGACATGGACGCGCTGGCGGTCTACGACGACGTGGTCGCCGACGTGCTGGCCGAGCTGACCGTCCGGATCGAGGCGCTGCTCGCGGCCGGGGTGAAGCAGGAGCAGCTGATCCTCGACCCGGGGCTGGGCTTCGCCAAGACCAGCGAGCACAACTGGGCGCTGCTGGGAGGTTTGGACGCGCTGACCGCCTTGGGCAGACCCGTGCTGGTCGCCGCATCCCGCAAGCGCTTCCTGGGTACGCTGCTCGCCGACCCGCGAACCGGTCAGCTGCGGCCGGCCCGGCAGCGCGACGACGCCACCGCCGCGATCTCCGCCCTGTCGGCCCGGGCGGGAGCCTGGGCGGTCCGGGTGCACGACGTGGCGGGCACCGCCGACGCCGTCCGGGTGGTGGCCGCCTGGCGGGCGGCCGGGCCGAGCTGAACCGAGCAGGGCAGGGCAGAGGGAAGGTGGGTGGTGGCGTGACCGGTGATCCGAAGGCCGGTGACCCCAAGCGGGGCGGCGGTGGCAACGGCCGGGCGGCCGCGCCGACGGACGACCGCGAGGCGGTGCTGGCGGCCAACCTGCGGCTCTACGAGTCGCTGGAGAACGGCGACCTGGAGGCCTTGGAGGACGTCTGGCTGTCGGCGGCGGACGCCGACGACAAGACCGGGGTGGTCTGCGTCCACCCGGGCTGGCCGGTGCTCCGCGGCCGGGCCCAGGTGACCAGGTCCTACCTGTTGATCATGATGAACACGGAGTACATCCAGTTCTTCCTGACCGACGTCGAGGTCGAGGTGCAGGGTGACGTGGCACTGGTGACCTGCACCGAGAACATCCTCTCCGGTGGCGAGGCCGAGGAGGAGGGCGAGCTGGGCCCGCTGGTCGGCGGCAAGGTGGTCTCCACCAATCTGTTCCGCCGCACCGCGGCCGGCTGGAAGCTCTGGTCGCACCACGGTTCACCCGTGCTGACCAGCGGCGACGACGAGGAGGAGGACGGCGGCCAGGAGTGAGGCCGGGGCGCGGCCGGGGGCTCCCCGGGACCCGGCGCCGGACCGTCCGGAGTCGAAGGTAGATTCGAGTGCGGCGGGCGACGGGGCCCGCCGCAGCCTGATCAGGGGCAGCCCGGATAGGAGCAGTGAGCCAGGTGCTGGACCGCGTCACCCTGCGAGGCCTGAGGGCCCGTGGCCACCACGGCGTCTTCGAGCGGGAGCGGATCGAGGGGCAGACCTTCGTGGTCGACCTCGTGCTCTACCTGGACACCCGGCCGGCGGCCTCCGGCGACGACCTCACCCGCACGGCCCACTACGGGATCGTGGCGGAGCAGGTCACCGCGATCATCGCGGGCGAGCCGGTCGACCTGATCGAGACCCTGGCCCAGCGCATCGCCGACCAGTGCCTGAGCCACGAGGCGGTCCAGGAGGTCGAGGTCACGGTGCACAAGCCGGACGCGCCGATCACCGTGCCGTTCGACGACGTGACCGTCACCATCCACCGGGGCCGCGGATGACCCGCCCGCACCCGCCCGCACCCGCGCAGACCGCAGAGGACACCCGATGAGCACCAGCGACCCGACCGCCTCGCCGACCACCTTCGACCTGCAGAACCGGGTGGACAGCGTCGACAGCACCCTGGCCAGTCCGCGCACCGCCGTGATCGCCCTGGGCAGCAACCTCGGCAACCGGCTGGAGACCCTTCAGGGCGCGGTGGACGCACTGGCGGACACCCCCGGCCTGAAGATCACCGCGGTCTCCGGCGTCTTCGAGACCGACCCGCTCGGCGGGCCCGACGAGCAGCCCGCCTACTACAACGCGGTGGTGGTGCTGCGCACCACGCTGCCGCCGCACTCGCTGCTGGAGCGCGCCAACGCCGTCGAGGACGCGTTCGGCCGGGTGCGCACCGTGCGCTGGGGCGCCCGCACCCTGGACGTGGACATCATCAGCTACCAGGGCGTGCTGAGCGACGACCCGGTGCTGCTGCTGCCGCACCCGCGCGCGCACGAGCGGGCCTTCGTGCTGGCCCCCTGGCTGGACGCCGACCCGGCGGCCGAGCTGCCCGGGCACGGTCCGGTGGCCGGCCTGCTGGCCACGATCGGCGCGGACCAGGGCGTGCGCCGCCGCGCCGACCTGGAGATCCGGCTGCCGGAGTAAGGTCGGGCAGAGCGTCGCAACAGACCGTCAGAAGGGACTCCCGGTTTCGTGAAGCCGCTGCGCCTGCGACTCCTGCTGGGCATCTTCGTGGTCGCCACCGCCCTCTCCTGGGCCGGGGCGAAGCTGTGGAACTCACTGGACACGCTGCCCGGCACCCCGACCGCCGCGCCGGTGGTGCTGGCGGTGGTCGCCGTGATCCTGCTGGCCGCCGCGATCTCGCTGCGCTCCCGGCTGAAGGCGGTCCGGGACCGCGCCCCCGGCGCGAAGCGGGTGGACCCGCTGCTGGCCGCCCGGGCGGTGGTGCTCGGGCAGGCCAGCGCGCTGGTCTCCGCGGTGGTCAGCGGGATCTACGCCGGCTTCGGCATCGAGCTCCTCACCCTGCCGGACTTCGACGCGCACCGCGGTCCGGCGATCACCGCCGGGTTCGCGGTGCTGGCCGGGGCCGGGGTGGTCGCCGCGGCGCTGTGGCTGCAGCACATCTGCAAGCTGCCGGAGGACGGCGGCGGCAAGGGCGCGGCGCCGTCACCGCGCTGACGTCCCGTCAGCCGTAGCGGGGACCCTCAAGCTGACAGTCCGCTATTCGCACGCTAGTTTTTTGCTCATGTCTCGCGGACGCCACCGTCACTCCTCGCTCCTCAGCCGTGCGCTCGGGCCGCTCGCCGCCGCGGTCCTCGCGGTGGCGGCGCTGGCCGCGCTGCTGCTCAGTGCGGACCGGTTGGTGGTCCGCTCGGTCGGGGTCGCCGCGGTGCTCGCGGTGCTCGGCCTGGGTCTGGTGCTCCGTCAGCGCGACCGCGCGGGACGGGCGGCGGCGGAGGCCGCCGCCGCCCGCCGGATCCGCGAGGAGGAGCGGTTCGAGGAGCAGCTGGCCGAGGCCGAGTACGCGGCCGAGGTGGCCGAGGAGCGGGCGGCCCGGACCGGCCGCCGGTTGGCGGCCGAGAAGTCCCGGCTGGCGAAGGCCGAGACGGAGATCGCCCGACTGCTCAAGGAGCGCGCGGTGCTGGTCGCCGAGCAGGCGCTCAAGGAGGCCGAGGCGGCCCGGCTGGCGGCCGAGGCGGCCCGTCCCAAGCACCCGGTGACGCCGGTGGCCTACCTGCGCGCGGCGAACGCGCTGCGGGCGCTGGAGCGCCGGGCCGAGCTGGCCGCCGTGCAGGCCGAGCACCTGGCCCGCCGTCAGGCCCGCAAGGCGGCGGCCGCGCTGCCGGCGGCCCGGCCGGCCGAGCACGCCGCGCTGCCCGAGGTGCGGGAGCGGCACGTGCCGGCGCTGCCGGAGCAGGCGGGCGAGCGGCCCGTCCCCCGTGCCGCGGGCGTGGCCGAGCCGGCCGAGGTGCGCGAGCAGGAGCGGCCCGGGGCCGAGGAGCCCCGTGCGACGGCTGGGAAGTCGGCCGCGACGACTTCCGGCGCCACCGCCCGGCCCGCCGTGACCGCCTCGCCGGTCCGGCCGATGCTGGCCGGCCCGGCCGAGCAGGCGGCCGCCGCGGCGGGGCTGCCGGCCGAGCGGCAGCGGCCGCGCCCCCGCCCGCAGACACCCGGTCCGCGGATCCCGAGCTTCAGCTTCTTCGACCGCGGCGCCGCGCTGCGGGCCGCCGCGCCCGCCCCGTCGGTCGGCTCGGTCAACGAGCTGGCGCAGCGTCAGGACCAGCCGGAACTGAGCGCGCCTCAGCTGACCGAGCGCCAGGCGCCCGCGGCGGAGCCGGACCTGGCCGACGTGCTGGGCGAGGAGGTCGGCGCCACCCAGGTGGTGGACCTGACCCCGGAGGACGACACCGAGCTGCTCGACCTCGGCGAGCTGCGGGCCGAGCGGGGCTGAGGCCGGGCCCGGCTCAGATCCGCGGGTAGCGGCCGGCCACCACCCAGACGTTCGGGTTGTCGGCCAGCTCCGGGTGCAGGTCGGTCAGGTCGGCCAGCACGTCCTGCAGGAAGTCCCGGGCCTCCCGGCGCAGCTCCTGGTGCCGGACCACCAGCGGCGGCTCGTCCAGCCAGGTCGCGGTGATCTCCACGTGGCCGAACCGGCGGGCGAACCGGAGCAGTTCGGTGTTCTGGGTGAAGTCCAGGTCGGCGGTGCGCAGCGCGGCGGCCCGGCTGCCCCGCGGATCCTCGTCCAGCCGTTCGGTGATGTCGCACAGCGCCCAGGCGAAGTCCAGCACCGGGACCCAGCCCCAGGCGGTGGAGAGTTCGAGCTCGTCCTCCGCGACGTACACGTCCCCGCAGAACAGGTCGTGCCGCAGCGCCTGCACGGAGGCGGTGCGGTAGTCGGTCTGCGGGGGGTCGGGGATCCGCAGGGAGAGGGAGTAGCCGAGCTCGATCACCCGGACATTTAACCGCGTGACGGGCCCGGGTCCGGACCGGGATGATGGGGGCATGCCCGAGCCACTGCGCGTCCGGGGCTCGGTGGTGGTGCCGGAGGCCGAGCTCGTCTGGCGTTTCTCGCGATCGAGCGGCCCCGGTGGCCAGCACGTGAACACCTCCGACACCCAGGTCGAGCTGCGTTACGACCTCGCCGCCTCGACCGCGCTGCCCGAGGTGTGGAAGCAGCGCGCGCTGGAACGGCTGGCCGGCCGGCTGGTGGACGGGCGGGTACTGGTGGTGCGGGCCAGCGAGCACCGCTCGCAGTGGCGCAACCGCGAGGTGGCCGCGGCCCGGCTGGCCTCGCTGCTCGGCGAGGCGACCGCCCCGCCGCCGAAGGCGCGCCGGGCCACCAAGCCGTCCAAGGGGATGGTCGAGGCGCGGCTGCGGAACAAGAAGCACCGGGCGGAGCTCAAGCGCGGGCGCTCGGCGCCGCGCGGCGGCTCGGGGGAGTGACGGGGCGTCAGCCCAGTTCGCGGTAGGCGCCGCGGAAGTAGAGCAGCGGGCGGCCGTCGGGCGCGGGCACCCGGGCCCGCAGCACCCGGCCGAGCAGCAGGGTGTGGTCGCCGGCGGGTATCCGCTGCTCGGTGCGGCACTCCACGGTGGCCAGCGCCCCCTCGATCAGCGGCGATCCGGTCAGCTCCGAGCGCTGGTGCGGGGTGTCGGCGAAGAGCAGCCGGTCGCTGAGCCGGCCGCGCATCGCGAACCGGGAGGCCACCGCCCGGTGCTGCTCGCCGAGCAGCGAGACCGCCCAGGTGTCCACCCCGGCGAGCAGCTCGTCCATCCGGGAGTCCTCGCGCACCGAGACCAGCACCAGCGGCGGCTCCAGCGAGACCGAGAGGAACGAGGTGGCGGTCATCCCCGCGTCCTCGTCCGCCTCGCGGGCGGTCACCAGGGCGACACCGGCCGCCAGCTGGCTCAGGGCGGCCCGGAACTCGTCCGGCGTGGCGGTGGGGGCAGTGGTGGACTGCGGCGAAGTGGACACGTACCGCACGGTAGCCCCCGACCACCGCGGACGGCATCCGGCGGTGGTCCTAGGCCCTTGGGCCCGTCCCGCGGATCGGGTCGCGGAGGCCGTGCACGACCGAACGGGGAAGGTGGCCATCGCCGAATCGTGTCCGGGCATGACCGAGATGAACCGGGTTTGCCTGTCTATGCGTCCTGTGATTTGAGTCACAAGTGCCGACCTATTGCTGACCGAGCGTGCCTATTGCTGTGCTCGCTGTGATTCAGTTCTTCTGGCAATCGGACGATAACCATCAAGACCTATCCGAAGAAGCCGGGGAGCCCCCGCATGGAAGCCGAGTCGGAGCCCTACGTCCGCCTCGCGACCCTCCGCACCTTGCACCGGGTCGTGGCGGACCTCAATGCTGCCCGCAGCCTGGCAGGCACCCTGCAGGCCGTGGTGGAGGGGGCGGTGCACGGACTGGGCTTCGACGCGGCGGCGGTCAGCCTGGTGCGGCCGGACGGCGACCTGGTGGTGGCGGCCGTCTGGGAGTACGAGGTGCGGGACTTCGGCGGCCCCTCGGTGCTGCTCGGCCAGGTCGGCGGACGGGCCTCCTGGGACCGGCTGCTGGCCGCCTCCGACCACTGGGGCACGCTGCGCTTCCTGCCGCACGACCGGGGCTGGGCGGTCGGACCGGACATCCCGCGGTGGACCGGAGACGGCGCGCTGCCCGTCTACGCCAACGACTGGCACCCCGAGGACGGCCTGCTGGCCCCGATGTACAGCGCCGGCGGCGACCTGCTCGGGGTGCTCAGCGTGGACCGCCCGCGCAGCGGCAAGCGCCCCGGCGCCTGGACCCGCGAGGCGCTGGAGATGTTCTCGCTGCAGGCCTCGATCGCGATCGGCAACGCTCGGCTGCGCGCCGAGATGCAGCGCGCGCTGGCCCGGATGGAGAAGGACCAGCAGGCACTGCGGGCCAGCGAGGAGAGCTTCCGGCAGGCCTTCGAGTACGCCCCCAGCGGGATGGCCATCACCGAGCTCCACGGACCGGCCAGGGGCCAGCTGACCCGGGTCAACGACGCGCTCTGCCGGCTGCTCGGCCGCTCCCGCTCCTCGCTGCGCCAGCAGAGCTTCCTGGACCTGGTGCACCCGGACGACCAGGCGCTGCTGGAGCGCACCAGCGCCGAGAGCGGCCGGGCCGAGCTCCGGCTGGCCCGCCGCGACGGCAGCTACCAGTGGGTCTGCCTGCGCAACTCGATCGTCGCGGACGCGGCCGAGGGCCCCAGCTTCCTGCTCACCCACGTCGAGGACATCGAGGACCGCAAGCGCCACGAGCTGCAACTGGCCCACCGGGCCAGCCACGACGCGCTGACCGGCCTGCCGAACGGCGCCGAGCTGCGGGCCCGGCTGGCCCGCCGGCTCTGCTCGGTGCCGCAGGGCCCGGGCGGCGCGGCCGCCCACGGGGCGGTCGGGGCCACGCCGTGCGCGCTGGAGACCGCCGCCTCCGGGCACTCCGCGGCCGCCTTCGCGGGACCGCACGGCCAGCGCGGCGGGGCCACCGTGCCGGCCCCGGTCGGTCCGGCGCAGGCCGACTACGGCGCCGACCTGCTGGAGCCGCTCGGCGCCCTGGTGCACGGCTACGCCGAGCGGCCCGGGGCCGACCCGGTCTGCCGGGACGGCTTCGACGCGCCGCCGCCGGACCACGTGCACGCCGTGGTCCCCGGCGACCCGGACAGCACCCCGGAGCCCTGGCACGGCCCGCGCACCGGCGCCCCGACCCAGCAGAAGCAGAAGGGCCTGGCGGTGCTCTTCTGCGACCTGGACGGCTTCAAGTCGGTGAACGACCGGTTCGGCCACAACGCGGGCGACGCGGTGCTGGTGGAGGTGGCCCGCCGGCTGCAGGGCGTGGTCCGGGACGGCGACACGGTGGCCCGGCTCGGCGGCGACGAGTTCGTGGTGCTGGCCGACGCGATCGGCAGCGAGGAGGCCGCGGACCTGGCGGTGCGGCTGCGCAACGCGGTGATGCCGCCGATGCGGATAGCCGGCCGGGTGATGCGGGTCGGGGTCAGCCTGGGGATCGGCTGGGCGGGCTGCGGGATGAGCATCGAGGAGGTGCTGCACGCGGCCGACAAGCGGATGTACGACGAGAAGCGGGCGCGCGGCGGAGCGATGCGCGGGGCGCGTGGGGAGCGGTCGCACCGGCGCGCCGTGTGAACCCCTGTAGGGTGCCGTGAGAACCGGTGTGCCCACGACGTCCAGGGGAGTTGATCTGCGCGATGACGGCCGACAGCCAAGGGCCTGAGGAGAGCGCGGGCGGCGTCCCGGCGGAGGACGACCCGTTCGGGTACCTCTACCGTCCCGCCGCGGGCGAGGCAGGGGCCGAGCAGCCGCCGCCGGCCCCGCGCACGGCCTACCGTCCGATGGAGGTCGGCCGGGCCCAGTACGGGGCCCAGACGCCCCGTCAGCAGCCTTTCCCGCCCGGGCCCCAGGGTCCGCCGCCCGGCTACCCGCGGGCGCCGCTGGGGGCGCCCGGCGGCCACCAGGCGCAGGGCCAGCCCGGCTACGGCGCCGAGTCGACCGCCCAACTGCCGCACCAGCAGTCCCGGTACGCCGAGCGGTCCCGGCCGCAGCCCGGTGAGGACGTGCCGCGCGGGCGCGGCAAGGGTCCGGTGATCGGCGTGGTCGCGGTGGTCGCGGCGATCGCGATCGGCGCCGGCATCGCGCTCTCCGGCGGGGACGGCAAGACCAAGGACAACGCGGGCCCCGGACCGACCGGCGGCGCCGGGCACACCACCAGCGCGAGCAGCGCCGGGCCGAGCACCTCCGGCTCGCCCTCGGGCTCGCCGTCCGCCTCGGGCGGCACCACGGCCTCCAACGGCTTCGCCGACGCCTCGCAGGCGCAGGCCGGCGGCGGGGCGGTCCTGGGCAGCGGGGTCAAGGGCGCGGTCTCGGCCGACGGCAGCTACCTGACGATGCAACAGGGCTCCACCGCGACCTTCTCGGTGACGGTGCCCACCGCCGGTGTCTGGAAGGTCTGGTTCCACTACGGCAACACCAGCGGCGGCCAGGTGAAGGCCGCGGTCACCGTGAACGGCACCGACCACCCGGGCGGCACCACCTTCAAGAGCTGGAACACCGGCGGCGACCCGGCCCAGTCCTGGTCCTACACCTGGGTCAGCCCGCAGCTGCAGGCCGGGACCAACACCATCGTGGTGACCACGTCCGGCGGCCCGGTGCTGCTCGACCAGATGGCCGTCACCGGGATGGACGTGAGCGGCAACTACCCGAGCCCGTCCGGGGCCGCGCCCGCGCCGTCCAGCAGCTGACCGGCGGCCCGGGAGGGGTCCGCGACCCCTCCCGGCGCTGACGGCCGGTCAGCCCGCGCGGGTGAAGCGCTCGGCGCCCTTGATCCACTCGCCCCGGCGGACCACGGCGACCAGCTCGAAGGTGTCGGAGTCGAGCACCACCAGGTCGGCGTTCTTGCCGACCTCCAGCGAGCCGACCGTGTCGGCCAGGCCGAGCAGTTCGGCCGGGCGGCCGGAGATCGACCGGACGGTCTGCTCCAGCGTCAGCCCGTTGATCAGCACCGAGCGCTGGAACGCGACGTCCAGGGTGAGCGTGGAGCCGGCGATCGAGCCGCCCTCCACCAGCCGGGCCACGCCGTTCTCCACCCGGACCTGGAGCGGGCCCAGCGGGTAGAGGCCGTCGCCCATGCCGGCCGCGCCCATCGCGTCGGTGATCAGCGCGACCCGGTCGGCGCCGGCCGTGCCGTAGGCCAGGTCGAGCACCGAGGGGTGCAGGTGGGTGCCGTCGTTGATCAGCTCGACGGTGACCCGCTCGTCCTCCAGCAGGGCGATGATCGGGCCGGGGGCGCGGTGCTGGATGCCCGGCATCGCGTTGAACAGGTGGGTGGCGACGGTGGCGCCGGCCTCGATCGCCTCCAGGGTCTTGGCGTAGTCCGAGTCGGTGTGGCCGACCGCCGCGACCACCCCGAGGTCGGCCAGCAGCCGGACCGACTCCAGGCCGCCGGGCAGCTCGGGCGCCAGGGTGACCATCTTCGCGGTGCCGCGGGCGGCGTCCACCAACTTGCGCACCAGCGCCGGGTCCGGGTCCCGCAGCAGGTCCGGGCGGTGCGCGCCGCACCGGCCGGGCGAGATGAACGGGCCCTCGAAGTGCACGCCGGCCAGCACGCCGTCCTCGACCAGCTCGGAGAGCACGGCCGCCTGCCGGCAGACCTCGTCGATCTCCGCGGTGACGGTGGAGGCCATCGTGGTGGTGGTGCCGTGTTCCAGGTGGGTGCGGGCCGCGGTGAGCGCCTCCTCGGCCACGCCGGAGGCGTAGGACGCGCCGCCGCCGCCGTGCACGTGCAGGTCGACGAAGCCCGGGACCACGGTGCAGCCGGTCAGGTCCAGTTCACCGGGGACGGCCGGGCCGCCGATCGCGGTGATGGTGCTGCCCGAGAAGGCCAGCCGGCCGTCCTCGACGACCCCGGTGGGCAGGACCAGCCGGGCTCCGGCGAGGGTTGCAGCGAGCGCGGTCACGCGGTCACCTCCGTTGAGAGCAGGTCCCAGGCGAGCAGGCCGGCGCCCAGGGAGGCGGCGGTGTCTTTGAGCATGGCGGGTACCACCTTCGGGGGCATCTGGAAGGTCAACCGCTCGGCGACCGCCGCGCGCAGGGGAGTGAAGAGCGTGTCACCGGCCTCGGCGAGCCCGCCGCCGACGATCACCGTGGACGGGTCGAGCAGGCTCTGCGCCAGCACGATGCCGTCGGCCAGCGCGTCGACCGCCTGCTGCCAGACCGTCAGCGCGGCCGGGTCGCCGGCCAGTACGGCGGTGGCGCAGTCGGCGGCGTCGGCGGCGGGATCGCCGCTGGCCCCGGCCCAGGCGCGGGAGACGGCCGAGGCCGAGGCCAGGGTCTCCAGGCAGCCCTTGGCGCCGCAGCCGCAGGCCGGGCCGCCGGGGCGGACCACTACGTGGCCGATCTCCCCGCCGTAGCCGTGCGCGCCCGCCTCGATCCGGCCCTCGATGCCGATGGCGCCGGCGATGCCGGTGCCCAGCGCGATGAAGAGGAACCGGTCCACGCCCCGGCCGGCGCCGAGCCGGCCCTCGGCCAGCCCGCCGGTGCGGACGTCGTGGCCGAGGGCGACCGGCAGGCCGCCGAGGCGCTCGCCGAGCAGCTTGCGCATCGGCAGGTCCCGCCAGCCGAGGTTGGCGGAGAAGACGGCGATCCCGTTCTTCTCGTCGATGGTGCCCGGCACCGCGACGCCGGCCGCCGACGGAGCCTGCCCGAAACGGCGCAGGCCCTCCTCGGCGAGGTCGGCGGCGAAGTCGAGGATGGTGGCGACGACGGCGTCCGTGCCGTGCTCCCGCCCGGTCGGTCGGCGTGCTTCGAACAGCACGGAGCCGTCCTGGGCGAGCAGCGCGGCCTTCATGCCGGTGCCGCCTACATCGAGTGCGATGACGTGCTTCACGGGGGACAGTTTCCCTTGACCGAGGAGGAGAGGTCTAGTCCAGTGGTGGGATTGGTCCGGTCCGGTCGGGGTGAGCTTGGTCGCGCGGCGCGCACCGGGGTCAGAGCTGCACCGAGCGGGTCAGCGCCCGCGGGCGGTCCGGGTCCAGTCCGCGGGCCCCGGCCAGCTCCACCGCCAGGCGGTGCACCCGGACCAGGTCGGCCATCGGGTCCAGCCCGCCGGCCGCCGAGTCGCTGACCAGCAGTCCGCCGGTCGCGGCGACCTGCGCGCCCAGGCCCTCCGGCAGGGTGCCGAACATCCAGGCGGCCCGCCCGGGGGCGGTGATCGCGACCGGTCCGTGCCGGTACTCCATCGCCGGGTATGCCTCGGTCCAGAAGGACGCCGCCTCGCGCAGCTTCAACCCGGCCTCCAGGGCCAGGCCGTTGGTCCAGCCGGCGCCCAGGAAGGTGATCTGCTCCACCTCGGTCAGGCCGGCCGGCAGCGGTCCGGCCAGTGCCCGCTCGGCGTCGGCCGCCGCCCGCTCCACCGTGGCCGTGCCCGGCGGCAGCGCGCCGGACAGTTCGAGGTGGGCGCGCAGCAGGGCGAGCGCGCTGGTGGCGAACCGGGTCTGCACCACCGAGCGCTCGTCGGCGAAGTCCAGCACCACCAGCCGGTCGGCGGCCCGCTTGACCGGGGTGGCCGGGTCGGCGGTGAGGGCGGTGGTCGGGGTCCGGCCGGACAGCCGGTCGAGCAGGGTGAGCACCTCGGTGGTGGTGCCGGACCGGGTGATCGCCAACACCCGGTCGTAGGACCGGGCGTAGCGGAACTCGGAGGCCGCGAACGCGTCGGTCTCGCCCTGCCCGGCCGCCTCGCGCAGCGCCGCGTAGGCCTGGGCCATGAACCAGGAGGTGCCGCAGCCGACCACGGCGACCCGCTCGCCCGGTGCCGGCAGGTCGGCGCCGGCCGGGGCGGCCAGTGCGGCGGCGCGGCGCCAGCAGGCCGGCTGGCTGGCCAGCTCTTCGGCGGTGAGTGCGCTCATGCCGTTCCTCTCCAGTGCGCTTCTACTGCTCTTCTACTTCTCTGCGTGAAGGTGATTGTTTTATAGCCGTTGCGATCAGAACCGCGCAATAGTCCGTCGGGCCTGCGGACGCCGCCGCAGGCGGGGGCGGCCTTGTGCGACGCTGTCCGGACAGCGGGTGGACGAGAGCAAGGGATGGCGCGGCGTGTCCAGGTACGAGCGGTGGAACGGTCTCCTCGAACTCCTCGCCGAGCAGGGCAGGTTGGAGGTCGAGGAGGCGGCCGCCGCGCTCGGCGTCTCGGCCGCCACGATCCGCCGCGACCTGGACCAGCTGGCCCGCCAGCAGATGGTCACCCGGACCCGCGGCGGCGCGGTCGCCCACAACGTCTCCTACGACCTCCCGCTGCGCTACAAGACCGCCCGGCACGCCGACGCCAAGCAGCGGATCGGCCAGGCCGTCGCCGCGCTGATCGCCCCCGGCGAGGTGGTCGGCCTGAACGGCGGCACCACCACCACCGAGGTGGCCCGCGCCCTCGCGGTCCGCCCCGAGCTGGCCGAACGGCCCGAGGTCGGCGGGCAGTCGCTCACCGTGGTGACCAACGCGCTCAACATCGCCAACGAACTGACGGTCCGTCCGGCGGTGAAGATCGTGGTCACCGGCGGGGTGGCCCGCCCGCAGTCCTACGAGCTGATCGGCCCGCTGGCCGCCGCCGTGCTCGGCGAACTCACCCTGGACGTCACGGTGCTGGGGGTGGACGCGCTGGACGCCGGGGCCGGCGCCACCGCGCACCACGAGGGCGAGGCCAGCGTCAACCGGCTGCTCGCCGAGCGGGCCCGCCGGGTGGTGGTGGCCGCCGACTCCTCCAAGCTCGGCCACCGGGCCTTCGCCAAGATCTGCGGGCTGGAGGCGATCGACACCCTGGTGACCGACGCGGACGCCGACGAGGAGCTGATCGCGGCCTTCACCGAGGCCGGCGTCCAGGTGCTCACCGTCTGACCTGCGGCGCACGGCAGTTGACGGGCCGTCCGGGGCTCCGGCTGGGCGTTGCGCCCTGCGCAACGAGGCGACCCACTTCGGTAACGTTCGGCGACTTCAGGTTTCTGGTTCAGACCACTCGGTGGCAACCTTCCGTCACCCCCGATACCTGTGCGCCCGAAGGCGGTCCCCCGTTGAAGTCCCGGCTCAGCGCTGCGCTCGTGACCAGTACCCTGCTGCTCTCCGGTTGCGGGGTGCTCGGCCTCGACGGGAACGGCACCGTCACCCTCCAACTGGTGGCCGCCGACTACGGCGACAGCCCCGCCACCAGCTCGCAGCACTACTGGGACGACCTGGCCAGGCGCTTCGAGGCGGCCAACCCGAAGATCAAGGTCGACGTCCGGGTCTACAGCTGGAACGACATCGACGCCCGGGTCGCCGCGATGGTCAAGGCCGGCCACTCGCCCGACATCGTGCAGACCGGCGGCTTCGCCGACAAGGTGGCCGCCAACCAGCTCTACCCGGCCCGGGACGTGCTCTCGATGGACACCGAGGCGAACTTCCTGGACGTCTTCAACCGGGCCGGGGAGGTGCTCGGCACCCAGTACGGCATCCCGTTCGTCTCCTCCTCGCGGACCTTCTTCTACAACAAGACGATCTTCGCCAAGGCCGGCATCGCCCAGCCGCCGGCCAGCTGGGCCGACCTCAAGGCGGACGCCGCGCTGATCAAGGCCAAGGTGCCCGGGGTCACCCCCTACGCGCTGCCGCTCGGCCCGGAGGAGGCCCAGGCCGAGTCGATGATGTGGACGATGAGCGGCGGCGGCGGGCTGACCGACGACGCCGGCGTCTACACCCTGGACAGCAAGGAGAACCAGGAGACCTTCGCCTGGCTCAAGCAGAACCTGGTGGACCCCCACCTGACCTATCCCGACCCGGGATCGGTCAACCGCCAGACCGCCTTCGACGACTTCGCGGCCGGCAAGGTGGCGATGCTCAACGGCCACCCGGCACTGGTCCAGAAGGCGGCGCAGGCGAAGGTCGACTACGGCACCGCGCCGATCCCCCGCAAGGACCCGGCCACCAAGGACCGCACCCTGGGCGTGGCCGACTGGATGATGGCCTACACCGCCAACGGGCACCGGCAGCAGATCCGCGACTTCCTCAACTTCGCCTACACGAAGGACAACACGCTCGCCTTCGACGAGCAGTACAACCTGCTCCCGGTCACCCAGGACACCCTGGACGACATGACCAACAGCGGCCGGCACCCCGACCTCAAGCCGTTCCTGGACGCGCTGCCGGCCGCCAGCTTCTACCCGCTCGGCGACCCGGCCTGGGACACCGTCAGCGGCCGGCTCAAGACCGACATCGGCAAGGCGGTCTCCGACGACCCGGGCCCGGTGCTCACCGGCCTGCAGCAGTTCGCCGAGACGACCAGCAAGAAGGCCCGCGGCCAGTAGTCGGGCGGCTTGCCCGGGACGTCGGTGCGCTGCGGGAGAATGGCGGGATGACCGAGCTGACCGAGCGCGAGCGGGCCGTGCTGGCCCTGGAGGCCCGCGGCTGGCGCACCCAGGGGGCCAAGGAGCAGGCGGTCCGCGAGGAACTGGGCATCTCCGCCACGCGGTACTACCAGCTGCTCAACGCCCTGCTGGACCGCGAGGAGGCGCTCAAGCAGGACCCGGTCCTGGTCAACCGGCTGCGCCGGATCCGGGCCGCCCGCCGGGCCGAGCGTTAGCCGACCCGCGCCCTGGGTAGGTTGGCGGGCATGCTGCAGGAACCGACCACCACCGCCGGCCGGGCGGGCCTGGCCGCACTGCTGGCCGACCCGGCCCGGGCGCTGCTCGCCCTCGACTTCGACGGCACCCTGGCGCCGATCGTCGCCGACCCCGAACGGGCCGCCGCCCACCCCGGCGCCGCCGCCGCGCTGGCCGCGCTGGCCGGGCGGATCGGCACCGTCGCCGTGGTCACCGGCCGCCCGGCGCTCGCCGCCGTCCGGCTCGGCGGCTTCGCCGACACCCCCGGACTGGAGCGCCTGGTGGTGCTCGGCCACTACGGGGCCGAGCGCTGGGACGGCGCCACCGGCCGGCTGACGGCCCCTCAGGTGCACCCCGGGGTGGCCGCCGTGCGGGCCGAACTGCCCGGCCTGCTGGCCGCCCTGGACGCGCCGGAGGGCACCTGGCTGGAGGACAAGGACCGCTCGCTGGCGGTGCACACCCGGCGCACCGCCGAGCCGGACGCCCTCCTGGAGCGGCTGCGCGGCCCGCTGGCCGAGCTGGCCGCCGCGCACGGGCTCGCCGTGGAACCCGGCCGGATGGTGGTCGAACTGCGCCCGCCCGGGGTCGACAAGGGCGCGGCGCTGACCGGGCTGGTCGGCGAGCGGGCGGCCGGCGCGGTGCTCTACGCCGGGGACGACCTGGGCGACCTGGCCGCCTTCGCCGCCGTCGAGCGGCTGCGCGGCGCCGGGCTGCCCGGGCTGCTGGTGGCCAGCGGCCCGGTCACCGGCGAACCGCCGGTGCGCGAGGTGGCCGAGCGGGCCGACCTGGTGGTGCCCGGGCCGGCCGGGGTGGTGGCGCTGCTGGAGGGGCTGGCCCGGGCGCTGGAGGGTCTCAGGCGCTGAGCTCCGCGAGCTGATCGAGGAACCACTGCTGCGGCGGCAGCGCGGTGGCCGCCGCGGCCAGCCGCTTGGTGCGCTCGGTGCGCTCGGCGACGGGCATGCCGAGCGCGCGGTGCAGTGCGTCGGCGGTGCCCAGCACGTCGTACGGGTTGATCCCGATCGCGTCCTCGGCCAGTTCCGGCCAGGCCCCGGCCTCCCGGGAGAGCACCAGCGCGCAGCCCGCGTCGGAGACCACCGGGACCTCCTTTGCGACCAGGTTCATGCCGTCCCGGATCGGGTTGACCAGGGCCACGTCGGCCAGCCGGTAGGCGGCCAGCGAGCGGGCGAAGTCGTCCTCCACCTGGAGTATCAGCGGCTGCCAGCGCGCGGTGCCGAACTCGGCGTTGATCTCCTCGCTGATCCGGCGCACCTCGGCGGTGTACTCGCGGTACTCGGCCAGGTCCTGCCGGGAGGGGTAGGCGAAGGCGACGTGCACCACCCGGTCGTGCCACTCGGGGCGGGTGCGCAGCAGGTGCCGGTAGGCCTGCAGGCCGCGGACGATGTTCTTGCTCAGCTCGGTGCGGTCCACCCGGACGATGGTGCGCCGGTCGCCCACCTGCTGCCTGAGCGCGGCGAGCCGCTGGTCCACGTCCGGCCGGTGCGCGCGCTCGCGCAGGAACTCGCCGTCGGCGCCGAGCGCGTGCACGCCCAGCCTGGTGGTCCGGCCCCGGTGGGTGACCGAGAGGTCGGCCCGGTCGACGGTGGCGCCCAACACCTGCTCGCAGCAGTCGGCGAAGGCCTCGGCCCAGCGCCGGGTGTGGAACCCGGCCCGGTCGGCGCCCAGCACGCCGGTGAGCACGGCCGCCGCCCGGTCGTCCGGCAGCAGCCGGAAGTAGTCGGCCGGCGCCCACGGGATGTGCAGGAAGTAGCCGATCCGCAGGTCCGGGCGCAGCTCGCGGAGCAGCTCGGGCACGAGGGTGAGGTGGTAGTCCTGCACCAGCACCGCGGCGCCGGGCGCGGCCTCGGCGGCCAGCGCCTCGGCGAAGGCCGCGTTGTAGGCCCGGAAGCCGGCCCACTGCTCGCCCGCCCGCCGGTCGAAGGCGGGCGAGGTCGGGGTGGCGTAGAGCATGTGGTGGAGGAACCAGAGGGTCGAGTTGGCCACGCCGTTGTAGGCCCGGTCGAACACCTCGGGGTCCAGGTCCAGCATCCGCACGGCCTGCCCGCCGACCTCGAAGCCGGCCCGGTCGAGCCGCCCGTCGGGCGAGCGCCGGGCCGCCGCCCGGTCGGCCTCGCCGAGTGCGGCGCAGACCCAGACGGCGTTCGGGTCGTCGATCGCGGAGAGCCCCGAGACCAGTCCGCCGCCGCCGCGGCGCAGGCTGAGACTGCCGTCCGCCGCGGTCGAGAAGGACACCGGGCCCCGGTTCGAGGCCACCAGGATGCGTGCGGTCGTTTGATCGGCCATATCTCGAACCTTGCCGGGGCCGCCGTGCGGCAAACCAGGACGTCGGCCACACCCCGGGACCGGTCAGCTCCGGCCGGACCGCTCCCGGTACTGCGGCAGTTCGATCACCGGGGGGCGCTCCAGCGCCGTGACCGGGTGGTCGTGGGCGGTGAACTCCCTGGTCACCGGGTCGCGGGAGAACTGGGTGAGCACCGGGCGGGCCAGGTCCTCGGCCGCCTTGAGCCGGTGGGTGCGGTCCAGCCGCTCCAGCGCGGTGCGGTAGATGGTGGCGGCCATCCGGCCGAGCGCCTGGCCGTCCTGGTGGCGGTGGTGCCGCACCCCGACGTCGACCTGGGCCAGCGCGTCCAGCCCGACCAGGTCCAGGGCGTCCACCAGCAGGCCGAGCTCCACCCCGTAGCCGGTCGGGAAGGGCAGCCGCTCCAGCAGCGAGCGGCGGGCCGCGTACTCGCCGCCGAGCGGCTGCACGAAACCGGCCAGTTGCGGCCAGTGCAGGTTGAGCAGCGGCCGGGCGACGAGTTCGGTGACCCGCCCGCCGCCGGCCGGCACCACCGCGCCGCCCTCCTCCAGCGGGCGGTCGTACATCGCCTTGACCAGGTGCACGTCCGGTTCGGTGAGCAGCGGCCCGACGATGCCGGAGACGAAGGCCGGGTCGAACTCGCGCAGGTCGGCGTCGATGAAGCAGACGATCGCGCCGCTTGTCACCATGAGTGATCGCCAGAGCACCTCGCCCTTGCCGGGCACCGCGGGCACCTCGGGCAGCACGGCGTCGCGCTGCACGACCCGGGCGCCGGCGGCGGCGGCGACTTCGGCGGTCCGGTCGGCGGAGCCGGAGTCCACCACCACGAGCTCGTCCACCAGCGGGACGCGCTCCATCAGTTCGCGGCGGATCACCTCGACGATCCCGCCCACGGTGGACTCCTCGTCCAGCGCCGGCAGCACCACGCTCACCGTGCCGGCCGGTCCGGCGGCCCGCTTGGCGGCGAGCAGCTCGGACAGCGGCCGGTCCGCCGCCGTCCAGGACCTGCGACGCAACCAGCGCGCTGCCTCCGGGAGAAGCTCCGGGCTCTGCTGGGCTGGCAAATCTCGCTCCTTGTCGGCTCTCTGAAATGGTCGCGGCCGTCTCGCGTAGCGGACGGTAGCGGTCAGCTGTCGTGCCTTCGGCTACAGTCTTCGTACTGCGATCAGACCTTCGCACACCGGGGTGGACCGCCGGCCAACTTGATCATCATGGCCGCCGGCTTCGCAGTCGGTGACAACTTCATAGAGCTCATCCAGAGGGACTGAGGGAACGGCCCGTTGACGTCCCGGCAACCTTCTCGACCGGCCTGTAGCAGGCCCCGGCGGGACAGGTGCCAATTCCGGCCTGTGGCGCGCCCGCGCCACGGGGAAGATGAGGAGAGAGGCCTCCGCCATCATGGCTACCGCTACCCCTGTCGCCGCGACGTCCGATGTTGACCTCGGCCCCGCCACCGCGCTGTCCTGTCGCGAGTGCGGCACCCGGTTCCCGCTCGGCCCCAGCTTCGCCTGCCTGGAGTGCTTCGGGCCGCTGGAGATCGCCTACGACTACAGCGGCTACGACACCGAGGAGCTGCGCAAGCGGATCGAGGCCGGGCCGGCCTCGATCTGGCGCTACGCCCCGCTGCTGCCGGTGCCGGCCGACGTGGCCGGCAAGCCCAACCTGAACCCCGGCTGGACCCCGCTGGTCAAGGCCGACCGGCTGGGCGCCGAGCTCGGCTTCACCGCCCAGCTGCACATCAAGGACGACTCCGGCAACCCGACCCACTCCTTCAAGGACCGGGTGGTGGCCTGCGCGATCGAGGCGGCCCGGGCCTTCGACTTCACCACCCTGTCCTGCTCCTCCACCGGCAACCTGGCCGGCGCGGTGGGCGCCGCGGCGGCCCGCGCGGGCCTGCGCTCCTGCGTCTTCATCCCGCACGACCTGGAGCACGCCAAGATCGTGGTGGCCGGCGTGTACGGCGGCGACCTGGTCGGCATCGAGGGCAACTACGACGACGTCAACCGGTTCTGTTCGGAGCTGATCGGCGACCCGGCCGGCGAGGGCTGGGGCTTCGTCAACGTCAACCTGCGGCCGTACTACGGCGAGGGCTCCAAGACCCTGGCCTACGAGATCTGCGAGCAGCTCGGCTGGCGGCTGCCCGAGCAGATCGTCATCCCGATCGCCTCCGGCTCCCAGCTCACCAAGATCGACAAGGGCCTGCAGGAGCTGATCAAGCTCGGCCTGGTCGAGGACCGCCCGTACAAGGTCTTCGGCGCCCAGGCGACCGGCTGCTCCCCGGTGGCCGCCGCCTTCAAGGACGGCCGGGACGTGATCCGCCCGGTCAAGCCGGACACCATCGCCAAGTCGCTGGCGATCGGCAACCCGGCCGACGGCCCCTACGTGCTGGACATCGCCCGGCGCACCGGCGGCGCGGTGGAGGACGTCACCGACGCCGAGGTGGTCGAGGCGATCAAGCTGCTGGCCCGCACCGAGGGGGTCTTCGCCGAGACCGCGGGCGGCGTGACCATCGGCGTGCTCAAGAAGTTGGTCGAGAGCGGTCAGCTGGACCCGGCCAAGGAGACCGTGGCGATCAACACCGGCGACGGCCTGAAGACGCTGGACGCGGTGGCCGGGACCGGCCTGACCGCGACCATCCGGCCGACCCTGGAGTCCTTCCGGGCCGCCGGGCTGGTCTGAGCCGCCTCCCCCACCCCCCAGATCCCCCCGAACCAGGAGAGCCACCGATGAGCGCCACCGTCCGCATCCCCACCATCCTGCGCCCCTACACCGACGGCCGGTCCGAGGTGACCGCCGAGGGCGCCACCCTGGCCGAGGTGATCGCCGACCTCGACCGCAACCACGCCGGCATCGGCGCCCGGGTGCTGGACGACGCCGGTGCGCTGCGCCGGTTCGTCAACGTGTACGTCAACGACGACGACGTGCGCTTCGACCAGGGCCTGGCCACCGAGGTCAAGGACGGCGCCACCGTCTCCATCATCCCGGCCGTGGCGGGCGGCTGCTGACGGTCCGTCGGCACACCCCAGGGGCGTCGCCCGGCCACTGCGGCCGGGGGCGCCCCGCCGTCGTGCCCGGGGCGGTGCGAGCAGCCCGGAGGCTGGGGCATAGGCTGTGCCCCGGCGTCCCGACCGTTGAGACATAGCTGCCCACGCGCACGCGGATTCATGTCGGCGACGCGTCAGAATTATTTGGACAATTCGCGGCTTCCGCCCGCTATGTCCGAGGCGAATTGCCGAACTCTGTCGTATTCCTCCCCTCCTGTCCGTCGGCCGGGTGGCTGAATTGGCGTTCAGTGACCCTGTTGCAGAGGGCTCCGATCCGGATACATTCAGCCGCGGTCGACGCATCCGCCTGTCCTCGGGACGCCAACTGGCAACCGGGGGCGGGTTGCTGCGGCAGGATCACGCCCCGGGGGGACACCTTCGGCATGGTCCGCCAGACCCGGGTCCGCGACCAGCGGGCGCGTGAAGGGCCAGTACAGCACTAGGGGAGTTCGGAATGGCTCAGGGCACCGTCAAGTGGTTCAACGCGGAGAAGGGCTACGGCTTCATCGCGGTCGACGGTGGTGCGGACGTGTTCGTCCACTACAGCGCGATCCAGATGGACGGCTACCGCACCCTCGAGGAGGGCCAGCGGGTCGAGTTCGAGATCTCCCAGGGGCAGAAGGGCCCGCAGGCGGACATGGTCCGCGCGGCGGTCTGATCCTTTCCGAACCTCGGAGTATCGGCTCTCACCGAGCTGGTGGACCAAGCGGCCGAGCCCGCACCCGACACCCCGTCAGGGGCCGGGGGCGGGCTCGGCCGCTTCCGTCGTCCCGGGGCGCCGCCGGGGGTGGCCGGCATCGTGCCGCCGTCCTCAAGGAGCTTGCACTCGCCACCCCAGAGTGCTAATCATTGGCGTTAGCACTCAGAGCTTGAGAGTGACAAACGGACCGGGTCGGTGAGGCCTCGGGGCGTGGCTGGGGAAAGGCCCCCCGCACCCCACGGCCGTCCGTCGCGGGCGCCCCCTGGTCCGAGCAGTCGACCGTGTCCTGGAGGACCACTTCCGATGGCCAAGATCATCTCGTTTGACGAGGAAGCTCGCCGCGGCCTTGAGCGCGGCATGAACCAGCTTGCCGACGCCGTCAAGGTGACGCTGGGCCCCAAGGGCCGCAACGTCGTCCTTGAGAAGAAGTGGGGCGCCCCCACGATCACCAACGACGGTGTCTCGATCGCCAAGGAGATCGAGCTCGAAGACCCGTACGAGAAGATCGGCGCCGAGCTCGTCAAGGAGGTCGCCAAGAAGACCGACGACGTCGCGGGTGACGGCACCACCACCGCCACCGTGCTCGCCCAGGCCCTGGTTCGCGAGGGTCTGCGCAACGTCGCCGCCGGCGCCAACCCGATGGCCCTCAAGCGCGGCATCGAGAAGGCCGTCGCCGCCGTCTCCGACCAGCTGCTGGCCCAGGCCCGCAACGTCGAGACCAAGGAGCAGATCGCGGCCACCGCCTCGATCTCCGCCGCCGACACCCAGATCGGCGAGCTCATCGCCGAGGCGATGGACAAGGTCGGCAAGGAAGGCGTCATCACCGTCGAGGAGAGCAACACCTTCGGTCTGGAGCTTGAGCTCACCGAGGGCATGCGCTTCGACAAGGGCTACATCTCGGCCTACTTCGCCACCGACCTGGAGCGTATGGAGGCGTCCTTCGACGACCCGTACATCCTGATCGCCAACTCCAAGATCGGCTCGGTCAAGGACCTGCTGCCGCTGCTGGAGAAGGTCATGCAGTCCGGCAAGCCGCTGCTGATCATCGCCGAGGACGTCGAGGGCGAGGCCCTGTCGACCCTGGTGGTCAACAAGATCCGCGGCACCTTCAAGTCCGTCGCCGTCAAGGCCCCGGGCTTCGGCGACCGCCGCAAGGCCATGCTGGGCGACATCGCCATCCTGACCGGTGGCACCGTGATCTCCGAGGAGGTCGGCCTCAAGCTGGAGAACGCCGGTCTCGACCTGCTGGGCACCGCCCGCAAGGTGGTCATCACCAAGGACGAGACCACCATCGTCGACGGTGGCGGCGACAGCGACCAGGTCGCCGGCCGGGTCAACCAGATCCGCGCCGAGATCGAGAACAGCGACTCGGACTACGACCGCGAGAAGCTCCAGGAGCGCCTCGCCAAGCTGGCCGGCGGCGTGGCCGTCATCAAGGCCGGCGCGGCCACCGAGGTCGAGCTCAAGGAGCGCAAGCACCGCATCGAGGACGCCGTGCGCAACGCCAAGGCGGCCGTCGAGGAGGGCATCGTCGCCGGTGGCGGCGTGGCGCTGCTGCAGGCCGGTGTCGCGTTCGACAAGCTGGAGCTCGAAGGCGACGAGGCCACCGGTGCCAACATCGTGAAGGTCGCGCTGGAGGCCCCGATCAAGCAGATCGCCACCAACGCCGGCCTTGAGGGTGGCGTCGTGGTCGAGAAGGTCCGCAACCTGCCCGCCGGCCACGGCCTGAACGCCGCGACCAACGAGTACGTGGACCTGGTCGCCGAGGGCATCATCGACCCGGCCAAGGTCACCCGCTCCGCGCTGCAGAACGCCGCCTCCATCGCGGCGCTCTTCCTCACCACCGAGGCCGTCATCGCCGACAAGCCGGAGAAGGCCGCCGCGGCCGCCGGCGGCGGCATGCCGGGCGGTGACATGGACTTCTGATCCTTCGTTCGAAGGATCGGCCGTTCCGCTTCGCGAGGGCGGTCTCCCCGAGGGGAGGCCGCCCTCGCGGCATTTCCCGAACGTCTCTCGAAACGTCTCTCGAAAGGACTTGGCATGCCGGACCTGGAAGCCGCGCTGCACGCGGCCCGGGCCTCGATCCTGGCCGACCTGCAGGCCCGCGAGGCGGCCGACGCGGCCGTGGTCTCGCTGGTCGAGGCGGCGGTGGTGCACCGCCGCTGGTGGCTGGAGCAGTGGCCGCAGGGCACCGAGTACGTGCTCGGGCTGGTCGCCCAGGACGTGCAGGACGCGCTGCTGGAGAGCCACGGCCGCTGGCCGATCTGCGCGGACTGCCAGGCGGCCGAGGGCGAGCTGCACGCGCTCGGCGTGGAGCCGGAGTTGGGCCCGGACCCGCACTGGGTCTGCGGGCGCCGCGGGGTCGTGGTGGCGCCGGTGGGGTCGCTCGGTCCGGCCTGACGGCGGGCCGGCCCGGGCCCGGCGGCCGTTCGGGTGTGCCGGGCCGTTCTCCGGCGTGCCAGGGGCTCGCGAGGGGGACCGGTGATGTGGCAGGGTAGCTGATATGTCTAGACCAATTCTCGAAGTCATCGCGCTGACGGCGCAGGATGCCCAGGCCGCGCAGTCCGGCGGCGCCGACCGGCTCGAACTGGTCACCGACATGGCCGCCGACGGACTGACCCCCACGGTCGCCGACTTCGCCGCGATCCGGGCCGCCGTCACCCTGCCGCTGCGGGTGATGCTGCGGATCCGCGACGGCTTCGCCCCGGGCGACCTGGACGAGCTGCTGGCCCGGACGGCGGCCCTGCGGGCCGAGGGCGCCGACGAGTTCGTGTTCGGCTTCCTGACCCCCGACGGCCGGCCCGACCTGCCCGCCGTGCGGGCCGTCGCCGAGGCCGTGGCCGGCTGCCGCTGGACCTTCCACCGGGCGATCGACCACAGCGCCGACCGGTCCGCGGTGCGCGCCGCGGTGGGCGAACTGGCCGGCCTGGACACCTTCCTCACCTCCGGCGCCGCCGCCGGGGTGGACGCCGGGCGCGAGGTGCTGGCCGGCGAACTGGCCAAGGCCGGGGAACCCGGCTACCGGCAGCGGATCCTGATCGGCGGCGGGCTGCGCGAGGAGCACCTGCCCGGGCTGCGGGCCGAGGGCTTCGACGCCTTCCACGTCGGCGGGGCGGTCCGCCGGGACGGCTGGACCACCCCGGTGGACCCGGCCAAGGTGGCCCGCTGGCGGGCCCTGATCGACGGCTGACGGGGCGTCCGATCCGCCGCCGGGCGGTCGGACGCCCCGTCAGGTCCGGCCGGGCTCAGCCGAGCTCGGCCGGCAGCGGCTCGGCGTGCAGCACCGTCAGCCCGGAGACCGCACGGGTCAGCGACACGTACAGCCGGCGCAGCCCGGTGCGCCGGTCCGGCTCGCCGGCCACCACCTCGGCCGGCTCGTCCAGCACCACGTAGTCGTACTCCAGACCCTTGGCCAGCGAGGCCGGCACCAGGGTCAGCCGGGCCTCGGCGGTGGTCTCGGTGCCCGGGGTGAGGAACGGCAGGCCGGCCTCCGCCAGCGCCTCGGCCAGCGCCGGGATCCGGGCGTCGGCCGCGATCAGACCGGTCGAGCCCTCCCGGTCCAGCGCCTCCAGGCAGGCCAGCAGCACCGCGTCGGTGCGCCCGTCGGCGGTGGTCGCACGGATCGTCAGGGAGTCCTGGCCGGTGCGGATCGAGGTGGCCGGGGCCAGCCCCGGGGCGATCGCCGGGAGCAGCCGGGAGGCGTAGGAGATCACCTGCTCGGGCACCCGGAAGCCGGTGGTCAGCTCCTCCACGTGGGCGCCCGCCTTGCCCAGGTGGTGCAGCGCCTCCGGCCAGCTCGCGGTGGCCCACGGGGTGGTGCCCTGGGCCAGGTCGCCGAGCACCGTGGCCGAACCGGTGGTGCAGCGCCGGCCGACCGCGCGGTACTGCATCGGGGAGAGGTCCTGGGCCTCGTCCAGCACCACGTGGCCGAGCGAGGGGGTGCGCTCCACCAGGTCGGTGGCCTCGTCCACCAGCACCGCGTCGGCGGGCGTCCAGGGCGCCGTCTTGACGGACCGTCCGGGCTTGGGCCACAGGACCGCGGCCTGCTCCTCGGGGGTGAGCAGGCCGTCCGCGCAGCGGGCCAGGAACTCGGCGTCGCCGAGCAGCCGGAGCACCAGCTTGGCCGGGTCCACCGGCGGCCAGCAGGCCTTCACCACGGCCTTCACCTCGCGGGAGCGGGCCACCGCGTCCTGCACCCGGTCGTCCGGGGCCTCGCCGCCCTGCTCCATCTTCAGCAGCACGGTGTGCGCGATGCGCTGCGGCAGGGCCGCCATGGCCGCCCCGTAGCGGATCTCCCGGCCGGTCAACTCCTCGATGATCTCGACCAGTTCGTAGGCGGGCACGCGCCAGCGCCGGGAGCCGCGGACCACCACGCAGGGCTCGGTCGGCAGGGTGATGCCGTCGCGCACCGCGCGGCGCAGCACCTCGGCCATCCGCGCGTCGCCCTTGATCCGGGCCGCCTCGGCGCCGTCCTGCGCGCGCACCTCGACGTGCGACACCAGCTCCTGCACGGTCGCCTGGGCGACCTCCAGCTCGCCGAGCGCGGGCAGCACCTGCTCGATGTAGGAGAGGAAGGAGCTGTTCGGCCCGATCACCAGGGTGCCGGCCTTGGCCAGCCGCTCCCGGTGCGCGTACAGCAGGTACGCCACCCGGTGCAGGCCGACCGCGGTCTTCCCGGTGCCCGGGGCACCCTGCACGCAGACCGTGCCGCCCAGCTCGGCGCGGACGATCTCGTCCTGCTCGGGCTGGATGGTGGCGACGATGTCGCGCATCGGGCCGACGCGGGGCTTCTCGATCTCGGCCGCGAGCAGCGCGGAGGCCTTGGCCTGCTCCGCCGGGTCGCTCAGGTTCTCGTCCTCGTAGGCCGTCAACTCGCCGCCGGTGTAGCCGAACCGGCGGCGCTTGGCGATGTCCATCGGCTCGGTGCGGCTGGCCTGGTAGAAGGTCTGGGAGACCGGGGCGCGCCAGTCGATCACCATCGGATCGCCGCCGGCGTCGTGCACGTGCCGCCGGCCGATGTAGAACCGGGCCCCGCCCGCGCCCTCCGAGACGTCCTCGGAGATCGAGTGCAGGAAGTCCAGCCGGCCGAAGAACAGCGGGGTGTGCACCAGGTCTGCCAGCGCGGCGATCCGGCGCTGGATCTGCTCGTGCAGCACCTGCTGGGTGACCCAGGTGCCGGCGACGTCGGAGATGTCCAACTGCTCGGCGTCCTCGCGCATGGCGCGCAGGGCGGCGCGCGAGGAGGCGAGGTGGTCCCGTTCGCGCTGCAGCGGGTCGTCGGCGGGAACGGTGGTGGGGGCGGCGGATTGCACAGCGAACCTTCCCGGCCGCGCCGTCCGGGCGCGGCGGTCTCGTCGTAGCTCACGGTGGTGGACTGCCTGGCCGGTTGCCGAACGGCCAGGGCCTCGCGACAACACGGGCCGGGAGGGGCAAGACCGGTCAGCTTAGACCCTGCCGCGCTTCGCGGGCCAACCTGTTTTCCCCCGCCCCGGGGCGCCGCTCGGGGTCGCCCCTCCGTCCCGGGTAGGGGACGGGTACGTCCCGAGGACGACTTCGGTCCCGACGGTTGCGGCCTTTGGGGTGATGTGCCCGGGCTGTCGGAAACCTACCGTGGAACACATGAGCACCGTTCGTCTGACGGCGCCCCCGGCAGCGGCCAAGACCCCCCGGGCGCGCACCACCACCGAGTCCCCGTCCACCCCCTCCGGCGCCACCGCGGCGGACCGTCAGCGCCGGCGAAGGCCGTTGGGCACGGTCGTGCGCAACGCCGGGATCCTGCTCGACACCGCCGCGCGCGTGGCCTTCCTCGGGCGCGACGGCGTCAAGCTGTAGGCCTCGCTGCTACTGCAGCCCTTCCGGCTACGCGTCGTCGGCGTCGACGCCCTGCCTGATGTCATCGGCGTCGATGATGCGGTACGCGTACCCCTGCTCGGCCAGGAAGCGCTGGCGGTGGGCCGCGAAGTCCTGGTCCACGGTGTCGCGGGCCACCACCGAGTAGAAGTGCGCCGCGTGGCCGTCCGCCTTCGGACGCAGCACCCGGCCGAGCCGCTGGGCCTCCTCCTGGCGCGAGCCGAAGGTCCCGGAGACCTGGATCGCCACCGTCGCCTCCGGCAGGTCGATCGAGAAGTTCGCCACCTTGGAGACCACCAGCACGCTGATCTCCTTGGTGCGGAAGGCGTCGAACAGCTTCTCCCGCTGGGCGTTGCTGGTCTCGCCCTTGATCACCGGGGCGTCCAGCGCCACGCCCAGCTCGTCCAGCTGGTCGATGTACTGCCCGATGATCAGGGTCTGGTCGCCCCGGTGCTTCTTCACCAGCGACTCCACCACCCGCTGCTTGGTCGCGGTGGTCGAGCAGTAGCGGTAGCGCTCCTCCGGCTCGGCGGTGGCGTAGGCCAGCCGCTCCGAGTCGGTCAGGGTGACCCGCACCTCGCAGCAGTCGGCCGGCGCGATGTAGCCCTGCGCCTCGATCTCCTTCCACGGCGCGTCGAACCGCTTGGGGCCGATCAGGCTGAACACGTCGCCCTCCCGGCCGTCCTCGCGGACCAGGGTGGCGGTCAGGCCGAGCCGGCGCCGGGCCTGCAGGTCGGCGGTGAACTTGAAGACCGGCGCGGGCAGCAGGTGCACCTCGTCGTAGACCACCAGGCCCCAGTTGCGGGCGTCGAAGAGCTCCAGGTGGGCGTAGCTGCCCTTCCGCTTGGTGGTCATCACCTGGTAGGTGGCGATGGTGACCGGGCGGATCTCCTTGCGGGTGCCGCTGTACTCGCCGATCTCGTCCTCGGTCAGCGAGGTGCGCTTGACCAGCTCGTGCTTCCACTGCCGGGCCGAGACGGTGTTCGTCACCAGGATCAGCGTGGTCGACTTGGCCTCCGCCATCGCGGCCGCGCCGACCAGCGTCTTGCCGGCGCCGCAGGGCAGCACCACCACGCCGCTGCCGCCGTGCCAGAAGCCCTCCACCGCCTGCCGCTGGTAGGGGCGCAGCTGCCAGCCGTCCTCGCGCAGCTCGATCGGGTGCGCCTCGCCGTCCACGTAGCCGGCGTGGTCCTCGGCCGGCCAGCCCAGCTTCAGCAGCACCTGCTTGATCTGCCCGCGCTCCGAGGGGTGCACGATCACCGTGTCCGGCTCGATCCGGGCGCCCACCAGCGGGACGACCTTCTTGGACTTCAGCACCTCCTCCAGCACCGGGCGGTCGGTGGTGGTCAGCACCAGTCCGTGCACCGGGTGCTTGAGCAGCTGGAGCCGACCGTACCGGGCCATCGTGTCGGCGACGTCCACCAGCAGGGCGTGCGGCACCGGGTAGCGCGAGTACTTCACCAGCGCGTCCACCACCTGCTCCGCGTCGTGCCCGGCCGCCCGCGCGTTCCACAGCCCCAGCGGCGTGATCCGGTAGGTGTGCACGTGCTCGGGCGCCCGCTCCAGCTCGGCGAACGGCGCGATCGCCCGGCGGGCCTCGGCGGCCTGGGGGTGGTCGATTTCGAGCAGCAGGGTCTTGTCGCTTTGGACGATCAGGCAGGACACGCAAACCTCCGGGCGCGGGCCGACGACTGGGCGGCGGACATCCGTCCAGTCTCCCTCATCGGCGGGACCGGCCGCGGGCCCTTCGGCGCCCCGGGGCCGGCGGGGTCAGTCCCCGGCCAGCCAGACGTAGGCGGCGAACCGGCCCGTGGGGTCGTCGCGGCGGTGCGAGAACAGGCCGTGGTCCTCGATGGTGCAGCGCGGATCGCGGCGCACGTCGGTCACGCCGGCCCGGCCGAGCTCGGCGGCGATGCCCGCGGGCAGGTCCAGGGCCGGGGTGCCCCAGCTGGTGGTGGACCAGGTCTCGGGGACGGTCGCGGCCGCCTCCTCGCGCATCGCGGCCGGCACCTCGTAGCAGCGGCCGCAGGCGGCCGGGCCGATCAGCGCGGTGGTGCGGGCGGGGTCGGCGCCGGCCCCGGCCATCGCGGCCAGCAGGTTGACGGCGACCCCGGTCAGCGTGCCGGCCCGGCCGGAGTGCGCGGCGCCGACCACCCGGGCCACCGGGTCGGCGAGCAGCACGGCGGCGCAGTCGGCGCCCAGCGAGGCGAGGGCCAGACCGGGCTCGGTGGTCCAGACACCGTCCAGCGGCGGGGCCTCGGCGCCCCACGGCCGGTCCACCCGCTGGACGTCGGGGCTGTGCACCTGGCGCATCCAGACCACCCGGTCGGCGGCCAGCCCGAGCTGACCGGCCGTCAGGTCGCGGTTGCGCAGCACGTTCGCGTAGTCGTCGGCGGTCGCCCCGCCCAGGTTCCGGCTCCCGTACGGCTCCGGACTGACCCCGCCGCTGCGGTCGCTGACGGCGTAACGGACCCCGGGCACGAGCAGCTGCGCTTCCATGCGCCCGAGCTTAGGGGGTGCCGTGACGCACCCCTCAGTCGTCCGCCAGTTCGGCGACGCCGGTGATGCGGTGGAGGGCGAAGGTGGCGAGCTTGTCGGCCTGGTGGTCGAAGGCGGTGACGTAGCCGCCCTCGACCTTGACCGGGTCGATGACGCGCTGGGTGGCCAGGCCCTCGGCGTTGATGTAGCCGATCCACATGCGCTCGCCGAGCAGCACGGCGGTCTGCAGCGCGGCCAGGGTGTCGGCGGCCGCGGTGCGCGGGAGCTGGGCGCCGGCGGGGCCGGGGACGGTCTCCCGGCGGTGCGCGGTGGCCGCGTGGTCGCCGGCCCGGATCGCCTTCACGGCGGCGGCCAGCAGCACGTCGTCCGGCACGGCCGGCCCGTCGGCGACCGGTGCGGGCGCGGTGCGCGGCGGCGTGCGGTGGCTGTCCGGCCGGGTGATCACCAGGTCTCCCTCGGCCGACTCGGCGGCCGGCGCGTACCCCATCGACCGCAGCACCGTGAGCACCGTGTCGGGCGCGGCCTGGGCCGCCAGCACGGTCGGCGCGAGCAGCCGCAGCCGCAGCTCGGCGGTCCGCCGGTCGGCCTGCACCTCGGCGAGCAGCGCCGGGTCGTCGCACCGCAGGTAGGCGCAGGCGGCGCCGACCCGCAGCACCCCGTGCCGCCGGGCCACGTCGTCGATCAGGTAGGCGAGCGGCTGCGGCACCCCGGTGCGCGAGTGCTGCTCCAGGAAGGAGTGCAGTTCGGCGGCGGTGCGCCCGGCGTCCAGGGCGCGGCGGACCGACTCGGCGGTGAACCGGTAGACGGTCGCCCCGCCCTTGGACTCGATCTCCGCGCAGAGCGCCAGCACCTGGGCGAGCGGGGTGAGCAGCGGCCCGGGCGCGATCGCGGTCAGGTCGGGCTGCAGGATGACCCGGTCCAGCGGCTCGGGCAGCAGCGGCGCCAGCACCGGCGCCGGGTCCCGTCCGGCCAGCAGCGCGCGGGCGGCCGAGCCGAGCGCCCCGCGCCCGGTGATCCCGAGCTGCTCGGCCTCGGCCAGGGTGAAGCCGGTGAGCTGGGTGCGCAGGTCGCGCCCGTCCGGTCCGAGCGCCCCGCCGCGCAGCGGCCGGTACCAGCGCTGCACCGGCAGCAGCGCCTCGGCGTCGGCCACCCCGCCCGGCGGCAGGTCGGCGAGCAGGCTGAGCACCGCCCGCCGGGTGGCGGGGGCCAGCACCCGGTCCAGTTCCGGTCCGAGCGGCGCCCGGGGCTTGCCCTTGCCGTCCACCGTGCCGACCAGCCCGGCCACCCGGGTGGCGGCCAGCCAGCCGCGGGCCAGCACCGCCCAGCGCTCGGCGACCGGCAGCTGCAGCCACTGGTCGTAGGCCGGGGTGGGCGCCCAGAGCTCTCCGGTGTCCCCGCCGTCGGGGGCCATCAGCCCGGCGCCGTAAGCGAGTTCGAGCCAGAACGCGGCCTGCGGCTCGGTGCAGTCCAGGGCGGTGGCGGTGCGCTTGAGGTCGCGCACCCCGAGCCCGCCGGCCCGCAGCGCGGGCGGCGGCTGCAGGCCCCAGAGCTCCAGCAGCTCCTCCACGGTGCGCACCGCGGTGTGCGCCTGCCCGGCCGCCGCGCCGTCCACAGCCTGTGGATCGCGCTCGGCGGTCGGCACCAGCGGCGGCGGGCCGGGCCGCACCGACCGGTGGCTGCGGCCGCCGCGCAGGTGCAGCGCCAGCTCCCGGGGCAGCACCACGCTGCCGGGGCCGGAGGGCAGCAGCAGGCCGCGGGCCAGCAGCCACTCGATCGGGCTGCGCGCCTGCTCGGCGGTGACCGGCCGGCCCGCGTCCGGCACGGTGCCGGTGGGCGGCCCCCAGACCAGCTTCTCCAGCACCCCGAGCGCGGCCGGCGGCGCCTCGGCGAGCAGCGCGGCGCAGCGCTTGCGGTCGGTGAGCAGGTCGGTCAGCGCGGCGACGGCGGTCACCGGGTCGGGCGTGCCGGGCAGCCCGGCGCCCTGCAGCAGCTGCTGCAGCCGGGCCGGGGACATGCCCAGGGTGGCCTCCGAGAGGGTCGGCCCGAGCCCGGTGCCGCCCGGCGCGCCGGCCGTCGGGGCCAGCGCCTCGCGCACCGCGATGACCAGGTGCAGCGCGCCGTCCGGGCCCCAGAGCAGGGCCCGCTCGCGCAGCGCGGCCAGCGCGCCGGGCAGGGCGGCGAGCACGGCGGACCGGTCCACCGGTTCGGCGTCCGGGTGCGGCTTGGCGCCGCGGGCCGGGCCGGCCAGCAGGTCGCGGACCACCGTGTCCGGGCAGCCGGTCGAGCTCTCGCCGGGGGCGGCGGCCAGCGCCTCGGCCACCTGCAGGGTGAAGGCGTCCAGCCGCTCCAGCGCGCGCAGCGCGGAGGCCCGGCCGGAGAGCCGGGCGGAGAGCTGGGTGAGGTCGGTCGGCACCGGGTTGAGCAGATCGGGGCGCAGCCGCAGCAGCGTGGCGAGCTGTTCGTCGCCGCTGGCGCGGAGCTCGTCGGCGAGGGTGCGGGCCCGGGCCCGGCCGGGGCGTCCGTTCGACTCGGTGGTCATCCGATTCAGGGTAGTCGCCGGATCCGGCCGACGGGGTCCCGGCCTGGAACCGGGTGCCGCTGACACCGGGTCAGTCCGCTCGGCGGGTGGGTCTCGCCTGGCCGGGTCCGAGTCGGTAGCGTCAGCGGCGGCGGGGCCTGGAGTACGGAACAGGGTGGCGGGCGATGGCGGGAGAGCAGTCGGGCGGACGGCCCGGGGACGGCGGGTCGGCGGGCGGCGAGGGCCGGGCGCTGACCGGGGGGCTCTCCGGCGGCGAGTGGTGGCGCACGGACTTCGGCGGGCAGTCGGACTTCGGCGGGCAGCCGGCCGAGGACAGCGTCTACGCCCCCGAGACGCCGACCGCCGGGCCCCCGGCGTCCGGGCCCGCGGCCCCGGCGCCCCAGGTGCCGGTCACGCCGCCGAGGCCGAGCGCGCCGCCGCGCCCGGTGGGGGAGCCGCCGACCCGGCCGGCCGTGCCGACCGCCGCCGACTTCGCCGGCTGGGACTCGGTGGTGATCGAGTTCCCGCCGGACGACGCCGAGCCCGCCCCGGCCAAGCCGATCCCGGACCAGCGGGCCGGCGAGCCGGAGCCGGAGGCCGCGGAGGAGGCCGGGCCGGAGCAGCCGGGCCGCCGCTTCATGGACGGCCGCCGCCCCTCCCCGCTGCTGCTGCTCGCCGCGGCGGTGCTGGTCGGCGGCGCGGTGAGCGGTCTGATCCTGGTGCTGCTGATCGGCTGGGCGCTGACCTACCTGTCCCGGCGGCTGGGCGACCTGACCAAGAAGTTCGCGGTCTTCGGCATCCCGCTGATCGCGATGACCGCGTCCAGCCTCTGGGTCTGGGGCCGCGCCCAGGACCGCTGGGGGAGCCCGCTGGCCAAGGGCGACCCGGCCACCCGGGCGCTGCTCACCGCCGCGCCGGGCGTGCTGCGGCTGGCCGGCGTGCTCACGGCGCTGTTCATCACCGCGCTGGCGATGCGCCGGCGCCGGTAGCCGCGGCGGTGAGCGGCGCCCGGGGTCACTGCCCGAGCTTGCGGGCCAGCGCCACCAGCGCCGCGCGCCGGCTCTGCGGCGAGTCGTCCGGCACCCCGGCCATCACCATGGCGATCACCTTGGGCGCGGCGAACCACCAGGCGGAGAGCGCGAAGACGGCGTAGAGCAGGTGCTGCGGCAGCAGGTCCGGGCCGACCCGGCCGGCCTGCTGGGCGGACCGGACGGCGGCGATCCGCTCGGCGTAGTAGGCGGCCCGTTCGTTGTCCCGCGAGGTCGGGGTGGGTTCCAGCAGCAGGCCCTCCCAGCGCAGCAGGCGCAGGAAGTTCGGGTTGGCCGAGTGCCAGTCGAAGAGCAGTCCGGCGAACTCGCCCAGGTCCTCGCAGTGCGCGGGCATGGGTGAGGCGGCGGCCATCACCTTGGCCAGCTCCTGGTCGATGACGTGCCCGAACAGCTGCTCCTTGTTGCCGAAGTACTGGTAGATCCGCTCCTTGTTGACGCCCGCGTTGCGGGCGATCCGGTCCACCCGGGCACCCTCGGGGCCGAACTCGGCGAACTCCTGGACCGCGGCGTCGAGCAGCAGTTGCTTGGTCCTCTGGGTGTCCCATGGCATGCGGCAAGCCTAGCGGCACTGTCCAACCAGGTGGTTGGACAAGTGCCCGGCCCTGTGCCATGCTCCAGCCAACCGGTTGGTTGGAGATTCGGAGGCACCACGATGTCCGCACTGTCCGTGCACCACCGCGCACTGGTCACCTGGCTCGCCGTCTACCCGACGATCACCGTCGCCTCGATCCTGCTCGCCCCCTACACCGCCCACCTGCCGGTCTACCTGCGCACCCTGCTGCTCACCGCCCTGGTGGTCCCGGTGGTCGCCTACGGCCTGGTGCCGCTGTTCAGCCGGGCCCTGCTGGCCGGCCGGGCCCGCCGCACCGACCGCTACGCCCGCTACACCCGCGACGCCGTGATGTAGCGGATCGTGGTGCGCCGCACCAGGCTGCCGTCCGGCGCCGCCAGCCCGGCCAGCTCGGCCAGCGCCGCCTGCCGGGCCTCGTCCAGCCGGGCGGCCGGCACCGCGTCCAGGGCGGCCCGCCAGCCGCCCGCTGCGCCCTTGCCCCGGTCCTCGGCCGGCGGCAGGCTCATCGCGCGCCACCAGGCGGCCGCGTCCGGGTAGTGGCTGACCGCCTGGTGCTCCTCGCAGCGCACCCCGGTGAACCCGGCCGCGTGCAGCAGCTCGGCCGCCTCCTGCGGCGAACGGCCGAGCGCGTTGTGCCGGCCCGCCCCGGAGTGCCGCAGCCGCAGGGCGTGCGGCGACAGGAAGGCGTCCAGGGCCGCGCCCGGCCGCTCCCAGCCGGGGGCGTCCGCGCCGAACGCGGTGCAGCCGAACCGCCCGCCCGGCACCAGCACCCGGTGCACCGAGGCCAGCGCGGCGGCCGGATCGGGCGCCAGGGCGAGGACGAACGAGGAGAGCACCGCGTCGAAGGAGCCCGCCGGGAAGCCCAGTGCCGGCGCCTCGCCCAGCTCCACCCGGACGTTGCGCAGCCCGCGCCCGGCGGCCCGCGCCCCGGTGGCCCGCACCGTCCCGGGCGCCGCGTCGACGCCGACCACCGATCCGCCCGGCCCCACCTCGGCCAGTGCCGCGAAGAGTACGGCGCCCCGGCCGCACCCCAGGTCCAGCACCCGGTCGCCGGGGCGCAGTCCGGCCAGCCGGGCCAGCCGGGCGCCGATCGGGTTGAAGAAGCCGCCGTCGGCCGCGTCGTGGTCGTCCGCGGCGGGTGATGACTCGCCGCTGAGCTGAGTGTCCGTCATGGCGCCATCGTGATCCGGCTGTGGCGTTCGTCACAAGGGTCGCCCGCCCGGCGCACGGGAGGCGCGGTCCGCGGGCCCGGGGCGCTCCGCGTGCGCCGGTGGCAACCCCATAGGCTCGGGCGCATGGCTGCGCTCACCGTTGGTTTCGACCTCGACATGACCCTGCTGGACACCCGCTTCGGGATCCGGGCGACCCACCTGGCGCTCTCCGCCGAGACCGGCACCTACATCGACGCCGACCTGGTGATCACCCGGCTCGGCCCGCCGCTGGCCCAGGAGCTGGCCAACTGGTTCCCGGCCGACCGGGTCGACGCGGTGGTCGACCGGTACCGCGAGCTCTACCCCGAGTACGCGGTCGAGCCGACCGTGCCGCTGCCGGGCGCGCTGGCGGCGGTCGACGCGGTGCGCGCGGCGGGCGGGCGGGTGGTGGTGATCACCGGCAAGTACGAGCCGAACGCCCGGCTGCACCTGGCGCACGCGGGCATCGAGTACGACGCCGTGGTCGGCGACCTGTGGGCGCAGGCCAAGGGCGCCGCGCTGCGCGAGCTGGGCGCGAGCGTCTACGTCGGCGACCACCTCGGCGACGTCCGGGGCGCGCGGGCGGCCGGCGCGGTGGCGGTCGGCGTGACCACCGGTCCGTACGGCGCCGCGGAGTTGACCGAGGCCGGCGCGGACGTGGTGCTGCCCGACCTCACCGGCTTCCCGCAGTGGCTGGCCGGCCACCTGGCCGCGGCGGTCTGACCGCTCGGCGGCCCCGGCCGGTCAGGCCTGCGGCGGTTCGGCGGCCGCGTGCACCCGGCGGCGCTGCGCCCGGGCCGAGCGGAACAGCCCGACCAGCGCCAGCAGGAAGCCCAGCGGCATCAGCATGCTGGCCCAGTAGGCCGCGCTGGGCAGCGGGTGCAGGTGGAGGAAGAGCGGTACGAAGGTGACGACGGTGGCCACCGCGCCCACCAGGAAGACCACTCCGCCGACCGGGACCAGGCGCTCGCCGGACTCCTGCACCGCTGACTCCTCCGCTGTCGCCACGACTTCGCGGCCGGGGCCCGGCCGCCCGGTCAAGTCTGGCACGGCCGGGGAGCGAAACCCGCCTGCCGTCGGCGGCCCGAACGACTAAGCTGACGGCCCATCACCTGCACTGATGCCCGTGCCGTCACTGCCTGCGGTTCGCCGGGGACAGGGAGTTTCGAACTGCCTGTGGCGAGGGTATGCAGGTCTCGCAAGGGGTCACCCGATCCCGCCTTTCCAGCCAGGGGGTGTGCCATGACGACCGCCAGCAGGCCGTCTCCTGGCCGTGCCGTGCCCTGGCCGGGCCGGGGCCCCAGAGCCGAGCGGAAACCCTGGGCCGTGTGCGAGTAGAACCCCCGAGCGCCCGTCAGCCGATCCGCTGACGGCCGCCGCGCACCGGTCCCGCGTCACCGCACACCGCACACCGCGCCCGACCGGTTCGTGCCGCCCGTTCCCCAAGGCTCCCGACGACGACGCCGGGATGCCTCCCCACCACACCGAGGACATTCGAGATGCCCACCGGCCAGGTCAAATGGTTCAACGAGACGAAGGGCTTCGGCTTCCTTTCGCGGGACGACGGTGACGACGTCTTCGTCCACAGCAAGGCGCTGCCCGCCGGGGTCAGCTCCCTGAAGCCGGGGCAGCGGGTGGAGTTCGGCGTGGTCGCGGGGCACCGCGGTGAGCAGGCGATGGGGGTCACCCTGCTCGACGCGCTGCCGTCGGTGGCGGCGGCCCAGCGGCGCAGCGCGGACGACATGGCGCCGATCGTGCAGGACCTGATCACCATGCTGGACGCCGTGCTGCCCGGCCTGCAGCACGGCCGCTACCCGGCCAAGCCGACCGGGCAGAAGCTGGCCCAGGCCCTGCGCGCGGTGGCCGACCAGTTCGACGTCTGACCCGGTGTCAGCGGTGCGCCGGCCCCCGAGGGGCCGGCGCACCGGTGCGTCAGGGGAAGGCCAGCGCGTCCGGCGCCAGCGCCGGGACCAGGCCCTCGGCGGCGGCCCGGTCGAGCAGGCCGCGCACCGCCGCGTAGCCCTCCTCGCCCAGGTCGGCCGTGAACTCGTTGACGTAGAGCGCGATGTGCTGGTCCGCCACCGCCGGGTCCATCTCCTGCGCGTGCGCCAGCACGTACTCCCGGGAGGCCGCCGGGTCGTCCCAGGCCGCCCGCACCGAGGAACGGACCGCGTCGGCCAGCTCGCGCAGCCGGGCCGGGCCCAGCGAGCGCTTGGCGATGATCGCGCCCAGCGGGATCGGCAGCCCGGTCGCGGCCTCCCAGGCCTCGCCCATGTCGGCGAGCTTGGCCAACCCGTACTGCTGGTAGGTGAACCGCGCCTCGTGGATCACCAGCCCGGCGTCCACCCGGCCGTCCCGCACCGCCGGCATGATCTCGTGGAACGGCAGCACCACGACCTCGCCCAGCCCGCCGGGCACCGCCGTGGCCGCCCAGAGCCGGAACAGCAGGTAGGCGGTGGAGCGCTCGCTCGGCACCGCGACCACCTTGCCGGTCAGGTCGCCGGAGGACTCCGGCCGGGTCAGCACCAGCGGGCCGCAGCCGCGCCCGAGCGCGCCGCCGCAGGGCAGCAGCGCGTACTCGTCGAGCAGCCAGGGCAGCGCCCCGTAACTGACCTTCAGCAGGTCGAGTTCGGCGCGCTCGGCCAGGCCGTTGGTGACGTCGATGTCGGCGAAGAGCACCTCGGGGGCCTCGGCGCCGGGGATCCGGCCGTGCGCCCAGGCGTGGAACACGAAGGTGTCGTTCGGGCAGGGCGAGTACGCGATCCGCAGCGGCTCAGCCACCTCGTACCTCCTGGAGCAGGGTGTCGTAGGGGAGGGCGGTGAAGGCCCGGCCGAGGGCGGCCAGCGCCTCGCCGATCCGCCAGGCGGCCCGGTCCCGGGGGCCGACCGGGTTGGAGACGGTGCGCAGCTCCAGCGCCGGCACGCCGTGCCGGGCGGCGGCCTCGGCCACGCCGAAGCCCTCCATCGCCTCGGCCAGCGCGCCGGGGTGGCGCCGGGTCAGCTCGGCGGCGCGCTCGGCGCTGCCGGTGACGGTGGAGACGGTCAGCACCGGCCCGAGCAGCGCGCCGGTGGCCCGGGCGAGCAGCGCGGCGGCGGCCGGCGGCGGGGTGTGCGCGGCGGTGCCGAAGCCCAGTTCGGCCACGTCGAGGAAGCCCTCCGGGGTCTGCGCGCCCAGGTCGGCGGCGACCAGCCGGTCGGCCACCACGGTGGTGCCGACCGGTGCCAGCGGGGCGAAGCCGCCGGCGATGCCGGCCGAGAGCACCAGCGGGTGCGGCTCGGCGGCCAGCGCGAAGGCGGTGGCGGCGGCCGCCGCGGCCGGGCCGACCCCGGCGGTGACCACGGCGACCCGGCCGGCCGGTGCGGCGCCCAGCACCGCCTCGGCCTCGGCGGCCACCGCGACGACGACGAGCAGCCGGCCCGGGCGGGCCGACTGCTCGTCACACGAGTGCGGCAGGGTCACTGGCCCTGCGAGGAGCCGTCGCCCTGCGAGGCGTCGCCGGAGGTGTCGGGGGTGCCGACCGGCGCCGCGTTGTTCTTCAGGTCGATGAACCAGACCGCGATCAGGCTCTGCTTGGAGGAGCTCTGCGGGCTGTTCGGGTCGTACTCCAGGATGGTCAGGTGGGTGTCGCGCACCGAGCTCAGCACGTTCGCCGCGGGGACCAGGCCGGAGAAGGTGGTGTCCTTCTGGTACGGCGCGATCTGCACGCCCTGGCCGCCGCCGCCGTTGGTGCTGGCGGTCCAGCCGTTCTTGGCGCTGTCCGGGTCGAGGCCGACGCCGATCCGGTCGGAGCTCTTGACGGTCAGCGTGGGCCACTTGTTCGGCTGGCTGAAGAGCACGCTGCACGCCTTGTTCGTCGCGTCGTCGAGCGGCTTGCCGCCGTTGAAGCAGGACGGCTGGATGCGGTGCGAGTCGCGGCCGATGGTGATCGTCGCCTGGGTGGTCACCGGCTTGTGCTGGCCGGAGGCGTAGGCGTAGGACCCGCCCAGCGTGCCGGCGCCGATCAAGGCCACGGCGCCGAGGGCGGCGATGACGGGGGTGCTGAGGCTCATGGACGAAGGCTATCCAACTCCGGCTCTCACGCTACGCGGGGGTGCGGTGCGCCGCCGCGAACCCCCAACCGGACCAGGCTGAGCACCGTCCACAGCAGGGCCGCGCCGAGCACCCCGGCGGCCACCGAGAGGCCCAGCGTGCCGTTCAGCGGGAGCAGGATGCCGAGCGTGCCGCCGGCCACCCAGGAGAGCTGCATCAGGGTCTCCGAACGGGCGAAGGTCGAGGTCCGCACCGCCTCCGGCACGTCGCGCTGGATCAGCGAGTCGAGCGCCAACTTGGCCAGTGAGGCGGCGATCCCGGCGACCGCCGCCACCACCATGACGGTCGCCAGCCCGTACCAGAGCGCCGCCGCCACCGAGGCCCCGGTGGCCAGCAGCAGCATCGCCGTGATGGTCGCCTCCGAGCCGCGGCTGCGCAGCCAGGAGCCGAAGACCGAGCCGAGCGCGTTGCCGCCGCCCGCCGCCACCGCGAGCAGGCCCAGCGAGACGGTGGGGGAGAGCCCGCCGACCGGGGAGACCCGGAGCAGGAAGGCCAGGAACAGGGTGAGGAAGCCGCTCAGCCCGCGCAGCGCGGCCACCGCGCGCAGGCCCAGCACCACCGCGGGGCCGACGGTGCGCAGCCGACCGGTCGGGCGCGGCGCGGCGGTGTCCGGCTGGTCCGCCCCGACCGGGCCGGCGTGCAGCACCGCGCGCTCCTCGCCCTTGGCCGAGTCGACCTGGTGCGGCAGGTGAAAGGCCATCAGGGTGCCGACCACGAAGACCAGGAAGGCCCCGCGCAGCGGCCAGCCCGGCCCGATCAGGTGCAGCCCGCCGCCGACCCCGGCGGCCAGCCCGGTGGCCAGCAGGCCGGCCAGCGTGACCCGGGAGTTGGCCTTCACCAGGGTCACCCGCTCCGGCTTGAGCCGGGGCACCACCACGCTGCGCACCACGCCGTACGCCTTGGACGCGACCAGGCAGCCCAGCGCCTCCGGGTAGAGCGCGAGGCCGCCGTGCTCCACCGAGCCGGCCATGGTCCAGGCGAGGAAGGCGCGGACCAGCATCGCCATCGCCATCGCGGCCCGGCGGCCGTGCGGCAGCCGGTCCAGCAGCGGGCCGATCACCGGGGCCAGCAGGGCGAACGGGGCCATCGTGATCAGCAGGTAGAGGGCCACCCGGCCGCGGGCCTCGCCGGTGGGGACCGAGAAGAAGATGGTGGAGGCCAGCGCCACGGTGATCAGCATGTCGCCGAAGGAGTTCAGCGCGTGCAGCTCGATCAGCTTGGCGAGGCCGGACTCGCCGGCGCCGTCGGCCGAGGTGGCCCGGCGGATCCGCCGGCCGGTGCCGTGCACCACCCGGCCGGTGCCCAGGCCGGCCGCCGAGGCACCGCGCAGCAGCAGGTTGCGGCGCGGCGAGGTGTCCACCGGCGCGGTCTCGGCGGCGGTGTCCTGCGCGGCGGTGCCCTCGTCGGCGGGGCCCTCGGCGGAGCCGTCCGGCGTGGGGCCGGGCAGCGGTCCGTCGTCCACCGGCCGCGGATCCTCCTCCGCGGCGGGGACCGGCAGCTGTTGTCGCGGCACGGCGCCCGCCTCCGACGCCGCCGGGTCGGCCGGCGGGGGCCGACCTGAACCGGCTCCGTCCGGGCCCGCGGCGGGCAGGGCGTGCTGCGACGGATTTTCCTCCGCCACACAGGCAATCCTGCCTGACGAACCGGGCGGGGACGAGGGATTGGCACCGGCTCGGCGCGGCTGACCGGACCCCGGAGGGTCCGCAGCAGGTCGCCGGGCTGTCGCGCGGACCTTTCCGACGGGTAGCCTGCTGTCCGCGTGCCGTTGTCCCGGGCTGCCCGGCGCCGCGGACAGCCGGACCCCCGGCGGCGCGGCCGGTCCGCGCAGGGCGCCCGGTCACGCAGAATAGGGGCGGTGAGCTGCTAGGACCAGGCCCGCGAACCCGGCGGCCAGGAGGTCCCGAACGGCCCGGGCGAGGCACCGGGCCACTAGGCTGCAGGCAAGAAGACTGGAGAGAACCGACGCCGTGAGTGCTGCGATGCGAAGCCGTACCCCCGACCGGGTCTGTGCCGAGGCCGTCGAGATCGCCAGGCAGGCAGCAGTGGAGTCGGTCGGCGCCGAGGCCGTCGGCGCGCACCTGGCGGCCGTGGCCGAGGGCGAGCGGGTGGTGACCCACACCTTCGAGTGCCTGGACGCGGCTTACCGCGGCTGGCGCTGGGCGGTCACCGTGGCCCGGGCGCCGCGCGCCAAGCTGGTCACCCTGGACGAGGTGGTGCTGCTGCCCGGTCCCGACGCGGTGCTGGCGCCGCAGTGGGTGCCGTGGAGCGAGCGGCTGCGCCCGGGCGACCTCGGCCCCGGCGACCTGCTGCCCACCGACGCCGACGACCTGCGACTGGAGCCGGGCTGGACCGGCGAGGACGCGCCGGCACCCAACTCGGCCGTCTTCGACGGCGACGAGGACCTGGTGGTGAGCGACCCGCACGTGCAGCCGGCCCCGGCCCGGGCGCAGATCGGCGCGGTCGCCGAGGAGCTCGGCATGAGCCGGCCGCGGGTGCTCTCCCGGCTCGGCCTGCACCAGGCCGCCGACCGCTGGGAGAAGGCGCACGGACCGCAGACGCCGATGGCGCAGTCGGCCCCGGCCAGCTGCACCTCCTGCGGTTTCCTGATCCCGATCGGCGGCTCGCTCGGCCAGGCGTTCGGCGTCTGCGGCAACGAGTTCGGTCCGGCCGACGGCCAGATGGTCTCGCTCGCCTACGGCTGCGGCGGCCACTCCGAGGCCGCCGTGCTGCCCGCCCCGCCGGTGCCGGCCGAGCTGATCCTGGACGAGACCGTGGTCGAGCCGCTGCACCTGCACCCGGACCGCACCGCCGGCTCGGTCGAGCCGGACGCCCCGGCCGAGGAGCTCGGCCACTCCTGAGGCCCGACCGGGCCGACCTCGGGCCGACCGAGGCCCGCCCCGGGCCCGCCCGGAGCCGTCGACGGCTCCGTGGCGCGGCCTGCGGCGGAGGGTGTCGGTGAAACGCGAGAGAATGCCCCCCGGTAGCAGTGTCCGTGTGACAGACGGGGAAGGCGGCGGGTCCAGTGGAGCCTCGCATCATCGGTTCCGGCAGTGGCGAGCAGATCGGTGACCCGTTCGGGACGGCCGAGCTGCGGCGGCGGGTGCTGGACGCCTGGACGGCCTCCCCGGCGAGATTCCGGGAGGACGCCAACGCCGAGGAGGAGCTCGCCCTCGGCGGCTACCGGGACCGCCTGGTCATCGAGTTGGCGCAGAACGCGGCGGACGCGGCGGCCCGGGCCGGTCGCGGCCCCGGCCGGCTCCGGCTGACCCTGCGCGACGGCGTGCTGGTCGCGGCGAACACCGGCGCCCCGCTGGACGCGGCGGCGGTGGAGTCGCTGGCCACCCTGCGGGCCTCCTCCAAGCGCGCCGACGCCTCCCCCACGGTGGGCCGGTTCGGCGTGGGCTTCGCCGCCGTGCTCGCGGTCAGCGACGAGCCGGCCATCGTCGGCCAGGCCGGCGGGGTCCGCTGGTCGCTCGCCGAGGCGCGCGAGCTGATCATCGGTCAGGCGGCCGCGCAGCCCGCGCTGGACGAGGAGCTGCGCCGCCGCGAGGGCCACCTGCCGCTGCTCCGGCTCCCGCTGCCGGCCGCCGGCGAGCCGCCGACCGGCTACGACACCGCGGTGCTGCTCCCGCTGCGCGACGGCGCCGCCGAGGACCTGGCCCGCACCCTGCTGGAGGGCGTCGACGACGCGCTGCTGCTCACCCTGCCGGGCCTGGGCGAGGTGGTGCTGGAGACCCCGGACGGCACCGTGCGCACCCTCACCCGGGCGGTCGCCGAGATCACGCCCGAGGGCCTGGCCGAGGTGCTCATCACGGACAGCACCGGCGAGCGCTCCGAGCAGTCCCGCTGGCAGACCGTCACCGCGATCGGCGAGCTGGACCCGGAGCTGCTGACGGACCGTCCGGTGGAGGAGCGGGCCCGCCCGTTCTGGACCGTCACCTGGGCGGTGCCGGTCTCGGCCGCGGGCACCCCGGAGCCGGTGCCGGTCGCGCCGGTGCTGCACGCGCCGACCCCGAGCGAGGAGCCGCTGGGCGTGCCGGCGCTGCTGATCGCCTCCTACCCGCTGGACTCCACCCGCCGGCACACCGCCCCCGGCCCGCTCTCCGACTTCCTCACCGAGCGGGCCGTCGAGGCCTACGCCGGGCTGCTCCGGGCCCGCGGCGCCGACCTCGGCTCGCTCTCCCTGGTGCCGGCCCCGCTGGGCAGGGGCGCGCTGGACAACGCGTTGCGCGCCGGCATCCTGGCCCGGCTGCCCGAGACGCCGTTCCTGCCGCACCCGGCCCCGGTGGAGGAGGGCACCCCGGCGCTGCGGCCCAGGGACGCCACGCTGCTGGAGGGCGCCGACGCCTCGGTGGTCGAGGCGCTCGCGCCGATCTTCCCGGGCCTGCTGCCGGCCGGCCTGGAGCGCCGGACCGAGCTGCGCGCGCTGCAGGTGCGCCGGGTGCCGCTGGCCGAGGTGGTGGACCAGCTCGGCGGTCTGGACCGGGAGCCGGCCTGGTGGCGCAGCCTGTACGGCGCGCTGGCCGGGGCCGACCCGGAGGCGCTCGGCGCGCTGCCGGTGCCGCTGGCCACCGGCCGCATGCTGACCGGCCCGCGCCGGGTGCTGCTGCCCTCCGAGGACGCCGACTGGGCCGGTTTCCCCGGCTACCCGCAGGCGCTGGCCGAGGCGCTGGACCTGCTCGACCTGCGCCTGGCCCACCCCGACGCGGCGCACCCGCTGCTGGCCAAGCTGGGCGCGGCCCAGGCCACTCCGGCCGGCATCCTGGCGACCCCCGAGGTGCGGGCGGCGGTGGCCCGCTCGCTGGACCTCGGCGAGGACGACTACGACGCCGCGGTGGACCTCGCGGAGGCGGTGCTCGGCCTGGTCAAGGCGGCGGGCGCGCAGCCGGGCGAGCACCCGTGGCTGGCCCGCCTCGCGCTGCCGGACGACCAGGGCGACCTCGCCAGGGCCGGTGAACTGGTGCTGCCGGACAGCCCCTTCGGCCAGCTGGTGCGGGCCGACGACGCGCCGTTCGTGGACGACGAGCTGCTGGAGCGCTGGGGGCCCGAGGTGCTGGCGGCGGTCGGCGCGCTGGGCGACTTCGTGCTGGTCCGGGCCGAGGACGCGGTGCTCGACCCGGACGACCTGGAGCGCCTGGACCCGACCGCGCCCGCCGACCGGGCGGCCGGCGGGCGCCCGACCGGGCTGCTGGACGAGGCGCCGGACGGGTTCGCCGACTGGTGCGAGGAGGCGCTGGAGGCGCTCGACGCCGACCAGGCCGAGCTGGGCGTGCCGCCGGTGGCGGCGGAGCTGCTGGCGGTGCGGGACCTGGACCTGGTGGACGACCAGGCCTGGCCCGAGGCGCTGGCCCGGCTGGCCCGCCCGCCCTACCGGGACGCGGTGGTCGCGCCGGTGCGCGCGCTGCTGCCGGACGGGCGGTACGCCGACCTGCCGCCGTACACCGCCTGGTGGCTGCGCGACCACCCGGTGCTGGACGGCCGCGAGCCCGCCGGGCTGCGCGCGGCCGGCGCCGACTGGCTGCTGCGCGGGCTCTACGAGGAGGCCCGCACCACGCTGGACGAGCAGTTCCTGCACGCCCTCGGGGTGCGCACCACGCTGGCCGCGCTGCTGGCCGAGCCGCACGGCTCGGAGGAGCTGCTGGACCGGCTGACCGACCCGGACAGCGAGGTGACGCACCGCCAGCTGCACGGCATCTACACGGCGCTGGCCACGGTGGAGGCCGAGCCCATCGACGTGGTGCGGGCGCTGCCGCCGCTGGACCCGCAGACCGGCCGCCGCCCCGGGCACACCGTGGTGGTGGACGCCACCGAGGCCGTGGTGGCCGACGCGCCCGACCTGGTGGCGCTGCTGCACCCGTACCCGCTGGTGCCGGTGGCGCCCGCGCTGGCCCCGGCGCTGGCCGAGCGGCTGCACGTCTCGCTGGCCAGCGAGATCGCCGGCGGCCGGGTGCTCTCCGAGGGCACCCTGCACCGGGTCCCGCCGATCGTCCGGGAGCTGCTGCCCGGCTGCCCGGTGGCGTACGAGGAGCACGAGGAGCTCCTGGTGGTCGGCCCGGACGGGGAGGAGGCCGGGGTCGACTGGCGCTGGGACCCGGCGGCGCCGAGCCCGGAGCTGCCCTACGACCCGGAGGACCCGGACACGTCGGAGGAGGACGCCGAGTTCGAGGTGCCGCCGGTGGCCGGTCTGCTGCACGCGGCCACCCCGGAGGGGCTGGCGGCGGGCCTGGCCTGGTCGGTGGGGCAGTGGCACCGGCGGTTCGAGGTGCTGGCCGCGCTCACCGAGCCGGACCGGGCCTACGAGCTCTCGGCGGCCCGGGACTTCGAGGGCTGACGGTGCGTCGGCCGGGCGGGCGCGGGCCCGCCCGGCCGGCTCCGCGGGCGGGGGCCTAGGGTGGCGGCCATGATCGACACGGCTGACCGCAGCTTCCTCTTCCTGCTGGCGAGCGCCCGGCTCGACGGCAACACCGAACTGCTCGCCCGCCGGGCCGCCGCGGCCCTGCCGGCCGGTACCGAGCAGCGCTGGCTGCGGCTGAGCGAGCAGGCGCTGGCGCCGTTCCCGGACCGCCGGCACGAGGGCGAGGGGAGCTACCCGCAGCCGGAGGGCGGCGAGCGGGTGCTGCTGGAGGCCACCCTGGCCGCCACCGACGTGGTGGTCGCCTCGCCGCTCTACTGGTACAGCGTCTCCGCCGACGCCAAGCTCTACCTGGACCACTGGGCCGGCTGGATGCGGGTGCCGGGCTACGACTTCCGGGCCCGGATGGCCGGCAAGACGCTGTGGGGCGTGACCGCGCTCGCCACCGAGGACTTCTCGGTGGCCGATCCGCTGGTGGGCACCCTCAAGCTCAGCGGCGAGTACCTGGGGATGACCTGGGGCGGCGCGCTGATGGGCTACGCCAACCGGCCGGGCCAGGTGGCCGAGGACGCCCGGGCGCTGGCCGCCGCCGACACGTTCTTCAGTCAGTCGAGCCTTCGGCCAGGCCGCGCTTGACGAACCGCCAGGCGATCTCCAGCAGCAGGCCGGCGGCGACCGCGATCGCCACCCCCGTCCAGGGGTCGCGGAAGCCGACCAGCTTCAGCTGGAAGAAGTCGGACAGCCAGGGGACCAGCAGGATCAGCGCGAAGGCCCCGCCCATCGCGCCGATCAGCAGCAGTCGCCACCAGGTGTACGGCCGGGCCACGATCGCCAGCACCCAGATCGCCACCAGGAAGAGGGTCAGGGTGGCCACGCTGGTGTCGGCCTTGAGGTCGGTGGCGTGGTCGGAGCGGGCCAGCGCGTAGGCGGTGAAGGTCGCGGCGCCGGCGATCACCCCGCCGGGCACGGCGATCCGCAGCACCCGCCGGACGAAGCCGGTGCGGGCCCGCTCGTTGTTCGGCGCCAGGGCCAGGAAGAAGGCCGGGATGCCGATGGTGAGCGAGCTGAGCACGGTGGAGTGCCGGGGCAGGAACGGGTACGGCACCTGGGTGAAGACCACCAGCAGCGCCAGCAGCACCGAGTAGACCGTCTTCACCAGGAAGAGCCCGGCGACCCGCTCGATGTTGCCGATCACCCGGCGGCCCTCGGCGACCACCGAGGGCAGGGTGGCGAAGCTGTCGTCGAGCAGCACGATCTGCGCGACCGCCCGGGTCGCGTCGCTGCCCGAGCCCATCGCCACGCCGATGTCCGCGTCCTTGAGCGCCAGCACGTCGTTGACGCCGTCGCCGGTCATCGCGACGGTGTGGCCGCGGGACTGCAGCGCGGCGACCAGCTCGCGCTTCTGCTGCGGCGTCACCCGGCCGAAGACGGCGGTCCGGTCGGCGGTCTCGGCCAGCGCCTCGGGATCGCCGACCGGCAGGGTGCGGGCGTCGACCGGGTGCTCGGCGCCGGGCAGCGCCAGGCTGCCGGCCACCGCGCCGACCGAGACCGCGCTGTCCCCGGAGATCACCTTGGCCCGCACGTTCTGCCGCTCGAAGTACCGCAGGGTGTCGGCGGCGTCCGGCCGCAGCCGCTGACGGAGCACCACCAGGCCGAGCGGCTCCAGCCGGGCGGCCGGATCCGGACCGTCCAGCGGCACCGGGGTGCGGCCGAGCAGCAGCACCCGCAGCCCCTGCGCGCCCAGCTCGTCGGCCTCCTCCAGGGCCGGGTGGCCGGCCGGCAGCAGCACGTCCGGCGCGCCGAGCAGCCAGCTGGCCTCGCCGCCGGTCGGCTCCAGCAGCTGGGCCCCGCTCCACTTGCGGGCCGAGGAGAACGGCATCGCCTCCAGCACCCGCCAGCGCTCGCGCTCCGGCCCGCCCTCGCCGTAGGCGTCGATCACCGCCTGCATGCTGGGGTTGGGCCTGGCGTCCGCGCTCGCCAGCACCCCGAGCACCTGCTCCAGCACCGGGAGGCCGACCTGGTCCGGATCGAGCGGGCGCAGCTCCCGCACGTCCATCCCGCCCTCGGTGAGGGTGCCGGTCTTGTCCAGGCAGACCGTGTCGACCCGGGCCAGGCCCTCGATCGCGGGCAGCTCCTGGACCAGGCACTGCTTGCGGCCGAGCCGGACCACGCCGAGCGCGAAGGCGACCGAGGTGAGCAGCACCAGGCCCTCGGGCACCATCGGCACGATGCCGGCCACGGTGCGCCGGACCGCCTCCCGCCAGTCGTTGTGCTCGACCGACCACTGACTGATCACCAGGCCGATCGCGGTCGGGACCAGCAGGTAGGTGACGTACCGCAGGATGGTGTCGATGCCGCTGCGCAGTTCGGACTTGACCAGGGTGAAGCGGCTGGCCTCCTCGGCGAGCTGGGCCGCGTAGGCCTGACGGCCGACCCGGGTGGCGGTGAAGGCGCCGGCGCCGGCCACCACGAAGCTGCCGGACATCACCTGGTCGCCGGGCTGCTTGAGCACCGGGTCGGGCTCGCCGGTGAGCAGCGACTCGTCGATCTCCAGGCCCTCGGCCTCGGCGACCTCGCCGTCGACGATCACCTTGTCGCCGGTGCCGAGCAGCACGGTGTCGTCGAGCACGATGCCGGAGACCGGCACCTGCACCGGCTGCCCGTCCCGGCGCACCGTGGGGCGGGCCTCGCCGATCAGCGCCAGGCCGTCCAGGGTCCGCTTGGCGCGCACCTCCTGGATGATGCCGATCGCCGTGTTGGCGACGATGACCAGGCCGAACAACCCGTCCTGGGGCGGGCCGACGACCAGGATCACGGCGAACAGCGCGCCGATGATCGCGTTGAAGCGGGTGAGGACGTTGGCCCGGACGATCTCCTTGACGGACCGGCTGGACCGCACCGGCACGTCGTTGACCTCGCCGCGGGCGACGCGCTCGGCGACCTCGGCGCCGCTCAGCCCGCCGGGGTGGGCGGGGGCGAGGCCGAGGGCGTGTGCACCGGGCGTGGTGCCGTCCGAGGGGTGCGTCATGGCACCGACTCTACGGGCGGCAAATGTCCGGTGCGTCCTCCTTTGGGCCGATAGCGGGTCAGCCGATCGGCCGACGGAGGGTCAGTCCTGTTCCGCCGCCCGGCGGCTGCGCTCGATGGCCGCCCGGCGGGTCCGGCAGTACCAGAGGCCGATCAGCCCGAGCAGTCCGCCGGCCAGGCAGATCCACGGCCAGTTGCCGTGCTCGTGCCGGCTCAGCTGGTGCTGGAACGGCAGCAGCACCACGAACCCCAGGAACCAGAGCGCCGTGCCGGCGCCGACGATCGCGACGTCGTTGGCTTCCAGTGGAGGTGGGGAGGGGTGCACGGGGGTCTTGGCCATGGCAGTCAGCGTACGGGGTCGGTGCGTCCGGACGGCCGTTGTCTACGCGCGAAGATGGCGCGTGCACGACGCAACGACCCATACTTGAGACTTCCTCCACCCCCATCTGAGGACGTTCCATGCCTTCCGTGGCCCAGCCGACCCTGGAGTCGCCCGAGCCCCAGGCGCCCACTCCCCCCACCGGCGCCATCGACCGCTACTTCAAGATCTCCGCGCGCGGTTCGAGCGTGCCCCGGGAGATCCGCGGGGGCGTCGCGACCTTCTTCACCATGGCCTACATCCTGGTGCTGAACCCGATCATCCTGAGCAACGCGGTCGACGTGGACCACCACGCGCTGAGCTTCCCCCAGCTGGTCACCGCGACCGCGCTGACCGCCGGCCTGACCACGCTGCTGATGGGCGTGATCGGCAACGTGCCGATCGGCCTGGCCGCCGGCCTGGGCGTGAACACCATCGTGGCGCTCCAGTTGGCACCCAAGATGACCTGGCCGGACGCCATGGGCATGGTCGTGCTGGCCGGCTTCTGCATCATGCTGCTGGTCGCCACCGGGCTGCGCGAGCGGGTGATGAACGCGGTGCCGCTGGGCCTGCGGAAGGCGATCGCGATCGGCATCGGCTTCTTCATCACCCTGGTCGGCCTGGTCGACTCCGGCTTCGTCAGCCGGATCCCGGACGCCGCGCACACCACCGTGCCGCTGGAGCTGGGCATCGGCGGCCACCTGCACGGCTGGCCGGTGCTGGTCTTCGTGGCCGGCCTGCTGCTCACCCTGACCCTGGTGGTCCGCAAGGTGCCCGGCGCGATCCTGATCTCGATCGCCGTGATGACGGTGCTCGCCGTGGTGATCCAGAAGCTGGCCGGCCTGCCGGCCGCCGCCTGGGGCCTGACCGTGCCCAAGTGGCCCGGCAACCCGGTGGCCACCCCGGACTTCGGCCTGGTCGGCAAGGTCAGCCTGTTCGGCGGCTTCCACCACGTCGGCGTGCTGACCGGCGTGCTGTTCGTCTTCACCGTCCTGATGAGCTGCTTCTTCGACGCGATGGGCACCATCCTGGGCGTCGCCGACGAGGCGCACCTGCTGGACAAGAACGGCGACCTGCCCGGCATGAACCGGGTGCTGATGGTGGACGGCATCGCCACCGCGGCCGGCGGCGCCACCTCCGCCTCGGCCAACACCTGCTTCGTGGAGTCCACCGCCGGCGTCGGCGAGGGCGCCCGGACCGGTTTCGCCAGCCTGGTCACCGGCGGGCTCTTCATGCTCGCGCTCTTCCTGACCCCGCTGGCCACCATGGTCCCGGCCCAGGCGGCCACCCCCGCCCTGGTCACCGTCGGCTTCCTGATCCTGGCCAACTCGATCCGGGAGATCGACTGGTCCGACTACACGATCGCGGTGCCGGCCTTCCTGACCATGGTGCTGATGCCGTTCACCTACTCGATCACCAACGGCATCGGGATGGGCTTCGTCACCTTCTGCGTGCTGCGGCTGGCCACCGGGCGCGGGAAGAGCGTGCCGGTCGCGCTCTACGCGGTTGCGGCGGTCTTCGCCTTCTACTACCTGATGCCGGCGCTGGGGATCGGCCAGTAGCCCGGCGCCCGCCGCACGCAGGAGCCCGGTCCCGGGTCACGGGGCCGGGCTCCTCCGCGTTGCGCAGGGCTGCTCGTCCGCTGGGGGTAGGCGGAGTCAGGGGCATTTCGGGGTCGCTCCCCGATGCGGCGCCGGGGCGGGCTCCGGGAAGCTGGGGGGCATGCTGAGTGAGCTGCGGGACACGAGGTCTCGGGTGCGGGTGCGCGGCGCCACCGTGCTGGCGGTCGGCGTGGTGCTGGGTGTGGTGTGCGGCCTGCTGGCGATGGCCGCGGCGCCGCCCCGGCCGGTCGACGCGGTGCCGGTGCGCTGGCTGCTGCTGGCCGAGGTGGGGGTGCTCGGCGCGGTGATGGCGCTGGTCGCCGCGGTGGTCCCGGTGCGCCGCCGCTGACCGTCCGGCCCGCCGGCCGACCGCCCGTCAGGTGGCCGGAAACCGTGCTGTGTAGCGGAGTTGACGATGGGCATACTGCCCCCTGACGGAGTGAGGGGGCACTGCCTGATGGTGCGATGGGACCCGGCCCGGGCCGACGAGGCGGACTTCCTGCCCGAGCCGTACCAGACGGCCGACCGGGCCTCGGTGGACGCGCAGCGGCAGACCCTGCGCTGGTACCGCGGGATGATCCTGATGCTGGTGGTCGCCGCCGCGGTCGGCGCGGTGGCCGGTGCCGGCTCGGGGGCGGCCCCGCTGGTCTCGGTGGCGGCCTTCCTGTTCGGCGGCTTCTTCTGGTTCCGGCTGCGCGCGGGCAACCCGCAGGCCCGCTGGTTCGAGGCCCGGGCGGCGGCCGAGTCGTTGAAGACCCTGGCCTGGAAGTACACCGTGCGGGCCCGCCCGTTCGGCGGCCCGGCGGACTCCGCCGAGCTGGACGAGGACTACCGCGGGCAGGTCGCCGAGGTGCTGCGCACCTTCGAGGGGTCCGGGGTGCTGCCGGCCGGCGCCGCGCCGGAGATCACCGAGGGGATGCGCGAGCTGCGGACGGGCGACCTGACGGCGCGCCGGATGCTGTACCTGCGCCTGCGGGTGGAGGGCCAGCGCACCTGGTACCTGGCGAAGGCGAACGCCGCCGAGTCGCAGGCGGCCTCCTGGGGGCTCGGCACGGTGGCCCTGATGATCCTCGGCGGCGCGGCCGCGGTGGCCCAGGCGGCCGGCGCGATCCACACCAGCCTGTTCGGGGTCTGCGCGGCGGCCGCCGCCGCGATCATCGCCTGGACCCAGCTCAAGCAGCTGCGCCCGGTGGTCTCCGCCTACCGCCTCGCGGCCAAGGAGCTGGACGCGGTCTGGGCCAAGATCACCACCCTGGACCTGACCGACCCGCAGGCCGAGGAGGCCTGGGTCCGGCTGGCCGGCGACGTGGAGGACGCGGTCGCCCGGGAGCACACCAGCTGGCGCTCCCGGCGGGCCTTCCCGCACTGAGACCAACCCGTTCGTACCGAGGGCGTGGCTCGTCGAGCCGCGCCCTCCGGCGTGTCCGATCTCACGTGTCGAAGTCTTAATTAGCGAGAGTAATGACGTAAGCTAAGGATCATGTCCGAGATGTCCGAGGAGGACCTCGCCGCTGTCAGTCAGCTGCGGTCGTCCGTGATGCGCCTGGCCAGGCGGCTGCGCCACCAGCAGGTGGAGCATTCGCTGAGTCCCACCGAGGTGGGCGTGCTGGGCACGCTGGCGAGGTGTGGGAGCGCCACGCCGGGGGAGTTGGCGCGGCGGGAGCACGTCCAGCCGCCGTCGATGACGCGGATCATCGCGATGCTGGAGGAGAAGGGCCTGGTGCGGCGCGAGTCGCACCCGCAGGACCGGCGCCAGGTGGTGGTCAGCATGACCGACCAGGCCGCCGAGATCCTCGACGAGAGCCGGCGGCTGCGCAACGCGTGGCTGGCCGAACTCGCCGCCCAGCTCACCGAGGAGGAGTGGGCCGCGGTGCGCGAGGCGGCGCCCGCGCTCTACAAGCTGGCCCACCTCTGACGGCCTCTCGGACACGGCACGGAAGACGCGAACGAGAGGAACCGACCCTGTGAGCAAGGGAAGCCATACCGCCGACCCCGACGAACGCACCGCGACGGCCGACACCGTCGCACCGGGCCCCACGGGGGCCAGATTCACCCGCCCGGGAGGGATGTTCTCCTCGCTGCGGGTGCGCAACTACAAGTACTTCTTCGCCGGACAGATCGTCAGCAACACCGGCAGCTGGATGCAGCGGATCGCCCAGGACTGGCTGGTGCTCAGCCTGACCCACAGTCCGCTCGCGGTCGGCATCACCACCGCGATGCAGTTCCTGCCCACCCTGGCGCTGGGCCTGTTCGGCGGGGTGCTGGCCGACCGGATGCCCAAGCGGCGGCTGCTGATCGGCACCCAGGCCGCGATGGGCCTGCTGGCCGCGGCGCTGGCCGTGCTGACCGTCACCGGCGCGGTCACCGAGTACTACGTCTACCTGTTCGCCCTGCTGCTCGGGCTGGTCACCGTGGTGGACACGCCGACCCGGCAGGCCTTCGTCTCCGAGATGGTCGGTCCCAAGGACCTGGCCAACGCGGTCAGCCTGAACGCCGCCAACTTCCAGACCGCGCGGCTGGTCGGCCCGGCGGTGGCCGGCCTGCTGATCGCCGCGGTGGGCAGCGGCTGGGCGTTCGCGCTGAACGCGCTCTCCTTCGCCGCCGTGATCGGCGGGCTGCTGGCGATGCGGACGGCCGAGCTGCACCCGGTGGAGCGGATCCCGCGCGAGCGCGGTCAGCTGCGCGAGGGCCTGCGGTACGTGAAGGAGCGCCCGGACCTGATGTGGCCGCTGGTGCTGGCCGGGTTCATCGGGACCTTCGGCTTCAACTTCCCGACCCTGCTCTCCGGCTTCGCCTACCGCACCTTCCACGTCGGCCCCGGCCTGTACGGCCTGCTGAACACCGCGATGGCGGCCGGCTCGCTGGTCGGCGCACTGCTGGCGGCCCGTCGCGGCGCGCCCCGGCTGCGCTGGCTGGCCGGCGCCGCGCTCGCCTTCGGGGTGCTGGAGGTGGCGGCCGCGGGGGCGCCCGGCTACTGGAGCTTCGCGCTGCTGCTGACCCTGGTCGGGGTCTTCGGGCTGACCTTCAACACCGCGGTCAACTCCTACGTGCAGCTGGCCACCGACCCCGAGATGCGGGGCCGGGTGATGGGCCTGCTGGTGCTGGTCTTCACCGGCGGCACTCCGGTGGGTGCGCCGCTGGTCGGCTGGGTGACCGACGCCTACGGTCCGCGGGTCGGCCTGCTGGCCTGCGGCGCGGTCGCCACGCTCGCCGCCGCTGCGGTCGGCCTGGTGCTGGCCCGCTGCGCGGACCTGCGGCTCCAGTTGGACCTGCACCGCGGCAACGGCGGTCGGGTGGTGGCCTTCGTGCCGCGCCAGGCGGCGCCGAAGCGCGAGCTGGCCGCCGCCTGCTGACGGGCGGTCAGCCGTCGAGGCGGATCTCCAGCACCTGGCCCGGCCAGCGGCTGCCGTCCGGCCGGTCGACCTCGAAGGGGTCGGTCTCGGTGAAGCCGAGGGCGCGGTAGGCGGCGACCAGGCGGCGGTCGTCGCCGGCGTAGCAGTCCACCCGGAGCAGCGGGAGGCCGCGGCGGACCGCCTCGGCACGGGCGTCGGCGACCAGGGCGGCGCCGACGCCGGTGTTCTTGCGGCCGCGGTCGGTGCCGAGCAGCCGGATGAAGAGGTCGGGGGCGTCGGCGGGCGGGATGTGGGCGGGCACCTCCTGGGCGAGCACGCAGACGCCGAGCAGCTGCCCGTCCGCGTCCTCGGCCAGGCGCATCAGGCACTTGGTCGCGTAGTCGTGCACGTGCGCGATCCGGGCCTCGTTGGTGGACCAGGGCTGGTCGCCCCACTGGCCGGTGCGGCCCTGGGCGGCCAGCCAGGCGACCGCGCGGTCGAACAGGGTGAGCACTGCGGGGATGTCGTCAGGACCGCCGGTTCGAATGATCATGTCGTCTTGTCTACACCCCGGGCGACGGGGTGTCAGCCTCCGCCGCCCGGGGCCGCCGGTCAGACGTGGTAGAGCTGGGTCAGCTCGGTGATCTGCTTGCCGGGGTCGACCAGCACGTCGTAGAAGTTGCCCAGGCACTCCTCGCCCTTGGGGGTGGGGTAGCGGTCGGGGGCGGCGCAGGACTGCAGGTGGCGCAGCGCGGTGTCCCAGGTGACGGTGCGCAGGCCGTCCGGCGCGTAGACGATCTTCGTCTTGGCGGCGGTCGAGAAGGTGTACTCGACGGCCTGCGGGGTGGGCTCCCAGGTGGGGCCGTCGGGCAGGCCCGGGGAGCAGTTCAGGATCGCGATGTGGGCCTCGACGTGGTTCATCGCGCCGTTCACGTCGTCCACGTGGATCGCCAGGTGGCCCCAGGCGAGCCCGGGACAGTCGGTGGGCTTGGCGGAGGCGTGTGCGGACGGCGCGGAGGCGTGCGCGGACGGCGCGGACGGCGCGGGCGCGGCGGTGCCGGCCGGGGTCTCGTCGGGCCCGCAGGCGGTCAGGGCGAGCGCCGCGGTGGCGAACAGGGCTGCTGCGGCGGCCCGGTGACGGACTGGCATGTGGTTCCCCCTGGAGTGGCTGACGGCCCGTCAACGGCGGGCCGCAGGGACTGTAGCGACTCCTGCGACGGGTGGGACACTGGGGGTATGAGGCTCTTCGTCGCCGTGCTGCCCCCACCGGCGGTGCTGGCCGAACTGGAGGCCGCGGTGGCGCCGCTGCAGGCGCTGCCGGGGGCGGACGGGCTGCGCTGGACGGACCGGGACGGCTGGCACCTCACCCTGGCCTTCCTCGGCGAGGTCCCCGAGGAGCGGCTGCCGGTGCTCGGGGAGGCGCTGGCCCGGGCGGCGCTCGACCACCCCGTGCACCGGCTGCGGCTGGCCGGCGGCGGGCACTTCGGCGGCCGGGTGCTCTGGGTCGGGATGGCCGGCGAGACCTGGACGCTGCGCGCGCTGGCCCGCTCGGTGGCCGTCGCGGTCGGCGAGGTGCTCGACGAGGGGGCGGACGCCGCCGAGTTCCACCCGCACCTCACCCTGGCCCGCAGCGGCCGGCACCCCGCCGCGGGGCCGCTGCACGCCGCCGCGGCCGAGCTCGTCCCCTTCCACGGCGCCGAGTTCCCGGTCACCGCCGTCCACCTGGTGCGCAGCGACCTGCACGCACCCCGCGCCCGCTACACCAGCCTGCGCAGCTGGCCGCTCAAGCCCGGCTGATCCGTCGGCAGGCGCCCCTGACGCGCCGTCACTGCGGTGTGGGCCAGGCCAGCACCGCCGTCCGCGCGACGAGTTCGAGCTCCTGCCGGGTGGCGCCGTCCCTGGCCTGCTGGGACATGCCCTGGAGGACGGCGGAGACGAACCGGGCGAGCGCGGCGGGATCGGTGCTGCCCGGTTCCTCGCCGGTGGCGACGGCCCGGGCGATGCGCTGTTCGAGGTTCTCGGTGCCCGCGGTGCGCAGGCGGCGCAGGCTGGCGCGGACGGCGGCGTCGGTGCAGTTGGTGGCGGCGCTGATCGCCAGGCAGCCGGCCGGGCGGCCGGGGGTGGCGTACTCGCTCGCCGCCTCGTGCAGCAGCCGGGCGATGCCGCGGCGGACGGTGGGCTCCTCGTCGAGCGCGCGCCGGACGAAGTCGCCGGGTCCGGCGGCGTAGCGCGCGACCACCTCGTGGAAGAGCGCCCGCTTGTCGCCGAAGGCCGCGTAGAGGCTGGGCGGGCGGATGCCCATGGCGGCGGTCAGGTCGGCGATCGAGGTGGCTTCGTAGCCGTGCTCCCAGAAGAGCAGGGTGGCGGTGCCGAGCGCCGCCTCGCGGTCGAACGAGCGGGGTCGTCCCCGGGTGCCTGCTGCCGTCATGGAGGAATTGTATATCGACCGCTAAAGATACTGTGCTACGGTCTTTGCTTAGTGACCGCTAAAGAAAGGTGGGGGCCATGGACCGGCTCACCGGCAGGACCGCGCTCGTCACGGGTGGCAGCCGCGGGATCGGCAAGGGGATCGCGCTGCGACTGGCCGCGGAGGGGGCGCTGGTCGCCGTGCACTACGGCGGCAACGACCAGGCGGCCAAGGAGACGGTGGCCGAGATCGAGGCGGCCGGCGGGCAGGCCTTCGCGGTGCGCGCCGAGCTCGGCGTGCCGGGCGACGCGGCCGCGCTCTGGGCCGCCTTCGACGCGGCGCTGGCCGCGCGGGGCGCCGAGCCGGGGCTGGACATCCTGGTGAACAACGCCGGGATCACCGCGTTCGGGCACACCGGCGAGGTGGCCGAGGCGGACTACGACCGGGTCTTCGCGGTGAACGTGAAGGCGCCGTTCTTCCTGGTGCAGCAGGGGCTGGAACGGCTGCGCGACGGCGGCCGGATCGTCAACGTCTCCTCGGGGGTGACCAGGATCGCCTTCCCGGTGATCACCGCCTACTCGATGACCAAGGGCGCGCTGGACACCTTCACCCGGACCCTGGCCCAGCAGCTCGGCGGGCGCGGGATCACGGTCAACGCGGTGGCCCCCGGCATGGTGCTGACCGACATGAACCCGCAGTTGGCCGATCCCGACGAGCGGGCCGCGGCGGGCCGGCTGTCGGTCTTCGACCGGGTCGCGGAGCCGGCCGACATCGCCGACGTGGTGGCCTTCCTGGCCTCCGCGGACGGCCGCTGGGTGACCGGCCAGGTGCTGGACGCCACCGGGGGCTCCTTCCTGGGCATGTGAGCCCAGCGGGTACCCTCGGGGACCGTGGATCCCAAGACCCGTACCCGCATCGTCTCCGGAGCCCTGGGCCTGGTCCTGGTGGCCGTGCTGATCGGCGCCCTGCTCGGGAAGTGACGGACGACGGACGAGGGGCCGCCGCTCGGTGCGCGAGCGGCGGCCCCTCGTCGGGTGGTGCCGTGGGTCAGAGCTGGTCGACCACGTAGTCGATGCAGGCGGTGAGGGCCTGGACGTCGGCCGGGTCGACCGCCGGGAACATCGCGATCCGCAGCTGGTTGCGGCCGAGCTTGCGGTACGGCTCGGTGTCCACGATGCCGTTGGCCCGCAGCGCCTTGGCGATCGCGGCGGCGTCGATCCCGTCCTGGAAGTCGATGGTGCCGACCACCTGGGAGCGCATCGACGGCTCGGCGACGAACGGCTGCGCGAACTCCGCCTTCTCCGCCCAGCCGTAGAGGTGGGCCGAGGATTCAGCCGTACGGGCGACGGCCCAGTCGAGCCCGCCGTTGCCGTTCAGCCAGTCGAGCTGGTCGGCCAGCAGGAACAGGGTGGAGATCGACGGGGTGTTGTACGTCTGGTCCTTCGAGGAGTTGTCGATCGCGGTCGGCAGGTCGAAGAACGGCGGGACGTAGCGGCCCGAACCGGCGATCTCGGCGGCCCGCTCCAGCGCGGCCGGCGAGAAGGTGGCCAACCACAGCCCGCCCTCGGCGGCGAAGGACTTCTGCGGCGCGAAGTAGTAGACGTCGGTCTCGGCGATGTCCACCGGCAGGCCGCCGGCGCCCGAGGTGGCGTCCACCAGGACCAGCGAGCCGTCGCCCGCGGTGCCCGCGGGGCGGCGGATCGGCATCGCCACACCGGTGGAGGTCTCGTTGTGGGTCAGCGCGTAGACGTCCACGCCGGCCTCGGCGACCGGCAGCGGGTGGCTGCCGACCTCGCTCTTGACCACGGTCGGGTCGTCCAGCCACGGCACGGCCTTGACCGAGGAGGCGAACTTGGAGGAGAACTCGCCGAAGCTCAGGTGCTGCGACTTCTGCCGCACCAGGCCGAGGGCGGCGATGTCCCAGAACGCGGTGGAGCCGCCGTTGCCGAGCACCACCTGGTAGCCCTCGGGCAGCGAGAAGAGGCTGGACACGCCCTCGCGCACGCGCTTCACCAGGTCCTTGACCGGGGCCTGGCGGTGCGAGGTGCCGAGCAGCGAGGTACCGGTGGCGGCGAGGGCACTGAGGGCCTCGGGGCGCACCTTGGACGGCCCGCAGCCGAATCGGCCGTCGGCGGGCTTGAGGTCAGCGGGGATCTGAATCTGGGCCACGGGCCGCAGCCTAGTGGTACGCGCCGCGTGTGTCCGCCCGTTGTCCGGCCGCTGAGATGTGATCTTCGGCGACTGGACAACGGGCGTCACGGGGTGCACACCTGTCGCAGCGTCAGTGTGCGATCGACTCGAAGCCCTCGACCTCGCGCGGGCTGCGCGGGCCGGGACCGATGTAGCGGGCGGCCGGGCGGACCAGGCGGCCGGTGCGCTTCTGCTCCAGGATGTGGGCCGACCAGCCGGCGGTGCGGGCGCAGGTGAACATCGAGGTGAACATGTGCGCGGGGACCTCGGCGAAGTCCAGCATGATCGCGGCCCAGAACTCCACGTTGGTGGCCAGCACCCGGTCGGGGCGGCGGTTGTGCAGCTCCTCCAGCGCGGCCTTCTCCAGCGCCTCGGCGATCTCGAAGCGCGGGGCGCCGAGCTCCTTGGCGGTGCGGCGCAGCACGCGGGCGCGCGGGTCCTCGGCGCGGTAGACGCGGTGGCCGAAGCCCATCAGGCGCTCGCCCTTGTCCAGGGCGTTCTTGACGTAGGCGGTGGCGTCGCCGGTGCGCTCGATCTCCTCGATCATGTGCAGCACGCGGGAGGGGGCACCGCCGTGCAGCGGGCCGGACATCGCGCCGACCGCGCCGGACAGGGCGGCGGCGACGTCGGCGCCGGTGGAGGCGATCACCCGGGCGGTGAAGGTGGAGGCGTTCATGCCGTGCTCGGCGGCCGAGGTCCAGTAGGCGTCGATCGCCTTGACGTGCTTGGGGTCGGGCTCGCCGCGCCAGCGGATCATGAACCGCTCGACCACGGTCTCGGCCTTGTCGATCTCGCTCTGCGGGACCATCGGCAGGCCCTGGCCGCGGGCCGACTGGGCCACGTAGGAGAGGGCCATCACGGCGGCCCGGGCCAGGTCGTCGCGGGCCTGCTCGGCGGAGATGTCGAGCAGCGGCTTGAGGCCCCAGACCGGCGCGAGCATGGCGAGCGCGGACTGCACGTCGACCCGGATGTCGCCGGAGTGCACCGGGATCGGGAACGGCTCGGCGGCCGGCAGGCCGGGGTTGAACTTGCCGTCCACCAGCAGGCCCCAGACGTGCCCGAAGGACACGTGGCCCACGAGCTCGTCGATGTCCACGCCGCGGTAGCGCAGCGCGCCGCCCTCGCGGTCCGGCTCGGCGATCTCGCTCTCGAAGGCGACGACTCCCTCAAGGCCGGGTACGAAATCGGACATCACGCGGCTCCTCAGTGACGTGACGGGCCGGGCCGCCGAGGTGGGGCGGCACGGCCGGTGACCGTTGGGTGTTTGGCACTCGGTGCCAGAGTGACAGGCACTGGGTGCATTGCGCCATACACCACTGCGGTGATGTTTCCCGTGGGCCCGCCGTGCCGCTCGTCGCGCCCGGTGGGAACCGGGGATCTTCCGGTGCGAACCGGCCGTTACCGGACATCGTCCTGGTCTGCCGGGCGGCCCGGCGGTGGCGAGCCACCATATCTCTTGATGTCGAGATTCCATAGGCGGAGCACGGTGCGCCGCTTGTCGTACGGGATGATGTTGGCGTGCAGATCCCGGACAGCGCCCAGCACGCGCCGCAGACCTCCGTCCCCAATCTCGCCCGGATGCGCCGTCAGTACGAGGAGGAGGGGCTGGCCGAATCCGACCTCGCCGCCGACCCGGTGACCCAGTTCAGCCGCTGGTTCGCCCAGGCCGAGCGGGCCGGCCTCGACGAGCCCAACGCGATGGTGCTCTCCACCGCCGACGCGGCCGGCCGGCCGAGCTCGCGCACCGTGCTGCTGAAGGGGTACGACCGGCGCGGCTTCGTCTTCTTCACCAACTACGGCTCCCGCAAGGGCACCGAACTGGCCGCGAACCCGCACGCCGCGCTGCTCTTCCCCTGGCACCCGATCCAGCGTCAGGTGACCGTCACCGGGCGGGTCGAGCGCACCGGCCGGGACGAGACCGCCGCCTACTTCCGGATCCGCCCGCACGGCTCCCAGCTCGGCGCCTGGGCCAGCGAGCAGTCCAGCCCGGTCGCCTCGCGCGAGGTGCTGGAGCGGCGCTTCGCCGAGCTGGAGTCCCGCTACCCGGAGGGCGAGGGCGTGCCGGTGCCGCCGTTCTGGGGCGGCTTCCGGGTGGTCCCGCAGGCCGTCGAGTTCTGGCAGGGGCGCCCCAACCGGCTGCACGACCGGCTCCGCTACACCGCCGGCCCCGGCGGCTGGACGGTCGAGCGGCTCTGCCCCTGACGCGGGGTCGGCTGAGTGCCCGTCAGCGGGCGCACCGTCAGTAGACGCGACGCGCCCGGAGTTCCCGGCGCCTACGCGATTCGGAGTAGCCCTACCGGGTGGTCTTCGCTAGTCGGATCAGGCCAGGTCCGCGGCCCCGCCGCAGGTCGGCGCAGCTCGCGGCCACCGGGCTGCCCCGGAGCCGCGACGGCGGGCCCGGGGGCGGGCGGCGAGCGGCATGCTATGGCGCGCCGGGCGGGCTACCTTTACCCGCACCGGGTGCGGTTGAATCGCATCTCTCGCTGAAGAGGATCTGACGCTATGACCACTGTCCTGACTGTCGAGCCTGCCGCGGCGTCTGACCGGGAGGGCGGCCCGCAGGCTGACACCCGGATCCCGCTGGACCAGCTGGCCGCCCTGGGGGTCGCGGAGCTGACGGCCGCGCTGCACCGGGCGCTGCCGGGCGGCGAGTCCGGTCAGGTGGCGGTGGCCGCGTTCAACTCCTCGATCTGACGGCGGGATCCGAAGAACCGACCGGAGTCTGGTGGGCGGCCCCGTGCTCGTACCGTTCGCGCAGTTCGTGCTGAAGGTGCACAGTCGCTGCGACCTCGCCTGCGACCACTGCTACGTGTACGAGCACGCCGACACCAGCTGGCGCGGCCGCCCGAAAGCGGTCTCCACCGAGGTGCTCGACCAGGCGGCCCGCCGGATCGGCGAGCACGCGGAGGCCCACCGGCTGCCCGCGGTGCACGTGGTGCTGCACGGCGGGGAGCCGCTGCTGGCCGGCCCGGCGCTGCTGCGGCACGCGGCCCGGCGGCTGCGCGCCGAACTGCCCCCGGGCTGCGAACTGGACCTGCGGATCCACACCAACGCGGTCCGGCTGAACGAACGTTTCCTCGAACTCTTCCTGGCCGAGCGGATCAAGGTCGGCGTCTCGCTGGACGGCGACCGGGCGGCCAACGACCGGCACCGCCGGTTCGCCGACGGCCGCAGCAGCCACCCGCAGGTGCTGGCCGCCGTCGAACTGCTGCGCGCCCCCCGCTACCGCGAGCTGTACGCGGGGCTGCTCTGCACGATCGACGTGGCGAACGACCCGGTGGCGGTGCTCGACGCGCTGCTCGAACTCGACCCGCCGCACCTCGACTTCCTGCTCCCGCACGCCACCTGGGACGCCCCGCCGCCCCGGCTCGGCCGGGACACCCCCTACGCGGACTGGCTGCTGACGGTCCACCAGCGCTGGCTGGAGCTCGGCCGGCCGGTGCCGGTGCGCAGCTTCGACTCGATCCGGCGCACCCTGCTCGGCCTGTCCAGCCTCACCGAGTCGCTCGGGCTCGACCCGGCCGACCTGGTGGTGATCGAGACCGACGGGAGTTTCGAACAGGCCGACAGCCTCAAAACGGCCTTCGACGGTGCCCCCGCGACCGGTTTCGACATCTTCGCGAACAGCCTGGACGAAGTGGCCCGGCACCCTGGCATGATGGCCCGTCAGTCCGGCCTGGCCGGGCTCAGCGCGCAGTGCCGGGCCTGCCCCGTGGTGCGCAGCTGCGGCGGCGGCCTGTACGCGCACCGCTGGCGCACCCCCGAGCGGCGGGGGGACGCCGGCTTCGACAACCCTTCCGTCTTCTGCGGAGACCTCATGCGGCTGATCACCACCATCCGGGACCGGGTCGCCCCCGCCCTGCCGCCCGGCGTGCGGCCCGGCACCGGCCCGACCGGGGAGCAGCTCGACCAGCTCGCCCGGGGCTACGGCGACGCGGCGACCGTGCGCGCGCTGGCCGCCGGCCAACTGGACCTGACCCGCCGGCTGCTGGCCGCCGTCGGCCCGGCCGACGCCCGGGCCTGGCAGCTGCTCACCCTGCTCGACGCCGAGGCCCCGCAGGCCGTGGACGCCGTGCTCGCCCACCCGTACGTGCGGGCCTGGGCGGTAAGCCGGCTGCGCGGCGGGCCGGGCGCCGAGGAGAGCGCGCCGCTGGCCGAGATCGCCGCCGCCGCCTCGCTGCGGGCCGGCCGGCGCGAGGAGCTCCCGGTGCCGGTGCGCGGCGGCGCGGTGCACCTGCCCACGCTGGGCCGGCTGCTGGTCGGCGGCAGCGGCGAGGCGGTGCTGCGCGGCGGGCCGGCCTCCTTCGCGGTGCGGGCACCGGGCGGGGCGCGCTTCGAGGTGGCGCACGACCAGCCGGGCGACGAGCGCTGGCTGCCGGTGCGCCGGGTGGAGCTGCCCGGCGGCTGGACCGTGGCGCTGGAGGACCTGGACCCGCACCGGGACAGCCACCAGTGGCCGGCCGAGCAGCGGCTCACCGCGGGCGCGCTGGCCGACTGGACCGGCGCGCTGCGCGAGGCCTGGGAGCTGACCCGGCGCGACCTGCCGCAGTACGCGGACGGCATCGCGGCCGGCCTGAGCACCATCACCCCGCTGCGGCCCGGCCCGAACGGACGGGACGTCAGCGCCGCCGCCCGGCAGGCCTTCGGCGCGGTCGGGATCGCCCGGCCGGCCACCGCCCCGGCCCTGGCGCTGCTGCTGGTGCACGAGTTCCAGCACGTCAAGCTCGGCGCGGTGCTGGACTTCCACGACCTGTTCGACCGCGGTGACCGGCGGCTCTTCGAGGCCCCCTGGCGGGAGGACCCGCGCCCGCTGGAGGGGCTGTTCCAGGGCTGCTACGCGCACCTGGCCGTGGTCGAGCACTGGGCCGGCCGGGTGCGGGCCTACGACGGGCTGGCCGGGGAGGCAGCCGGGCACGCCAGGGAGCAGCTGGCCCGCTGGCACGGCCACACCGCCCGGGCCTGCGAGACCCTGCTCGGCTCCGGCGCGCTGACCCCGCTGGGGGAGCGGTTCGCCCGGGGGCTGGCGGAGTCGGTGGCGCGGGTGCCGGAGCTGGAGCCGGCGCCGGAGCGCCTGGTGCCGGAGCCGGAGCGGCGGCCGGCCGGCGCCGAGCAGCCGGTCTGATGGAGGGTTCGACGTCCCGCCTCACCGCCGAACTGCGCGACCTCGGCATCGGCCCCGCCACCGGCGTGCTGCTGGTGCACGGCGGGCTGCGCTCGCTGGCCCCGTGGGCCGGCGACGCGGCCGCCGTGCTCGCCGGGCTGCGCGCCGCGCTCGGCCCGGCGGGCACCCTGGTCGGCTACACCGCGACGCCGGAGAACTCGCTCACCTCCCGGCTGCACACCGAGGCGACCGCGGGCCTGGGCCCGGACGAACTCGCCGAGCACCTGGCCGCGATGCCGGCCTTCGACCCGGCGGCCACCCCCTGCTCGCCGACCGTCGGCCGGCTCTCCGAGGAGCTGCGCCGCACCCCGGGCGCGGTGCGCAGCGCCCACCCGCAGACCTCGTTCGCCGCGCTCGGGCCGCGCGCCGCCGAGCTGACCGCCGGGCACGAGCTCGGCTGCCACCTGGGCGAGCGCTCCCCGGTCGGCGCGCTCTACCGGGCCGGCGCCCAGGTGCTGATGCTGGGCGCGCCGCTGACCAGCTGCACGGTGCTGCACCTGGCCGAGTACCGGATGCCGGACCCGCCGCGGAAGCGCTACACCGCCCGGACGGCGGACCGCGGCTGGGTGCACTTCGACGGGGTGGACGTGGACGACCGGCACTTCGCGCGGATGCTGGCGGCGATCCTGCCGCTCGGCCTCGCCCGCACCGGCCGGGTCGGCGGCGCCGGCGCGGTGCTGCTGCCGGTGTGCGCCGCGGTGGACGCGGCCACCGACTGGCTGCGCATCGAACAGGCTTCCGGTGCGACGGAAGTGACGCGGGTTCGGACGTGAGGCCGGGCGGATGCGGGCAAACTCCTGACAGTTGACCGCGCTCTGACGCATGATCAGTGGTGCGGGCCGAGGCGGCGCTATTCCCTCCGGGAAGCCCGGCTTCCTACACTGAAGTCCTCCCCCCGGTGGGGAGGAGCGTCCGGGCCGGGGGAGGCTGAGTGAACGACGCTGAAGGCGGGCGGACGGCCTCGGCGAAACCGCACTTCTTCCTCTCCTACGCGCACATGCCCACCGTCGGCTCGCGCAACCCGAACCTGCGGGTCAGCCAGTTCTACGAGGACCTCTGCGAGGCCGTGCTGCAGCTGACCCCGCTGCCCACCGCCGACCCGGTCGGGTTCATGGACGAGACCATGCACCAGGGCGAGAACTGGGCGCTGAAGATCTCCGAGGCGCTGGCCACCTGCCGGGTCTTCGTGCCGCTCTACCACCCGCGGCTGTTCCGCTCCACGCCCTGCGGACAGGAGTGGTACACCTTCGCCCGGCGGGCCGCCAACGCCCCCGGCGGACCGGCCCACAACACCGCGATCGTGCCGGTGCTCTGGGTCGGCATGCGGGAGGGCGCGCTGCCGTCGGTGGCCGCCGAGGTGCAGTACAACCACTCCTCGATGCCGCGCGCCTACACCGAGGACGGGCTGTACGCGCTGATGGCGCAGCGGCACAACCAGGGCCTCTACGAGAAGGTGGTCTACAAGCTGGCCCGCCGGATCGTCGACGTGGCGCTGGAGACCGTCGTCCCGGTGGTCGAGCCGGTCGACTTCACCACCAACCCCTCGGCCTTCCCGAGCCGCTCGCCGGCCGACGAACTCACCATCGCCGTCCTGTCGTTCAAGGACACCGAGGTGCCCGGGCACCGCGACCCGGGCTGGTACGGCGCGCTGCGCACCGACTGGCAGCCGTACGTGCGCGGCGGCGACACCACATTGGCCGAGAAGGCCGCCCAGCTGGCCCGGCAGTGCGACCTCAACCCGACCGTGCACGAGTTCGACGCCCGGGCCGAGCTGCTGATGGAACTGGAGCAGCCGCAGGGCCCGGGCGTGGTGCTGCTGGACCGCTGGGTGTTGCAGGACCCGCACCGGGCGGCGCTGGTCGCCGAGTTCGCCCGGCGCAACCCGGCCTGGGTGACGGTGGTCGAGCCGTGGAACCGGGACGACCCGCAGTGCGCCGCCGAGGCCGACGCGCTGGCCGCGCTCAGCGACCGGGTGCTGCGCCGGCGCGGCGCGGCCGCCCGCCCGACCTTCCGGGCCGGTGCCGGCGACCGGACCGACGCCGAAGGGGTGCCCACCGCCACCGACTTCGGGCTGGCCTTCCAACACGCCGCGATCCGGGCGCAGAAGGCCTTCAAGGAGCGGGCGCTGCCGCGCCCGCCCGCCGCCGGGGAACCCCGGCCACGACTGACCGGCGCCTTCAACGAGCTGCCGCCGCGCGGCCGCCGGCCGTTCGCCAACGACCAGGACCGCGAGAGCGACCGAGGGGGAGAGCACGATGCCTGAGCCGTCCGACCGGGACCGCACCCGCAACCTACGGCTGGGCGGGCGGCTCCCGTCCTCCCCGCAACTGCCGGAGCCGTCCCCGCAACCGGCCCGTCCGGTGCTCGCCGACGACGCGGACCGGCAGGGCCGGATCATCACCTTCTACTCCTACAAGGGCGGCACCGGCCGGACCATGGCGCTGGCCAACACCGCCTGGATCCTGGCGGCCAACGGCTACCGGGTGCTGACCGTGGACTGGGACCTGGAGGCGCCGGGCCTGGCCAAGTTCTTCCACCCCTTCCTGGACGCGGCCGAACTCGCCGAGGCACCGGGCGTGATGACGCTGATCAACGACTACCGGGAGGAGGCGCTGCGGGAGACCGAGCTGTACGCGGACGCGCTGCTGGAGCCCGAGCGCTACCAGGAGGAGCTCCGCGGCATCGGCCACCACCCGGGCTGGCACCTGGACTTCGCCAAGGTGGCCGGGCACACCGTGCCGCTCTCCTGGGCCGGCTTCCCGCCCGGCGGCGGCATCGACTTCCTCTCCGCCGGCCGGCAGGACCGGGACTACTCCGGCACCCTGGGCGGCCTGGACTGGGACCTGTTCTACGAGCGGTTCGACGGCGGGCAGTTCTTCGACGCGCTGCGGGCCGACATGCGCCGGCGCTACGACTACGTGCTGATCGACAGCCGCACCGGCCTCTCCGACACCGCCGAGATCTGCACCGTGCAGATGCCCGACGACCTGGTGGTCTGCTTCACCCTGAGCGACCAGAGCATCGACGGCGCCTCGCGGATCGCCCAGCACATCAACGACCGCTACCGGGACCGCGGGATCCGGATCCTGCCGGTGCCGATGCGGATCGACGACTTCGAGAAGGAGAAGGCGGACGCCGGCCGGGCGCTCGCCCGGATCCGCTTCGACGGCCTGCCCTCCGGCCTGACGGGCGAACAACTGGTGCACTACTGGGGGTCGGTGGAGATCCCGTACCGGCCGTTCTACGCCTATGAGGAGATCCTCGCCACCTTCGGCGACCAGCCCGGCACCCCGACCAGCATGCTCTCCGCCTGCGAGCGGCTGACCGACGCGATCACCGGCGGCGAGGTCAGCACGCTGCCGGCGATGGACGAGGAGGTGCGCCAGCGCTACGTCGAGGCGTTCACCCGGCGCCGCCCCACCGTGCCCGCCGACATCTACCTCAGCTACGTGCCCGAGGACCGGATGTGGGCCGACTGGATCGAGTACGTGCTCGGCGCGGCCGGCTTCCGGGTGCTGCCCCGGGACGCCGACGCGGGCTCGGACACCCGGCTGGAGACCGAGCGCTCGGTGGACGCCGCCTTCCGCACCGTCGCCGTGCTCTCGCCCGCCTACCTGCGCTCGCCGCAGGCCCGCGCGCTCTGGGAGTCGGTGGCCGGCTCCGACCCGTCCGGCACCCGGCGCCAGCTGATCCCGGTCCGGGTCGGCTCCACCCCGCTGGCCGCGCCGTTCAGCAGCCGCAACCCGGTCGACCTGGTCAACCTCAAGGAGCCGCAGGCGCTGGCCGCGCTGGTCAAGGCGCTCGGCCGGGAGGAGCTGCCGACCATCGACCCGGCCGGCGGACCGCGGTTCCCCGGCACCCAGCCGGAGATCTGGAACGTGCCGCCGCGCAACACCTACTTCACCGGCCGGGCCGAGGTGCTGGAGCGGCTGCGCAACCAGCTCGGCGGCGGCACCACCGCGGTGCTGCCGGTGCCGCAGACCCTCTACGGCCTCGGCGGCGTCGGCAAGACCCAGGTGGCGCTGGAGTACGCGCACCGGTTCATGGCCGACTACGACCTGGTCTGGTGGATCACCGCCGAGCAGGAGGAGGAGATCCAGGGCCAACTGGCCGAGCTGGCCCGGCGGATGGGCCGCTCCACCAACGAGCCGGTGGCGCACGCGGCGGAGATCGCGCTGGAGACGCTGCGCCGCGGCGAGCGGGTCAAGCGCTGGCTGCTGATCTTCGACAACGCCGACGAGCCGGCCGAGATCCGCCGGTTCTTCCCCGGCGGCCCCGGCCACGTGCTGGTCACCTCGCGCAACCAGGCCTGGTCCACCGCGGCCGAGGCGCTCACCATGGACGTCTTCACCCGCCCGGAGAGCATCGACCACCTGAGCCGGCGCACCGGCGGCGCGCTCGGCCGGCCCGACGCCGACGCGGTGGCCGAGGCGGTCGGCGACCTGCCGCTGGCCGTCGAGGTGGCCGGCGCCTGGCTGAAGGCCACCGGCACCCCGGTCGCCGAGTACATCGAGGCGCTGCGCACCGAGGCCGCCCGGGTGCTGGAGCTGGAGCGCCCGGTGGACTACCCGATGACGGTCGGCGCCACCTGGCGGGTGTCGATCGCGCGGCTGCGCCGGCAGTCCCCGGCCGCCGCCCGGATGCTGCAGCTGTGCGCCTACTTCGCGCCCGAGCCGATCTCGATGAACCTGTTCTACAGCGACCAGATGATCCGGGCGCTGGTGCCCTACGACCCGGGGCTGAGCGACAAGTTCCTGCTGGGCCGGGTGATCCAGGCGATCGGCCGGTACGCGCTGGCCAAGGTGGACGCGGGCGCCAACAGCATCCAGGTGCACCGGCTGGTCCAGGAGGTGATCCGCTCCGAGATGACCCCGGCGGAGCAGATCGACACCATCCACGAGGTGCACCGGATCCTGATCGGCGCCCGCCCGGTGGTCGGCGACACCGACGACCCGGCCAACTGGCCCGCCTTCGAGGAGATCTGGCCGCACCTGTCGCCGTCCCGGGCGCACGACTGCGAGGAGGCGGACACCCGGCAGCTGATGATCGACCGGGTCCGCTACCTGTGGAAGCGCGGCGAGTACACCCAGGCCCGGCGCACCGGCCACCTGCTGGACGAGGCCTGGACCGCCAAGCTCGGCGAGGACGACCGGCAGACCCTGCTGCTGCGCTTCCAGCTCGCCAACGTGATGCGCTCGCAGGGCCAGTACGCGGCCGCGATGGAGCTCGACGAGGACACCCTGGAGCGGCAGCGCCGGGTGCTCGGCGAGCACCACCCGTACACCCTGATGACGGCCGGCTCGCTGAGCGCCGACCGCCGGGCGCTGGGCGAGTTCGCCAAGGCGCTGGAGCTGGACCGGGAGATCCTGGAGCGGTTCCGCGAGCAGTTCGGCGAGGACAACCCGCGCACCCTGTCGATCGCCAACAACCTCGCCATCGACCACCGGCTGGTCGGGGACAGCGCGGCCGCCCTGGAGCTGGACCAGGACACCCTGGACCGGCGCGCCCTGGTGCTCGGCCCGAAGCACCCCTACACCCTCTCCAGCAAGTCCAACCTCGCCCGCGACCTGCGCGAACAGGGCGACTACGAGGCATCGGTGACGGTCCACCAGGAGGTGGACGAGGCCTACGCCGAGACCCTGGACATCGACGTGCCGGAGATCCTGCGCAACGCCAAGGCGCTGGCCGTGGCGCTGCGCAAGGCCGGCCGGCAGGCGGAGGCCCGCCGGCTGACCAAGGAGACCTACGAGCGCTACCTGGAGCGGTACGGCCAGGACGCCCCCGACACGCTGGCCTGCGCGCTCAACCTGGCCGCCGACTACAGCGCCGGCGGGGACAAGGACGCGGCCCGCGACCTGGCCCGCCAGGTCTACGTCGGCCACCAGCAACTCTTCGGCCACGAGCACCCGTTCACGCTGGCCTGCGCCAACAACCTGATGATCTACCTGCGCGGCAGCGGCGGCCTGGCCGAGGCGGTCGAGCTGGGCCGGGCCACCGTGGCCACGCTCGGCCGGGTGCTCGGCCCGGAGCACCCGTTCACCCTGAACAGCATGATCAACCTGGCCAACGCCTACGGCGACCTCGGCCGGCTGGAGGAGGCCGAGGAGCTGGAGCGCACCGCCTACCAGGGGCTCTGCGACCGGTACAGCGCGCGGCACCCGGACGCCGTCGCCTGCCAGGCCAACATGGCCGTCACGCTGCGCTCCCAGGGCCGGGTGAACCAGGCGGCCGAGCTGCGCTCCCGGGCGGTCGCGGAGTTCATCCGCCAGCTCGGCGAGGAGCACCCCAACACCGTCTCGGCCCGGGGCTGGAAGCGGATCAACCGCGACCTGGAGCCGCAGCCGGTCTGACCGGCGCTCAGCCGGGTGCTCCCGCCGCCCACTTGACGGCGGCGGTGAGCACCCGGAACGAGCCGAAGTGGGCCACCCCCGGCTCCAGGAAGAGCGTGGCGTCGGGGATCTGCGCGGCCAGCCAGCGGGAGTGGTCGACCGGGGAGAACATGTCCTCGGCGCCGTGCCACAGCCAGGTGGCCGCGGTGATGTCCTGCACCTTGAAGCCCCACTCGGTGGTGAAGGCCAGCACGTCGTCGATCCAGCCGTCGGCGTTCTGCCGGAACGCCTCGCGGTAGTTGCGGGCCAGCATCCGGCGGATCCCGGCGTCCGAGACCACCGAGGCGTCGCTGCCGGAGAGCTCCTGGCGCAGCCCCGCCAGCAGGGTGGCCGGATCGTCCCGGATCCGCCGGGCCCGCTGCGCCATGGTGGCGGCGATCCGCAGGTGGTCGCGCTCGGCGGCCCGGTAGTCGCGGATGTTGGACGCGGTCATCCCGGCGAACCAGTCCAGCCCCTCGGCGTCGTGCGGGGCCAGCGCCACCAGGGCCGCCACCCGGTGCACCCGGCCGGGCAGCAGCGCCCCGCAGGCCAGCGCGTGCGGCGCGCCGCCGGAGCGGCCGACCACGGCGAACCGCTCCAGGCCCAGCTCGTCGGCGATCGCCTGCACGTCGGCGGCGGCCGAGGCGACCTGCCGGCCGCGCTGCCGGTCCGAACCGCCGTAGCCGGGCCGGTCGAAGGAGATCAGGTGGACCCCCAGGTGGTAGAGCACGGTCGGGCGCGGGGTCGGTCCGACCCGGCTGCCCGGGGTGCCGTGCAGCAGGAAGACCGGCCGCCCGGCGGGATCGCCGAAACTCTGCACGGCCAGGGTCCGACCATCTGCGGCCATGACAAGTCGAGGCTGCACGAGAGTTCCTCCAGAGGCGGTCGGCGGTCGGCGGTCAGTGATCGGGGCGGAGCTCGCGCCGGGCCTGCCAGGTGGTGTGCTCGCGGGAGACCGCGTCCTCCGCGTCCCGGGCCAGCCGGGCCCACAGCTCCTCCGCGCCGGCCGCGCCCGGGTCCAGCCGGCCGAGCTGCTCGGTGACCTGGTCCAGCTCGCCGGCGGCCAGCCGGTAGGCGGCGGCCAGCGGGCGGTACTGGCGCAGCTGCGCCCAGGCGGTCACCGCGGCGGCCAGCGTGGCCACCGGCCCGAGCGCGTCCACCGGCAGCGCGCCGAGCGCCCGGCACACCGCCAGTGCCAGGCCGAGCAACGGCAGCGCGACGCCGAGCAGTTCGGTCGCCCGCCCGGCCCGGCCGCAGTAGGCCGCCTTGGCCCGGTACCAGTCGCGCTGCGCCGCCACCCGCTCGCGCAGGTAGACGGCCCGCCGCACGGCCAGCGGCTGCTCGCGCAGCTCGCGCATGGCGGTGGTGACGGCGGCCGGCCCGGCCGCCCCGGCCGCACCGGCGGGCAGCGCGGCGCCGGGTCCGCCGGCGCCGTCGCCGAACCCCGCCAGCAGGCCGTCCAGTTGCCGCCGGTAGGCGCCTTCGGCGTCCTGGGTCGGCTGTTGCCGTTGCTGCGGCGGTGGCTGATAGGCGTCGGCCCGCACCGCGTACTTCCAGGCCAGGGTCTTCACCGACTCGGCGGCGGCCCGCCCCTCGTACCAGAGCGCCTGCGGCTGCCGCCTGCCCAGCCGCGCGGCCAGGCCGGCCGCGCCCAGGCAGGCGGCGGCGGCGAGCCAGTCGGCCGACCGGCGGCCGACCGCGCCGGCGGCCGCCGCGGTGATCAGCAGCACCAACTGCCAGCGGGCCAGCGTGACGGCCAGGCGCTGGCCGAGCGCGGAGGCGGAGTCGGCCAGCCGGAACAGCTCCGGGAGCAGCTCCTCCTCCCGGACCCGGTCGGTCGGTCCTGAGCCGGCAGCCATCCCGTCCCCCCCGGTGTCCGCGTGGTCGTCCGCTGCACGAAGTATGGGCGGTGGCCGGGCCCGGGCACAGGGTGAGTACGCGCCTTTTCGGACGGGACCAGAACCGCTCGCTCAGAAGGAGTAGTAGATGCGGTCCGCGTGTTCGGCCATCAGCTTGGCGTTCCAGTCGGTGCCGCCGTCCACGTTCCCGGAGCGGAACAGCGGGGGAGTGATGCCGCGGTCGGCCAGCTTGCCGACCGCGCTCGCCACCACGGCCTGCATCAGCGCGCTGGTGACGACGGTGGAGACCGAGCCGAAGCCGGTCGGCACGGCCGGGTGGGTCAGCTCGTGGTCGCCGACCGCGATCTTGCTGTCCAGCACCACGTCGCAGTGGTCCTTGAGGTAGCTGCCGGACGGGTGCCGGGAGCTCACCTTGCCCGGGTAGTCCAGCGAGGTCACCCCGACCACCCGCAGGCCGCGCTCGCGGGCGTGCGCGGCCAGCTCCACCGGCATCACCTGGCGGCCGGAGAGCGAGATCACGAAGAGCAGGTCGCCCGCGGTCGCCGGGGTGAGGTCCAGGGTCGCGGTGGCCAGCCCGGAGACCCGCTCCAGCGCGCTGCCCAGCTGAGCGGGCATCACGTTGACCCCGGTCATCCCCGGCACGTTCAGCAGGTTGACCACCGCCAGGCCGCCGGCCCGGTAGACCACGTCCTGGGCGGCCAGCGAGGAGTGCCCGGCGCCGAAGGCGAAGATCCGCCGGCCGTCGGCCACCGCGTCCGCGAGCAGCACCGCGGCCCGGTCGATGGACCCGGCCTCCTCTTCCGCGACCCGCTTGAGGTGGGCCGCGGCGGCCTCGAAGTACTGTCCGACCAGGTCGTTCATCGCGTTCTTCCCTCTAGGCCAGTGGAGAAAGCTACGGCGAGCACCGTGGTGCCTGTGCGGCCCCGCTGTCAACAGGGACGAAACCGTCGGGGAAGCGGTACGCGGCGGACCCGGTTGTCCGATCGGTACGTCAGAATTGACGGTGAGGACCCCGATGGAACGGAGCCGGCGGCGATGTCTGGGCTGATCGATACCACTGAGATGTACCTTCGCACCATTCTGGAGCTGGAGGAGGAGGGCATCGTCCCCATGCGCGCCCGGATCGCCGAGCGGCTGGAGCAGAGCGGTCCGACGGTCAGCCAGACGGTCGGGCGGATGGAGCGCGACGGCCTGCTCCAAGTCGCGGGCGACCGGCACCTGGAGCTCACCGAGGACGGCCGCCGGCTGGCGGTGCGGGTGATGCGCAAGCACCGGATCGCCGAGTGCCTGCTGGTCGACGTGATCGGCCTGGAGTGGGAGCAGGTGCACGAGGAGGCCTGCCGCTGGGAGCACGTGATGAGCGAGGAGGTCGAGCGCAAGGTGCTCAGCATGCTCGGCCACCCGACCCAGTCGCCCTACGGCAACCCGATCCCGGGCCTGGACGAGCTCGGTGACATGAAGGCCGAGGGCGAGGGCTTCGACGCCGCCCTGGTTCCGCTGGACGCGCTGCGGCCCGGCGACGGCGGGGCCGACGTGGTGGTGCGCCGGATCGGCGAGCCGATCCAGACCGACGAGGAGCTGATGCGCACGCTGCGCCGGGCCGGCATCCGGCCGGGGGCGACGGTGCGGGTGGCGCCGGCCGGCGGCGGGGTGCTGGTGGGCACCGGGGCGGACGCGGCCGAGCTGGGCAAGGACATCGCGCAGCACGTCTTCGTGGCGCACGCGTAGTCGTGGTCGCGGCGCCGCGGCGCGCGCGTGGTCGCGCCGGCGCCTGACCGGGGATGCCGTTCGGGCCCGGCACGTCCCCGCGTGCCAGGCCCGAACGCCCCCGCTCCCTCCCGATTCCCCCTCCGCCGCCGCCCGGCTTCCCCGTCCGGGCGTCCCCTTCGGCGCTCCCCCGGTCCTTGGTGAGATCCGCGGTGAGATCCGCCCCTTTCGTCTCGGTTTGGGCTTTTCGCGTCTCGCGGTGATTCATCCCCCGGGCAACCCGGGGCAACCCTGTCGCGCTGTCACTCGTCCGAGCGGCTTGCCGGGCCGGTGACCGGGTAGACCCGTCCTTCGGCCCGCCTCGGGAAGCACCGTGGCGGGCCCGGGAGTTCCGGGCCCGCCACGGGGCCTGACGGTCCGTCCGGACGGCGGCGCGTCAGCGCGCCGCCGGTGCCGCGGGCGCCGCGACGGGCTGCGCCGGTCGGGGCGCGGGGGCCTCCCGGCCGCAGGCGTAGGCCAGCGGGTTGATCAGCTCCGTCGCGTCCGGCAGCCAGCGGTTCAGCGCGGACGGCGGCCGGGCCCACTGGGCGAAGCCGTAGGGGCCGATCCGGGACGGCGGCGCCACGATGTAGTCGCCCTCGCCGCGCCCGGCCAGGTCCAGCCGGCCGGGGGCCCAGCCGAGCCGGCGCAGCAGCTCCGGCAGCTTGACCAGGGTGCCGGGGAGCACCAGGAAGAGCAGCCGGCGGCCGCGCTGCCCGGGCGGGGCGGGCGCCTCCAGCACCGGGCCGAGCTGGAGCTCCATCCGCTCCATCCGGGCCAGCGCCAGGCAGCCGGCCCGCTCCGGCACGTCGAGCGCGTCGAACGAGCGGCCGGTGGGCAGCAGGATCGAGGCCTGCGGCTGCTCGGTCCACCAGCGGCGGACCACGCCCGGGCCGGCGCTGGCCCGCTGCTGCCAGTCCGGACCCAGCGGGTGGGCGCCCGGGACGGGGCAGCCGGGCGCCCCGCAGGAGCAGCGCGGCGGACCCTCGCCGTCCACCAGGTGGGTGCCGGGCACGACCTCCCAGTGGCGCTCCTCCGCGTACCTGACCGCCTCCATCAGCAGCGGGGGGATCGGTTTGCCGTCACTGCCCGTCGGTGGGGCTCCTGGGGTCTCTTCCACGTGCTGCTCAACTACCGGGGGTGGGGCGGGTTACGGGCCGACTCCCGGCGCGGTCGCCGCGCTGTGGAATGTCACTCGAAACGGTGATCGCGAGGAGTCGGGGCCGGGCCGGCGGTGGGTGGCGCGCCCTGGCGCGGAACATGGCGCCCGGGAGGCGTCCGGCCTGCGCGCAGTGGGCGTGCGGCGGTCCGGGCGGGGGTGGGCGCAGCGGGGGCGCACAGGAGCATTTTCCCGGGCGCGCATGGGGAACAGGTCCTGCGCATGGGTATCCCGATGGTGTCGTTGATCGCTAACCTGGCCTCAAGTTCCTTCACTGGCCGGGTAGTCGGCACGCCGTTCGGCTCCGTACGCGAGCGGTCGGCCGGCACCAGAGCAGCAGAGTCGACGCCCGCCGGCCGTAACCGGGGGCGCTGGGGAGGCGAAGCCCATGGCCGCGAGACCACTCGTCGCACGACAGCCCAACGAGCGTCTGCAGCAGCTGATCCAGGAGGCGAGCTGCTCCAACGCGGGTCTCGCCCGCCGGGTCAACCTGTGCGGCGCCGAACACGGGCTCGACCTGCGCTACGACAAGACCTCCGTCGCCCGCTGGCTGCGCGGCCAGCAGCCGCGCGGGCAGGCACCGGCGGTGATCGCCGAGGCCTTGGGGCGCAAGCTCGGCCGCGGGGTCACCGTGGAAGAGATCGGCATGGCCGACGGGAAGAACCTCACCTCCGGGGTGGGCCTGCAGTTCGCCGCCACGCTCAGCGGGGCGGTCGAGCAGGTCTGCGAGCTGTGGCGCAGCGACGTCAGCCGGCGGGACTTCCTGGGCGGTGCCTCGGTGGCCGCCTCGGCGCTGGTCGAGCCCAGCCGGGACTGGCTGATCACCCCGCCCGACCCGGTGGTGGCGCGCACCGGCGGGCCCCGGGTCGGGCCCTCGGACGTGGCGGCGATCCGGGCCACCACCGAGATGCTGGTGGACCTGGACCACCGCTTCGGCAGCGGGCACGTGCGCCCGGTGGTGGTGCACTACCTGAACAGCGTGGTCTCCGGACTGCTGACGGGTGGTTACCGCGAGGAGACCGGGCGTCAGCTGTTCGCCGCGGTGGCCAGGTTGACCGAGCTGGCCGGCTACATGGCGGTGGACACCGGGCAGCCCGGGCTCGCCCAGCGCTACTACATCCAGGCCCTGAGGCTGGCTCAGGCCGCCGACGACCGCGGCTACGGCGGCTACGTGCTGGCCGCCTCGATGAGCCACCTGGCGGCCACCCTGGGCAACCCCAGGGAGATCGCCCAACTGGCCCGGGCCGCCCAGGAGGGCGCCCGCTCGGTGGCCACCCCGACCGCGATGGCGATGTTCTACGCCGCCGAGGCCCGGGGCCACGCGCTGCTCGGCGACGCCCGGTCCTGCGAGCTGGTCGCCGCCAAGGCGGTGGCGGCCATGGAGCGGCGCGAACCCGAGGAGGACCCGGACTGGATCGCGCACTTCGACGAGGCCTACCTGGCCGACGAGTTGGCGCACTGCTACCGCGACCTGGAGCACGGCAAGCAGGCCGAGAAGCAGGCCCGGATCGCCCTCGACCTGCACCCGGCCAGCCGGGTGCGGCGGCGCGCCGTGGACCTGGTGCTGCTGGCCACCGCACAGCTCCAGCAGCGCGAGATCGAACGCGCCTGCGAGACCGGGGTGCAGGCGGTGCGGCTGCTCGGCGGGCTGCGCTCCAACCGGGGCGTGGAGTACCTGGACGACTTCCGGCGCAGGCTGGAGCCGTACCGGGACCACCGGGTGGTGCGGGAGTTCCAGCAGCGCGCGGAGGCGGAGGCGGCGTGACGGTCCGTCGGCGGACCGGTGCGCGAGTCGCGGGGCCGGGCGCCCACGTGGTCACCCGAAGCGGTGAACCGGTAGCGTGGGCGCGAGGTTCCGAGGAACTCCAGCAGAAGTGGTCCGCCGTCAGTGAAGCGCGCGGAAGAACCGAGGAAGGCCCGGGTGCTCCTACCGGACAGACAGCACGGGCGGTCCGCACGCCGGACCGCCCGATCGCCGCTGCCCGCGCGCCCACGGCCGTGCACAGGTGAGGATTCGCGTTGAGCCAGCGCCGCTCGTACAACTCCGGTGACTTCAACCTGGACGACCTGTTCCGCCCGGAGCCGGCCGCACCGGCCGGTCCGCCAGGAGCGGCACCGGCCGCGCCCGGGGTGCCGGCGCAGCAGACCTGGGGCGAGCAGCCGCCCGTCCAGCAGCCGCCGGTCCAGCAGTCCTGGACCGAGCAGCCGCCCGCGCAGCAGTCCTGGACCGCGCAGCAGCAGTCCGCGCCGGCGCCGGCCGCGGAGGCCCCGGAGACCCAATACCTGCCGCCCTACCCGACCAGCGACCCGAACCCGGGCGCGGGCCCCGACTACGGCCAGCCCTCGTTCGGCGGGCTGGGGGCACCTCCCGGCCCCCAGGCCGGGGGACAGACCTTCGGGGGACAGCAGTCCTTCGGCGGCGGCCCGTCCTACGGCGGGCTGGGGGCACCTCCCGGCCCCCAGGCCGGGGGACAGACCTTCGGGGGGCAGCAGTCCTTCGGCGGTGGCCCGTCGTACGGCGGGCTGGGGGCACCTCCCGGCCCCCAGGCCGGGGGACAGTCCTTCGCCGGCTACGACGCGCAGCCGGCGGTCAACGAGCACACCACCCAGCTCGGGCGGGCCGAGGTGCCGCGCCGGGGCGGCGGCGGGCCCTCCCGCAAGGCGGTGATCGGCGGCCTGGTGGCGGTCGGCGTGATCGGGGCGATCCTGGTCGGCGTGCTGTCCAGCGGCGGCGACGGCGGCAAGAGCAACAAGGCGGCCGCCGGCTCCACCGCGAAGGCCACCAGCACCGGTTCGGCCGCGGCGGGCTCCGGCGGCACGGGCGCGCTCAGCGCGGGGGCCGAGGGCCAGGCGAAGGCCGTCTCCAACCTGCTGAGCGGGGCGAACAGCAGCCGGCAGGCCGTGATCGGGGCGGTGGCCTCGGTGAACAAGTGCGACAACCCGGGTGCCGCCCAGCAGGCGCTCAGTCAGGCCTCGGCGCAGCGCAAGCAGCTGCTGACCTCGCTGAGCACGCTCAAGGTGGACCAGCTGCCCACCGGGCCGACGCTGGTGCAGCAGCTCACCCAGGCCTGGCAGGCCTCGCAGGCCGCGGACGACGCCTACGCCGCCTGGGCGGGGGACGCGGCCGGCGGCTGCGACCCCACCAAGCAGGCCGACAACCCGCACCGGCAGGCCGGTGACCAGTCCAGCGGCCAGGCGAGCACCGCGAAGAAGGCCGCCGCCGCGACCTGGAACGCCATCGCCACCCAGGCCAACCTGCCGACCCTGGGCGACTCGCAGCTCTGAGGCACCGTCAGGGGGCCGCGCCGGGACGGGCAGCCCCCTGACGGGCGGTCAGCCGGTGATCGGCGTGGAGGTGGGGGCGGGTCCGTTGGTGAGCACCCAGCGGACGTCGATGAAGCCGGGCTGCTGCTCCACCAGCCGGCCGCCCTGGACCTGCTGGAAGGTCACCGAGGTGTTCACCAGGCGCGGGGTGTCGGCGCTGGCCAGCATGTTGCTCAGGCCCCAGGCGAGCGGCGGGGTGGCGCCGCCGGTGTCGATCGGGGTGCCGCTGTCCAGCACGTCGCGCAGCGAGTGGTTGTCCACCGCCCGGCCCTGCGGGACCCGCTTGATGGCGGCCAGCAGCACCTGGTAGGCGACCCAGGTGGTCTGCACCCCGGGGTCGGCGTCGTCGATGCTGGCGTCGGCCGCCGCGCGGGTCCGCACGATGGCCCGCAGCTGGTCCCAGACCGTGGAGGCCTCGGGCGGGAACCAGCCCACCGCGAAGGCCCCGCCGAGCGGCCCGGCGTCGCCGCCGGTGGAGTCCACCACGGACTGCTGGAAGCTGCCGATCACCGAGAACAGCCGGGTGTTCTTGTGCGGCTGCCGGCGCAGCGAGTCCAGCAGGGTCAGCGTCGGCTGCGAACTGAGCGCGGCGGTGATGCAGTTGCCGGGTGCGTCGGAGCCGATCGCGGCCTTGGCGACGGCGGTGAAGTCGGAGGAGCTCTCCTGCGCCTTGACGTCGTTGAGCTTGACCCCCGCCGGGCTGAGCGCGCCGACCAGCGAGCCCACCAGGGTGTCGCCGGCCGGGGTGTCGGGCCGGATCAGCGAGACCGACCGGCAGCCGGCCGCGGCCAGCTGGCGGCCGCTGCCGGCGATCAGCGCCGGGGTGCCGCCGGCCACCGGGTAGGAGAGCGGGCTGGTGAACTCCGGCCCGGAGAGCCCGTAGCCGCCGATGAACGGGATTCCGGCGTTCTCCAGCACCGGCATGAAGGCGTCGCCGAACTGGCTGTAGGAGCCGACCACGGCGATCGCCCCGGCGGCCACCGCCTGCTTGGCGCAGGCCGTGGCGCCGTCCGCGGTGTTGTGCTCGTTGCAGGTGAGCACCTTGAGCCTGCGGCCGGCGATGCCGCCGTCGGCGTTCACCTCGGCGCCGATCGCGGTGGCCAGCTGCGGCATCCCGGGGCGGTCGGCGGAGCCGGTGCCCCAGGGCGCGAAGGTCAGCACGGTGAGCGGCTCGCGGTCCCCAGCCGCGGTGGCGCTGCCGGCACAGCCCGACGCGGCCAGCAGGACCGGGACGAGGGCCGCGGCTGCGACCAGGGCCAGTGGCCTTCGCGGTCGGCGGGCGGCCCTGGGTACGGCGGTGGTCACAGCTGGTCCTTCCCCGGAACGGACTGCGTCGCGCACCAGCCTCACCGCCGGTTCACTCCACGAAGGGGCACGATCCGCAACAACCGGCAAACAGGGGATGAACTCAATGCGTGGACGCGTGTAGAGGGGTTTCGGGCGGGAACGTACGATCGTCTCCCATGGCGGTCAGCACAGAAACTTCCAACGGCTCTCCCGGAAACCCTTCTCGCCGGGGGCGCCGCTCCAGCACCATGGGCGGCATGCCGCTCAACGACCTCCCCTGGTGGCGCTGGCGCGCCCGACTGCGCTCCGCCCTGCACATGCTCGCCGACCCCGAGTTCCAGCAGCAGTACTGGGCGACCGGACGGGACGGCTACGGAGACGTGACCGACGCCGTCTACCGCCTGGTCGAGGACAGCTGGCTGGACCGCTGGTCGGCCGAGAAGTACGTCGGCACCATCGTGCGGGACGGCGCCGAGGCCGCCCTGGTGGACGCCGCCGTGCTGCGGGTGCTGCGGATCCTGCACGAGGTGGGTGCTGACGCACCGTCCGCCGCCTACCTCGCCCACCCGGACTGGCCGGCCGCGGTGGCCGCCGCCCGGGCCGCCCACGAGCTGCTCGCCGGCAACGACGGGGAGGACCCGGACGGGCCGCCGCGCTCGCTGGAGGTGCTGCGGATCCTGACCCGGGTCGGCTGACGGCTGTGCCAGGCTGAACCCCCATCGCACCCAGCACCCGACAGCGGCCCGGCCGCCAGTGAACGTGAGGACCGAGAGCGTGGCGCAGCAGAACAGCGCGGCCCAGCCGACCCAGTACGTACTGACCCTGTCCTGCCCGGACCGGCAGGGGATCGTCCACGCGGTCTCCAGCTACCTCTTCATGACCGGCTGCAACATCGTGGACAGCCAGCAGTTCGGCGACCTGGACGGCGGCGGACTGTTCTTCATGCGGGTGCACTTCTCCGCGCAGTCCCCGGTCAGCCTGGACAGCCTGCGGGCCAGCTTCGCCGCGATCGGCGCCTCGTTCGGCATGGAGTGGGCGATCCACCCGGCCGACCGGCGGATGCGGGTGGTGCTGATGGTCAGCAAGTTCGGGCACTGCCTGAACGACCTGCTGTTCCGCAGCTCGATCGGCGCGCTGCCGGTCGAGGTGGTCGCGGTGGTCTCCAACCACACCGACTTCGAGGAGCTGACCGGCTCCTACGGCGTCCCGTTCGTGCACCTGCCGGTGACCCGGGACAACAAGCCGGAGGCGGAGCGCAAGCTGCTGGAGCTGGTCGAGGAGCGGGAGGTCGAACTGGTGGTGCTGGCCCGCTACATGCAGGTGCTCTCGGACGACCTGTGCAAGGCGCTGGCCGGCCGGGTGATCAACATCCACCACTCCTTCCTGCCCAGCTTCAAGGGCGCCAAGCCGTACCACCAGGCGCACGCCCGCGGCGTGAAGCTGATCGGCGCCACCGCCCACTACGTGACCGCCGACCTGGACGAGGGCCCGATCATCGAGCAGGAGGTGGCCCGGGTGCAGCACGGCGTGACGCCGGACCAGCTGGTCGCGATCGGCCGGGACGTCGAGTGCCAGGCGCTGGCCCGCGCGGTCAAGTGGCACAGCGAGCACCGGGTGCTGCTGAACGGCTCGCGCACCGTGGTCTTCGCCTGACGGCTCCCCGGTCCGGCTACGGCCGGGAGAGCAGCGGCACCGCCGACAGCACCTCGCGGATCGCCGCCCGGTCGCCGTACTCGCCCACCGGCAGGTGCTCCGGATCCCGGTGGGCGGCGGCCAGCTGGCAGAACTCCACGCCGTCCATCACCAGTTCGGCCACCGGCTCGGACACCGCTGGGGCCACCGGACGTGCCGTCGGCCCGGATGCCGGCCCGGATGTCGGACCGTCGGCCGGCGGGTCCAGCGGGATCAGCCACTGGCCGGCCGCCGGGCCCTCGATCACCAGCCGCAGGGTGCGCCCGGCCCCCGCCGGCACGCCGCCGCCGGCGTAGGCCGCCTGGCGCCGCCCGACCAGCGCGCCGGGCAGCATCCGGGCCGCCAGGTCCACCATCTGCCGCAGGTGCGAGGGGGAGGGCTGGGCGTACGGGTAGGCGACCGCCCGGGCCACGTCCTCGCCGTGCATCCAGGTCTCGAAGGCCCGGTCGATGAAGGCGTCGCGCACCGGCAGGCTGGCGAAGCCGTAGTCCACCGCCCGCTCGCCGGCCTGCGGCACCGCCTGCCGCAGCAGCGCCTGGGACTGGTCGCGCCAGAGCTGGCGCACCTGCTGCGGCGGCGCCCCGGCGTGCTCGGCGGCCAGCCGCTCGCCGCGCTCCAGCAGGGTGCCGAACGGGTGGGCCGGCGGGCCCTGGGCCGGCACCCGGCCCGGCGGTGGTGCGGCCGGATCGGGCAGCCCCAGCGCGGGCGCCAGCAGCGCGTCCACCCCGGCCAGGTGGCACAGCACCTCGGCCGGTCGCAGCCGCAGCACCCCGCCGTGCCAGGGCAGTTCGGCCACCTCCTGCCACTCGGCCCGGCCCAGGTCGCGCAGCAGCGCGTCCAGCTTGGCGGTCTCGGCCGCGTACGGCGCCGCCCAACTGGCCAGCGGGCGCCCGGCGGCCCGCCGGGTCAGGCAGAAGTCCAGCACCTGCTGGCGCAGCCCGTCCGGCTGGTCCAGCGGGTCGTCCGCGCTCAGCCGGCCGGCCGCCCGGCGCAGCTGCCCGGCCTCCTCGGCGCAGTCGGCGCAGGCGGCCAGGTGCCGTTCCAGCTCGTCGGCCTCGTCCGGCCGGCAGGCCCGCAGCGCCCAGGCGCCGAGCAGGCCGCGCAGCGCGTCGTGCTCCTGTTCGGTCATCCTGGCTCCGTCCCCCGTCAAGACCCGAACTCCAGTTCATTGGCCAGCAGTTGCAGGCCCAGGCGGAGCCGTTGGCGGGCCGCCTGCTCGCTGATGCCGAGCTGTCGGGCGGTCTCCTGGTAGGTCCGGCCGTCGTACCAGGTGGTCTCCAGGGTCTCCCGCAGCGCCGGCGGCAGGGCGGCCACCACGTACTGCACCTGGGCGGCGGCGGCCCGCTCGCGGATCTCCTCCTCGGCCAGCCGCTGGCGCTGCAGCCGCTGCACGGCCCGACGGTGGGTCAGTTCGCCGATCCAGGAGCGCAGCGAGCGCTGCTCGGGGTCGAACTCCTCGGGGTGCTCCCACAGGTGTCCGAAGACCTCGCGGGTGAGCTGTGCGGCCGCCTGCTCGTCGCCCAGGATCCGCCCGGCGAGCCCGTGCACCAGCGGTGAGAGCTGGTCGTAGAGCTCGCCCAGGGCACTCTCCTCGCCGCGGGCCAACCGCGACCGCATCTGCTGGTCCCAGTCCGGAGCGGTCATGGATCCACGGTATCGGCGCGGTCGGTGCCGGGGAGGCGATTTGTAGGAAGAACATCTCCGAGCAGTGCGAAGACCGTTGCGAGGCTCGGCCGGGCGAGCGGGTCAGTATGCGCCGTGGTGTCCCCCGATCGCTGGAATATGCCCGAAGCTGTTGTCGGCCCGGTTTCCGCGAATCATCCTGGGGCCTATTCGTGCCGACGACTAACTTCGGACAGTCCAACCGGTAGCTCGTCATGCAGGTGGTGGAGCGGTGCAGGTGGTTCAGGTACAGCTCGCGGTGGGCGCCGACCCCGCGGAGGTCGGTCGGGCCCGGCAGTGGGTCCGGGGCAGGCTGCTCGCGCTAGGGGCCGACCCGACGGCGGACTACGCGGAGACGCTGGTCCTGCTGGTCTCCGAACTGGTGACCAACGCGGTGGTGCACACCGGGCACCCGGCGGTGCTGCGGCTGCTCTGGCCGCGGCAGGCGGGGCCGGTCCGGGTCGAGGTGGCGGACGCCAGCGGGGTCGCCCCGGCACCCCGGGCCGCCTGCGGGGAGGCGACCAACGGGCGCGGCCTGGAGCTGGTCGAACTGCTCGCGGCCCGCTGGGGCTGGTCGCCGCAGGAGGCCGGGAAGCTGGTCTGGTGCGAGGTGGACGTGGAGTCCGGTCCGTGTCAGGCCGTCAGCACGCCGGTGCTGCGCGGCGCACCCGGCCCGGCCGCGGCCCCCTCGCGGCTTGACCGTGTACAGACGGCCGGTTTTCGATCATCCACCGGCTGAAATGACGCGCAATCGTTCCGAATTTCGGACGAACCATTGACGTGATGTGGCCGGCTGATCACTCTTGGGGCAGCTCTCCGTCGCGAGGGGACGTCAAGAGTCGGTCGGCAGGCGGTATCTGACGCCGAGGCAGCCGCTTGGCGAGTGCGGAGCAGTCCCGAAGTGCGGGTCAGGGCCCGTACCGGCGGACGGCCCGGGCGGGGGTGCCACGGGCCGTCCGCCGCAGGCGCCGAGTGGCCCGATCCCGACGGAAGATGGCAGTCAGGCCACTCGTTCGAACGCCGACCGGCGGCGAGACTCCCCGGTGTGACCCAGCTGAGAACCGCCCGCGCCGAGACCGCCGCCCGCCGCACCACCCGGCCGCACTACGCCTGGGTGATCGCCGCCCTCTCGCTGCTCGTCCTGGTCGGCTCGGCCGGCTTCCGCTCCACCCCCGGCCTGATGATGACGCCGTGGAACAGCGAGTTCGGCTGGTCGCACGGGATCATCAGCCTGGCCGTCTCGATCAACCTGATCCTCTACGGCCTGACCGCGCCGTTCGCCGCCGCGCTGATGGACCGGTTCGGGGTGCGGCTGGTGACGGTCTGCGCGCTGCTCACCATCTCGGTCGGCGCCGGCCTGACCGTGCTGATGACCCAGACCTGGCAACTGCTGCTCTGCTGGGGCGTGCTGGTGGGCCTGGGCAGCGGCAGCATGGCCGGCGCCTTCGCCACCACGATCAGCGGACGCTGGTTCAAGGCCCGCCAGGGGCTGGTCACCGGGGTGCTCACGGCGGCCGGCGCGGCCGGCAACCTGGTCTTCCTGCCGGTGCTGTCCTGGCTGGTGGGCGCGCACGGCTGGCGGACCGCCGTGGTGGTGGTCTCGCTCTGCGCCACCGCCGTCGCGGTGCCGGTGCTGCTGCTGATGCGCGAACACCCCTCCGACCTCGGCCTGTTGCCCTACGGCGCCGGCCCCGACGACGAACTGCCGCCGCGCAGCTCCGGCCGGGCCGTCTCCCGGACCCTGCGGGTGCTCCGGGAGGCCATGCGCACCCGGGTCTTCTGGCTGCTGGCCGGCTCCTTCGCGATCTGCGGCGCCACCACCGTCGGCCTGGTCGGCACCCACTTCATCCCGGCCGCGCACGACCACGGCATGCCGGAGACCACCGCGGCCGACCTGCTCGCACTGATCGGCGTCTTCGACGTGATCGGCACGGTGGCCAGCGGCTGGTTCACCGACCGCTTCGACTCCGGCCGGCTGCTGATCGTCTACTACGCGCTGCGCGGCCTCTCGCTGCTGCTGCTCCCGCAGCTCTTCGACATCAGCGTGAAGCCGCCCTTCCTGGCCTTCGTGATCTTCTACGGGCTGGACTGGGTGGCCACCGTGCCGCCGACCGTCGCGCTCTGCCGGCGCCACTTCGGGGCGGACGCGCCGATCGTCTTCGGCTGGGTGCTGGCCTGCCACCAGATCGGCGCCTCGATCGTGTCCACCGCGGCCGGCGTGATGCGGGACAAGTTCGGCGACTACGACCTGGCCTGGTACGGCGCCGGCGGGCTGTGCGCGATCGCCGTGCTCTGCTGCCTCGCGGTCAACCGGCTGCCGGCGTCCGCCGGGACCGTCGTCGCAGCTCAGTAAGCTCGACGGCATGGCGCTGCACTTCACCCTGGACCCCGAACCGACGCCCGAGCTGCGGGCCGAGATCACCACGCTCTGGACCGAGGCCAGCAATGCCGGCGGCGCGGTGGGCTTCGTGCCGCCGGTCACCGAGGACGAGGTCCGGCCGACCGCCGACAAGCAGTTCGGCGGCCTCGGCGCGAGCGACGACCAGGACGCCGACCGGCTGCTGGTCGCCCGGGACGGGGACGGCCGGCTGGTCGCGGTGCTCTTCTTCGAGAGCATGCGGTTCGGGCTGATGGCGCACTGGCGGCTGCTCAAGCGGGTCATGGTCGACCCCAAGCAGCAGGGCCGCGGCTACGGCCGGCAGCTGCTCGCCGAGGCCGAGCGGATCGGACGCGCCTGGGGGCTGGCCGGCCTGCGGCTGACCTGCCGGGGCGGGCTCGGGCTGGAGCGGTTCTACGAGTCCTGCGGCTACACGGAGGTCGGCCGGGTGCCCGGCGCGATCCGGGTGGCGCCGGGGGACGACCGGGACGACATCACCTTCTGGCTGCCGCTGGCCCCGGCCCCGGCCGCCGACTGAGCGAGGTCCTCGAAGATCCGCCGGGCAGGCATGCTGTACTGGGATGCCTGCCGTACCCGCGAGATCCGAAGGACGCCACCGTGAGCAGCAAGAAGCACGCCACGCTCCGCTACACCTCGTTGCGGGCCAGCATCTTCCTCGCCTGCCTGCTGGTCACCCTGCTGCTCGGCCGCTTCGGGGTGCTCCCGGTGGTCGGCGCGACCGGTGCGGTCTTCCTGGTGCTGCTGGCCGCGCTGGTCTCGGCCCCGATCAGCTACGTGGTGCTACACAAGCAGCGCAACGAGATGTCCGAGCAGCTGGTGGACAAGGTCGGCGGCATCCGGGAGCGCACCGCCCGCCGGATCGCCGAGCAGAACGCCGAGGAGGACGCGGCCGACGACGCCGCCCGGGCCGCCGCCGGCCAGCAGTAGGCCGTGGCCGACACCGCGGGGACACTGCCCCCACGCCGTCCGACCGGCCGGGACGTGGCCCAGCTGGCCGGCGTCTCGCAGGCCACCGTCTCGCTGGTCTTCTCCGGCGCCGAGGCCGGCCACCGGGTCTCCGAGGCCACCCGGCAGCGGGTGCTGGAGGCCGCCCGGGGGCTGGGCTACCGCCCGCAGGCGGCCGGCCGGCAGCTGCGGCTGGGCCGCAGCGGGATGGCCATGCTGGCGGTGCCCAACCTGCAGGGCCCGTTCTTCGGCCGGGTGTTGGCCGGGGTGCACGAGGAGGCGGCCCGGCACGGGTTGTCCGTCGTGGTCAGCTCCGGCTGGAGCGCCGCCACGCTGGCCGAGGCCGCGACCACCAGCCGGTTCGACGGCCTGCTGATCTGCTCGCCGGACGACGGCCAGCTCGGTGAGCTGCCGCCCGGCACGCCCGCCGTCTTCCTGGACGCCGACCCGGCCGCCGCCGGGGGCGCCCCGACCGTGGAGCTGGACCTGGCCGGCGGGATGGCCGCCGCGGTCGCCCACCTGACCGGGCTCGGCCACCGACGGCTCGGCCGGCTGCGCTCGGCGCACAGCGCCTACACCTTCCGGGTCCGCCAAGCGGCCTTCGAGAAGGCGGCCGCCGGGCTGGCGGTGACGGAGTGCTCGGTCTCGCTGAACCGGGGCGAGTCCGCCGCCCGGGCCGTGGCCACCGAGCTGCTCGGCCGCCCGGACCGCCCGCACGCGGTGGTCTGCGACGACGACGTGGTGGCCTCCGGCGTCTACCAGGCCGCCGCCGACCTGGGCCTGCGGATCCCGGCGGACGTCTCGGTGGTCGGGATCGACAACATCTCGGTGGCCGCGCTGCTCACCCCGCCGCTGACCACGGTCGACCTGCCGGGCGAGCAGCTCGGCCGCACCGGGGTGGCGGCCCTGGCGGCGCTGCTGGCGGGCCGTCAGGTGGAGCCGGAGCCGCCGCTGGCCACCCGACTGCTCGTCAGGTCCTCGACGACGGCTGCCTCGACGACGGCTGCCTCGACGGCGGGTGGCTCGGGGGCGTAGTCGGATGCCCGCCGTACGGGTGAAATGCCGTCAGGGGTGATCGCGCCATCCGGGCGTACATGCGACGGTCGGATGAACTGCACGGTATGCGCACTCCCTTCCGGACCGGGCGGATCGTCTCGGTACTCGCCCTCCTAGCGGGCTCACTGCTGGGCAGCGGCGTGCTGGCCCCACCGGCACAAGCCGCCATCTCCTTCAGCAAGACGGTGGACAAGGCGACCGCGTCTCCTGGGGAGAACGTCACCTTCACCCTGCGGTACACCTGCTCGGTCTCCGAGTGCACCAACGGGCTGATCACCGACACCCTGCCGCCGAACATGCAGTTCGTCGGCTGGTCGCCCGACCCGTCCACGGTGGACGAGGCCGGCTCCACCGTGCCCGCCCAGGGGGCGATGGGCGGCACCATGGACATCAAGCTCAAGGACCTCAGCCCCGGCACCACGGCCACCATCACGGTGGTGATGAAGTACCCCAACTTCACCACCCCCAACGGCGCCGCCTCGACCAACTCGGCCACCATGTCGGCCACCGGCGAGACCACCCAGAACGCCAGCGCGGACACCAAGGCCGAGGTGCAGCCGCACTACACGGTGACCAAGGGCATCCAGACCAGCAGCCAGGACGGACGCACCGTCACCTACCAGTTCAGCGCGTGCGCGACCAACAACGTGCCGAACGTGGACCTGGACGGCAGCAACCTGGTCGACACCCTGCCGACCGGCGCGGTGGTGGACACCAGCCGCTCGCCCGGCTGGACCCAGGTCACCACCGACCCCAACGTCTGGCGCTACGACATCGGGGCGTTTTACTCCTCGAACGGCCAGGGCGGCTGCCAGATCCCCGGCGCGATGGTGGTTAACTACCCCGACCCGACCTTCCCGACCGGCTCCACGGCGACCAACACCGTGGACCTGAACGGCTCTCCGCTGGGCGAGGGCGAGCGGAAGCTGGACGACGCCAGCGCCACCACCGGCCAGTTCCGCGAGCCGACCACCGGCGTGGTGGTCACCGCCAGCAAGGTGTGGGGCTCCCAGGTCACCTCCGGCGACCTCAACTCCTTCAGCCTCTCGGCCACCAACACGGCCGGCCCGGCGACCAGCCTGACCATGACCGACCCGGGCGCCGGTTCGACTGACGGCATCTACAACTGGATCTACCCGCAGTCGCTGCAGTTCGAGCCGTGGAACCCGACCAGCATCGCGCTGACCTTCCAGTACCGGCTGAACGGCGACCCGACCTGGCTGACCTTCAGCCCGACCAACCCGCTGAACGGCTCCACCAGCCGCCGGATCACCTTCGCGACGGGTGCGGGCGACCCCGGCCAGGACATCCTGGGCATCCCGGCCGGCCGCTGGCTGGACGGCCTCAAGTTCACCTGGAACGGCCCGATCCCGACCGGTTGGAGCCCGGGCAACGCGGTGCAGTTGGTCACCCAGGTGGCCACGCCGGGCCACGACGGCCGCACCGCGCCCGACCCGCTGACCAACTGCCTGGACACCGCGGCCACCGACGGCACCAACAACTCCTCGGCCAACTCCTGCGCCAGCACCAGCATCAAGGCCGCCACCAACCTGGGCGCCGCCAAGACCACGGTCTCCGGCTCGCTCTCCGCGCCCGGCGGCAAGGCCACCTTCCAGGTGATCCCGTACAACCGCAGCGCCCGCGACCTGACCCGCCCGCTGGTGCTCTACGACGTGCTGCCGGCCGGCGTGGTCTACATCGACGGCTCGGCCCGCCCGGACCCGAACTACCCGGACGCCAAGGCCCCGCGGTCGATCACCGTGACCCCCGGTCCGGACGGCCGGCAGATCGTCCGGATGGAGTGGCCGCCCGGCGCGCCCGACATGACGTACCTGCACGACCCGCTGGCCTACCGGATGCTCTTCGACGTCCAGGTGGCGGGCAGCGTCGGCCCCGGCATCATGACCAACGACGTCTACGTGACGGTGGACCAGCCGACCGAGCCGGTCGCCTGCATGTTCAGCGGCAACGACACCGGCGTGCCGGACACGCTGGACCTGAACGGCAACGGCAACACCTCCGAGCTGATGTGCCACGCCAGTTCGACCATCGAGGTGCAGGCACCGAGCGTGCTGCGGTCCTTCAAGGAGGTCAAGGGCGACCTGGACCAGGACTACGGCGCCATCGGCTCCGCCACCCCGGGTGGTCAGCTCTCCTACCGGATGACGGTGCGCAACGACTCGCCCGACCCGGTGAGCGACTTCATCGCCTACGACGCGCTGCCCACCCCGGGCGACCACTACGTGCTGACCCAGGACGCGGCCCGCGGCTCGACCTGGACCCCCTCGCTCAGCCAGCCCATCACCAGCAGCGACCCGACCGTGGTGATCGAGTACACCACCGACCCCAACCCCTGCGTGGAGACCGCCCTGGTCACCCGCACCGGCTGCAACGCCGGCGCGGCCTGGAGCACCACCTTCCCCGGCCCGGGCACCGCCACCTGGTTCCGGGTGCACCGCCCCGGCACCCTGGCCGCCGGCGCCTCGTTCACCCTGACCTGGCCGATGGTCGCCTCGGTGGACGCGCCTGACGGCGAGTACGCCTGGAACAGCTTCGCCTACACCGCCACCGACGCCAGCGGCGGCCAGCTGCTGCCCGCCGAGCCGGCCAAGGTGGGCGTCGCGGTCAAGCAGACCAAGCCCTCGGACAACGCGATCGGCGACTTCGTCTGGCTGGACAAGAACGACTCGGGCATCCAGCAGGGCAACGACACCGGCGTCCGGGGCGTCAAGGTCAACCTGCTGGACGGCAACGGCCAGCCGGTCCGCGACAAGATGGGCAAGCCGGTCAGCACGGTGACCGACGCGACCGGGCACTACCTGTTCGAGAACCTGCCGGACGGGACGTACGCGGTGCAGTTCGACCTGACCACGCTGCCGCCCGGCGCCACGGTGTCCAAGCGGCACCAGGGCACGGATCCGGCGAAGTGGTCCTCGGCGGACCAGGCGAGCGGGATCACCCAGAGCGTCACGGTGGCCGGCGGGCAGCGCGACCTGACCCTGGACATGGGCGTGGTCGAGCCGCCGAGGAACGACAACGCGATCGGCGACTTCGTCTGGCTGGACCAGAACGACTCGGGCATCCAGCAGGGCAACGACGCCGGGGTCCAGGGCGTCAAGGTCAACCTGCTGGACGGCAACGGCCAGCCGGTCCGCGACAAGATGGGCAAGCCGGTCAGCACGGTGACCGACGCGACCGGGCACTACCTGTTCGAGAACCTGCCGGACGGGACGTACGCGGTGCAGTTCGACCTGAGCACGCTGCCGCCCGGCGCCACGGTGTCCAAGCGGCACCAGGGCACGGATCCGGCGAAGTGGTCCTCGGCGGACCAGGCGAGCGGGATCACCCAGAGCGTCACGGTGGCCGGCGGGCAGCGCGACCTGACCCTGGACATGGGCGTGGTCGAGCCGCCGAGGAACGACAACGCGATCGGCGACTTCGTCTGGCTGGACCAGAACGATTCGGGCATCCAGCAGGGCAACGACGCCGGGGTCCAGGGCGTCAAGGTCAACCTGCTGGACGGCAACGGCCAGCCGGTCCGCGACAAGATGGGCAAGCCGGTCAGCACGGTGACCGACGCGACCGGGCACTACCTGTTCGAGAACCTGCCGGACGGGACGTACGCGGTGCAGTTCGACCTGAGCACGCTGCCGGCGGGCACCACGGTGTCCAAGCGGCACCAGGGCACGGATCCGGCGAAGTGGTCCTCGGCGGACCAGGGGACCGGGATCACCCAGAGCGTCACGGTGACGGGTGGTCAGCGGAACCTGACCCTGGACATGGGCGTGGTGCCGGCCCCGATCCCGACGCCGACGCCGACGCCGACGCCCACCCCGACGCCGACTCCCTCGCCGAGCCCGTCGCCCACCGAGACGGCGACGCCCACCGGCAGCCCGACCGGGACGGTGACCCCGACCACCTCGCCGAGCCCGACCGGCGAACTCCCGCACACCGGCAGCTCGGTGCCCGGTGAGTTCCTCACCGTGCTCGGTGCGATCGCGGTGCTCGCCGGTGCGGTGATCTGCGTGGTCGCCTACCGCCGGCCCCGCTCCGGGAGGCATAGCTGACCGACCGGTAGCTGGCCGACCGCCAGTTGATTGACGGTCAGACCGCAGCCACCAGTGGCGCCGCCCCCAGCGGCGCCACTGGCGCGTCCAGCCGGCCCCGGGCCGCGAAGAGCAGCAGCCCGCCGAGCGTCACCCCGCCGACCGCGCACCAGGTGACGGCGGTCAGCGAGACCTGCACCAGCGAGCCGGAGACGGCGTAGCCCAGCGCGTTGCCGGTCGCGAACAGGGTGACCAGCCAGGCGAACGCCTCGGTCACCGTGCCGACCGGGGCCAGCTCGGCGACCAGCACGAACGCGGCCGCCAGCAGCGGGGCCAGGCCCAGACCGGAGAGGAAGGCCAGCGCGGCCATCGGCCACGGGCCGGGCAGCGCGAGCAGCGGCAGGTAGCAGGCGGCCATCGCCAGGGCCATCGCCCAGGTGCGGGTGCCGGTGCTGCTGCGCCACTTGACCGCGCCGTAGCCGAGCGCGCCGAGCAGGCCGGCGAAGGCGGCCAGCGCGAGCAGCAGGCCGGCCCCGCCGGGCAGCGCGCCGCGGTGCCGCTCGGCGTAGGCGATGAAGAGCACGTTCTGCGCGCCGACCGACCAGCCCGCGCCGGCCAGGCCGACCAGCAGCAGCACCAGCCCGGGGGAGCGCAGCGGCCCCAACAGCCCCGCGCCGTGCGCCCGGGCCGGCGCGCGCCAGCGGCGGGCCGGGGCGGCGGTGGCCACCACCAGGGCGCCGAGCAGGCCGAGCCCGGCGGCCGCCCAGAGCGCGGCCACCGGCCCGACGGTGCCGGCGATCCCGGCCACCGCGAGCGGGCCGGCCACGTAGAGGATCTGCTGCGAGGCGGAGTCGAAGGCGTAGGCGGTGTCCAACTGGTCCTCGGCCACCACCTCCGGCCAGAGCGCGCGCAGGCAGGGCTCCAGCGGGGGCATCGCCAGCCCGGCGACCGCCGCGCCGCCGATCGCGGCCGGCGCGCTGCCGGGCGCCAGTGCCAGCAGCGCGTAGCCGAGGCCGGCCACCACGGCGGAGCAGAGCAGCACCCGGGGCTGGCCGGTGCGGTCGACGATCCGGCCGAGCACCGGTCCGCCGATCGCGGCGGCGAGCGCGTAGGCCGCGGTGGCCAGCCCGATCCTGCTGTAGGGCGCCCCGGCCTCGCGCAGCGCCAGGGCGATCACCAGGGCGGTCATCCCGGCGGGCAGTCGGCCGAGCAGGGTGCCGGCCAGCAGCCGGGTGACGTGCGGGGCGCGGAGCAGGGCCAGGTAGCCCACGGTTTCTCCCAGGTAAGGGGTGTGAACGGCGGTGGTGCGGCGGTAGTACCTGAAGTTATACGTATAACAACACCTCGGTCAACCGGCGGCCCCACCGGCAGGGGTGTCCGCATCTCAAACTTCTACTTTGAACATCTAAAAGGTTGACTGCTAACGTGTCGGCCATGACCACCCCAGCGGCACTCCGGCAGCAGGACATGAGCGGTTCGCTCATGCCGCGCGCCGGCCTGCGCTCAGGGGTGTCCGTTCAAGCCGTGGTGTGCCGCGTCCGCTCGTGTCGCGTTCCGAGCTGTAGCTAGGCGGCGTACTGCCCCGCTCCGGTCCGCCCGTCGGCCACCGGAGCCCCGTTCCCCGCGTGCGCCGCCCCGCCTCCGCCGCCCCCGTTCCCCCTCCACCCCCGGAGTCGTACCCCCATGTCCTCCACCGCGCCCTCGGCCTTCGGTCGCCTGCGCCGCACCCCGTTCTGGGTGCAGATCGTCGCCGGCCTGGTGCTCGGAGTCGTGCTCGGCTTCGTCGCCCGGCAGAACGACGTCAGCTGGCTCACCAACACCCTGGACACCATCGGCAAGCTGTTCGTGCAGCTGCTGAAGCTGGCCGTGCCGCCGCTGGTCTTCACCGCGATCGTGGTGTCGATCGCCAACCTCCGCAACGTCACCAACGCCGCCCGGCTGGCCGTCCGCACCCTGCTCTGGTTCGCGGTGACCAGCCTGATCGCGGTCTCCATCGGCCTGGGCATCGGCCTGCTGACCGACCCCGGCAAGGGCACCAACCTCTCCACCTCGGGCCTGAAGCCGCCTCAGGACTCCGGCTCCTGGCTGGACTTCCTGACCGGCATCATCCCGACCAACATCGCCGACGCCTTCCTCAAGGTGAACGTGCTGCAGATCGTCTTCCTCGCGGTGGTGGCCGGCGCGGCCATCCTCAAGGTGGGGGCGAAGGCGGAGCCGATCCTGAAGCTCAACGAGTCGCTGCTGGAGCTGGTGCAGACCGCGCTCTGGTGGGTGATCCGGCTGGCCCCGCTCGGCACCCTCGGCCTGATCGGCAAGTCGGTCGCCAAGTACGGCTGGGACCTGCTGCGCCCGCTGGCCACCTTCACCGCCGACATCTACGTCGGCTGCGCGCTGGTGCTCTTCGTCGTCTACTCGCTGCTGCTGCGCTTCGTCGGCGGCCTCAACCCGCTGCGGTTCTTCCAGGGCGCCTGGCCGGCCATCCAGTTGGCCTTCGTCTCGCGCTCCTCGGTCGGCACCCTGCCGGTCACCCGCCGGGTCGCCGAGCGCCTCGGGGTGCCCAGCGAGTACGCCAGCTTCGCGGTGCCGTTCGGCGCCACCACCAAGATGGACGGCTGCGCCGCGATCTACCCGTCGATCGCCGCGATCTTCGTCGCCCAGGTCTACGGCGTCCACCTGGGCATCGGCGACTACCTGTTGATCGCCTTCGTCTCGGTGATCGGCTCGGCCGCCACCGCCGGCCTGACCGGCGCGATCGTCATGCTGACCCTGACCCTCTCCACCCTGGGCCTCCCGCTGGAGGGCGTCGGCCTGCTGCTGGCCATCGACCCGATCCTGGACATGATGCGCACCGCGACCAACGTGGCCGGCCAGGTGGTCGTGCCGATCCTGGTCTCGGCCCGCGAGAAGACCCTCGACCTGGTCGCCTACAACACCCCCAAGGAGCTCTACGACGAGGCACCGGCCACCGAGCCGCCCCCCGTCGCGGTCGCTGCCTGACCCCCCGTCACCCGTTCGAGCCCTCCGGTGCCCCTCGGCGCCGGGGGGCTCGCTCGTTCGTGTGAAGGGGACGGGCGGGGAGCCCGGCCGGGGATACGGTGAAGGGGACCAGGAGGAGGCGCGATGGGCGCGGAGCGGGCGGGCGAGTATCACGTCGATGACCTGGAGGCGGCGCTGAAGCTCGCCATTCGCCATATCGAGGGCGATCGGGTGGAGATCGTGGAAGGGGTAATTCAGCAGATGTCGCCGCGCTGGGGCCATGAGAGGCCGATCGCTCTCATTCGAAGGCAGCTCGAAGCGCGAGTGGAAGAGCTCGGTTGCGTCATCGGCTCCGGTGACATCGACCTGCCGGGTAGCTCCAACTGGTTCATCCCGGACATCGCGGTCGTGCCGTTCGAGCTGACGGAGAACGACGCCGGATCCTTGGTGCCTTCCCAGACCTTGTTGGTTGTCGAGGTGACCTCGGAGTCGAACGGTGACACGGACCGGCTGGTAAAGCGTCGCCGCTATGCGGAATATGGTGCTCCGCTGTATCTCCTGGTCGACCGGCGGGAGCGCACCACCATGCTCTTCGCAGAGCCGGGGCCGCTCGGCTACACCAGGGTGTCGGGCCCCTATCCGTTCGGAACTCCGATCGAACTGCCCGAGCCCTTCGGGCTGGTCCTGTCGACCGAGAAGTTCTGACAAAACGGCAGGGGGCCCGATGGTGGGCCCCCTTGGTACTGCGAGTCGTGCTCGTGGGACCCGGGCTACGGGCCGCCGGCGGGCCTGGAGGGGCCCGGAGCGATCAGGTGATCAGCAAGTGATCAGATAGCGGTGACGTTCTCCGCCTGGGGACCCTTGGGACCCTGGGTGACGTCGAAGCTGACCGCCTGGTTCTCCTCCAGCGAGCGGAAGCCGCTGGCGTTGATCGCGGAGTAGTGGACGAAGACGTCCGGGCCGCCGCCCTCCTGGGCGATGAAGCCGAAGCCCTTCTCAGCGTTGAACCACTTGACGGTTCCCGTGGCCATGCCGTTCTCCTTGCGAGGGACGTAATGGACGCCACACGTCTTGTGGCGTCCGGTCCGCTGCGCTGATCGCCCCGCCTCCGGATGTGGGCCCGGAGTTTTCGCAAAATGCTGAAAAACTACAAAAAGCCTGCGGTTACATGCTCCGCAGGCTTCAAGTACTGCAAGGGGAATCAAACTGCAACTGAGTGAAACCGTAGCACGGAGGCGCGGGCTCGACCAGGGGTGTCCGAAGGTGTGGAAGGGGCGTGTCGAGGTGTGTCGGACGGGGGTCGCGCGGGCCTCCGGGAAGCCCGGGCATACGCTGCGATGACAGCACGAACCGGGCAGCAGGGAGCAGGAAGTGGCCGATCTGGTGGAAGACGTCGTCGAGGGTTCGACGGGCGGTCGGGTGGCCCGTCCCAAGGTCGGCCACATCGAGTTCCTGAACTGCGTTCCCCTCTACTGGGGGCTCGGCCGCACCGGCGCGCTGCTCGACCTGGACCTCACCCGGGACACCCCGGAGAAGCTCAGCGACCAACTGGTCGACGGGCGCCTGGACATCGGCCCGATCACCTGCGTCGAGTACCTGCGGCACGCCGACGAGCTGGTGGTGCTGCCGGACATCGCGGTCGGCAGCAACGGCCCGGTGATGTCCTGCGTGATCGTCAGCACCCTGCCGCTGGACCAGCTGGACGGCCGGAAGGTGGCGCTCGGCTCGACCAGCCGGACCTCGGTGCGCCTCGCCCGGCTGCTGCTGGAGGAGCGCGAGGGGGTGCGGCCCGAGTACCACAGCTGCCCGCCGGACCTGGAAGCGATGCTGGCCGGGGCGGACGCCGCCGTGCTGATCGGCGACCCGGCCCTGCGCGCCACCCTGGAGGCCGACCTGCACCCCGAGTACACGGTGCACGACCTCGGGCAGATGTGGCGGGAGTGGACCGGGCTGCCGTTCGTCTTCGCGGTCTGGGCGGCCCGGCGCGAGTTCGTCGAGCAGCAGCCGGCCCTGGTGGCCGCCGTGCACCGGGCCTTCCTGGAGTCCCGCGACCTCTCGCTGGTGGAGGCGGACCGGGTGGCCGCGCACGCCTCCCGCTGGGAGGGCTTCGACGCCCCGGCGCTGGAGCGCTACTTCCGCGAGGCGCTGGACTTCTCGCTGGCCGGGCCGCAGCTGGCCGGCATCGCCGAGTTCGCCCGCCGGGTCGGGCACGACTCGGGCTTCGCACCGGACGTGACGGTGCGTCTGCTGGCGGAGAGCCTCACGGCCTGATCCCGCCGGCTGATCCCGCCCGATCCCGTCGCCCGATCCCGCACGGTTGTGCCGCCCGATCCGGCCAGCCGGCTGCCGTCCGCACCGCCCGGCTGGCCGGAGTGCGCCGTACCCCCTGGCGTACGCTGGTTCGGTCGTACCACCGGACATACCGCAAGAAAGAAGGCCGCCAGGTGACCGAGCTCGCCGCGCCCCCCGCCGCGCCCAGCAGCAGTGACCTGCAGGCCGTTCTCGACCGGGCCGCGGCCGGCGGTCGGATCAGCGCGGAGGAGGCGCTGGAGCTGTACCGTTCGGCGCCGTTGCACGCGTTGGGTGCGGCGGCCGACGCGGTGCGCCGGCGGCGGTACGCGGGTACCGAGCACATCGCCACGTACATCATCGAACGCAACATCAACTACACCAACGTGTGTGTGACGGCGTGCAAGTTCTGCGCGTTCTACGTGGCGCCGAAGAGTGACAAGGGCTGGTCGCGGAGCCTGGAGGAGATCCTGCGCCGCTGCGCGGAGACGGTGGAGCTGGGCGGCACGCAGATCATGTTCCAGGGCGGGCACCACCCGGACTACGGGGTGGAGTACTACGAGGAGCACTTCGCGGCGATCAAGCGGGAGTTCCCGCAGCTGGTGATCCACTCGCTGGGCGCGTCCGAGGTCGAGCACATGGCGCGGCTGTCGGGGGTGTCGGTGGAGGAGGCGATCGGCCGGATCCACGCGGCGGGCCTGGACTCGTTCGCGGGTGCGGGGGCGGAGCTGCTGCCGGAGCGTCCGCGCAAGGCGATCGCGCCGCTGAAGGAGTCGGGGGAGCGGTGGCTGGAGATCATGGAGACGGCGCACCGTCTGGGGGTCGAGTCGACGTCGACGATGCTGATGGGCACAGGTGAGACGAACGCGGAGCGGATCGAGCACCTGCGGATGATCCGTGAGGTGCAGGACCGCACGGGTGGGTTCCGGGCGTTCATCCCGTACACGTACCAGCCGCAGAACAACCACCTGAAGGGCTCGACCCAGGCGACGGTGTTCGAGTACCTGCGGATGATCGCGATCGCGCGGTTGTTCCTGGACAACGTGGCGCACATCCAGGGCTCGTGGCTGACGACGGGCAAGGAGGCGGGCCAGCTGTCGCTGCACTACGGTGCGGACGACCTGGGCTCGGTGATGCTGGAGGAGAACGTGGTGTCGGCGGCCGGTGCCAAGCACCGCTCGAACCTGACGGAGCTGATCCACCTGATCCGCACGGCGGGGCGGGTGCCGGCGCAGCGGTCGACCACGTACGAGCACCTGCGGGTGCTGGACGATCCGGCGAACGACCCGGTGGACCCGCGGGTGGCCTCGCACATCGCCTCCACCGCGATCGAGGGCGGAACCGCCCACCCCGAGCTGAAGATCCTCCCGAACGACTGACCGGTGCTCACCCTGCACGTGGCGGGCGGGCAGGCGGTGCTCGTCCAGGACGACCGGATCGCCGCGCTCGGACCCGCCGCCGACCTGGCCGCCGCGCACCCGGGAGCCCGGGTGCGCGAGTGGGCCGGCGCCGACCGGATCGCCGCCGGCGCGGTCGAGCCGGCGGCCGGCGAGCTGCTGGAGCACCGCTACCACCCGGACCCGCGCGAGGGTGTCGGCACCGGCGCGCGCCCGCTGCCGGCCGGCCTCACCCCGGCCGGCCTTGGCGGCAGCGCCCGGCGCGGCGTGCAGGCGCTGCTCTCCCGCGGCGTGACGGCGGTGGTCGGCCCGTTCGAGCGGCCCGAGGTGCGCACCGCCGTGGCCCGCTCCGGCCTGGCGGTGGTGGCGGGCGCGGGCGAGCGGTCGCTGACTCCCGGGGGCCGGGCGGACTTCGCCGTCCTCGGTGCGGACCCGGTGCGCTGCCTGGCCACCGTACTGGCCGGTAGGATCGTCTACCGGGCCCGCGACTGACGCCGTATCACTTCCGGCGCACGGGTCGTCAGCCGACGAACTCCGTTGTGCAGGACCCGGTCTGATTCGGACTCGCCGTGACCTGAGGGGTCGCCAGCGGTTACGATCCCGGTCGGTCCGCCGGGCGGTGTCCCCCCGAACGGCGTGCCCGCTCACCGTCCCCTACGGGAAGCCAGGTCAGCTCCGTCCATGCGATCCCCGTCCGAGACCCCCCGGATCGGCCGAGGCTGGTACGTCGCCGCGGTGCTCAGCGCCGTCGTCGCCCTCGGCATGTGCCTGCTGGGCTGGCGGCAGGCCGCGCTGGCCGACAAGATCGGCGCGCACCCGGTCCGGGTCGAGGGCACGGTCACCCAGCTGCCGGGCGGCAGCGGCACCTACAGCGCCGTCAGCTACCAGGCGGCCGGCCAGCAGCGCTCGGCCGCCGACCTCCAGCTCCCGCAGGACGCCAAGGTCGGCGACCCGGTCTGCCTGGAGCGCGCCGCCAGCGACCCGGGCGCGGTCCGGATCTGCAACCAGACCTACCCGCAGGCCGCCGGCGTGCGGCTGGCCCAGATCAGCGTGCCGGTCGCCCTGCTCTTCTGCGCGCTCTGCGTGCTGCGGATCCGCCGGCACCACCGGCGGGTGGCGGTCCGCTACGGGCGCGGCAACCAGGTGATCGCCACCGTGGCGCTGGCCACCGAGGCCCTGGCCGAGGGGATGCCGGCCATCACCCAGGGCAAGCGCTCCCGCCGGCGCCACAAGGCGGTCCGCCGCGCGGCACGCTGACCCTCGCGGCGGGGCGCCCGGCGCCAGGGTGAACAATGGGGTGCGTGACCCGAGCCAACCTGGACAAGCAGCCGCAGGAAGTCGCCGCCATGTTCGACGACGTCGCGGCCAAGTACGACCGGACCAACGACGTGCTCTCGCTCGGCCAGGCCCGCGCCTGGCGCCGCGCGGTGGCCGAGGCGGTCGGGGCCGGACCGGGCGACCTGGTGCTCGACCTGGGTGCCGGCACCGGCACCTCCTCCCTCCCGTTCGCCGAGGCCGGCGCGAACGTCGTCCCCTGCGACTTCTCGATCGGCATGCTGGCCGAGGGCAAGCGCCGCCACCCCGAACTGGCGCTGACCGCCGGCGACGCCACCCGCCTGCCCTTCGCCGACGACTCCTTCGACGCGGTGACCATCTCCTTCGCCCTGCGCAACGTGCACCGCACCGAGGCCGCGCTGGCCGAACTCCTGCGGGTCACCAAGCCCGGCGGCAAGGTGGTGATCTGCGAGTTCTCCACCCCCACCTGGACCCCCCTGCGCACCGTCTACACCGAGTACCTGATGCGCGCCCTGCCCCCCGTCGCCAACAAGGTGAGCAGCAACCCCGACGCCTACGTCTACCTCGCCGAGTCCATCCGCGACTGGCCCGACCAGCCCACCCTGGCCGCCCTCATGCAGCAGGCCGGCTGGCAGCGCGTCGCCTGGCGCAACCTCACGGGCGGGATCGTGGCACTGCACCGGGGGTTCAAGGGCTGAGGGGGCGGGGGCCGCGGCAGGGGCGCTCCGAACAGGCTCAACTCTCCATCAAATCCGGTAGAATGACACTCCTTCAGGGGGTCGCTCGTCCGGGTGTTTCGGCCCCATCCACCCGCCACCGGCGGGCTCGACGGAGAGTTGTGCCGTTCATGGATGCCATCCCCTCGCTGGATGCGAGAGCCCTCACCAATCGCCAGGCGCCCTGGGACGACTTCGACCCCGCGGCCTACCTGGAGCACAACTACCGCACCCTGCGCGAGGACGACCGGCAGATCCTGGCCGCGGTCCGCGACCACTTCGCCGGGCACTTCGAGGGCCACCCGGCGCCGGAGGGGCTCCAGGGCCTGGACGTCGGGGCCGGCACCAACCTCTACCCCGCGCTCGCCATGCTGCCCTGGTGCGCCGGCATCACGCTGTTCGAGCGGTCCGCCGGCAACGCGGCCTGGCTGCGCGGTGCGGTGCGGGAGTACGGCGAGAACTGGGACGCGTTCTGGGAGGTGCTGCGGGAGCAGCCGGCCTACCGGCGGCTGGCCGACCCGCGGGCGCTGCTGCGCGAGACGGCCACCGTGGTGCAGGGCGACCTCTTCGCCGACCTGCCGGAGCGGATCGCCGACCTCGGCACGATGTTCTTCGTCGCCGAGTCGCTCTCCAGCGCCTACCAGGAGTACCAGGACGCGATCGGCCGGTTCGCCCGGGCCCTGCGCCCCGGCGCCCCGTTCGCCGTCGCGTTCATGGAGAACTCGGACGGGTACGAGGTGGGTGAACACACCTTCCCGGCCTGCAAGATCGAGCGGACGGACGTGCTGAGCGGTCTGCGGGAGTACGCCGCCGACACCCTGGCGGTCAGTCACATCGACGTCCCGGGAAGCCAACCGCTGCGCGACGGGTACACCGGCATGCTGCTCGCCCTCGGGCGGCTGCGCGCCTGACACCGGACTGGTTCGGAACCGAGGTGGGACGTGCGGATCAAGCCACGCCAGCAGTTGCTGGAGATCTGGGAGGCGGTCTCCGCCCAGCTCCAGCAGGACTACCCGGCGGACGCGCCGCCGAACTGCGTCAGTGAGGCGGAGCGGCTGCTCTGCCTGCTCTACCCGGCGACCGAGGTGCCGGCGCTGCGCCTGGACCTGCCGGACGAGACGGCCGAGGACGTGCTGGCCGCGCTGCGCAAGCTCGGTGACAGCGTGGAGGTCCCGCGCTCGCTGCTGGACCTCACGGCCGAGTACTTCGAGCGCAACAGCGAGTCGGGCGCGCCGACCTTCGGTGCCGGTGACTACTACCTGTCCGACGACCCCGGCGTCGCGGTGACCGAGGAGCAGCTGCGGCTCGGCGTGGTGGACTCCTACTCGCTCGCCATCACCATGTGCCTGGCCACCCTCGGCTTCCTCAAGGGGTTCAGCCGCAGCCTGACCCGGCCCGACCTGCGCCGCCGGGCCGACGAGCTGCAGGAGGCCGCGAGCCTGCGGCTGTCCGCCGCGATGGCCGCGCTGCTGCGCTGCTTCACCGTCTCGGTCTTCGAGGCCGACTCCGAGCGCGGCCGCACGCTCTGCGCGATGATCAACCGCACCGGGCTCTCCAACCGCGCCGTGGTGCAGAAGCTGCAGACCAGGCTGCGCCCGCTGCGGGCGATCATCCGCGACCAGTTCACCCTGGGCCTGACCACCGTCGACGCGCTGGAGAACGAGAACCTGCTCTTCGAGTGCGGCTGGTCCTGGGGCGTGGTGGAGGGCGCGCCGCCGGTGGACACGCCCGAGGACGTCGGACCGCAGTCGCCCGGCATCGCGCAGAACGCGCCCTACCTCTACTTCACCGTGGCCGCGCTGGACGGCATCGCCGACCTGTTCTCCGAGCGCACCCTCACCCTGGGCCTGCTGAACGAGGGCCAGCAGCGCCTGGCCACCGCGCTCCAACTGCGCTGGGAACTGACCCAGCGCTACTGGTCGGCGCTGGCCAGGTTCGAGGACGAGGCCTGGCCGCTGGAGAACATCCCCTGGCGCACCACCGACGGCCAGGAGTCGCTCTACTTCTCGCTGCTGGTCAGCTCGATCCTGGTGCAGGACCTGCTGCGCCGCCGGGCCACCGACGCCGACCTCACCCGCACGGTCGCGGTGCTGGAGGAGCTGGGCGTGCGCTCCAAGACCACCCGCCGGATGGTGCCCGGCGACGCCGGGCTGAGCCTGCACCGCCCCGGGGTTCCGCTCACCCTGCTGGGCAGCGAGCGGATCGGACCACTGCTGCGCTGGTCGGTCACCGACTTCTCCCCCCAACTCCTGAAGCGAACCGTCCAGTTGGCCCGCCTGGCGCAGAGCGTCGGCGCGCACGACCGGCTGCTCCGGCTGGCCGAGCAGATCATGGACCACCTCTGGCAGCGCCGGATCCCGGGCGGCCGGTACGCCCGGCTCTGGGACGACCTGAGTGCGGTCTCCCCGGACGTGCCGCCGCACGGCGGAGCGGTCTCCTGGTCGCTCACCGAGCGGATGGTGGAGGCGCTGATCGCCACCGCCAGCATGATCGGCGAGACCCCGATCCGCTCGCCCCGGCTCACCGAGGTCGCCACCGACCTGCTCGGCGAGGCCGACCACCTGTTGGACAAGGAGATGATGGCCGCCACCGGCGGCGGCTTCGCCTCGGTGCAGAACACCCTCAACCAGGCCGAGGCCCGGCTGCACCTGGCCCGCCGACTGCTCCGCGACAACCCGGGCACCGCCTGCGCGCTGGCGATCCAGGTGCTGACCGCGCTGGACGAACTGGCCGCGGCCCGCCGCACGGCCGCCTGGGGGAGTTGATCGCGTGCTGGTCTTCGCGACCTCCGACAAGGGCGGCACCGGCCGCTCGGTCACCAGCGCCAACGTGGCCTACCGCCGGGCCCTGCACGGCGACGACGTCTGCTACCTGGACTTCGACTTCGGCTCGCCGACCAGCGCGGCCGTCTTCGACGTGCCGACCGCGCTGCGCGGCGCCGACCACTCCGGTCTGCACTCCTACCTGCGCGGCGAGTGCGCCGAGCCGCGCCGGGTGGACGTCTGGGGCGAGTCGGAGAGCCCGGCGCTGCGTCGCCGGCCGGCCGGCTCCGGCCAGCTGGTGCTGCTGCCCGGCGACCGGGGCGGCGGCGAGTTCGTGCTCGGCCCGGACACGCCGCGCCGCTGCGCCGAGCTCTTCCTGCGCCTGGAGGAGGAGTTCGAGATCGTCCTGGTCGACCTCAGCGCCGGCCGCTCCTACGCCGCCCAGCTCGTCCTGGAGGCCACCTCGCTGCCCGAGCTGGCCGGCCTGACGGCCCGTTGGCTGGTCTTCCACCGGTGGACCCGGCAGCACATCATCGCCGCCGCCGGATTGGTCTACGGCGAACGGGGCATCATGGCCACGGCGACCTCCCGGGGCCACGACGCGGCGTCGATGCGGGACTCGGTCCGGTTCGTCCGGGCGGCCGTGCCCGACGTCAGGTCACCGATGTTCACCGACCTGCGCCCGGCCCAGGCGCAGTGGTTGAGCATCTGCGACGAGGAGCTCAACCGGCTCGCCGCCCAGCACCGGCTCGGCCCGACCCTGACCCTCGGCAAGGTCCCGCTGGACCCGGTCCTGCAGTGGCGCGAGCAACTGATCACCGACGACGACGTACTGCTGCACCAGGTGGCCAACGTGGAGACCGCGCAGGCCTTCGCGGACCTGGCGGTGGCACTGACCGACCACCGGCGCTGGCAGTCGCCGTTGTGACCGACGGCGGGGGAGGGGCGATGGAGACGACATTCCGGGAGGCCTCGGCCGACCCGCGCACGGCGGCGCTGCCGCTGGCCCACCTCTCGCTGGAGCTGGGCCACCTCTACATGGACGACTTCGCGGCCGGCCCGGTGCGGCTGCGCGAGCACTTCGCCCGGATCCGCCCGTGGGTCGACGCGGCCCGGGAGAGCTGCGCCGGTGCGGTGGGCAGGCGGCCGCGGATCAGCACCTGCTTCCTGATCGACGACTACTTCACCCGCTTCTCCTCGCCCGCCGAGGTGGTGCCGCAGATCGTCGAGGAGGCGGCCCGGGCCGGCCTGGTGATCGACTACCTGGCCCGCGAGTCCGCGTGCGCCGAGGCCGGTCCGGTCCGGCCCGCACAGCTGGTCGAGGCCCGGCTGGTGCCCTCCCCGCCACCCGGCAGCACCGGCTCCCGGCCGCCCGCCACCGAGACCGGCTGGCTGAGCAACGGCGAGCGATCGCCGGTGGACTCGCTGGCCGAGGCGATGAGCGAGACCGCCGGCTGGCGCCCGCCCCGGGAGATCGAGGCCCGCCGGCACTCGGTCTTCCTGGACGTCGAGCTCTGGGACGAACAGCACGGCAGGCGCACCTGGTCCTGCCCGTTCCTGGCCGCCGTCTGGCAACTGCTCCGCCTGGGGCTGCTGCGCGACCAGGGCCAGGAGGTGCTGCGGCCGGCCGAGGCGCCGCAGGACCTCCCCGGATCCTGGGACGCGCTGGCCCCGCTGGTCCGGCTCAACCCGGGCGCCGCGCCGTTCGCCGCCTACCGCACCTTCTCGGTGCTGGCCGGACGGTTCCTGCCGATCGAGCACGCCGTCGCGGTGATCCTGGACCAGTGGTCGCCGGAGGAGGCGGTGCTGCGGCAACTCGCCGAACGGGCCCGGCAGGAGGGCGTGGCGCTGCCCGACGGCGTGCGGGCCCGGGTCGAGTACCTGTTCACCGGACCGTCATGACCGGCCCCGAGGAGCGGACCGGAGTGCTGCTGGGCGAGGTCCGCACCGGCCTGCTCCAGCACTCCGTCGAGCTCTCCCGCCCCGCCGCGCTGCAACTGCTCGACCTGCGCCACGGCGAGCGGGTGCGCAGCTCCACCCGGCCCAACCAGCAGGTGCGCTCGCCCGACCTGCTGACCGGGGTGGACTGCCCGCTGCCCACCGGCTCCCGGCGGGCGGTGCGCGGGGTCGGCACCGCCCTGACGCACGCCGTGCTCACCGAGGGGCGGGTGCTGCAGGCCTCGGTGCGGGCGAGGGTCGGCGAGCGGGGAGCCGGGCTCCGGCTGCCCTGGGGGCACTACCTGGCCCGCCCCGGCACGGTGGAGCCGACCGGGCCGGTGACCGACGCGGACCTGGTGGGCGGCCACCTGCTGACCGGTCCGCCGGCCGGCCGACTGGACCTCGGGGCGCTCGCCGAGCGGCTGCTGACGGACCTCCAGGGCCGACCGCAGCTGGACCGCCGGGCACCGTTCAAGTCCCGCCGCACCCGGCTGCTGTGGAGCTGTGAGCCGGGCCCGCCGGCGGCCCGCTTCACCATCGAGGACGGCACCCTGCGCACCCTGCGGCTCAGCCTGGAGCAGGCGGACCCGGAGGCCGTCACCGCGTTCTGCGAGGACCTGGCGCTGCACGACTGGCTGCTGACCACCCTGGTCCAGCTGGTCGACCGCAGCGGCCTCGGCTCGGTGCCCGGTGCCGAGCCGGTGCTGCGGCTGCGCCCGGCCGTGAACCACCTGCTGCACCTGTGGATGCCCGGCGCCCGGGTGGACCGGGTGCTGGCCCAGGTGTGGGGGCACCTGGAGAGCAGTCCCGGCTTCACCCGCCAGTGGGCGGCCGCCGTCCAACGGATCCGCGACCAGCTGGCGTTGCAGGCCGTCGGGCTGGCGGCGCCGGTAGGCGAACGCTAGGCAACGAACGCCAGTCACATCCGTACGGGGGGAAACAGCATGAGCGAGCGTCACTTACCGTCCGTCGGCCACCGAGAGCAACACGGTGGACACGCCGGGTCAGCGGCGGGGGAGCGGGTGCCGCCGCTGCTCCGGAAGATCCTCACCACCACCGTCTCGGGCGGCACCACGCTGCTGATCACGGTGCTGACCAAGCAGGAGCTGATCCCGAGCGTCAACCTCTCGGTGCTGGTCGGCTCGGTCGCGCTGCTGGTCGAGTTCCTGGTCGAGTTCGACGCCCGGCTGACCGAGACCGAGCAGGCCGTCGCCGAACGCACCGAGCAGATGCGGGCCCTGGTCACCGAGGGCTTCGCCCAGGTCAACCGGGCCACCGCGCTCTACGACCAGCTGCAGAAGGCCCCGCTCGCCAACGGGGTGATGACCCAGCTGGCCGAGAACCTGGCCGGCCTCGGTGGTGAGCACCCGCCGATCGTCAGCGCCTTCACGCAGCGCGAACTGCGCCGGCTGGCCGACCTGATGAAGGAGCTGAAGGCCGGTCAGGCCGCCTACGACGGCGAGGACCAGGACTGGCTGCTCACCCTCACGCACAGCTCCGCCATCGGCATCGACGCGATCAGCACCGCCGTGGACACCGGCTTCTGGAGCACCGAGCTGGGCCGCCGGTACCTGGAGGCGCAGCGCGCGGCGGTGCGGCGCGGGGTGCCGGTGCGGCGGGTCTTCGTGGTGCGCGGGGCCGAGCCGCAGGAGTTGGCCGAGATCGAGCGGGCCGGGCGGACCCACCAGCAGCTCGGCCTGGAGGTGCGGGTGCTGGAGGTCACGGCGCTGCCGCCGTGGGCCCGGCGGCCGATGTCCGACTTCATCGTCTTCGACCGGGCGGTCAGCTACGAGGTGCAGACCGACACCAGCGGACGGCAGGACGACGGGACCGGACCGGAACTGATGGTGGCCAGCACCCTGCTGGTGCTCCGGGAGGAGCAGGTCAACCGGCGGATCCAGCGGTTCGAGTACCTCTGGGCAGTCGCCCGGCCCCTCGACGGGCCCACACCGTAGACTGCCGAGCACTAGACCAGTCATCAGGAGTGTTGCCATCGTGACCGAGAACACCGTCGAGAGCAGTGCTGACGTCATCGTGGTCGGCGCGGGACCGGCGGGCTCGGCCACCGCGTACTACCTGGCCCAGAGCGGGCTGGACGTGCTGTTGCTGGAGAAGACGGAGTTCCCGCGGGAGAAGGTGTGCGGTGACGGTCTGACGCCGCGGGCCACCAAGCAGTTGGTGGACATGGGGATCGACGTGTCGACCGGGAACGGGTGGCTGCACAACCGGGGGCTGCGGATCATCGCGGGTGGGGTGCGGCTGGAGCTGGACTGGCCGGAGCTGTCGTCGTTCCCGGACTACGGGCTGGTGCGCAAGCGGGCCGACTTCGACGAGTTGCTGGCGCGTCAGGCGGAGAAGGCCGGGGCGCGGTTGTACGAGAAGTGCAACGTCTCCGGGCCGGTGCTGGACCGGAGCGGGCGGATCACCGGGGTCACCGCGAAGGTGGGGGCGGACAAGCGGGAGGTCGAGTTCCACGCGCCGCTGGTGGTCGCGGCGGACGGCAACTCCACCCGGCTGTCGCTGGCGATGGGTCTGCACCGGCGCGAGGACCGGCCGATGGGTGTCGCCTACCGGACGTACTTCACCTCGCCGCGGTCCTCGGACGACTACCTGGAGTCCTGGCTGGAGCTGTGGGACACCCGGGGCGGCGAGCGCAAGCTGCTGCCCGGGTACGGGTGGGTCTTCGGCATGGGGGACGGCACCTCCAACGTGGGCCTGGGCATCCTGGACTCCTCGCCGGCCTTCGGTGAGCTGGACTGGCGCGAGGTGCTGAAGTCCTGGTGCGCCTCGATGCCGGCGGAGTGGGGCTACACCCCGGAGAACATGACGGACCCGATCCGCGGTGCGGCGCTGCCGATGGCCTTCAACAGGCAGCCGCACTACACCCGCGGCCTGATGCTGGTGGGCGACGCGGGCGGCATGGTCAACCCGTTCAACGGCGAGGGCATCGCCTACGCGATGGAATCCGGCCAGATCGCGGCCCGCACCATCATCCAGGCCCAGGCCCGGGTCACCCCGGCGGGCCGGGAGCGCGCGCTGCAGGCCTACCCGGCGATCCTCAAGGACACCTACGGGGGTTACTACAACCTCGGCCGCGCCTTCGTGAAGCTGATCGGCAACCCGAAGGTGATGCAGATCGCCACCCAGCGCGGGCTCACCCACCCGATGCTGATGCGCTTCACCCTCAAGCTGCTCGCGAACCTCACCGACCCGCAGGGCGGCGACGCGATGGACCGGATCATCAACGGCCTGACCCGGGTGACCCCGACGGCCTGACGCCGGCGGGGCCACCCGCGTGGTGGCCGGTAGGTGGTCAGTGGTTGGCGATCCGCACCGAGTGGATGTCGACCGGCAGGGTCGGGTAGCCGTCGCCCGGGGCGTTCTGGTCGTCCTCGCCGGCGGCGGCGATCTTCTGGAGGACGTCGAGGCCGGCGGTGATCCGGCCGAACGGCGTGTAGGCCGGGGGCAGTTTGGTGTCCTGCCAGACGAAGAAGAACTGGCTGCCGTTGGTGTTGGGGCCCGCGTTGGCCATCGCGACGGTGCCGGCGGGGTAGGTCGCGCCGGTGAGGTTCTCGTCGTTGAAGGAGTAGCCGGGGCCGCCCGAGCCGGTGCCGGTGGGGTCGCCGCACTGCAGCACGAAGATGCCCTTGGTGGTGAGCCGGTGGCAGTGGGTGCCGTTGTAGTAGTGGTGCTCGCTGAGGAAGCGGAACGAGAACGTGGTGCAGGGCGCGGCGGCGGTCAGCGCCTGGAAGGTGACGTTCCCCTGGCTGGTGTGCAGCGTGGCCTGGTAGGGCTTGGCCGCCTTCGCCGGGTCGAAGACCGGGATCCCCTTGAAGTCGTCCGCGGGCACCGACTTGGTGAAGCCGCAGTCGGCGTTGGCGACCGGCGCGACCGTCTTGGCCTGCGGTGACGCGGTGACGGTCGCGGCGGAGGCGGCGCTGGTGGCGGCGAGCACCAGGGCGGCGCTGACCGCCGCGGCGGTGAGGCGGGTCCGGGACATCTGACGGCCTTTCGAGGGCGGCGGGCGGGGCGGGGGAGCGCGAAGTGACATGTGCACAGCCTCCCTGCCCAGTGCGACGGCTGTTCACTCCTGTCGATTCGCGGATCGGCAACGGTCGTTCGGGGCGGCCCGGAAAGCCGTTGATCATCGGGCGGGCGGTGCGGGATCATGCCGGTCGGCGCAACGGAGCGCGGACCTGACGGCGGACCCGCGGACGGAGCCCGGTATGCGAAGCCCTTCACAAGCACGGCTGGCCGATCTGCCGTTGCTGGCCGTGGCGGTCGTGTGGGGGTCGAGCTTCCTGGCGGTGAAGCACCTGGCCACGGCGCAGACCGTGCTGCCCGTGCTGGTGCTGCGGTTCGCGCTGGTGCTGCCGTTGCTGGGGGTGCTGGTGGGGCGCCGGCTGCGCGGGTTGAGCAGGGTGGAGTGGACCGGTGGTGCGCTGCTCGGGCTGATCCTCGGCGGGATCTTCCTGCTGGAGACCTTCGGTGCGGTGCACACCTCCGCCACCAACGCCGGGCTGATCATCAGCCTCAACATGCTGCTCACGCCGCTCGGCGAGAGCCTGTTGGGTCGGGTCAGGCCGTCGCGGCCGTTCCTGCTCGCGGCCGGCGCCTCGCTGCTCGGGATCGCCCTGCTGACCCAGGGCAGTGGTCTGCGGGCGCCCTGCGCCGGTGATCTGCTGATGCTGGGCGCGGCGGTCGTGCGCACCGGGCACATGCTGGTGATGGGTCGCACCCGGGCCCTGCGCGGGACCGACTCCGGCGCCCTGACCTGGGTCCAACTGGCCACTGCCGCCTTGGTGTTCGCGCTGGTGACGCCGTTCACGGGGGCGCCCGCGCCGTGGCGGCTGGCGGTCGGCTTCGGCCCCGCGCAGTGGGGGCTGCTGCTGTACCTGGCGCTGTTCTGCACGCTGTTCGCCTTCGCGGTGCAGATGTGGGCGGTGCGGGCCACCTCGCCCTCCCGGGTCTCCCTGCTGCTGGGCACCGAGCCGCTGTGGGCGGCGGTGCTCGGCATCGCGCTGGGCGGTGGCCGGTTGACCGTCGCGGTGCTCGCCGGTGCGGGGCTGGTGCTGGCCGGCACCGAGGCGGGTCGGCGGGTCGCCCTGCCGCGGCCGTCGGCCCCCGAGCCGGCCTGACGGCGAACCCGAGGTGGCCGGCGGCCCCGCGGCGCGCGTGCGCTTGTGAACCAGGGGTCAAGCCGACGGCGCGGCGGGCGTCACCCGGTCGAGTGGGGTCCCTTAGCACGCGAAGTTAAAGCCCCGAAATTTGCCTTGATCGCAGGATAGTTGATATAGGAACGGCGCCCTGGCCAGCGGGTTCGCAGATAAATATGACGGAATGCGACCGTCTGGGTTCGTTGTGTTCATATCTCGCTACTTGTGCGCATGGCTACGGGTCTGCGAGGTGGTGTAGATCACAGAGATCGTCTCGAACCGCGTGTCGCACGTCACAAGCGGACGGGCATAGGATGCGCTCGATCCGGGCTTTGTGAACTGCCTCACATGGGGTGGATCTCGGGAACCGGATCACCGGATCACCCCACAGTGACCCGGCGGTTCCGATCTGCAGTCAAGGACGACTGGACGGAAGGAGCGACGGCGGATGAATGCCTACGCGCCGATCCTCGTACTGGGTGCCATCGCGGCGGCGTTCGCGGTCGGCTCCGTCGTGATGGCCTCGCTCACCGGCCCGAAGCGCTACAACCGGGCCAAGTTGGAAGCCTACGAGTGCGGCATCGAGCCGACGCCGCAGCCGGTGGGCGGCGGGCGGTTCCCGATCAAGTACTACCTGACGGCGATGCTCTTCATCGTCTTCGACATCGAGATCGTCTTCCTCTACCCGTGGGCGGTCAGCTTCGACGCCCTGGGGATCTTCGGGCTGGTCGAGATGCTCCTCTTCATCGCCACCGTGTTCGTCGCCTACGCGTACGTGTGGCGTCGCGGCGGCCTGGAGTGGGACTGACGCCCCCAGCGGGCGCCCCGACGGGACCGACCTGCCAAACCACTGAGAGGGATGGGTAGATGGGAATCGAGGAGAAGCTGCCGAGCGGCTTTCTGCTCACCACGGTGGAGAGTGCCGCGGGGTGGGTGAGAAAGGCCTCGCTCTTCCCGGCCACCTTCGGGCTGGCCTGCTGCGCCATCGAGATGATGACCACCGGCGCCGGCCGCTACGACCTGGCCCGGTTCGGCATGGAGGTCTTCCGGGGTTCGCCCCGGCAGGCCGACCTGATGATCGTGGCCGGCCGGGTCAGCCAGAAGATGGCCCCGGTGCTCCGCCAGGTCTACGACCAGATGGCCAACCCCAAGTGGGTCATCTCGATGGGCGTCTGCGCGTCCTCGGGCGGCATGTTCAACAACTACGCGATCGTCCAGGGCGTCGACCACATCGTCCCCGTGGACATCTACCTGCCCGGTTGCCCGCCGCGCCCGGAGATGCTGATGGACGCGATCATCAAGTTGCACGAGAAGATCCAGCACGAGCCGCTGGGCGTGAACAAGCGGCGGGCCCAGGAGCTGGCCGAGGAGCTGGCCCTGGACGCCGTGCCCACCAGCGAGATGCGGGGGCAGCTGCGATGAGCGAGGAGCAGCAGCCCGTCCCGCAGACCAGGAAAGAGATCCCGGTCGAGGTGGTCGGCCGGCGCAAGGGCATGTTCGGCGCCCAGGGCAGCGGCGACACCTCCGGGTTCGGCGGCCTGACCGCCGCGGTCGCGCTGCCCGCGCCGGCCGAGCGGCCCTACGGCGGCCCGGCCGGCCGGCCCGGCCTCTTCGACGAGATCGCCGACGAGCTCGAAGGCGCCCTGGAGGAACAGGGCCTGACGGTAAGTCAGGTGATCGAGAAGACCGTGGTCGACCGCGAGGAGCTCACCTTCCAGATCGCCCGCGAGCACCTGCCGCAGACCATGCGGACGCTGCGCGACGACCCGGCGCTGCGCTTCGAGCTCTGCCTGGGCGTCAGCGGCGTGCACTACCCGTCCGACGCCGGAAGGGAGTTGCACGCGGTCTACCAGCTGCGCTCGATCACCCACGGCCGGCTGGTCCGGGTCGAGGTGACCGCGCCGGACGCCGATCCGCGGATCCCCTCGGTGGTGAGCGTCTACCCGACCAACGACTGGCACGAGCGCGAGGCCTACGACTTCTTCGGCATCGTCTTCGAGGGCCACCCGGCGCTCACCCGGATCATGATGCCGGACGACTGGCTGGGCCATCCGCAGCGCAAGGACTACCCGCTCGGCGGCATCCCCGTCGAGTACAAGGGCGCCCAGATCCCGGCGCCCGACCAGCGGAGGTCGTACTCCTGATGACCACTCACTTTGAGGAAGCCGGCGCGCGCGACACCACCGAGGGACGGGTCTTCACCGTCACCGGCGGCGACTGGGGCGAGGTGGTGGACGCCGTCGCCCGGGCGGACGACGAACGCATCATCGTCAACATGGGCCCGCAGCACCCGTCCACCCACGGAGTGCTGCGGCTGATCCTGGAGATCGACGGCGAGACGGTCACCGAGGCCCGCTGCGGCATCGGCTACCTGCACACCGGCATCGAGAAGAACATGGAGTTCCGCTCCTGGGTGCAGGGCACCACCTTCGTGACCCGGATGGACTACCTCACCCCGCTGTTCAACGAGACCGCCTACTGCCTGGCGGTGGAGAAGCTGCTCGGCATCACCGCGGACGTGCCGGAACGGGCCAACGTCATCCGGGTGTTGATGATGGAGCTCAACCGGATCTCCTCGCACCTGGTCTGCCTGGCCACCGGCGGCATGGAGATCGGCTCCACCACGCTGATGATCTACGGCTTCCGGGACCGCGAACTGATCCTGGACGTCTTCGAGTTGGTCACCGGCCTGCGGATGAACCACGCCTACGTGCGGCCCGGCGGGCTGGCCCAGGACCTGCCGCCGGGCGCGGTCGACCAGATCCGCGAGGCGGTCAGGACGCTCCGTTCCCGGATGCACGAGTACGACAAACTCGCCACCGGCAACCCGGTGTTCAAGGCCCGGCTGGTCGACGTCGGCTTCCTCGACCTGCCCGGCTGCCTGGCGCTCGGCGCCACCGGCCCGATCCTGCGGGCCACCGGCCTGCCGCACGACCTGCGCAAGACCGATCCCTACTGCGGCTACGAGAACTACGACTTCGAGGTCGCGGTGGCGGACACCGCGGACTCCTACGGCCGTTTCCTGATCCGGCTGGAGGAGATGCGGCAGTCGTTGCGGATCGTCGAGCAGTGCCTGGACCGGCTGGCCCCCGGGCCGGTGATGGTGGGCGACAAGAAGATCGCCTGGCCGGCCCAACTGGCCGTCGGCCCGGACGGGATGGGCAACTCGCTGGATCACATCCGGCAGATCATGGGCACCTCGATGGAGGCCCTGATCCACCACTTCAAGCTGGTCACCGAGGGCTTCCGGGTCCCGGTCGGCCAGGCCTACGCGGCGGTCGAGTCGCCCAAGGGCGAACTCGGCGTCCACGTGGTGAGCGACGGCGGAACCCGGCCGTACCGGGTGCACTTCCGTGACCCGTCGTTCACCAACCTGCAGACGATGGCGGCCATGTGCGAGGGCGGCCAGGTCGCCGACGTGATCGTGGCGGTGGCCGGGATCGACCCGGTGATGGGAGGCGTGGACCGGTGAGCACTGACCTCGGTTTGCCGGCGCTGCCGGCCAAGCCGTACCCGCCGGAGGTCGAGCAGCGGCTGGCTGCCGACGCCCGGAAGCTGATCGACCGCTACCCGCAGGCACGTTCCGCCCTGCTGCCGCTGCTGCACCTGGTGCAGGCCGAGGAGGGCTTCGTCAGCACCACCGGGATCCGGTTCTGCGCCGAACAGTTGGAGCTGACCACGGCCGAGGTCACGGCCGTCGCCACCTTCTACACGATGTACCGGCGCCGCCCGGCCGGCGAGTACCACGTCGGGGTCTGCACCAACACGCTCTGCGCGGTGCTCGGCGGCGACCAGATCTTCGAGGAGCTCAAGGAGCACCTGGAGATCGGCAACAACGAGACCACCGAGGACGGGAAGATCTCGCTGGAGCACATCGAGTGCAACGCGGCCTGCGACTACGCCCCCGTGGTGATGGTCAACTGGGAGTTCTTCGACAACCAGACCCCGGACAGCGCAAGGCAGTTGGTGGACGACCTGCGGGCCGGCGGCGAGGTCCGGCCGACCCGCGGCGCCCGGCTGTGCGGTTTCAAGGAGACCGCCCGGATCCTGGCCGGGTTCCCGGACGAGCGGGCCGGCGCCAACGACGAGTCCGGCGCGGGCGGCGCCCCGAGCCTGGCCGGCCTGCGCCTGGCCAAGGGCGAGTCGCTGCCCGGCACCCCGGGCGCCCGGGTGGTCTCGCCGCGCAACGAAGGGACGGAAGCGTGATGACCGCCACCGAGCCGGCCGAGAAGCTGCTCACCCCCGTGCTCTCCGCCTCCTGGGCCGACCACCGGCCGTGGTCGCTGGAGACCTACCACCGCCACGAGGGCTACCAGGGCCTGCGCGCCGCGCTGGCGATGGAGCCGGACGCGGTGATCGCGCTGGTCAAGGAGGCCGGGCTGCGCGGCCGCGGCGGCGCCGGCTTCCCGACCGGCATGAAGTGGCAGTTCATCCCGCAGAACGACGGCAAGCCGCACTACCTGGTGGTCAACGCGGACGAGTCCGAGCCGGGCACCTGCAAGGACATCCCGCTGCTCTTCGCCAACCCGCACGCGCTGATCGAGGGCATGGTGATCGCCTCCTACGCGATCCGCTGCGACCACGCCTTCATCTACCTGCGCGGCGAGACCGTGCCGGTGCTGCGCCGGCTGCACGCCGCGGTGGCCGAGGCCTACCAGGCCGGCTACCTCGGCAAGGACGTCCTGGGCAGCGGGATCGACCTGGACATCACCGTGCACGCCGGGGCCGGCGCCTACATCTGCGGCGAGGAGACGGCGCTGCTGGACTCGCTGGAGGGCCGGCGCGGCCAGCCCCGGCTGCGCCCGCCGTTCCCGGCGATCGCCGGCCTCTACGCCTGCCCGACCGTGGTGAACAACGTCGAGTCGATCGCCTCGGTGCCGCCGATCCTGAGCCGCGGCAAGGAGTGGTTCACCTCGCTGGGCACCGAGAAGTCGCCCGGGTTCACGCTCTACTCGCTCTCCGGGCACGTCACCAACCCCGGCCAGTACGAGGCCCCGCTCGGCGTGACGCTGCGTCAGCTGCTGGAGATCAGCGGCGGGATCCGGGCCGGACACCGGCTCAAGTTCTGGACCCCGGGCGGCAGTTCCACGCCGATGTTCACCGACGAGCACCTCGACGTCGCCCTCGACTACGAGGGCGTCGGGGCGGCCGGCTCGATGCTCGGCACCAAGGCGCTGCAGGTCTTCGACGAGACCACCTGCGTGGTCCGCGCGGTCACCCGGTGGACCGAGTTCTACGCCCACGAGTCCTGCGGCAAGTGCACCCCGTGCCGTGAAGGCACCTACTGGCTGGTCCAGTTGCTCCAGCGGATCGAGGCCGGCCAGGGCGAGCCCGGCGACCTGGAGAAGCTGCTGGACATCGCCGACAACATCAACGGCAAGTCGTTCTGCGCCCTGGGCGACGGCGCGGCCAGCCCGATCGTCTCCTCGCTGCAGCACTTCCGCGCCGAGTACGAGCAGCACCTGGCCGAGCGCCGCTGCCCGTTCGACCCGGCCGCCAGCACCGTCTGGGCCGACGCCCGCCGGGCCGCGGCCCCCAGCCCCGCCACCGAGAGGGAGGTGCACGCGTGACCGTCACTGAGCCAACCCGCACGGAGGTCGAGCTCGTCACGCTCACCATCGACGGCGTCGAAGTCCAGGTCCCCAAGGGCACCCTGGTGATCCGCGCGGCCGAGCAGATCGGCACCCAGGTGCCGAGGTTCTGCGACCACCCGTTGCTCGACCCGGCCGGCGCCTGCCGGCAGTGCATCGTGGAGATCGAGGGCCAGCGCAAGCCGGTCGCCTCCTGCACCATCCCGGTCGCCGAGGGCATGGTGGTGCGCACCCAGGTCAGCTCGCCGGTGGCCGAGAAGGCCCAGCGCGGCGTGATGGAGCTGCTGCTGATCAACCACCCGCTGGACTGCCCGGTCTGCGACAAGGGCGGCGAGTGCCCGCTGCAGAACCAGGCGATGTCCAACGGCCAGGCCGAGTCCCGGTTCGACGGGATGAAGCGGACGTACGAGAAGCCGGTGCCGATCAGCAGCCAGGTGCTGCTGGACCGGGAGCGCTGCGTGCTCTGCGCCCGCTGCACCCGGTTCTCCCAGCAGATCGCCGGCGACCCGCTCATCGACCTGGTGGAGCGCGGCGCGCTGCAGCAGGTCGGCACCGGGGCCGGCGACGACTTCGAGTCGTACTTCTCCGGCAACACCATCCAGATCTGCCCGGTCGGCGCGCTCACCTCGGCCGCCTACCGGTTCCGCTCCCGCCCGTTCGACCTGGTCTCCTCGCCCAGCGTCTGCGAGCACTGCTCCGCCGGGTGCGCGCAGCGCACCGACCACCGGCGCGGCAAGGTGCTGCGCCGACTGGCCGGCGAGGACCCGGCGGTGAACGAGGAGTGGAACTGCGACAAGGGCCGGTTCGCCTTCCGCTACGCCCAGCAGCGGGACCGGCTGACCAGCCCGCTGGTCCGCGACCCGGCCACCGGCGAACTGGTGGAGGCCTCCTGGCCGCAGGCGCTGGCCGCCGCGGCCGAGGGGCTGCGCGGCGCCCGGGCCGGCGTGCTGGCCGGCGGGCGGGTGACCGTGGAGGACGCCTACGGCTACGCCAAGTTCGCCCGGGTGGTGCTCGGCACCAACGACGTGGACTTCCGGGCCCGCCCGCACAGCGCCGAGGAGGCCGACTTCCTGGCCGCCGCGGTCGCCGGGCAGGGCGTGGACCTGTCCGGGCAGGGGGTCAGCTACCAGGCCCTGGAAGAGGCCCCGGCCGTGCTGCTCGCGGGCTTCGAGCCCGAGGAGGAGTCGCCGATCGTCTTCCTGCGGCTGCGCAAGGCCACCCGCAAGGGCCTGAAGGTCTACGCGGTCGCCGACCACCGCTCGCGCGGCCTGGCCAAGTTGGGCGGCACCCTGCTGCCCGCCGCCCCCGGCACCGAGCCCGAGTGGCTGGGCACGCTCGCCGAGTCGCCCGGCCTGGACGGCGAGGCCGAGCAGGCCGCCGAACAGCTGCGCCGCCCCGGCGCGGTGATCCTGGTCGGCGAGCGGCTGGCCCAGATCAGCGGCGGGCTGACCGCCGCGCTGCGGCTGGCCCACGCCAGCGGCGCCCGGATCGCCTGGATCCCGCGCCGGGCCGGCGAGCGCGGCGCGCTGGAGGCCGGCGCGCTGCCCGGCCTGCTGCCCGGCGGGCGCCCGGTCACCGTGCCGGCCGCCCGGGCCGAGGCCGCCGCCGTCTGGGGCGCCGCGGAGCTGCCCGCCCGGCTCGGCCGGGACACCGGCCAGATCCTGGCCGCCGCCGCGGCCGGCGACCTGGACGCCCTGGTGATCGGCGGGCTGGACCCGGACGACCTGCCGGACCCGCAGCTGGCCGACGAGGCGCTGGCCCGGGTCGGCTTCACCGTCTCGCTGGAGCTGCGCCCCTCGGCCGTCACCGAACAGGCCGACGTGGTGCTGCCGGTGGCGGCGGTGGCCGAGAAGGCCGGCACCTTCCTGGACTGGGAGGGCCGGGTGCGGATGTTCGAAGCCGCCCTCAAGCCCGACCAGGTGATGGGCCGTCATCTGCACTCGGACGTCCGGGTGCTGAACATGCTCGCGGACGCGCTGGGCCACCGGCTCGGCCTGCCCGACATCCGGGCCGCCCGGCTCGAACTGGACGCCTTCACCCCGTGGACCGGCGACCACCCGGCCGCACCGGCCGGCCACCCCGCCCCGCTGCCCCGGCCGGCCACCGGCCAGGCGGTGCTGGCGGGTTGGCGGCTGCTGCTGGACCGCGGCCGGCTCCAGCAGGGCGACGAGCAGCTGGCCGGCACCCGGCACCCCGCCGTCGCCCGGCTCTCGCCCGGCACCGCCGCCGAGATCGGCGTCGCGGCCGGCGGCCGGCTGCGGGTCACCGGCCCGGCCGGCTCGCTGATCCTGGCGCTGGAGATCACCCCGGAGCAGCCGGACCGCACCGTCTGGGTGCCCGTCAACTCCGTCGGCCAGGGCGTGCACCGCACCCTCGGCACCACCGTCGGTCACCTGGTGACCATCGCCCCGGCTGGGGAGGAGGAGTAATGGCACCCGCTCTGCCGAGCGTCCAACTAGCGGCCGCCTCAGGGAGCCTGGAGTACTTCGGCCGCGACCCGTGGTGGCTGGTGCTGCTCAAGGCGGTGTTCTGCTTCGCCTTCCTGGTGCTCACGGTGCTGATCGCGATCGTCTGGGAGCGCAAGGTCGTCGCCTGGATGCAGCTGCGGATCGGCCCGAACCGGCACGGGCCCTGGGGCCTGCTGCAGTCGCTGGCCGACGGCATCAAGCTGGCGCTCAAGGAAGACCTGGTGGTCGCCAAGGCCGACAAGGTGGTCTACGTCCTGGCGCCGATCGTCTGCGCGATCCCGGCCTTCATGTCCTTCGCGGTGATCCCGTTCGGCCCGGCCGACAACGAGGTCTCGATCTTCGGCACCCGGACCCCGATGCAGCTCACCGACCTGCCGGTGGCGCTGCTCTACATCCTGGCCACCGCCTCGATCGGGATCTACGGCATCGTGCTGGCCGGCTGGTCCTCGGGCTCGACCTACCCGCTGCTCGGCGGCCTGCGCTCCTCGGCGCAGATGATCTCCTACGAGATCGCCATGGGCCTGTCGTTCGCCGCGGTCTTCATCTACTCCGGCTCGATGTCCACCTCACAGATCGTCAGCGCCCAGCAGCCGACCTGGTTCGCGGTGCTGCTGCCGGTCTCCTTCATCGTGTACGTCATCGCGATGGTCGGTGAGACCAACCGGGCCCCGTTCGACCTGCCGGAGGCCGAGGGCGAGCTGGTCGGCGGCTTCAACACCGAGTACAGCTCGCTGAAGTTCGCGATGTTCATGCTGGCCGAGTACGTCAACATGGTCACCGTCTCGGCCGTCGCCTCCACCCTCTTCCTGGGCGGCTGGCGGGCCCCGTGGCCGATCTCCACCTTCTGGGCCGGCGCCAACCACGGCTGGTGGCCGATGCTCTGGATCGTCATCAAGATCCAGCTGCTGCTCTTCTTCTTCATCTGGCTGCGCGGCACGCTGCCCCGGCTGCGCTACGACCAGTTCATGAAGCTGGGCTGGAAGGTGCTGATCCCGGTCTCGCTGGTCTGGCTGGTGATGGTGGCCAGCGTCCGGGCGCTGCGCAACGAGGGCCACGGCTTCGGCCAGGTGGTGCTCTACGTCGGGGCGCCGGTGATCGCGGTGCTGCTGCTCTCGCTGGTCTGGGACGCCTTCCGGCGCAAGGAGCCGGTCAAGCAGTTCGAGCCGCCGGCCGCCTTCGACCCGATGGCGGGCGGGTACCCCGTGCCGCCGCTGCCCGGCCAGCAACTGCCGCCCGTGCCGCGCCGGCGCAGCCGGGTGCCGCAGGCGCAGCCGCCCGCCGAACCACTGCAGGACGCGCTCAACGGCGCCAACCAGTCCGAAGGGAGCTGAACCGGCATGTCCGAACAGGACGACAAGCCCTCGCTGCTGGGACCGGCCGCGGGCTTCGGCGTGACCTTCAAGGCCATGTTCAAGAAGCGGCTGACCGAGCAGTACCCCGAGCAGAAGAAGCCCACCGCCCCGCGGTTCCACGGCCGCCACCAGCTCAACCGGCACCCGGACGGCCTGGAGAAGTGCGTCGGCTGCGAGCTGTGCGCCTGGGCCTGCCCGGCGGACGCCATCTACGTGGAGGGCGCCGACAACACCGAGGAGGAGCGCTACTCCCCGGGCGAGCGGTACGGCGCGGTCTACCAGATCAACTACGCCCGCTGCATCCTGTGCGGCCTGTGCATCGAGGCCTGCCCGACCCGCGCGCTCACCATGACCAACGAGTACGAGCTGGCGGACTCCTCCCGCAAGGACCTGATCTTCACCAAGGAGCAGCTGCTGTCCGGCCTCACCGAGGGCATGGTGGCGCCGCCGCACGCGATGTACCCGGGCACCGACGAGGGCGCCTACTACCGGGGCGAGGTCACCCACGCCGCCCCGGGCACGCCGACCCAGGAGCAGCAAGAGCGCGAGGTGACCTCATGACCTCCACCGGCGAGGCGGTCCAGTTCTGGGTGCTCGCGGTGCTCGCGGTGGGCGGCGCGCTGGGCATGGTGACCATGCGCAAGGCCGTGCACAGCGCCCTCTGCCTGGCCGCCACCATGCTGTCGCTGGCCGTCTGCTACCTGGCCCAGGGCGCGGTCTTCCTGGGCGTGGTGCAGATCGTGGTCTACACCGGCGCGATCATGATGCTCTTCCTCTTCGTGGTGATGCTGGTCGGCGTCTCCAGTGCCGACGAGCTGAAGGAGACCCTCAAGGGCCAGCGGATCGCCGCGGTGCTCTGCGGGCTCGGCTTCGGGGTGCTGCTGATCGCCGGCATCGCCAACGCGAAGCTCGGGCACTTCACCGGCCTGTCCGAGGCCAACGCCGAGGGCAACGTGCAGGGCCTGGCCCGGCTGATCTTCACCAAGTACGTCTGGGCCTTCGAGGTCACCGGCGCGCTGCTGATCACCGCGGCGATCGGCGCGATGCTGCTGACCCACCGCGAGCACGTGGAGCGGCCGAAGACCCAGCGCGAGCTCGCCGACCAGCGGGTGCGGGAGAACAAGCAGGTCCCGCCGCTGCCGGCGCCCGGCGTCTACGCCCGGCACAACGCGGTGGACATCGCCGCCCTGCTGCCGGACGGCAGCATCGCCGAGGACTCGGTGATGGCCACGCTGCGCGAGCGCGGCCAGATCCGCGACGTCAGCCAGGACATGCTGCGCCGGATGGCCGAGTTGGAGAACAGCACCGCCGAGTGGCTCGGCCGGCCCGCCTCCGAGCGGCCCGCGCCGCCGCAGCCCAGGGAGGCGCTGGAGACCGTGCCGAACAAGCGGACGACGCCGGAGGAGGCGGAGTGAATCCGGTCAACTACCTGTACCTCGCAGCCCTGTTGTTCACCATCGGGGCCGCGGGGGTGCTGATCCGGCGCAACGCCATCGTGCTCTTCATGTGCGTGGAGCTGATGCTCAACGCCTCCAACCTCGCGCTGGTCACCTTCTCCCGGCTGCACGGCAACCTGGACGGCCAGATCATGGCCTTCTTCACCATGGTGGTCGCGGCGGCCGAGGTCGTCGTGGGCCTGGCCATCATCGTCTCCATCTTCCGTACCAGGCATTCGGCTTCGGTCGACGACAGCAACCTGATGAAGCTGTAGGGGACCGAAGTGAACACTCTCATCCCGCTGCTCGTCGCAGCGCCGCTGGCCGGTGCTGCCCTGCTGCTGCTCGGGGGCCGGGCGCTGGACCGGTTCGGGCACTGGCTCGGCACCCTGGCGGCCGCGCTCTCCTTCGTCTTCGGCCTGGTCCTGTTCAGCCAGATGCTGGGCCGCTCGGCGGACCAACGGGCCGTCCACGTCAAGCTGTTCAGCTGGATCCCGGTGGCCGGCTTCAAGGCCGACGCGGCCTTCCAGCTGGATCAGCTGTCGATGACCTTCGTGCTGCTGATCACCGGGGTCGGCACGCTGATCCACCTCTACTCGGTGGGCTACATGGCCCACGACGAGCGCCGGCGGCGGTTCTTCGGCTACCTGAACCTCTTCCTGGCCGCCATGCTGCTGCTCGTGCTGGCCGACAACTACCTCCTGCTGTACGTCGGTTGGGAGGGGGTCGGGCTCGCCTCGTACCTGCTGATCGGGTTCTGGCAGCACAAGCCGAGCGCGGCCACCGCGGCCAAGAAGGCGTTCATCGTCAACCGGGTCGGCGACGTCGGGCTGTCCATCGCGATCATGCTGATGTTCACCCAGTTCGGGGACTTCTCGTTCAGCGGGGTCTTCGCCAACGCCCACCAGGCGAGCGAGGGCAAGCTGACCGCGATCGGCCTGATGCTGCTGCTGGCGGCCTGCGGCAAGTCGGCCCAGGTGCCGCTGCAGAGCTGGCTCGGCGACGCGATGGAGGGCCCGACCCCGGTCTCCGCGCTGATCCACGCGGCCACCATGGTGACCGCCGGCGTCTACCTGATCACCCGCTCACACGCGATCTTCGACCTGGCCCCGGACGCCCGGCTCGCCGTGGTCTGCGTCGGCGCGGTCACCCTGCTCTACGGTGCGATCGTCGGGTGCGCCAAGGACGACATCAAGAAGGCGCTGGCCGGCTCGACCATGTCGCAGATCGGCTACATGATCCTGGCCGCCGGGCTCGGCCCGATCGGCTACGTCTTCGCGATCATGCACCTGGTGACCCACGGCTTCTTCAAGGCCGGCCTGTTCCTCGGCGCCGGCTCGGTCATGCACGGCATGAACGACGAGGTCGACATGCGGCACTACGGCGGGCTGCGCAAGTACCTGCCGGTCACCTTCGTCACCTTCGGCCTCGGCTACCTGGCGATCATCGGCTTCCCCGGCCTGTCCGGCTTCTTCTCCAAGGACAAGATCATCGAGGCGGCGTTCGCCAAGGGCGGCACCGAGGGCTGGATCCTCGGCGCGGTCACCCTGGTCGGCGCGGCGGTCACCGCGTTCTACATGACCCGGGTGATGCTGATGACCTTCTTCGGCGAGAAGCGCTGGCAGCCGGACGAGCGGGGCGAACTGCCGCACCCGCACGAGTCGCCGAAGACCATGACCCTGCCGATGATCGTGCTGGCCTTCGGCTCGGTGCTGGCCGGCGGACTGTTCAGCGTGAACGACGCCTTCGTGAAGTGGCTGGCGCCGGTCACCGGGCACAGCGAGGGCAACTCGCCGCTGCCGTCGATCGCGATCACCGTGATCACCATGGTCTGCATGCTGGCCGGCGTCGGCCTCGCCTACCTGGTCTACGGGCGCAGCCCGGTGCCGGTCGCCCCGCCGGTGGGCTCCGCGCTCACCCGGGCCGCCCGGCGCGACCTGCTGCAGGACGACATCAACCACGCGGTGCTGGTCCGGCCCGGCTCGGCGCTCACCGCCGCGCTGGTCTACTTCGACAGCAAGGGCCTGGACGGCGTGGTCAACGGGCTGGCCGCGACCATCGGCGGCATCTCCAGCCGGGTGCGCCGGGTGCAGAACGGCTACGTCCGCTCCTACGCGCTCTCCATGTTCGGCGGCACGCTGGTGCTGGTCGCCACCACTCTCCTGATGAGGTCGGTATGAGGAATCTGACTGATCTGACTGGGCGTCAGGGGGTGGCGGCATGAGCGTCCTGCTCACCACCGCCTGCGCCGTCCCGGCCGCCGGGGCGATCGTCACCGCCGCGCTGCCGGCCGGGACCAGTGAGGCCCGGCGGCGCACCACCAAAGCCGTCGCGCTGGCCTTCTCGGTGGCCACCCTCGGGCTGGCCGCCGCCATCGCGGCGAGCTTCAAGTCCGGCGGCCCGCGCTACCAGCTGACCGAGCACTACAGCTGGATCCGGGCCTTCGGGATCAGCTTCTCGTTCGGCGCGGACGGGATCGGCACCGTGCTGGTGCTGCTCACCGCGGTGCTGGTGCCGCTGGTGATGCTGGCCGCCTGGCACGACGCCGACCCGGCCCCCGCGCCGGAAGGCACCTTCGAGAACCGTCGCAGGACCCAGGGCTACTTCGCGCTGATCCTCGCCGTCGAGGCGATGGTGATCGTCTCCTTCCTGGCCACCGACGTCTTCCTGTTCTACGTCTTCTTCGAAGCCATGCTGATCCCGATGTACTTCCTGATCGGCGGCTTCGGCGACAGGGCCGGCGGGCCCGAGCAGGCCCGGCAGCGCTCCTACGCCGCCGTCAAGTTCCTGCTCTACAACCTGCTCGGCGGCCTGGTGATGCTCGCCGCGGTGATCGGGCTCTACGTCATCGCGCAGAACCAGAACCTCGCCACCTTCGACCTGCAGACCCTCACCTCGGCGATCGCCGACGGCAAGCTGGTGATCGACCCGACCGCGGAGCGGGCGCTCTTCCTCGGCTTCTTCTTCGCCTTCGCGGTGAAGGCCCCGCTCTGGCCGCTGCACACCTGGCTGCCGAACGCGATGGGGGAGTCCACCGCCGGAACGGCCGTGCTGATCACGGCGGTGGTCGACAAGGTCGGCACCTTCGCGATGCTGCGGTTCTGCCTCGGGCTCTTCCCGAACGCCTCGAAGTTCTTCGCCCCGGCGATCCTGGTGCTCGCGGTGGTCGGGATCATCTACGGCGCGCTGCTGGCGGTGGGTCAGAAGGACATCAAGCGGCTGGTCGCCTACGCCTCGATCTCGCACTTCGGCTTCATCATCATGGGCATCTTCGCGATGACCAGCCAGGGCCAGAGCGGTGCCACGCTCTACATGGTCAACCACGGCATCTCCACCGCGCTGCTGATGCTGATCGCCGGGTTCCTGATCTCGCGCCGCGGCTCCCGGCTGATCGCCGACTTCGGCGGGGTGCAGAAGGTCGCCCCGGTGCTGGCCGGCACCTTCCTGATCGGCGGCCTGGCCACGCTGTCGCTGCCGGGGCTCGCGCCGTTCGTCAGCGAGTTCCTGGTGCTGGTCGGCACCTTCACCCGGTACCCGGTGCTCGGCATCATCGCCACGGTGGGCATCGTGCTGGCCGCGCTCTACGTGCTGGTGCTCTACCAGCGCACCATGACCGGCCCGGTGAAGCCCGCGGTGAGCGGCATGGCCGACCTGAAGGCCCGTGAACTGCTGGTCGCCGCGCCGCTGATCGCGCTGACCATCGCGCTGGGCGTCTACCCCAAGCCGCTCACCGACCTGGTGAACCCGACGGTCGCCGACACCCTCTCCCAGGTCCACCGGACCGACCCCGCCCCGGCCCACCCGGTGGCGGTCACCGCAGGAGGTGAGACCAAGTGAGTTCCGTCCACAGCCTGTGGAACCTCGCCGCCGGCGGCGGCAACACCCCGAGCATCCCGGCGCCGCAGATCGAGTACGGCCAGCTCTCCCCGATGCTGGTGGTCTTCGGCGCGGCGGTCGCCGGCATCCTGGTGGAGGCCTTCGTGCCCCGCCGGCTGCGCTACCGGATCCAGCTGCTGGTGGCCCTGCTCGGGCTCGGCGGCGCCTTCGCCGCCGTCCTGGTGCTCGCCACCGAGGGCTACGGCACCACCAAGAGCGGGCTGCTGGCGATGGGCTCGGTGGCGCTGGACGGCCCCGCGCTCTTCCTCCAGGGCGTGATCCTGCTGGCCGCGGTGCTGTCGGTGCTGCTCTACGCCGAGCGCGCGCTCGACCCGCGGGTGGAGGGCGTGCCGCAGGACGCGTTCGCCCCGCAGGCCGCCGCCACCCCCGGCGGCGAGCAGGAGCGGCAGGCCACCCGGGCCGGCTTCGCCAGCACCGAGGTCTACCCGATCACCCTGTTCGCGGTCGGCGGCATGCTGCTCTTCCCGGCCGCCAACGACCTGCTCACCATGTTCGTGGCGCTGGAGGTCTTCTCCCTCCCGCTCTACCTGCTCTGCGCGCTGGCCCGGCGCCGCCGGCTGCTCTCCCAGGAGGCGGCGGTCAAGTACTTCCTGCTGGGCTCGTTCTCCTCGGCCTTCTTCCTCTTCGGCAGCGCGCTGCTCTACGGCTACGCCGGCAGCTTCCGGCTCCCGGACATCGCCGACGTGGTCTCCGGCACCGCCCCGGCCACCCCGGCGCTGGCCGTCACCACCCAGAACGACGCGCTGCTGCTGATCGGCCTGGCGATGCTCGCGGTCGGCCTGCTCTTCAAGGTCGGCGCGGTGCCGTTCCACGCCTGGACCCCGGACGTCTACCAGGGCGCCCCGACCCCGGTGACCGGCTTCATGGCCGCCGCCACCAAGGTGGCCGCGTTCGGCGCGCTGCTGCGGATCTTCTACGTGGCCTTCCCCGGCCTGCGCTGGGACTGGCGGCCGGTGATGTGGGGCGTGGCGATCCTGACCATGGTGGCCGGCGCGGTGCTGGCGGTCACCCAGCAGGACGTGAAGCGGCTGCTCGCCTACTCCTCGATCGCGCACGCCGGGTTCATCCTGACCGGGGTGATCGCCACCAACCGGCAGGGCCTGGGCGCCGTCCTCTTCTACCTGCTCGCCTACGCCCTGGTGACGCTGGGCGCGTTCGCCGCGGTCACCCTGGTGCGCGACTCGAAGGGCGAGGCCACCCACCTGTCCAGCTGGGCCGGCCTGGGGCGGCGCTCGCCGCTGCTGGCCGCGGTGTTCGCGCTCTTCCTGCTCTCCTTCGCCGGGATCCCGCTCACCGCGGGCTTCACGGGTAAGTTCGCGGTCTTCCAGGCCGCGGCGGCGGGCGGGGCGACCCCGCTGGTCATCGTCGGTGTGCTGACCTCGGCGGTGGCCGCGTTCTTCTACATCCGGGTGATCGTGCTGATGTTCTTCTCCGAGCCGCAGCAGAACGGTCCGGCCGTGGTGATCCCGAGCACCGCGACGGCCACCGTGATCTCGGTCGCCGTGGCGGCGACCCTGGTGCTCGGCCTCGCGCCGCAGTACTTCCTGGACCTCGCCTCCAAGGCGGCGATGTTCACCCGCTGAACCGGTCGGGAGGGCCGGGTCCGGGGCGGCGTTCCCCGGGCCCGGCGGCTTCTTCGGCCTCCGACCAGCACGCCCGTACAGTGATCCACTCGTGACCCGATACGCTGCTGGGGATGGCAGCGGCCGCAACAGGGACCGGACCGCATGATCGACCGGCGACAGGAGTGGTCTTCGTGACCGTCGTAGGACCCTTCGGGCTCAGCGTGCAGGACCGCGATCTGACCCGTGACGTCCAGGCCGGGCTGCAGGCGGTCGAGACCGCACTCACCGAGGCCGTCAAGAGCGACATCCCGTTCATCACCGTCACCGCGAGCCACCTCATCGAGGCCGGCGGCAAGCGCTTCCGCCCGCTGCTGGTGATGCTCGCCGCCCAGTTCGGCGACCCGACCGCGCCCGGCGTGGTGCCCGCCGCCGTGGTCGTCGAGCTGACCCACCTCGCCACCCTGTACCACGACGACGTGATGGACGAGGCCCCGGTGCGCCGCGGCGCCCCCAGCGCGAACGCCCGCTGGGACAACTCGGTGGCCATCCTGACCGGCGACTTCCTCTTCTCGCGGGCCTCCAAGGTGCTGGCCGACCTCGGCCCGGAGGCGGTGCGCACCCAGGCCGACGCCTTCGAACGGCTGGTCACCGGCCAGATCCTGGAGACCGCCGGCCCGCAGCCCGGCGGCGACCCGCTCAGCCACTACCTGGACGTGCTGGCCGGCAAGACCGGCGCGCTGATGGCCGTCTCCGGCCGGTTCGGCGCGCAGATGGCCGGGGCCGAGCCGTGGATGGTGGACATCCTCACCGAGTACGGCGAGAAGATGGGCCTGGCCTTCCAGCTCGCCGACGACGTGCTGGACATCGCCAGCGACGGCCACGAGTCCGGCAAGACCCCCGGCACCGACCTGCGCGAGGGCGTGCCCACCCTGCCGGTGCTGCTGCTGCGCTCGATGCCCGCGGACGAGAGCGACCCGGCCGACCTGCGGCTGCGCGAGCTGCTCCAGCAGGACCTGACGGACGATCAGCGGCACGCCGAGGCGCTGCGCCTGCTGCGCCGTCACCCCGCGCTGGAGCACGCCCGCCGGGAGACCCTGCGGTACGCGGAGGAGGCCCGCGCGCTGCTCGCCCCGCTGCCGGACTGCCCGGCCAAGGCGGCCCTGCAAGGGCTCTGCGACGCGGTGGCCATCCGTACGATGTGACCAGCACGGTCTGTCCGGGGCCGTCTCACTGGGGGTTTGGGCATGCTGCGCGTCGTCATCGCCGAGGATTCGGTCCTGCTCCGGGAGGGCCTGACCCGGCTGCTCACCGACCGCGGCCTGGAGGTGGTGGCCGGGGTGAGCGACGCCGTGGCCCTGCTGAAGACGATCGACGACCTGGCGGCGGGCGACGGGCTGCCCGACGTGGTGGTGGCCGACGTGCGGATGCCCCCCACGTTCACCGACGAGGGCGTGCGGGCCTGCGTCACGCTGCGCGGGCTGTACCCCGGGCTGGGGGTGCTGGTGCTCTCCCAGTACGTCGAGGAGCAGTACGCCGGTGAGCTGCTGGCCGGCTCCACCCGGGGCGTCGGCTACCTGCTGAAGGACCGGGTCGCCGAGGTCCGCGAGTTCGTCGACGCGGTGAAGCGGGTCGCCGAGGGCGGCACCGCGCTGGACCCCGAGGTGGTGCAGCAGTTGCTCAGCCGCAGCCGCAAGGGTGACGTGCTGACCGGCCTGACCCCGCGCGAGCGCGAGGTGCTCGGCCTGATGGCAGAGGGCCGGACCAACGCCGCGATCGCCAAGCAGCTGGTGGTCTCGGACGGCGCGGTGGAGAAGCACGTCTCCAACATCTTCCAGAAGCTGGGCCTCGGGCAGAGCCAGCAGGACCACCGCCGGGTGCTCGCGGTTCTCACCTACCTCAACTCCTGATCCGCCGGGCCGCCGCCGCGGTGGCCCGGGGTGGCCAGCGATGCCTCGGTGACGGCAGTGGGCATCCGATTGCTGCAGTTACCCGTGAGCGGAACTCGGCCCGCATAGGATGCGATTGGTGCACCAGGCGGACGGGGCACACGGCCCACGCCCGCGGCTGGTACCCCTGAGGGAGGTCCGCGGCAGTGACCAGCGAGGTCGATCAGGTAACAGCGAGCGGTGGCCCGGACGGCGCCGACGGCCCACAGGGCCGGCCCGGTCCGGGCGCACCACGACGCGGCAAGCCGATCCGGCGGGTGGATCGGGTGATCATCCGGTTCGCGGGGGACTCGGGTGACGGGATGCAGCTCACCGGGGACCGGTTCACCTCGGAGACGGCATCGTTCGGCAACGACCTCTCCACCCTGCCGAACTTCCCGGCCGAGATCCGGGCACCACAGGGCACCCTGCCCGGGGTCTCCAGCTTCCAGTTGCACTTCGCCGACCACGACATCCTGACCCCGGGCGACGCGCCGAACGTGCTGGTCGCGATGAACCCGGCGGCCCTCAAGGCCAACCTGCCGGACCTGCCGCGCGGTGCCGAAATCATCGTGGACACCGACGAGTTCACCAAGCGGGCGCTGGCCAAGGTGGGCTACGCGGCGGATCCGCTGGGCGACGGTTCACTGGACGGCTACCACCTGCACAAGGTGCCGCTGACCACGCTCACCCTGGAGGCGCTCAAGGAGAGCGGCCTGCAGCGCAAGGACGCCGAGCGGGCGAAGAACATGTTCGCGCTCGGCCTGCTCTCCTGGATGTACCACCGGCCGACCAAGGGGACGGAGTCGTTCCTGCGGACCAAGTTCGCCAAGAAGCCGGCCATCGCCGAGGCCAACATCACCGCGTTCCGGGCCGGTTGGAACTTCGGCGAGACCACCGAGGACTTCGCGGTCTCCTACGAGGTGGCGCCGGCCAAGCTGCCGGCTGGCACCTACCGCAACATCTCCGGCAACCTGGCGCTCGCCTACGGCCTGATCGCCGCCGGCCAGCGCTCCGGGCTGCCGCTCTTCCTCGGCTCCTACCCGATCACCCCGGCCTCCGACATCCTGCACGAGCTGTCCAAGCACAAGAACTTCGGTGTGCGGACCTTCCAGGCCGAGGACGAGATCGCCGGCATCGGCGCGGCGCTCGGTGCCGCCTTCGGCGGCGCGCTCGGCATCACCACCACCTCCGGGCCCGGCGTGGCGCTGAAGTCGGAGACCATCGGGCTCGCGGTCTCGCTCGAACTGCCGCTGCTGGTGGTGGACATCCAGCGCGGCGGCCCGTCCACCGGGCTGCCCACCAAGACCGAGCAGGCCGACCTGCTGCAGGCGATGTTCGGCCGCAACGGCGAGGCGCCGGTGCCGATCGTGGCGCCCGCCACCCCGGCCGAGTGCTTCGACGCGGCGCTGGAGGCGGCCCGGATCGCGGTCGCCTACCGGACCCCGGTGATGCTGCTCTCGGACGGCTACCTGGCCAACGGCTCGGAGCCCTGGCGGATCCCGGCCGTGGACGAACTGCCGGTGATCGAACCGGACTTCGCGACCGGCCCGAACACCGAGGACGGGGCGTTCTGGCCCTACAAGCGCGATGCGGCGACCTTGGCCCGCCCGTGGGCGGTGCCCGGCACCCCCGGGCTGGAGCACCGGATCGGCGGCATCGAGAAGCAGGACGGCACCGGCAACATCTCCTACGACCCGGCCAACCACGACCTGATGGTCCGCACCCGGCAGGCCAAGATCGACGGCATCACCGTGCCGCCGCTGGAGGTCGACGACCCGGACGGGCAGGCCAAGGTGCTGGTGGTCGGCTGGGGCTCGACCTACGGGCCGATCGCGGCGGCGGTGCGCCGGGTGCGCGCCGACGGCGGCCACGTCGCCCAGGCCCACCTGCGCCACCTCAACCCCTTCCCGGCCAACCTCGGTACCGTGCTGGCCGGTTACGACAAGGTGATCGTGCCGGAGATGAACCTGGGCCAGCTGGCGATGCTGCTGCGCGCCAAGTACCTGGTGGACGCCGAATCCTACAACCAGGTCCGCGGACTGCCCTTCAAGGCGGCCCAGTTGGCGGACGTGCTGTGGGCGGCGATCGGCACCCTGGACGGAGAGACCCGATGAGCGAGCTGCGTTCCCTTTCTCTTGTTCCGAAGGCTGAAGCCCTGCAGACCGCCAAGGAGTTCAAGACCGACCAGGAGGTGCGCTGGTGCCCGGGGTGTGGGGACTACGTGATCCTCAACGCCGTCCAGGCCTTCATGCCGGAGCTGGGGATCCGGCGGGAGAACACCGTCTTCATCTCGGGGATCGGGTGTTCCTCGCGGTTCCCGTACTACATGAACACCTACGGGGTGCACTCGATCCACGGGCGCGCGCCGGCGATCGCCACGGGGCTGGCGACCTCGCGGCGGGACCTGTCGGTGTGGGTCGTCACTGGCGATGGTGATGCTCTCTCCATCGGCGGCAACCACCTGATCCACGCGCTGCGGCGCAACGTCAACCTGAAGATCCTGCTCTTCAACAACCGGATCTACGGATTGACGAAGGGTCAGTACTCGCCGACCTCGGAGATCGGCAAGATCACCAAGTCGACGCCGATGGGCTCGCTGGACGCGCCGTTCAACCCGGTCTCGTTGGCGCTGGGTGCGGAGGCGACGTTCGTCGCGCGGACCATCGACTCCGACCGGCCGCACCTGACGTCGGTGCTGCGGGCGGCGGCGCAGCACGAGGGCACGGCGCTGGTGGAGATCTACCAGAACTGCAACATCTTCAACGACGGCGCGTTCGATGTCTTGAAGGACGCGGAGAGCGCCGAGAGCGCCCTGATCAGGCTGCAGCACGGCGAGCCGGTGCTGTTCGGCGGGCGGGGCGTCTTCCGTGACCGGGCGACCGGCGAGTTGACGGTCGCCGAGGTGACGGACGCCAACCGCGCCGAGGTGGTGGTGCACGACGCGCACAGCGCCAGCCCGGTGAGCGCCTTCGCCCTGTCGCGCCTGGCCGACAACGACACCCTGCACCAGACCCCGATCGGCGTCTTCCGCGACGTCGAGCGCCCGGTCTACGACACCCTGATGGCCGACCAGCTGCAGACGGCGGTGCGGGAGAAGGGTGCCGGCGACCTGACCGACCTGCTGCACGGGAAGGACACCTGGACGGTCGCCTGATCAAGGACCGCCGACCTGCGACGGCCCCTCGCCCGGGAAGGGCGAGGGGCCCGCGGTGTGTCAGTTGCCGAGGTCGGCGTGGTGGTCGAACTCGCCGTCCTTGACGCCCTGGAGGAACTTGGCGAACTTGACGGGGGTGGTGCGGACGATGATGTCGCCACTGTCGGACTCGCGGAGTTCGACCAGGCCGTCGGCTGTGCGGACCTCGACGCAGTCGCCGCCGGATCCGCTGAAGCTGGACTTCTGCCACTCGGTGTTCGTCATCTCTGCCTCTCGCTTCCTGTGGACGGGGCGGGTGACGTCCCGTCATCCATTCTCGGGCAGTCAACGGGCGTCGACAGGTCAGTTGCTGAGGTCGGCGTGGTGGTCGAACTCGCCGTCCTTGACGCCCTGGAGGAACTTGGCGAACTTGACGGGGGTGGTGCGGACGATGATGTCGCCGCTGTCGGACTCGCGGAGTTCGACCAGGCCGTCGGCTGTGCGGACCTCGACGCAGTCGTCGTGATTGGCAGAGTAGCTGGACTTCTGCCATGCAGAGCTACGCATGCTTGCTTTCCACTTCCTCTTGATGGATCGGATGAGGTCTCGTGACTCCCCTTCCGGGAGGGCACCGGACTCCAGCTGGGCAATGATGGCCCGAAATCTCGCCAGGTGCGCTGGAGCGTCGAAGACCTGCCCGCCATGACCAGTGCCACCCGCCACCTGACCAGACCCGGCCAGGAGGCCACCACTCGCTCCGACCACCGCGTGCCGCCCAGGGGTGCGGCCGACTGAAGGTGGCGCCAGCCGGCTCACAGTGCGAGGGCCGTGCCCAGGGCGGTGCGGGTGTGGTGGACCGCTCTGCCGTCGCGGGCTGTGGCGATCAGACCGGCTTCGCGCAGGGCCGTTGCGTGGGTGGAGGCGGAGCCCGGGCTGATGCCCAGTCGATGGGCGAGGTCGGTGGTGGTCATCGGGTCGGCGAGGAGGCGGAGGGCGCGGGCGCGGGTGGTGCCGAGGACCGGGGCGAGGGGGTCGTGGTCGGTGGCGGCGGGGGTGACCGGGATGCCGGGGCCGGCGGGGTAGACGAGCAGGGTCGGTTGGCCCGGGACGGCACCGAGCAAGGGGGTTGCGGTCCAGTGGAAGGTGGGGAGCAGGGTCAGCCCCCGGCCGGCGGCGACCAGGTGCCGGTGGTGGGGCGCGTCGAGTTCCCAGGTGCCGTCCACCAGGCGTGAGCCCGGGCAGAGGGCGGTCAGGGCAGCTGCGACTCCGTGTTCGGCGGCGGTGAGGGCGTAGCGCAGGTACTCGGCCTGGTGGAGGCTGCGGATCTCCGGCCAGCTCTCGCGGAGCACGGTGTCGTAGGCGTCGCGCAGGCTGCGGTGGAGGAGTTGGTGGGCGGTGGCCCTGCCGTCGGCGAGGTCGTGGAGCCAGGACGGCGGGGTGCTCCGGCGGTCGGCCCAGACGCGTTCGATGCCGTCCCGGACGAGGGCGGGCGGCGCGGTGCGGACCTCGTGCAGCCCGGTGGCCAGATCCGTGCTCACCGGGTCGAGGAAGGCCGGCCCGCGGTAGGGCGTGAGCAGGTCCCAGAGCGGGCGGGTGGTGTCGGGCAGCCGGCGCCGCAGGCCGTGCCGCCAGCGGCCGAACAGGGCTGCGGAGTCCGGGCGTTGGAGCATCATCAGGGCGAGCTTCAACTCGACCAGCGGGGCCGGCCGGGCGGCGAACCGGACCCGGGCCAGGTCGTCCGCCGAGAGTTCGATGCGCAGCACGGTCGGCCCTCCGCAAGCGTTTTGGTCTGAACGGAAAGCATCGCGGAAGGCCGGGCCGTCGAACAGGCTGACGACATGACACGAAGACGTTCCTGGACCGGGGTTGCTTCGTCGCTCGTGTTCGCGGCGGCCGTGCTCTCGGGGTGCAGCGGGGGGATCCCGAGCGCCGGCGCCGCTGCCCGCTGCGGGTCGCCGACCGGTCCGGCGGCCCGCGCGCTGCGGCTGCGCACCGCCGACGGGGTGGGGCTGGCCGCGATCGAGGCCGGCGGCGGGCCGCGCGGTGTGGTGCTGGTGCCGGAGTCCGGCGTGAGCGGCGGTTGCGGCTGGTGGCCGTACGCCGCCGAGCTGGTCGGGCACGGCTTCCGGGTGCTGCTCTTCGACGCCCGCTGCCAGGGCAGCAGCGACTGCCCGGCGAGCCCGGGCGACGGGATCGCCGACACTGCCGCGGCCGTCGACCAACTGCGCCGGGACGGTGCCGACCGGCTGGCCGTGCTCGGCGCCTCGGCGGGCGCGAGCGCGGCGCTCGCCTACGCCGCGCATGCGGCGCCCGGCGTCCGCGCGGTCGCCGCGCTGTCGGCGGACGACTTCGCGCAGGCCGGTGCGGCCGCGCCGGCCGTCCGGCTGCCGGTGCTGATGGCGGTGGCGGCCGACGATCCGTACGCGAGCGTGGACGCGACCCGGCAGCTGTTCGCGGCGCTGGGCACCCCGGCAGTCGACCGGACCCTGGTGGTGCTGCCCGCCGGGGCGGGCCACGGCTGGGAGTTGACCGCCGACAGCGCACCGGCCGGGTTCCGCGCCGAACTGTTGGACTTCCTCACCCGGAGGCTCGCGTGAACATGAAGGTGCGTCAGGTTCTGCTGGCGGCGGGAGCGGTCGCGCTGCTCTGTGCCTGCGGGAGCCCCGGGTCCAGCGGCGCGAGCCCGCCCGACGGCTGCGCGCCGCCCGGCCGGGCCCGGGTGGTGGTCGCGAGCGTGCCGGGCGGCGCCGACCGGATCCGGGTGACCGTCTTCGGCAAGGGCCCGGACACGGTGGTGCTGTCCAACGAGAGCGACGAGGACCTCTGCTCCTGGCTTCCGCCGGCCGACCACCTGACGGCGGCGGGCTACCGGGTCGCGCTCTGGGACTACGGGACCGCGGGCCCGGTCGACGAACTCACCGCCGTCACCGCCGCGGTGCGCGCCGCCGACCCGCCCGGGCCGGTGGTGCTGCTGGGCGCGTCGGAGGGCGCGAAGGCCTCGCTGGTGGCCGCCGCCGGGATCCGGCCGCCGGTGGTCGGCGTGGTCTCGCTGTCCGCCGAGGCCGAGTTGGCGGGCGGCATCGACGTCGAGTCGTCCATCGGCAGGATCGGCTGCCCGCTGCTCCTGCTGACCGCCACCGACGACCCGTACGGCTCGGCACCCGCCGCCCGCTCCTTCCTCGCGGCGGCCCGGCCCGGCCAAGCCCGCCTGCTCACCCTGCCGGGCGCCGCCCACGGCACCGCGTTGCTCCAGGGCCCGACGGCCGCCGAGGCGCAGACGGCGGTGGACGAGTTCCTGCACACCGCGTTCGGTGCGGCCGGTCAGTCGGCGGGCGGTTGACGGACCACCACCCGGCCGGAGTCGAGGTCGATCCGGCCGGGATGCGGTGCGCCGGCCGACTCGTCGTCCCGGAGCACGAGTTGACGCTCCTTCTGCTCGGTGACGTGGCGTTGGGCGGGCGAGAGCAGGGTCTGGAGCTCGTTGATCGCGCTGTACACCGAGCCGCCGCCGGCCTCGGGCTGCCGCTTGCGCCAGTAGACCCAGCCGTGCCGCTCCAGCAGGAGCAGCAGCCGGTCGGCGAGGAGGAGGGCAGGCGGGGCGGCGATCACGGCCCACAGGTACCACGGCATCGGTCGACCCCCTCCCTGGGCAGAACGCGCGGGACGGGGGAGGGGTGCCCCGGCGGCGGGCGGTCTGCGAACCTGGAGCGGTGACCACTGCGCAGCGGGAAGACCCGTTCCTGGAGAACCGGCGACTGCTCTTCGGTACCGCGTACCGGATGCTGGGCAGCGTGGCGGACGCGGAGGACGTCCTGCAGGACGCCTGGTTGAAGTGGGCCGAGGCGGACCGGTCCGGGGTGCTCAACCCCCGGGCGTACCTGGTGCGGACGGTCACCAACCTCTCGCTCAACAAGCTGACCTCGGCCCGGGCGCGCCGGGAGTCCTACGTCGGCACCTGGCTGCCGGAGCCGCTGCTCACCGCGCCGGACGTGGCGGAGGACGCCGAGCTGGCCGAGTCGGTCTCGCTGGCGATGCTGGTGGTGCTGGAGACGCTGAGCCCGCTGGAGCGGGCGGTCTTCGTGCTGCGCGAGGTGTTCGGCTACTCGAACGCCGAGTTGGCCGAGACGCTGGGCAAGAGCGAGGCGGCGGTGCGGCAGTTGGCGCACCGGGCGAAGGCGCACGTGCAGGAGCGGCGGCCGCGGTTCGAGACCGGAGCGGCGGAGCGGCGTGCGGTGACCGAGCGCTTCCTGGCGGCCTGCGGGAGCGGCGAGGCGAGCAAGGTGATGGAGCTGCTGGCGCCCGAGGTGGTCTCCTGGTCGGACGGCGGCGGGGTGGTGCGGGCGGCGCTGCGGCCGATCCAGGGATCCGACCGGGTGGCGCGCTGGGCGCTCGGGGTGCTGGCCAAGCCGGAGCTGCGGGACGCCACCGCCGCGTTCTGCTGGATCAACGGCGAGGAGGGGGTGCTCTTCACGGCGCCGGACGGGAGCCTGGTGGGTGCGCTCGCCGTCGAGGTGCTGGACGGGGTGGTCCACACGATGCGCTGCATGATCAACCCGGCGAAGCTGGACGGTCTGCGCCGGAGTGAGCCGTTCCGCTTCTGATTGGGACCCCGAGCAGGGTTGTCAGTAGCTAACTGGTGATACGGAGATGACAGGGGCCCGCTCCGCCCGCTACGGTCTGCTCGACCGTGTGCCCGGGTGGAGAGAAGGACCGCACATGCCGCAGGCAGCTCGCAGCGAGAACGCACGGGGCCTCTGGTACGGCTTCGCCGCCTACGGCATGTGGGGGCTGTTCCCGCTCTACTGGCCCCTGCTGGAACCCAGTTCGGCCATGGAGATCCTGGCCAACCGGATGGTCTGGTCGCTGGTCGCGGCCGTGGCCATCCTGGCCGTGCGGCGGCACTGGTCCTGGCTGCGGCCGCTGCTGGGGCAGCCCAGGCGGCTCGCGCTGAGCGCGCTCGCGGCCGCCGTGATCGCGGTCAACTGGGGCGTCTACATCTGGGCGGTCAACGCCGGGCACGTGGTGGAGAGCAGCCTCGGCTACTTCATCAACCCGCTGGTGACCATCGGGTTCGGCGTGCTGCTGCTGCACGAGAAGCTGCGCCGGGCGCAGTGGGCGGCGGTCGGGATCGGCGCGGTCGCGGTGGCCGTGCTGACCGTCGGCTACGGGCGGCTGCCGTGGATCGCGCTCTCGCTGGCGTTCAGCTTCGGCAGCTACGGCCTGCTGAAGAAGAAGGTGGCGCTCGGCGGGCTGGAGAGCTTCGCGCTGGAGGCCGGCTTCCTCTTCCCGATCGCGCTGGGCTACCTCGGCTACCTGGCCGCCACCGGGCACTCCTCGCTGGGCCACGGCGCCGGTCACACCGCGCTGCTCGCGCTGACCGGGCCGATCACCGCCGTCCCGCTGCTCTGCTTCGGCGCCTCGGCGATCCGGCTGCCGCTCTCCACCATCGGGCTGATGCAGTACTTGGCGCCGGTGTTCCAGTTCCTGATCGGCATCGTCTACTTCCACGAGACCATGGAGCCGGCCCGCTGGGCGGGCTTCGCGCTGGTCTGGGTCGCGCTGCTGGTGCTCACCTGGGACGCGCTGCGCCGCGGCACGCGTGCCGCGAGGGGCGACGCGCCGCAGCTGGGGCGGGGCGAGCCGGCGGTCAGCGAGGGCGTAGCCTCCGGGAGGTAGCGAGCCGACGGGGGAGCAGACGCGATGGTGGCAGTGGCGTTTCTGGTGGGTGTGGTCGGGCTGTTGACGGCCGTCGGTGCACTGCGCGCGGCGGCCAAGGCCGAGCGCCGGGCCCGGGCTGCCGTGGCGCAGGCGGCCGCCGCACGCGGGCAGCTGACGGTGGCCGGGCCGCCCCGGGTGGCGCTGACCAAGGCCGCGGCGCCCCGGCCGGTACCGGTGGGCCGGGACACCCTGCTCGCCGTGGTGCACCTCCAGCTCGCCGAGCTGGAGCGCAGGCGCCGGCACGGGCAGCGCCCGGCCCCGGTGGACGCCGTCCCGCGGGCCTACCAGGACACCCTGCGCCGACTGAAAGAAGCAGCCGCCGCCGCCTCCGACAGCCCGACGGACGCCGGGCGCCGGGAGGCGTAGTTCGGCCGGGGCGGATCAGGCCGTGATGTCGCGGGAGCTGAACCGGGCCCAGGCCGCCGCGCCGAAGACCGCCACGTAGAGCGCCTGGAGCCCCAGGTTCTGCAGCACGCCGTCCCAGTACATGGGTTGGCGCAGCAGGTCGGCGAAGGTGAGCCAGTGGTGGGTGAAGAGCCAGGGCTGGATGGTGTGCAGCTGGGGGAAGCTGTCCAGCACCTGGACGATGATCACCAGGCCCACGGTGGTCGCCATCGCGGCGATCCCGCTGTTGGTGAGGGTGGAGACGAAGAGCCCGATCGCCACCAGTCCGGAGAGCGAGAGCGCCACCACCACCGCGATCAGCGCCATCCGCAGCAGCCCGTCGGCGAGCGGGATGGTGTCCCCGGAGAGCAGCGCCACGTCGCCGACCGGGAAGAGGATCGAACCGATCAGCAGCCCGGCCAGCGCCACCGCCAGGGTGGCGGCGAAGCAGAAGGTCAGTGCGGCGGTGAACTTGGCGGCCAGCAGCCTGGTCCGGCCGGCCGGGGCGACCAGCAGGTAGCGCAGCGTGCCGGAGGTGGCCTCGCCGGCCACCGAGTCGCCGGCCACCACGCCGACCGTCATCGGCAGGAAGACCGGCAGCGAGACGGCGAGCGCGGTGAAGGTCAGGAAGACCCCGTTCTGGGTGACCTGGGCCAGGAAGGCGGGGCCGCCGCCGCCCCCGTTGCGCATGTTGCCGGTCTCCAGCTTGACCACCACGCCGATCAGGATCGGCACCAGGGCCAGCACGCCGAGCAGCGCGATCGACCGCACCCGGCGGAAGGTCAGCCCCAACTCGCTGCGGAACAGCGCCAGGAACCCGGGCACCGTCTGCGGCCGGGGCCCGGCGGCGAGCACCGGTTCGGTGGCCGCGGTCCGCTGCGGTGACTCAACCCGCGACATCGAATCCCTCTCCGGTCAGTGCCACGAAGGCGTCCTCCAGGGTCCCGCGCTCCAGCCCGAACCCGCGCACCCGCACCCCGGCCGCGACCAGCGCCGCGCAGAGCCGCGGCAGCCACTCCTCGTCCGCGTCGGCAGCGGGCCGGCCGAGCACCTGACCCTCCGTCACCTGGAGCTCCGTCACCTCGTGCGCCGTCAGCACGGCCACGGCGCCGGTGGTGTCGGGGGTGCGCACCACCAGCCGGCCCTGGGCGCGGGCGGCCAGCTCGGCCACCGTGCCCTGCACCACCAGCCGGCCCTTGGACATCACGGCGGCGTGCGTGCACACCTGCTCGATCTCGTCGAGCAGGTGTGAGGACAGGAAGACCGTGGTGCCCTCGGCGGCGACCTCGCGGACCAGCGCCCGGATCTCCCGCATGCCCTGCGGGTCCAGGCCGTTGGTCGGCTCGTCCAGCACCAGCAGCTCGCGCGGCTGGAGCAGCGCCGCGGCCAGCCCGAGCCGCTGCTTCATGCCCAGCGAGTAGGCGCGGGCCTTCTTGCCGGCCGCGGCGGCCAGCCCGACCCGCTCCAGCGCCCGGTCGACCCGGGCGTCCCGGGTGCGCGGGTCGCAGGTGGGGTCGGCCGAGTCGAACCGGCGCAGGTTGTCGCGCCCGGAGAGGAACCCGTACAGCGCCGGGCCCTCGATCAGTGCGCCGACCCGGGGCAGCACCCGGGTCACCGACTGCGGCATCGACTCGCCGAGCACGGTGGCCACACCGGAGGTGGGCGCGATCAGGCCCATCAGCATCCGGATGGTGGTGGTCTTGCCGGAGCCGTTCGGGCCGAGGAACCCGAAGACGCTGCCGCGCGGCACGGTGAGGTCCAGCCCGTCCACGGCGAGTTGGCCGCCGCCGAACCGCTTGGTCAGGCCCTGGGTGCGGATGACCGGAGGGCCCCCGGCGGGGGCGGCGGCCTCGGCCACCGCCCCCGCCGCGGACTCCAGCGCGGGGGAGTGCGCCACTACTTCACCCCGGCCGCGCTCTGCAGGACCTGCAGGGTGACCGCGCCCGCGTAGACCCGGTTGTCGTCCGTGATCAGCACGTTGATCACCTTGCTGCTGATCAGGGTGCCGCCGCCGACCGGCTTGCCGAAGGACTTCAGCAGCGCCATCGGGCTGCCCAGGCCCTTCAGGCCCTTGGCCTGCTTGCCGCCGTCCTGCTTCCCGCCGGCCGGCGCGGTCTGGTTCAGCTCGGCGGGCAGCTGGGCGGAGAGCACCGCGGTCCAGCCCTCGCCGATCACCTTGGCCTGCTGGCCGGCCTGGTCCCCGGTGTGGTGCTCGCCGGCCTTGCCGGTGTCCGGCTTGTCCAGCCCGGCCGCCTTCTGGGTCACCTTGGCGCCCTTGGGCGGGGTGAAGTCGAAGGTGCCGGAGCCCGGGTGACCGAACGACACCTGGGAGAAGCGGCTGTCGAGGATCGTGCCGCCGCCGGTGCCGAGCGCGGTGACGGCCAGCGGGGTGCCGGTGGCCGAGTCGATCGCGATCCGCACCTCGCCGATGGTCGAGCCGGACTGCTTGGGCCGCACGCTCAGCTGGTAGGCGCTGCGACCGGCCACCGTGGCGGTGCCGGAGACCGACACGTCCGAGTAGGTGGCGCTGCCGGCCAGCAGCTGCTGCGCGGCCTGCTGGGGGGTGGCCGGCACGTCGCCCGGCAACTGGTGCTGGTCGCCGGACGCGCCCTGGCGCAGCCCGGTGTAGTGCACGGCCTGCTGGCTGCCGCTGTCCCAGGACCAGGCCTGGGTGCCGTTGTGCACCAGGTCGTACTCGGCCAAGTCCTCGACCAGTGCGACCCGTTGCTTGTCCGGACCGTCCACCGCGACCCGCAGGGTGTGGCTGCCGGAGAGCAGGCCGGTCAGCTGCGAGGTCGGGTTGGCGCTGGAGCCGCCCCACTGCCGGGACTGCCCGCTGCCGCCGGCCTGGCCCGCGGTGCCGGCCACCCCGGCGGCCCCGCCGCCCTGGCCGATCACGCTGACCAGTTCGCTCGGGATGCCCAGGTCGGTGGAGACCTGGACGGTGCCGCTGAGCGCCTGGGTCTGGTTCGAGAGCACCTTGGTGACCAGCTGCTCCGCCGTCAGTTTCGGCAGCTGCGGGGCGCTGTCGCTGGCCAGCGCGGGCACCACGGCGACCGCGGTGGCGGCGGCGGCCACCACCGCGACCGGCACCAGGAGCCGCATCGCGGTCCGCCGGCCCGCCCGGTAGGGGATGCCCGCCGGGTCGGCCGACCCGGCGGCCCCCCCGGCCGGCTCCACCCCGTCCCGCTGGTCGTCGAATCCTGCGTACTGCGTCATCGGTTCAGCCCCTCCGTGGTGTCCACCCGTGGCCAGTCGGCCCGATGACATCCATTAGAGACCCGGACCGGCCGCGCGGGCATCGCCCCACGGGGCCACAACCGAGTACACCGGAGGATTTAGTCAACCCTGATGTCGGCTCAGGGTTAGGGGTCCGACGGGTACGTCTCCTGACGTAGGGTCGGGCCATGGACGCCAGGGGAGAGCAGACCGCACCGACCGAGACCGCGATGCGCCGGGCGCTGCGCCGGGCCAGGGACGGGGTCGCGCTGGACCGCACGGAGGCCGCGGTGCTGCTCCAGGCCCGCGGCGCCGACCTCGTCGACCTGTGTGCCACCGCCTCCCGGATCCGCGACGCGGGCCTGGTCGAGGCGGGCCGGCCCGGGCTGATCACCTACTCCAAGAACGTCTTCATCCCGCTCACCCGGCTCTGCCGGGACCGCTGCCACTACTGCACCTTCGTCACCGTGCCGGGCAAGCTGCGCAAGGCCGGCCACGGGCTCTACCTGTCGCCGGACGAGGTGCTGGAGATCGCCCGTCAGGGCGCCGCGCTGGGTTGCAAGGAGGCGCTCTTCACCCTCGGGGACCGGCCGGAGGACCGATGGCCCGAGGCCCGCGAGTGGCTGGACGCGCACGGCTACGACGACACCATCGCCTACGTGCGGGCGATGGCGATCCGGGTGCTGGAGGAGACCGGCCTGCTGCCGCACCTCAACCCGGGCGTGCTGAGCTGGACCGACTTCCAGCGGCTGAAGCCGGTCGCCCCGTCGATGGGGATGATGCTGGAGACCACCTCGGAGCGCCTCTGGTCGGAGCCGGGCGGCCCGCACCACGGCTCCCCGGACAAGGAGCCGGCGGTGCGGCTGCGGGCGCTGGAGGACGCCGGGCGCAGCGCCGTCCCGTTCACCACCGGTCTGCTGATCGGCATCGGCGAGGACTTCGAGGAGCGGGCCGAGTCGATCCTGGCGATCCGTTCGGTGGCCCGGCGCTACCACGGCATCCAGGAGGTGATCATCCAGAACTTCCGGGCCAAGGCGGACACCGCGATGCGGGCCCGGCCGGACGCGGAGCTCACCGAGCTGGCCGCCGTGATCGCGGTGACCCGGATCGTGATGGGCCCCTCGGCGCGGATCCAGGCCCCGCCGAACCTGGTGGCCGGGGAGTACCAGCTGATGATCGACGCGGGGATCGACGACTGGGGCGGCGTCTCCCCGGTGACGCCCGACCACGTCAGCCCCGAGGCGCCCTGGCCCGCCATCGAGGAGCTGGCGGCCCGCACCGCCGCCGCCGGCTTCGGCCTGCGCGAGCGCCTGACGGTCTATCCGGAGTACGTGCTGCGCGGCGAGCCCTGGCTGGACCCGCGGCTGCTGCCGCACGTCTCGGCGCTGGCCGACCCGGCCACCGGCCTGGCCCGCCCGGACGCCGCGGTGACCGGCCGGCCGTGGCAGGAGCCCGATCAGCTGCCCGAGTCCGGCGGCCGCACCGACCTGCACCGCACCATCGACACCGAGGGCCGCACCGGCGACCGCCGGGCCGACTTCTCCGAGGTCTACGGCGACTGGGAGGCGCTGCGCGAGCAGGTCGCGCGGATTCCGCTGGCCCGCACCGACGGTGACGTCCGCTCGGCCCTGGCCGTGGCCGCCGACGACCCGACCAAGCTGACGGACGATCAGGCGCTGGCCCTCTTCCAGGCCGACGGCCCGGCGCTGGACGCGCTCTGCGCGATCGCCGACGCGGTCCGCCGCGACGCGGTCGGCGACGAGGTGACCTACTGCGTCACCCGGAACATCAACTTCACCAACGTCTGCTACACCGGCTGCCGGTTCTGCGCCTTCGCCCAGCGCCGCACCGACGCCGACGCCTACACCCTCTCGCTGGAGCAGGTGGCCGAACGGGCCGCCCAGGCCTGGGAGGTGGGCGCCACCGAGGTCTGCATGCAGGGCGGCATCCACCCGGACCTGCCGGGCACCGCCTACTTCGACATCGCCCGCACGGTGAAGGAGCGGGTGCCCGGCATGCACGTGCACGCCTTCTCGCCGATGGAGGTGGTGAACGGGGCCACCCGCACCGGCCTGTCGATCCGCGAGTGGCTGAGCCGGGCCAAGGAGTCGGGCCTGGACACCATCCCGGGCACCGCGGCGGAGATCCTGGACGACGACGTCCGCTGGGTGCTGACCAAGGGCAAGCTGCCCGCCGCCACCTGGGTGGAGGTGGTCAGCACCGCGCACGAGCTGGGCATCAGGTCCTCCTCGACGATGATGTACGGCCACGTGGACACCCCCGCGCACTGGCTCGGCCACCTGCGGCTGCTCGCGGAGATCCAGCAGCGCACCGGCGGGTTCACCGAGTTCGTCACGCTGCCGTTCATCCACACCAACGCGCCGGTCTACCTGGCCGGGATCGCCCGCCCGGGCCCGACCCACCGGGACAACCGCGCGGTGGTCGCGATGGCCCGGCTGCTGCTGCACCCGCACATCCGCAACATCCAGACCAGCTGGGTCAAGCTGGGCGCCGAGGGCGCGGCCGAGATGCTCCGCAGCGGCGCCAACGACCTGGGCGGCACCCTGATGGAGGAGACCATCTCGCGGATGGCCGGCTCGGCCTACGGCAGCTACAAGTCGATCCGCGACCTGGAGGCGATCGCCGAGGCGGCCGGCCGCCCGGCCCGCCAGCGCACCACCCTCTACGGCGAGGTGTCCGCCGAGCGCCGGGCCGCCGGGCTCGCCTCGGACGGCCACCTGCCGAAGCTGCTGCCGGTGCTCGACTGATCCGAGGATCACCAGTGCCCCCTTAAACCGTTGCCCGGCCCCGCGGCACTCGGTAGCCTCACTGTCCAACGCGGTGACGGAGACGAGTAGCCGCGGGACCGGGTGGGTCGAGAGAGCCGCCGGCAGCTGTGAAGGCGGTCCCGCTCCCCGTGGCGAAGACACTCCCGAGCGTTGACGCACGGCCACAATGAGGCCGCCGCCCCAGCGGGGTCGGCGGCAAAGGCGCGGTGGCACCGCGAGTCACCCTTCTCGCCCGCGCTCCCAAGGGATCAGTCGAGGTCCTCGGAGGACACGATGATCCACCCTTCCACCCGCACCCTGGTGTCCGAGTTGCCGTCCCACGTCGGACGGACCGTCACCGTCAACGGCTGGGTGCGCACCTCCCGCCTGCAGCGCACCATGCAGTTCGTGCTGCTCCGCGACCACACCGGCACCGTGCAGCTGACCCACCGCCGGGACGGCTCCGCGATCGAGGCCGCGCTGGAGGGCGCCGCCGTCGAGTCCGCGGTCCGGGTGACCGGCACGGTGGTGGCCAACCCGGCGGTCAAGCTGGGCGGCCTGGAGCTGCTGCCCGAGTCGGTCGAGGTGCTGGCCCCGGCGGCCGGCCCGCTGCCGGTCGACGAGCAGTCAGGACCCGAGCACCGCCAGGACTGGCGCTTCCTGGACCTGCGCCGCCGCCCGGCCGCGGGGCTCGCGCTGACCGTCGCCAGCACCCTGGAGCAGGGCCTGCGGGAGTACGCGCTGGCGCAGGGCTGCACCGAGCTGCACACCCCCAAACTGATGGCCACCGCCTCCGAGTCCGGCGCCGAGGTGTTCAAGCTGGACTACTTCGGCGGCGCCGCCTACCTCGCCCAGTCCCCGCAGTTCTACAAGCAGACCGCGATCGCGGCCGGCATCGACCGGGTCTTCGAGGTCGGCCCGGTCTTCCGCGCCGAGCCCTCCTACACCTCCCGGCACGCCACCGAGTTCACCGGCGTGGACGTGGAACTGGGCTGGACCGCCGGGGTCGAGGAGGTGCAGGCCTTCGAGGAGGGCATGATCGCGCACGCCCTGGCGCTGGTCGCCGAGCGGCACGGCGCGCGGATCCGCGAGGAGTTCGGCGTCGAGGTGACGGTGCCCGCCACCCCGTTCCCGCGGATCACCATGGCGGACGCCCAGCAGCGGCTGCGCGCGGCCGGCTGGGACCCGGAGGGCGAGAAGACCGACCTGGACCCGGCGGGCGAGCGGCTGCTGGCCGAGCTGGTGGGTGAGGAGACCGGCCACGAGTTCGTCTTCGTGACCCACTACCCGTCCGAGATCCGGCCGTTCTACCACGCCCGGCCGGCCGGGCGGCCCGACCTGACGCTCAGCTTCGACCTGCTCTGGCGCGGCCTTGAGGTGACCACCGGCGCCCAGCGCGAGCACCGCCACGAGGTGCTGGCCGAGCAGGCGGTGGAGAAGGGCATGGCGCTGGAGTCGCTGGCCGACTACCTGAACAACTTCCGCTACGGCTGCCCGCCGCACGGCGGGTTCGGGATGGGCCTGAACCGGATGCTGATGGTGCTGCTCGGGCTGGCCTCGATCCGGGACGCGGTCTTCCTCTTCCGCGGACCGAACCGGCTCACCCCCTGAGACGACGCGGGTTGACGGTCCGTTGGGCCGAACCCGTCGCGATCGACACCTTCACGAACTACAGTGCGAGGCTGCGCCCGGGGTCGCCCCGGGCGCGGTCCCGCCGTCCCGCAGCCCCGTAGCCCAGTGAAAGGCCGTCGATCCGTGATTCCCCTCTGGTCGCGCACCCAGCAGCAGGAGTACCGCAGCCGGGTGCGCGGGGTGCTGCTCGGCGGCGCGATCGGCGACGCGCTGGGCGCCGGGATCGAGTTCGACTCGCTGGACGCGATCCGCGCCGCCCACGGCCCGGCCGGCGTCACCGGCTACGTGCCCGCCTACGGGCGGCGCGGCGCCGTCACCGACGACACCCAGATGGTGCTGTTCACCGTGGACGGCCTGATCCGGGCGCACGTGCGCCAGGCCGCCGGGGGCTGGCACCCGCCCACCGACGTGCACCACGCCTACCTGCGCTGGGCCGCCACCCAGCAGGACTGGGGGCCGGACGAGCGCCGCAAGGACCTGGGCTGGCTCGGCCGGGAGGAGTGGCTCTACGCCCGGCGGGCCCCCGGCAGCGCCTGCCTGGCCGGCCTCTCCGGGCCGGACGCGGAGCGCCTGGGCACCCTGGAGCAGCCGAAGAACCCGGAGTCCAAGGGCTGCGGCACGGTGATGCGGGCCGCGCCGTTCGGCCTGCTGATCGGCTGGGAGCCGGCCCTGGTCTGCCAGCTGGCCATCGAGTGCTCGGTGCTGACCCACGGTCACCCGACCGGCTACCTGGCGGCCGGAGCCTTCGCGGTGATCGTGCACACCGTGCTGCGCGGCGGCACCGTCGAGGACGGCGTGGAGCAGGCGCTGGCGCTGCTGGCCGAGCGGCCGGGCCACGAGGAGACCACGGCGGCGCTGCGCGGGGCGCTGGCGGCGGTGCGGGCCGGCGAGCCGTCGGCGGCCCGGGTGGCCGAGCTGGGCCAGGGCTGGGTGGCCGAGGAGGCGCTGGCGATCGGGGTGTACTGCACCCTGGTGGCCGAGGACGTGCGCTCCGGGCTGCTGCTGTCGGTCAACCACTCCGGGGACAGCGACTCCACCGGGACGGTCTGCGGCAGCCTGCTCGGTGCGCTGCACGGGGAGACGGCGCTGCCCGGCGAGTGGCTCGCCGAGTTGGAGGGCCGGGGCACCATCCTGCAGCTGGCCGACGACCTGGTGCTGGAGCTGAGCCAGGGCACCGAGCTGCACGGCCCGGCGGCCGGGCCGGCCTGGCGGGAGCGCTACCCGGTCGGGTGAGACCGGGCTGCGCGCCCCGCCGGACCGCCCACGGTGCTGTCGGCCCGAAGCACCGTCAGCCCGAACGGCCGTCAGTGCGAAGCGCCGTCAGGCAGTGGCGAGTCGGTCCCCGCCCGCCGCGCCGGCGAAGGCCTGCCAGGCGGCGGGGGAGAAGTGCAGGCGCGGGCCGGCCGGGTCCTTGGAGTCGCGGACGGCGACCACGGCCTCGGCCGGGACGGCGACCTCGACGCAGTTGCCGTTCGGACCGCTGTGGCTGCTCTTGTGCCAGCCCGACTCAGCGGTCAGCGGCTTCGATCCCATTCTCGTACTCCTCCGCGTAGGTGGTGATCAACGACCGGGACTCGGCGACGCCCAGTGCCGCCGCCCTCAAGTGGTCGTAGAGACCGGTATAGCGGCGGACGTCCTGCTCCTTCTCCAGGTAGAGGTCGCTCGTCACACCTTCGAAGTAGACAACCGTGGAATCGGCAGACTCTGGGAACTCCAGCAGGGAGAATGTCCCGGTCATGCCGGGATGCGCGCCGTAAGTGAACGGCACCACCTGGATGTTGACGTTGGACCGCTCGCCGACCTCCAGCAGTTTGCGCAGCTGACCGGCCATCACCGAGCGTCCGCCGACCTCGCGGGCCAGCACCGCCTCGTCTATCACCGCCCAGAAGCTGGAGAGCTGGTCGTCGCCGGAGATCCGGTCCTGGCGCTTGAGCCGCACCTCGACCCGGCGGTTCACCGCGTTCTGGTCGGTGTCCGGCTGCACCCCGAAGACCGACGCCTCGGCGTACTCCCGGGTCTGCAACAGGCCGGGGACGAAGGAGGTCTCGTAGGAGCGGATCGAGTAGGCCTCGGTCTCCAGGCCGATGTAGACGCTGTACGGGATGTCCCCGAAGTCGTTCCACCAGCCGCGCTGCTTGGACTCCTTGGCCATCTCCATCAGGCTGTTGCGCATCTTGGCGTCGGTGACCTCGTAGACGTCGCACAGGTCGCGCACGTCCCGCGGGCTGATGCTGCGTCTGCCGTTCTCCAGCCGACTGATCTTCGACTGGGAGACCATCAGGCGGTCCGCGACCTGCTCCGCGGTCATGCCCTTCTGCTCGCGCAGCCGGCGCAGCTCCGCGCCGAGCCTGCGGCGTCGGACGGTTGGATTGACGCTCGCGGACACTTCGACCTCCGGCAGTACCTCTGGGGTGAGTGGCGGTGCGTGGAGACGACGGCGGAGCCGGGCCTGCCTTTCCGGACTCCGCCAACCCCCGGCACCAGCAGCATGGCATCCGGATCACCGGGACCGGGCGGAAACGGTCCCACCTGGGCCGGAGTACGGGATTTCCCAGCGCGCCGGGGTGCTGAAGTGGTAATGAGATGGAACGACACAGGGCGGCCGCCCCCGCTGCTCAAGCGGGGGCGGCCGCCCTCGGTGCCTGGTGGGACTGCCTCAGCGGGCGCCGACCCGACTGGGCGCGGCGGAACCGCTGCGGGCGGCCGGCGCCCGTCCGGTGCCGCCGGTCCTGGCCTGCTGTGCGGGCAGGCCGTTCTGCACGTCCATCACGGCGTGCGCGACCATGCCGCCGAGCGGGTCGTAGCGGATCAGGTCGCGCAGGCGCGACCGTGAGGACCGGCCCTCGTTGCCCGGGTAGAGGTGCTTGCCGAGCCCGACCGCGTGCGCCAGGGCGGCCAGCGCCGCGGTCCGGGGGTCCGGCGGCACGCCGGTCCGGATCGCGGTGTCCAGCCGCTGTTTGATGGCGGCGTTGGTGCAGTCGTCCGACGCCTGGTAGCGCGTCGTCGGCAGGACCCCGCACACCTGGCCCGGCACGGCGGCGACCATGCCGCACCGTTCCAGGTGCGCCAGGTAGGTCTGCCGCAGCCCCAACCGGGGCCCGCCGATCCAGTGCGCGGCACGCACCGGACTGCCGCGTCGGCGCAGCAGTTCCAGGGCGTGGTCCAGGGTGGGGTCACCGGTCGGTCGTGGCAGCACCACGGCGATCCGGTCCCCGTCCGGGACGATCCGTCCGGCCAGGGACAGCTCGACGAGCTGCGCCCCGGCGAGTCCGAGGTCGAGGGTCTGCGGCTGCGCCGTGGTACCCGTGGTCGGGTCCAGGGCGAGCAACAGGAGTTCCTCGGGAATAGTTCTACGGCTCTTGCCCATCCAAGCCTCCCCGCGTGGATGAATGACAGCGTGACGCCTCTCACACGGCCTTGTCGAGTACGCCTCCGAATCGTGACCTTGCGAGAGGAACCGTTTCTGCGGGCGCGCAGAGCGGGGAACCACGGCCCGGTGAGCGGACGTCTCTGCCCGGGACGGGCCGCGCGAGCACGATAACCGCCGGTCGGACGGGGTGTGGCGGCCCGGGAACGGTCGGCCGCTGGCGGAGACTGTAGCGGTGCGCGCCGCCCGGGAGGACCCCCGGGACGGCACTCGCGGAACCGAGCGGTGCCGCAAGTGGCACGGGAGCGGACGAGACTGACGAGGAGGTCGGGAGACGTGGGCGAGGCCCCGGAGCAGGTGCCGGACGGGGAGCGGGAGCAGCCCCCCGCGGACGCGGAGCGCAGGGCGGAGCCGGCGGACGGCGGCGGAACCGTCCATCTCCGCGTCCGCGATGCGGACACGGCGACCACCTCGCTGCGGCTGCCGGAGACCGGGGCCGCCGAGCCGGTGGCGGAGTCGGCGGCGAAGGAGTCGCAGGCCGTGGATCCGCGTCTCGCGATCCGGGACGAGCGGGTGGTCGACGGCGAGACGGCGCCGACCGGGGGCGACGCGCCGGAGGCGGCCGCGGACGAGGTGGCTGACGCGCCGTCAGCGCCGTCAGTACAGTCGGCGCCGTCGGTCGATCGGGCGACGGTCTTCCTCAAGACCCGGCCGGTCGCCGCCGCGCCCGAGCGGGCGGAGTCGGTGGTGCCGGTCGGGCCGGTCGATTCGGTCGATCCGGTGGAACTGACCAAGCCGGTGCCGTTGCCCGAAGCCGCTCCGTTGCCCAAGGCCGAGCCCGTCGCGCGCCCCGAGCCCGTCGCACGGCCCGAGCCCGTCGCGCCGCCGGTCCGGGCGCTGGCCTCCACCCCGCCGCCCGCGCCGGTCTTCGCCGCCGCCACGGCGCCGGCCGCCGGCGCCGCTGCCGCTGCCGCGGTGGCCGTCGCCGAGCCACCGGTCGGCCCGCCCCCCGGCCCGCCGCCCGCCGGGCCCGCCGCCGACGGCGCCCCGCTGCTCTCCCCGGGCCGCCGGGCCGCCCGCGCCGCCGTGGTCTGGTCGCTGGTCGCCGTGCTGGTGATCGGGGCACTGGTCGCCGCCCAGCTGCTGCGCCCGCTGCCCGACCCGAAGATCGAGCTGACCGCCCAGACCTCCTACACCTTCACCGGCTCCCCGGTCGCGCTGCCCTGGCCGAGCAAGGGTCAGGCCGCCGCGGAGGTGGTCGGCCTCGGCCCGCTCGGCAGCTCCGGTCCGGCGGACACCCCGGTGCCGATCGCCAGCGTCACCAAGGTGATGAACGCCTACCTGGTGCTGCAGAAGCACCCGCTCAAGCGCGGCGAGTCCGGCCCGACGATCATCGTGGACAAGGCCGCCGCCCAGGAGTCCGGCGACTCCGACCAGTCCACCGTCAAGGTGACCGAGGGCCAGCAGATCAGCGAGTACGAGGCGCTGGAGATGCTGATGCTGCCCAGCGCCAACAACATCGCCCGGCTGCTGGCCCGCTGGACGGCCGGCGACGAGCAGACCTTCGTGCAGCAGATGAACCAGCAGGCCGCCGGCCTGGGCATGGCCCACACCACCTACGCCGACGCGGCCGGCTACAACGCCAACACCAAGAGCACCGCCACCGACCAGCTGAAGATCGGCGAGCTGGCGATGAAGGACGAGATCTTCCGGCAGATCGTGGCCGAGCCGCGCGCCACCATCGCCGGCGCGGTGATCAGCAACACCAACGGGCTGCTCGACCCGAAGACCGGGGTGATCGGCGTGAAGACCGGCTCCTCCACCCCGTCCGGCAGCTGCCTGATGTGGGCGGCCACCAAGGAGGTCGGCGGCACCCAGCAGCTGCTGCTCGGGGTGACCCTGGGTCAGCCGCCGACGGCCACCGACAACATCATCAAGGCCGCCCAGACGGTCAGCTCGCGGATCATCACGGCCGGCCAGGCCGCCGTCACCGGCCACACCCTGGCCAAGCAGGGCGACGTGGTGGGCTACGTCTCCGACGGGCTCGGCGGCAAGGTGCCGCTGGTGGCCGGCAAGGACCTCACGGTGCCCGGCTTCACCGGCACCTCCGCCACGGTGACCCTGCAGCGCAGCGGGAACCTGGGGCACTCGGCCCCGGCCGGCACCCAGGTCGGCACGCTGACCGCCGGCAGCGGCCCGGGCCAGGTGCAGGTGCCGGTGGTGCTGCAGCGCGACCTGGCCCCGCCGTCGATCCTGTCCCGGCTCACCCGGCTCGGCTGAGGCCCGCGCCCGTCCGACCCGGGGAGAACGCGGAAGCGGCCCGCACGCGTCACGCGTGCGGGCCGCTCCGTCTTCTCGTGCTACTTGCTTCTCGTGCTACTTGCGCTTCTTGCCGGTCAGCTTGCCCAGCCGGGCCTGCACGCCCCAGACGGTGACCCGCCAGAGCGCCTCGACCACGATGTTCTTGCTCATCTTCGAGGCGCCGTGCTCGCGCTCGACGAAGGTGATCGGCACCTCGGCCACCTTGAAGCCGCTGCTCACGGAGCGGAAGGCGAGGTCGACCTGGAAGCAGTAGCCGGCCGAGGCGACCTGGTCCATGCCGAGGCCGAGCAGGGTCTCCTTGCGGAAGGCCCGGTAGCCGCCGGTGACGTCCCGGATCGGCACGCCCAGCATCAGGCGGGAGTAGGTCGAGCCGCCGCGCGACAGCATCAGGCGGGACTTCGGCCAGTTGACCACCTTGCCGCCCGGCACCCAGCGCGAGCCCAGCACCAGGTCGGCGCCGCGCAGCGCGGTCAGCAGGCGGTACAGCTCCTCGGGCTGGTGCGAACCGTCGGCGTCCATCTCGACCAGCACGTCGTAGCCGTTGTCGATGCCCCAGCGGAACCCGGCGAGGTAGGCCGCCCCCAGGCCTTCCTTGCCCTTGCGGTGCATCACGTGGACGTTGCCGTCCTCCTTGGCGATCTTGTCGGCCGCCTCGCCGGTACCGTCCGGGCTGTTGTCATCGGCGACCAGGACGTGCACCTCGGGGACCGCTGCCCGGACCCGGGAGACGATTCGCTCGACGTTCTCGATCTCGTTGTAGGTCGGGATGATGACCAGCACCTTGCCGAGATCGGCGAAGGAGGTCTCCTGGGGCGCAGTCACGTATGAGCCTTTCGGGGGTTGCACCGCGTCCAGCGCCGGACCGCGGGGTTCGTTACCAGTCCCGATGGTAGCGACCCTACAAGGGTGGTCGTTACCCGGCCGGGACCCTCCCCGCACCGCCGCCTCCCCGCCCCGGCGGCCCGGCCGCGGTGCGGTGCCGCACCGGCGCGCGGACCGGGCGTTCCCCCTTCCGACCTGGTCTGATGCCCCGTCAGTCCGCCTCGTCCTGCTGACGATCCTCGGCCAGCGACTGCTTCAGGCCGTCCAGCAGCAGGACGAAGTTCTCCAGGTCCCCACTCTGCAGGGCCTCCGGCGGCGATGTGCTCGACTCGTTCATGAACCGAACCTAACCGCCGCCGATCAACAACAGATAAGCGCGACACCCGCCCGACCTGCCGTTCTCCCGGCCCCCGCAGGCCGCCGCGTGCCTGGTCAGCCCCGCTGCGGCCGCCCGCCGGCCCGGCCCGGGACCCGCCGCCCCGCACCGGCGAACCGGGCCCGGGCCCCGACCGCATCCGCTAGGCTGTGCTGGGTCGTACGACCCCCCGCCCCAGTAGCTCAGGGGATAGAGCACAGCTCTCCTAAAGCTGGTGTCGCAGGTTCGAATCCTGCCTGGGGCACGCACGGCGGGCGTTCTCCGCCACCGGAGGGCCGGGCGAGCACCAGCGCCCGGCCCTTCGCGTTCGGTGTTCCCGCAGGTCGGGATCCTGGTGAGGCGGCATCAGTTCCGGCGCAGGGCGCCGTCCGCGCGCAGGTCGGCCAGGGTCGGGTAGCCGTCCACGGCCATGATCAGGTCGGCCTCGGCGAGCAGGCTGCGCAGCACGTGGACGATCCCGTCCGTGCCCGCCAGCGCCAGGCCGTAGGCGTAGGGGCGGCCCACGCCGACGGCGGTGGCGCCGAGGGCGAGCGCCTTGACCACGTCGGCCCCGGAGCGCACCCCGGAGTCGAAGAGCACCGGCAGGCCGTCGGCGGCCTCGACCACGCCGGGCAGCGCGTCCAGCGCCGCGAGGCCGCCGTTCGCCTGCCGGCCGCCGTGGTTGGAGCAGTAGACGCCGTCCACCCCGCCGTCCTTGGCCCGGCGGACGTCCTCCGGGTGGCAGATGCCCTTGAGGACGATCGGCAGGTCGGTGAGCGAGCGCAGCCAGGGCAGGTCGTCCCAGGTCAGCGGGTTGCCGAAGACCCGTACCCACTCCAGCACGGCCGCCCCCGGATCCTCCTCGGGCGTCTTGGCGAGCCGGGCCCGGAACACCGGGTCGCCGGTGTAGTTGGCCAGGCAGTGCCCGCGCAGCTGCGGGAAGTTGGCGGCGGCCAGGTCGCGCGGGCGCCAGCCGGTGATCCAGGTGTCCAGGGTGACCACGATGCCCCGGAAGCCGGCCGCCTCCGCGCGGTGCACCAGGCTCTCGGCGAGCGCCCGGTCGGTCGGCGTGTAGAGCTGGAAGAAGCCGGGGGTCCCGCCGAACCCGGCCGCGACCTCCTCCAGGGGGTCCACCGTCAGGGTGGAGGCCACCATCGGCACGCCGGTGCGGGCGGCGGCCCGGGCGGTGGCCAGGTCGCCGTGCCCGTCCTGCGCGCACAGCCCGAGCACCCCGACCGGCGCCATGAACAGCGGGGACGGCAGCCGCAGCCCGAACAGCTCCACCGACAGGTCGCGCCGGGCCGCCCCGACCATCATCCGCGGCACCAGGCCCCACTTGTCGAAGGCCGACACATTGGCCCGCTGGGTGCTCTCGTCGCCCGCCCCGCCCGCCACGTAGGACAGCACCGAGGGCGCCATGGCCGCCCGGGCCCGGGCCTCCAACTCGGCGAAGCCCATCGGCAGCGTCGGCAGCACGCCGGCGAGCCCGTTGAAGTAGATCTCGTGCTGGTAGTCGCCGAACCGGCCCTCGAACTCCGGGTCCACCTCGATCGCCTTCTTTCCTGACGCTGACGTTGACGTTGACGTCCTGACCGTGCCGGGGAACCGCGGCCGGGGGCAAGGGGGCGGGGCAAGGGGCCGGCGCGGGGTGCTGTCGCCGACCCGGTTTGTGCGTACGGTCGTGCGGTTAGGCTGATCGGGTCCTGACGCAACGCCCGTACGACGCATCGGAGTCCTGGACCATGACCGAGCACGTTGCTCCCGCGCTTGACTACGACTCAGGGCTGCTCTCCCCGGTCCGGGTGGGGACGCCGGTGGAGGCGGTGACCGGCGACACCGCCTGGCTGCAGGCGATGCTGGACGCGGAGGCGGGGCTGGCCAGGGCCCAGGCGCGGCTCGGCACGGTGCCCGCGGCGGCGGCCGACACGATCGGGCGGCTCGCCCGGGCGGAGCTGCTGGACCTGGCCGCGCTGGCCCGGGCCGGGCGGGAGGCGGCCAATCCGGTGGTCGGGCTGGTCCGGGCGCTCACCGCGGTGGTCGCGGCCGAGGACCCGAGCGCCGCCGAGTACGTGCACCGGGGCTCCACCAGCCAGGACGTGCTGGACACCGGCTCGATGCTGGTCGCCCGGCGGGCGATCGCGGTGATCCTGCCCGACCTCGACCGGACCGCCGCCGCGCTGGCCGCGCTGGCCGCCGAGCACCGCGGCACCACCATGGCCGGGCGCACCCTGGCCCTGCACGCCGTGCCCACCACCTTCGGGCTCAAGGCGGCCGGCTGGCTGGAGCTGGTCCGCACCGCGCGGACCCGGCTGGCCGAGCTGGCCGACCGGCTGCCGGTCGAACTCGGCGGCGCGGCGGGCACGTTGGCCGGCTACCTGGAGTACGCCGAGGGGGCGGGGGAGGACTACGCCCGCCGGCTCACCGAGACCTACGCGGACGAACTCGGCCTGGCCGTGCCCGAACTGCCCTGGCACGCGCTGCGCACCCCGATCGCCGACCTCGGGGCGGCCTGCGCGCTGCTCACCGGCGTGCTGGGCAAGATCGCGGTGGACGTGCAGGTGCTGGTCCGCACCGAGGTCGGCGAGCTGGCCGAGCCGGCCGCCGTCGGGCGCGGGCGGTCCTCCGCGATGCCGCACAAGCGCAACCCGGTGCTCAGCACGCTGATCCGCTCGGCCGCGCTCCAGGTGCCGGTGCTCTCGGCCGGCCTGGCGCAGTGCCTGGTCGCCGAGGACGAGCGCTCGGCCGGGGTCTGGCACGCCGAGTGGCTGCTGCTGCGCGAGTGCCTGCGCCTCGCCGGCGGCGCGGCGCACCTGGCGGCGGAGCTGGCGGAGGGTCTGGAGGTGCGCCCGGAGCGGATGCGGGCCAACCTCGACCTGACGGGGGGCCAGCTGGTCTCCGAGCGGATCGCCGCCGTGCTGGCCCCGCTGCTCGGCCGCGGCACCGCCCAGGAGCTGCTGAACCGCGCCGCCACCCTGGCCGCCGCCGAGCAGCGCCCGCTGGGCGCCGTCCTCGCCGAGCAGCCGGAGCTGCACGGCAAGCTCACCGATGCCGCGCTGGCCGAGCTGCTCGACCCGGCCAACTACACCGGCGCGGCGGTCCCCTTCACCGACCGGGCGGTGCGCGGCTGAGCGGCCGTCAGGCCGACGGGAGCTGAGCCGCCGTCAGCCCCGGCCCCGGCGGTGCGCCCCGCGCAGCACCAGGGCGGGCGCGCCGTCGTCGTACCCGCCGCAGGCGGTGGCCGACCACGGGGAGCGGGACTGCGGGACGGCGTAGTAGGGGACGAGCACCCGGCGGGTGCGGTGCCAGGCCCGCCGCACCTCCAGCAGCGCGGGCAGCACGTCCGGCAGCTCGCCCGCCAGGACGGCCCGGCGGCAGGCCTCGCAGGCCGGGCGCCGGTCCGCCGCCGCCTCCCGCGGCCCGACCCGGCGCCGGGCCTGCTTCTTGCCGGCCTTCGGCGCGGCGGCCGGCGGGTGCAGCGGGTAGTAGAAGCAGCGGGCGGGCGGGGGCACCGGGCGCCGGCCGGCCAGCCGCTCGTGCGCGGCCGCCAGCCGGTCCACCGCGCGCTCGGCCAGCACCACGGCGGCGGCCAGGTCGGGCAGGTCGGTGCCGTCCTCGTCCAGCAGCTTCCCGGCGGCCTGGTAGGCCTCGACCGCCCACAGGTAGTCCGCGCCGGCGGGCCCGCCGGCCAACTGCGGCGGGAAGTCGGGCTCGGCGGCCCGCAGCACGTCCCCGACCAGGGCGATCCGCTCCTGCGCGAAGGACCGCAGCCGCTCCCGCAGGGTCTCCCACTCCCGGAGCACCAGCTCCTGCCGCTCCTTCGACATCCGCCGGGCCCGCGGTGCGGCGCCCCCGCCCGCCCGGTCGCCCAGCAACCGCAGGAACCACCAGTGCCGGAACACCCGCCCGCCTCCCCGTCCGCTCGCGCTCCGCGGTGCACGCCACCGAGGTGAACGCGACTGGGGTGAACGCTACTGAGCAGGACGGACGGGCAAGGTGCCGGGGCCCCGCGCGGCCGAAGGCTGATGGGAGGACCGCGCGGTGATCCGGTGCCGATCACCGGACGCCCCGGCACCTGGTGAGCCCAGTGAAGCAACGGGCGCAATGGTGCGGGCAGTGGTGCCGGGCACCAGGTGGGGCGGGTCGGTTCGGATGATCGACCAAAGGGGTTCAACCGTCCCGGCCCTGGCATTTACCATGCAGCTGCACCTGAATCCCTGGCTGCTAAGAGGGCCGGCCGGGTGCGGCACGGAGGAGAGTCCCAGTGATCGTCGCTGATCTGCTGCAGGTCCCGGATCTTCGGCTGTCGGTGGCGTGGGGCCCGCCGGAGCTGCTGGAGCGCCAGGTCACCGGTGTGACCTCCACCGACCTGCAGGACCCGGCCCGCTACCTCCAGCCGGGCGAGCTGGTGCTCTCCGGGCTGGTCTGGTGGCAGCCCGAGCACCCGCTCGCGCAGACCCTGGCGCTGCGCTTCGCCACCTCGCTGCGCAGCGCCGGGGTGGCCGCCCTGCTGGCCGGCGAGGGCACCCACGGCGAGGTGCCCCCGGCCCTGGTCGAGGCCTGCGAGGTGCACGGCATCCCGCTGCTCTCGGTGCCGGCCGGCACCAGCTTCCGGGCCGTCACCGACCGGGTCTACCTGCGGCTGTGGGGCGGCCTGCGCCCGGCGGACGAGCCCGCGGCGGCGGTGCCGGAGCAGGCCCGCCGGGAGCTGGTCGAGCTGATGTACGCGGGCGCGCCGCCGGACGTGGTGCTGGAGCGGGCGGTCTCCCGGCTCGGCTGCGGACCGTGCTCGCTGATCACCGCCTCCGGCCGGACCGTGGCGACCTCCGGCGGCGCCCCCGACCCGGCCCCCGACCCCGCGACGGTGCGCGCCGCGCTGCCGGTCGGCGAGGGCGGCGACAACCCGTTCGACGGCTGGTACCTGCACCCGCACGGCGAGACGGCCGGCCAGGCGACCGTGCTGCACGGCCTGGCCGAGGTGCTGGGCACGCTGTGGACCAGGGCCCGCGGCGAGGCGGCCGAGCGCCGCCGGTCGGCCGGCCGGCTGGCCGCGCTGCTCGGCGCCGACTCCCCGGTGCACGCCGCCGCGCTGCTGGAGGCGCTGGCCGCCTGCGGCCTGCCGACCGGTCGGCCGCTGGTGCCGCTGACGGCCCGGATCGACGGCCAGGACGCCCCCTGGGCCGCCGACGCGCTGGCCGAGGCGCTGCGCTCGGCCGGCGGCGAGTTCGCGGTCGGCACCGAGCCGAGCGGCCGGGCGGTGGCGATCGCCGCCACCGCCGACCCGGCGGCGCTGACCGCCGTGCTGCGCGAGGTCTGGCCCCGGTTGCAGGCCCGGCTGCCCGACCGGCACCTGCTGCGGGCCGGCGTGGGCCCCCGGGTGGAGCGCCCGGCGCTGGACCTGGCGGCCGGACTGCGCCAGGCCCGGTACGCGCTGGACGCCGCGGCGGCGGGCCGCCGGCGGGCCACGGTGGGGGCCAGCGGCGAGCTGGACTCGCTGGCCGCCCTGGTCCGCGGCATCCCGCCGGAGGTGGCCCGGGCGTTCCGCGGCCGGCTGCTGGACCCGCTGGTCGAGCACGACCGCAGCACCGGCGGCGCGCTGCTCGCCACCCTGGTCAGCTTCCTGGACCACGACTGCTCCTGGGCCCGGACCGCCGAGGCGCTGCACGTCCACGTGAACACCGTGCACTACCGGATCCGCCGGATCGAGGAGCTCACCGTGCGCGACCTGGCCCGGCTGGACGACCGGCTGGACCTGCGCGCGGCCCTGCTGTGCGGCGCGCCCTGAGCGCACTCTGAGGGTCCGTCAGAGCTTGACCTGGATGCGGGGGGCCGGGGCGGCGGTCTCCCGCGCGGGCAGGTCCGCCAGCATCTCCAGCTCCGCCCGGGTGGTGGCGAGCACGGCGGGGTCCAGCTCCGCGATCGCGAGCCCGCACTCGGTCTGGCCGGCATCGGCCAGCAGCACGCCGTCCGGGCCCCAGGCGGAGCTGCCGCCGCAGGTGTCCCAGCCGCCGGTCGCGCCGATGTGGTTGGCGAGCAGCACGTAGCAGGTGTTGTCCAGCGCCCGGGCCGGGAACCAGACGGCCCGCTGCACCCGCCCGTGCCCGGTGCCGAAGAGCGCGCTGGCCAGGTAGGCGTGGCAGCCGTCGAGCGCGGCGGCCCGGGCGTGCTCGGGGAAGCCGGAGTCGTAGCAGATGCCCAGGCCCAGCCGCCAGCCGTCCAGCTCGACCGTGCAGCCGTGCTCGCCGGGGGTGTAGAGCTCGACCTCGGTGTGGAACAGGTGCTGCTTGTCGTACCGGGCGCGCACCGCACCGTCGCCGCCGATGACCAGCACGCTGACCCGCAGGGTGCCCTCGGCGTCCCGGCCGGCCGCGCCGACCACGGCCGCGGTGCCGGTCTCCCGGCAGGCCTCGGTGATCGGCGCGAGGCGCGGGTCCTCCTCGGTGACGGTGTAGCGCACCGGGTCGGCGGCGATCAGCGCGGGCTCGTAGCCGGTGAGGAACTTCTCGGCGAAGAGCACCAGCCGCACCCCCTCGGCGGCGGCCCGCCGGATCAGTTCGGCGGCCCGGGCGGCGTTGGCCTCGACGTCACCGGAGACCACGGTGGACTGGGCGGCGGCGATCCGCAGCGGCGAGGTGGGCAGCGGTGGGGTGGCCGGCACGGCGGAAACATGAGTGGCAGTCATGTTCTGCCACCCTAGCAACGCGCTCCCCGACCCCGACAGGCGTTCGCTCAGGCCCGCCGGCGCCGGCCGCTCGGCTCCGGCTCGGCCGGGAACGGCAGCCGCAGCTTGCGGGCCAGCGGCGCCACCGTGCTCGCCGCGCCCAGCGGCTTGGCCAGCAGGAAGAGCGAGACCAGCACCGTCACGGTGCCGAGCACCAGCCCGATGCCGTTGCCCAGGGTGGACGCCACCACGCCGCCGCTGATCGCACCGCTGACCGCGGCGGCCAGGAAGTGGCCGACCAGCGCGCCCGGCAGGCAGGCCAGCAGCAGCCCCAGGTGCAGCCCGAAGACCCGCCGCCCGTCCAGCCCGCTGCGCATCGGCTGGCGCAGCGCGGCCCGCAGCACCTCGGCGCGCCGCTGCGGGTCCTCCGGCGCGGCCGGCAGCGAGCGCAGTCGCCGGGCCAGCGCGAAGCCGGTGATCAGCATGTTGATCACGCAGGCGATGCTCTGGGCGGCGGCCATGCCGACGATGATCCAGCGCGGGCTGAAGGACACGTAGGCGAGGTAGGAGAAGAACACGTTGGAGCCCGAGGAGACCACGGTCAGCCAGAACGGGGTCCGGGCGTCGCCCATCGCGTAGAAGCCGCGGGCCAGCGCGTACTGCGCGCAGAAGAACGGGATGCCGATGGCGAAGGCGAGCAGCGCCCCTGAGATCACCGCCAGGCCCAGCTTGGTCTGGTGGCCGTAGCCGTAGGCGAGGTGGGTGATCTGGTCGGAGAAGGCGATGAAGAGCACCGTGGCCGTGATGATCATGGCGGCCGAGTTGCGCAGCACCCGGGCCAGGTCGGCACCGATCTTCTGCAGGTTGCCCTCGGTGGCGGCCCGGGACATCTGCGGCATGATCGCGGTCACCATCGAGATGGTGATCACGCCCTGCGGCACCAGGAAGAGCGTGCTGGCGTAGGTGTAGGAGGCGTTGCCGATGCCGACCATCTTGTCGCCGCCGATGTGGTCCACGGCGGTGGTCAGCGCGGTGATCTCGGTGAACGCGACCTGGGTGACGATCACCAGCAGCAGCGCCCAGGTGGCGGCCTTGATCGGGGCGCCGAGACCGGCGCCGCGCCAGTCGAACCGCGGGGTCCAGCGGAACTTGACCGCCCGCAGCGAGGGCACCAGACCGAGCGCCTGCACCACCACGCCGAGCAGGGTGCCGAGCCCCAGCAGCCAGGTCTGCCCGGTGGTGACCGCGCCGGTGCTCGCGGCCTGGCCGCCGATCGCGATGTAGAGCCCGAAGACGGCGCAGGCCACCACGTTGTTGAGCACCGGCGTCCACATCATGGCGCCGAACTTGCCCCGGGCGTTGAGCACCTGGCCGAGCAGCGTGAAGAGTCCGTAGAAGAAGATCTCGGGCAGGCAGAACCGGGCCAGCGAGACGGTCAGGCTGCGGTCCGACCCGGTCCAGTCGCCGGCGTAGATGTTCACCAGCCACGGCGCGATCAGCACCGAGACGATGGTGAGCAGGCCCAGCGCGACCGTGCACAGGGTCAGCAGGCGGTCGGTGTAGGCGACGCCGCCGTCGGCGTCGTTCTTGGCCGCCTTGACCAGCTCGGGCACGAAGATCGACTGGAGCGCGCCGCCGATCAGCATGGTGAAGACGATGTTCGGCAGGGTGTTCGCCACGTTGAAGGCGCTGCCGAGGATGCCGGGGCCGAGCGCGGCGACCAGCATCGCGGTGCGCACGAAGCCGAGCCCGCGCGAGGCCAGCGTGCCGATCGCCATGATCAGGCCGTTGCGCCCGGCCGCCGCGTCCTCGGACTGCTCCGGCCGGGCCTGCGGCGGGGCGGCCGGCTCGGCGGGCCGCTGGTGCGGCAGCTGGGGCGGGGCCGTCGGGGCCGGCGGGATCAGGTACTGCTCCTGGGCGGTGATCGCGCGCAGCGACATGGTGGGCGGGTCGTTGAAGGTGTGCGGCAGGCCGTAGTCCGCGGGCAGCAGGTAGGGCTCGGACACCTGGTACTGGTGGGCGTGCTGCTCCGGGCCCGGGTACGGCTGGTAGGCCGGGTACTGCTGGTACGGCTGCTGCTGCTCGTACTGCGGCTGCGACTGCGGCTGCTCGTACGGTGCCTGCTCGTACGGTGTCTGCTCGTACCGCGCCTGCTCGTACTGCTGCGGCGGCGGGTCCTGGTAGAGCGGCTGCTGGTACTCGGGGTAGCCGGCGGGCTGCTGCTCGTAGCCGTAGGACGGCTGCGGCTGCGGCGGCGGCTGGTCGTAGGAGAACTGCGGCTGCTGCGGGTCCGGTTGACCCTGCTCCGGCATCGCCGGGTACGGCTGGGCCGCCCCGTGCGACTCGGATGACCCGTACGACCCGTACGGCTCACCCGCCGTGTGCGTGGTCATGGAACTCCCGTGGCTCGGTTTCCGGGCAGGTGCTGCTGCGGGGTGCCGCAGGTCAGGTGCTCGGTTCCCCGAGCCGGGCACAGGCATACCCAGCCGAAGCAGTCTGCCCCATCAGGGCACTTCATGGGGAGTCGGGTGTCCTGTGGTGAGGATCTCGGGGACGTGAACCGGCCGCGCGCGAGCGTCGGCCGACGCGGCGAACCGGCGGGTGTTTGGGGTGCTTTGCGGAGGTTTTGCCCGGAATTTCGCCCCGGTTTGTTGTGATTGGGACACCACCGGCGGTGGCGGGATGTCGTTGTCCGGCCCCTGTCACCCGTGAGTGTGAGCTATCTCACCGACCGTCAGCTGTCCGGCCGGTCCAGGTAGTCGGGCTCCACCCGCTCGCCGAACGGCAGCTCCGGGAACGGCACACTGGTGGCCAGCACGCTCTGCACCCGGGGCCTGGTGCGCCAGTTCACCCGCCGGACGTCCCGGGAGAGCGCGCCGGGCCGCCACAGCTCGGCCGCCACGGTGGTGCCGCCGAGCACCGCGGCGGCCAGGATCCAGCCGCCCAGCACGTCGCTGGGCCAGTGCACGCCGAGCGCGATCCGGGTGAACCCGACCAGCAGGCTGGCCGCCACCGCCACCGCCGAGCAGGCGATCCGGGCCGGCCGGTCCACCCGCGGCCAGACCAGCGCCACCAGGGTGGCCCCGGTGATCGCGGCGGCCATCGCGTGGCCGGAGGGGAAGGCCGCGCCGGGGGCGGAGGCCACCGGGTCCGGCCAACTCGGCCGGGGCCGGTCCACTAGGGCCTTGGCCAGCCACTGCGCGCCCCAGCCGACCAGCGCCTGCGCGGCCGTCCAGCCGGCCAGCGCGCGGGCGCCGATCGCCCACAGCCAGGCGGCGGCCAGCGCGAGCAGGGTGCGCATCACCACCGGGCCGCCGAGCGTGCTGGTGGTCTGCATCGAGGCGGTGAAGGCGGCGTGGTCCCGGGCGAACCGGTGCAGCCCGTCGGTCCAGGACTGGTCCAGCCGGGCCAGCGGCCCCCAGCCGCCCTCGACCAGCCCGAGCAGCAGGGCGAAGACCGCGAGCGCGCCGAGCGCCACCGCCGCGTAGCGCGGCAGGCGGGCGCGCAGCGTGCTCCGGCGCTGCTGGTCCGAGGGTTGGTCCCGGCCGGTGGTCAGGTGCATGGCTGACACCTTCCCAGCCGGGTGATGCGATCCGATGGGGGACCGATCGCGATTTGGCATCGTTTGCGTGCACCCGGAGCGGGATCGAACGGGGCGTTCGGTGCGTTGGGCAGGGTGGGCTTGATGCGGGCGGTCCATTCGCATCCGATCGATCGGGAGCCCCGCGCCGCACCCGGCGCGTGAACGGCCACGCGCGCCGTGTGACTTCGGGTGTGCGCCCCTGACGGTCCGTGCGGACCCGCTCGCCGAGCGTTCCGAAAGCCGGAAAAGCGATGCAGGATACTGCATCTCCCGAAGAATCTGGCCGACTTGGGAATGTTGTCCGGAATCTGTTCGTTGGATCGTTACGTGTGAGGCCCCCGGGGTCCCGCATCACCGGGAGGCGCGCTTGTCGCGGCCGGCCGGCGCAGATCCCCTCGCCGCACCCACCCGCGAGATCCACACCCGGGCACCAACAGCAAGGGAGCAAGCATGGCCACCCGTGCCGTCGTTCGCGACAGGGCCGACCGGACTCGTACGGCCCGCCCGACCAACCTCGAAGCCGACCGCGACCTGGTCGGCATGTACCTCGACGAGATCGCCAGGACCCCCCTCCTCGATGCCGCCGAGGAGGTCGAACTGTCGCTGCGGATCGAAGCCGGCGTGTACGCCCAGCACCTGCTGGAGGAGGCCGGCGACGACGGGACCGCGCTGCCCGAGGGCGTCACCCGCGAGGAGTTGGAGGCGATAGCCGCCGACGCCGAGCGGGCCAAGGACGTCTTCATCCGCTCCAACCTGCGCCTGGTCGTCGCGGTGGCCCGGCGCTACCCGCGCAGCGGGCTGCCGCTGCTCGACCTGATCCAGGAGGGCAACGCCGGCCTGGTCCGCGCGGTCGAGAAGTTCGACTACGCCAAGGGCTTCAAGTTCTCCACCTACGCGACCTGGTGGATCCGGCAGGCGATCACCCGCTCGATCGCCGACCAGTCGCGCACCATCCGGCTGCCCGTGCACCTGGTCGAGGAGCTCGGCCGGATCCGCCGGGTCCAGCGGGAGAAGTCCAAGGAGCTGGGCCGCGAGGCCGAGCCCTCGGAGATCGCGGCCGAACTCGACACCACCGCGGAGCGGATCAAGGACGTGCTGGACTGGGCCCGCGACCCGGTCAGCCTCAACATGGCCGTCGACGACGAGGGCGAGACCCAGTTCGGCGACCTGGTCGAGGACACCGGCGCGGTCTCCCCGGAGGACGCGGTGCTGGTGATGCTCCGCCGGGAGGAGCTGGACGACCTGATCAGCCGGCTCGACGACCGCACCGCCTCGATCATCCGCTCCCGCTACGGCATGGAGGACGGGCGCGAGCGCACCCTCACCGAGGTGGGCAAGCAGCACGGCCTGACGCGTGAGCGGATCCGCCAGATCGAGAAGCACGCGCTCGCCGAGCTCAAGAAGATCGCCGGTCACGCCGGCTTCGAAGCCGCGTGAGGTGGCGGCGCCACGGCGCCGCCACCTCACCGGGGGGTGCTCGGGGGAGCGCGGGGGGATTACGCACGGTCAATGCCCCGTGAACTCCCTGTTTCGTGTGCGGAGTTGCGCGCCGGGCGATATTGACGTGCCGTCAGCAGCAGGTTGAGATGGACCTCCGGGCCGAGGCAGGGGTGGCGCGAAACTGCTGTCAGGTGCACGCCATTGCGCGGTGGAGGGGGCGGTGCGGATGCCGGAACTGCGCGGGAGGGACGCCGAACTGGACGCCGCCCGGCGGGCCCTGGGCGAGCACGGCGCGCTGCTGCTGACCGGCCCCGCCGGGATCGGACGGACCGCCCTGGCCGGCGCGCTGGCCGCCGCGGCGGAGCGCGACGGGCAGCTGGTGCTGCGCTGCGCCCCCGCGCCCGAGGAACGCGAACTGCCCTGGGCCGCCCTCGGCGACCTGCTCGGCGGCCGCCCGCTGGACGCCCTCGCCCCGAGCCGCCGGGACGCGCTGCGCGCCGCACTGCTGCACCACCGCTCGCCCGCCGACGGCGAGGGCCGGCTCGCGCTGCGCCGGGCCGTGCTGGACCTGCTGCTCGCGCTGCGGGGCGAGCACGGCGCAGTGCTCGTGGTGCTGGACGGCGTGGCCTGGCTCGACCCGCCCAGCGCCGCCGCCCTGCGGTTCGCGCTGCGCCGGGCCGTGGGCCAGGGCGTGCGGGTGCTGGCCACCCGGCGCACCGGCGAGGACGCCTGCCGGTTCGAGCTGCCCGAACTGCGGCTCGGCCCGCTCTCCCCGGCCGCCCTCGCCGAGCTGCTGGCCGACCGGTACGGCCGACTGCCCGTGCCCGTGCTCGGCGGCATCCAGCGGGCCGCGCTGGGCAACCCGGGGACGGCGCTGGACCTGGCCGCGAGCACCCGGCCGGACGGCACGGCCCACCGGTTCGGCGGGCCGACGGTGCGTCAGCCCGCCAGTGCCGCCGAACTGCTGGCCGCCGCCCGCGGTGCGCGGCCCGAGGAGGCGCGGGCGCTGGCCCGCCAGGTGCTCGGGCAGAGCCGGTCGGGCGTGCTGCGCGCCCGGGCCCACCTGGTGCTGGCGCGCGCCGCCGCCGTCGAGCAGGGCCTGGCCGGGGCCGTGGACCTGCTGGCCGCCGGGCTGGCCGAGGCGCCGGCGCAGAGCCGGGAGCAGGGCGAACTGCTCCGCTGGGTGGCCGAACACCACCTCAGGGCCGGGCAGTTGCCGCTCGCCCTGGCGCAGGCCGAGGCCGCCGCCGGCCACCGCAGAGCCGACCCGGCCGCCCCCGCCCTGCTGGCCCGGGTGCGGGCCGCGCTCGGCGACCCCGGCGGCGCGGCCGAGGCGCTCGCGGCCGCGCCGCCCGGCCCCGAACGGGCCCTGGCGGCACTGGCCCTGGGCGAGCCGGGCCCGGCCCTGCGCACCGAGGGCGACGAGGCGCTGGCGCTGCGGATCACCGCCCACGCGCTGGCCGGGGAGGCAGTCACCGCGCTCGCGCTGGCCCGCCGGTTGGCCGACCTGCTCGCCTGGCAGGGCGACCCGCTCCCCGGCACCTCCCGGCTGGACGCCCTGCTGGCCGTGGCGGTGGCCGAACTGACCGGCGGCAGCGCCGAACGCGCCCGCCGGCTGGCCCTGCGGGCCGCGGCCGGCTGGGCGGCGGCCGGGGACCGCTGGCACCGGGCGGAGGCGCTGGCCGTGGCGGGCGAGGCGGCCCTGCTGCTCGGCACGGCCGCCGCCAACGCCGCCGCCGTCGAGGACCTGGAGGCGGCCGGCCGGCTGCCCAGGGCCGACCGGTTCGGCCGGCGGGCCCGGGCCCTGCTCGCCGAGGCGCGGGTGACCCAGGGGGACCACGCCGTGGCGCGCCAACTCGTCGGCGCCGTGCCGCAGTCGACCGACGAGCCGGCGACCGTCCGGGCCCGGGCGCTCGCGCTGGCCGGGCTCGGCCAGGCCCGCGAGGCCGTCGCCCTGCTGCGCGCCGCCGCCGACCGGCAGCGCGGCGACGGCCGGCAGCGGCTCGAACTCGCCCGCACCCTGCTCGCGTTGGGCTCGGTCGAGCGCCGGCTGCGGCACCGGACGGGTGCCCGGGTGGCGCTCGGGCAGGCGCACGCGCTCTGCGCGGCGGCCGCCGCCGCGCCGCTGCTGGCCCGGGTCGCCGAGGAGTTGGCCCGGCTCGACCAGTCGGCTGACGGCCCGCTGCTGACCGCCACCGAGCAGCGGATCGCCGGCCTGGCCGCCGACGGCGCGACCAACCGCGAGGTCGCCGCCGCGCTGTTCGTCAGCGTCAAGACCGTCGAGGGCACGCTCTCCCGGGTCTACCGCAAACTCGGCGTCAGGTCCCGGGCGGCCCTGGTCAGGGCGCTGCCGGTGGCCCGGCAGGGGTGATGACGGCGGGTCAGTCGATCGAGCCGCCCCAGATCGCGTCGCTGCCGGTCGGGCAGACGAACTCGAAGTCGCCCCGGCCGCCGAACGGGCCGACGACGTAACGGAAGCCGTCGCTGCAGAAGGCGAAGGTGTAGTAGCGGGTGCCGTCGCAGGACTCGTAGAACGTCGGGCCGTCGGTGCGGCCGGCCCAGCAGGTCAGGCCGGGCGGCTGCTGCGCGCTGGTGCCGGCGAGCCGCACGGAGTGGACCTCGCCGGGCGACGGGGTGGCGTTGCCGATCAGGGTCTTGCCGGTGTCCGGGAAGGTCACGGTGTAGCGGGCCACGCTCGCGCCCGGCTCGGCCGCGGCGGCGGTCGGGGCGCCGCCGCCGAGGGCCGCGCCGGTGAGGGCCGCGCAGGTGGCGAGCGCGGCGAGGGTCTTCCGGAGGGCCATGGTCGTCCTGCCTCTGGTGCCGTCGGGGGTGTCCGGCCACGGTAGGACGGGCCTCGGGGCGGGACGGGGGACACGCCAGGCGGGCCGTTCGGATACGCCCCGTTGGCGGGCGCACCGGGCGCGCCGGCCGGACCGGTGACACCAACCGGAGGCATCAGTCGACGGCGAGCCGCTGTTGGAGCCGGCCCAGCCCGGCCGGCGCCCACCAGTTGGCCCGGCCGGACAGGCGCATCACGGCGGGCACCAGGACGCCCCGGACCACCGTCGCATCGAGCAGCAGGGCGAGGGCGAGCGCCGCGCCGAACATCCGGTTGAGCGAGAGCTCGGAGGCCGCCAGCACCACCAGCAGCACCGCGACCACGGCGGCGGCGCTGCTGATCAGCCCGCCGGTGCTGCCGATGCCGCTGGTGATCGAGCGGGCCAGGTCGTCGGTGCGGCGGAACTCCTCCCGGATCCGGGAGATCACGAAGAGCTCGTAGTCGATCGACAGGCCGAAGGCGAGGAAGAGCACCAGGACCGGTGTGGTGACCTCCAGTTGGCCGTAACTCGGCGCGCCGCCGACCAGCCACCGGGCGTGGCCGTCCTGGAAGACCGCCACCATCGCGCCGAGCACGGCGGTGAGGCTCAGTGCCGACAGCAGCAGCGCCTTGACCGCGATCAGCACGCTGCCGGAGAAGAGCAGCAGCAGGCCGCCCATCGCGAGCACCACGACCAGTGCCACCCAGGGCAGCCGGTCGGTCAACACCTGCTGGGTGTCGACCAGTTCGGCCGCCCGGCCGCCGACCAGCGCGGTGCCGGGGGCCGGCACGGCGCGGATCAGCCGGACCAGCCGCTCGGCCTCGGGGGACTGCGAGTCGGCCGGCCCGACCACCGAGAGCCAGCCGCCCGGCACGGTGTCCACCCGGGTCACGCCCGGCAGCCGGGCCAGGCGGGCGGCGTAGCCGGCCAGCGCGTCGCGGGCGGGGGCGTCCGGGAGCACGACGGAGGTCGGGGCCAGCTCGGCCGGGTCGAACCCGGCGCCGATGGCCCGGGCGGTCACGCTCACCGGTGCGGAGGCGGGCAGCACCCGGTAGTCGGAGAGCGCGGTGCGAAAGTGCCCGGCCGGCACGGCCAGCGCCAGCAGCAGGAGGCCGGCGCCCAGGCACCAGGGCAGGGGGTGCCGGACCACCCGGGTGGCCAGCCGGTGCCAGAAGCCCGGCCGGGCGGCCCCGCGGCGCAGCCGGCGGCGCACCGCGGCGAACGGGTCCAGCCGGTCCAGGTGCCCTCCCAGCACCGCCAGCAGGGCGGGCAGCACGGTCAGCGCGGCGGCCGCCGCGAGCAGCACGACCACCACGACCGTGGCGGCCATCGCCCGCAGGAACGGCACCGGGACCAGCAGCAGACCGGCCGAGCAGAGGGCGACGGTGAGCGCGGAGAAGACCACCGTGCGGCCGGCCGTGCGGATGGCGGTGACCACGGCCGGGTGCGGGTCGGCGCCGCCGGCCAGCTCCTCGCGGTACCGGTGCACCACGAACAGGCAGTAGTCGACGGCGAGTCCGAAGCCCAGGGTGGTGGTCAGGTTCTCGCTCAGCACGGAGACGGCCATGACGCCGGTCAGCAGCCGCAGCACCGCCATCGTGCCGGCCGCCGCCAGCGCGCCGACCGCCACCGGCAGCAGCCCCGCGACCAGCGAGCCGAGCGCCGCGACCAGGATCAGCAGGGTGAGCGGCGAGCCGAACAGTTCGGCCCGCCGGGTGTCCCGGCCGACCTGGTCCATCACGTCCCCGTAGTTGGGGCCGGTGCCGGTCGCCGAGACGCTCAGCGGGCCGTGCCGGCCGCTGAGCGAACGTCCCAGCCGGGCAGCGGACTCGGTGCTCCGCACGGCGTCCCCGGCGGTGCGCACCAGGAGCAGGGCGGAGCGTCCGTCGGTGGAGCGCAGCGCGGCGGGGCCCGACGGCCAGTAGGAGAGCACGGTGCGCACGCCCGGCTGTCCGGCGACCAGCCGGGTGAACGCGGCGCCGGCCTGCCGCGAGGCGGCCGAGTCCACGCCGTCCGGGGTGGCCACCAGCAGCTCCAACTGCGCGTCACCGACGGCGCCGTGGTCGCCGAGCCAGCGGTCGGCGCGGACCGCGTCGCCGGTGCTCGCCGAGTTGCCGCCGAGCGCCAGCCGGTCGTGCGCGCCCAGGCCGAAGACGCCGGTCAGGACGGTGAGCAGGGCGGCGAGCGCCAGGACCGCGCGGGGTCGGGCGAGGACGGCGGCGGCGAGGCGGGCGAGGAGCCCGCCGCCGGCGTCCGGGGCGGCGGGGCGCGCCAGTGACATCTCGACTGCCTTCGACGGAGTGGTCGGTTCCTGGCGGTCAGTGAAACGGAGGCGGCGCCGAACAGGTGGCGGGCGGACGGGTATTCCACCCGTCCGGGTCAATCACGCGGGTGTTCGACCCGGACGGGCGCGCGTTCTGGTAGGTGTGACGGCGGGTCAGCCCCAGCCGGGTGCCGGGGGCTGCGGCCAGGCCGGCGGGGTGGGCCAGCGCCCGTCCGGGACGGTCCGGCCGGCGAGCCAGCCGAGCAGCAGGTGGCCGGGGGCGGCGATGACGGGGCCCTCGCCGTGCAGCTCCCAGCTGCGGCCCAGGTCGGTGGCCTCGATCCGGGCCACCGGGAAGGCCCGGGCGGTCAGCGCGGGCGCCGTCTCGTCCAGCGCCCAGGCGACGTAGTCGGCCGGCCAGTCGGCGGTGGTGGGGCCGAGCGCCAGGTCGAGGCGGTGGGTCTCCAGCTCGCGCCAGCAGCGCCGCAGGGTGAACCAGGCGGGGTGCTGCCAGCCGGCGAGCGCCGTTACCGGGGTGTCCCAGCGGTCGGCCGGCATCAGCTCGGCCTCGGCGAACAGCCGTTCGGTGCTCCCGCGCAGGTCCGCCACCAGCTCGGCGGCAGGGCGGCCGGCGCCCTCGGCCAGCGCCCGGGCCAGTGCCGGTCCGTCCGCCCGGGGGCCGGGCTCGGAACCGGTGCGGGCCAGCGCGAGCAGCCAGCGGTAGACGTCGGCGCTGCGGGCGACGTGGGTGATCACGTGGCCGCGGCTCCACCCGGCCAGCGCGGAGTCGGCCCGGGCGTCGGCGTCGGTCAGCCCGGCGAGCGCGGCGTCGAAGCGGGTGGCGGCGGCGCGGATCCGGTCAATGTCGATCTTGTGGGACACGGTCCGAACTGTAGGGCCCCGCGGGCCCGGTGGACAGGGGTGCGTGATCGCCGACTGACGATCAGTCGGATCACCGTGCGGCGGGACCGCCGGGTTTCACGGCGTGGACGAAGAGGTGCTCCTCCTCGCCCATGCCGGGGAAGTCCGGCTGGAACGTGCTGAGCCGCTGGTGGACGACGGTCAGGCCGGCGGCCGTGAGCAACTCCGGGTAGCGGGCGGCCGGGTAGCTGGTGCAGCGCACCTGCTGGCCCATCCAGGTCGTCTCCACGCCCTCGCCGTCGAACGGCACGGTCGCGAAGGCGAACAGCCCGCCGGGGGCCAGCCAGTCGGCGACCCGGGCGAGGGTGCGGTCCAGGTCGGCGCGCGGCATCTGCAGCAGCGGGAAGAAGGCGGTGATCGCGCTCCACCGGCCGGGCGCGTCGGGCAGTTCGCGGACGTCGACGAGTTCGAAGACGGCGGCCGGGACCTGGGTGCGGGCGAGCTCGACCATGGTGGTCGAGACGTCGTAGCCGGTGACCCGGTGCCCCGCCGCCGTCAGCAGCTCGGCGGTGGGGCGGCCGGTGCCCGAACCGATGTCCATCACCGGGGAGTTCGCCGGCAGCCGGGCGATCAGCCAGTCCAGGGCGGCGCGTTGCTCGGGCAGCCGGCCGTAGGCGTCCTCGTAGAGCTTGCCCAGCACGTCGAACGGCCGGGCCGCCTCGGCGGCGGACCCGGTCGGCGCGGGTGGGACGGCGAGCATGTCGGCACTCACGGGCGGGGCCTCCTGGCGGCGTTGCGGGGATCGGTGGAGCGCGGGGACTGGCGGAGTCACGGGGGACGATCCGCCGTGACACTACACTCCGCAGTCGTGCGATCGCGATTCGTAGCGATCCCCGGTCCGCGCCGCCGGCAGGGTCAGGCCGCAGTGGCCACGGGCCGGCCGAAGTGGCGGGCGAAGAACCGGACCGCGCTGTCCGCCTCGAAGCGCGGCAGCTCCTTGTGCTTGCCGGAGTTGACGTGCAGTGACTTCTCCGCGGAGGCGAAGGCGTCGAACAGCGCGAGGCCCTCCTCCCGGGAGATGTGCTCGTCGTCCCACTGGAGGTCGAACTCGACCGGGACGGTGATCCGCCGCGCCTTCCCGGCCAGCGTGTCGGGCCAGTGCTGGCCGAACACGGCGGCCCGCACCCGGGGTTCGGACGCCACGAACGGGATGCCGATCGCGGTGCCCATGTTGATCCCCCAGAAGCCGACCGGCCCGTCGGCGCCGATCTCCGGGAGCTGCTGGAGCGCGTCCAGGGCCGCCCGGTACTCGGGGACGGCGAGCTCCGCCAGGTGGTCGTTGTAGCGGACGACGATCGGGCCCTCCGGCTCGCCGGCCGCCCGCGCCGCGAACAGGGCGGCGATCTCGGCCTCGTCGTGCTCGGTGCGCGGCCGGTCGCCGTGCCCGGGCGCGTCCAGGACGGCGACGTGGAACCCGCAGCCGTCGATCAGGCGCCGGGCGCGGCCCGACATCGCGGGGTGCTTCTTGTGGTTGCCGCCACCATGGGCCAGCAGGATCAGCGGCGCGCGGTCGGCGCCGGAGGCGGGCGACCAGAGGACGCCGGGGACGCCGTCGACGGTGAACTCGCGTTCGAGGACGCCGTTCGAGGACGACTGGGAAGTGAAGAGGAGAGAAGACATGGCCGTGGCCTTTCGGGAGTGCCTGCGTTTCGGGCGCTCCCGGCGACGGCTGCGTCAGTCGCCGGACCGTGACGGGAGGGGGAGCGCCCACGTGGTCGTTGCGGTCACTGGGTCTCACCTCCTCTGCCGGTGTCTCGGTCGGGAGAAACGTAGCAGCGGGATGATCAAGCCGCCAAGTCCTTTGCGGCCGGGGTCTTCGCGCCCGGCACGGTGATGTGATTGGACGTCAGGTCCTGGTCGGCGAGCTCGCGGACGGCCGTGGCCACGGCCCGGTGGTCGTTGCGCAGGATCTTGGAGTGGTTGCTGGGGACCTTGGCGCTGACCTCGATGCGGGGGTTGCGGTCGAGGGCGGGGCCGAGGTCGGCGCGCAGGCGCTCCATGGTCTTCGCGTCGGCGCCGAGGTTGCCGCCGGTGCCGAGGACGTAGCGGGTGGGGGCGGTGATGGCGTCGAGGACGGGGGCCAGGGCGGTCGGGGCGCACAGGTCGATGAGTTCGAGGTTGATCTCGGCGTGCTGGGTGGCGCTCATCCGGGCGGCCATGCCGAGGCGGCGGGCGATCGGGAAGACGGGGCTGAGGCGGCGGAAGAGGGCGCGGACCTGAGTGCGGGTGGCCTCGTCGAGGGGCTCGGTGGGCAGCGCCCCGTCCACCGAGACCACGGCCGCCGTGCGCTCGGGGTGGCGGGCGGCCCAGTGGACGGCGATCAGGGCGCCGTAGGACCAGCCGACCAGGATCGGACGTTCGACGTTGCGCGCGGTGAGCACGGCGTCGAGGTCGCGCAGGCACGCTTCGAAGGAGTAGTCGCAGGCGGTCCCGGACTTGCCGCGGGCGCGCTCGTCGAAGGTGATGTGCCGGTAGTCGTCGCCGAGCTCGGCGATCACGCGCTGCCAGTGCTTCTGGTCGGCGTACGAGCCGTTGAGGTAGACGACGGTCGGGCCGGGGCCGCCGGTGTCGGTGACGGCCAGGGTGGTGTCCTCGATCGCGAGCGTGCCGGTCCAGGCGGTGGCGTTCATGGTGGTCCTCTCAAGGGGGTGGCGGGGCGAAGGGTGCTGGCTGGCCGGAAGGGTGACGGTGGATCAGAGGGCGCGGGCGGTGATGTCGCCGTGCGGGGTGGTCGCGTGGATGTCGAGCTCGGTGGTGCCGGTGTTGCGCAGGCTGTTGGTGATGCGGCCGTGGCTGGTCGCGGCGTCGAGGGCGGCGGAGACGCCGGTCGCGGCGCCGACGGTGATGTCGCCGGACTGGGTGCGCAGGTCGAGCCGGCCGTGGTGGGCCTCGGCGATGCGGATGGCGCCGCGGGAGGTGGTGATCTCGGCGGGGCCGGTGAGGCGGCCGACCTCGACGTCGCCGTCCACGGCGGTCAGGCGCAGGCTCGCGGCTTCGGCGACGTGGATCTGCCGGTAGGCGCCGTCGAAGGCGAGGTCGCCGAGCGGGCCGGTGGTGCGCAGCTCGCAGGCGGCGCTCTTGGCCTGGACGCGGGAGCCGGCGGGCAGGTGGACGGTGACCTCGACGGCGCCGGAGGGGCCGAGGTACTGGTGCTTGGGCTCGGCGGTGCGGATGTGCAGGGAAGCGTCGGTGCAGCTGACCTCGACCTGCTCGGCGGCCTTGGCGTCGCGGTTCTTGGCGGGGTCGGCGGGGCGGACCTCGACGGTGGTGTCGGCGCGGTCGGTGGCGATGAGGTGCAGGCGCCCGCCGGCGATCTCGATGGTGGCGGTGATCGCGGCGGGGGTGGCGAAGGTCTGCATGGTGGTCTCCTCGTGAGGGGCGGTCCGCCTGTCGGCCCGCCGTTTCTGATGAGTGAAACGCTACGTTGCTTTCCAGAGTGTGGCAACAACTTCGTTGCGCAAAAAACCCATCACAGCAGGTCGCTGAGCCATTTTCATTGCGGTGATCCTGCAAGGAATGCAACGGATGGCGCGTCAGTCATTGCAATGGATTGCCGATGAACGCTATGATGGGGCCACCACGGACCACGAAGGAGACCGCGATGCCGGGAGGCAGACTCACCCAGCACGACCGTCAGCAGATCGCGCTCGGGCTGGCCGACGGCCTCGCCTACGCGGAGATCGCCCGACGCCTGGACCGCCCGACCTCGACCGTCACCCGCGAGGTCATGCGCAACGGCGGCCCCAACGGCTACCGCGCCGACCTCGCCCACCGCGCCACCGAGCAGCGCACCCAGCGCCGCCGGCCGGCCGCCCCCCGCGACCCGAACGCGGCCCCGCAGCCGCACGGGCGCGACGCCGAGGCGGTGCACGCCTACCAGGAGGTGTTCACCACCGTCCTGATGGCGGCGGGCACGCCCAAGATGATGGCCCGGGTGATGACCTGCCTCTACACCACCGACGAGGGCAGCCTCAGCTCCTCCGACCTGGTCGAGCGGCTCCAGGTCAGCCCGGCCTCGATCTCCAAGGCGATCGCGTTCCTGGAGGCCCAGGGCCTGGTGCGCCGGGACCGCGACGAACGCCGCCGCGAGCGCTACTTCGTGGACGACGACGTCTGGTACCAGTCGATGATGGCCAGCGCCCGCTCCACCATCCAGCTCAGCGAGACCGCGCGGGACGGCGTCGACGTGCTCGGCGCCGGCACCCCGGCCGCCGTGCGGCTGGAGAACATCGCCCGCTTCCTCGACTTCGTCTCCGAGAGCATCGAGCGCGCCGCCGAACAGGCCCGGGACATCCTCCACGTGCGGCCCGAGACGGTCGCGGCGGCCTCGGCGGACACCGACTGAGCCGCGGCGGCCGCGGGTCGGCGGGCAGCTGCAGGTGGGTCCGTGTCACATTCCGGGGCCGGGGTCCGTCAGTGTGCTGAAACCGCTTGAACGGATGAGGAGAAGGACCATGAGCGCGCGGATCAACTTCTACGGCAACGGCGTCGGCGCGAAGTTCGCCAAGTACGTCAACTCGGCGGGCAAGGCGGTCTCGGACTCGACGCTGCCGGCCGAGGTGCAGGAACTGGTGAAGATCCGGGCCAGCCAGATCAACGGCTGCGGGTTCTGCACCGACATGCACACCAAGGACGCCCTGCACGCCGGCGAGACCCAGACCCGGCTGAACCTGGTGGCCGCCTGGCGGGAGGCCACCGTCTTCACGGCGGCGGAGCGCGCCGCCCTGGAACTGGTCGAGGAGGGCACCCGGATCGCGGACGCGGCCGGCGGGGTACCGGACGCGGTGTGGCAGCGGGCGGTGGAGCACTTCGACGAGGACCAGCTCTCGGCGCTGGTGGGCCTGATCGCGCTGATCAACGCCTACAACAGGATGAACGTGCTGATCCAGCAGCCGGCGGGCGGTTACCAGCCCGGCCAGTGGTGATCCGTGCGGATGTCGGTGCGGCAGGGCAGGATCCTGCGGGTGACTGAGCCTCAGAACTGCCCGGCCTGCCCGGTGCCGCAGCTGCTGGACCCGCCTTCGGGCCGACCGGAGGAGGTGTTGGCCCGGGTCGTGGCGGCGGCCGAGGGCGGCGAGCGGGCGGAGCTGGTCGGCGAGGTGCTGCTGCACCTGCTGGACCACGACTTCCACACCCGGCCCGCCGTCGCCCGGGCCCTGGTGCGCCACGCACCCGCGCAACTGCCGGTCGCGGTGGAGCGGATGAGCCTCTACCACCGCAACCGCTACCGCGACCCGCAGGTGCAGGCCGTGACGTACCTGGTGGTGAACCCGCAGCCCTGGGAGCAGATCAACCGACTGATCACGCTGGCCTACCTGGACCGCGAGTGGCTGGACCGGGCCGAGGCCGAGTACCGGGGGGCCGACGTGACGGCGCTGCTCTCCGTGCACCACGAGTTCGCGGGGCTCGGCGAGGCGCAGGGGCGGCTGGCCCTGGCGCGGCTGTCGGAACACGCGGAGCTGAACGACTGGGCGGCGGCGGGCCTGGCCCGGAGCATGCTGCTGCTGCCGCCGGAGCACGAGCGGCAGGTGCGCGAGGTGCTCGACGGGCTGCTCGCGCGCGGCCGGGCACTCGGTGTGCTGGCGGATCCGCTGAGCTCGCTCGATCCCGTCTACCAGCCGCACGCGGTGCACGCCGCGCTCGGCTCGCTGCGGATGGATCCGGCGCAGTTCCTGGAGCCGGGCGACCAGGGCGTGGTGGCGGCCGTGCTGGCGTCCGGTCCCCGCTTCCACGGCGAACTGCTGCGGACCCTCTGGGACTTGGTGCGTGACGAGGGCTCGCGGCCGGTCTTCCGCCGGCGGGCGGCGCGGTGCCTGGGCGAACTGGGCGCGGCCGAGCGGCAGGCGGCGCAGGAGTGGCTGGTGCAGCGGTCGCAGGAGGCGGCCGAGCCCGCGGCGGTGGCGGCGGCGCAGGCCGGACTGCGCGCGGAGGTCGCCGAGGTGTGGACGCGCATCGAGGCCCACCTGGCCGAACACGCCCCGGGCGTGCTGGAGTCGCTGGGCGGGCCGGCGGGTGCGGCGGAGGTCGCCGAGCTGGAGCGGGAGTTGGGGATGCCGCTGCCGGTCGACTTCGCGGCCTCCTGCGCGCGGCACCGCAGCGTGCACCTCGGCGGGGTGCTGGGCTTCGACGTCGAACATGCCGACTTCCGGAGCCTGGTGGTGACCCCGGGTGCGCCGATGGGCGAGCCCGAGGACGCCGAGGAGGGCGAGGTCCGGTGGACCGAGGACGACTGGCGGGAGGGGTGGCTGGCGGTGGGCCACGAACCGGACGGCTCGGTCATCGCCCTCGACCTCGACCCGGGGCCCGACGGCGTGCGGGGGCAGGTGATCTACGCCGACCAGGGGATCGCCCCGGGCGCCCACGTGATGGCGGAGAACTGGCTGGCACTGCTGCGCACGTTCGCCGACCGGCTGACGGCCGGCCACTACCCGTACCTGCCGGAACAGCGGGCGCTGACCGAGCGGTCCTGAGCCCGGGGGAGGGCGGCCGACCCGGCGGATGCGTCGTCAGCCAACGAGTGGGTCTCCGTGCGGCACCGGGCCGCTGGATGCGGCGAACCGGTGGGTAGGCTGGGCCGACTTCTTCACAGAGCCGGGGGGACCATGCGCATCACCACGGGACAGAAAGCTGCTGCGGGGCTGATCACGCTCGCCGTGGTGGGGGCCGGCAGCGCCTACGCGCTGACCGGGGGCTCCGGGTCGAGCAGCCCGGAGCACGTGACCGTGGCGGACGCGCCGACCTCGGTCGCGGCCGCGAGCACCACCGACTCGGCGAGCGCCACGCCCACCGACTCGGCCTCGCCCTCGGCCTCCGCTTCGGCCTCCGCCTCGCCCTCGGCCTCCGCGTCGGCCTCCGCCTCGCACAGCGCGAGCCCGACCCGGGGAGCCACGCCGAGCGCGACCCGCGGCGGCTCGGGCGCCAACCCCGCGCCGACCGCCGCCAAGCCGCAGCCCGCCAGCGCGCCGCCCGCGCCGGTCGCCAAGCCCGGCCCGGTCGCGCCGCAGCCCCCGCAGATCGCGCACACCCCGCCGGCGCAGAGCGGCTGCGCGCCCAGCTTCACCGGGACCAACGCCGCCACCGCCGACGTCTCGGCCGCGCTCGCCACCGCGGCCGGCAAGCCGCGCACGCTGAACCTGAGCGCCGGCGGCACCGACAAGATGCCGGCGCTGCCGATCAGCCTGGTCAAGGCGATCGCCTGGCAGGAGAGCGGCTGGAAGTCGGCGATCCTGGCCTGCGACGGCGGGATCGGCACCATGCAGATCATGCCGGCGACCGTGACCTGGATGAACGGCAAGTTCGGGACCGCCGACGACGTGCACACGCTGGCCGGCAACACCGACCTCGGCGCCGAGCTGCTGGACGAACTGGTCGCCTACTACGGCGATTCGGCGTTCGGCGGCAACTACGACCTCTCGCCCGACCCGGTGACCGGCAAGACGCCGCTGCTCGACCTGGTGATCGCCGCCTACAACGCCGGGGCCGGCGCGGTGCACTACACCACGGCGACCGACCCGACCACGGGCGCGGTGGTCGGCACCGAGCAGATCCCGAACCCGAGCTACGTGGCCAACGTGAAGGCCCTGATGGGCAACTGCCCCTGCCAGGTGCAGAAGGGCTGACCGCCCGACGGATCCACGAACGGCACCGGTGCTCGACGCACCGGTGCCGTTCGCGTTTCCCGGCTACTCCTCGACCGGCAGGCCGGCCTCGTGGGCGAGCACGCCGAGCGCGTGCCGCAGCGACTCGCGCTCGGCGGGGGAGAGGGCGGCGGCGAGCTCCGCGTCGATGGCGTGCGCCTGGGCGGCGCACTCGTGCAGCAGCTCGCGGCCGTCCTCGGTGAGGGCGAGGATCTGGCGGCGGCGGTCCGCGGGGTCGCGCTCGCGCTGCACCGCGCCCAGTGCCTGCAACTGGTCGGCCATGCTCACCACCAGGCTCGGTGCCACGCCCATCGCCTGTGCCAGTTCCAGCTGCGAGGGGGCCGCGCCGCCGTCGAGGGCGGCCAGCAGGGCGACGTGCTTCGGCTTGAGCCCGCGGTCCTCGATCGCGGCGGTGAAGCGGGTGGTGGCGATGGTGCCCAGGGTGCCGAGCCGGAAGGACAGCGACGAGGTCAGCGAAGGGGGGTTGACGGCGCTCATGGCCGCGATACTATCTCTACCGAATCATTCAGAGCTCGAATCATTTGGAGTGTGTTTGATATGGGTGGGACGGGGACGGGCGCGGGGTCGGGGCCGGGCGGACCGCTGGTGATCGCCAACGCGGCGGGTGCGCTGCTCTCGATGGCCTCCTGCGTGGCCGGGCTGGTCAACCCGGGCATCGGGCTGCCCGAGGGGGAGCCGGTGACCGGCGGCGTGCGGTTCTACGCCGAGGCGTACGGCGCGCGGGCGCTGCCGCTCGGCGCGATGGTGCTCCAGCAGCTGGTGCGCGGGCGCGGCGGGCGGGTGCTGCCGGCGGTCCTGCTGCTCGCGGGTGCGGTGCAGGCGGGGGACGCCGCGATCGGGGTGCGCACCCGCAACCCGGGGATGGCGCTGGGGGCGGGAGCGCTGGCGGTGCTGCACCTGGAGACGGCGCGTCGGTTCGCCCGGAGTGCGCGGTGATCCAGATGCTGCGGATGGCCGATGACACGCTCGCCTTCCTGCTCGAACTCGCCGTCTACGCCACGGCCGTGCGCTTCGCGCTGACCCGGTGGCCGGCCGGCCCCCTTCGCTGGGCATCGGCCCTGGCCCTGCCGGTCGGCTACGCCGTGGTCTGGGCGCTGTTCGGCGCGCCGGGTGCGGTGCTGCCGCTGCACGGAGTGGTCCGGGCGGTGCTGGACCTGCTCTGGTTCGGCAGCGCGGCCGTGCTGCTGCGCGCAACGCGTTTGCCGCGCACGGCCGTTGCCTTCGCCGTGCTCTACCTGCTGACCACCGCCGGGCACCTGGCGCTGTCCTGATCGGCGACGGGGCGGGGCGGCCCCGACGGCACCTCAGGTCACCGGAGGACACCGGGCTGACATCTGATGAGCAGGGGATACCTCTCTTTTGACGGTGCTTCGACAAATTTACGGTGGACGGCATCCGACCCCAGCTGCCCCCGTCAGCTGATCCCCCGTAACAGGAGGACCCCTGTGAAGTCCCGTCTCCGGCCGGTCATCGGTCTGCTCGCCGCCCCGCTGCCGATCATCGCGTTCGCCGCCGCACCCGCGTTCGCCGCCCAGCCGGCCACCGTCGAGGTGAAGGGTGACGTGGTGGCGGCGGTCGCCCACTCCGCCCGCACCGGGAACGTCGCGGCCGACCAGCCGATATCCGTGGCCGTCAACCTGGCCCAGCGCGACACCGCCGGCCTCGACACCTTCCTCGCCCAGGTGACCGACCCCGCCTCCGCGCAGTACCAGCACTACCTGACGGTCAGCCAGTTCGCCGACCGGTTCGGTGCCAGTCCCGAGGCGGTGGCCAAGGTGACCGGCTACCTGAAGGCCCAGGGGCTGCAGGTCGGCGAGGTGACGGCGAACCGGCTGACCGTCGAGGCCAGCGGCACCGCCGCCCAGGTGCAGCGGGCCTTCGGCACCAGCCTGGCCACCTACCGGGACGGCAAGGACGGCCACGGCTACTACGCCAACACCAGCGCCCCGGTGCTGCCCGCCGACATCGCGAGCGTGGTCACCGACGTCTCCGGCCTGAACGACTACGCCCGCTACCAGCACTTCGGCCAGGCCAACCCGGCCGCCAAGGCCAAGGCCCCGACCGGCCTGAGCCCGGCGACCGCGCGCTCCGCCTACAACCTCACCAGCCCGATCAGCGCCGGCTACAACGGCAAGGGCAGCACCGTCGGCCTGCTGGAGTTCTCCGCGTTCCAGCAGTCCAACATCTCCGCCTACGACAAGTACTACGGCCTCTCGGTGAGCGCCCCCAGCGTGGTCGCGGCCGGCGGCGGCACCACCGACCTGTCCGGTCAGGACGAGGTGGAGCTGGACATCGAGGTGGTCCAGGCGCTCGCGCCCGGCGCCACCGTCAAGGTCTACGAGGCGCCGAACAGCGACGCCGGCGAGACCGCCGTCTACGCCAAGCTGGTCAGCGACAACGTCCCGGTGGTCTCGATCAGCTGGGGCACCTACGAGGCCGGCGAGACGCCGAGCAACCGCACCGCGGTGGACGCCGACCTCAAGGAGGCCGCCGCCCAGGGGCAGTCGGTCTTCGCCGCCTCCGGTGACAGCGGCTCGGACGACGCCGGCAACGGCGGCACCTCGGTCGACTTCCCGGCCGCCGACCCGTGGGTGACCGGCACCGGCGGCACCACGCTGAGCCTCTCCGGCAGCTCGTACAGCAAGGAGACCGCCTGGTCCGGCAGCGGCGGCGGCATCTCCTCCTACTTCGCCACCCCGAGCTTCCAGACCCCGGTGAACAAGGGCGGCTTCCGCACCGTGCCGGACGTCGCGGCCGACGCCGACCCGGCCAGCGGCTGGGCCATCTACACCGGGGGCTCCTGGAACGAGTTCGGCGGCACCAGCGCGGCGGCGCCCAACTGGGCCGCCTTCGCCGCCGACTTCAACAGCGAGGCGAAGGCCAAGGGCAAGGCCTCCTTCGGCTTCGCCAACAGCCGGATCTACTCGCTGGCCGGCTCCTCCTCCTACTCCTCCGCCTTCCACGACGTGAAGTCCGGCAACAACGGCGCCTACAGCGCGGGCACCGGCTACGACAAGGTCACCGGCTGGGGCTCCTACAACGGCGCGAACTTCCTCTCCGCCTCGCTCGGCTGAGCCGCCGGGCACCGCGGTGCTCCCGCCGGGGGCCGGGCCGTCGCCCGGCCCCCGGCGGCCGTCCCGGACCGACCGGCCCACGACGCCGCCGGTCGGTCCTACCCTGGACGGATGACCGAGCAGCCCGAACCCACCCCGGAACAGCAGCCCGCGAAGCCGGCCGAGCCGGTGCGACCCGCCGGCACGAAGATCGTCTTCGGCGACCCGCTGGCCCGCCAGACCAGTGACGACACCGACGCCGCCTGGGGCGAGTCCTCCGGCGGCCGCGGCCTGGATTGGTACCTGAGCCAGCGCCCGCCGCACCACGGCGACTGAGCCGGGGCCGACCGACCGGCCCGCGCTCACGGCGGTCCGCTGACGCAGAGCAGCCGACCCGTCGTCAGCAGCAGCGAGTGCGGCGGTCCGGCGGCCAGCGCGGCGGTGGTGCAGACGACCAGCCCGGCGAGCGCGGCGCCGCAGCGGTGCGGCACCGCCCGTCGCAGCCGGTGCCGCCCGCCGCCGCCCCGGCGGATCGGGCGGAACTCGGGCACCACCCGGCGCGGCGGCAGCGGCCGGGGCGCGGGCACCGGCGGCCGGTGGTGGGTGCGGCGGTGGCGGGGGGCAGTGGTTCCGTTCATGGCGCCAGCGTCGCGGTCCGGCGCGGCCGCGGGAAGCGCCACCATCGAACCTGTGGACAACCCCGGGGCTGTGGACAACGCAGGCACACCCCCGGCACCTCCCCGGCACGCACGAAGGCCCCCTGGGAACAACCCAGGGGGCCTTCGCGAAAGATCGCGCAGCGGGCCGCGCGTCAGCTCGTCGAGGTCGAAGTCGAGGACGACGAGGGCGACGACGCCGAGGGCGAAGCCGAGGAAGAGGAGGACGACGCGGCACCCGAGCCGGACGTCGACGGGGCGGCCGAGCCCGAGCCCGAGGACACCGAGCTGCTCGACGAGGAGCGGCTGTCGGTGCGGTAGAAGCCCGAGCCCTTGAAGACCACGCCCACCGCGGAGAAGACCTTGCGCAGGCGACCCTCGCAGTTCGGGCAGACGGTCAGCGCCTCGTCGGTGAACTTCTGGACCACCTCAAGGCCGTTGCCGCACTCGGTGCACTGGTACTGGTACGTGGGCACTGTGTCTTCCTCCTGGCACTCTCGCCTGATGAGTGCTAACGACGGTCCATGATGCGGCATTCCGTCGGAACAGTCCAGCGTGATCGCTCCGACATGGTCAGTGAGCGGTGATCACTGACGACCGACTGGTGATCAGTCGACCGCCGACCACGCCGGCGCCCCGGCCGTACTGCCGCTCCTGGCAACGGTACGGCTCGCGGACCCCGGAGAGCTGAGCAGACGGCGCAACGTGACCAGGGCCACCAGGCCGGCGCCGGCCCCGGCGAGCGGCATCAGGAAGCCGAGCGACGGGCCGGAGAGGTCGATCAGCAGGCCGGCGACGGTCGAGCCGATCGCCAGCCCGAGCCCGATCGCACCGGTCAGCCAGGTGAAGGCCTCGGTCTTCGCCCCGTCCGCGACCAGCGTCTCGACCAGGGTGTAGCCGGTGATCAGGGTCGGCGCGATGGCCAGCCCGCAGACCAGCCCGGCCACCGCCAGCGCGGTCAGGTTGGGCATCGCCCAGAGCATCGAGCAGCCGAGCACCAGCGCCGCGTAGCTGATCAGCAGCCGCTGCTGGGCCGAGCGCCGCCAGTCGGCCATCCCGTAGGCGACCCCGGCGAGCATCGAGCCGCCGGCGAAGACCCCGTAGACCACCCCGGCCAGGCCGCCCTGTCCGGCGTCGGTGGCGAAGGCGGTGACCGAGACCTGCATGCCGCCGAAGACGGTGCCGACGCCCAGGAAGCACCCGGCCAGCAGCCGGACGCCGGGGGAGGCCAGCGCGGAGACCCGCCGGGCCCCGGGCACGGCCGGGTGGCGGGTCGGCGCGGTGGCCCGCTGGGCGGCGAAGAGCAGGCCGCCGACCACGGTCAGCGCGGCCTCGGCGATCAGCGCGGCGGCCGGTGCGACGGCGGTGGCGATGGCACCGGCCAGCACCGGGCCGATCACGAAGGTGAACTCGTCGGTGACCGACTCGAAGGCGAACGCGGTGTTCAGGTGGGCCGGCCGGTCGGCCAGCCGGTTCACCCAGCGGGCCCGGACCATCGCGCCGATCTGCGGCACGCTGGCGCCGGCCGGGGCGGCGGCCAGGAAGAGCGTCCAGGCCGGTGCGTGCCCGAGCGCGAGCGCGATCAGCGCGCTCACCGAGACGGCGTGCACCAGCACGACGGGCAGCAGCACGGCGGCCTGGCCGATCCGGTCGGAGAGCCGGCCGGTGACCGGGCCGATCACGGCCTGGGCGGTGGCGGCGGTGGCCGCCACGGCGCCGGCGATGCCGTAGGAGCCGTCGGTGTGCAGGACCAGCAGGACGATGCCCAGGCTGAGCATCGCGTAGGGGAGCCGGGCCACGAAGGCGGGCGTCAGGAACGTCCACGCACCGGGGGTGCGCAGCAGGGAGACGTAGCCGATCCGGGCCGGTGCGGTGGTGGTGTCGTCGACCGTTGGGCGGGCCGCCACGGTCGGTCCTTCCTGCTGCCTGGTAGCGACCGCCGGGGTGCGGGTGGTCCCGGCGGCGCCGAGAGTCGTCCTCTCGCGCCTTGACCGGGGTTGATACCGGGCCCACCGGCGGCCGGTCTCCTGGAAGCGGGCGCCGCACGGTGGACCACAGCCGCCGAGCGGTCGCGCCAACTCTGCATCAGGCAGAAAAGTGCGGGTGTGGGTCAATCACTACTGGAAAGCCATATTACTGGGGTACTGGTGAGTACCGCCTTCGATTCTACGGGTGTGTCAAGTGTTCACCCTCACGTAACGCGGATCACTGCCGGCCCTGCAGCCAGCCGGCGAGCTTGCCGCCCCGGTCCACCGCGCGCAGCCGCGCCTCGGTGGCCTCGCCGGCCTCGTCGGTGGTGACCACCAGCAGCTCGTCGCCGGCCCGCAGCACGGTGGCCCGGTCCGGCACGAAGCTGCTGCGCTCGCGGACCACCAGGGTGACCGCGGCCCCGGCCGGCAGCCGCAGCTCGCTCACCTCGACGCCGGACATCCGCGACTGCGGGGCGAGCGAGACCGAGAGCAGCCGCCCGTGCAGGTGCTCCAGCGGGGCCGACTCGATGCCCAGGTCCTGGCCGAGCGCGCCCTCGCCGATCCGCAGCCGGCGGGCCAGCCAGGGCAGGGTCGGGCCCTGCACCAGGGTGAAGACGACCACCAGGACGAAGACGATGTTGAAGCCGTCCTGGGCGTGCGGCACGTCGGCGACCAGCGGGATGGTGGCCAGCACGATCGGCACCGCGCCGCGCAGCCCGGCCCAGCTGAGCAGCGCCTGCTCGCGCCAGGGCAGCTTGAACGGGGTCAGCGTGAACACCACCGAGAGCGGCCGGGCCACCAGCACCAGGACCAGCCCGATCACCAGCGCCGGCACCACGGCCGAGCCCATGGTGGCGGGCGTGCAGAGCAGGCCGAGCAGCACGAACATGCCGATCTGCCCGATCCAGGCGAGCCCGTCGGCGAAGCCGCGCACGGCCGGGCCGTGCGGCAGCTTGGCGTTGCCGAGCAGCACCGAGCAGACGTAGACGGCGAGGAAGCCGGAGCCGTGCAGCAGCGCGCCGGCGGCGTACGCGAGCGAGGCGAGCGCGAGCACCGCGATCGGGTAGAGGCCGGAGGCGGGCAGTGCGATCTGCCGCAGCCCGTAGGCGCCGAGCTTGCCGACGGCCAGGCCGACCGCGGCGCCGATCGCCAGTTCCGCGAGGATCGTGCCGAGCAGCACGTACCAGGAGTCCAGCGGGCCGGTGGTGGCGAAGGCGACCACCAGGATCACCACGGGCGCGTCGTTGAAGCCGGACTCGGCCTCCAGCAGGCCGCTCAGCCGGGACGGCAGCGGCACGGTGCGCAGCACCGAGAAGACGGCGGCCGCGTCGGTCGAGGAGACCACCGCGCCGAGCAGCATGGAGAGCCGCCAGTCCAGGCCGCAGAGCAGGTGGGCGCCGGCCGCGGTGACGAAGACGCTGATCCCGACGCCGACGGTGGCCAGCACGGTGGCCGCCGGCATCACCGGCTTGATCTCCTGCCAGTTGGTCTTGAGCCCGCCCTCGGCCAGGATCACCACCAGGGCCGCGTAGCCGAGCACCTGGGTGAGCTCGGCGTTGTTGAAGGTGACGCCGAGTCCGTTCTGACCTATCGCCATGCCTATGCCGAGGTAGAGCAGCAGGCTGGGCAGTCCGGATCTGCTGGCCAGGCGCACCGCGACCACCGCGACGAGCAGGATCGCGGAGAACTCCAGCAGCAGCTTGTTCAGGTGGTCGACGGTCACGCAGGGGCTCCTCGATGTCTCTGATGGGCAGGGAGGGGTCTCTGTGGAAGAGGTGCACTTCGGGCGGCGACGGTGACGCGAGTGCGGGCGGGCAGGATGACACAAGATCAGCTGGTAAATCGTTACCAGTGCTAACATTTTACCTTATCTTTGCAGTGCTTCTCACGGGGGGTCAGCACACCGCACCGCGTGTGCTGGCCCGGGCAAAGCGGCTCACCCGCGCCGGGTAGGGTCCGTGGGGTCAGTTGCCCCGCTCCCTGCACCTAGGACCGAGATGCCCCGCTCTCGCCGCTCGAAGAAGTTCCGGCGCGCCCGACTGCTCTTGCTCGTTCTGGTCGTGCTCCTGGTGGCCGGCACTGGCGCCGGCGGCTGGTACGCCGTGAACACCGTGCGCGCGTCCTTCCCGCAGGTGAGCGGCACCATCCAGGTGCCGGGGCTGTCCGCCGCGGTGGACGTCAAGCGGGACGCGCAGGGCATCCCGCAGATCTACGCCAACACCCCCGAGGACCTCTTCAAGGCGCAGGGCTACGTGCAGGCCCAGGACCGCTTCTGGGAGATGGACGTGCGCCGGCACATCACCGCCGGCCGGCTCTCCGAGATGTTCGGCTCCAGCCAGGTGAGCACCGACGCGCTGATCCGCACCATGGGGTGGCGCGACGTGGCGCAGCAGGAGTACGACACCCAGCTGAGCCCGGACACCAAGCGGTACCTGCAGGCCTACTCGGACGGGGTGAACGACTGGCTGGGCAAGCACCCGGGCGGGGCCGGCGCCTCGCTGGAGTACGCGCTGCTCGGCACCGCCAACAGCTCCTACAAGCCCGAGCCGTGGACCCCGGTGGACTCGGTCGCCTGGCTCAAGGCGATGGCCTGGAACCTCTCCGGCAACGTGCAGGACGAGATCGACCGCGCGCTGCTCAGCCAGAACTTCAGCCAGGACCAGATCGCCCAGCTCTACCCGGACTACCCGTACGACCGGAACCCGGTGATCGTGCAGGGCGGTTCGCTCGGCTCGGACGGCAGCTACAAGCCGCCGGCGCCGGCCGCGACCACCACCTCGGCCCCCGGCAGCCAGGCCAACTCGGCCGTCACCCAGGGCCTGACCGACGTCTCCGACCGGATCGCCGCGCTGCCCCAGCTGCTCGGTCCGCAGGGCTCCGGCATCGGCTCCAACTCCTGGGTGGTGTCCGGCAGCCACACCACCACCGGCAAGCCGCTGCTGGCCAACGACCCGCACCTGGGCCCCGGCCTGCCGAACGTCTGGTACCAGATGGGCCTGCACTGCCGCACGGTCAGCGCGGCCTGCCCGTACGACGCCACCGGCTTCACCTTCGCCGGCATGCCGGGCGTGGTGATCGGCCACAACCAGTCGATCTCCTGGGGCTTCACCAACATGGGCGCCGACGTGGCCGACCTGTACCTGGAGAAGATCACCGGCCCCAACACCTACCTGGTGGACAACAAGGACCAGCAGTTCACCACCCGTCAGGAGACCATCAAGGTGGCCGGCGGGCCGAGCCAGGTGATCACCGTGCGGACCACCAACAACGGTCCGCTGATCTCCGACCAGAGCACCCAGCAGCAGAACGTCGGCACCTACGCGCCGGTCGGCAACGCCGCGCCGGACCGCGGCACCACCGGCTACGGGGTGGCGCTGAAGTGGACCGCGCTGACCCCCGGCAAGACCATGGACGCGGTCTTCGAGTTCGACAAGGCCACCGACTGGAACAGCTTCCGCGCGGCCGCCCAGGACTTCGCGGTCCCCGCGCAGAACCTGATCTACGCCGACACCCAGGGCCACATCGGCTACCAGGCCCCCGGCCAGATCCCGGTCCGGGGCAAGGGCGACGGCACCTACCCGGCGCCCGGCTGGGACTCCGGCTACAACTGGACCGGCTACATCCCGTTCAAGAGCCTGCCCTACGAGCTCGACCCGCAGTCCGGCTACATCGTCACGGCCAACCAGCCGGTGACCGATCCGACCTACAAGCCGCTGATCACCAAGGACTGGGAGTACGGCACCCGGGCCAAGGAGATCACCGACCAGCTGCAGAGCCGGCTGGCCAACGGCGGCAAGATCTCGCCCGACGACATGCAGTCGATCCAGCTGGACAACACCAGCGTGATGGCCAAGACGCTGGTCCCGATGCTGCTCAAGGAGCAGGTCAGCGACCCGTACGTGCGCCAGGCCCAGGACCTGCTGAAGGACTGGAACTACAACCAGGACGCCGACTCGGCCGCCGCCGCCTACTACAACGGCGTCTGGCGCCAGCTGCTGATCCTCGCCTTCGGGCAGAAGTTCCCGGCCTCCATGCGCCCGCAGGGCGACTGCCTGCTGGTCGAGCAGAAGGCGGACGCCAACCAGCCGGCCGGCTCGCTCGGCGGCGAGACGAAGATCGTCACCCAGTGCGGCACCGCCAAGCCCGACCAGGCCCAGCCGGACGGCGGCGACCGCTGGATGGAGGTGGTCCGCCAGCAGCTGGGCAACCCGAACAGCCCGTGGTGGGACTACATCGACTCCAACCACCTGCAGCAGCACGGCCTGGACAACCTGCTGAAGGAGGCGATGAAGGACGCCCGCCAGGACCTCACCGCCCACCTCGGCAAGGACATCAACACCTGGAGCTGGGGCCGGCTGCACCAGCTGACCCTCAAGGAGCAGACGCTCGGCACCGACGAGTCCTCGATCGCCTCCGGCCTGGTGCACCGGCTGCTCGACCGCGGCCCGTTCCAGATGTCCGGCGGCTCGGCCGCGGTGGACGCCACCGGGTGGAACGCGGCGGCCGGCTACGACGTGGACTGGATCCCGTCGATGCGGATGGTGGTCGACCTGAGCGACTTCGACGCCTCGCACTGGATCAACGTCGGCGGCGAGTCCGGGCACGCGTTCAGCGACAACTACGACGACCAGACCGACCTCTGGCGCCAGGGCAAGCTGCTGACCTGGGCCTACTCCGCGAGCGCGGTGGACCAGGCGACGAAGAACCGGCTCACCCTGACGCCGTGACGGTCCGCTGAGGGTGCGTCAGCCGGCGTCGGCCGGTTGACGCACCCTCAGGCGTTATCAGAACCTGGTGACCCCCGCCGGGGTCACCACCGCGTGCACCGGGCGGTCGTGCGGCTCGGCCGGCACCCGGTCCAGCAGCTCGCCGTCGTACAGCAGGGTGGCCAGCAGCGGCTCGGCCCCCGCCGCCGCCAGCCGGGCCAGCACCCGGTCGTAGGAGCCGCCGCCGCGGCCCAGCCGCACCCCCCGCCGGTCCACCGCCAGGCCGGGCAGCAGCACCACGTCCGCCCCGGTCACCGCGGCCGGGCCGAGCCGCTCGCCGACCGGCTCCAGCAGCCCGCGCCCGGCCGGGGCCAGCCGCTCCGGGCCCTCGTGGGCGGCCCAGTCCAGGTCGTTGTCGGGCAGCAGCACCGGCAGCAGCACGGTGGTCCCGCGCCGCAGCAGCAGCTCCAGCAGCGGGCGGGTGCCGGGCTCGGCGCCCACCGAGACGTAGGCGGCCACCAGCGCGCCGGGCGGCAGCAGGTCCAGCGCCCGCTCGGCGATCGCACCGGCCGCCGCCGCCCGCCGTTCGGGGGACATCGCGCGCCGGTCGGCCAGCAGCCGTGACCGCAGCGCGGACTTGTCGTTGTACAAGAGATCGTCGGACACGGTCCTGATCCTGCCCCAGCATCCCGCCTCAGCCACTCCCGCCGCGGAGTTCGGAGCCCCATGTCCCCCCTGGTGCCGGCCATCGCCCTGCTCAGCGCCCCGCTCGCCGGGCTCAGCGGACTGCTCTGCTGCCGGTTGCGCGGGACCCGGCGGGCGGCCGCGCTGGAGGTCCGCGAGCTCACCGGCGAGCTGGCCCGGCTGCGGGAGCAGTGCGAGGAGTTGAGCCGCTCGGCCGCCCGGGACCCGCTCACCGGGGTGTGGAACCAGCGCCACCTGCAACTCACCCTGGAGCGCGAGGTGCAGCGCTGCCAGCGCCGGGTCCGGCCGGGCGAGCCCGCGCCGGAGCTGGCCGTGGTGCTGCTGGAGATCGACGGCTTCGAGGCGGTGACCGCCGAGCACGGCCGCACCCGGGCCCAGGCGGTGCTGCGCGACCTGGCCCAGCGGCTCACCGTCGAGGTGCGGCGCACCGACGTGCTGGGGCACTGCGGCGGCACCGGGTTCCTGGTGGTGCTGCCGGACACCGGTGCGGCCGGCGCGGCCAAGGTGGCCGAGCGGCTCTGCTGGACGGTCCGCCGGCACCGGCTGCTGGACTGGCGGGTCGACCCGGTCCGGCCGGAGCCCGACCTGCCGCCCCGGCCGGCCGGCAACGGATTGCGGGCGTTCGCCGGAACCGCCGTGCTGCCCGCCGACGGTGGCCACCCGGTGCCGCTGCTGCGGGCCGCCGACCGGTCGCTGGCCGCGGCCAAGCGGGCCTGGGCGGCGGCCCGCAGCAGGGATTCCGGTTCGCAAAGGCACGGTAACCTGTCGCCCTGTGTCGGCCCGGGCGCCCTCGCCCATCCCGACGCTGCCCGAAGTGTCGCGGCCGTTCCTGTCCCCGGCGAGGTTCGTTCATAGCCGATTGACCTTGCTGCTGGTAGCGCGGCCATTCCATATCAGTAAGGTCATCGCATGACGACGAACCCCCGGATGTCCGTCACCAAGGCGGTTGTGCCCGCCGCAGGTCTCGGAACCCGTTTCCTGCCCGCGACGAAGGCCACGCCGAAGGAGATGCTGCCGGTCGTCGACAAGCCCGCGATCCAGTACGTGGTGGAGGAGGCCGCCTCGGCCGGCCTCTCCGACATACTGATGGTCACCGGCCGCAACAAGCGCGCCCTGGAGGACCACTTCGACCGCGCCTACGAGCTCGAAGAGCTGCTCGCGCGCAAGGGCGACCAGGACAAGCTGCGCCGGGTGCAGGAGTCCGTCTCGCTGGCCAACATGCACTACGTCCGCCAGGGCGACCCCAAGGGCCTGGGCCACGCCGTGCTGGTCGCCGAGCAGCACGTGGCCGGCCAGCCCTTCGCGGTGCTGCTGGGCGACGACCTGATCGACCCGCGCGACCCGCTGCTGTCCCGGATGATCGAGGTCCAGCAGGAGCTCGGCGGCTCGGTGGTGGCGCTGATGGAGGTCGACCCGGCGCAGATCCACCTCTACGGCTGCGCGGCCGTCGAGGCGAACGGCTTCGGCGACGACGTCTTCCACATCACCGACCTGGTGGAGAAGCCGGAGCCGGCCGAGGCCCCCTCCAACTACGCGGTGATCGGCCGCTACGTGCTCGACCCGGCCGTCTTCGAGGTGCTGAAGAAGACCGAGCCCGGCCGCGGTGGCGAGATCCAGCTGACCGACGCGCTGCGCACGCTGGCTACGCTGGGCGCCGACGAGGGCGGCCAGGTGCACGGCGTGGTCTTCTCGGGTCGTCGCTACGACACCGGCGACCGCGCGGACTACCTGCGCGCCATCGTCCGCCTGGCCAGCGAGCGCGAGGACCTCGGTCCGGACTTCCGCAGCTGGCTCAAGGAGTTCGTGGCGAGCGAGATGCAGGCCTGAGCCTGCCGGAAGGCGGTAGCGGGATGAGCCCCGACAGCGGGAACAGCGGAGCGCACCAGCACGGCGAGCGGGCGGACGCCTGCGCCACCGAGGCCCCGGGCCGGCGGTACTGGTCGGTCGAGGAGCACCTGGCCGACGTGCTCTCCCGGGTCTCGCCGCTGCCCGCGATCGAGCTCCAACTGCTCGACGCCCGGGGCTGCCGGCTGGCCGAGGACGTCACGGCCACCGGCGACCTGCCGCCCTTCGACAACAGCTCGATGGACGGCTACGCGGTCCGCACCGCCGACACGGTCGGCGCCACCGAGCAGTACCCCTCGGTGCTGTCCGTGGTCGGCGAGATCGCGGCCGGCGCCGCCGAACTGCCCCGGCTCGGCCCCGGCCAGGCGGTGCGGATCATGACCGGGGCCCCGGTGCCGCCCGGTGCCGAGGCGGTCGCCCCGGTCGAGTGGACCGACGGCGGCACCGGCAGCGGTCGGGCGGCGCAGGCGATGACCGCCGCCCGGCCGGACGAGGAGGTGCGGGTCCGTCAGGAGGTCCGGGACGGCGCGCACATCCGCCGCCGGGGCAGCGACGTGACCGCCGGCAGCACCGTGCTGACCGCCGGCACCGTGCTCGGCCCGACCCAGCTCGGCCTGCTCGCGGCGATCGGCCGGGGCAGCGTGACGGTCCGTCCGCGCCCCCGGGTGGTGGTGCTCTCCACCGGCAGCGAGCTGGTGCCGCCCGGCGAGCCGGTCGGCCCCGGTCAGATCTCCGACTCCAACAGCTTCACCCTGACCGCCGCCGCCCAGCAGGCCGGTGCGATCGCCTACCGGGTCGGCGGGGTGCCGGACGACCCGGAGCGGCTGCGCGCGGTGCTGGACGACCAGCTCGGCCGGGCCGACCTGATCGTCACCTCCGGCGGGGTCAGCGTCGGGGCCTACGACGTGGTGAAGGAAGCCCTCCAAGGGATCGAGGGGGGCGAGGACCACGCGGGGGTGGAGTTCCGCACCCTGCGGATGCAGCCCGGCAAGCCGCAGGGCTTCGGCCGGATCGGCGGGGTGCCGCTGCTCGCGCTGCCCGGCAACCCGGTCAGCGCCTACATCTCCTTCGAGCTCTTCGTCCGCCCGGTGATCCGCACCATGCTGGGCGCGCCGGACGTGCACCGGCCCGTGGTGCGGGCCACCACCACCGCCGCGCTGCGCTCGCCGGCCGGGCGCCGGCAGTTCCTGCGCGGGCGGTACCTGGCGGAGCAGGGCGCGGTGGAGCCGGTCGGCGGCTCGGACTCGCACCTGGTCGGGGCGCTGGCCAAGGCGGACTGCCTGATCGTGGTGCCCGAGTCGACCGAGTCGGTGGCGGCGGGCGAGCCGGTCGACGTGGTGCTGCTCGCCGACTGAGCACGGGCCGGGGCGCGTCCCGAGATGTGGCCGTCCGGCGCGGCAGGCCGGGTGGGTAGCGGTACGGTAGCGCGGTATTCAACCCGTCCTGCTGGAGAACTGACGTGACCACACCACCCGGCGGCGACCGCCTGACCCATGTGGACGAGACCGGCGCCGCCCGCATGGTGGACGTCTCCGAGAAGAGCACCACGGTGCGCACCGCCGTCGCGGCCGGCCGGGTGACCGTCTCGCCCCGGGTGGTCGAGCTGCTGCGCGGCGAGGGCGTGCCCAAGGGCGACGCGCTGGCCGCCGCCCGGATCGCCGGGATCATGGGCGCCAAGAAGACCCCCGAGCTGGTGCCGCTCTGCCACCCGATCGCGATCTCCGGGGTCACCGTGGACCTCGCGGTGACCGACGAGGCGGTGGAGATCACCGCCACGGTGCGCACCGCCGACCGCACCGGGGTCGAGATGGAGGCGCTGACCGCCGTCGCGGTGGCCGGCCTGACCGTGATCGACATGGTCAAGGCGGTGGACAAGGCGGCCGCGATCCAGGACGTCCGGGTGCTCAGCAAGACCGGCGGCAAGAGCGGCGACTGGCAGCGCGGGACCGCACCGACCGGGACCGGGCCGGGCGAGGACGGTGCGCGGTGAGGGCGCTGGCGATCACCGTCTCCAACCGGGCCTCGGCCGGCGTCTACCCGGACAAGGGCGGCCCGCTGCTGGTCGAGGGCCTGCGCCGGATGGGCTTCGAGGCCGACGGCCCGCAGCTGGTGCCGGACGGCGAGCCGGTGCTGGCGGCGCTGCGGGCGGCCGTGGCGGCCGGCTACGACGTGGTGCTGACCACCGGCGGCACCGGGATCTCCCCGATGGACCTGACCCCGGAGATGACCGCTCAGGTGATCGACCGTCAGCTCCCGGGCATCCCCGAGGCGATCCGGGCGTACGGCCGGGAGAAGGTGCCCACCTCGGCGCTCTCCCGGGGCCTGGCCGGGGTGGCCGGGCGGACCCTGGTGGTCAACCTGCCCGGCTCCACCGGCGGCGTGAAGGACGGCCTGGCGGTGCTGGAGCCGCTGCTGGCGCACGCGGTGGACCAGCTGGCCGGCGGGGACCACCCGCGTCCGGCCGCCGGGGCCGAGGGGAGCGCCAGCTGAACGCCGGCTGGCCGGTGGAGCTGCGGGAGGGGGAGGTCGCGCTGCGGCCGATCCGGCTGCGCGACCAGCGGGCCTGGCAGGACGCCAGCCGGCGCAACCGGGACTGGCTGCGGCGCTGGGAGGCGACCGTGCCGCCGGCCCCGCCGGGCCGCACCGTGGGCCCGCGACCGAGCTACCGGCAGATGGTGCGCTACCTGCGCGGCGAGGCCGGGGCCGGGCGGATGCTGCCCTACGTGGTGGTCTACCGCGGGCAGCTGGTCGGCCAGCTGACGGTGGGTGGGATCACCTGGGGCTCGATGTGCTCGGCCAACATCGGCTACTGGATCGACGAGGCGGTGGCGGGGCGCGGCATCATGCCGACCGCGGTCGCCCTGGCCACCGACCACTGCTTCCAGGAGCTCGGGCTGCACCGGATCGAGGTGTGCATCCGCCCGGAGAACGGGCCGAGCCGGCGGGTGGTGGAGAAACTCGGCTTCCGGTCGGAGGGAATGCGACCGCGCTATCTGCACATCGACGGGGACTGGCGGGACCACCTGGTGTACGCCCTGACGGCGGATGAGATCCCCGAAGGGCTGCTCCGGCGTTGGCGTTTGAGGTAATTGAATAAGTGTTCGAAATTCATATCGATATGGCATCGGGCCACTGCCAAGTGGTCGTTCCTACCGGCAAAATAGTCAGAGAATCAGTTTGGCAGGGCGACACGCCGTGCCAAATTGCCGACCGCCCTTACCCAACGCCCGTACGGTGTGAAACGTGAGCAGTAGCGGCCTCATCTACGCGGTGATCGTAGGGGCCTGGGCTGCCTATCTGGTGCCCATGTGGCTCCGCAGGCAGGACGAGCTCAACGAATCGCGCCCCACCGAACGCTTCAGCACCGCCATCCGCCTGCTCGCCGGGCGGTCGGCGCTGGAACGGCGGGCGTCCCGGGCCCTTGGCGACGACGAACCCGCCGACCACTCCGCCGACGGCCGTACCGACGGCCCCGCCGGCGGGGAGTCCGGCGACGCCCCGACCCGGGTCGCGGCCCGGCCGGCCGACGGTCCGTCGGCGGCTGCGGCACCCGTGCCCGTGCCGTCCGTGCCGTCCGCGTCGGCATCCGCCGCGGCGACGCCGTCGGCGCTGGCCGTCGCGCAGGCCAACGACAAGCGCGCCCGGCTGCTGGCCCGGCGCCGCCGGATGGTCACCCTGCTGTTCGGCGCCTTCGCGCTCGGCGCGGTGGCCGCCGCGGTCGCCGGGGTGGCCTTCCTCTGGGTGCCGGCGCTGCCCGCGGCGCTGCTCACCCTCTACATCGGCCACCTGCGCAGGCTGGAGCGCCAGCGCTTCGAGGTGAAGCTGGACCGGGCCCGGGCGGCCGCCGCCGCCCAGCGGGTGCGCGAGCGCGAGCAGGCCCGGTCGGTCGAGACGGTGCGGGTCGCGGCCGCGCCGTCCGGGGTGGCGCCCGAACCGGCTGCCGTCGCCGAGCCGCCGGCCGCCGAGCCGGCGCCCGAGCCCGAGCAGCGCCAGGCCCTGGTCGAGGCCACCGACCACGCGGAGTGGGTGGACGGGCTGCGCGAGCGCGCCGCGGCCGGCCCCGACTCCTGGGAGCCGGTGCCGGTCCCGCTGCCGACCTACGTCACCGCCCCGGTCGCCCCCCGGATCAACCGCGGCCTGGACCTCAACACCCCGGGCACCTGGAACTCCGGCCGCACGACCGAGGCCCCCCGCACGCCCCTGTTCGACCAGTACCAGGACCCGGCGCCGCAGCAACGCCCCCGCGCCGCCAACGAGTAGCCGGCCCGGGGCGGCGGGCCCGGGCAGCGGCCCGGGTGGCCGCCCCGGGTGGCCACCCCTCCCCACCAGCGGGGGTGGTCACGACCCCCCTCGAAAAGGTGCTAGAGTTTCTTCTCGTTGGGGCTGTGGCGCAGTCCGGTAGCGCACCTCGTTCGCATCGAGGGGGTCAGGGGTTCGAATCCCCTCAGCTCCACCCAACGGAGATCCCGTCCGGTCCGCAAGGACCGGGCGGGATCTCTGCGTTGTGCGCGAGGCCCGTCGGCGGGCCGGGGCGGGCGCGTCGGGGGCGCGGCCAACGGCGGTGTGAGGTACGTCTCTTCGGCCGCCGGGCGGACCCTGCGTCAGGCGGGCGGCGCGGTCGGCCCGTTGAGGCCGGCGGCCCAGCGCGCCAGCAGCGAGAAGTCGTCCGGGCCCAGCCCGAGCCGGGGGTCGACCCGGTGGAGCAGGGCGGGGCCGTCGTGGTGCTCGGCGACCCAGTCACGGTCCGCCTGCGTGATCTCGTCGTCCACCCAGGCGAAGGGGCGGCCGGCGGCCCAGGAGACGACGGCCGGGGTCTTCCAGAAGACCTTGCCGCCCGGGGCGGGGCGCGGGGAACGCCAGGCGACGAAGGGGAGTTCCGGCAGGCCGAGCAGCGGGGCGATGAAGGTGTTGGCCTCGGCCTGCCAGGTCGTCGCCCAGGCCAGGTCGAACGGAAGGGCCGTCAGCTGCCGCCCGTGGCCCGGGTTCAGCCAGACCGGCAGGGGCACCGGCCGCATGCCGGGCCGGCCCCGGGCGGCCAGCCGGGCGAGCTCCGCCGCCTCCCAGCTCGGCGGCATCAGCCGGTACGCCTCGAACCCCTGCGGGCGGTCGTCGGGCATGCCCGCGAACGGGTTGAGCGGCCCGTCGACGTCGAGCAGCAGCACCGGCCGCACCGGCCCGCCGTCCGTACCCACACCCATGCCGGGCACGCTACCCGCTAGCCGGAGCGCGGCAGCACGAGTCGGAAGGTGCAGCCGGGGGCCGGGGCGGTGTCCAGCTCCAGCCGGCCGCCGTGGCCCTGGGCGATGGTGGAGGCGATGGCGAGGCCGAGACCGCTGCCGCTGCCGCCCCGGGCGCGGGCGCGGGAGCGGGCCGGGTCGGCGCGGTAGAAGCGGTCGAAGGCCTGGGCCGCGTCGGCGGGGGCCAGGCCCGGGCCGTCGTCGGCGACCTCGATCACGTCGATCGGGGTGCCCGGGGCCAGCGGCGGAGCGGCGCTGGTCCGGCCGGGCCGGTCGGTGCCGCCGGTGGTGGGCCCGGCCGTGGTGCTGCCGACCCGGACGTGCACCGGGGTGCCGGGCGGGGTGTGGGTGTGCGCGTTGGAGATCAGGGCGGCGACCAGCTGGCGCAGCCGGTGGCCGTCGCCGACGGTCTCCACCAGCTCCAGCTCGCGGGCGCCGGTCGGGTCGGCCGCGGTGCGCAGCGGGCCGAGGTCGACCGGGTGCCCGGGGTGGTGCAGGGCGGCGGTGCCGACCGCGTCGGCGCCGACCGACAGCAGGTCGACCGGTTCGCGCCGGTACAGCGGCTCGCGGTCCAGCGAGGTGAGCAGCTGGAGGTCGTCCACGATCAGGCTCATCCGCTCGGCGTTCTGCGCGACCAGGCGGTTGGCCTCCCGCCGCTCCTCGGCCGACTGCGGGTGGCGCAGGGCGAGTTCGGTGAACCCCTTGATCGTGGTCAGCGGGGTGCGCAGCTCGTGGCCCGCGTCGGCGACGAAGCGGCGCAGCCGGGCCTCGGAGGCCTCGTGCGCGCGCAGCGCCTGCTGGAGGCGGTCCAGCATGGTGTTGAGCACCTGGCCGAACCGGCCGATCTCGGTGCGCGGATCGGTGTCGGTCAGCCGCAGGTCCAGCTCGCCGCCGGTGATCGCGCGGGCGGTGCGCTCCATCCGGATGAGCGGCAGCAGGCCCAGGCGGACCAGCCAGGCGCCGGCCGCGACCAGCACCAGGATGCTGCCGCCGAGCACCGCGACGTCCAGCCAGAGCAGTTTGGACATCGTGCCGTCCACGGTGTCCAGCGGCAGCGCGACCAGGGTGCCGGAGCCCTCCGAGGAGTCCCGCAGCAGCAGCACCCGCCAGCGGCCCTGGCCGGACTCCGCGGGCACGGTCGCCGGGCGGTCCGCGGCCGGGCCGCCGACCGAGAGCTGGGCGGGCAGCCGGGGGCCGGCGGGTGCCGGGTCGCCGATCCACTGGCCGGTCAACTCGCCGTCGACGTCGTAGAAGTAGATCCGGAAGTCCGAGGGCAGCGGCCCGACCGGGCCGACGGTCGGCGGCCGGTGCACCGCCGGGCCGAACACCGAGCGGCCGGAGGAGCCGGGCGGCGGTGGCTGGAAGGCGCGCAGCTGCTGGTCCACCCGGCCGGTCAGCCAGGAGCCGAGCACCTGGTAGCCGATGAACTGCGAGGCCAGCACGACGGTGGCGGCCAGCGCCGTGACCACCAGCAGCAGCCGGCCGCGCAGCGAACGGGTGGGGGCGGCCCGCAGCACGGTCGGGGTCAGCACGGCTGCTCCGATCCGGTCGGCTCGGCGCCGGGCTCCGGATAGGTGGGGTCCGGGTGGGTGGGGTCCGGGCCCGGTTGTTCGCGGGGCAGCCGCAGGCTGTAGCCGACGCCCCGGATCGTCTGGATCAGTGGCGGCTGGAAGCAGTCGATCTTGCGGCGCAGGTACTTCACGTAGGTGAGGACTATCCGGTCGTCGCCGGAGAAGTCGTAGCGCCAGACGTGGTCCAGGATCTGGGCCTTGCTCACCACCCGCCCGGCGTTCGCCATCAGGTAGCCGAGCAGCTTGAACTCGGTGGGCGAGAGCGGGACGTACCGGCCGGCCCGGTGCACCTCGTGGGCCTCGGGGTCGAGTTCCAGGTCGGCGTAGCGCAGCACCTCCGGCACGGGTGCGGCGGCCGCCGGGGTGCCCGAGCCGCGGCGCAGGATCGCCTCGATCCGCAGCAGCACCTCCTCGATGCTGAACGGCTTGCTGACGTAGTCGTCCCCGCCGACCCGCAGGCCGGCGATCCGGTCGCCCAGGCCGGTGCGGGCGGTGAGGAAGAGCACGGGGGTGAAGTCCCCGCCCGCGCGCAGCCGGCGGGTGACCTCGAAGCCGTCCACGTCCGGCAGCATCACGTCCATCAGGACCAGGGCGGGGGTGGAGCGTTCGATCTCCACCAGGGCCGACAGGCCGGTGCCGGTGCTGCTGACGGTGTGTCCGGCCAGCCGCAGCGCGGACTCCAGCAGGGTCCGGATCGCCGGCTCGTCCTCGACCACCAGGAGGCGGTGGCCGCCGGTCGGTGCGTGGGTGCCCACCATGAGCGGCGGTGACCTCCTCGTCTCGTCGCCGCCGCCCGGGGCGGCGGCCCGGGGGCTCGGGCCGGGCCACTGTAACCAGCGGACTCCGGCGTCCCCCGGGCCCCGGACGGTCATCCGGCCTCGGCGGGGTCGCAGCGGTAGAGCGTGCCGCCGGAGCCGCTGGGCGCGGCGATCGCCGGACCGCCGTACTGCGTGGCGGCCACCGCGGTGCAGTGGTCCTTCGTCCAGGCGGCGACCCCGTCGTCGCCGCCACCGCTGGGCATCATGCCCATCCCGCCGCCGGTCAGCACGTAGTGCACCCGGCCCTGGCGGACCAGGTCGGTGAAGGCGCCGAGCGCGGGCTGCGGCACCTGGCCGGAGAACCCGCCCATCGGCAGCACCTTCTGACCGGTCGCCAGGATGAAGGGCTGGGCGGCCATCCAGCCGACGGTGGCCAGCGGGTACTCGGCGCCGTCCCGGTGCGCCTCGACGTAGCTCCAGAGCTTCTGCTGGTCAGGGGTGAGGTGGTCGGTGGTGCCGCCGGTCCCGCCGCCGGCCTTGGCGCCGCCGCCCGCCTCGCCGTTGCCGCCGGGACGGCCAGGGCCTTCGGCGCCCGCCGGGGGGCCGGCCGGAGCCTTCCCCTTCGTCGGGCCCATGCCCATGAACATCCCGGCCTGCGGGCCGGCCGCCGCGTCGAAGGCGCTGCCCGCGTCCCGCTGGTCGAACACCGAGGCGGACCAGGCGGTGGCGCCGACGGCCGTGCTGGCCAGGCCGACCAGCGCGCCGATCGTCGCCAGCCGGGCCCGGCCGCGCCCGCCGAGCCGGGCGGGCACCAGCACCAGTACGGCGGCCACCGCGGCGAGCAGGCCGGTCCAGCGCAGCCAGGGGGCGAAGTCGGCGGAGCCGGACCACAGGTGCCAGGTCCAGGCCGCCTGCCCGGCCACCACGGCGGGCAGCAGCCAGCCCGCCCGGCCGCCGTCCCGGTGGGCGCGCCACAGCAGTACGGCGCCGGCGCCGCAGAGTGCGGCGATCGCCGGGGCCAGGGTGGACATGTAGGCGGTGTGCGGGATGGCGTCCATGTCGCTGAAGACCAGTCCGACGACCAGCAGCCAGGTGCCCCAGAGGACGAAGCCGCCGCGTGCCGGGTCGGTGCGGTCGGCCCGCCGGGTCCGGTAGAGGCCGAGCACGGCCGCGAACAGGGCGAACGGCAGCAGCCAGCCGATCTGCGGGGCGAACCGGCCCTCGAAGAGCTTCAGCCAGCGCGGGCCGCCGCCGACGGGCGGGCCGTACGCCACGACGGGGCCGCCGGGCCGGGGGCCGGCGGCGGGGGCGCCGGGCCCGCCGCCCGGCGGGCGCCCGGCGGTGGGCCCGTCACCGCCCCCGCTCCCGCCCGGGGTGCCGAACATGCTGTGCACCGCGCCCGGCAACTGCACGCCGAACCGGTCCAGCGCGTTGTAGCCGAACACCATCGCCACCGCGCTGTTGTTGGTGGACCCGTCCACGTACGGCCGGTCGCCCGCCGGCACGAGCTCCATCATGGCGACCCAGGACACCGACACCGCGAGGCAGACCACCCCGGCCACCGCCGTGTGCCACAGCCGCCGCCGCACCGGCCCGGGCGCGACCAGCAGGTAGGCGAGCGCGAGGGCCGGCAGCACCATCCAGGCCTGCACCATCTTCATCTGGAAGCCGACCCCGACCCAGAACGCGGCCCACAGCAGCGGCCGCAGCCGCCCGGAGGCGACCGCGACCTGGCACCGGTCGGCGGCCAGCACCAGGCAGCAGGTCAGCGCCCCGTCCTCCATCGAGTGCGCGAACATCGAGGCGACCACCGGGGTCAGGGTGAACAGCGCGGCGGCGACCAGCCCGGCGGCCGGACCGGCCCAGCGGCGGACCACCCGGTAGAGCACCAGGACGGCCACCACGCCCTCGATCACCTGGGGCAGCGTCACCGACCACTGGTGGAAGCCGAAGAGCCGCACCGAGAGCGCCTGGACGGCGAAGGCGCCGGGGATCTTGTCCAGGGTGATGGTGGCCCCGGGGTCCATCGCCCCGAACAGCCACGCCTTCCAGCTGACGCCCATGCTGCGCACGCTGTTGCTGTAGAACAGGGCGTAGCCGGACGTGGTGATGTTCCAGGAGTAGAGCGCGGTGGCGAAGGCGGCGATCACCAGCAGCAGCGGCCGGGCCCACGCCGGCTGGTCGCCGGGCGAGCGCCACACCTGCCACCGGAACCGCCCGCCCCCGCCGGGCACCGCGGACGCGGACCCCGTGGGCCCCGTGCCGGACTGGGCCACCTCGGTGGCCTGCGCGTGGTACGTCATGACGCCCTTCGGGTCGCAGGGGAACCGATCGTGCGCCTACTCTCACCACTCCCGCTGAGTCCCCGGGGTGAACTCGGTGAGAATTCGGGGAGAGCCCGGCCCGTGCCGACTGGCCTGCCGGGACCCGAAAAGCTTGCTGATGTACCGTCAAGCTGGGCGTATGCAAGCAGTCTGACGGTGCGTCTGGTGCTGAATCGATGAAGGGCGGACGGGTGAGTCCGCCTCCGTCAGACGGTGTAGCCGCCGTCCACCGCGATGCTGGTGCCGGTGACGTACCGGCCGGCCGGGCCGGCCAGGTACTCGACGGCGGCGGCGATGTCCTCCGCGGTGCCGAACTCGCCCAGGGCGGTGAGCGAGCGCTGGAACTCGGCGCTCTCGCCGTCGGCCGGGTTCATGTCGGTGTCGATCGGGCCCGGGTCCACGATGGTCGCGGTGATCCCGCGCGGACCGAGCTCGCGGGCCAGGCCCTTGGTCAGCCCGACCAGGGCCGACTTGGCGGTGGCCTGGAGGACGAAGTTCGCGCCGGGCACCCGGCCGTTGAAGCACGAGCCGATGCTGATGATCCTGCCCCCTGCGGTCATGTGCCGGGCGGCGGCCTGCGCGGCCAGCAGCACCGAGCGGACGTCCACCGCGAGCACCCGGTCCAGCTCCTCGGCGGTGATCCCGTCCAGCGGACCGTAGGTGAGGAAGCCGGCGTTGTTCACCAGGATGTCCAGCCCGCCCAGTTCGCGGACCGTCGTCTCCACCGCCTCGGCCGCGGCGCCCGGCTCGGTCAGATCGGCCCGGACCACCAGGGCCCGGCCGCCTGCCGCCTCGATCTCCTTCGCCACCGCCTCCGCCTGCCCGGCCGCGCTCACGTACGTCAGGGCCACCGCCGCACCCGCCCCGGCCAGCCGCTTCGCCACCGCCGCCCCGATCCCACGGCTGCCACCCGTCACCAGCGCCACCTTGCCGGTCAGCTCACCCATTGCCGTCCTCCTCCGTGCGTCCCGTTCGTTCGTGGTACGCACACCGTAGGAGTTGACGCCGGTGTCAGGTTCAAGTAGCTCTGTGCCCATGCGATTCGACGCGGTGCCGATGCCGGCGGGGGTGGCCGGGCGGCCGCGGGACGGGCGGGGGTACCCGGTGCCCGCGATCACGCCCTGGGAGGACGGCGAGCCGAGGTTCGCGCTGACCGACCACGGGCGGACCGCGCGGTGTGCGGTGCAGCGGGAGTGCTCGGTCTGCGGGGAGTTGATGCCGCGCGGGCCGGTCTGGCGGGTGGTCGGGGCGGGCGAGAGCGCGGCGATCGCGGCGGCGCTGGAGGCGGGCGCGCCCTACCGGAACATGGCGCCCACCGGGGAGGGGCCGGGGCACCGGGCCTGCATGCTGTACGCGGCGATGGTCTGCCCCTACCTGGCCCGGCCGAACGCCCGCCGCTCGGTGAGCAGCGGGCAGCCGGCCGACGAGCTGACGGGCCATCTGGTCCGCGGCGCCGCGCGCGGCGGCACCGGCGCGGTGGTGGGCTTCGCGGACTACGAGTACGCCGTGACGGAGCAGCAGGTGCTGTTCCGCTTCATCGACCTGGTGGAGTACCTGCCGCACCAGGAGGCCTCGGCCCACCTGGCGCGGCTGGAGGCCGAGATTCAGGCCCGGTAGGCCGGGAGGCCGATCGGGTGGGTGGCGACCGGGTGCGGCTGGAGCGAGCCGTCCGCGGGCAGCGAGACCACGCCGTCCGGGGTGCGGACGGCCAGCTCCTTGCCGTCCGGGGACCAGGCGGGCTCGGTGTAGTCGGTGGTGGCGTTCGGGGTGAGGTCCTGGATCTGCGGCGTCTGCTGGTCGAACTTGTCCAGGAAGAGGTGGTCGTGGCCGCCGACCGAGCGGACGAAGACCACCTCGCCGCCCTGCGGCGAGACCGCGGGCTCGGAGCCGGCGCCCACCGAGTAGGTGTTCAGCCGCAGGTAGTCGTCGCGGACGTAGACCTTGCCGTCGGCGGTGTTGGCGTAGGTCATGGAGCCCTGGGTGCCGGCCGCGTTCGCCCAGGTGTTGCCGGTGGTCGGCAGCTTGGGGGAGTCCGGCTCGGAGTCGCCGATCGGCAGCGGCGTGGGCGCGGCGGGCGCGCCGGTGGTCGGCACCTCGTAGAGCTGGGTGCTGCCGCCCGCGTCGACGGTGAAGGTGAGGTACTCGTGGTTGACGTCGGCCGCCTGGGAGGGCTTGGCCGACTCCCAGGTCGGGTGCGACCAGGTCTGGCCGCCGGGGTTGGTGGCCCGGACCTGCTGGTCGGTGCCGTCCGGCTTGCTGGTCACCAGGTCGCCCTTGCCGTCGATGAAGACGGCGCGGGTGCCGTCCGGGGACCAGGAGAGGTCGCGGACCGCGGTGTGGAAGTCCACCGTCGAGTCGGCCAGTGCGACCAGCTCGGTGCCGTTGCTGACCGTCAGGTGCGGCACCCCGGTGCCGTGCGCCGGGAGCGGTGCGGCGGTCGGTGCGGCGGAGCCCTTGCCGGTCGGGGCCGGTGCGGGCTTGGCGGTGCCGGTCGGCTTGCCGGCGGCGGGCGCCGAGGCGGCCGGGGAGGCCGTCGTCGAGCCGGCGGCCGGGACCTCGTCCGGGCCGCAGGCCGAGAGCAGCAGGGCCGCGCCGACGCCCAGTGCGGCGGTCAGGGCGAGGGACGCAGTGGTGCCGCGGCGGCGACGAACGGCCATGGGAATTCCCCCCGGAAGGAACGTGACGTGTGGTGACGTGACAAGCATGGCGAGCCGACGTCGCCGTCAGGTCGGGCGGCTGTCACGGCTGTGCAACAGGGCTGAGGCCACGTCAGGACCACGTCAGGACCACGTCGGGCGGCACGTCGGTGCCCGCGTCAGAGTCCGAGCCGGCGGGCGCGCAGGGCGGCCTGCTCCAGCAGGCGGTGCACGTCGGCCTGACGGGTGGTGGGGCGGTCGTTGTACTCGTCCGGCGAGTGGACGGGGCGTCCGGTGGCGTGCAGCACCTCCATCACCTGGACCCGCGCGGTGCGCACCGTCGCCGGGACGCCGTAGCCGTGCGCCAGCACCGCGGCCTGGGCGCCGAGCAGGCAGACCCGGCCCGCCGCGTCCCACATCGCGCCCTGCAGCCAGCCGGCGCCGGTCAGGTAACGGGAGGTCAGCTCCAGGTGCTCGGCGGCGCTGACCCGGACCGGCCGGGCCGGGCGGTGGGCGATCCGGTCCAGCAGCGTGCGGTGCGGCACCGGGTGCCCGGCGAACCAGGCCTGCCGGACGCTGCCCAGCGGGGAGATGTGGGGCGGGCAGACGTACGGAACGGGTTGGGCCGCCGGCCGGGGCAGCGCGGCGAGGTAGGCCTCGATCTCGGCGACCAGGCCGGAGGCGTCGACGGTGAGGGTGAGCGGGGCGGGCGACGGGAGCAGGATGGACGGCACCGGGGTCTCCTCTGTCCGGATTGTGCCGTTTCATCCTGCGCGGTCGCCGTGCCGACCGGACGCACCCCGCCGACCGTCGCGTGTCGCGGGGTGCGTCGCCCCGGGCTGCCCAGTGGGCTCAGCGGGCTCAGCGGGCCGCGAAGGCCGCCAGGGCGGAGCGGATCTCGGCCGCCGGGTCGCCCGCGTGGTAGCGGTACTCGGAGGGCTCGATGGAGTCCAGGAACTCCTGGTAGCGGACCGCGTAGCCGAGGTGGGTGAGCGGCGCGGCCAGCCGCAGGGCCCGCTCCGGGTCGCTGCCCGGGGCGACGGTGCGCCAGGCCTCGCACCAGGCCTCGGCCGCCTGCGCCCAGCGCTCGGCCGAGCAGAAGTCGCGCGGCCGCAGTCCGTCCAGCGCCGGGTGCCCGTAGCAGGCGTCGGCGAAGTCCACCAGCACCGCCTCCGTGCCGGCCGAGCGCCAGTTGCCGGGGTGGAAGTCCCCGTGCAGCACCACGTCCGGCAGCCCGCACTCCGCCAGCTCCCGCACCAGCTCCGGCAGTTGATCGGCCATCAGGTGGGCCTGGGCCAGCTCCTGCGCCGTCAGTTCGGCGGCCGCCGGGCCTTCCAGCAGCACCTTGACGGCTGCGGCCAGCACGGCGGGGGAGCGGTCCGGCACCCCGGCGGGCGCCCCGCCCGGGTAGCTGGCGGCCAGCGCGGCCTGGGCCCGGACCAGCCGCGGCACCACGTCCGCCACCACCTCGGCGGACGGGCCCCAGCAGTCCTCGCCGGGCACGTGGTCGAGCAGCAGCAGTCGGCGCGCCGGATCGGCGGCCAGCACCGGCGGGACGAGCGACGGGTCGACCCCGCCGAACAGGGCGATCACCGCGGCCTCGTCGACCGCGAACCGCCGCCCGGTCTTCAGCCAGACCGCGCTGTCGGCGGTGGGCAGCCGGAACAGCCCGGCCAGGTTCCAGGTCTTCACCTGCGCCACCGGCCCGGTCACCGGCCGCCCGGCGGCGGCCAGTTCGCGCTCCGCCCAGTCCAGCGCCGCCCGCACCCCGGCCGCGGTGGCGTAGTCGGCCCGCAGCGGGTGCGGGGCCAGCATCGCCGACTCCTCGGGCGTGAAGGGCCGCAGCGCGGGCGCGACCGGCTCGGCCAGCGCCAGCGCGTGGTAGACCGCCTCGCCACCGAGCCCGCCCCCGCCGCCGCGCACGTCCAGCAGCCGCAGCACCACGGTTGGGACGCCGAGCAGTTCGGCCAGGTGCTCGTTGACCGGCGCCACGTCGTGCCACCGGGGCCGGTCAACCGGGAACGGCCCGACCACCCCCAACTCCCGCTCTCCGTGGGTCAGCAGGACGGTCACCGTACGATTACTGGGATTGCTCACCGGGGCAGTTTGGGGGCTGGATCGGTTGTTGGCGACCGATTTTCCGAACGGGGGTTCGGCGTGGGCGGTTTGAAACTGGCCGGTGTCGGCAAGCAGTACCGGCGCGGCGCGCCCTGGGTGCTGCGCGGAGCCGACCTGGACGTGCCCGCCGGGGCGCTGGTGCGGATCGAGGGGGCCAACGGGAGCGGCAAGTCCACCCTGCTCAAGCTGGTCGGCGGGATCGAGCCGCCGAGCCGGGGCCGGATCGAGCTGACCGGGCGGCGGGCCTACGTGCCCGAGCGGTTCCCGCCCGCGCTGCCCTTCGACGCCGGCGACTACCTGCGCCGGCTCGGCCGGATCCACGGGCTGGACGCGCGCACCGCCGCCGCCCGGGCGGACGAGTGGCTGGACCGGTTCGGAATCGCCGACCGGGCCGGCACCCCGCTCAGCCGGCTCTCCAAGGGCACCTGCCAGAAGGTCGCGGTGGCCCAGGCGCTGCTCGCCGAGGCGGACGTGCTGCTGCTGGACGAGGCCTGGACCGGGCTCGACCAGGACTCCCGGGCGCTGCTCGACCAGGCCGCCGCCGACCGCGCGGCGGCGGGCGGCACCGTGCTCTTCGTGGACCACGATCTCCACCGCCTAGCCGGGCTGACCACCGCCGCCTACCGGGTCCAGGACGGCGCGCTGACGCCCGCTCAGCCGGCGGCCCCGGTCGACCCCGACCGCCCGCCGGTGCGGATCCGGGTCGCCGCGCCCGAGTTGCCGGACCGTCTGCCCGGCGACCCGAAGCGCGCCGAGCCCGCCCCCGACGGCACCGTGCTGCTCCGGGTGGCCGCCGAGCACTCGGACGCGCTGCTGCGTCGGCTGCTCGCCGCCGACGCCCACATCGTCGAGGTCAGGGGTGAGGACGCGTGACCGCGCTGACCCGGTACCAACTGGAGCTGCTGCTGCGCTCGCAGCGCTGGCTGCCGCCGTTCCTCGGCTACGCCGCGCTGGTGGCGATCCTCGTCCAGCAGGGCAGCCCGCTGCTGGACGGCCTGGGGCTGGGCGCGGCGCTGCTGGTGCCGGTGACGGCCTGGTACGTGCGCTGCACGCTGACCGCCGATCCTCCGCAGGCCCGCGCCGTCCTGGTGGCCGCCCGGGGTGCGGCCCGGGTGCAGCTGGCCTCGCTGCTGGCGGCGCTGCTGGCCGGCACCGTGCTGGCGGTGCTCGGCACGGGCGCGATCTGGTGGCTGAGCGGCCCGACCACCGGCGTGCCGAACCCGAAGCCCCCGGTGCCCGTGGCGCCGGTGCTGCTGGCCGGCCTGCTCGGCGCGCTGGCCTGCGTGCTCACCGGGCTGGCGATCGGCGCGCTCTGCCACCGGCCGGTGCTGCTGCGGCCCGGGTGGGGGCTGCTGGGCGTGCTCGGGCTCTCGGTGCCGGTGCTGGTGGCGTCCGGTTCGCCGGCCAACGCGGCGGTGCGGGCGCTGGTCACCGGGTCCCGGGTGGCCCGGGTGGAGCAGCCGGTGGTGGCGCTGCTGGGCGCGCTGGTGCTGGCCGGCGCGGTGGCGGCCGGTTCGGCCTGGCTGGCGGGGCGCCGCACCGAGTAGCAGCCAGTCGTATACGCGTGAACTGCACGCACAGTCGTGCGCACAGGAGGGTCGCCCGCATCGGGCGGCCCTCCTCGTCGTTCTGTCGACCATCGATCGCTTGACAGTCGATCTCCAGATTACTAGCGTTTTTAATCATCGAGATTTCGATGGTTTGTCTTCATCACGGCCTGGGGGTTCGCCATGTCCACCGCTCCACAGCTCGACACCCCGCCCGCCCGGGGCACCGCACCCGACCCGCCCGGTGGCTCCGGCCGCTGGTGGACGCTCGGCATCGTGTCCATCGCGACGTTCATGCTGATGCTCGACCTGACGGTGGTGAACGTCGCGCTGCCCGACCTGCGGACCGCGCTGCACGCCGACTTCTCCGCCCTGCAGTGGGTGCTCGACGCCTACGCGCTGACCCTCGCCGCCTTCCTGCTCACCGGCGGCTCGCTGGCCGACCGGCTCGGCCGCAAGCGGGTCTACCTGGCCGGCTTTGCGATCTTCACCGCCGCCTCGCTCGCCTGCGGCGCGGCCGGCGGGATCGCCGGACTGAACATCGCGCGCGGGGTGCAGGGCGCGGGCGCCGCGGTGCTCTTCGCGGTCGGCCCGGCGCTGATCGGGCAGGAGTTCCGGGGCAAGGACCGCGGACTGGCGTTCGGCGTCTTCGGCGGCGTCTCCGGGCTGGCCATCGCCTTCGGCCCGCTGATCGGCGGCGCGCTCACCGACGGGATCGGCTGGCGCTGGATCTTCCTGGTCAACGTGCCGATCGGGGTGCTGGCGATGGTGCTCGGGGCGCTGCGGATCGGCGAGTCCCGCGACCCCGCCGCGCACCGGGTGGACTGGGCCGGCCTGCTCGCCTTCTCCGGCGCGCTCACCCTGCTGGTGCTGGGCTTCCTGCGAGGCGAGGCGCTCGGCTGGGGCAGCCCGGCGATCATCGGGATGTTCGCCGGCTCGGCGGTGCTGCTGGCCGCGTTCTGGCTGATCGAGCGCCGGCTCGGCGAGGCCGCGATGCTCGACCTCGGGCTGTTCCGCAACCTGACCTTCAACGGCATCTCGGCCGCCACCCTGCTGGCCAACGCGGCCGGCATGTCGGCGATCTTCCTCCAGGTCTCCTACATGCAGAACGAGCTCGGCTACTCCCCGCTCGCCACCGGCCTGCGGTTCCTGCCGCTGACCCTGCTGCTCTTCGTGGCCGCCGCGGTCACCGGCTCACTGACCGTCAGGGTGGCGCCGCGGCTGCTGGTCGGCACCGCCACCGCGCTGATGGCGGCCGGCCTCTTCCTGGTCACCCTGGTGCACCCGGGCAGCGGCTGGACGGCGCTGCTGCCGAGCATGGCGGCCACCGGACTCGGGATGGGCATGTTCAACCCGCCGCGGGCCGCACTGGCGATCGGCGTGGCCGAGCCGGCCAAGGCGGGCATGGCGGCCGGCATCGGCGAGACCTTCCAGCAGGTCGGGATCGCGATCGGGATCGCCGGGTTCGGCGCGCTCTTCCAGCAGCGGGTGACCGACGGCTTCGCGGCCTCCCCGGCGGGCAGCGCGCTGGGCGGCGGAGCCCGGGCGGCCGGGCGCACGGTGGCCGCCGGGGCCGGCGAGCAGCTCTCGCACTCGGTGCCCGCCGCGCTGGCCGGCCCGGTCCGGGCGGCGGCCCGGACGGCCTTCGTGCACGGGCTGACCGAGGTGATGACGATCGGCGGGGCGGTGGCCGCGGTGGCCGCGCTCTGCGGCTTCCTGCTGGTCCGCCGGCGCGACCTGCACGAGAGCGCGCTGGCCGGCGCCGAACACGCCTGACGCACCGCGAGCGGGCGCACCCGGCGGGCCGGGGGAGCGCACCTGACGCACCGTCGGCCGCCCGGGCCGGGAGACCGGGCGGCCAACCGGGTCCGGGAAGGCCGGGATCGCCGATAATGGAGGATCCCGACGAAGAGAGGGCTCCGATGTCGCTGCGCGCCGACTTCCTGCTTGCCGAACGCACCGGTGTGCTGCTGTTCAAGGCCGGGCTGCTGGTCCAGGAGGAGGCCGAGCGGGCCTTCCAGGCGGCCGGTTCCAGCCTGCGCACCTTCATGGTGCTCTCCGCGCTGGCCGGCCAGGCCGAGCTCTCCCAGCAGGACCTGAGCCAGGTGCTCAACCTGGACCCCACCACGGTGGTGGCGCTGATCGACGAGCTGGAGAAGGCCGGCCAGGTGGAGCGGCAGCGCAACCCCGCCGACCGCCGCCGCTACATCCTGCGGCTGACCGACCGGGGCCGGGAGGCGCGGGCCGCCGTCGAGGAGGTGGCGACCGCGACCGAGCAGGCGTTCTTCGCCCGGCTGGAGCCCGGCGAGCGGGAACTGCTGCACGGGATGCTCGACCGGCTGCTGGACGGCCGCTGGCCGCAGGCCGTCTGCGACTGACAGGGCGCCGGGTCCAAAACCGGACACACCGTCACAGGTGATGGATAAATAGGTTAAATACTCACTACGGTGGCGACTGCATGCCTTCGAGATGCCTTCGAGCTGACCAGTCGAGTCGGAAGGACCCCACCCGTGAGCAACCTCTTCGCGATCGCCTACCCGGACCTCGCCACCGCCCAGCAAGTCCGCAACGAAGCCCTCGCCCTGCAGAAGCAGCAGCTCATCGAGCTGGAGGACATCGTCGTGGTGGAGCGCCGCGAGGACGGCCGGATCAAGCTGCACCAGGCCACCAGCACCACCGGCATGGCCGCCGCCTCCGGCGCGCTCTGGGGCGGGGTGATCGGCCTGCTCTTCTTCATGCCGCTGATCGGCGCGGCCGTCGGCGGCGCCACCGGCGCGGCGGTCGGCGCCTCCACCGACATCGGCGTGGACGACGACTTCATGCGCCGGGTCGGCGAGCACCTGCGCCCGGGCGCGGCCGCCGTCTTCCTGCTGGTCCGCAAGGCCACCGCCGACAAGGTGGTGCCGGCGCTGGCGAAGTTCGGCGGCCAGATCATCCAGACCTCGCTCTCGCACGAGGCGGAGGAGCACCTCAAGGAGATGGCCAAGGCCCAGCAACCCGCCTGACGCCAGCTCAGAAACCCGCCTGACGTCGGCCCGGCAGCCCGCCTGACGCCACCCCACCCACCGCCGGAGCCCCCGCATGGCCACCCCAGCCGCATCCGCAGCCGCGGCCGACCGGTCCGAGCCGGCCGCCCGGCGGCCGCGCACCGGTCGCACCACGGAACTCGCGCTGGTGCTGTGCGCGGTCGCGATCGCGGTCTTCGGGTACGTGGAGGTCGGCGTCAACATCGACGGCCGGGCGCCCGCCGACGCGGCCCGCTACGGCGGGGCGCTGTGCGGGCTCGCGCTGCTCGCCCACTTCCTGGTGCGCTGGAAGGCCAAGTACGCCGATCCGCTGCTGCTGCCGATCGCGGTGCTGCTCAACGGGACCGGACTGGTCGTCATCTACCGGCTGGACCGGGCCACCCCGCACAGCTCGGCGGCGCCGACCCAACTGCTCTGGTCCACCCTCGGGGTGGGGCTCTTCATCGCGGTCACCGTGCTGCTGCGGGACCACCGGTGGCTCAGCCGGTACGCGTACAGCGGGGTGCTGGTGGCGCTGGTGCTGCTGATCGTGCCGATCTTCTTCCCGGCGGTCTACGGCTCGCGGATCTGGATCACCGTGGGCTCGTTCTCGATCCAGCCCGGTGAGTTCGCCAAGGTGCTGCTGGTGGTCTTCTTCGCCGCCTACCTCGCCGCGCACGGCGACGCGCTGGCCCTGACGGGGCGCCAGATCTGGAAGTTCCGGCTGCCGCCCGGCCGGGTGCTCGGGCCGGTGCTGCTGGTCTGGGCGGCGTTCGTCGGGGTGCTGGTGCTGGAGACCGACCTGGGGATGTCGCTGCTCTACTTCGGCATCTTCGTGGTGATGCTCTACGTGGCCACCGCCCGGATCGGCTGGATCGCGATCGGCCTGGTGCTGGCCGGCGCCGGCGTCACCGTGGTCGGCTGGCTCTCGCCGCACGTGCACTCCCGGGTGGAGCAGTGGCTGCACCCGCTGGCCTCGATCCAGGCCGGCCAGGGCGCCAACCAGATCGCCCAGTCGCTGTTCGCCTTCGCCTGGGGCGGGCTGCTCGGCGAGGGGCTGGGCAAGGGGCACTCGATCCTGATCGGCTTCGCCGCCAAGTCCGACTTCGTGCTCGCCACCATCGGCGAGGAGCTGGGGCTGACCGGCCTGCTGGCGCTCTTCCTGCTCTACGCCCTGCTGGTCGGCCGGGGTTACCGCACCGGGATCGCGCTCAGCGACCCGTTCGGGCGGCTGCTGGCGATCGGCCTGGCCACCGTGGTCGGCCTGCAGGTGTTCGTGGTGGCCGGCGGGGTGCTGGCGCTGATCCCGCTGACCGGCGCCACCCTGCCGTTCATCGCCCAGGGCGGCTCCTCGGTGGTGACCAACTGGATCATCGTGGCGCTGCTGGTGCGGATGAGTGACCTGGCCCGCCGGCCCCGGGAGGAGCAGCCGTGAACAACCGAACTCCGGGCCGGCACCCCGACCAGCAGCGTCGTCCGGGCATCAACATCACCGGCCGCCGGGCCGGCACCTTCTGCCTGCTGCTCTCCGTGCTGCTGGCGGCCCAGGCCACCCGGGTGCAGTTCTTCCAGGCCAAGGGCTACGACGACAACCCGGCCAACCAGCGCAAGGCGATCGAGCGCTACGACCAGCCGCGCGGCGACATCCTGGTGGCCGGCAAGCCGGTGACCGGCTCGACCGCCACCGGCGGGCGCTACGACTACAAGCGCAGCTACCCGGACGGCCCGCTGTACGCGGCGGTGACCGGCTTCTCCTCGCAGATCTACGGCAACACCCAGCTGGAGGGCACCGAGGACGCGCTGCTCAGCGGCACCGACAACCGGCTGGCCGGCTGGGCGGTGTGGAGCGCGATCACCCGCAAGCAGAACCCGGGCGGGCAGGTGTTCACCACCATCGACCCGGCCGCCCAGCAGGCCGCGATGCAGGGCCTGGGCAGCCAGAAGGGCGCGGTGGCCGCGATCGAACCGGCCACCGGGCGGATCCTGGCGCTGGCCAGCACCCCGTCCTACGACCCGGGCAGCTTCGCCGGCTCGTCCACCGCCGACCAGCAGGCCTGGACCAAGCTGCAGGACGACAGCGACCAGCCGATGCTCAACCGGGCGCTGCGGCAGACCTACCCGCCGGGCTCGACCTTCAAGGTGGTCACCGCGGCGGCCGCCCTGGCGAACGGCGTGGTCAGCGACATCAACGCGCCGACCAGCGCGCCCTTCCCGTTCGTGCTGCCGGGCACCACCACCGCGCTGGTCAACGACACCAGCGCCTGCGACACCCCGAACATGGACCTCGACACCGCCATGACGCTGTCCTGCAACAGCGTGCTCGGCTACCTCGGCACCCAGGTCGGCCTGGACAAGATGGTGTCGACCGCGCAGGCCTTCGGGTTCAACGACGCCCGGCTGGACACCCCGGTGCGGGCCGCCCGGAGCAACTTCGACACCTCGATGAACCAGTCCCAGGTGGCGCTCTCCTCGATCGGCCAGTTCGACACCGCCGCCACCCCGCTGGTGATGGCGATGGTCGCGGCGGGCGTCGCGAACAACGGCACGGTGATGTATCCCCAGCTTGTGGACAAGTTGGCGAAGTCCGACGGCTCGACGGTGCAGCTGATGCGGCCGCAGGTCTACAAGCAGGCGATCAGCCCGGCGGTGGCCGGCCAGGTGCAGCAGCTGATGGCCGACGTGGTGAGCAACGGCACCGGCACCAACGCCCGGATCCCCGGCGCCACGGTCGGCGGGAAGACCGGCACCGCGCAGCACGGGGTGGACAACAGCGGGGTGCCGTACGCCTGGTTCATCTCCTGGGCGAAGCCGAGCGGTTCCTCGAACGTGCCGCCGGTCGCGGTGGCCGTGGTGATCGCGGACAGCTCGGCGACCGACGTGACGGGCGGGGCCCTGGCCGCGCCGATCGCCCGCTCGGTGATGCAGGCGGTCCTGGGCAGCTCCTCCTGAAAGGTATATTTATGCGGTAAGCCTTATAAACCATCAGGAAGCGGCACCCCGTGAGCACCACCCCCACCCTCGGCCAGGCCCTGCTGCGGCGGAAGCCCGTCGCCACGCTGATCGCGGAGAGCGACGGCAGCCGCACCGACGGCGGGCAGCTGCGCCGATCGATCGGGCTCTGGCAGCTCTCCGCGATCGGCATCGGCGCCACCGTCGGCACCGGCATCTTCTTCGTGCTCAGCGCCGCCGTGCCGGAGGCCGGCCCGGCCGTGGTGGTCTCCTTCCTGCTGGCCGCCGTCACCGCCGGCCTGACCGCGCTCTGCTACGCCGAGCTGGCCTCGGCCATCCCGGTGTCCGGCTCCTCCTACTCGTACGCCTACGCCACCCTCGGCGAGGCCACCGCCTTCGGCGTCGGGGTCTGCCTGCTGCTGGAGTACGGGGTCTCCGCCTCGGCCATCGCGGTCAGCTGGGGGCAGTACCTGAACAAGTTCTTCGAGCTGGCCTTCGGCTTCCGGGTGCCGGACTGGCTGGCCGCCCCGCCCGGCCACGGCGGCTACGTCAACCTGCCGGCCGTGGTGCTGGTCGCGCTGGTGGTGCTGCTGCTGGTGCGCGGGGTCAGCGAGTCCGCCCGGGTCAACGCGGCCATGGTCGGTATCAAGATCGTGGTGCTGGTGCTCTTCGTGGCGGTCGGCCTGACCGGCTACCACTCCGGCAACCTGCACGACTTCATGCCGTTCGGCTGGTCCGGCGTCGGCGTCGCGGCCTCCAGCATCTTCTTCTCCTTCATCGGCCTGGACGCCGTCTCCACCGCCGGCGAGGAGGTCCGCAACCCGCGCCGGAACCTGCCGCTGGCGATCGTGATCTCGCTGGTCGTGGTCACCCTGCTGTACGTGGCGGTGGCGCTGGCCGCCGTCGGCGCCCAGCCGTGGGGCAGGTTCGACGGGCAGGAGGCCGGGCTGGCGCAGATCCTGCAGGACCTGACCGGACAGACCTGGCCGGCCCTGGTGTTCGCGCTCGGCGCGATCGTGTCGATCTTCAGCGTCACCCTGGTCGTGGTCTACGGCCAGACCCGGATCCTCTACTCGATGGGCCGGGACGGGCTGCTGCCGGCCCGGTTCGCCGCCGTCTCGCCGCGCACCGGCACCCCGGTCTGGAACACCCTGGTGGTCGGCGCGGGCGTGGCCCTGCTCGCCGCCGTGGTGCCGCTGGACGTGCTGACCGACCTGACCTCGATGGGCACCCTGGTGGCGTTCTCGGTGGTCAGCATCGGGGTGATGGTGCTGCGGCGCACCAACCCCGCACTGGAGCGCGGCTTCAAGGTGCCCGGCTACCCGGTCACCCCGCTGCTCAGCGTCGCCTTCTGCGCCTACCTGATCAAGGGCCTGCACGCGCTGACCTTCGCCTTCTTCGGCGTCGCGATGCTGATCGCCGCCGCGGGCTACTTCGGCTACGGCATCCGCCACTCCCGGCTCACCCGCACCCCCGCCGAGCAGCCGGTGCCCGCCGTCCGGGGCTGACCGGACTGCGCCGTACGGACCAGGCCTCCCGCCGTCCGGCACCCCACCGCCCTACCCTTCCAGGCATGGTGACCCCTCGTCAGCCCCGCGGCCCGGACCGGCGGCAGGGCGCGGGCCTGCCGCGCCAGCGGGCCGGGCGGCCCCCGCGGCCGCCCGGCCCGGCCTGGGCGCGCTGGGCCGACCGGGCCGCCGGGCTCGGCCGCCGCCGCCCCGTCCAACTGCTCGCCTGCCTGGTCGCGGCCGGCTGGGCGGGCGGCTTCCCGCTGGTCTCCCGGCTGGCCAACCAGCGCCTGTGGGGCGAGACCGCCGCCCCCGCCTACCTGCTGGCCGGCCTGGCCGTGCTGCTGCTGCCCCGGTGGGCGGCCGGGCGGGCCGCCGCGCTGATCACCCTCGGCGGTGCGGTGCTGCTGCCGCTCACTCTGCTGGCGGTGCAGCGGCGGGCGCAGTCCGAGGTCGGCGTGGTGGAGCGGGCCGCCGCCCTACTACTGCACACCGGCACCCCGTACCTGCCCGACCCGGTCGCGGTCACCGACTTCAACCCCTACCTGCCCGCGATGGCGCTGTTCGGGCTGCCCCGGGCGCTGCTGGGCACCGGCGGCCCGGCCGCGCTGCTGCTCGGCGACGCCCGGGTCTGGTTCGCCGCCGCCTTCCTCGGCTGCCTGGCCGTCAGCTGGCGGCTGCTCAGCCCCGACCGGGCCAGCCCGCTGCTGCCGCTGGCGCTGCTCACCGGCTCCCCGCTGATCGCGCTCAGCCTGACCGTCGGCGGCGTGGACCTGCCGCTGATCGGGGTCTGCTGCCTGGCCCTGGCACTGGCCGCGCGGGGCCGGCCGCTCGCCGCCGGGCTGGTGCTGGCGCTCGCCTGCACCCTCAAGTGGACGGCCTGGCCGGCGCTGCCGGTGGCGCTGCTGCTGCTGCGCCGCCGGCACGGCAACCGGGCGGCGCTGCGCACCGCGGCCGTCACCGTCGCGCTCGCCGCCGCGGTGATCCTGCCGTTCGCGCTGAGCCGGCCGCAGGACCTGCGGCTGCAGGTGGTGCGCTACCCGCTCGGGCTGACCCCGGTGCGCACGCCGGCCGGCAGCCCGCTGCCCGGCAAGCTGATCGCCGACCTCGGACCGGCCGGGCACAGCGCCGCGCTGCTGCTGATACTGGCCGGCTGCCTGGCGGTGGCCGGCTGGGCCCTGCGCCGCCCGCCGGCCGGCGCGGCCGCCGCCGCGGACCGGCTGGCGGCCGGGCTGACCACCGCCTTCCTGCTCGCCCCGGCCGGGCGGTTCGGCTACCTCGCACTGCCCGCCGTGCTGGTCTGCTGGCCCCGGCTGGCGGCCCACCACTGGCCCGGACGCACCACCGGCCGGGCACGTACGGTGGACGGCGGGAGCGTCACCCTCACCCGGTGAGGTGCCCTGACGGATCGTGGGGGAGTATGGCGCCGACTTTCCCCACCGAGGCGCAGGAGGAACCGGGATGGCCGAGCACCGCCGTGACGCAGAACGCCCCGACGGACCGCGGGGCCACCGCGCCGCCCGGTCCAGGCGGCGCTTCCTCGGCTGGGCCGCCGGCGGTGCCGCCGGAGTCGCGGCCGCCGGCGCCGGACTGGCCGCCTGCGGGACGGGCGGGGCCAAGGGCGGCGGGACCACCGCCGCGGTGGCGGCGGACGGCTCGCCCGCGCCGTCCGGCAGTGCCGCCCCCACTGCCGCGCAGCGGGAGAACGACAAGCCCGGCACGCCCGGCTGGCAGATCGGCAACGCCGGCCCCGACCGGGCGATCGAGGGCTGGGCCGACCGGGTCAGCGTGCTGCCGGGCGAGAAGTTCGGCCTGCACGTCTCCACCACCGCGCCCGGCTACAAGGTGACGGCCATCCGGACGGGTTACTACGGCGGCGTCCGCGGCCGCCAGGTCTGGCAGTCCGACCACCTGCCCGGCACCCGGCAGCCGGCCGCCACGGTCGACAAGACGACCCGGATGGTCTCCACCGACTGGCCGGTCGGCACCACCGTGGACACCACCGGCTGGCCCGAGGGCAGTTACCTGCTGCGGCTGGACGCCGACGGCGGCGCCGGCCAGCGCTACGTGCCGATCACCGTCCGCTCCGCCAGCACCGCCGGGAAGCTGGTGGTGGTCAACGCGGTGGCCACCTGGCAGGCCTACAACCTGTGGGGCGGCTACAACCTCTACAACGGCCCGAGCGGCGGCCTGCCGACCCGCTCCCTGGTGGCCTCCTTCGACCGGCCCTACGACACCTACGACGGCGCCGGCCTGTTCTGGGTCTACGAGACGCCGTTCATCGCGCTGGCCGAGAAGCTCGGCCTGCCGCTCGCCTACACCACCAGCACCGACCTGGCCGGCTCGCCCGACCTGCTCAAGGGCGCGCTCGCGGTGCTCTCGCTCGGGCACGACGAGTACTGGTCGCCGGAGCAGCGGGCCAACGTCACCGCCGCCCGGGACGCCGGCACCAACGTGGCGATCCTCGGCGCCAACTGCTGCTTCCGCCGGGTCCGTTACGAGCCCTCGCCGACCGGCCCGGACCGCCAGGTGGTCTGCTACAAGGACTCCTACAAGGAGGACCCCGGCTTCAAGGCCGGCAAGCCGGCCACCACCGACTTCCGGGTCTCGCCCGGCGCCGACCCGGAGAGCTCGCTGCTCGGCGTGATCTACGACGGCTACCCGGTGGACGAGCCCTACGTGGTCACCAACCCGGGCCACTGGCTGCTGGAGGGCACCGGGGCGAAGGCCGGCGACAGCTTCGAGCACCTGGTCGGCGTCGAGTACGACCGGGTCAACACCGGCTTCGACACCCCCCGGCCGATCGAGATCCTGGCCCACTCGCCGGTGGTCTGCGCGGGCCGCAAGAGCTTCAGCGACACCGCCTTCTACGCCGCGCCGAGCGGCGCCGGGGTGTTCGGCAGCGGCACCATGCGCTGGGTGGAGTCGCTGGACGCCAGCGGGGACGGCAGCAACGGCGCCGTCCACTCGATCACCGGCCAGGCCGCGGCGTTCACCCAGCAGGTCACCACCAACCTGCTGAAGGCCTTCGCGGCCGGCCCGGCCGGCAAGGCGCACCCGCCGCAGGACAACGTGGCCGAGGTCTACGGGCACTGACGCCGAAGAGCCTGACGGCCGGTCGATTGACCGGCCGTCAGGCTCTTCCGGTGGTGTCCGTCAGCCGGCGTTGCCGACCTTCAGCACCTCGACCACGGCCGGGGCCGCCGCCTGCGCGCCGAAGTTGCCGCCGAGCACCTCGGCGGAGACCGCCAGGTTGTCCCGGTAGCCGGTGAACCAGCTGTTCGGGGTGGCGCCCGGGGCGGTCTCGGCGGTGCCGGTCTTGCCGCCGATCAGGGTGCCGGTGATGCCCTGGCCCTGGAAGACCGGGGTGCCGGTGCCCGACGGGTCGGTGACCACGCTCTTCATCAGCGCCCGCAGCTTGGTCAGCGTGTCCGGCGAGAGCTGCCGGGCCGCCTGGATCTGGGTCATCCCCGGCACCAGGATCGGCTGCTTGAAGGTGCCGCTCTCCACCGTCGCCGCGATCGAGGCCATCGCCAGCGGGTTCATGGTGATCTTGCCCTGGCCCATGAACTCGCCGGCCGTCTCGTCCTTGCTCTGGCCCGGTCCGGGGATCTGGCCGTCCGCGCTGGTGATGCCGGTCTTCCAGGCCGGGCCGACGCCGTAGACGTCGGCGGCCACCTTGGCCAGGTCGCCGGACTTCAGCGTGGTCAGGCCCTGCTTGATGAAGGCCGTGTTGCAGGAGATCGTGAAGTCCTGGGTGAAGGTGTTGTTGAGCTGATCACCCGTGAAGTCGTTGTGGTACGTGGTGCCGGTGGTGATGTGGTCCGGGCAGGGCATGGTGGCGTTCGGGTCGATCCCGGCCTCCAGCAGCGCGGTGGCGGTGATGATCTTCATCGTCGAGCCCGGCGCGGTCTGGCCCAGGAAGGCCAGGTTCTGGCCGGTCGCCGGGGCGTTGGCGATCGCCAGCACGTTGCCGGTGCTCGGCTCGATCGCCACCATGCCGGCCGGGGTCTTGTTCTGGCCCTTGGCGTACTGCTCGTTCACCGCCTGCTCGGCCGCCGCCTCCAGCTTGGCGTCGATGGTCAGCTTGAACGGCTTGCCCGGCTTCGGGTCGACGACCGTGAAGAGCGGCTCCGGCTTGTTCTTGCCCGCGTCGTCGGTGATCACCACGCCGGTCCCGGCGTCGGCCGGGTCGCCGGCGGTGGTGGAGCTCTGGAACTTCAGCACGATCTGGTCCAGCGACTTGAACTGGGCCAGCGACTGCCCGTTCCGGTCGGTCACCTTGGTCGGCGGGTTGAAGATCTGCGTGGTGGTGATGGTCTCGCCCGGGCCCAGGTGCGGGTGGACCACGCTGGGCACCCAGTGCACGGCGGCCTTGCCGTCGCTCATCTTCACCATGCCCAGGTAACCGGTGTAGTCCCAGACGTTGGTGGTGCCGGCGAACTCCACGTGCGACTTGAAGGTCATCGGCACCTGGAAGGCCGGCGCCGCGGAGGCCGAGGCCGACGGCGAGGCGGCGGCGGAGGCGGACGGCGAGGCCGCGGCCGAGGGCTTGGCGGAGGCCGCGCCGGACGGGCCGGCGGTGGCCGAGGCGAAGGCCGTCGGCGTGGTCGGGGCGCCCGGGGTCAGGGTGTCCGCGCTCGGCTTCACGTTGGTCTTGAAGGCGGTCAGCGCGGTCAGCGCGGCGGCCGGGTCGTCGGTCAGCTTGCTGGCCGCCGTCAGGTCGCCGGAGGTCCAGGCGGCCAGGAAGTCCTTCTCCCCGGCGGCCGCCAGATCGGCCGACGGCGCCTCGTCCACCACGTGCCGGGCCGGTGCGGCGCCGGGCTTCTTGTCACTGCCGCCCGATCCCACCAGCGAGTAGGCGCCGTAGCCGCCGGCGGCCAGCATGGCGGCCGCGACGGCGGTGATGACGGCGGCCTTGGGCCCCTGACGCATGGTGCTCCCCCGGAGAGACGGACGATTGGAGTGAGCACAGCCTAAGCTGCGCCCCCCGGTCCGCCCGGTCGGCACCCCGGCTCGTGACAGAGCTGGTACACACCGGTGGAGGTCCTGTGCGTTTGCCGGCGCCCGCCGATCAGATCCAGGTGGTGAACCACATCCGGGCCCGCCAGTCCTGCATCGGGATCACCTGGCCGGTGTACAGCGGCAGGAAGTAGAGGAAGTTCCAGACGATCAGCAGCACCAGCACGCCCGCCGCCGCACCGCCCACCAACCGCCGCTCGGGCGTCGCCCGGGCCGGCCCGATCAGCGCCCCGATCAGCATCGTCACCGCCAGCACGACGAACGGCACGAAGGCCACCGCGTAGAACAGGAAGATGGTGCGCTGCTGGTACTCGAACCAGGGCAGCAGGCCGGAAGCCAGCCCGCACAGCACCGCCCCGGCCCGCCAGTCCCGGCGCGCCGCCCAGCGGTACAGGCAGTAGGCCAGCGCGATCACCCCGGCCCACCAGAGCAGCGGGGTGCCGATCGCCAGCACCTCGGAGGCGCACTCGCTGGCCTTGCAGCCGCTCTGCCCGTACTTCGGCGACTCGTAGTAGAAGGAGACCGGCCGGCCCAGCACCAGCCAGCTCCACGGGTTGGACTGGTACAGGTGCGGGCTGTGCAGGTTGACGTTGAAGTCGTACATCTGCGAGTGGTAGTGCCACAGCGAGCGCAGGCTCTCCGGCACCCAGGTCATGTCCACCCGGAACGGCATCTTCACCCGCCCGGCCAGCGGCAGCGTCACGAACTCGGTGGAGATGCCGTGCCGGCCGGCCGCCCAGCCCCGGTCGAAGCCGCCCTTGCCCGCCACCGGGCTGCTGGCCAGCCAGCCGGACCAGGAGGCCACGTAGGTGCCGGCCGCGACCACCACGATCGAGGCGAAGGCCGGCAGGCCGTCGCGCAGCAGGGTGGACCAGTACGGGCGGCGGGCCCCGGCCAGCTTGCGCGCGCCCAGGTCCCAGAAGACGGTCAGCAGCCCGAAGAAGGCCGCCACGTACATCCCGGTCCACTTGGTCGAGCAGGCCGCCCCCACGCACACCCCGGCCGCCAGCCGGTACGGGCGCAGGCCCAGCCGCATCCGGTGCGCCGTCAGGGCGTCTACTGCGCCGTCCAGTTGCCGGGCGATCCGGGCCCGGGTGCGGTCCCGGTCCAGCAGCAGGAAGCCGAAGGCGGCCAGGATCCAGAACATCACGATCAGGTCGAGCAGCGAGGTGCGGCTCATCACGAAGTGCAGGCCGTCCACCGAGAGCAGCAGGCCGGCCACGCAGCCCAGCAGGGTGGAGCGGAACAGCCGGCGGCCGATCCGGGCCAGCATCAGGATCGAGGCGGTGCCGAGCACGGCGAGCATGAACCGCCAGCCGAACGGGTGCATGCCGAACAGGTGCTCGCCGATGCCGATGATCCACTTGCCGAGCGGCGGGTGCGCGATGAAGGCGCCGTCGGCCTTGTACGGGATCTGCTGCGGGTGACCGAGGATCAGGTTGTTGGCGTCGTCAGGCCAGTTGGTCTCGAAGCCGCCGTGCCAGAGCGCGTAGGAGTCCTTGGCGTAGTACGTCTCGTCGAAGATGATCCCGCCGGGGCTGCCCAGGTTCCAGAACCGCAGCACGCCGCCGAAGAGCGCCACCGCCAGCGGGCCCAGCCAGCCGGACCAGCGGCACAACCAGGTCCACAGGCCGTCCGGCAGCCGCAGGCCGGCCCGCAGCAGCAGGGGCGAGTGCGGGGCCGGGCTCGGGGTCACCCCGGGGCCGTCCGGCATCGGCGGCACCAGGCGCTCTTCCAAGGACAGCCGCTCGGGCGCCCGGTAGCCGTGGGCGGCCAGCCGGCGCACCCAGGGGGCCCGCTGCCGCTCCGCGCGAGGCCCGGGTATCCCGTCGCCGCTCGGGTCCTGCTCCTCCACCGGGCCGGATTCCGCAGTGGTCTCGACCACTGTCGCCTCGGCCGACGTCTCGCCAGTCACCCGCCACATCGTAGGGGCGGGGGCTGAAAGCAGAACCCCCTGCCGAGAAGCTGCCCGAATCGTCACGATTGCGGGTCCGGCGGGCGGACACCGCCCGGATCATTGGGTCCGTTTCGTCCGGCCTGACAGGATGGCCCCCGTGACAGGAGTACTCGTTCTCGCAGGCACCCCCATCGGCGACGTCGCGGACGCCCCGCCCCGGCTGCTCACCGAGCTCGCCGAGGCGGACGTGATCGCCGCCGAGGACACCCGGCGCCTGCGCCGGCTCACCCAGGCGCTCGGGGTGGCCCCGGCCGGCCGGGTGCTCTCCTACTTCGAGGGCAACGAGGTCGGCCGCACCCCCGAGCTGGTCGAGGCGCTCACCGGCGGCGCCCGGGTGCTGCTGGTCACCGACGCCGGGATGCCCTCGGTCTCCGACCCCGGCTACCGGCTGGTCGCCGCCGCCGTGGCGGCCGGCATCAAGGTCACCGCCGTGCCCGGGCCGTCCGCGGTGCTCACCGCGCTGGCGCTGTCCGCGCTGCCGGTGGACCGGTTCACCTTCGAGGGCTTCCTGCCGCGCAAGGCCGGCGACCGCGGCCGGGCACTGGCCGAGATCGCCGCCGAGCCGCGCACCATGGTCTTCTTCGAGGCCCCGCACCGGATCGCCGAGACGCTGACCGCGATGGCCGGGGCCTTCGGCGCCGACCGGCCCGCCGCCGTCTGCCGGGAGCTGACCAAGACCTACGAGGAGGTCAAGCGCGGCCCGCTCGGCGAGCTGGCCGCCTGGGCCGCCGACGGCGTGCGCGGGGAGATCACCGTGGTGGTCGGCGGCGCCCCGCCGGCCGCCCCCGCCGAGCTCACCCCCGCCGAGCTGGCCGACCGGGTGGCGGCCCGGGAGGCGGCGGGGGAGCGCCGCAAGGAGGCGATCGCCGCCGTGGCCGTGCAACTCGGCCTGCCCAAGCGCGAGGTCTTCGACGCGGTGGTGGCCGCCAAGCCCGGCCGCTCCGCCGACACCCCCTGACGCCCCGCCCGCACACTCCCCGAACGGTGCTTCGCCCCGCCAGTCCCACACGCGTACCGTGGAGGGACGGGCACCAGGGGCGTGCGCCGGTGCCTTCGACTTCCGATGACACGACCCGCGCCATCCGAACGGCGCGGGCGCCCGAGAACCCGCCCGCAAGGTAAAAGGCAGGTCCCGCGGACACCGGCTGAGCTGCGGTTTCGACGGTGGTTCGTACAGGTTTTCCCAACTCCCCGCCAAGTCTCGGCAAGTCGGGCATCGCAACGGGCCGCTTGGGCATTCCATCGGATGGAAAGACCCGATCCGGACGAACGTCCGGCGGGCGCAGGGAGACCGCGATGAGCGACACAATCGGTAGCCCGCTGGGGAGCGCCCCGGCAACCGGCCTGATGAAGCAGGCCGCCGACACCCCCGGCCCGATCGCCGGGCGGGGCCCCGCCCGCACCACCGTCCCGACCGTCCACGAGGCGTACGCCTTCGTCTGCCTGAACTGCGGCTACGGCTGGGAACAGGGTTACGAGATCGAGCACCACAAGGACCGGGACGGGCACCTGGTGATCCAGTACCGGGCCAACGGCGTCCGGGTCCCGTCGCCGCTGCTCAAGCCCACCTGCCCGGGCTGCGGCGGGCACACCGTGCGGATCATGCGCGAGGGGCGGGTGGCCTCCGCCGTGAACTCCCTGCACACCGCCCCCGGGTACGCGCCGTACGCCGAGCCGGCCGACCCGGTCCGGCCCGCGGAGCAGCGGCTCAGGCAGCACTGGTACCAGTTCTGGCTGCCGCGCGGCTGAACCTCCGCGGCCCGGGCCCCCGCCGCAGCACCGGCCGGGGCCCGGCCCGCGCCCGCGCCCGCCACTAGGCTTCGACCCATGGCTGCCAAGGACGACCGCACCACCCCGCCCCCGCCGCCCGCCCCGCTCGCGGTGCCGGTGGCCGACTCGCACACCCACCTGGACATGCAGTCCGGCACCCCGGCCGAGGGGCTGGCCAAGGCCGCCGCGGTCGGCGTCAGCACGGTGGTCCAGGTCGGCTGCGACGTGGCCGGCTCGCGGTGGGCCGCCGAACTCGCCGAGCGGTTCGAGCAGGTGCACGCGGCCGTCGCGCTGCACCCCAACGAGGCGCCCCGGCTGGTGCTCGGCGACCCCGACACCTGGTCCGGGCAGCAGCGCACCCCCGGCGGGCAGGCCGCGCTGGACGAGGCGCTGGCCGAGATCGACCGGCTGGCCGCGCTGCCCCAGGTGCGGGCCGTCGGCGAGACCGGCCTGGACTACTTCCGCACCGGCCCCGAGGGCGTGGAGATCCAGCAGGAGTCCTTCCGCCGGCACATCGAGATCGCCAAGCGGCACGGCAAGGCCCTGGTGATCCACGACCGGGACGCCCACCAGGACGTGATCGAGCTGCTGCTCGCCGAGGGCGCGCCCGAGCGCACCGTCTTCCACTGCTACTCCGGCGACGCCGAGATGGCCAAGGTCTGCGCCGAGCACGGCTGGTACCTGTCGTTCGCCGGCCCGGTCACCTTCAAGGCCAACCAGCCGCTGCGGGACGCCCTCGCCGTCACCCCGCTGGACCGGATCCTGGTCGAGACGGACGCGCCCTTCCTTACCCCGCACCCCTACCGGGGCCGGCCCAACGCGCCCTACCTGATCCCGGTCACCGTCCGGTCGATGGCCGACACCCTGGGCCTGGGCGAGGACGAGCTGTGCACCGCGATCGCGGCCAACACCGCCCGCGCCTTCGACTACTGAGCGCTGCCGGGGGTGGCGGGGCCGGTAGCCTTGACCGGTGAGCACCACCGACCCCACCAGTCCTGCCTCCGACCACCACCTGCTCGGCGCCGCCGACATCCGTGAGCTGGCCGCCGCCTTCGGGGTCCGCCCGACCAAGCAGCGCGGCCAGAACTTCGTGATCGACGCCAACACCGTGCGCCGGATCGTCCGCGCCGCCGGAGTCACCCCCGAGGACGCGGTGGTCGAGGTCGGCCCCGGGCTCGGTTCGCTCACCCTGGCGCTGCTGGAGGCGGCCGCGCACGTCACCGCCGTGGAGATCGACCCGCTGCTCGCCCAGCACCTGCCGGACACCGTCGCCAGCCGGATGCCGGACCGGGCCGACCGCTTCGCCCTGGTGCTCAGCGACGCCATGGAGGTCACCGAGCTGCCCGGCCCCGCGCCCACCGCGCTGGTCGCCAACCTGCCCTACAACGTGGCCGTCCCGGTGCTGCTGCACATGCTGGCCACCTTCCCCAGCATCGAGCGCACCCTGGTGATGGTGCAGTCCGAGGTGGCCGACCGGCTCGCCGCCAAGCCCGGCAACAAGATCTACGGCGTGCCCTCGGTCAAGGCCAACTGGTACGCCGAGGTGAAGCGGGCCGGCGCGATCGGCCGCAACGTCTTCTGGCCCGCGCCCAACGTGGACTCCGGCCTGGTCTCGCTGACCCGCCGTCAGCCGCCCGCCACCACCGCCAGCCGGCGGGAGGTGTTCGCCGTGGTGGACGCCGCCTTCGCGCAGCGCCGCAAGACCCTGCGCGCCGCGCTGGCCGGCTGGGCCGGCTCGCCCGCCGCCGCCGAGCAGGCGATCGCCGCCGCCGGCATCGACCACACCCTGCGCGGCGAGATGCTCACCGTCGAGCAGTTCGCCGCCATCGCCGAGCACAAGCCGTCCGCCGAGTCGAAGCCGTCCGCCGAGGGGTCGTCGAAGTGACTGCGAAGATCCGGGTGACTGTGCGGGTGCCCGCCAAGGTCAACGTCCAGCTCGGGGTCGGCGGGCTGCGCGCCGACGGCTTCCACGACCTGGCCAACGTGTTCTTCGCCGTGGCCCTCGGCGACGAGGTCACCGCCACCCCGGGCACCCCCGGTCGGGGCGTCACGCTCGGCTGCACCGGCCCCGACGCCCACCAGGTGCCGCTGGACGACAGCAACCTGGCCGCCCGGGCGGCCCGGCTGCTCGCCGCCCACCACGGCATCGAGCCAGACGTCCACCTGGAGATCGCCAAGGCCATCCCGGTGGCCGGCGGGATGGCCGGCGGCAGCGCCGACGGGGCGGCCGCGCTGGTCGCCTGCGACGCGCTGTGGGGCCTGGACACCCCGCTGCCGGTGCTGCTGGAGCTGGCCGCCGAGCTCGGCTCCGACGTGCCGTTCGCGCTGCTCGGCGGCGTCGCGCTGGGCCGCGGCCGGGGCGAGCTGCTGGAGGAGCTGCCGGTCACCGGCACCTTCCACTGGGTCTTCGCGGTCGCCGACGGCGGCCTCTCCACCCCCGCCGTGTTCCGCGAGTGCGACCGGCTGCGCGAGGCCGCCGGCACCGGCGCCGGCGTCGACCGGGTGCCCACCCCCGACCCGTCCGCCGCGCTGCTCGCCGCCCTGGCCGCCGGCGACCCGGTCGCGCTGGCCGAATCGCTCACCAACGACCTGCAGGCCGCCGCCCTCTCGCTGCGGCCCGCGCTCGCCGACTGCCTGGAGGCGGGCCTGGCCGCCGGCGCGCTCGCCGCCCTGGTCTCCGGCTCCGGCCCCACCTGCGCCTTCCTGGCCAAGGACGCGGCCGGCGCCGAGTCGGTGGCCGAGGCGCTCACCGCCTCCGGCACCTGCCGCGCCGCGCACGCCACCCACGGTCCGGTGCCCGGCGCCAGGGTCACTGGCTGAAGCCGTCTAGGCTTGGCAGTTCCACCGGTCGACCCTCAGGAGCGCAGCGCACGTGGCCGTCAACCTCGCCACCATCGAGTCCGTCACGAAGGTCTACGGCACCCGGGCCCTCCTGGACGGGGTCACCCTGGGCGTCAGTGAGGGTGACCGGATCGGCGTGGTCGGTCGCAACGGCGACGGCAAGACCACCCTGATCCGGATGCTCGCCAAGCTGGAGGAGCCCGACACCGGCCGGATCACCTGGAACGGCGGCCTGCGCCTGGCCACGCTCACCCAGCACGACTCGCTCGACCCCGCCGCCACCATCCGGCACGAGGTGATCGCCGACCGGGCCGACCACGAGTGGCTCGGCGACGCCCGGATCCGCGACATCATCGAGGGCCTGTTCGGCGGCCTCGACCTGCCCGGCTTCGCCAACGGCCTGGACACGGTGATCGGCCCGCTCTCCGGCGGCGAGCGCCGCCGGATCGCGCTGGCCAAGCTGCTGCTCGGCGAACACGACCTGGTCGTGCTCGACGAGCCCACCAACCACCTCGACGTCGAGGGCATCGCCTGGCTCGCCCGGCACCTGCAGAACCGCCGCTCCGCGCTGGTCTGCGTGACCCACGACCGCTGGTTCCTCGACCAGGTCTGCACCCGGATGTGGGACGTGCAGCGCGGCGAGGTCCGCGAGTACGAGGGCGGCTACTCCGACTACGTCTTCGCCCGCGCCGAACGCTCCCGGATCGAGGCCACCGAGGAGCAGAAGCGGCAGAACCTGGCCCGCAAGGAGCTGGCCTGGCTGCGCCGCGGCGCCCCCGCCCGCACCTCCAAGCCGCGCTACCGGATCGAGGCGGCCAACGCGCTGATCGCCGACGTGCCCGAGCCCCGGGACAAGAGCGAGCTGATGAAGTTCGCCAACGCCCGGCTCGGCCGCACCGTCTTCGAGCTGGAGAACGTCGCCATCTCGGCCGGCCCCAAGGAGCTGCTGCACGGCCTCACCTGGCAGCTCGGCCCCGGCGACCGGATCGGCCTGCTCGGCGTCAACGGCGCCGGCAAGACCTCGCTGCTGCGGGCCCTGCAGGCCGCCCACGCCTCGCAGGGCGACGTGCAGCCCGCCTCCGGCGTGATCAAGGTCGGCAAGACCGTGCGGCTCGCCTACCTCTCCCAGGAGGTCGCCGAGCTCGACCCGGCCACCCGGGTGCTGCAGGCCGTCGAGCAGATCCGCGGCCGGGTCGACCTCGGCAAGGGCCGGGAGATGTCGGCCGGCCAGCTCTGCGAGCAGTTCGGCTTCGGCAAGGACAAGCAGTGGACCCCGGTCGGCGACCTCTCCGGCGGTGAGCGCCGCCGGCTCCAGCTGCTGCGGCTGCTGATGGACGAGCCCAACGTGCTCTTCCTCGACGAGCCCACCAACGACCTCGACATCGAGACCCTCAACCAGCTGGAGGACCTGCTCGACGGCTGGCCCGGCTCGATGATCGTGATCAGCCACGACCGGTTCTTCATCGAGCGCACCACCGACGTGGCCTACGCGCTGCTCGGCGACAAGCGGATGCGGATGCTGCCCGGCGGGGTCGACGAGTACCTGGAGCGCCGGGCCGCGATGGCCGCCGCGGCCGCCCCGGCGGCGGCCGCCCCCGCCTCCGACGCCGCCGCACCGGCGAAGTCGGCGGCGGACGAGCGGGCCGCGAAGAAGGAGCTGCAGCGGATCGAGCGTCAGATCGCCAAGCTGGACCAGCAGGAGCGCAAGCTGCACGACCAGCTGGCGCAGCACGCCGCCGACTTCGCCAAGGTCGCCGAGCTGGACGGGCAGCTGCGCAAGGTGCGCGAGGAGAAGGAGGAGCTGGAGACGGCCTGGCTGGAGCTGGCCGACTCCTGATCCGCTGATCCACCGGCAGGGGGCTGCCGCACCGCCGACCGTCACGGTCCGTCGGGCCCTACGTGACAACTGCGTACCGATAACGGCCGGGCGCACCAAGGGGCCTGCCGGACCGACAGGGGCCGTCGCTAGGATGTGAACCGACGGTCACTGGCTGTCCGTATTCAGGGGCCGGTGACAGGTACGGGACTTCGACGTTGATGGCGTGGTGCGGCACGGCAGCCTTCGAGCCGGGCCGGGTACGGGGGAGGTGCAGTTCGATGAACGTGGTGCCGAATGAGTAGGTACATCAACTACGACGACGGCGGGGGCGGCAGCGTCTCGGCCGAGCTGGAGACGCTGACCGTCTTCAAGGGCAAGGTCGACAAGATGATCACCGACCTGGACGCCTCCGAGGCCGCCCCGACCCAGGTCAGCCAGCAGACCGTGGACCAGAGCTGGGTGGGCACCGGTTTCGGTTCCGCCGACAGCCTGCACGCCGCGTACACGCTGGCGCACCAGAACCTGCAGGCGCTGTCGCAGACGCTCGCCAACCAGATCCAGGCGATGAGCATCGCGATGAACATCAACATCAACGGCTACAAGAACGTGGACGACGACCAGCGGACGACCCTCTGGACGATCTACAACCAGACGAACACCCAGTACTCCACTGGCGTCCAGGCGGGGGCGGTGACGGTTCCCGGGGCGTCGCCGCAGACGGATTCGGCTCCGGCGAACGGGGATTCGTCCGGTGGGACCGGCACCGCGAACTCGTCCGACAACAGCGTCGGTGCAACCGGATGAGTCGGCTGAGGTTCGGGACGGGGCGGCGGACTGAAATGGGGGGTATGTAGTGCCTACGCCACAGACAGACGATTTCTACTCCTATTTCGACGGCATGTCGCACGAGCAGCTGTTGAACATGGTGAAGAGCGGGAACCCGAAAACGCTCGGGGACCGGGGCGATGCCCTGAACAAGGCGGCCGGCACCCTGGGCGAGATCAGCCGTGAGCTCTCCTCCCATGCGCAGAACCTGGAGTGGACGGGCGACGCCGCCAACCAGTTCCGCACCTGGTTGAAGCAGGTCTCGGACGCCACCGCGAACCTGAGCACCTACGTGGCCACCACCGGCCAGCAGATCCAGCAGTCCGGTGACGCCCTCGGCACGGCGCAGGCGATGCCCAAGCTGCCGAACGACCAGATCGCCCTCGTCAACAAGCGCAAGGCCCAGGGGGAGAACCTCTACAACGACCTGCAGCCCAACCCGCCGTTCGGCTGGGTGACCCAGCTGCAGGCCACCGCCGCCCAGCAGAAGATCGACGGCGCGAAGAACGAAGCCGTCGACGCCATGGTGAAGTTGTCGCAGGCCTACGAGGGGGCGGCGACGGCGATTCAGGGGCAGACACCGCCGCTGTTCCCGCCGAGCCCGCAGGACGTGATGGGGCCGCCGCCGACATCGGTCGACAATCAGACCGGGATGACGTTCACCGGACCGGGAAGCTCGAACAAGTACCGTCCTTCGCCGCACGGCGGCGGTGGCGGTACGGTCACGCCGCCGCCCGTCCGGACGACCCCGGCCCCGCCGGAGCCGACTCCGCCGCCCCACTTCTACCTCCCGCCGAAGCACCCGACGCCGCCCCCGGTGCGGGAGCCCATTCCGCAGCCGCCGCACGACCCGACACCGACTCCGCCGCACGATCCGACGCCGACCCCGCCCGGTACCGGGATCGACCACACCAACCCGACGCCGCCGACCCCGCCCGGTCAGGGTGGTGGCACGACCGGCACGCTGCCGAACGGGCCCGGCTACAACGGCTCTGGCGACAGCGGCCCCGGCGGGCTGCCGGGCGGCTTCCCCGGGCTGCCCACCGGCGGCGGCTCGATCAAGGGCGGTGGCTCGGGCCAGTACGGCACCATCAACGGCACCGGAGGGTCCTCCTATGGTGGCTCGGCCGGGCGCTACGGTGGCGGCCGGGTCGGTGGTGGCGGGCTCGGTTCGGAGGAGGGCATCACCGGTGGCGTGAGCCGTCCGGGCGCGGTGTCCGGCCGGAGCCAGCTCGGCAACAACGCGATCGGCGCCCAGGAGGGTGAAGAGGCGGCAGCCGGCCAGGCCGGTGGTCTCGGCGGTGGCCGTGGTGGCTACGGGCCTGGTGGCGGCATGGGCGGCGGTGGCGCCATCGGCGGCCGTGGGGTCGGCGGTGGCGCGGGCCGCGGCGGCCGGGGACTGGTCTCCAAGGCCGGCGGCGAGGTCGGCGGCCAGGAAGGTCCGCAGCCGGAGGGCGAGTTCACCAAGGGCGGCAGCGGCCTGGGCAAGGCGTCCGCCGAAGCCCGTGGAGCGGAGACCGAGGGCGAAGGCGGTTTCATGCCCGGTGGCCTCGGCGCTGGGAACAAGCGCAAGAAGGACCGTCGCAACCGCGCGGACTACCTCGTCGAGGACGAGGAGACGTGGACCGACGGGACCCCGCAGAGCAACCCGGACGTGATTGAGTAACTCCGGAACCATCTGCCCGGCCACTGGGCCACTCCCAGCGGCCGGGCAGTTCTGTTCGGGGCAGCCATGGTGATGAGGAGAGCGTGATGCGGCGAACCGGCGCGTGGATGCGAGGGCTGAGCACGGCGGCCCTGCTGTCTGTGAGCCTGTCCCTGGCCGGCGTCTTCGCCCCGGCGGCCCAGGCGTACGACAATCCCCGGCAAGGGGAGTGGTACCTGGACGTGCTGCACATGTCGGACGTGTGGCAGGTGGCGAACGGTTCGGGCGTGACCGTCGCGGTGATCGACACGGGTGTGAAGGCCGATCACCCCGATCTGGTGGGTCAGCTTCTGCCGGGCAAGGACTTCAGTGGTCTGCCCGGAGGTGCGGATACCGACCCTGATGGTCACGGAACCGGTATGGCGAGCATCATCGCCGGCTCGGGTAAGGGCTTCAACGGGAATGGTGTCATCGGGCTTGCGCCAGGTGCTCGCATTCTTCCGATCAAGATCGACGCCGAGCGTGATCCGAGCAAGGTGCTCCCAGCGCCGGTCTTCATGAAGCAGATCGACCAAGCGATCACGTACGCCGCAGACCAGGGAGCCAAGGTGATCAACATCTCCCAGGCTGTCCGCAGTGTCGATGTGGCCCCCTCCGACGTTGCTGACCTCCAAAACGCTGTCAACTACGCGATCGGTCACGGCAGTGTGATCGTCGCTGGTGCTGGTAACAGCGGCCAGCAGGGGAATCCGGTGATGTACCCGGCCGATTCGGCCGGTGTCGCGGCAATTGCTGCGCATGACCAAAACGGAGCCAGTACAGCTGAGTCGGAGAATGGGAGCTACATCGCTCTCGCGGCGCCCGGGGTGAACACTGTCGAGGCCTGTTTGGCGGCGAGTGGCTACTGTCAGGGCACCGGTACATCGGACTCCAGCGCCATGATCTCGGCAGCTGCGGCGATTCTGTTCTCCGAGCACCCGAGTTGGACCGGGAACCAGGTTTTGCGGGTACTGATCAGTACAGCCAACAAGGCCAAGAGCGGCGCCAACCACACCGACTATCTCGGCTTCGGCAACATCAGCATCCGTACCGCCGTCCGCTACACCGGTGACCCGGGCCCGGCAGACGTCAATCCCCTGGTGCAGGCGGGAATCAGCGTGATGCCGCCGGCCTCCGCCTTCCTGCCCGGCACGGCGTCCTCCACCGCTCCGTCGGCCGGTGCGTCGGTCCAGCCGAGCGCCCCGGCCAGCGGTGCTCCCGCGCCGAGCTCGTCGGCAGCCCCCGCCCCCGCCAAGTCCGCCTCCTCGTCATCGGGTTCGTCCAGCCTCCCCTTCATCGTCGGCATCGTGGTCGCCGCGGTGCTGGTGGTCGGTGGCGCCGCCTTCTTCCTGGCTCGCCGGAAGCGGACTGCGGCCTCGTTCGAAGCCGGTCCCGGGGCGGGCGGCCAGGAGCCGCCGTACGGGTACCCGATGCCGCCGCAGCAGGGCCAGTACGGCACCCCGGCCCCGCCGCCCTACCAGGCACCGCCGCCGCCGGGCGGTAACCCGTACCGCGAGGGCTGACAGCCAGGGGCCATCCACCGTCAGGTGGGTGGCCCTCGTTCTTGGGTACCGGGTTCGGGCCGGCAGCCGGTCAGCGGCGCGCCGTGTCGTTTGTGTTCGATCGGTCGTTAGCCGATCGGGGCGGGCTGTTGCCGGTGGAGGCCGGCGTCCGCCGTCGAGGACGGAGTTGATGGCCGGTCAGGAGCGGAGCGAGGGGTTCACGGCCTGCTGGTGGTGCGGGCGGGTCGGGGGGAGCTGGCACTCGGCGGCACGGGCCGTGCTGTGCGGCGCTTGTGTGCCGCGGGTGCCGGCGGCGAAGCGGGAGGTCCGCGAGCCGGTGCCGCTGGGCGAGGCGGTGCTCGCGGTGCAGCGGTACCTGGCGCGCCGCAGCCGTGCGCTGGCGGACGGCTACGAGAGCGTCGGGCGCTGCCGCCACTGCCAGCGCGAGGCCACCTGGCACCTGACGGCGCGCGGCCGCTGGATCCTGCTCGACCCCGACAACCACCCCACCGCCGACGTCCCCCACGGCCGCCGCTGGCACCTGGACCGCTTCGGCACCGTCGTCCACCCCCCGGGCACCACCCCGCACTGCCGGGTCGTCCACTGGGACGTCTGCCCCGGCCTGCCGGCACCGCGCGACCCGTACCTGGCCCTGGTGCGGGCGAGGTTGCGGGGTGGGGGTCGGGGTCAGTGGGACCAGAAGGGGTCGTCGTAGGTGGGGAGGATGTCCAGATTTCCGTTGGCCGCGGTCGGTTCGACGGGACGGGGGCCGTACGGACCTCCGGGGGGTGTCGAGTCGGCGACGTCGATCGGGCTGACATTCGCGGTGACCGTGATGTTCCCGGGGGCGCCGACGGTCAATTGCACAGCAGATCGGTCCGGGGTCCTGGCGAAGATCCCGGGCATCGAGACATCGGTGTTGACGCTCTCGATGGTGTATCCCCTGGCCTTCCAATGGCGTTCCACGAGACCCAGCAGCGCGCCGTACTTCCCGCGGTCGACCTTGGTCAGCACGAATCGGTCGAGCGAGACGTTGGCCGTGCCTTCGGGGGCGTCGTTCTCCGTCACGTCGGGCCAGCTCTCGCGGAACTTGAGCGGGGGAGAGACCGCGGCGAAAGTGTCATCGAGCAAGGCGGTCAACTTCGCCCGGGCGTCCGAAGGTGCCAGCACGGAAGTGCTCTCCGAAGGGGTGTGGGTGGAATGACAGCCGACGGCCAGCGCGACCAGTGTGAACAGGGCGAGCGACTTCGACGCCTTCATCGGAAGGACTGACCCTTCACTTTGTCCGGATGTCCGGCGACGATCTGGCCGATGTTCGTCAGGGAACTTCCGCCGCTCGGGTCCAGGTAGTTGGAATGTGACGAGAAGCTGTGTGGCGGGCCGTCAGCCACTTCGAATCGTTTCGCTCCGAATCCGGCACTCGCCGGATCCCGGCCGAACCATCGTTCGTCGCTGTGCCCGGTGAGGTCGGCGACCGGGTCGGGCAGATAGGTGACCGGATCGTTGTCGGCCGCGCCCACCCACACGTGACCGGGAGCCACCCCGAGCCGGGACGCGTCGTCCGAGTCGGTGCCGGGACTGCCGACGAGGATCATGTCGTCGGCTCCACTGCCGGTGGGAGTCTGGCCGGAGAGTCCGACGGTGAGTGAGCCGTAGCTGTGGCCGAGGGCCGTGAGGTGGGCCGGCCCGTCGGAGTGGCCGGCCCGCAGACCTGCCAGGAAGCGTGAGTAGTTCGCCGCACCGGCTCGCGCGCGTCCGTCGCCCATGACCGACAGGGACGCGGGGTCGGCCTTGTCGAGGCCGGGGGGCGGGTCGTAGCCCAACCAGACGATCGAGGCGGCGGAACGGGTCGGGTCGGCCTTGTTGGCGGCCTTCCAGACATTGAACGCCCGGTCCGCGTCCTTCCCGCCCACGTCCTTCAGTTCCGTCCCCAGCCCCGGCACGTACGCGCTCACGTTCGTCGCCGTGTCCGGGTTGCCGAAGGACAGGGCGGCGCGGCCCTGGCCCTGGTCGGAGAGGGCCAGGAGGAGGACGGGCGGGGTGGCGGGGCTGTGGGTGAGGCGGGTCTGGATGGCGCGGAAGCCGGTGAGCCTGGTGCGGTCGGCGGGGGTGGGGCTGGTGCGGCCGGCGTAGTCGGCGAGGTGGGCGGTGAGGAGCAGGCGGTTGGCCTGGTCGCGGGTGGTGGCGGGGAGGCCGTCGCGGTTGCCGATCAGGTCGGGTCGGGTGGTGGTGAGGTGCTGCTGGGTGGCGGGGGGCAGGGTGCGCCACCAGGCGGCGACTTCGGCGGGGGTGGCGTTGGCGGGTGGGAGGGCGGCGGCGAGCAGGTCGGGGGCGGTGAGGGCGGGGACGGGGGAGTAGCCGCCGGTGGCGAGCGCGGAGCCGTCCCGGGCGGCGCGGGTGTGGGCCTGGAGGTGTTCGGCGAGGGTCCGGTCGGCGGTGTCGGCCTGGGCCAGTGCGGAGTCGATCCGCTGTTCGAGCTCGGTGGCCGCCAGGTCGGGGTCGTGCCGTTCGCCGGCCGGCCGGGTCAGCCGGCCTTCGGGGGTGACGGTCAGTCCGGCCGCGGCGGCCTCGTCGAGGGCTTCGACGAGGCGGGCCCGGGCGAGTTGCACGGCTTCGGCGCCGGAGCGCAGCAGGGCGCCGAGTCGGCGCAGTCCGTCTTCGGCGGCGGTCAGTCTGTCCTGGCTGTCGCGCAGGCTGGCCCGGCAGTTGTCGGCGGCGGTGCCGAGCCAGCCGGGGTCGCCGGCCCGGTCGCGGACGCCGGTGCGCCAGTCCTGCGCGCCGCCGTGCAGTTCGCCGCCGAGCCGGTCGTGGGCGTCGGCGCAGTCGGGGAGGGCTTGCGGGTCGGCCTCGCGCAGGGCGGCGGGGTTCACCGGTGGCCGGCCGGGAGGAAGGCGTCGGTGGCGGACCGGTCGCCGGCCCGGTAGTGCCGGGCGGTGTCGTCGAGCTTCTCCGCCTGTTGGGCCAATTCCCGGGCCAGGGTGGCGAGTAGCTCGTGCCAGGCGGCTGCGCAGTCGGCCAGGGCGGCGGCGGTGCGCCAGCCGGGGAGGCCGGCGGCGGCGTTGCGGACGGCGGCGGTGAGCCGGTCGGCCTGGGCGGGGAGGCGGGCGGCCACGGACCGGGCCTCGGCGGCGCCGTCGGCGAGTTGGTCGGGCTGCACCTGGAAGCCGGTGCTCGGCTCGGCCATCGGAGGACCCCCGGGGAGACGGCGGCCACAGGGGGGACGGACGGATCCCCCGCGTGGCCGGTCGGACACGCTCGGTAGCCAAAGGATAGCCGCAGCGGTCCGCTCGTGTGCAAACGGCGTGGGCGCGATCGCGTGGCATCCGAGGGGCGTACACGAACCGAAGCGCGCCCCCGTCACCCGGGTGGCGGCTGCGGACCGGGGCGGCGGCGCGGCATCGTCGGTGGCATGGCGATTGACAAGGCGTCAGGGCAGCTCGACCCGGGCCTCGGTGGGACCGAGGGGCTGGGGCGGGTGGCCGCTGCCGCCTTCGTCGGGACGGCGATCGAGTTCTACGACTTCGTGCTGTACGGGATGGCGGCGGCGCTGGTCTTCGGGCACGAGTACTTCCCCGGGCTCGGGCCGGCCGGCGCGCTGCTGGCGGCCCTCTCGGTCTACGCGGTGGCGTTCCTGGCCCGCCCGGTCGGGGCGGTGGTGTTCGGCCACTTCGGGGACCGGGTGGGCCGCAAGGCCGTGCTGGTCACGTCGCTGCTGCTGATGGGGCTGGCCACGGCCGCGGTGGGGGTGCTGCCGGGGTACGGGCGCTGGGGCGTCTGGGCGCCGCTGGCGCTGGTGGTGCTGCGGTTCTGTCAGGGGTTGGGGCTGGGCGGCGAGTGGGGTGGTGCGGCCCTGCTGGTCGCGGAGTATGCGCCCCGGGGGCGCCGCGGGCGGTACTCCGGGTACCTGCAGCTCGGGCCGTCGGCCGGCTCGGCGCTGGCCACCGGCGTCTTCCTGGCGGTCTCGCTAGGGCTGTCCGAGCGTCAGTTCCAGTCCTGGGGCTGGCGGCTGCCGTTCCTCGGCTCGCTGCTGCTGGTCGGCGTCGGGCTGTTCGTCCGGCTGCGGATCGCCGAGACCCCGGTCTTCGCCCGGGCCCTGAGTCGGCCGTCCGGCGAGGGCGGCGCGCCGGTGCTGGAGGTGCTGCGGCGGCACTGGCGGGTGGTGCTGCTCGGCACCGGCATGCTCTCGTTCGGCTACGCGCTCCACTACCTGAGCAGCACCTACGCCCTGGGGTACCTGACCGGCCAACTGGGCGTCTCCCGGACGGTGCTGCTGGCGCTCCAGCTGACGGTGGCTCCGATCGGCGCGCTGACGGTCTGGTACAGCGCGGGCCTGTCCGACCGCTGGGGCCGCCGACGAACCGTGCTGCTCGGCACGGCGCTGGCCTCCTGCTGGTCGCTGCTGCTCTTCCCGGTGCTGGAGACGCTGCGGCGGGGGCTGATGCTGCTGGCGCTGGCGGGCACGGTGCTGCTGGAGGGGGTGCTGCTCGGTCCGGTGGCGGCCTACCTGCCCGAGCTCTTCCCGACCCGGGTGCGCTACACCGGCGCCGCGCTCACCTACAACCTCGGCGGGGTGATCGGCGGCGGCACCGCCCCGCTGCTGGCGGCCAGGCTGACGGCGGCCTACGGCACGGCGGCCCCGGTCGGCTGGTACCTGGCCGGCCTCGGCGCGGTGGCGGCGTGCTGCCTGCTCGCCCTCCCGGAGCGGGGCGGCTGCGATCTGACGGTGGACCACCCGCTCGGTGACGCCCGCGCCACGGGCAGCCCGGCCGCCGTGAACCAAGCCGTGAACTAACAGGTCGGCCTGCCCGGACCCCGCCCCACACGCCCCGCCCCACGCACCCCCGGCGCGGCGCCTGCGCCGCGCGCCCCACCCCGCCGATCAGCGCACCCGTCCCGGTCGCCGGCGCGCCCGGCGCCGACCCCGGTCGGGGGCGTGCGCTCCGTCCCGGTCACCGATTTCCCAATCGGCTCGATGACCATGTAATGTCTTCCTCGTTCGACCGGTTCGCCCCTATAGCTCAGTCGGTAGAGCGTCTCCATGGTAAGGAGAAGGTCTGCGGTTCGATTCCGCATGGGGGCTCCATCGGAAAAGGTCCCCGCCATTACGGCGGGGACCTTTTCGTTATTCTCCTGGCACCGTCCGAACCCGCCGGCCCCTGGCGGCCCGGGTCCGTCATGCGCTGTGATGGTGCGTCAACAGTGCTGTGGCGCAAGGCCGGTACGTGGCGCGTGGGGTCCGTTCCACGCAGGTTCGGGGAGGGGCCCCTTGGGCGTTCGGCTCGTCGTGGTCGACGATCACCGACTGCTGGCCGAGGCGCTGGCCGCGGCGCTCCAGGTGCGCGGGCACCGGGTGCTCGCGGTGGGCAGCCCGGCAGGCGCGGCGCCGGAGCTGGCCGCGCAGCGCCGTCCGGACGTCTGCCTGATCGGGGTGGCCCGGCCGGGTGCCGTGAGCGCGTTCGCCCCGGTCCGCCGACTGCGCCTGGAGCGGCCCGAGGTGGCCGTGGTGGTGCTCGGACCGGTGGACGACCTGCGCGGGGTGGCGGGCGCCTTCGCCGCCGGCGCGGCCGGCTACGTCCGCAGCGACGAGCGGATCGAGGTGGTGGACCGCTCGATCGGCCGGGCCCGGGCGGGTGAGGCGGCAGTCGCGGTGGAGGTGCTGCAGGCCTCCTTCGAGCGCCTGCTGCACCCGGTGCACGAGCCGGACGACGAGGCGCTGCGGCTGCTCGGCGCGCTGACCCGGCGTGAGGTCCAGGTGCTGGCCCGGATCGCGGAGGGCCAGGACACCCAGGAGATCGCCGCCGCCATGGGCATCGCCCCCAGCACGGCCCGCACCCACGTGCAGCGGGTGCTGATGAAGCTCGGCGCCCGCACCCGCCTGGAGGCCGCCGCGGTGGCCGACCGCACCGGCCTGCTCGCCCGGCTCGAACGCGAGTAGCCACGGCCGGCCGTCGCACCTCCGCGCCGCGCCGCTCCGCCGCACCCTGCCCTCGCGCACCCCGTCCCCCACCACCCCCCCGCTTCGACCCGTCCGGGCTCCGGCCAAGCGGCACGGGCGAATTCGCCGTGTCCGGATGCCGTTCGTCTGTTGACTGGTGATGAGTATTGTTTGATTATGTGTGATGACTCAGGCGGGTGACACGGCATCGAGGGCGGAAGACTGTGCGCAAGACCACGACCAAGCTGGCGGACGGCCGTGAGCTGATCTACTTCGACCGGGACGAGACGGTGTTCCGGGACGAGCCCGACCGCAGACCCCTGGAACCGGTGGCCAACCTCTCCGAGGTGCGCCTCGACCCGGTGTCCGGCGACTGGGTCACCGTGGCGGCGCACCGCCAGGGCCGGATCTACCACCCGCCGACCGACCAGTGCCCGCTCTGCCCGAGCACCGAGGCGCACCTCAGCGAGATCCCGGCCCCCGACTACGACGTGGCCGTCTTCGAGAACCGCTTCCCCTCGCTGGCCACCGACGCGGCCCCCGAACTCGCCCTGACCGCCGGGGGGACCGCCGCCGCCCCGGCCGCCCTGCACCTGGCCCGCCCCGGCACCGGCCGCTGCGAGGTGGTCTGCTTCACCGCCGACCACGCCGCCTCCTTCGCCGACCTCGACGAGTCCAAGGCCCGCCTGGTGCTGGACGCGTGGACCGACCGCACCGCGGCGCTCGGCCGGCTGCCCGGAGTGGAGCAGGTCTTCTGCTTCGAGAACCGCGGCGCCGAGATCGGGGTGACGCTGGCTCACCCGCACGGTCAGATCTACGCCTTCCCGTTCACCACCCCGCGCACCACCAAGATGATCGCCAGCGCCAACGACCACCGCGCCCGCACCGGCCGCAACCTCTTCGAGGACCTGCTGGCCGGCGAACTGGCCGACCCGCTGCGGGTGGTGCTGGCCGGCGAGCACTGGACCGCCTTCGTGCCGTTCGCCGCCCGCTGGCCGTACGAGGTGCACCTCTTCCCGAACCGCCGGGTCGGCTCGCTGCCCGAGCTGGCCGAGGAGGAGCGGGCCGAGTTCCCCCGCCTCTACCTGGAGCTGCTGCGCCGCTTCGACCGGCTGTTCGGCGAGGGCCTGGCACCCACTCCGTACATCGCCGCCTGGCACCAGGCCCCGCGCCGGGGCGGTGCCGAGCTGGCACTGCATCTGGAGCTGTTCACGATCCGTCGTACCGTAGGCAAGCTGAAGTACCTGGCCGGGGTCGAATCCGGCATGGACGCGTTCGTCAACGATGTGTCGCCCGAGGCGGCGGCACACCGCCTGCGGGAGGTCGCAACATGAGCAAGTACCTGGTCACCGGCGGTGCCGGCTACGTCGGCAGCGTGGTCGGTGCGCACCTGTTGGAGGCAGGGCACCAGGTGGTCGTGCTGGACGACCTCTCCACCGGGTTCGCCGAGGGCGTGCCGGCCGGCGCCGAGTTCGTCCGCGGCCGGATCCAGGAGGCCGACCAGGTGCTGGACGCCTCCTTCGACGCGGTGCTGCACTTCGCCGCCTCCTCGCAGGTCGGCGAGTCGGTCGCGGACCCGGAGAAGTACTGGCGCAACAACGTGGCCGGCTCACTGGAGCTGGTCAGCGCGATGCGCAAGGCCGGGGTGCGCAAGCTGGTCTTCTCCTCCACCGCCGCCACCTACGGCGAGCCGGAGGGCACCCCGATCGCCGAGACCGCCCGCACCTCGCCGACCAACGCCTACGGCGCCACCAAGCTGGCGGTGGACCACCTGATCACCAGTGAGGCGATCGCCCACGGCCTGGCCGCGGTCAGCCTGCGCTACTTCAACGTGGCCGGCGCCTACGGCGCCTACGGCGAGCGGCACGACCCGGAGTCGCACCTGATCCCGCTGGTCTTCCAGGCCGCGCTGGGCCAGCGCCCGCACATCTCGGTCTTCGGCGACGACTACCCGACCCCGGACGGCACCTGCATCCGCGACTACATCCACGTCGCGGACCTGGCCGAGGCCCACCTGCTGGCGCTGGACGCGGCGAAGCCGGGCGAGCACCTGATCTGCAACCTGGGCAACGGCAGCGGCTTCTCGGTCCGCGAGGTGATCGAGTCGGTCAAGCGGGTCACCGGCCGGGAGATCCCGGTGGTCACCGCCGAGCGCCGCCCGGGCGACCCGGCCGTGCTGGTGGCCTCCGCCGAGCGGGCCCGCCAGGCCCTCGGCTGGGTGCCCAAGCGCCCCGAGCTGGACGCCATCGTGGCGGACGCCTGGGCGTTCACCCTCGAGAAGTTCGACAAGAGCCGGCGCAGCGAGAGCTGAGCCACACCGGATGAGACCCAGCGGCGGGAGAGCAGCACGTGTCTGACGAGTTCCAGCGGATCTTCGGGACCACCCCCACCGGGGTGTGGGCGGCCCCGGGCCGGGTCAACCTGATCGGCGAGCACACCGACTACAACGACGGCTTCGTGCTCCCGATCGCTCTCCCGCACGCGGTCCGGCTGACCGCCGCCCCGCGCACCGACGGCCGGCTGCGGCTGTACAGCGCCCAGGGCGACGGCCGGACCACCGACCTGCCGGTCGCCGAGCTCGCCCCGGGCGCGGTGGCCGGCTGGGCGGCCTACCCGGCCGGCGTGGTCTGGGCGCTGCGCGAGGCCGGCCACCCGGTGGGCGGCGCCGACCTGTACTTCGACAGCGACGTGCCGACCGGCGCCGGCCTGTCCTCCTCCGCCGCCCTGGAGGTGGTGGTCGCGGCGGCCTACCGGGACCTGTACGGGCTGCCGCTCAGCACGCCGGCGATCGGGCTGCTCTGCCAGCGGGCGGAGAACCTGTTCGTCGGCGTGCCCTGCGGGGTGATGGACCAGATGGCCAGCGCCTGCTGCACCGAGGGCAACGCGCTCTTCCTGGACGTGCGGGAGATGACCCAGCGGCAGGTGCCGCTGCGGCTCGCCGAGCAGGGCCTGGAGCTGCTGGTGATCGACACCCGGGTCAAGCACGACCTGGGCGACGGCGCCTACGCGGGCGTGCGGGCCGGCTGCGAGCGGGCCGCCGGACTGCTCGGGCTGCGGGCGCTGCGCGACGCCCCCAGCCTGGCGGCCGGGAGGGACCCCCACCCGGCGGCGGTCCTGGCGGCCGCGCTGGCACAGCTGCCGGCCGAGCTGGTGCCGGTGGTGCGGCACGTGGTGACCGAGAACGACCGGGTGCTGCGCGCCGTCGAACTGCTCGACAAGGGCGAGTTCGAGGCGCTCGGCCCGATCCTGACGGCCGGTCACGCCTCGCTCCGGGACGACTTCCGGGTCTCCTGCGCGGAGACCGACCTGGCGGTGGCGGCGGCCGTGGCGGCCGGCGCGCTGGGCGCCCGGATGACCGGCGGCGGCTTCGGCGGCTCGGTGATCGCCCTGGTCGGGGTCGACCGGACGGCCGAGGTGGGCGCGGCGGTCACCGCCGCCTTCGCGGCGGCCGGCCTGCGCGAGCCCGCGCTGTTCACCGCCACCGCGGCCGCGGGCGCGCGCCGACTGGCCTGAGGCCCCGTCAGCCCCGCGGTTCCCCCGCGCCGCCCCGCTCCCGTCACCACCGCTCGTTCCGGGCGGTGGTATTCGGACGGAACTTCACCGTTGCGCCACCCGCCGGCCGTTCAAGCCTTACGCTGAGCCGGGAGATCGGTGCGCGCCACGGCTGGAGCAGGGGGGACACCGGGATGGGGCGGATCCGAGTCCTGGTGGTCGACGACCACCGGATCTTCGCCGAGGCGCTCGCCACGGCGCTCTCCGCCGAGCCGGAGATCGAGGTCGGCGCGGCCGGCAGCGCCGCGGCCGCCGAACACGCGCTGGAGCGGGCCGCCGCCGACGGCCGCCCGTTCGACGTGCTGCTGGTCGACGCCGACCTGGGCAGCACCACGACCGCCCTCGGCCCGCCCCGCCGCCCGCGGGTCGCCGAGCCGGAGCCGGCCCCGCGGCGCACCCCGGCCGGCCTGGTGCCGGCCCCGCGCCGGGCCGGCAGCGCGCTGGCCCCGCAGCGGTCCGTGGCGCCGCCGGTGCCGCCGTCCGTCGTCCCGTCCGTCGTCCCGTCCGCCGTCCCGGCCGTGCGCCCGGTGGAGCCGCCCGCCGCCGCGGGCCCGGCCCGCCGCCCGGCCGACGGGATCACCCTGCTGGGCCGGGCCTGCCACACCTACCCGGGCCTGCACGCCGTGGTGCTGGCCGCCGAGGAGGACCCGCGCCGGGCCGTCCGGGCGCTGCACGCGGGCGCCTCGGGCTGGGTGGCCAAGGAGAGTTCGCTGACCCGGCTGCTGACCGTGCTGCGCGGGGTGCTGCGCGGCGAGACCCACCTGCCGCCGGCCCTGCTGACCGGGGTGGTCCGGGAGCTCACCACGGCCCGCCGGGACCGCACCGAGAGCGAGCGGCTGGTCGACTCGCTGACCCCGCGGGAGAAGCAGGTGCTGCGCTGCATGGTGGCGGGCCTGGGCCGGCAGGCGGTCGCCGAGCGGCTCTACCTCTCCCCGCACACCGTGCGGACCCACATGCAGAACGTGCTCGGCAAGCTGGGCGTGCACTCCACGCTGGCGGCGGTGGCACTGGCCCGGCGGGCCGGGGTCGGCCCGGCGGAGGCGGCCGCCGAACGCCCCTGACGGCCCGGCAGGGCGGTGGCGGGGGCCGGACCGGGGGAAACCCCGTCGGTACCGCGCGGAGCCGCTGGCGGCCCGCTGAGGGCCCGTCAGCCGGGGATGTTGTCGAACGGGGCGACCAGCTGCCGCAGCAGCGCGGCCAGCTCGGCCTGCTGCCCGCCGGTCAGTTCGGCCAGCAGCTCGCGCTCGTGCGCCAGCAGGCCGGCCAGCGCCTCGTCAGCCTTGAGCTGCCCGGAGCCGGTCAGCCGGACCAGCACCCCGCGGCGGTCGTCCGGGTCGGGCAGCCGCTGCACCAGGTCCTTGCCGGCCAGCCGGTCGATCCGGTTGGTCATGGTGCCGGAGGTCACCAGGGTCTGGGTGAGCAGCTGGCCGGGGGAGAGCTGGTAGGGGTGCCCGGCCCGGCGCAGCGCGGTGAGCACGTCGAACTCCCAGGGCTCCAGCCCGTGCTCGGCGAAGGCGGCGCGGCGGGCCCGGTCCAGGTGCCGGGCGAGCCGGCTGACCCGGCTGAGCACCTGGAGCGGTTGCACGTCGAGGTCGGGGCGCTCGCGGCGCCAAGCTGCGACCAGCCGATCGACCTCGTCCTCCATGTGGATCAGTGTATCGGTGGTTCTGTCGATATAAAGCCTCTTGACATCGAGAAAACCAGACCGTGAACGAGCCGTGACGGACCGGGCGTCAGTTCTGCCGGTCGCCGACCAGCTTCGGGTGCCGCTCCATGCCCTCCAGGCCGTGCCAGGCGAGGTTGACCAGGTGCGCGGCCACCTCGGCCTTCTGCGGCTTGCGCACCTCCAGCCACCACTGGCCGGTCAGCGCGACCATGCCCACCAGCATCTGCGAGTACATCGGGGCCAGCCGGGGGTCGAAGCCGCGGGCCTTGAACTCCAGGCCCAGGATGTCCTCGACCTGGGTGGCGATGTCGCTGATCAGCGAGGCGAAGGAGCCGGTCGACTGGGCCACCGGGGAGTCCCGGACCAGGATCTTGAAGCCGTCGGTGGAGGTGTCGATGTAGTCCATCAGCGCGAAGGCGGCCTGCTCCAGCAGCTCCCGGGAGTGCCCGCCGGTCAGCGCGCCGGTGACCATGTCCAGCAGCAGCTGCATCTCGCGGTCCACCACCACCGCGTAGAGGCCCTCCTTGCCGCCGAAGTGCTCGTAGACCACCGGCTTGGACACCCCGGCCCGCTCGGCGATCTCCTCGACCGAGGTGCCGTCGTAGCCGCGCTCGGCGAAGACGGAGCGGCCGATCTCCAGCAGCTGCTCGCGGCGCTGCTTGCCCGTCATCCGGACCCGGCCGCGGCCGCGGCCGTCCCCCAGCCGCCGGCCGGGGGAGCCCGCGGCGGTGCCGGGCTGGTGGCCGTCCGGGCTGGTCTGCGGGCTGGTCTCGTTGCTCCGGTTCACCCCTCCATCATGCTGTAGGCGAGGGGTCATGCCGTGCGCCGGGCGGCGATGCGCGCCGCGTCGGGCCAGCGCACGTCGCGGGCCCAGCCGATCTGCTCGAACCAGCGGATCACCCGGGCCGAGGAGTCCAACTGGCCGCGCAGCACCCCGTGCCGGGCCGAGGTCGGGTCGGCGTGGTGCAGGTTGTGCCAGGACTCGCCGCAGGACAGCACCGCCAGCCACCAGACGTTGCCGGACCTGTCGCGGGAGCGGAACGGCCGCTCGCCGATCGCGTGGCAGATCGAGTTGATCGACCAGGTCACGTGGTGCAGCAGCGCGACCCGGACCAGCGAGCCCCAGAAGAAGGCGGTCAGCGCGCCCTGCCAGGACCAGCTGAGCAGCCCGCCGGCCAGCGCCGGCAGCAGCATCGAGAGCGTGGTCCACAGCCAGAACAGCCGGGAGATCGCCCGCAGGTCGCGGTCCTTGACCAGGTCGGGGGCGTAGATGTGCTGCGGGGTCTGCTCCTGGTCGAAGAGCCAGCCCATGTGCGCCCACCACAGGCCCTTGAGCAGGGCCGGCACATTCTCGCCGTAGCGCCAGGGGGAGTGCGGGTCGCCGTCCCGGTCGGAGAACTTGTGGTGCTTGCGGTGGTCGGCGACCCAGCGCACCACCGGGCCCTCGATGGCCAGGCTGCCGGCCACCGCCATGGCGATCTTGAGCACCCGGCCGGTCTTGAAGGAGCGGTGGGTGAAGTGCCGGTGGTAGCCGATGGTGATGCCGTGGCAGGTGAGGAAGTACATCACCGTGCCGATCGCCAGGTCGCGCCAGCCGAGCCCCCAGCCCCAGGCCACCGGCACCGCGGCCAGCAGGGCGAGGAAGGGCACCGCGATGAACAGGCCGAGCGCGATCCGCTCGGGCAGGCCCTGCTTCTCGCCGCCCAGGGTGGCGGAGATCTGGCTGTTGGGCTTGGTGACGGGGCTGGCGCCGGGGAGCGCCTCGTCTGCCTGAAGCGTCATGGGGGTCGTCCCTCAACGAGAGCGGAGGAAGGCGGCCGACCGGGCGGGCGGTGCCTACGTCTGCGTAACTTACGGCATCGTAGGTTCTGTCACCGGCCAACGGAAGGACGACACCTTTCCGTGTCAGGGCGCCCCGGTGACCGGTTGGCACCCGTTCGCACCCGCTGCGAACCGAGTGCGGACAGGTGGTGGAGGAAGAGCCTCGGTAACCCTTAGGCTGTGGTTGGCTCCGGGGCGTGCGGTGGTTGGCGCGTCCAGGGGGCTGGATTGACGGTCGGTCCGCCGTGGTGTAATGGCAGCACGGGGCCCTTTGAAGGCCTTTGTCTAGGTTCGAGTCCTAGCGGCGGAGCCAGTCGTTCCGGGTGATCCGGTCGGGCGTTGCCGCGCGCGGAGCGGGCCTTTCACGGTCGCTGGGTATCCTCGGTCCCACTCGGCGCTCCGTGCGGAAGGCCGCTGGCCTGGGAGTTCGCCCTGGGAGCAGGCCGAGCCCCTCCACTCCCGAACCCGACCGAGGAGCCTCCCGCGTGAGCGCTGTGAGTGACCGCCCCCTTGCCGCCGTTCTGGTGCTCGCCGCGGGGGAGGGCACCCGGATGAAGTCCCGGGCCCTGCCGAAGGTGCTGCACGAGGTCTGCGGCCGCAGCCTGCTCGGCCACGTGCTGGCCGCGGCCGAGGAACTGGCGCCGCATCAGCTCGCCGTGGTGGTGGGCCACCGCCGGGAACTGGTGACGGATCACCTGAACGAGCGTCACCCGCGCGCCCGGGCCGTGGTCCAGGAGCGGCAGAACGGCACCGGCAGCGCCGCCCGGGTGGCCGTCGAGGCGCTGGCCGCCGAGGGCCTGGAGCTGGACGGCACGGTGATCGTCACCTACGGCGACACCCCGCTGCTCACCGCCGACACCCTGCGCGCCCTGGCCGAGCAGCACGCCGGGCAGGGCAACGGCGTCACCGTGCTGACCGCCGAGGTGCCCGACCCGACCGGCTACGGCCGGATCCTGCGGGCCGCCGACGGCTCGGTCACCGGGATCGTCGAGCAGCGCGACGCCACCGCCGAGCAGCGCGCGATCAGCGAGATCAACTCCGGCGTCTACGCCTTCGAGGGCAAGCTGCTGGGCGACGCGCTGGCCCGGATCGGCACCGACAACGCGCAGGGCGAGGAGTACCTGACCGACACCCTGGAGATCCTGCGCGCGGCCGGCCACCGGGTCGGCGCCGTGGTCGCCGAGGACCACCGGGAGATCCTCGGCATCAACGACCGGGTGCAGTTGGCCGAGGCCCGCCGGCTGCTCAACGACCGGCTGCTGGAGCGCGCCATGCGCGCCGGGGTCACCGTGGTCGACCCGGCCACCACCTGGATCGACGTGCAGGTCTCCTACGAGCAGGACGTGCTGCTGCACCCCGGCACCCGGCTGCGCGGCGCCACCTTCCTGGCCGAGGGCTGCGAGGTCGGCCCGGACACCACGCTGACCGACACCGAGGTCGGGGCCGGCGCCACCGTCGCCAGCAGCACCGTCGAGCGGGCCCGGATCGGCGCGGGTGCCACCGTCGGCCCGTACGCCTACCTGCGCGGCGGGGTCGAGCTCGGCGCCAAGGGCAAGGTCGGCACCTTCGTCGAGGTGAAGAAGTCGAGCATCGGGGACGGCGCCAAGGTGCCGCACCTGGCCTACGTCGGCGACGCCACCATCGGCGAGGGCGCCAACCTGGGCGCCGGCACCATCACCGCCAACTGGGACGGCGTGAACAAGTCGCCGACCGTGGTCGGCAGGCACGCCCGGGTCGGCTCGAACACCGTGCTGGTCGCCCCGGTGACGGTCGGCGACGGCGCGTACACCGCGGCCGGCTCGGCGCTCAACAAGGACGTGCCCCCGGGCGCGCTCGGCGTGAGCCGGGCGCAGCAGCGCAACGTGGCCGGCTGGGTGGCGCGGAGCCGCCCCGGCACCACATCCGCCGAGGCGGCCGCGGCAGCCCTGGCAGCGACCGCCGAGGACGGCGAGCAGGCCTGACAGCGGCGCACCGGCGGCCGTTCCCGCCGCACCGGACGGATCGACGAGTCCGAAGTCACAACCGGCTTTCCGGCCCTCGGGGCGGCGGGGTGCGGACGCTTCGCGTCCGGGCGCGTAACCTTGTGGACATATGTGCGCCGTGGGATTGCAGCCCGCGCGATGCACACCCAATCCCCCGTCGATCACCGACCCCGGGCGGCAGCGGCCGTCGGGGGTGCGGCGCGGCGGGATCATGCGGCAGCAACGCGAGGAGACGGTGCAGTGAGCGGGATCACGACGTCGGGTGAGAAGAAGCTCAAGCTCTTCTCCGGCCGTGCCCACCCCGAGCTGGCGCGGGAGGTGGCCGAGGCCCTCGGCACCGAGCTCGTTCCGACCAAGGCCCTGGACTTCGCCAACGGCGAGATCTACGTCCGCTTCCTGGATTCCGCCCGGGGAGCGGACTGTTTCGTGATGCAGAGCCACACGGCTCCGATCAACCAGTGGATCATGGAACAGCTGATCATGATCGACGCGCTGAAGCGGGCCTCGGCCCGGAGCATCACGGCGATCCTGCCGTTCTACGGCTACGCCCGCCAGGACAAGAAGCACCTCGGCCGCGAGCCCATCTCGGCCCGACTGGTCGCCGACCTGCTGTCCGCGGCCGGCGCCGACCGGCTGATGGCGGTCGACCTGCACACCGCGCAGATCCAGGGCTTCTTCTCCGGCCCGGTGGACCACCTCTTCGCGCTGCCGATGCTGGCCGACTACGTCGGCGAGCGGGTGCCCCGCGACAAGCTCACCATCGTCTCGCCGGACGCCGGCCGGGTGAAGGTGGCCGACCAGTGGTGCGACCGGCTGGACGCCCCGCTGGCGATCATCCACAAGCGCCGCGACATCACCCAGGCCAACACCATCCTGTCCGCCGAGGTGGTCGGTGACGTCAAGGACCGGGTCTGCGTGCTGGTCGACGACATGATCGACACCGCCGGCACGATCTGCGCCGCCGCCGACGCGCTCTTCGACAACGGCGCCGCCGACGTGATCGTCGCCGCCACCCACGGCGTGCTCTCCGGCCCCGCCCCGGACCGGCTGAAGAACTCCCGGGTCAGCGAGTTCGTCTTCACCAACACGCTGCCCTGCCCGGCCGAGCTCGGCCTGGAGAAGGTCACCACCCTCTCGATCGCCCCGTCGATCGCCGCCGCGATCCGCGAGGTCTTCGAGGAGGGCTCGGTCACCTCGCTCTTCGAGGGCGTGCACTGACGCACCGTCGGCGCCGCCCGGCCCCCGTCGCCCCCGTGGCGGCGGGGGCCGATTTCATCCGCGCGCAATCGTCCGGTTAGACTCGTGAGACTGCTCGGCGAGGGATGCTACTGCGCTCCGTGATCGACGCGCTGGATGGATGAGTCCGCCGAGCCGACCCGTGTTTGCGAGGGTGTGGTCCCGGCGGCTTTTCGCTGTCTGCACCCGTTTTTACTCCAGGAGTGCAGCATGTCCGAGATCCGCCTCGCCGCCGAGCCCCGCAACGAGTTCGGCAAGGGTGCCGCCCGCCGCGCCCGCCGCGCCGGCTTCGTCCCCGGTGTCGTCTACGGCCACGGCCACGCGCCGGTCCACCTGAACCTGCCGGGCCACGACCTGATGATGGCCCTCAAGACCCCGAACGCCCTGCTGGTCGTCCCGATCGAGGGCAAGGACGAGTACGTCCTGCCGAAGGCCGTGCAGCGCGAGGCCATCAAGCGCAGCATCGAGCACGTCGACCTGCTGCTGGTGAAGCGCGGCGAGAAGGTCACCGTCGAGATCCCGGTGATCATCGAGGGCGAGCTCGCCCCCGGCGGCAACCTGGTCGAGCACGTGCTGAACGCCCTGCCGATCGAGGCCGAGGCCCTGCACCTGCCCGAGTCGGTCACCGTCTCGGTCGAGGGCCTGGAGGCCGGCGCCGCGATCACCGCCGGCGACATCAAGCTGCCCGCCAACGTCTCGCTGGCCGTCGAGGCCGACGCCGTCGTGCTGCAGATCATCGGTGCCCAGGCCGCCCCGGCCGAGGAGGAGGCCGCCGAGGCCGCCGAGGAGACCACCGAGGCCTGAGCCTCGCGCTGACACCCGCTGCCCCGGTTCCCGTTGGGAACCGGGGCAGCGGTGCGTCCGGGATGATGGGGAGCACTGAGGAGGATGGCGATGACTGACGCGCAGTACGGCGGACCCTGGCTGGTGGTCGGCCTGGGCAACCCCGGGGACGGGTACGCCCGCAACCGGCACAACATCGGGTTCATGGTGGTGGACCTGCTGGCCCAGCGGATCGGCGCCCGGTTCAAGGCGCACAAGAGCCGGGCCCAGACCGCCGAGGGCCGGATCGGCGGCCACCGGGTGGTGCTGGCCAAGCCGATGACCTTCATGAACCTCTCCGGCGGCCCGACCACCGCGCTGCGCGACTTCTACAAGGTGCCGAACAGCGCGATCGTCGCGGTCCACGACGAGCTGGACATCGACTACGCGACCCTGCGGCTCAAGCTGGGCGGCGGCGACAACGGGCACAACGGCCTGAAGTCGATCACCAAGTCGCTCGGCCCCGACTACCACCGGGTGCGCTGCGGGATCGGCCGCCCGCCCGGCCGGATGGAGGTCGCCGACTTCGTGCTGAAGGACTTCTCCAGCACCGAGCGCAAGGAGCTCGACTGGTTCGTCGACCGCTGCGCCGACGCCGTCGAGGCGCTGCTGACGGAGGGTCTGGAGCGGGCCCAGAGCACCTACAACTCCTGACGGCACGTCAGCGAACCACCGGCCCGTGACCGCCAGGGCAACAGTCGTACAACTCTTGCCCACCGCCCCCGATCCGGTGATCGAGCGCTCACCGGGATCCGATACGGTTCGGACCGGACTCGGGAAGGTGGGGCGCTGGTGGGCGCGGGGTTGGGACCGGCACGGCTGGTCGGCACATGGGTAATCGCGGTCGCGGCCCTGCTCGGTGGGGCCGCCGCGACGGCAGCGGCGGCACCGCCCAGCGGCTCGCCGGCACCGGCGCCGTTCGGCCCCCCGTGGCCGAGCGCGGACCCGGGGCCGAGCCTGGCCAGCGGTTCGCCCAGCGCCTCCGCCGCGCCGGCCAGCACCGGGCCGAGCACCAGCCCGAGCCCCAGCTGCCCGCCGGACACCGCCCCGGCCGGCGCCACCGCGAGCCCGACCGACCCGACCACCGCGTCGCCGACCGCCCCCGCGCCCACGGACCCGGCCCGCCCGGCCGGCTGCCCGAGTCCGACGCCCACGGCCACGCCGACCCCGTCGCCGGCGCTCAGCCGCGGCGCCCTGCTGCCGGTCGGCACCGGGCGGGGCGGCGGCCGGCTGCGGCCCGGTGGCGTCCCGGCCGCCGACCCCACCGCGCAGGACGTGCAGCTGGTCGACCCGGCCTCCGCCACCGCCCAGCCCGCGCCCACCTCGGTGCCGGCGCCCAGCGGCGAACTGGCCGGCACCATCGTCTCCTCGATCGGCGGCGACGCCGGACTGGGCGCGGTCGGCGGCGGCCTGCTGGTGGCCGGCGGCGGCGGCGCGCTCTGGCTCAAGCGCCGGGTCGCCGCCAAGCGGACCGCGCCGTCGGCGGGCTGACGCACCGCCAGGACGCGCACGCGCGCGGGAACGGACGAGCGGGCCGGGGGAGACCCCCGGCCCGCTCGTCCGTTCCCGCGGCGGATCAGCCGGTGTTGCGCAGACCGGCGGCGATCCCGTTGACCGTCAGCAGTAGCGCCCGGGCCCGCAGCGGGTCCTCGGTGCGCCCGGCCGCGGCCTCCTCGCGCTGCCGGCGCAGCAGCGCCACCTGCAGGTAGGAGATCGGGTCGAGGTAGGCGTCGCGGACCGCGAAGGTCTGCTTCAGCACCGGGTTGTGCTCCAGCAGCTCGTTCTCGCCGGTCAGCCGCAGCACCTCGCGCAGGGTCAGCTCGTGCTCGGCGGTGATCTGGTCGAAGACGTGCCGCAGCTCGCCCGGGACCAGCTGCTCGACGTAGTGGCGGGCGATCCGCAGGTCGGTCTTGGCCAGCGTCATCGCGACGTTGGACAGGAAGTTGCGGAAGAAGTGCCACTTCTCGTACATCTCCGGCAGCACGTCGCCCAGGCCGGCCGCGCGGGCCGCCGCCAGGCCGGAGCCGACGCCGAACCAGCCCGGCACGATCTGCCGCGACTGGGTCCAGCCGAACACCCACGGGATCGCCCGCAGGCCGTCCAGGCCGGCGCCCGAGTCCGGGCGGCGCGACGGGCGGGAGCCCAGGTGCAGCGAGGCCAGCTGGTCCACCGGGGTGGCGGCGAAGAAGTACTTCGGCAGGTCCTCCTGCTCCACCAGGGCGCGGTAGGAGGTGTGCGCGGCCTCCGAGACCACGTCCATCGCGGCGTCCCAGCGGGCCAGCTCCTCCGGGGCCTGGCGGGGCGAGGTGTGCAGCGCCGAGGCGGCCAGCGTGGCGGAGAGGGTGAGCTCCAGGTTCTCCCGGGCCAGCGAGGGCAGCAGGTACTTGTCGGAGATCACCTCGCCCTGCTCGGTGACCTTGATCTCGCCCTCCAGGGTGCCCCAGGGCTGGGCGAGGATCGCCTCGTGCGAGGGGCCGCCGCCGCGGCCCACGGTGCCGCCGCGGCCGTGGAAGAGCCGCAGCCGGATGCCGTAGCGGTGGGCCACGTCGCGCAGCCGGCGCTGGGCGCGGTGGATCTCCCACTGGGAGGTGGTGATGCCGCCGAACTTGGAGGAGTCGGAGTAGCCGAGCATGACCTCCTGGACGTCGCCGCGCAGCGAGACCAGCAGGCGGTAGGAGGGGTCGGCGAGCATCTCCTCCAGGATCCGGTCGGCCTGCTGCAGCTCGTCGGTGGTCTCCAGCAGCGGCACGATGCCGATCCGGGCCACCCCGCCGTGCAGGTCGATCAGGCCGGCCTCGCGGGCCAGCACGGCCGCGGCGAAGACGTCGTCCGCGCCCTGGCACATGGAGATGATGTAGCTCTCCACGATCTCGTCGCCGAACCGCTCGAAGCCCTCGCGGATGGTGTTGAAGACGCCCAGGGTCTTGGTGCCGGCCGCGTCCAGCGGGGCCGGGGTGGGGGCCAGCGGGCGGCGCGAGCGCAGCTCCTTGGCGAGCAGCCGCTGGCGGTACTCGCGCGGCATGTCGTTGTACCGCCAGGCCTCCTCGCCGAGCCGGTCGAAGAGCTGGCCGAGCGCGTGGTGGTGGGCCTCGGCGTGCTCGCGCACGTCCATGGTGGCCAGCTGCAGGCCGAACGCCTCGACCGTGTTGATCGCCCGGGCCAGCCGGCCGTCGGCGATCAGCTCGCCGCGGTGCGCCCGCAGCGAGTCCTGGACCAGCCGCAGGTCGGCGACCAGCTCCCGGGTGCCCAGGTAGTCCCGGCCGGGCACGTGCGGGGTGCCGGCCGCCAGCCGGTCCCGGGTGTTCTCCAGCTTGAGCCGCACGCAGGTGGCCTTCAGCCGGTACGGCTCCTCGGCGTTCATCCGCTTGTACCGGGGGCTCAGCTCCGGCAGCAGCTTGAGGTCGGCCTCCAGCGAGGCCAGCAGCTCCTCCGAGGCGCCGGCCAGGCGGACCGAGGTGGAGAGCGAGCCGCGCAGGTCGTCCACCGCCGCCAGGGCGTCCTTGATGCCGTACTCGTGCTGCAGGTTGAGCACGTCCCAGGTGACCTGCGGGGTGACGTTCGGGTTGCCGTCCCGGTCGCCGCCGATCCAGGTGCCGAAGGTGAGCGGGCGGACCCCGTCGGGCAGCGCCAGGCCGACCCGGGCCAGCTCCTCGTGCAGCTCCTCCAGCACCTCCGGGACGGCGTCGCGGTAGAGCTCGTCCAGGTAGTAGACGGCGTTGCGGGCCTCGTCGGTCGGCTCGGGGCGGGCGATCCGCAGCTCGTCGGTCTGCCAGAGCAGGTCGATCACCTCGGCCAGCCGGCGGTCGGCGGAACGCCGGGCGCTGGTCAGCCGGGCCGCGTCGGTGCCGGACAGGCCGGCCGCGGCGTTCTCGCGGTGGATGCGCTCCAGCAGCTCGCCGATCCGGCGCAGCTTGTTCAGCACCGAGCGGCGGGCCGCCTCGGTGGGGTGCGCGGTGAAGACCGGACGGACCGCCAGGTTGGCCAGCGTGTCGGTCAGGTGCTTGGGATCGGCCTCGGCCAGCTGGTCGGCGGTCTGCGCCAGCAGCGAGCCCTCCCGGGCCCGGCGGGCCGCGAACTCGCGGCCGCGGTGCACCTGCTCGGTGACGTTGGCCAGGTGGAAGTAGGTGGAGAAGGCGCGCACCAGCTTGGCGGCGGTCTCCAGGTCGATGTTGGCCAGCAGTTCGGCGGTGGCCTCGCCGTCGGTGCGGCTCAGCAGGCGGACCTGCTCGACCAGGCCGAGCACCTCCGCGCCTTCCTGCCGTACCAGCGTCTCGCCGAGCAGATCGCCGAGGCGGCGGATGTCTGCGCGCAGGGCGGCGTTGTCCGCTTCTACGGCGGCGGGATCGGGGCTCGGGCGGTCGGCCGGGGTGGGGACCGAAGCGGTCACGGCTGGCTCCCTGAAGTGGTGGGGTTCGGCAACGGCGGACCGCGCTGTCCGACGCGCAACAGCATAGGTTGCGACGCGCGTCGAATCGCGGGGGTGGCCGGATTGCGGACAACCGCTCGACCCGGCCGGTCGGACGCCGCGAACTCGGTGGGGTGGCCGGGGCGGCCTCACTTAGGCTGGCACCCATGAGCTTGTCGCCTGGGGAGGGCGCGCGGAGCCGATCGGTCTGGTGGTGGGGCCGGCGGCGCGCCGCGCTACTGGACGTGGGGCTGGCCGCGCTGGCCGCCCTGGAGACCGCGGCCGGCGGCTACACGCTGGCCGCCGGTCGGCTCCACCTGGGCACCGCGCTCGCCGTGCTGGCCGCCGTGGTCGGCGGGCTGGCCGGTGCCACGCTGCTGGTGCGGCGGCGCTGGCCGGCGCTGCCGGTGATGGTGTCCATGGTCCTGGTGCCCGGCCTGTTCGGCGGGGTGCTGCTGGAGGTCGCGCTCTACACGCTGGCCGCCACCTGGATCTGGCCGTCCCGCCGGCTGCGGCTGGTCGGACTCTCCACGGTGGTCTTCCTGGAGACCACCGCGATGGTGCTCTTCCTCTTCCTCACCAGCGACCCGCAGCCCGGCGAGCAGACGCCGCCGACCTGGGTGACCGCGCTGGTCGCGGTGCTGGTCGCGGCCGGGCTGACCGTGGTGCCGCTGGTCACCGGCCTCTACATCGGCGCCCGGCGCCGGCTGCTGGAGTCGCTCAAGGACCGTGCCCAGGGCCTGGAGGCCGAGCTGGACCTGTTGGCCGAGCGGGCCACCGAACGCGCCCGCCGGGCCCGGCTGGAGGAGCGCACCCGGATCGCCCGGGAGATGCACGACGTGGTGGCGCACCGGGTCAGCCTGATGGTGGTGCACGCGGGTGCGCTGGAGCGGATCGCCGCCCGCGACCCGGAGAAGGCCGCGCAGAGCGCCAAGCTGATGGCCGACACCGGCCGGCAGGCGCTGAACGAGCTGCGCGAGATCCTCGGCGTGCTGCGGATGAACGAGGAGCCGGTCGAGCGGGTCCTCGGGCTGACCGAGCTGCCCCGGCTGGTGGACCAGTCCAAGGCCGCCGGGATGCGGGTCACCCTGACGGTGAGCGGCGACCGCACCCCCTACCGCGGGGACGCCGAGCAGACCGCCTACCGGGTGGTCCAGGAGGGCCTGACCAACGCCCACAAGCACGCCGGCGGGGCCCGGGTCTCGGTGCTGCTGGCCTACGTGCCCAACGGGGTCCGGGTGGCCGTGGTCAACGACCGCCCGGGCGCCGGCGAGCAGGTCGGGCTGCCCAGCGGCGGCAACGGGCTGGTCGGCATGGAGGAGCGGGTGCGGGCGCTCGGCGGCAGCTTCAGCGCCGGGCCCGAGCGGGACGGCGGCTTCCGGGTGGAGGCCACCCTGCCGTCCCGGCTGGCCGCCCGGGCCGACCGGCTGGCCTGACGCTCCCCGGGCCCGCCCGGCGGCTCAGTCCGGCGCGCCGGCTCGGTCCAGCGCGTCGGCCACCGTGCGCAGCCGCTCCGGGCGGGTGCCCAGCACCAGCGTGGAGACCGCCTGGTCCAGGTCGTGCCCGAGGAACCACTCGCCGGTGTGGTCCAGGCTGTAGACCCGGCCCGCCTCGTCGATCGCCAGCAGCGCCTGCCCGTACCGCTCCTCGCCGAGCGGGGCGACCCGGCTGTCCAGCGCCCGGCCCAGGTCGGCCAGGGTGCGCGGCTGGTGCAGCCCGCACCGCGGGTCCAGCAGGAACGGCGTGCGGGCCACCTCGCGGCCGGCCCCGGACAGGTCGAAGGAGAGGCCGCCGAACTCCGCCCAGGCCTCGACCGCGGCGGGGAAGACCGAGTGCCGGGCCGTCTCGGGCGCCGGGTGGGCGAGCAGTTCGTCGGCCCACTCCTCGGCGCGGCGGATCTCCCAGCGGCCCGGGTGCCAGCCGGCCTGCTTGAGCGCGGCGGCCACGTCGGCGGAGAACCGGGGCTGGGAGCGGACGGCGGTGGAGCCGGGTGCGGCGATCGGGTTCAGGGGACACTCCGGGGTCGGGGACAGGAACGGTCCAGGCGGTGGCGGCCAGCTGGGCCGGGTGCGGCCGAGGGGAGGACCCGTCAGGTCCGCGGTCCGACCGCCACGCCGAGCACCGCGAAGTGCTCCAGCATCGGCTCGCAGGAGCGGCAGGGCGGGGCGTGGGTGCCGTGCGCCGGGTCGTCCTGCTCGCGGATCCGCACCGTGGTCAGTTTGGCGCCCTTGAGCGCCTTCTTGGCCTCGTGCAGGCTCAGCGGCTTGCGGGCGGCCCGCTTGGAGCGGCCCGTGTCCACCGCCGTCAGGTACTGGGAGAGCAGCAGCGCCTCCGGGCAGCGGCCGGTGAACCGCTCCCGGTGCTGGGCCGGCAGCCGGGACAGGAACTCGCCGACCAGCGGGTGCAACTCGGGCTCCTGGTCGGCCTTGCGGCCGGCCAGCGTGTGCACCTCGCCGCCGCGCAGCGACAGGGCGGCGGCCACTGCGGGCAGCAGGCTGTCGCGGTGGTGGCGCAGCAGCGGCGCGCTCGGCGGCGGTGGGATCTCCACGGCTGGCTGCTCCTTCGGCGGTCGGGCTCGGTCCTGGCACTGCGGTTGTCGGTGGCACGTGTCTGCGGGCCAGCCTGCCAAACGACTCGGACAGACGATCACCCGGGGGTGCCGGAGGCCCTGCTGACGGTGCGTCAGCAAGGCGTCGGGGTGCCCCGCGCGGGCGGGCCGAAGCCGAGGGGCGGCCGGGGGGACCGTTCGCGGGCCCGACCACATACCCTGGTGCCCGGCACAAATCGGCTTCAGCCAGTGGGGGCACCCAGATGACGACAGGTCGGCCCGGCACCGCGGCCGCGCCCAACGCGGCCTATGCGGGTCAGGTGGTCCACTTTCCCGACCCGGTGCGGGCGGCCCGGTACCCCGACGGGGTGCCCGTGGACGCCCAGGGCTACCCGGACTTCGGACGGTACGCGAAGGCGGTGGCCGAGGTGGCCGACCCGCCCGAGGGCTTCGGCGTGGACGAGCTGCGGCTGACCGACTACGTCTCGGCCAACGCCGCGCTCTACAGCCACGGGCACGAGCTCTGGGCCGACCTGGAGTCCCCGGTCGCCACCCCGCCCGGCTGGACCTGGCACCACGCGGTGACCGGCGCGGCCCCCGGCTGGCGCCGGATGGAGCTGGTCCCGGTCGAGGTCAAGGCGCTGCTGCGGCACCACGGCGGGCTGGCGGCCTCGGCCGCCGACCACGGCCGGCGCGGCACCCGCCCGCTGCAGGAGCGCCGCCCGGCGCACTTCTCGCTCTCCAAGGAGGGCGCCGACCCGCTCGCGGTGACCGAGGACCTGGTGCAGTCGGCCGAGGAGCGGCTGGGCTACCGGCTGCCCGGCCCGTACCGGGAGTTCCTCAAGCTGGCCGGCGGGCGCGGCCCGGTCGGGGTGGCGCTGGACACCGAGCTGGGCCTGCTGCTCGACCAGCCCTTCCTCACCCTGACCGAGGAGTACGGGCCGGCCGACCTGGTCTACGTGAACAAGTGCCTGCGCGACCACCTGACCAAGGACTACCTGGGCATCGCCTACGCCCAGGGCGGGCTGGTGGCGCTCAAGGTGCGCGGCGACCGGATCGGCTCGGTCTGGTTCTGCCCCTACGACGACGCCCGCGACACCGGTGGGCCCGAGGACCCGGCGGCCCGGGTGGCGCGGCTGCTGCTGCCCGCCGGGGACAGCTTCGACGACTTCCTGGTCCGGCTGGCCGGCAGCCCGGTCGAGCTGGAGACGGTGGCGGGCCTGATGGTGGACGGCGGATTCGCCCGCGCGGTGCCGACCGCGCCGGTCGGCTGAGGACGGGGGAGCAGTGACGGTGTCGAAGACCAAGGCGGTGCTGGCATGGTGACGTACGCGCAGGCGCAGGACCTGGCGGCGGAGTGGATCAACGGCGGGGTGCCGCCGTTCCAGCAGCGCGAGGTGCGGGTCCGGGAGTTCGACCTGGGCTTCGTCTGCTGGGCCGAGGACCGGGCCGGCGGCCCCTCCTCGGACGGCGGGGCGGCCAAGCTGGTGATCGCCCGGGAGAGCGGGGCCAGCACGCTCTGGCCCGCGCTGCCGGTCAACGAGGTGGTGCGGCGCTACCAGGAGGCCTACGGCAAGCCGGTCGGCGGCGCGTCGAACGGGCTGAACAAGCCGCTGCCCGGCCCGGTCGAGGCGACCTCCTTCCTGCTCAGCCCGCCGCAGTGGATGCAGGAGGCGGGGGAGGCGGCGATCGCCGCCGAGGCCGCCAAGCTGGGCAACGCCGCGCCCGTGCCGGCGCCCGCGCCCGCCGCCGAGGCTCCGGTGCCGTTCGCCGACACCGCGTCGCAGTTCGCCGACGCCGCCGCCCGCCGCGAGGCGGCGCCCGCCGACGCCGGGCAGCCCGCCCCGCCCGCCCCGCCGGCGCCGTACGCGCCGGCGCCCGACGCGCCCGTGCCGCACGGTCTGCCGCTCACCGGTCCGGCCCGGCTCAGCACGCCGCCGGTCTCCGACCGCCCGGCCGGGGACGGGCCGACCATGCTCGCCCCGCCGCCCAGCTGGGAGGGCGACGAGCACGGCGAGGAGGTGCCGGCCCCGGTCACCCCGCCGGACGCCCGCACCGTGCGGATGCCCCCGCCCACCGCGGCCCGGCCGCCGGCGGACCCGTACAACCCGTACCCGAGCGCCGAGGCCGCCGCGCCCGCGCAGCCCGTCCCCGCGCAGCCCGCCCCGGCGCCCGCGCAGCCCGCGCCGGTCGGCGGGTACGCGCCCACCGTGCTGGCGACCGACGGCCCGCCCGGCCTGATGGGCCTGCCCGGTGCGCCCGGCCAGCCGACCCCGCCCGGCCCGCCCGCGGTGGAGCAGGCGCCGACCATGCTGGCCGGCGAGCCGCCGGTCGCGCCGACCCCGCCCGGCCCGCCGGCCGTGGAGTACGCGCCGACCATGCTGGCGACCGACGGTCCGCCCGGGCTGATGGGCCTGCCCGGTGCGCCCGGCCAGCCGACCCCGCCCGGCCCGCCGAGCCGCGGCCGCAGTGACCAGAGCGCTCCGCCGCCCCCGCCGCCGGCCGCGCTGCGCGGCACCGGTGGCGGTGGCCCCGCCTCCTCCGGCCGCGGGCGCAGCGACACCTCCGCCCCGCCGCCGCCCCCGCCGTCCGGGCTGCTCGGCGCCAAGGCGTCCACCCCGGCGCCGGTGCCGCAGGCGTCCGCCCCGCAGGCCCAGCAGCCCCCGGCCGGTGCCGCCGACCTGTCCGACGCGGCGACCAGCAAGTCCTCGATGCCGGCCCGCCCGGCGCAGGGCGGGGTGCCCGGCGCCGCCGCGCCGGTGCCCGGCCTGCCGCCGCAGGGCGCGCCGGTGCCGCCCGGGGTGCCCACGGTCGGCCCGGGCTACCTGGCGGTGCTCAGCTACCGGGCGCCGGACGGCTCGGAGCAGAAGGTGATGTTCCGCAGCGAGCCGGGCACCCCGCACCCGGAGTGGCGGATCCTGCAGGAGCTGCGCCGGTTGAACGTGCCCGCCGAGCAGGTGCTGGAGCTGCACACCGAGCTGGAGGCCTGTGACCTGCCGGGCGGCTACTGCCGCCGGCTGATCACCTCCTCCTGGCCGAACGTGCGGATCACCAACACCGCCGCCTACGGCCGCGACCTGGCCTCCCGTCAGTCCGGCATGGCGCACCTGCTGAACCACCTGGACGAGTTGCACCAGCTGGCCGGCGGTCCGCGCCGGCCGCGTCCGGTCCGGGCGCCGCTGCCGGCGCCGGGCACGGTGGCGCAGCTGCCGCCGGTGCCGCCGCAGCAGCTGGCGGCGGAGCTGGGCCAGTACTTCGGTCCGGCGGTGTTCCGCTACGAGCAGCGCGCGGTCTCCCGGCAGGGGGTGCCGGAGATCGTGGCGCAGACCCTGGTCTGGGCCGGCCTGCCGACGAACTTCGGCCCGTTCTTCTGGGCGCACGCGCCGGAGAACCGGCCGATCCCGACGCTGGCCGAGCTGGCCGCCGAGCGGGGCCGGCAGGCGGCCCCCGACGCGGGCGGCTACCTGGTGCTCGGCAACGACTACGGCCGCCAGCTCTGTGTGCAGTACGGCACAGCCGCGGTGGTCGCGGTCGATCTGGAAGGAACCGGGGAGCCGCCGCGGTTCGTCAACACCGGTGTGCCGGAGTTCGTCCGGTCGCTCGCCCTGCTCGGTCGGATGTGGCCGCTGCGCTACGGTCTGACCCCGGATCAGGCCGGGCGCTGGACCACCGACTTCCAGGCCGAGCTGGCCGCGGTCGACCCGGCCGCCCTCCAGGCGCCGGACACCTGGTGGGCGGTCCTCCTGGAGCAGTTCTGGGACGGCCTGCTGTAGCCGCCGTCGGCGGCTGGGGCCGGAGTGTCACCCCGGGTGACCTCCGGCCGGCGGTGTCGCTTCCTTGGGCTTTCCAAATGATCTGCGCAAAATAGGTCAAGAGGACAGGCATCGAGACCAGCCCTACCCAGCCCGCCAATGAGGGGACCAGGACATGAGCGACGCCATCCCGTCGTACGGCTTCACCCAGGCCCGACGCGGCTACGCGCCCGAGCAGGTCGACCGCGCGCTGACCGCGCTGACCGCGCAGCGCGACGAGGCGTGGCACCGGCTCAGCGTGCTCGGCGCGCAGATCCGGGACCTGGAGACCGCGCTGGTCGCCGCCCGGCAGGCCGCCGCCGAGGCGCCCGAGCCGGACTACACCACGCTCAGTGAGCAGGCCGGCGACCTGATGGCGATCGCCGACAACGAGGCCCGGCAGATCCGGGAGAAGGCCGAGCGGTTCGCCGAGGACACCCGGGACGACACCTACCAGGCCGGCCAGGACGGGCAGCAGGCCGCCGAGGAGTACTCCGCGGCGACCCGCACCGAGGCCGACCAGGCCGCCCGCCGGACCGACGAGCGCACCCGGGCCGAGGCCGAGCGGCTGCGCGGCGAGGCGGACCGGGACTCCCGGACCACCCGGGACACCGCGACCGCCGAGGCGGCCAAGATCCGGGTGGCCGCCGCCGAGGCCGGCGAGCGGGCCGAGGCCAAGCTGGCCGAGCTGCGCCGCGAGGCGGACGAGCGGTTCGCCGCCGAGGAGGCCGCCGCCCAGGCCGCCGACGCCGCGAGTTCGACCGCCGCCGAGGGCCGGCTGCGGGAGGCCGAGCAGCACCGGGAGTCGGTGCTCGGCGTGGTCAAGCAGATCGACACCGACGCCCAGGCCCGGGCCGACAAGCTGGTCGAGCAGGCCCGCCGGGAGGCCGAGCGGATCAACAGCGCCAGCGCCGAGGAGCGGGCCGCCTTCGACGAGCGGCTGTCCACCGTGCAGACCCACCTGGACCACATCAAGGGCACCCTGGCCTCGCTCACCGGCAAGGCCGTCGGCATGATCGAGGCCGGCGACCGGCCCGCGGCCGGTGGGGTGACCGAGCCGCCGGCCGGGTCCGACGCCGCTGCCGGCACCGCTGCCGACGCCGGTTCCGAGGACGAGACCGGGGAGGTGCCGCTGCCCCCGACCGCCGACGCGCCGACGACGGTGCTGCGGCTGCCCGCCGACTTCCGCCAGCAGGCCGCCGCCGCTGCACCCACCGGGCCGGACCCGCGCGCCGTCCAGCCGCCGATCGCCCAGCCGCCGATCGCGCAGCCCCCGACGGCCCCGCCGCCGGCTGCCCAGCCCCCGGTGCCGCCCCGCCCGGTCGCGCCGCCGCCGGTGCCGCCGGCCCCGCCGACCGCCGCCGCGGCCCCCGTGGCCCCCGCGTCCGAGGACGAGACGAGGGTGCTCCCCAAGGTGGAGGCCGAGACGGCGGTCATCCCGAAGATCGTCATCATCGACGACGGCGTCACCATGGACACCCTGCCGAACACGGTGGGCCGCCGGCGCAGCTGAGGCCCGGTCAGGGGGCGGCCGGACGGGCCGTCCCCCGCGCTCGGCGTGTCAGTGTCCGCCGGGCGCGGCGTGCTCCCCCTCGCGCAGGTCGTCCAGCAGCGTGGGGTGCACGGGCTCCCAGCCGTACGTCTCACGGGTGAGGGTGTTGTCCGCCCGGGAGTCGAGGGCGAGCATCGGGGCGAGCCAGCGGAAGTGGCTGGCGGCCTGGTCGGCGGGGATCGAGCGGAGCGGGATGCCGAGGCGGTCGGCGAGGGCTTCGGCGACCGCGCGCTGGGTGATGCCCTGTTCGGCGACGGCGTGCAGGACGGCCCCGGCGGGGGCCCGGTCGAGGGCGCGCACCACCAGGTCGGCGGTGTCGCGCACGTGCACGGCGGGCCAGTGGGCGGTGCCCTCGCCGAGGTAGCCGGACACCCCGGTCTCGCGGGCGATCTGGGCGAGCACACTGGCGAAGCCGGCCCGGGTGCGGTCGTGCACGCAGGGGGCGAGCCGGAGCAGGGCGCTGCGCACGCCGCGGTCGGCGAGCTCCAGGGCGAGCTGCATGGACCGGGAGCGCGGGCTGGCGGACAGGTCGAGCCCGTCCTGCTCGGTGGCGATCCGGCCCGGGGCGATCCCCAGCACGCCCGAGGCCATGAGCAGCGGCTTGCCGGTGCCGGCCAGCGCCTCCCCGTAGGCCTCGACGGCCGCGTACTCGGTCTGCGCCGAATCGGCGAACTGCGAGAAGTCGTGGTTGAAGGCGAGGTGGACCACGCCGTCCGAGGCGGCGGCGCCCGCGCCGAGCGAGGCCGGGTCGGCCAGGTCGCCGCGCAGCACCTCGACCCCGGCGGCCGCCAGCTTCGCGGCGGAGGCGTCGGAGCGGGCCAGGGCCAGGACGTGGTGGCCCTCGGCGAGCAGCAGCGGAACGACCGCGGAGCCGATGAAGCCGGATGCACCGGTGATGAAGACACGCATGATGGGCCCTCCAGTGATGAGACCAAGTACCATCACTCTACGCCTGATGAGACCAAGTCTCATAGCTAGAGTTGCAGACATGGCCAGATGGGAACCGGACGCCGCCGCGCGCCTGGAGCGTGCCGCGCTCCAGCTCTTCGTCGAACGCGGCTACCAGAACGTGACGGTGGTCGAGATCGCCGAGCAGGCCGGCCTCACCAAGGCCACCTTCTTCCGCCACTACGCCGACAAGCGCGCGGTGCTGTTCGGCGGCGAGGAGATGCTGAGCTCGCTGCTGGCCGAGGCCGTCGCCGATGCCCCGGACGGCGCCACCCCGCTCGCCATGGTCGGCGCGGCGCTGTGCGCGGTGGGCACCGCGTTCACCGACGAGCGCCGGGAGCTGGCCACCCTGCGGGCCCAGGCGGTCGCCCAGGACGCCGGGCTCCAGGAGCGGATGGCCTACAAGCGCACCGTGCTGGCCGAGGCGATCGAGCGGGCGCTGCGCGCCCGGGGCACCGCCGAGCCGGTGGCCCTGGTCGCCGCCCAGCTCGGTGTGCTCGCCTTCCAGGCCGGCTACCTGCGCTGGGCGGTGACGCCGGATCAGGGCTACGGCCCGCTCGCGGTGGACGCGCTGGCCGAGCTGGCGGCGGCGACCGAATCACTGGGGGTGGCTCAGAGCACCTCCACCGCCGAGCCGGTGACCCTGCGTCGGCAGTCCAACACGTAGCCGGCGTGCTCGCCGATCGCCGCGTAGTCGAAGTCGTCATGGTCGGCGAGCAGCACCACCGCGTCGGCGGCGGCCAGCTCGGCGGGGGTCGGCGCGACCCGCTGCACCCCGCTGAACGGACCGCGCTGGCCGGGCAGGTGGACGCCCGGCAGCACGTGCGGGTCGGCCGCCCGGACCTCGGCCCCCATCCGGGTGAGCAGTTCGGCCACCCGGGCCGCCGGGGTCTCCCGGGCGTCCCCGGTGTTCTTCTTGTAGGCCAGGCCGAGCAGCAGCACCCGGGAGCCGTTCACCGGCCGGCGCCGCTGGTTCAGCCCCTCGGTGAGCCGCCGCACCACGTAGTCGGGCATGTGGCTGTTCACGTCGTTGGCCAGCTCGACGAACCGGAACGACCGGCCGAGCGCCCGCTCGACCCGCCAGGAGAGGAAGGACGGGTCGATCGGCAGGCAGTGCCCGCCCACCCCCGGCCCCGGGTTGAACCGCAGGAAGCCGAACGGCTTGGTGGCCGCCGCGTCGATCGCCTCCCAGATGTCGATGCCCAGGTCGTGGGCGAACATCGCCAGCTCGTTGACCAGTGCGATGTTGACGTGCCGGAAGGTGTTCTCCAGCAGCTTGGTCAGCTCCGCCTCCTTGCAGGAGGAGACCGGCACGGTGCGCTCGACCAGCTGCCGGTAGAAGCCGTCCACCACGCGAAGTGACGCCTCGTCGATCCCGGAGACCACCTTCGGGGTGTTCTCCAGCCGCCAGACCGGGTTGCCCGGGTCGATCCGCTCGGGGCTGTAGCCGAGGTGGAAGTCCGGTCCGGCGAGCAGGCCGGAGGCCTTCTCCAGCAGCGGGGCGAGCAGCTCTTCGGTGGTGCCGGGGTAGGTGGTGGACTCCAGCACCACGGTGGCGCCGGGCCGCAGGTGCGCGGCCAGCACCTCGCCGGCCGCCTCGATGTAGGAGAGGTCCGGCACGCCGTCGCGCAGCGGGGTGGGCACGGTGATCACCGCGAGGTCGAAGCCGGCCAGCTCTGCCGGTTCGGCGGTGGGCCGGTAGGCGCCGGTGGCGAGCAGCGGACGCAGCCGGGCGTCCGGGATGTCCTCGACGTAGGAGTCGCCGCCGGCCAGTCTGTCGACCCGGCGCCGGTCGATCTCGTACCCGATCACCTGATGACCGACTTCGGCCGCGCGGACGGCGAGCGGGAGCCCCACGTAGCCCTGGCCGGCGATGACGACACGCATGGCGCCAGCCTAGGGAGCGGCCGGGGCGTCGGACCGCGGCTCGCGGCAAAGATCACCGGAACGAGCGTCGCGGTGGCGCGGAGGTCAGGACCCGGGGCGCCCTCCAGGACAGGGCGCCCCGACTCCCGACGATCGGGCGGGCGCCCCCACCCAGGGTCGCCCGGCCTCGCACCCCGACCCCCATCGGAGTGCGTCGGGCCCACCGCGCCATCCCCCACGGTTGGAGCGGCGAGCACGGGATCAATACTGCGCGGCCTCCATGGACGGCCAGTGACAGGAGTATGTCCACTTCTTGACAATCGGCCGTGCCGTCCGATCCGCAGGTCGTGGGCATGACGCCCGTGCCCCGTGGTCCCGGGCGCACCCGTGGCCCCGTGGCTGGCCGCGTCGGCGGCGGGTGCTCGGCGTACGCTGGATGCCTGACCCGGCCCCTGGTGTATCGCGGTGCCGGGCCCGTCAAGCTGCCCGGCTGCAGGAGCGCGTGCCTTCAGGCGGGCCCCGCCGCGACCCAACGGGACGAAGAAGATCGCATGAGCCTGACCGGTTTGCTCGACGTCGTGGTCCGTGACCCCGCCCTCGCCGAGGCGATCGAGGCGGCCGCTGGCAGCCATCGCCCGCACCTCGACCTGGTCGGCCCGCCCGCCGCCCGGCCGTTCGTGGTCGCCGCACTCGCCCGTTCGCTGGCGGCCGGGGGCGCCGAACGCGGCCGCCCGGTGCTCGCGGTGACCGCGACCGGGCGGGAGGCCGAGGACCTGGCCGCCAGCCTCCGCTCGCTGCTGCCGCCGGACGCGGTGGCCGAGTTCCCCGCCTGGGAGACGCTGCCGCACGAGCGGCTCTCGCCGCGCTCCGACACCGTCGGCCGCCGGCTGGCGGTGCTGCGGCGGATCGTTCACCCGAGAGCTGACGATCCGTCGGCCGGCCCGGTGCAGGTGGTCGTCGCCCCCGTGCGCTCGGTGCTGCAGCCGCAGGTCAAGGGGCTGGCCGAGCTGGAGCCGGTGGCGCTGCAGCGCGGCGAGTCGCACGACCTGGAGGAGGTGGCCCGCCGGCTCGCCGCGGCCGCCTACGCCCGGGTCGAGCTGGTCGAGAAGCGCGGCGAGTTCGCGGTCCGCGGCGGCATCCTGGACGTCTTCCCGCCCACCGAGGAGCACCCGCTGCGGGTGGAGTTCTGGGGCGACGACGTCGAGGAGGTCCGCTACTTCAAGGTGGCCGACCAGCGCTCGCTGGAGATCGCCCAGCACGGGCTGTGGGCGCCGCCCTGCCGCGAGCTGCTGCTCACCGAGGAGGTGCGCGAGCGGGCGGCCGCGCTGGCCCGGCGGCACCCGGAGCTGGCCGAGATCCTGGACAAGATCGCCGAGGGCATCGCGGTCGAGGGCATGGAGTCGCTGGCCCCGGTGCTGGTGGACGACATGGAGCTGCTGCTGGACGTGCTGCCGGCCGGCTCGGTCACGGTGGTCTGCGACCCGGAGCGGGTGCGCACCCGGGCGGCCGACCTGGTGGCGACCAGTCAGGAGTTCCTGCACGCCTCCTGGGTGGCGGCCGCGGCCGGCGGCGAGCGGCCGATCGACGTCGAGCAGATCGACGTCTCCGCCGCCTCGCTGCGCTCGCTGGCCGACGTGCGCGAGCACGCGGCGGAGATCGGACTGCCCTGGTGGTCCGTCAGTCCGTTCGCGACCAGCGACAGCGAGGTCAGCTCCGTCCTGGCCCGCGGCGGAGCCGCTGATGGATACAGCGACAGCAACACGCTGAGCCTGGGTATGCACGCCGTCGAGGCCTACCGCGGCGACACCGCGCGGGCGATCGCGGACGCCAAGGAGCGGCTGGCCGCCGACTGGCGGGTCGTCATGGTGACGGAGGGTCAGGGTCCGGCCTCCCGGCTGGCCGAGGTGCTCGGCAACGAGGGGATCCCGGCCCGGCTGGTCACCGAGCTGACCGAGGCGCCGACCCGGGACGTGGTCTACGTCTCCTGCGGGTCGATCGAGCACGGCTTCGTGGACGAGGCGCTCAAGCTCACGGTGATCACCGAGACCGACCTGTCCGGCCAGCGCTCCTCCACCAAGGACATGCGCCGGATGCCGTCCCGGCGGCGCAACGCGATCGACCCGCTGGCCCTGGTGGCCGGCGACTACGTGGTGCACGAGGCGCACGGGGTGGGCCGCTACGTCGAGATGGTGCAGCGCACCGTGCAGGGCGCGACCCGCGAGTACCTGGTGCTGGAGTACGCGCCGGCCAAGCGCGGGCACCCCGGCGACCGGCTCTTCGTGCCGACCGACCAGCTGGACCAGGTGACCAAGTACGTCGGCGGCGAGGCACCGACGCTGCACCGGCTCGGCGGCGCGGACTGGGCGAAGACCAAGCAGCGGGCCAAGAAGGCGGTCAAGGAGATCGCCGCCGACCTGATCAAGCTGTACAGCGCGCGGATGGCGGCGCCCGGTCACACCTTCGGCCCGGACACCCCGTGGCAGCGCGAGCTGGAGGACGCCTTCCCGTACGCGGAGACGCCGGACCAGCTGACCACCATCGCCGAGGTGAAGTCCGACATGGAGAAGTCGGTCCCGATGGACCGGCTGATCTGCGGCGACGTCGGCTACGGCAAGACCGAGATCGCGGTCCGCGCGGCGTTCAAGGCGGTGCAGGACGGCAAGCAGGTGGCGGTGCTGGTGCCCACCACGCTGCTGGTGCAGCAGCACTTCTCGACCTTCGCCGAGCGGTACGCCAACTTCCCGGTGGTGGTGAAGGCGCTCTCCCGGTTCCAGACCGACAGCGAGGCCAAGGCCGTGCTGGAGGGGCTGTTCGACGGCTCGGTGGACGTGGTGATCGGCACCCACCGGCTGTTCTCCTCGGAGACCAGGTTCAAGGACCTGGGCCTGGTGATCGTGGACGAGGAGCAGCGGTTCGGCGTCGAGCACAAGGAGCAGCTGAAGAAGCTGCGGGCAAACGTGGACGTGCTGACCATGTCGGCGACCCCGATCCCGCGCACCCTGGAGATGGCCGTCACCGGGATCCGGGAGATGTCCACCATCACCACCCCGCCGGAGGAGCGGCACCCGGTGCTGACCTTCGTCGGACCGTACGACGAGAAGCAGATCTCGGCGGCGATCCGGCGTGAACTGCTGCGCGAGGGCCAGGTCTTCTACATCCACAACCGGGTGGAGTCGATCGACAAGGCGGCCGCCCGGCTGAAGGAGCTGGTGCCCGAGGCCCGGGTCGCCACCGCGCACGGGCAGATGGGGGAGACCCAGCTGGAGAAGGTGGTGGTGGACTTCTGGGAGAAGGAGTTCGACGTCCTGGTCTCCACCACGATCGTCGAGTCCGGCATCGACATCTCCAACGCCAACACGCTGATCGTGGAGCGCGGCGACACCTTCGGCCTCTCCCAGCTGCACCAGCTGCGCGGCCGGGTCGGCCGCGGCCGCGAGCGCGGCTACGCCTACATGCTCTACCCGCCGGAGAAGCCGCTCACCGAGACCGCCCACGAGCGCCTCGCCACCATCGCCCAGCACACCGAGATGGGCGCGGGCATGTACGTCGCGATGAAGGACCTGGAGATCCGCGGCGCCGGCAACCTGCTCGGCGGCGAGCAGTCCGGGCACATCGCGGGCGTCGGCTTCGACCTCTACATGCGGATGGTCGGCGAGGCGGTGGCCGAGTTCCGCGAGTCGCTGGAGGCCGGCGGGGAGGTGGAGGAGGAGCCGCTGGAGGTGAAGATCGAGCTGCCGGTGGACGCCCACGTGCCGCACGACTACGCGCCCGGCGAGCGGCTGCGGCTGCAGGCCTACCGCTCGATCGCGGCGGTCAACTCGGAGCAGGACATCGAGCAGGTGCGGGCCGAGCTGACGGACCGTTACGGGAAGCTGCCGGAGCCGGTGGAGAACCTGCTGCTGGTGGCCGCGCTGCGGCTGTACGCGCGGCGGTGCGGGATCGCGGACATCACGCTGCAGGGCAACGTGGTGCGGTTCGGGCCGGTGGAGCTGCGCGAGTCGCAGACCCTGCGGCTGAACCGGCTCTACCCGCGCAGCCAGGTCAAGGCGGCCACCTCGCAGCTGATGGTGCCGCGCCCGACCACGGCCCGGATCGGCGGCAAGCCGGTGGTCGGGCGGGAGCTGCTGGCCTGGTGCGGCACCTTCCTGAGCACCATGTTCGAGGAGCTGGCGGGCGCCAAGAAGTAGGCCGCGCGGGCCGGGGCGACCGGTCGGGGCACGGCGGCGGGTGCGCCGCCGGCCCGGCCGGTCAGCCCAGCTGCCACTGGCCGGACTGGTCGGCGAAGCCGCTGTCCAGCGCGAACTGGGCCTTCGTCAGCTTGGCGCCGGTGGGGACCTCGAAGGTGATGAAGCCGAGCGCGCTGTCCCCGGGGGCGATGTTCAGCGGGACCGGGAAGCTCTGGCCCGCGGTGGTGTCGTCGACCACCGCGTCGTAGGACTGGCCCTGGTCGTCCCGCACGGTGGCGCCGTTGGACGGCGCGTCGCTGTAGGCGGCGCTGCCGGTGTTCTTGATCCGGAACTGGATCGCGATCCAGCGCTTGCCGTCGGCCGGGGTGCTGCCGTCGGTGGCGCTCTGCGCGTTGTCCACCACCTTGACCACGGTGATGTCGGCGGACGCGCCGTTCGACATGCCCTTGAGGGCGATGGTGTCGCCGACCTTGGCGACCGTGGGGGACTTGGCGGCGGGCGAGCCCGCCGGGCTGCCGGGGGTGCTGGTGCCGGCGGCGGTCTGCTTGGGCTTGGTCGAGACCGTGCTGCCGCTGCTGGTCGGGCCGCAGGCCGAGACGGCCAGGGCGAGCAGGGCGGTGCCGGTGATCAGGGCGGCGGTGCGGCGCATGGCGAAGACCTCGGTTCTCTCTGTTCACAGGGTGTGGACGGTTCACGGCGAAAACTCTCCGGTCGGCTGTTCCGCCCTCTGCGGCGGTGCCGTCCGGTGCCGTGTCATCACTACAGCAGAGCCTGTGAACGTCGTCAACAGCGAAATGGAAAACCTCTACGTTCACGTGTGAACGGAGGTCTTGCGCGCACTGGCTATGCTGGGTGGTCACAGACCGACCCCGCGAAGGAGCCGCGCCGTGCCGGACCGCGCCGAGCTGACCCCCGTCGAGATCGCCCGGCTGGCCGGGGTGGGCCGGGCCGCCGTGAGCAACTGGCGCCGCCGGCACGCCGACTTCCCGCAGCCGGTCGGCGGCACCGAGGCCAGCCCGACCTTCGCCCTGGACCAGGTCGAGGAGTGGCTGCGCCGCCAGGGCAAGATCGCCGAGCTGCCACTGCTGGAGCGCTGCCACCAGCAGCTGGAGGCGCTGCGCGAGCCGGTCGGGGCGTCGCCCGGGCTGACCGGCGGGGGCGGCCCGCTGGTGCTGGCCGGCGCCGTGCTGCTGCTGGTGCACCGTCACCCCGGGCGCTGGGCCGAGCTGTCCGAGCGGCCCGACACCGGGGTCGCGCTGGCCCTGCCGCAGGCCGTCGGGGAGCTGGTCCGCGAACTCTTCGCCCCCGGCTGGGCGGCCGTGCTCGACCTGCCCGCGCTCTACGGCAGCACCCAGCTCGGCCTGGCCCGGCTGCTCGCCCGGCTCGCCGAGCAGCACGGCCCGGCCGCCGCTTACGAGCTGCTGCTGGCCCGCTCCTTCCCCAGCCTTCGGCCGGGAGATGCCCCTACCCCCGGTGCCCGCCAGCCCCAGCTGCCGGCCCCCGCCGCCGGCCTGCTCGCCGCGCTCGCCGCCGCCGACGCGCCCGAGACCGTGCTCGACCCGGCCTGCGGCCTCGGTGCCACCCTGCTCGCGGTCGGCCCCGACACCGAGAACCCCGACGCCGGGCGCTCCGACGCCGGCCGACCTGACGCCGACCGACCTGACGCAGGGTCGGGGCGTCCGCACCCCACCCGGTTCGGCCAGGAGCGCGACCTCAACACCGCCGGTGCCGCCCTGCTCCGGCTCGCCCTGCACACCCCGGCCGGCACCCCCGGTCCGCTGCCGCTGCACCTCGCCTCCGGCGACGCGCTGCTCGCCGACGGCCACCTCGGGCTGCTGGCCGACGCGGTGCTCTGCCGCCCCCCGTACAACGAGCGCGACTGGGGCCACGACGAGCTGCGCTACGACCCCCGCTGGCTCTTCGACCAGGCCCCGCCGCGCACCGAGCCGGAACTCGCCTGGCTGCTGCACGCCCTGGCCCGCACCCGCCCGGGCGGCCTGACCGCGCTGCTGCTGCCGCCCACCGTGGCCAGCCGCCGCTCCGGCCGCCGGCTGCGCGCCGAACTGCTGCGCAGCGGTGCGCTGCGCGCCGTGGTCGCGCTGCCGGCCGGCGCCGCCCCGCCGTTCGGCGTCCCGCTGCACCTGTGGCTGCTGCGCCGCCCCGGGGTCGAGGAGCCGCCCGTCGCCCGCCGCCTGCTGCTGCTCGACGCGGCCGCCGCCCAGCCGGCCGGCGCGGCGGGCGGCGGCCGGGAGCGGATCGACTGGCCCGAGCTGCACCGCACCGTGCTGGACGCCTGGACCGGCTTCGACCACGCGGTGCGGTTCGACCGGCCGCCGCCCGCCGACCGCCCCGGTGTGCACCGGGTGCTGGACGCGATCGACCTGCTGGACGACGAGACCGACCTCACTCCGGCCCGTCACCTGCCGCCCGCCGCGCCCGCCGACGGCGGTGCCGAACTCGCGCACCTGCGCGGCCGGCTGGCCGAGCAGTTGACCGCGCTGGCCGCCCTGGACGGCCAGCTGCCGCAGGTCGGCGCGGCAGCCGCCGAGCCGACCGCCGCCCCGCTGACCACGCTCGGCGAGCTGGCCAGGACCGGCGTGCTGGAGGTGCACTCCTCGGGCCAGGGCCCGGAGGTCCGGTCAGCGGCCGACGGGGGCGCCGGTGAGGGTTCCGGCCGGGCGGTGCTCACCGATCAGGACCTGATGGACGGTCAGCCGCCGAGCGCCCGGCTGGCCGGGGGCGCCACCGGCGTGCTGCGGGCCCGCCCGGGCGACGTGCTGGTGCCGGTGCTGGGCGGCGGCACCGCGCTGGTGGTGCGGGCGGGTGAGCCCGCCGACGGCGCGGTGCTCGGTGCCCGGCTGCACTTGCTGCGCCCCGACCCCGAACTGCTCGACCCCGACTTCCTGGCGGGCCGGCTGCGCTCGACCTCCGGGAGCCGCTGGGCCAGCAGCCACGCCTCCACCACCGCCCGGATCGACGTCCGCCGGCTCCAGTTGCCCCGGCTGCCGATCGACCGTCAGCGGGCCCTGGGTGCGGCCTTCCGTCAGGTGGCCGAGTTCGAGGCCCGGTTGCGCCGGGCCGCCGAGGCGGGCCGGCTGCTGGCCCAGGGGCTGACGGACGGTCTGGCCGACGGCCGGATCACCTTGCCCTGACGAGGCTGTCGGCGTCGGCGTCCGCGTCGGGCCGCCTGGCGGGCGAAGGGGTGTGCCGGAGGGTGCGGGGGAGAAATAGGCTGAGGCCTCCAGTCAGGACGAAAGGCGACGAAAGGCATCGCATGATTCCCGACCTGCCGACCCGGGAGCAGACCGGCGAGCCCGTGGTGCTCGACCGGCGTGACGGACCGTTCGGTGAGGTGGTGCTGCGCCGGCGCGGGGCCGACCACGAGATCATCGCCAACGGCTGCTTCCTGATGGACACCGCCGACGGCCGCTCCGAGCGGCTGCTGGTCGACGCCGCGCTGGAGCGGCTCGACGCCGAGCGGCCGAGCGTGCTGATCGGCGGCCTCGGCGTCGGCTTCTCGCTGGCGCACGCCGCCGCCGAGCCGCGCTGGGGCGCGATCACGGTGGCCGAGCGGGAGCCGGCGATCATCGACTGGCACCGGGCCGGGCCGCTCGGCGCGATCTCCGGTCCGGCGCTGGCCGACCCCCGGGTGGTGGTCCGCGAGCTCGACCTGGTGGCCCACCTGACGACCGGTGAGGACAGCTACGACGCGCTCTGCCTGGACATCGACAACGGCCCGGACTGGACCGTCACCGAGTCCAACGACGGCCTCTACGGCCCGGCCGGCCTGGCCGCCGCCCGGGCCCGGCTGAACCCCGGCGGCGTCCTCGCGGTGTGGAGCGCCCAGCCCTCGCCCGCCTTCGAGGAGGCGCTGCGGGCGGCCGGCTTCACCGAGGTGCACACGGTCGAGGTGCCGGTGCGCCGGGGCGTTCCGGACGTGGTGCACCTGGGCCGTCGTCCCAGCTGACGCGGGGCGGTACGGTGGCCCTCGCCGTACCGACGCGCAGCCCTGGGGGAGCCCGCCGATGTCGTACCAACCGCCACCGCAGCCGGGCCCGTTCAGGGTGGGCGCGAGGGTGCTGTGTTGCCTGGCCGTGTTCCTCTCGGCGGGGCTGCTCGGTTTCCTGCCGCCCCTGCTGCTGGCGGTGCGGCGGCGGTCGCGGGCCGACTGGGCCGGGCTGGTGGTGGTCTGCCTGGTCGAGGTCGGGATGCTGGTCTGCGCCGGGGTGGCCAAGCCGAACAGCGCGGACGGAGTGGCCAACGGCGTCGGCATGGGGCTGATGGTGCTGATGATGTTCGGCGGGCCGGTGCACTTCCTGCTGATGAACCGTCGCTCGGTCTGGGCGCGCCGGGCCCCGGTCGCCGCCGCCCCGTACCCGGCGGCCCCGCAGTACGGTCCGGGTCCCGTTCCGATGCCGGTTCCGATGCCGTCGCCGTACAGCCCGGTGCCGACCGCAGTGCCCGTGCCGCCCGCACCGCCCGTGCCCACGATGCCGAGCGCACCGACCACGCCGTCCGCCCCGTCCGCGCCCGTCGACGACCTGCGGCAGCTCGGCGAGCTGTTGCGCCGTCAGGCCGGGGGCGACCAGCGGTGACCCGGGACCGGCTGATCGGCGGTCGCTACCGGCTGGCCGAGAAGATCGGCCACGGCGGCATGGGCCAGGTGTGGGCCGGCTACGACGAGCGGCTGGACCGCCGGGTCGCCGTCAAGCTGCTCCGCGCCGACCTCTCCACGGCCCATGACCAGCAGACGCCGACCACCAGCGGGACCCGGGACTCCCGCGCGGACCTGCGCAAGCGCTTCCTGCGCGAGTGCCGGATCACCGCGGCGCTCGACCACCCCGGCCTGGTCACCGTCTTCGACGCGGGTGAGGACGACGGCGAGCTCTTCCTGGTGATGCAGCGGGTGCCGGGCGCCGGCCTGGCCGACCTGATCGCCGAGGAGGGCCGGTTCCCGGTGGACCGGGCGGCGGCGGTGGCGGCGCAGCTGTGCGCCGCGCTCGCGGTGGTGCACGCCGTGCCGGCGGTCCACCGCGACCTGAAGCCGAGCAATGTGATGGTCCGTCCGGACGGCCGGGTGGTGCTGCTCGACCTCGGCATCGCCACCGCGCTGGACACCGACCGCACCCGGCTCACCATGACCGGCGTGCCGATCGGCAGCCCCTCCTACATGGCGCCGGAGCAGGCGCTCTCCGGCAGCGTCGACGCCCGCAGCGACCTCTACGCGCTCGGCTGCCTGCTGCACGAGATGCTCACCGGTGAGCAGCCGTTCCCGGCGTCCACCGCGCTCGGCGTGCTGCGCCGCCAGGTGGACGACCCGCCGGTGCCGCTGCGCCGGCTGCGGCCCGAGGTGCCGGCCGAGTTGGAGGCGCTGGTGCTGGAGCTGCTGGCCAAGCCGCCGGCGGGGCGGCCGGCCGACGCCCAGCAGGTGTTCGGGCGGCTGCTGCCGCTGGTCGGCGCGGCAGCGGCAGCGGGGGCAGCACCGGTGGCTGGCCAGGGCGATCCGACGGCCCCGTTCCGTCGGCCGCTCGCCCCCGTCCCCGCGCCGACGCTCGCGCCGGCCGTCCCTCTTCTCCCCCCTGTCCCCTCCGCTCCGCCCGTCACCTTCGCCGCACCAGCACGCGCAGCCACACCCGCACCCGCACCCGCAGCGCAGTTCCCGCCCCCGCCCGCCCCGGCGCCGGTCGGCGACCTCGCCGCGGCTTGCGGACAGGTCTCCGACCTGCTCGCCGAGCAGCGCTACGCCGAGGTGATCGACCTGGCGGCCCGGCTGCTGCCCAGGGCCGTGGCCGCGCACGGCGAACAGGCGCCGCTGGTCGGCACGCTGCGCACCATCTACGCCCGCACCCTGCTCCAGGAGGGCCAGTACCGGGCCGCACTGCCCGAGTACCAACTGCTGGCCGGGCAGGCGGCCGGGGCGAGCGCGCTGGAGTACCGGCTCCGGGTGGCCGAGTGCCTGGAGCACCTGGGCCGGGTGCCGGAGGCGCTGGCCGGCTACCAGGCGCTGCTCGCCGACTGCTCGGCCCGGCTGGCCGCGGGCACCGACACCGACCCGGCCCGCTGCTGGGACCTGCGCGAGCGGATCGGCCTGCTGCTGGCCGGTTCCGGCGAGGCGAACGCGGCCTGGGACTGGCTGCTGCCGCTGCTGCTGGACCGCGAGCCCCGGCTCGGCCCGCACCACCCGGACGTGCTGCGGGTGCGCCGGCACCTGGACCACCTCCAGCACCACCGCCCCGCCCCGCTGCCCCCGCTGGACCCGCGCACCCGCAGCTGGTGGCGCAGCCCGTCCGGGTAGTCGGACACTTGTGCTGACGCACCGCCAGTTCGCCTGTACGGGTGACGTGTTCGGTACAACGTCTGGGCAACGGCGGGGGCGCTCCCTATCCTCGTGACTCGTCAGGAGTACGACTCGGCCACATCCCTACCGCGCCCCGTCCGGGAGGCCCGCGTGATCCGCAGCTCCGTTCGCCGCACCCTGCCCCTGCTCGGCGTGCTGGGGGCCGCTCTGGCCCTGACGGCCTGCGGGAGCCAAGCACCGCGCCCAGGCGCGGCCGCGCTGATCGGCTCGGACAAGATCACCGTCTCGGCCGTCGAGGCGCGGGTCGGCGAGTTCCGCGCCCAGGCGGCCGAGCTGCCGACCGGGCAGTACCAGGAGCAGGCCGGGCTCGTCGGCGCCACCGTCTCCGAGATGGTCTTCGACCGGGTGGTCGCGCACGCGCTGGCCGACCACGGCCTGACCGTCTCCGACGCCGAGGTGGCACAGGCCCGCGACCAGGGGGTCGCGGAGCTCGGCGGGGAGCAGGCCCTGGAGCAGACCCTGCTGCTCAAGCACGTGGTGCCGACCCAGGACATCGACGCCTACTTCCGCGAGCAGCTCGGGCTGCAGAAGCTGGCCGCCCTGAACGGCCAGCAGATCGGCACCGCCGACGGCAACAAGACCGTGCACCAGCTGCTCACCGAGGCCTCCGACGAGCTGAAGGTGACGGTCAATCCGCGCTACGGCAGCTGGGACCCGGCGCAGGCCGTGCTGGACGGCCCGAGCGAGCCCTGGCTGCCGCAGTCCGGCGCCGCCGCCTGACCGGACGGCCGGCCCGCCCGCCGGGGCGGTAGGTTCGAGGGGTGGAGACCTCGAAGCTGACCCTGCTGACCACCACTCACCGCGTCGCCCCCGGCCTGCTCAGCTGGCCGGCCTGGCAGGCGCTGCGGGAGGCGCCGGCGGTGCTGGCGGCCGACCCCAGGCACCCGCAGCTGGCCGCGCTGGAGCGCGCGGGCGTGACGGTGCGTCAGGTCGAGCGCGGGAGCGCCCCGGCGCTGGCCCGGCTGCTGGTGGAGCGGGCGCCGGTGGTCTTCCTGGGCAGCCAGGACGGCGACCCGGGGCTGACCGAGGCGCTGGCCCGGATCGCGGTGGAGGAGGCGGGGCTGGCGCCGGAGATCGAGGTGCTGCCCGGCTCCTACGACCTGCCGGGGGCCCGGCTGCTCGACCTGGTCTCGGTGATGGACCGGCTGCGCTCGCCCGGCGGCTGCCCGTGGGACGCCGAGCAGACCCACGCCTCGCTGGTGAAGTACCTGGTAGAGGAGGCCTTCGAGCTGGTCGAGGCGATCGAGCAGGGCGACCGGGCGACGCTGCGCGAGGAGCTCGGCGACGTGCTGCTCCAGGTCTTCTTCCACGCCCGGATCGCCGAGGAGCACGCGGACGACCCGTTCTCCATCGACGAGGTGGCCGGGGACATCGTGGCGAAGCTGATCTACCGCCACCCGCACGTCTTCGCCGACTCGGACGCCAGCACCACCGACCAGGTGGAGGCGAACTGGGAGGCGCTGAAGGCGGCCGAGAAGGGCGACCGGGAGTCGGTGCTGGACGGCGTGCCGGCCGGACTGCCGGCCCTGGCCTACGCGGCCAAGCTGGTCTCCCGGGTGCGCCGCGCCGACTTCACCGGCGTTGCCGACGCGCCGTACGAGCTGCCCGCCGAGCTGACCGAGCGCAGCGCCGGCGAGCTGCTGCTCGCCGTGGTGCAGCGGGCGCACGACGCGGGGGTGGACCCGGACGCGGCGCTGCGGCACGCGGCCCGGGCCTACCGGGCGGCGGTGCGGGCGGCCGAGGGGCTGCCCGACCGGAGCTGAGCCCGCGGGAGTCAGGCGACCTCGGCGACCTCGGTCAGCACGGCGCGCTGCGGCGGGACCACCTCGCCGATCGCGGTGCTCAGCGGGTCGAGCAACTCGGCCAGCCGGTCCAGGTCGCCGGGGAGTTCGTCCAGCGCGACGATCCGCTCGCCGTCGGGGCCGGCCACGCAGAACAGGTCGATCCGGCCGAGGTGCTGCTCGGCGCTGGTGACCAGGGCGGCGATGTCGCTGGGCTGGTGGATGTCGGAGGAGACGCCGACCACCGGGCAGCCGGGGCGGTCCAGCGCGGCGGCCAGGTCCTCGGCCACGCCCGGCCGCGGGTCCGCCAGCAGCAGTCCGGTGGCCCCCGCGGCGGCGAACCGCCGGGCCGGGCCGTCGCCGTCGCCGCCGTCGAGCACGGCGATGACCACCACTTGACCGGCTACTCGCATGGCCTGCTCCTCCCTGGGGGCGACACCGCACCGTGGCCCACCATCCGTATCGGAGGATCGTAGGCTTCGGCTGACCCTCCGCAACAGGGATTACCCGTCAGGTGACCAGACTCACTCATTCCGGGCACCGGATACCGTCAGGACATGCCCGCAACGCCGACTGAGCCCATGCCACCCCTGTTCACCTGGGAGTTCGCCGCCGACCCGTACCCGGCGTACGCCTGGCTGCGCAAGCACGCGCCGGTGCACCGCACCACCCTGCCGAGCGGGGTGGACGCCTGGCTGGTCACCCGGTACGCCGACGCGCGCCAGGCGCTCGCCGACGGCCGGCTGTCGAAGAACCCGGCGCACCACAGCGAGCAGGCGCACCGCACCGGCCGGGTCGGCATCCCGGGGGAGCGGCAGGCGGACCTGATGACCCACCTGCTGAACATCGACCCGCCGGACCACACCCGGCTGCGCAGGCTGGTCTCCAAGGCCTTCACCCCGCGCGGGGTGGCCGAGTTCGAGCCGCGGGTGCAGCTGCTGACCGACCGGCTGATCGACTCCTTCGCGGCCCGCGGCTCGGCCGACCTGATCCACGAGTTCGCCTTCCCGCTGCCGATCTACGCGATCTGCGACCTGCTCGGGGTGCCGGCCGAGGACCAGGACGACTTCCGGGACTGGGCGGGCATGATGATCCGCCACGGCGGCGGCCCGCGCGGCGGGGTGGCCCGCGCGGTCAAGAAGATGCGCTCGTACCTGCTGGAGCTGATCCACCGCAAGCGCGGGGACCTCGGCGAGGACCTGATCTCCGGGCTGATCCGGGCCAGCGACCACGGCGAGCACCTGACCGAGAACGAGGCCGCCGCGATGGCCTTCATCCTGCTCTTCGCGGGCTTCGAGACCACGGTCAACCTGATCGGCAACGGCGTCCACGCGCTGCTGAACCACCCCGTGCAGCGGCGGCTGCTGCAGGACTCGGTGGCGGCCGGCGAGACCGCGCTGCTGGCCACCGCGGTGGAGGAACTGCTGCGCTACGACGGCCCGGTGGAGCTGGCCACCTGGCGGTTCGCGACCAGCCCGCTGAGCATCGGCGGGGTGGACATCCCGGTCGGTGACCCGGTGCTGGTGGTGCTGGCGGCCGCGGACCGCGACCCGGCGCGGTTCGCCGCGGAGAACACCCTGGACCTGGCCCGCCAGGACAACCAGCACCTGGGCTTCGGGCACGGCATCCACTACTGCATCGGCGCGCCGCTGGCCCGGTTGGAGGGGCAGCGGGCGCTGGCGACCCTGCTGACCCGGCTGCCCGACCTGGAGCCGGCCGCCGAGCCGGGCGAGCTGCGCTGGCGCGGCGGGCTGATCATGCGGGGGCTGCGCGAGCTGCCGGTCCGGTTCACTCCCGAGTCCAGCTCCAGCTCCAGTTCCAGCTCCAGCTCCAACTCCGACGCTGACGCCGACGCCGACTTCAGCTGACGTTCGGTCAACTCCGGCGGCGTGTCGGAAGGGTCCGGGCATGGGCGTTCCGAATGCGGAGCAATGCGGACATACCTGATCAGTCGGTAGACGATCAATGACGCACCGTAATTCTGATGTGATGTCAGCGATATGAGCTTGTGATTGCCAGGCAGATCTGCCTACTCTCCGTGGAGTTCGCGGCTGCGAACCCCGTGCGCGGCAACGCCGAGTCCTGCCCGCCGCGCTGTCGGGACACCGACCGTCCTCGGGCAGGGGCGGGGGACCCAGGTTTTTCCGCCGTCTCCCACGGCTTGGGGTGAAGCCGACCGCCGGAGCGATCCGCGCGGCCGGCCGGGCCAACCTCACCGGTCCGAACCCGACAGCTCACCTCGCAGGCGTGCGGAGAGGGACACTTCATGCTGTTCAACGGCACTGGTCGTCATCGTCGTCGCACCGCAGCGGAGAAGGCGATCGCCGTCGCCGGCGTGGCCGGCGCGGGCCTGGCGATGCCGCTGCTCACGGCCACCGGCGCGCACGCCGCCCCGGTCTCGGTCTGGGACGGCGTCGCCAACTGCGAGAGCACCAGCAACTGGTCGATCAATACCGGCAACGGCTTCTACGGCGGCCTCCAGTTCACCTCCTCGACCTGGGCCGCGTACGGCGGCACCCAGTACGCGCCGCGCGCCGACCTGGCCTCGAAGGACCAGCAGATCGCGGTGGCCGAGCGGGTGCTGGCCTCGCAGGGCCCCGGCGCCTGGCCGGTCTGCTCGGTCAAGGCCGGCCTGAGCAAGGGCGGCGCCGCGGCGAGCGTGGACACCGGTGCGCCGGCGAGCGACCGCGCCGCGCAGCCGAGCACCCCGGCCAAGCCGGCCCAGCCCAAGCCGGCCCAGCCGAAGCCCGCGCCGTCCAAGCCGGCGCCGGCCAAGCCCGCCCAGCCGAGCGCGCCCGTGCCGGCCCAGCCGAAGCCGAGCAGCCCGGCGAAGCCGCAGACCGGTGCCGCCAACGGCTACACCGTCAAGTCCGGTGACACGCTGTCGAAGATCGCCCAGGCCCAGCACATCCTGGGCGGTTGGCACGCGCTGTACCAGGGCAACCAGGGCGTGGTCGGCGGCGATCCGGACCTGATCTACCCGGGCCAGGTGCTGAACCTCGGCTAGTCCCCGGCAACTGCCCAAAGGGGTCGAAAACGGTACCGGGCCGCTCAACCAGGCGGCCCGGTACGGGACCGAACGGGCATTCAGGTGAACTACCGGCAGGTAGCCGAGCCACACCGTGAGACGGGACCGAGGTCCGGGTGGCCCGGCCGGTCGGTGCGGTTAGGCTCTGGTCGTAACGCCTCCGCCATCCCTGTCCGCAGGACCGCTTCCGCAAGGAGATGCATAGTGCCGTCCATTGATGTCGTCGTCGCCCGTGAAATCCTCGACTCCCGCGGCAACCCCACGGTCGAGGTCGAGGTCGGCCTCGACGACGGCAGCACCGGCCGTGCCGCTGTCCCGTCCGGTGCCTCCACCGGTGCCTTCGAGGCGCTGGAGCTGCGCGACGGCGACAAGAACCGCTACGGCGGCAAGGGCGTCGAGAAGGCCGTGCTCGCGGTGATCGAGCAGATCGGCCCGGAGCTGGTGGGCTACGACGCCACCGAGCAGCGGCTGATCGACCAGGCGATGCTCGACCTCGACGCCACCCCGGACAAGTCCTCGCTCGGCGCCAACGCGATCCTCGGCGTCTCGCTCGCCGTGGCGCACGCCGCCTCCGAGGCCTCCGACCTGCCGCTCTTCCGCTACCTCGGCGGCCCGAACGCGCACGTCCTGCCCGTGCCGATGATGAACATCCTGAACGGCGGCTCGCACGCCGACTCCAACGTGGACATCCAGGAGTTCATGATCGCGCCGATCGGCGCCGAGTCCTTCTCCGAGGCGGTCCGCTGGGGCGCCGAGGTCTACCACACCCTCAAGGGCGTGCTGAAGGAGCGCGGCCTCTCCACCGGCCTGGGCGACGAGGGCGGCTTCGCGCCGAACCTCGACTCCAACCGCGAGGCGCTGGACCTGATCACCGAGGCCATCAAGAAGGCCGGCTACGTGCCGGGCAAGGACGTCGCGCTGGCCCTGGACGTCGCCGCCTCCGAGTTCTACAAGGACGGCGCCTACCAGTTCGAGGGCAAGCCGCTCTCGGCCGGCGAGCTGATCGACTACTACGCCGACCTGGTCGCCTCCTACCCGCTGGTCTCCATCGAGGACCCGCTGGACGAGTCGGACTGGGACGGCTGGAAGGCCATGACCGACAAGCTGGGCGACAAGGTCCAGCTGGTCGGTGACGACCTGTTCGTGACCAACCCGGAGCGCCTCGCCAAGGGCATCGAGACCGGCACCGCCAACGCGCTGCTGGTGAAGGTGAACCAGATCGGCTCGCTGACCGAGACCCTGGACGCCGTCGAGCTGGCCCAGCGCAACGGCTTCCGCTGCATGATGTCGCACCGCTCGGGCGAGACCGAGGACGTCACCATCGCCGACCTGGCCGTCGCCACCAACTGCGGCCAGATCAAGGCCGGTGCGCCGGCCCGCACCGACCGCACCGCCAAGTACAACCAGCTGCTGCGCATCGAGGAGATCCTCGACGACGCCGCCGAGTACGCGGGCCGCGCGGCCTTCCCGCGCTTCCGTTACGAGGGCTGACCGTACCGAGCAAATGACCGGTGCCCCGGTCCCCACCCCGTAGGGTGTGGGGACCGGGGCACCGGTGCGACGACAGGGGCGAGGGGTTCATGGCAGCGTGGAAGTTCCCGGGGCGGCCCCGGTTCACCAGCCGGGCCACCGTGCTGGTGCTGGTGCTCTGCTCCCTGGTGGCGATCCTCGCGTACCCGACCCGTCAGCTCCTCAACCAGCGGGCCGAGATCGCCGCGCAGCGGGTCAAGGCCGAGCAGGCCCGCCAGGAGGTGCAGCGGCTGACCACCGAGCGGGCCCGCTGGCAGGACCCGGAGTTCGTCAAGGCCCAGGCCCGCAGCCGGCTGCACTTCGCGATGCCCGGCGAGACCCCGTTCACCGCCGTGGACCCCAGCCCCTCGGCCGGCGCCTCCCAGCCCTCCGGCGCGGGCACCGCGAAGTCCGGGCCGAAGGCTGGCGCGCCCTGGTACAGCACCGTCTGGGAGTCGGTGGACGCCGCCGCGTCCCCGGCCCCCACCCCAGCCCCCGTTCCCTGACGACCTGATGAGCACCTGATGAGCACTGAGAACCAGCCGGTAGACGACCGCGACCTGGCCGCCGTGGCCGCCCAGCTCGGCCGGGTGCCGCGCGGCACCCGGGCGGTCGCGCACCGCTGCCCGTGCGGCAACCCCGACGTGGTGGAGACCGCTCCCCGGCTGCCGGACGGCACGCCGTTCCCCACCCTGTACTACCTGACCTGCCCCAAGGCCGCCTCGCTGATCGGCACCCTGGAGGCGGACGGGGTGATGAAGGAGCAGACGGCGCGGCTCGCCGAGGACCCGGAGCTGGCCGCGGCCTACCAGAAGGCGCACGAGGACTACATCGCCCGCCGCGACGCCATCGAGGTGCTGGAGGGCTTCCCGAGTGCCGGCGGCATGCCGGACCGGGTGAAGTGCCTGCACGTGCTGGTCGGCCACTCGCTGGCCGCCGGTCCCGGGGTCAACCCGCTGGGCGACGAGGCCCTGGCGATGCTGCCCGACTGGTGGGGCAAGGGGAGCTGCGTGACGCCGGAGCAGGTCGAGACCGGCGTCGAGGCCCTGCGGCAGCAGCGGGCCACCGCCGAGGACCACGCCGAAGTGATCGCGGCCAAGGAGCGCAAGACGGTCGAGCGGGCGGCCAAGCGGGCCGCCGCCGACGAGCAGGGGGAGCAGGGGGAACAGGCGTGACCGGTACCAGGGTTGCCGCGGTCGACTGCGGCACCAACTCGATCCGCCTGCTGATCACCGAACTGGACCCGGGGACCGGCCGCGCGCTGGACCTGGACCGCCGGATGACGATCGTCCGGCTCGGCCAGGACGTGGACCGCACCGGGCGGTTGGCCCCGGAGGCGCTGCAGCGCACCTTCGCGGCCTGCCGGGAGTACGCCGCGGTGATCGCCGAGTTCGGCGTGCCGGTCGAGCGGATCCGGTTCGTGGCCACCAGCGCCTCCCGGGACGCCGAGAACAGCGCGGAGTTCGCCAAGGGCGTGCGGGAGATCCTCGGGGTGGAGCCGGAGGTGATCTCCGGCGACGAGGAGGCCCAACTCTCGTTCTCCGGCGCCACCAAGGGCCTGGCCGGCACCGGCGTGGCCGCCCCCTACCTGGTCTTCGACCTGGGCGGCGGCTCCACCGAGTTCGTGCTGGGCGGCGAGAGCGTGCAGGCGGCCCGCTCGGTGGACATCGGCAGCGTGCGGCTGACGGAGCGCCACTTCGCCGGCGCCGAGGTGCCGACGCCGGCTCAGATCGCGGCCGCCGAGGCGGACATCGCGGCCGGGCTGAACCGGGCCGCCGAGGTGGTGCCGCTGACCGCCGGGGCCACCCTGGTGGGCCTGGCCGGCACGGTCACCACGGTGGCCGCGATCGCGCTCGGGCTGCCGGAGTACCAGTCGGAGCGGATCCACCACTCGCGGCTGTCGCTGACCCGGGTGCGCGAGGTGACCGAGCGGCTGCTGAGCTCGGGGCACGCCGAGCGGGCCGCGATCCCGGCGCTGCACCCGGGGCGGGTGGACGTGATCGCCGCCGGGGCGCTGGTGCTGCGTTCGGTGATGGAGCGGACCGGTGCCGCCGAGCTGGTGGTGAGCGAGCACGACATCCTCGACGGCATCGCCTGGAGCCTCTTCCGCTGACCCGCGGCGGTCCTCCTGGCAGTCCGCCCGGCAGTCCTCGGTACTCCTGGGCAGTCCTGTCGGCAGCCGTCCGGACACCCCGTCGGCACCCCTCGGGCACCCCGCCGGACCCGCTCGGCGGGGTGCCGCGCCGAGCCCCGCGAAAACCTTCGTGAATTTCTTCACATGGAGTTCCGGCTGTTCGTGGCGTCTTGGAGGGCGGTTCGTCCGGATTGCGGGACCGAAGGTCGCTCGCCGTGGCCGACCGAAGGATCCCAGGCGAGGCTCCGGCGCGGCCGGTGAATTCGAAACGATTATCGGGAACCGGTGGCTGTGCGCGGATCGTTGCTGCTCACACGGGGGAGCGGAACCCAAACATCCGGTCGAGGACGGACCGAGGGGTTCCGGGGTGCTCGTGGGGCCACCGGGCGGCCCATCTGTGGGCGCGCAGTGTAGCAGGCCATGTCCAGGGGCTTGTGACGGGCCTCACGAAGGGTGCTCCGGACGGTGCTGGATACTTTCGGATATGAGCACCACGGAGCGTCCTCGCATCCTCATTGTCGGCGGTGGTTACGTCGGCCTGTATGCCGCGATGCGCATCCTCAAGAAGATGCGCTACGGGGAGGCGACCGTCACGGTCGTCGACCCGCGGTCGTACATGACGTACCTGCCCTTCCTTCCCGAGGCGGCCGGCGGCAACGTCGCGCCTCGCAACCTCGTCGCGCCGCTGCGCAGCGCCCTGAAGAAGGCGGAGGTGCTCACCGGTCACGTGACCGAGGTGGACCACGCCCGCAAGGTCGCCACCATCGCGCCGCTGTCCGGCGACTCCTACGAGCTGAACTTCGACTACCTCGTCGTCGCCACCGGCTCGGTCTCCCGCACCTTCCCGATCCCCGGCCTGGCCGAGCACGGCATCGGCATGAAGACGGTCGAGGAGGCGATCAGCCTCCGCAACCACGTCATGGCGCAGCTGGACAAGGCCGAGTCCACCACGGACGAGGCGGTCCGGGCCAAGGCCCTCACCTTCGTGGTCATCGGTGGCGGCTTCGCCGGCATCGAGACGATCGCCGAGATCGAGGACATGGCCCGCGACGCGGCGAAGATCTACAAGACCGTCAGCCGCGACGACATGCGCTTCATCGTGGTCGAGGCGGCCAACCGGATCCTCCCCGAGATGGGTCCGGACCTGGGTCTGTGGACCAAGGAGAAGCTCGAAGAGCGCGACATCGAGATCTACATCGAGACCTCGATGGACTCCTGCGTCGACCAGCACGTGGTGCTGAAGAACGGCATCGAGTGCGACGCCGCCACCATCGTGTGGACCGCCGGCGTGAAGCCGAACCCGGTGGTGTCCAACTTCGGTCTGCCGCTGGGCCCGCGCGGCCACGTCGACACCGCGCCGACCCTGCAGGTGCAGGGCTTCGACAACGTCTGGGCGGCCGGCGACAACGCCCAGGTGCCTGACCTCGCCGTCGGCGAGGGCGCCTGGTGCCCGCCGAACGCGCAGCACGCGGTCCGGCAGGCGGTGCAGCTCGGCGACAACGTGATCTCCGGGATGCGCGGCTTCCCGCAGGCCGAGTACAAGCACAAGAACCTGGGTGCGGTCGCCGGTCTGGGCCTGCACAAGGGCGTGGCGATCCTCTTCGGCAAGTACAAGCTGAAGGGCCGTCCGGCCTGGTGGTTCCACCGCCTGTACCACGGCAGCCGGGTGCCGACCATGAACCGCAAGATCCGCGTGTTCACCGACTGGACCCTCGCGATGTTCCTCAAGCGCGAGACGGTCGGCCTGTCGGAGATGGAGAAGCCGTACGGCGCCTTCCAGGAGGCGGCCGGTCCGGTCATCCCGAAGCCCGCGGCGGCGCCGGCCGAGGCCGACAAGGCGCTGGCGAGCAGCAAGTAGTCCCAACAGACGCGACTGATCCCGGCCGCAGGGCCGGGATGTGAGTCGGAGGCCCTCCGCCCGGCAGCGTCGCCGGACCACGACCTCCGTGGTGCTCAGCCGGTTTCGTGACCGGGCGGAGTACGAACCAGAGCGACGAGAACGGGCCCCGGCCCGGTGGTCACCACCACCGGACCGGGGCCCTTCCGTTCGCACCGCCGCGGGGCGCCTCTCAGGAGGCGCCCCGCGGCATTTCGTCGGACGGTCCGTCAGCCGGCCTTGATGCTGTCCAGGATGTCCAGCTTCGCGGCCCGCCGGGACGGCCAGTACGCGGCCACCAGGCCGACCAGCCCGGCGAGCGCCAGGAAGATCGCCAGCCGGCCCCAGGGCAGCACCGTGGTCAGCCCGGCCAGCCCGTCCTTGAGCGTGCCGTTCACCGCCCAGGCCAGGAAGCAGCCGAGGCCCAGGCCCAGCACCGCGCCGAACACCGAGATCACCACGGACTCCAGCCGGACCATCCGGCGGATGCCCCGCCGGTCCAGGCCGATCGCCCGCAGCATGCCGATCTCGCGCTTGCGCTCGAAGACCGACATCGCCATCGTGTTGATCACGCCGAGCACGGCGACCAGCACCGACATGGCCAGCAGCCCGTAGAGCATGTTCAGCGCGATCGAGATGAACGAGCTGACCTCGTTCTTCAGGTCCTGCTTGGTCTGCACCTTGATCAGCGGGTTGTCGCCGGCCGCGTCCACCAGCGCCTGACGCAGCGTCGAGCTCTCCCCGCCGGCGCCCTTGACCAGCACGCTGTCGGTGTTGCTGGGCACCTGGTGGGCCGTCAGCACCGCGTTGTCCAGCACCATCGAGTGCAGCCGGGGGACGCTGTCGAAGACGCCGCCGACGGTCAGGTTCGCCGTCGTGCCGTTCGGGAAGGCGGCCGGCACGGTGCTGCCGACGGTCAGTCCGTCGGACTTGGCCAGCTCGCTGGAGACCAGCAGCTGCCCCTGGCCGAGCGCGGCGGCGGAGCCGCTGGTGACCGGGAAGTCGAGCACCTGGGAGGCGGCGGCCGGGTCCAGCCCGGAGACGGTCTGCTTGTCGCCACCGATCTTGAAGTAGCTGGAGGTCACCGGGGTGGCGGCGGCCACGCCGGGGGCGTGCGCGATCCGGGCGGCGAGGTCGGGGGAGACGCTCAGCCCGTTGGACAGGCCCACCGAGTAGTCGGCCTTCATCGAACTGCCCACGGCCTTGTCCAGCGCCGCGTTGACCGAGGTGCCGAGCACGGTGAGCGCGGTGACCAGGGTCAGACCGATGGTCAGCGCCGAGGCGGTGGCGGCGGTGCGGCGCGGGTTGCGCACCGCGTTCTGCCGGGCCAGCTTGCCGGCGACGCCGAACAGCTTGCCGAGCACCGGGCCGAGCAGCGCGATCAGCGGGCGGGAGAGCAGCGGGGTGAGCACGAAGACCCCGAGCAGCGCGAGCACCGCACCGCCGGCCACCGTCCACTTGCCGCTGCCGCCCTGGCTGGAGCCGAGCAGGATCAGGCCGAAGCCGGCTGCGGCGAGCACCCCGCCGATGGAGTTGCGCACCACCAGGCTCTTCTGACTGGCGGGCTGGTCCGAGCTGCTCATCGCGGCCACCGGGGCGATCCGGGCGGCCCGCACGGCCGGCAGCAGCGCCGACAGCACGGTCACCAGCACACCGGTGGCCAGCGAGACCAGCACGGTGAGCGGGGAGACGATCAGCGGTCCGGTCGGGTTGGAGCCGTTGCCCAGCGAGCCCACCAGGGACTGCAGTCCGGCGCCGATCCCGATGCCGGCCAGCAGCCCGGCCACCGAGGCCACCAGGCCGATCGCCAGCGCCTCGATCAGCACCGAGCGGGTCACCTGGCCGCGGCCGGCGCCGATCGCCCGGAGCAGCGCGAGCTCCCGGGTGCGCTGGGCGATCAGCATGGTGAAGGTGTTGGCGATGATGAAGATGCCGACGAAGAGCGAGATCCCGGCGAAGGCCAGCAGCATGGTGCGCATGGTGCTGGTGCCGTCCTCGATCATCTTGCGCTGGTCGTCCTGCAGCTGGTTGGCGGTCTGGGCGGTGATGTTCCCGGAGTGCGGGATCACCGTCAGCACCTCGTCCTGCAGCTGCTGCTGGCTGCTGCCGGGCGCGCCGACCACCTCGATCGAGTTGAACTGGCCCGGCGCGGCGAGCAGGCGCTGCGCGGTCGCGGTGTCGAAGAGCACCAGCGGGTTGCCGGAGTTGACCCCCGGGTCGTCGGTGCTGAAGATCCCGGCCAGCTTGGCGTCCTGGGCCGGGCCGTTGACCGCGAACCGGACGGTGTCACCGAGGTGGTAGCCGGCCTTGTCGGCGCTGCCCTGGTCCAGGGCTATCTCGCCGGCGTTCTGCGGGCCGTGACCCTGGGTCAGCTGGTAGCGGGCGTCCTTGCCGTCCGGGCCGGGGGCGAAGTTGCCGCCCGCCGAACCGCCGCCCTGGCCGATGCTCTTGCCGGTCTTGTCGGCGATCGCGGTGAACCCGCTGACCACGCCGCGGGCCTGGCTCACCCCGGGCAGCGCGCCGAGTTGGGCGACGGTGCCCGCGGTCAGGTGCTGGGCGGTCGGGTCCGGGTCCTCGTCGGTGATCCCGGCCAGCGCGCTGCGGTTGTCGGTGACCCGGACCGAGAGGTGGTCGTAGCCCTTGGAGTAGCTGTTCTTCAGTGCGGAGCCGAAGGTGTCGGAGAAGACCATGGTGCCGGCCACGAAGGCGGTGCCGAGTAGCACGGCGAGCACGGTCATCAGCAGCCGGCCCTTGTGGGCCAGCACGTTGCGAAGGGCGGTGCGGAACATCAGCTGGTCCGGCCCTTCGCGTCGAAGCGGCGCATCCGGTCCAGCACCGCGTCGGCGGTGGGCGCGACCAGCTCGTCCACGATCCGCCCGTCGGCCAGGAAGACGACGCGGTCGGCGTAGGAGGCGGCGACCGGGTCGTGGGTCACCATGACCACGGTCTGGCCCAGCTCGCGCACCGAGTTGCGCAGGAAGGAGAGGATCTCGGCGCCGGAGCGGGAGTCCAGGTTCCCGGTGGGCTCGTCGGCGAAGACGATCTCCGGCCGGGAGGCCAGCGCCCGGGCGCAGGCGACGCGCTGCTGCTGGCCGCCGGAGAGCTGGCTGGGCCGGTGCGAGAGGCGGCCGGACAGGCCGACGGTGTCCACCACCGCGTCCAGCCAGGCGCGGTCCACCTTGCGGCCGGCGATGTCCATCGGGAGCGTGATGTTCTCCAGCGCGCTGAGCGTGGGCAGCAGGTTGAAGGCCTGGAAGATGAAGCCGATCTTGTCCCGGCGCAGCTGGGTGAGTTGCTTGTCCTTCAGGCCGACCAGTTCGGTCTCGCCGATGGTGGCGGAGCCGGAGCTGACCGAGTCGAGGCCGGCCATGCAGTGCATCAGGGTGGACTTGCCGGAGCCGGAAGGTCCCATGATCGCGGTGAACTCGCCCTGCCGGAACTCGACGCTGACGTTGTCCAGGGCGACCACCCTGGTCTCCCCCTCGCCGTAGACCTTGTTGAGGCCGACCGCCCGGGCGGCTGCCCGGCCGGTGTGGACGGCGGGTGCGGTCGAGGTGGTCATCGGCTGCTCCTGGGTCGTGTGGGTCAGCGCTCCGGCTCCCGTTCGGCCGCGCACTGCTGGACTCCCTCCATGCTCCCGGCCGGTACCCCCCGATCTCGTCGCCCCGGCGGACGGTTGGCCGCCCCCACCGCGGTCTGACCCCGCCCCCGGGATCTCCTCCTGCGGTATGACAGGGACCCTGATGGCCGGATCCGGTGCATCCCTGGCCGGATTGCGGACAGTTCGTCAGATGGCAAGGAAACATGACAACTTCCCGGGCAAGGAACATGCGCGAGGGGGATCAGGGCGACTAGGCTCAGGCATGCCCGGGAGACGGGCGGTGTGTTCCGGCCCGGATGGTGGAACGCAGACACGGGCAGCTTAAAACTGCTTGGCCGAGAGGCCGTGCCGGTTCGAGTCCGGCTCCGGGCACCTGTGTACATCAACCGCCGGCCAGGCAGCCGGTTAGGCTTCGGCCATGCCCGATGCCACCGCCCTGCTGGACGCCGTCGACCACCTCGCGGACCGGTTCCGCGCGATGCCGCAGAGCCGGCTGCTCGGCGCGGTGCCCGGCCACCGTTCGCGGGCCGCGGCGGGATTGGCGCTGGCCCGGCTGTTGGCCGACCGGGCGCAGGCGTGGGAGGAGGGCCCCGGGGCCGCCCCGCGCGAGCTGCCGGACGCCGGCGCTTTCGCGGTGGGTGACCAGATCGCGGTGGCCGGCCACGACCTGGCGGCCGCGCTCGACGGACCGGCGGCGCGGGCCGGGAACGACGAAGCCGCGACCGCGCTCCTGGAGGAGGCGATCGCGGCGATCGGCGAGGTGGCCGGGCTCTGCGCCTGAGCGGGCGTCAGCTGGCGGCGGGTCAGATGCTGGCCACCACCCGGTCGGCGAGCACGTAGACGGTCTCGTCGTCGGTGGAGAAGGTCAGCGAGTAGGAGCCGGAGAACCGGGAGCCGCCGAGCAGTCGGACGTCCTCGCCGGCCCGGACCGCGTCGATCAGCCGGTAGGCCGCCTCCCGGTCGCCGGGGGCCACGCAGAGCGTGGTGCCGTCGGCGAAGGCGTAGACGTCCAGGGTGCCCAGCGGGCCGGGGCGCACGTCGGTGAGCGCGATCCGCTCCTCGGCCAGCGCGGTCAGCCGGGTGTCGGTCCACTCCCGGGACGGGGTCTGGCTGGGCACGAAGTCGGGGTGCGAGGGGTGGCGGCGCGGGTCGGGCGCGGGGGCCGGCTCGGCCTCGGCGAGCGCCGGGTCCTCGGGGTGCGGGTCGAGCAGCCCGGCCTCCAGGCCGGTGGCCAGCAGGTCGGCCTCGCGGCGGGCCCGCTGGTCGCTGTCGCCGGTCTGCACCGGGGTGCCCGGCAGGCCGGGGTGGCCGGTCGGGCCGGGCAGTGCGCCGCTGTCGCTGATCATGTCCTCCAGCGCGGAGCGCAGCGCCTCGCCGAAGGCCGGGTCGATGGTGCCCGCGTTGTCCGCCGCCTCCTGCGGACCGGTCGGCCGGGGGAAGAAGACCGGCCAGTTCTCCACGCCGAGGTCGGCCAGCCCGGAGTCGGCCCCCGGGAACGGCGGGTCGAGCAGCGGGTCGTCCTCGGCCGCCCGGGCCTCCTGCTCGGCCCAGAACGCCCGGGCCTCGTTGATCTCCCGCTCGCGGTCCGCGGCCAGCGCCTCGGTGACGGCGCGGCGTATCGCCGCCTCGTCGGGCGCGGCCCCAGCGGCCCCGGTGGCGGCCGTGTGCTCGGCCAACCGGCGGGAGAGGACGCGTACATGGACCAGTACGGCTGACGTCAGGACGACCAGGATCAGCATCAGCGAGATGTACACGGCGCTCACGGAACGTACTCCTTGCGCGGAGTGGAACGGGGGAACGTCTCCACCCTGCCGTATGGATGGCTGGTGCTGCAGTGGAAGATGTCCGATATGTCCGTGACGTTCGTCATTGTCCGAAAATCTAAACGTCCCACTGGTGTACGCTGCGGAGTTGACCGACTTCGGTACGTTGAAATCGGTGCCCCCTGAAACGAGTTGAGGGCCGGATCGCCCTCCTCGGTGTGATCCGGCCCTCAATTACCGTGGGTTATGCCGAACGGGTGTCAAGTACCCATCCGCGCACGGCGCGTCACCTCTTGCGAACTCAGCTGAGCCGCTCGATCACCATCGCCATGCCCTGCCCGCCGCCGACGCACATGGTCTCCAGGCCGAACTGCTTGTCGTGCCACTGCAGCGAGTTGATCAGGGTGGCGGTGATCCGGGCGCCGGTCATGCCGAACGGGTGGCCGACCGCGATCGCGCCGCCGTTGACGTTCAGCTTCTCCAGCGGGACGCCCAGGTCCCGGTAGGACGGGATCACCTGGGCGGCGAAGGCCTCGTTGATCTCGACCAGGTCGATGTCGTCGATGGTCAGGCCGGCCCGCTTGAGCGCCTGCCGGGAGGCATCCACCGGGCCGTAGCCCATGATCTCCGGGGAGAGCGCCGAGACCCCGGTGGAGACCACCCGGGCCAGCGGGGTCAGGCCCAGCTCGCGGGCCTTGGTGTCGGACATGACGACCAGCGCGGCGGCGCCGTCGTTCAGCGGGCAGCAGTTGCCGGCGGTGACCGTGCCGTCCGGGCGGAAGACCGGCTTCAGGCCCTGCACGCCCTCCAGCGTGACCCCGGCGCGCGGGCCGTCGTCGGCGCTGACCACGGTGCCGTCGGGCAGCGTGACCGGGGTGATCTCGCGCTGCCAGAAGCCCGCCTCGATCGCGGCCTCGGCCAGGTTCTGCGAGCGGACGCCGAACTCGTCCTGGTCGGCCCGGGTGATGCCCTTGAGCGCGGCCAGGTTCTCGGCGGTCTGGCCCATCGCGATGTAGGCGTCCGGCAGCAGACCGTCCTCGCGCGGGTCGTGCCACTCCCCGCCGCCCTCCTCGGCGCGCTTGGCGGTGCGGGCGACCGCCTCGGCGAAGAGCGGGTTCTGGGTGTCCGGCAGGCCGTCCGAGCTGCCCTTGATCGAGCGGGAGACGGTCTCCACGCCGGCCGAGACGAAGATGTCGCCCTCGCCGGCCTTGATCGCGTGCAGTGCCATCCGGGTCGTCTGCAGCGAGGAGGAGCAGTACCGGGTGATGGTGGTGCCGGGCAGGTAGTCCATGCCCATCTGGACCGCGACGATCCGGGCCAGGTTGTGGCCCTGCTCGCCGCCGGGCAGGCCGCAGCCGAGCATCAGGTCGTCGATCTGGCGCGGGTCCAGCTCGGGCACCTTGGCCAGGGCGGCCTGGATGACCTGCGCGGTCAGGTCGTCCGGGCGCAGGTCCTTGAGCGAGCCCTTGAAGGCGCGGCCGATCGGCGAACGGGCGGCACTGACGATGACGGCTTCGGGCATGACGGCTCCTCAGGGCAGGGCGCGGCGGCGGTGAAGGCTACGGGCGGAAAAGTTACTCCCAAGTAGAGCGTGCGTCATCCGACCCGGGGTGTGAGCTGGCCGACGTCGGCGGGTCGGCCGCCGCCGCCGCAGCCGCTGCGGCCGGCAGGCCGAACCGCAGCCGCTGCTTGACCAGCGCCCAGCGCCGCCCGCCGGCGCCCTCGGTGGCCGAGGCCACCTCGGTGCCGGACCGGGCGGCCGCGGTGGCCGCCGCCTCCGCCATCGGCAGCACGGTCTCCCGGGTACCCGGCGTGGGCAGCTCGGACTCCTCGGGCCACAGGCCCAGCGCGGCGCAGACCGAGGGCAGCACCGCCATCGCGGCGGTCGCGTAGCCCTGGGCGGAGGGGTGGAACCGGTCCGAGGCGAACATCTCCGGGCGGGTCGCGAACTCCGGGCCGAGCAGCGAGCCCAGCGAGACGGTCCGCCCGCCGGCCTCGACCACCGCGATGGTCTGCGCGGCGGCCAGCTGCCGGCTCACCCGCCGGGCCAGCCAGCGCAGCGGCGGCCGGACCGGCTTGATGGTGCCCAGGTCCGGGCAGGTGCCGACGACCACCTCGCAGTCGAAGGCGCGCAGGTCCCGGACCGCCTCGCCGAGCAGCCGCACCGCCTGGGCGAGCGGGATCCGGCCGCGCACGTCGTTCGCCCCGATCATGATCACCGCGAGGTCGGGCGGGGTGGCCAGGGCGAGCCGGACCTGGCGGGCCAGGTCGTCCGAGCGGGCCCCGGAGACCGCGACGTTGACCAGCCGCACCCGGCGCTCGGCGACCGAGGCCAGCCCGGAGGCGAGCAGCGAGCCCGGTGTCTCGCGGCCGCGCCGCACGCCCAGGCCGACCGCGGTGGAGTCGCCCAGGAAGGCCAGCACCAGCGGCGGCTCCTCCTTCCGGGCCGGATCGACGAAGCCGTCCCCGTAGACGCCCGCGGACTTCGGCGGATCGCCCTCCAGCACGCCGACGGTGCGGATCGCCAGCCGGCTCTCGGCGATCAGCAGGCCGGCCACGCCGACCCCGAGCAGGCCGAGTCCGCCACCGCCGTAGGCCGCGGCGGTGGCGATCCGGCGGGCGACCCGGGCCCGTGACTGGTGCGCCCCTGGCATCGGCGGCCCCCTTCGCGTCGGTCTCGCCGGCGCGCTGCGCGCGGCCGGCCTCCACGCAGGCTGCATACCCGTGGACACCTTGGCGCTATCGGTGAGCGTGGGCCATCCGGAGCCATAGGCTTGGCGGTACCGAAGGAAATGTCATGGCCACAGACCCGGGAGGACCCCCGTGCGGTACCACGATTCGATCATCGATCTGGTTGGCGACACGCCGCTGGTGAAGCTCAGCAAGGTCACCGAGGGCATCTCGGCGACCGTGCTCGCGAAGGTCGAGTACTTCAACCCGGGCGGGTCGGTGAAGGACCGGATCGCGCTGCGGATGATCGAGGCGGCGGAGGCCTCCGGCGCGCTGCGCCCGGGCGGCACCATCGTCGAGCCCACCAGTGGCAACACCGGTGTCGGCCTGGCCATCGTGGCCCAGCAGAAGGGCTACAAGTGCATCTTCGTCTGCCCGGACAAGGTCTCCACTGACAAGATCAACACCCTGCGGGCCTACGGCGCCGAGGTGGTGGTCTGCCCGACCGCGGTGGCCCCCGAGCACCCGGACTCCTACTACAACGTCTCCGACCGCCTGGTCCGGGAGACCCCCAACGCCTGGAAGCCGGACCAGTACTCCAACCCGGACAACCCGGCCTCGCACTACCACTCCACCGGTCCGGAGCTGTGGGACCAGACCGAGGGGCGGATCACCCACTTCGTGGCCGGCGTCGGCACCGGCGGCACCATCTCCGGCACCGGCCGCTACCTGAAGGACGCCTCCGGCGGCAAGGTGCAGGTGATCGGCGCCGACCCGGAGGGCTCGGTCTACTCCGGCGGCACCGGCCGCCCGTACCTGGTCGAGGGCGTCGGCGAGGACTTCTGGCCGACCGCCTACGACCGCACGGTCGCGGACGAGATCGTCGCGGTCTCGGACAAGGACTCGTTCCAGATGACCCGCCGCCTGGCCAAGGAGGAGGGCCTGCTGGTCGGCGGCTCCTGCGGGATGGCCGTGGTGGCCGCGCTGGAGGTGGCCCGCCGGCTCGGCCCGGACGACGTGGTCGTGGTGCTGCTGCCGGACGGCGGCCGCGGCTACCTGTCGAAGATCTTCAACGACGACTGGATGGCCGACTACGGCTTCCTGCCCACCGCCCAGGACGAGGCGACCATCGGCGAGGTGCTCGCCCGCAAGTACCACGTGGACGAGGGCGGCATCCCGCAGTTCGTGCACATGCACCCGAACGAGACGGTCGGCGAGGCGGTGCAGGTGCTGCGCGACTTCGGCGTCTCGCAGATGCCGGTGGTCTCGCCCGGCGCCGGCCACCCGGACATCATGGCCGGCGAGGTGATCGGCTCGGTGGCCGAGCGCGACCTGCTGGCCGCGCTGTTCAGCGGCGGCGCGCAGCTCGGCGACCCGCTGGAGAAGCACATGTCCAAGCCGCTGCCGGTGGTCGGCTCGGGCGAGTCGGTGACCGGTCTGATGACCGTGCTGGAGCAGTGCGACGCGGCCGTGGTGCTGGTGGAGGGCAAGCCGCAGGGCATCGTCACCCGCCAGGACCTGCTCGCCTTCATGGCGGTCCGGGCCGCGCACTGAGGCTCCGTCAGGCCGTGGGCCGACCGCGGTCCGGGCTGACAATGTTTCAGGTGATCGTTCGCCGACCCACCGACTGGTACACCCGCGTCACGTGCGCGCAGCAACCGGTTAACAACGCTGCGGCATCGTAGGTGTCACGGCAAGACGCCGAGCACGGCGGCGGTGGCGACGGGAGCGGCTCCCCGGCGCGACGGCCGCCGGACCGCCGGGACCGGCCCTGAATCCGGTCCGGGTGTGCGCCCTCCGGAGCCTGACGGTCCGGAGGGGGCCCTCGTGGGGGCCGTCGTCGTCCCGCCCCTGGTCCGGTTCCGGCCGGTTCCCAGGGTGCGGCGGTGTCCACGAGCGCGCCGCGGTGGCGCGGCTCCGTCGGCTCCCGGGTGGGGGAGCGGGCGGCGCAATGGCGGGGCCGGTCCCGGTACGTCCGGGGCCGGCCCCGAGCCGTGTCGCCCGCAGGGCCCGCTCTCGCCTACGCTCGCCCCATGACCAGCAATGACGAACCCCGCTACGTCCGGCTCAGCATCGAGCTGATCGCCGAGATCACCGACGAGGGCGCCCTCAAGGCCGCCGCGCTCGCCCAGGTGGCGGCCGACGAGTACCTGGACGACGAGGAGCGGGCCGAGTCCGTGGAGGCGATCGAGCTGGACCCCACGGGTTCGCTCGCGCACTTCATCGACCCGGTGGCGCTGCTCGGCGACGTCCCGGGCGTCGAGCTGACCCAGGCCACCTGGGAGTCCGCGCAGACCGCCTTCGACCCGGAGGACGAGTCCTTGGAGTTCGAGACCGAGTAGTCCGAGACCGAGCACTTCGGGATCGATCACTTCGAGACCGAGCACTTCGGGATCGATCACTCCGGCATCGAGACCTGGCGCGGCTCCACCCGCCGACCCTCCTGCATACCGCCCGCACGGCTTGCCGTGCGGGCGGTATGTCCTTTTTGGCGCAATCTCG